>DYIY01000001.1 GCA_020723405.1 Thiobacillus denitrificans | reverse complement strand
GCTGTGCGCATCGACTTAATCTGCCGAACCGCCGGATACGTGATCCGTACGTCCGTTGGTGTGGGAGGGGGGAGCCGTGAGGCTTCTCCCTATCCCAAATAGGGCCATCCTCAGTAACCCGATCTCATAGGGCTGACCATGCAAGAAATACTGAAAAACCTACCAGATATCATCAAAGCAGCAGCATCTAGCAACCTTGGAATCGTTGCGCTGATGTTGATAGTGCTGGCCGGTCTGTCCTACGTTTTTTTTCGGCGATCGAAAGAAGTCTGGCGATTCGCTGCGCTAGCTCTAGTGTTTGCTGGCTGCCTGTCTTTTGGCTACGCCGTTTTCAGGTCAGCACAGGAAATCCCCGCTACTCAGCAGCATATAGGCCTATCTTCAAGTATGGAGAAATGGATTACAGAGGCAGAAGTTGCCCGATCAGCTAAGACAATATCTCCTGAGACTCAATTGCCAACCCAGCTATTGGACGCAAGAAATAAGTTCGAGCTGTCGTGGAAACAAGCGCCTCTTGTAGAGAGGAAAACACAAGACCCAGAAAAAGTCTCGAAGGCTCTTTCTTATTTGAACAGACTCTACCGAACCACGGAAAATGCCAGTTCGTTAAAACCCAACGCAATGTTCTGGGCAGACGAAGCGATTCGCTACTTTTCAGAAATTCAAAGTAAGCGATTTCTCACTGAAGCCATTCTCGATAAGGCGGCAATCTACTTGGATGTCGCACAACTTGGGCACAATGACAAACAACAGTTTGAATCTGTTGCTCGGGATGGCGACGCCATTATGGTTAAAGCGTATCAACTTGCCAGTGAGGATCAACGCCCTTCGGTGCTAAGAATATCTTCGCGTTTCTACTATAACCTTGCGCGCCCTAAGAGCTTCCGACTGTCTGATGATTGGGACAATAACTACCTGTTGCTCTCTTACGAAAAAGCAAAAGCCGCATATGAAAAGGCACCAGCAGATAGCAAGAACGCAAATCAGCTAGCAAGAACAGTTATTAAAGCCTCAAAGAATCCGCCTCAAGATTCTGATCGGGAGTGGACAATACGGCTTCGGGATTCCCAGAAAAAACTAAAGGCTGCATGGTCGGCAAATCAGTCGGAGTTGGTTGGGCTAGACCAGCGTTTATCGCCTCTCAATGTTCTTGGCGTGTCGACTCTAGAGACAGTTGCCCGAGAGTGGCGAGATCTGTCGTCCTCTGAAAAGTCGTCTAAGGCCTCTGGGTACATTTCAGAAATTGAGGCTGATGCATTATCTCCCCTACGTGAGGCCGCCGCTCTCCTGCAGAACTCCGAGCTTAGAAAGTCATATGGCTTCGATCTTTATTACGATATTTCACGCGCACAAGCACTAAAGACAGCAATTCTTAGAACTCTGTCAGCCGATAGAGCCAAAAAAGAATTCGACGATTTGAAAAACAATTTATTAATGGCTAAAGAGAATGCAAAGACTTCTCAACTTGAAGCAGCCGCCAAAGATATCGATAGAGAAATCACATTCTCTTTTCTTGCAAACAATTACCGTACGGAATTGCGCCAACTGCTGTCCGTTGGTGGTAGATAACCGTGCATCGCTTTGGACCTAACAACGCCATCAACTCGGACGCGCAAAAGCGCCGCTCCGCTCTGCTTTTGCACGCCGGTTATGGCGAACGTTGGGTCTCATAAGAAAGAACCGTATGTCCAAACTTTTCAAATACACATTTACTGTCCTCAGCGTGCTGGATATGTGATCCGTTCGTCCGGTGGTGTGGGAGGGAGGGGCCGTGAGGCTTCTTCCTATCTCGATTAGCCCTCAGGCACTACATGCCTATGCCGAGGCAAATGGATTGAATACTTCCAGCCCCAAAGCATTGAAATCGCTGACGTTTCGCGTTGCAACGGTCAGTCCGTGCACTTGGGCTGTCGCGGCAATCATTGCATCCTCATAAAGCGTACCGGACTTCCTGTGCATCAATCGCGCCCATGCTCTGAAGGTTGCCGCATCCATCGGCAGCACGTTGTAGCTGCCGGCAACCAGTTCAAGCCAGCCTTCAAACTCTTGCGCTTTGCTGGCATCTTGTTCTCGCGTCAGCTCAATGCCGGCTTGAATCTCACCCAGGGTCACTGCGGACAAATAGAGCTGAGCATCATCCAACGATTGCAGCCAGGCCACCACGCCGCCGTGCGGGCGTTGCCTGCGGAGTTCGGAAACCACGTTGGTGTCCAACAGGAACTTCCGCGTCACAGCATGGGCTCCACCTTGCGGCGCGAGGCCTGGCCACGTGCAGGCAGCGTCAGGTCTGTCCGAGCATCCTCATACAGCAGGAGCTGCTTGAGCGAGGGGCGCGCCGCCGACTGGAGCCTGCGCCACTCGTCCACAGGAATGAGCACGGCGGCTTCTGCGCCTCGTCGTGTCACCATCTGTGGTCCTTCGTGCAGGCAAGCATCCAAGAACTCGCTGAAACGTGCTTTTGCATCCTGAACTGGCCACGTATGCATCACCATCTCCATCGCACTAGTCATTTAACTAGTCTTCTTCACTTGCCAGTACAAGTCAAACAACCTCTGGCGGCCCAGCCCGGGCAAATCGGGTAAGGGTCGGCTTTCAACCGGCCCTCCCCACACCACCCGGCACGCGGGTTCTTCCCGCTCTTGCTCGCTTTGGCATGCACGGTATTTTGCAGCGCATCTGCCTGTTCGGCACCTTTCTAGCTAAGGTAAGAGCTGTACACATGGATTACCCATCGGATGCTGTCCATCGGGAATAGTAGGGAAGTTAGGAGGCGTGATGAACTTGGGACGAGGGGGCGCGCGACTGGAAGTTTCCCATCTGCGGCAGTAGGGTGCATCTTGTCCCACGGGGATACTCCTCGATATCAATCCGGCGTCTACGCGCGGAAGTTAACGAGTCTTACCCAGGGTGGGGCTCCGGTATGGTAGGAAAAGGCGTTAGGGTTTGTGTGGGCAGGCAGTATGCTGCACACGTCGACACAATCTGCTGAACCGCCGGATTCGTGATCCGTACGTCTGGTGGTGCGGGGGGAGGGGCGTGTGGCTTCTTCCTTTCCTGATTGGGCCTCTTTGTGCGCCATCGATCACTTCCTGCATCAACGCGAAGGTCTTCGCCGCACCGTTTGGTCTACGAGGTAGTTGCCAAAAGGCGTGTTGTCCGTGTGCTCCGCATTTGGTCGCACTACGAGTAAAGGCCCAAACCAGCGTAGGGGACGCTCCGCCTACCGGCGCACGTCCCCCGGCCTGCTGACGAGGCCGACGAAGGCCCGAACGATGGAAGACATAGGCTGGCCGAAGCCGGGAAGAACAAGTCAAACGAGCCACTCGCGGATGGACTGGTGCCCCGAGCCAGACTCGAACTGGCACGCCTTGCGGCGCGGGATTTTGAATCCCGTGCGTCTACCGATTCCGCCATCGGGGCAACTTGCTGATTTGCGGCCTGCCGGGCGGCAGGGGCGCGCATTATCGCCGAAGGGTCATTTGAGCGGCAACGTATAATCCGCGCCCGCCATGAAAACCAGCGACTTCGACTACCACCTGCCGGACGATCTCATCGCCCGCCATCCCCTGCCCGAACGCACCGGCAGCCGGTTGCTGCACGTCAATGGGCCGGCCGGTGGCTTTGCCGACCGGCAGTTCGCCCACCTGCCGGACCTGCTGGGGGCCGGCGACCTGCTGGTGTTCAACGATACCCGGGTCATCAAGGCCCGCCTGCGGGGGGTGAAGGAGACGGGGGGGCGCATCGAGGCCCTGGTGGAACGGGTGCTGGACGACCACCAGGCCCTGGCCTTCATCCGCGCCAGCAAGGCGCCCAAGCCCGGGGCGGTGCTGACCTTCGGCAGCGAATGCCAGGCCCTGGTAATCGAGAAAGTGGAGGACATGGTGCGCCTGGCCTTCGATCCGTCCCGCACGGTGCTGGACTGGCTGGATGCCTGGGGCGAAATGCCCCTGCCGCCCTACATGACCCGGGCGGCGGAAGCGGCCGACGACCAGCGCTACCAGACTGTCTATGCCCGGGATCCGGGGGCGGTGGCGGCCCCCACCGCCGGCCTGCATTTCGACGAGGCCATGCTGGCCCGCCTGGCGGAGCGGGGCGTGGAAACCGCCTACGTGACCCTCCACGTGGGGGCCGGCACCTTCCAGCCGGTGCGGGTGGAAGACCTGGCGGAGCACAAGATGCACAGCGAGCGCTACCGGGTGCCCGAGGCCACCGTGGCGGCCATCGCCGCGGCCCGGGCCCGGGGCGGACGGGTCTGCGCCGTGGGCACCACCAGCCTGCGGGCCCTGGAATCCGCCGCGCGCAGCGGCGAACTCCAGGCGGGGGAGGAGGAGACGGACCTGTTCATCACCCCCGGCTACCGCTTCCGGGTGGTGCAGCGCCTGCTCACCAATTTCCACCTGCCCCGCTCCACCCTGTTGATGCTGGTTTCTGCCTTTGGCGGATCGGACCTGCTGCGCCGGGCCTATGGCCATGCGGTGGCGGAACGCTATCGTTTCTTCAGCTATGGCGACGCCATGCTCATCGAGGGGGTGGGCGGACCGGCCCCGGTGTAAAATCCCGCCATTTTTCAGCAGGAAGCAGAACCATGGCCGGACATTCAAAGTGGGCGAACATCCAGCACCGCAAGGGTCGCCAGGATGAGAAGCGGGGCAAGATCTTCTCCCGTTACGCCAAGGAAATCACCGTGGCCGCCAAGATGGGCGGCGGCGACCCCAGCTTCAACCCCCGTCTGCGCCTGGCCATCGACAAGGCCAAGGGCGAAAACATGCCCAACGACAACATCGAGCGGGCCGTGAAGAAGGGCACCGGCGAACTGGAAGGCGTGAGCTACGAAGAAATCCGCTATGAAGGCTACGGCCCCGGCGGCGCGGCGGTCATCGTCGATTGCCTCACCGACAACCGGGTGCGCACCGTGGCCGACGTGCGCCACGCCTTCTCCAAGTGTGGCGGCAACCTGGGCACCGACGGTTCCGTGGTGTTCCAGTTCAAGCACTGCGGCCAGATCATCCTGGCCCCCGGCGCCAACGAGGACCAGGTCATGGAAGTGGCCCTGGAAGCCGGTGCCGAGGACGTGATGGGCAACGACGACGGTTCCATCGAGGTGCTCACCGCCCCCACCGGCGACCTGACCACCGTGAAGGAAGCCCTGGAAGCCGCCGGCCTGAAGCCCGTGGTGGCCGAGATCACCATGAAGGCCCTCAACGAGACCGACGTGGCCGGGGACGACGCGGTCAAGTTCCAGAAGATGCTGGACATGCTGGACGACCTGGACGACGTGCAGGACGTCTATACCTCGGCGATCCTGCCCGAGTGAGGAATGGGGAGTGAGGGGTAAGAAGTGAGGAGTGAGGGCACACCACAGGTTGCTGGCTTGGCAGGAGGCAATCCTGCTGGTCAAGGAAATCTATGCCCTGACTGCCTCATTTCCCAAGTCGGAAACCTATGGCCTGGTGGGGCAAATGCGCCGGGCGGCGGTCTCGGTGCCCAGCAATATTGCGGAAGGCGCGGCCCGGGAAAGTACGAAAGAACTCGCTCAGTTCTTGGTCATCGCGAGGGGTTCACTCAGTGAATTGGAAACTCAATTGGTGATTGCAAGGGAACTGGGTTACTGCACGGCCGAACAGGCGCTTATCAGTCGTGTCGATCACGTATTCAAACTCCTCCAAGGCCTGATCAAGAAGTCCCGGGTGCCGGAGTAGATGGTTTACCCCTCACCCCTCACTCCTCCCCCCTCACGCCTTCGTCTTCTGGGCCTGGATCCGGGTCTGCGCGTCACCGGCTACGGCGTCATCGACAAGACGGGCCAGAAGCTCTCCTACGTGGCCAGTGGGGTGGTGCGCACCGAGACCGGGGAGTTGCCCGGGCGGATCAAGATCATCTTCGACGGGGTGACGGAAGCCATTGCTCAGTTCAAGCCCGACGCGGCGGCCATCGAAAAGGTGTTCGTCAACGTCAATCCCCAGTCCACCCTGTTGCTGGGCCAGGCCCGGGGAGCGGCCATCGCCGCCCTCACCGCCGCCGGCCTGCCGGTGTTCGAATACACGGCCCTCCAGGTGAAGCAGGCGGTGGTGGGCAATGGCCACGCCGACAAGCAACAGGTGATCCACATGGTCAAGCGGCTCCTCAATCTGCCCGGGGAACCCCGGCCCGACTCCGCCGATGCCCTGGCCTGCGCCATCTGCCACGCCCACGGCGGCATGGGGCTGGCCGGGCTGGGCAGCGGCCTGCGCCGGCGGGCGGGGCGGATGTCGTGAGCAAGCTGGCCGCTCCTCCCCTGGAGCCCACGCCGTCGGCCCTGGCCAACCCGTTGCTCCGCTATCTGTTGGCCACCCGGCCGGCCTTCCTGACCATCGCCCTGGCCGGCTGCCTGCTGGGCTTCGCCACCGCCCTGGAAGCGGGTTTTTCCTGGCCCCTGGCCCTGTTCACCCTGCTGCTGGCCGTGGCGGCCCAGGCCGGGGTGAACGTGTTCAACGACTACTACGACCACCTGAACGGCGCCGATGCCGCCAACGTGGACCGGCTGTTTCCCTTCACCGGCGGCTCCCGCTTCATCCAGAACGGGGTCATGACGCCCCGGCAGATGCTGGCCTGGGCCCTGGCCCTGTTCGGCGGCGTCGTGGCCGGCGGGCTGTGGCTCATCGCCACCCGGGGGGGCGGGCTCTTCGGGATCGGCCTGGCGGGGCTGCTCATCGGCTGGGCCTATTCGGCGCCGCCCCTCAAGCTCAACAGCCGGGGCCTGGGGGAACTGTGCGTGGCGGCGGGTTTCCTGCTCATCGTGGCCGGGGCCGATTTCGTGCAGCGGGGGGAACTTGCCCTGCGCCCCTGGCTGTTGGGCCTGCCCTATGCCCTCCTGGTGACCAACATCCTCTACATCAACCAGTTCCCCGACCGGGCCGCCGACATCCTGGCCGGTAAGCGCCACTGGGTGGCCCGTCTGGAACCGGAAACGGCGGCCCGGGGCTACTGGCTGATCCTGGCCCTGTCCTCGGGGACATTGTTGGGGCTGGTGGCGGCGGGTTGGCTGCCCACTTTGGCCCTGCTCTCGCTGCTGGCGGTGCTGCCGGCCCTGGCGGCGGGGCGGACCCTGTCGGCCCACGCCGCCGAGCCGGCCCGGCTGTTGCCCGCCCTGCGCCAGACCATCGCCGCCGCCCATCTGCACCCGGTGATCCTGGGGGCGATTCTGGCCTGGGAGGCCTGGACATGATCGGACGCATCACCGGCACCCTGCTGGAAAAACACCCGCCCCTGGTTCTGGTGGAGGCGGCGGGGGTGGGCTACGAAGTGGACGTGCCCATGAGCAGTTTCTGCAACCTGCCCGCCACCGGCGAACGGGTGAGCCTGCATACCCATTTCGTGGTGCGGGAGGACGCCCAGCAACTGTTCGGCTTCCTCACCCTGAAGGAGCGGGAGGCCTTCCGGGCCCTGATCCGCATTTCCGGGGTGGGGCCCAAGCTGGCCCTGGCGGTGCTTTCCGGCCTGAGCGTGGACGACCTGGCCTCCTGCGTGGCCATGCAGGACGCCGGCCGGCTGACCCGGGTGCCGGGCATCGGCAAGAAGACGGCGGAACGGCTGCTCCTGGAACTCAAGGGCAAGCTGGCCGACGCCCTGCCCACCGGGCCCGGTGGCGCCCCCACCGCCGCCGGGGTGGCCGCCGACGCCCTCAACGCCCTGCTGGCTCTGGGCTATTCCGACAAGGAAGCCCTGCCGGCCATCAAGCAGTTGCCGGAAGGCCTGAGCCTGGAGGAATCCATCCGCCAGGCCCTCAAGCTGCTGGCGAAGAAGTGAAGGGGGCGACACGTAACCCGTGCTACACTGGTTACGTGTAAAACGGATTGACCGGGAGCCTGCCATGGCCAACCTGACCTTGAGCATCGATGACGATCTTCTCAAGAAATGCCGCCTCTACGCGGTCCAGCACGACACTTCGGTGAACGCCATGGTCCGGGAATACCTGGAAACCTATGTGGCCAGAAGTGACGACGCGGAACGGGAGGAGCGGATGAAAGTGGTGGCCGAGATCAATCGGCTTTCCGACGAACTGGCCCGAAAAGCCGTGGTTCCGCCGGATTACAAATGGAACCGGGAGGAACTCTACGAGGAACGCATGGCCCGCTGGGATCGCAAGTGACGGCCTTCATCGATACCAACGTCTTCGTGTATCTGGTGGATCCCCTGGCCCCCGCCAAGCGGCAGCGGGCCATGGAGCTCATCCAGACCTTGTATCTGGCGGGCGACGCCACCCTCAGCACCCAGGTTCTTCAGGAGTTCTACAACACGGCGACCCGGAAGTTCGGCCTGCCCGGGGATGTGGCCGCCGAGGCGGCCCAGGCCCACGCCCGGGGCAGGGTGGTGCGGATGTCGCCGGACATCGTCTTCTCCGCCATGAAGCGCCACACCGCCGGCCAGTTTTCCTTCTGGGATTCCCTCATCGTCGAAGCGGCCCTGTCCGGCGGGTGCAAGATCTTGTACAGCGAAGACATGCGGCATGGTCAGGTGGTGGATGGCATGACCATCGAAAACCCCTTCCTCGGGATATGAGCATGCTGGAACCCGACCGCCTCATCGCCCCCGCCCCCGCCTCCCGGGAGGAAGAAGCCCTGGAACGGGCTTTGCGTCCCCAGCGGCTGTCCGAATACATCGGCCAGGCCCGGGCCCGGGAACAACTGGAAATCTTCATCCAGGCTGCCCGCAACCGCAGCGAGGCCCTGGACCACGTGCTGCTGTTCGGCCCTCCGGGCCTGGGCAAGACCACCCTGGCCCACATCATCGCCCGGGAGATGGGCGTCAACCTGCGCCTCACCTCCGGCCCGGTGCTGGAGCGGGCCGGCGACCTGGCGGCCCTGCTCACCAACCTGGAACCCAACGACGTCCTGTTCATCGACGAGATCCACCGGCTCTCCCCCGTGGTGGAGGAAATCCTCTACCCGGCCCTGGAGGACTACCAACTGGACATCATGATCGGCGAGGGCCCGGCGGCCCGCTCGGTGAAGCTGGACCTGCCGCCCTTCACCCTGGTAGGCGCCACCACCCGGGCCGGCATGCTCACCAACCCCCTGCGCGACCGCTTCGGCATCGTCGCCCGGCTGGAGTTCTACACCCCGGAGGAACTGGCCACCATCGTCACCCGCTCGGCCCGGCTCCTGGGGGTGGACACCAGCCCGGAGGGGGCGGTGGAGATCGCCCGCCGCTCCCGGGGCACGCCGCGCATCGCCAACCGCCTGCTGCGCCGGGTCCGGGACTACGCCGAGGTGAAGGCGGGGGGCAAGGTTGACGCCCAGGTGGCCGACGCCGCCTTGAAGATGCTGGAAGTGGACCACGCCGGCCTGGACGTGATGGACCGCAAGATGCTCACCGCCATGCTGGAGAAGTTCGCCGGCGGGCCGGTGGGCCTGGAAAACCTGGCGGCGGCCATCGGCGAGGCGGCCGACACCATCGAGGACGTGCTGGAGCCCTACCTGATCCAGCAGGGCTTCCTGGCCCGCACCCCCCGGGGCCGGGTGGCCCAGCCCCTGGCCTGGCGGCACTTCGGCTTCATCCAGCCGGGCAGCGAGCCGGAGCTGTTCGAGTGAGCCAACCCGGTTGGCCGCCGGTGGTGGGCTGATGACATAGGACTAGGAACATGGAACACCAGGAAGCCCCCCCTTCAGCCGGATTCGACTGGCCCGTCCGGGTCTATTGGGAAGACACGGATGCCGGCGGCGTGGTCTATTACGCCAACTACCTGAAGTTCATGGAGCGGGCCCGCACCGAGTGGCTGTCCGCCCTGGGCCTGGAGCAGGACCGGCTGGCGGAAGAAGCCGGGGTCCTGTTCGTGGTGCGCCGGGTGGAGGCCGAATATCTGCGCCCGGCCCGCTTCAACGACCGGCTTACCGTGCACTGTGAACTCCTGGCCCTGAACCGGGTCACCCTGACCATGTCCCAGCAGGTCAAGCGGGGGGAGGACGTGCTGCTGGATGCCGTGGTCAAGGCCGTCTGCGTGAAGCAGGACGGTTTCCGCCCGGCCCGGATCCCCGAATTCGTGATGCAAGCCTTCGAGAACGGAAACTGATGGATATCGCCCTCACCCAGGACATGTCGGTCCTTTCCCTCATCGCCCAGGCCAGTTGGGTGGTGAAGGGGGTCATGCTGGTGCTGCTGTTCGCCTCCGTGGCCTCCTGGTGGCTGATCTTCGAAAAATGGTTCCTGCTGCGCCGGGAATGGCGGCAGACCCAGGACTTCGAACGGGAGTTCTGGGGCGGCGGCCATGCCGAGATCGTCAAGCGCAGCCAGGAGGAAGGCCGGCGCAGCAGCCTGGAGGAAGTGTTCCGCGCCGGCCTCAAGGAATTCCGCGGCAAGCGCCAGCTTACGGTGGCCCCCCAGGCCGTGGTGGAGAGCGCTCGGCGGGCCATGCGTGCCGCCTACCAGCGGGAGATGGACGAGATCGAGGCCTACTTGCCCTTCCTGGCCACGGTGGGTTCCGTGTCCCCCTACGTGGGCCTGTTCGGCACCGTGTGGGGCATCATGAACGCCTTCCTGGGCCTGTCCAGCGTGGCCCAGGCCACTCTGGCCCAGGTGGCCCCGGGCATCGCCGAAGCCCTCATCGCCACGGCCATCGGCCTGTTCGCCGCCATCCCGGCGGTCATCGCCTACAACCGCTTCACCCATGACATCGACCGCCTGGCCAACCGCCACGACGTGTTCATGGAGGAGTTCTCCAACGTCCTGCAACAGGAAGCGGCCCGCTCATGATCCCCCGCCGGGGCCGCAAGGCCATGAACCAGATCAACGTGGTGCCCTACATCGACGTGATGCTGGTGCTGCTGGTGATCTTCATGGTCACCGCCCCCTTCATCAATCCGACCCAGGTGGAACTGCCCAGCGTGGGCAAGAGTGCCGCCGCCCCGGCCGCCCCCCTGGAAGTGGTGGTCCGGGCCGACGGCAGCCTGCTGCTGCGGGACCGCAACGAGACGGACCTGGGCGAGAGCGTGCCGGAAGCCGGCCTGGAGGCCGCCGTGCGGGCCCGGCTGGCCCTGCGTCCCGGCCAGCCGGTGGTCATTTCCGCCGACCGCAGCGTGCGCTACGAGGCGGTCATGAAGGTCATGGACGATCTCCAGAGACTGGGTGTGGCCCGGGTGGGCCTGCTGGTGAAGCCCGCCCAGCCCTGAGGCCTGCATGCACGCCGCGCCCCGCTACCAGCATTACTCCTCCGGGGGGCTGGCCCTGCTGGTCCATGGCCTGTTCCTGGCCGCCCTGGTGTTCGGGGTGTCCTGGAAGAACCCGCCCGCTCTGCCCGTGGAGGCCGATTTGTGGGCCGCCCTGCCGGAACTTCTGCCGCCGCCCCCCCCTCCCGAGCCCCTGGTGGAACCGGCACCCCTGCCGCCACCGCCGCCGGTGGTGGAAAAACTTCCCAGCCGGGCTGACATCGCCTTGGAGAAGGCGCGCAAGGAGGAGGCTGCCCGGTTGGCCGCCGAGAAGGCCCGGCTGGAACAGGAAAGGAAGGACAAGGAGAAGGCCGAGCAGGCCCGCCTGGAACAGGATCGACTGGAGAAGGAGCGCCTGAACCGGGAAAAGCTGGAGCAGGACAGGAAGGAAAAGGAGAAGAAGGATCTGGCACGCCGCCAGATGGAACAGGAGCTGGCCCGCCAGATGCAGGACGATCTGGACGCCGAAGGCGCCCAGTTGCGGGCCATTCAGGAGCGGGCCCGGGCCAGCCGCCAGGTCAAGGTCATCAATGATTTCAAGCATCGCATCCAGGCCAAGATTCTGGCCTATGTGCGCAATCCGGCCAAACTCACCGGGAACCCGGAGGCCGTGTTTCAGGTCACTTTGCTGCCCAACGGGGAGGTGGCCCGGGTGACCCTGGTGAAGAGCAGTGGCCAGCCTGCCTACGATTCCGAAGTGGAGCGGGCCATCCTCAAGGCCTCACCCCTGCCCCTGCCCGGCGAGAAGGAGGCCGCCGCCGTGTTCCGCGATGGCCTCACCCTGAAATTCCGGCCCCAGGAGGAGGGCGGGGCCCCCCTCTGAACATTGCTGATAAGATTGCCCCATAGCCGCCGCACGTCGCCATGATCCGCCGCCTGATCCTGATCCCCTTCCTGTTCCTCGCCGCCTTTCCCGCCCTGGCGGCCATGACCATCGAGATCGTGGGAGGGGCCGCCAACCGCATCCCCGTTGCCATCCTGCCCTTCGGCGTCAGCGGGGTGGAGGCCGTCAATCCGGCTCTGGTGGTGGCTTCCGATCTGGGGCGCAGCGGGTACTTCAAGCTGGTGGAGGAAGGGGGGGCCGTCTCCCCGGCGGAGCCCGCCGGCCTGGTTCTGGCAACCTGGAAAGGCAAAGGTGCCGACGCCGTGGTCATGGGGCAGGTGCTGCCCGCTGCCGGTGGCAAGGTGGAGGTCCGCTTCTGGCTGTTCGATGCCGTGCGCCAGACCCAGTTGGCGGCCCTGGCCTACACCACCACCCCGGGCGGGGTGCGCGCAGTGGCCCACAAGATCGCCGATCTGGTCCACGAGAAACTGCTCGGGGAGCCAGGCAGTTATTCCGGGCGCATCGCCTACATCCTCAAGCGCAACGGCCGTTATGAACTCCAGGTCGCCGACGCGGACACCCAGAACGCCATCACCGTGGCCGCCTCCGCCGAGCCTCTCATCTCCCCGGCCTGGTCCCCGGATGGTCAGCGGTTGGCCTACGTTTCCTTCGAAGACAAGAAACCGGTGGTCTACGTGCAGAACCTGGCCGATGGCAGCCGCCGGGCGGTGGCCCGCTTCCGGGGTTCCAACTCGGCGCCGGCCTGGTCACCGGACGGCAAGCGGCTGGCCGTGACCCTGTCCAAGGACGAAACGTCCCAGATTTACCTGCTCAACCTGGACACTGGCGAGGCCACCCGCTTCACCCGGGGCGGTGCCCTGGACACGGAACCCGTGTTCAGCCCGGACGGCCGCTGGCTGTATTTCACCTCCGACCGGGGGGGGACGCCCCAGATCTACAAAGCCTCCCTGCCCGAGGGCCAGGTGAGCCGGGTGACCTTCGAGGGCAGCTACAACGTCTCGCCGGCCCTTTCCCCGGATGGCAAGACCCTGGCTTTCGTGCACCGGCGGGATGGGCGCTTCCATGTGGCGGCCATGGATCTGGCCAACGGCCAGATGCAGGTGCTCACGGATACCACCTTTGACGAATCTCCCAGCTTTGCCGCCAACGGTCGCATGCTTCTCTACGCCACCCTGGTCAACGGCCGGGGCGTGCTGGCCACCGTGAGCGTGGATGGCCGGGTGCGCCAGCGCCTGTCCCAGAGCGGCGATCTGCGGGAACCCGCTTGGGAACCCTGACCCCTTGAACCCTGGATAACGATCAGCGAGGACACTTCATGAAATCCACCCCCATCGCCCCCCTGACGGCCCTGCTCCTGGCCCTGCTGGTCACCGGCTGCGCCCAGACGCCCAGTCAGGAGGCCAGCATCGAGGATCGGGCCGCCAAGGCTACGGACCCGGTGGCTGCCGAAAAGGCTGCCGCCGAGAAGGCGGCCGCCGAGGCCGCCGCCCAGGCGGCCAAGAGCGCGTCGGCGGAAGTCGGCAACACGGCTGGTGCAACGCCGGCTGACCCGGGCAAGGTGACCACCCAGGCCCTGGCCGCCCCTGAGGCCGAGGTCAAGACTCTGGGGGGCTCCGGGCCTGTGGTCCTGGGACCGGACGGCAAGCCCCTGCCCTCCGGGGCGGCGGCGGGGGGGGCGGGAGCCGCTGCCGCCGGACCCATCCTGGATCCGAAGAATCCGGCCAGCCCCCTGATCCAGCGGCGCATCCTGTTCGATTACGACAGTGCCGCCATCCGCGACGAGTACCGGAGCCTGCTGGAAGCCCACGCCCAGTACCTGAAGCAGACCAAGGACGCCAAGGCCATCCTGCAGGGCCACGCCGATGAACGGGGCAGCCGGGAGTACAACCTGGCCCTGGGCCAGCGCCGTTCCGAGAGCGTGTACAAGGCCCTCAATCTGCTGGGCGTTCCCGATGCCCAGATCGAAGCGGTGTCCCTGGGGGAGGAAAAGCCGGTCGCTGAAGGCCATGATGAGGACGCCTGGAAGCAGAACCGCCGGGCCGAGATCCTCTACCAGGGCGAATGAAACCCACCGCCCCCGCCCTCCTGCTGGCCGCCCTGCTGGCCGGCTCGGCTCTGGCCGGACCGGCCGAAGAGGCACTGGCCCAGAACGTAGAACTGCGCCGTGCCCTGGCCGCCCAGGAGGAACGGATCGCCCGCCTGGAGGCCCAGTTGCAGAATCAGGGCCTGCTCAACCTGCTCAACCAGGTGGAGGCCCTCAAGGCCGAGGTGGCCCGCCTGCGCGGCGGACAGGAGGAACAGTCCTTCAAGCTGGACAGTGCCGACAAACGGGTCAAGGACCTGTTCGCCGACCTGGACGGCCGGCTCAAGGAACTGGCCAGCCGGCCGGTGGCACCGCCGCCGGACGCCATGCGCCTGCAAGTGGCCCAGACCCTGGTGCCCCCGGCTCCCCCCGCCGTGGCCGTGGACAGTGAAGCCGAGGCCCGGGCCTACGAGGCCGCCCATGCCCAGGTGAAGGGCGCCAGGTACAAGGATGCGGTGGCCGCCTTCCAGACCTTCCTCAAGCAATACCCCAGCGGGCCACTGGCGGCCAACGCCCTGTATTGGACGGGCTTTTCCCACGTGGGGCTGGGGGATTTCAAGAGCGCCGCCGCCGCCTACCAGAAACTGTTGAAGGATTTTCCCAACAGCCCCAAGGTGCCCGACGCCCTGCTGTCCCTGGCCCGCACCCAGGCCCAGATGGAGGAGACCGAGGCGGCCAAGGCCACCCTGGATGTGCTCATCGCCAAGCATCCCCAGAGCAAGGCCGCCGACAACGGCAGGAAACTGCTGGCCACCCTGAAGTAGATGGCCAGTCCGAACACCCGCCTGCGCGTCTCGGAGCTCTTCTTCTCCCTTCAGGGGGAAGCCAGCCGGGTGGGCTTGCCCACCCTGTTCATCCGCCTCACCGGCTGTCCCCTGCGCTGCGGATACTGTGACACGGCGCATGCCTTCCAGGGCGGGGAGTGGATGGGGCTGGACGACCTGCTGGCCCGGGCCGCCGACCCCCGGGTCCGCCACGTCTGTGTGACGGGTGGCGAGCCCCTGGCCCAGAAACCCTGCCTGGCTCTGCTGGCCGCCCTGTGCGATCGGGGTCTGGACGTATCCCTGGAGACCAGCGGTGCCGTGGACATCGGTGCCGTGGATGGCCGGGTGGCGCGCATCCTGGACGTGAAGACCCCGGGGTCCGGGGAGGTCGAACGCAACCTGTGGTCCAACCTGGAGGCGCTGACGCCCCGGGACGAGGTGAAGTTCGTGCTGTGCGACGAAGGGGATTACCTGTGGGCCCGGGAGGTGTTGGCCCGCCATGATCTGGCCCGGCGCTGCCCGGTGCTGTTCTCTCCGGTATGGAATTCCCTGGCAGCGGCCCAACTGGCCGAATGGGTGCTGCGCGACGGCCTGCCGGTGCGTGTCCAGGTCCAGTTGCACAAATTGCTCTGGGGTGAGGAGCGGGAGCGATGAGCGGACGGGCCGTGGTGCTCCTGTCCGGCGGCCTGGATTCCGCCACGGTGCTGGCCCTGGCCCGCCGGGAGGGTCTGGAGTGCCACGCCCTGAGCCTGGACTACGGCCAGCGGCACCATGCGGAACTGGATGCCGCCCGGGCCGTTGCCGGCTCCCTGGGGGCCGTGGAGCATCGCATCATGCGTCTGGACATGGGCGGCTTTGCCGGATCGGCCCTGACCGACGCCAGCGTGGCGGTGCCCGAGACACCCTCCCAGGGCATCCCGGTGACCTACGTGCCGGCGCGCAACACCATTATGCTTTCCCTGGCCCTGGGCTGGGCCGAGGTGCTGGATGCCGACAGCATCCACATCGGCGTCAACGCCCTGGATTACTCAGGCTATCCGGACTGCCGGCCCGCCTTCGTCCAGGCTTTCCAGTCCCTGGCCGACGTGGCCACCAAGCGGGCCGTGGATGGCCACCCCATCCGCATCGCAGCTCCCCTGATCGATCTGACCAAGGCCCAGATCGTCCGCCTGGGCATGGATCTGGGCGTGGATTACGGCCTCACCGTGTCCTGCTACCAGGCCAGCGTCAGTGGTCTGGCCTGTGGCCGCTGCGATTCCTGCCGCCTGCGCCGGCAGGGGTTCGAACAGGCCGGCTTGGCTGACCCCACCCGGTATTCGCCCTGAATGTGAAGGATTGATTGCATGTCGGGG
This sequence comes from Thiobacillus denitrificans, assembly GCA_020723405.1. Taxonomy (GTDB): domain Bacteria; phylum Pseudomonadota; class Gammaproteobacteria; order Burkholderiales; family Thiobacillaceae; genus PFJX01. Next base: position 391,599 of record DYIY01000001.1, on the reverse strand, counting down.
CCATGCAACGAATAATCCCGCCCCACAAATGACGTTCCATCGAGAGGAGACCGCAGGATGGACAACGTGGAAAACCCGGCACTGGTCGTCGCCTGGCTGGGCTTCTTTCTGGCGCTGATCTTCGGCTACATGGCCAACAAGACCAGCTTCTGCACCATGGGCGCCGTGTCGGATGTGGTGAACATGGGTGACTGGGGGCGCATGCGGGCCTGGCTCCTGGGCATCGGCCTGGCCATCCTGGGCACCAATCTCCTCATTTATTTCGGTTATCTGGACGTGGGCCAGACCTACTACACCCGGGGGACCATCCACTGGCTGGCGGCTCTGGTGGGCGGCCTCACCTTCGGCGTGGGCATGACCCTGGCCGGGGGGTGTGGCCAGCGCACCCTGGTGCGCCTGGGGGGAGGCAACCTGAAATCGGTGGTGGTTTTCCTGTTCCTGGGCTACACCGCCCTGGTGACCATGAACGGCATCCTGCGGGCCTTCGTCGATGCAGTGCTGCGCGCCGAACCGGTGACCATTCACCTGGACGGTCTGCAAACCCTGCCCAGCATGATGGGCATGGCCGACAAGATGTCCCAATTGTCCGTGGGCCTGGTGCTGGCCCTGGCGATCCTGGCCTTCGTCTTCGCCAGCAAGGAGTTCCGCGAGAGTCGGGACAACCTGCTCGCCGGGCTGGTGGTCGGGGGGGTGGTCACCGCCGGCTGGTACGTCACCGGCTACCTGGGCTTCGGCGAAAATCCGGAAACCATGGAGCTCACCTTCCTGGGCACCGATTCCCACCTGGCCGAGTCCATGACCTTCGTGGGGCCCCTGTCCTACACCATGGACCTGTGGGCCTACTGGCGTGACAAGCACATCACCTTCGGGGTGGCCAGCGTGTTCGGCGTGGTGGTGGGGTCCTTCCTCTACTCGGTGTTCAACCGCTCCTTCCGCTGGGAATACTTCAACTCCCCCCAGGACATGTTCCGCCACCTGATCGGCGCCGTGCTCATGGGCTTCGGTGGCATCACCGCCATGGGCTGCACCATCGGCCAGGCGGTGACCGGGGTGTCGACACTTTCCATCAGTTCCTTCATTGTTTTCTTCGGCATCGTCGTCGGCGCGGCCGTCACGATGAAAATCCAGTATTATTTGATGATGCGTGAAGCCTGATCCGAATGTTCTATTAAAGGCCCCGGACGAGGCGCCGATAATCAGAGCGCGGGCATGGCCGCGCGGCGAGATGGAAAGGAACGTGAATGCGTAAGGTGCTGGGTGCGTTGCTGGTCGGATTGGCCGTATGGTTCACGACTTCCCCCATTGCCTTTGCCGAGGCGACCAAGGCCATCAACTTCGAGTTCACCGACATCAACGGCAAGGCCGTCAAACTGTCCGATTTCAAGGGCAAGTGGGTGCTGGTGAACTTCTGGGCGCCCTGGTGTCCCCTCTGCTGGGTTGAAGTGCCCGCCCTCAACGAACTCAACAAGCGCAAGGACTTCGTGGTCATCGGCATCGGCCTGGACTACGGCCCCGACGAGAACGTGGTGCGCGACGCCGCCAGCCGGCACAGCCTGGACTTCCACTCCATCGTGGCAGGCGGCGCCCGGCGCAATCCGGACAGCCCCTTCCGCCAGGTGGGTCCGGTGGATTTCTACCCCACGTCCTACATCTATGATCCCGAAGGCGAGATCGTCATGTTCATCCCCGGCCAGGTGCGCATGAACAAGGTGCTGGCCTTCATGGACGAGTACAAGGCCAAGAACACCCAGTTGGCCGGCGGCAAGCCGGAAGCCACCGCGCCGTCTCCCCTCAAGGAAGTCACCTTCAGCAAGCCCGAGGCTGCCCCTGCGGAGGCCAGCAAGACCGCTCCGGCCAACAAGGCCAAGCCCGCTGCCGGCAAGCCGAAAACCGTGACTTACTGACTCCCGCGTTGACCGTCATTTCAATTTCCTGACATAATCGCGCCTCTCTCCGGGTCGGTAGCTCAGTCGGTAGAGCAGCGGACTTTTAATCCGTTGGTCGCGAGTTCGAGTCTCGCCCGACCCACCACCGGGTTGTTAGCTCAGTTGGTAGAGCAGCGGACTCTTAATCCGTAGGTCCACAGTTCGAATCTGTGACAACCCACCAGATGCGAGGGGTTTGGCGTCAGCCAAACCCCTTTTTGTTCGGGTCCGCGACCCCCGCCGTCCTTGACCGTGGGGGGCGCAGTCGCTAGTGTTCAACCTTTTCCGAAGCTCAAACCTCACACCATGGCCGACATGGAATTGACTGGTGCGGAGATCGTCGTCCGCTGCATGCGCGACGAGGGCATCAAGCACATCTTTGGGTACCCCGGCGGCGCGGTGCTCAACATTTACGACGAAATCTACAAGCAGAAGGATTTCGAGCACATTTTGGTGCGGCATGAGCAGGCCGCAGTCCATGCCGCCGACGCCTATGCCCGCTGCACCGGACAGGTGGGGGTGGCCATCGTCACCTCCGGCCCCGGCGCCACCAATGCGGTGACCGGCATCGCCACGGCCTACATGGATTCCATTCCCATGGTGGTCATCACCGGCCAGGTGCCCACTGCCGCCATCGGCCAGGATGCCTTCCAGGAAGTGGATACGATCGGCATCACCCGCCCCTGCGTGAAGCACAACTTCCTGGTGAAGGACGTGAGGGAACTGGCCTCCACCATCAAGAAGGCTTTCTTCATCGCCGCCACCGGCCGACCCGGTCCCGTGGTGGTGGACGTGCCCAAGGACGTCACCCAGCACAAGTGCGTCTACGAATACCCCAGGAGCGTGTCCATGCGCTCCTACAACCCCACCAGCAAGGGCCATGCCGGCCAGATCAAGAAGGCCGCCCAGATGCTTCTGGAAGCCCAGCGGCCCATGATCTACACCGGCGGTGGCGTGGTTCTTGGCAATGCCGCCGAGCAGGTTGCCGAACTGGCCCGTCTGCTGGGCTATCCGGTGACCAGCACCCTCATGGGCCTGGGGGGCTTCCCCTCACCGGATCCCCAGTTCCTGGGCATGCTGGGCATGCACGGCACCATCGAGGCCAACATGGCCATGCAGCACTGCGACGTGCTGCTGGCGGTGGGCGCCCGCTTCGATGACCGGGTGGTGGGCAATCCCAAGCACTTCGCCAAGGAAGCCCACCGCATCATCCACATTGATGTGGACCCGTCCTCCATTTCCAAACGGGTCAAGGTGGACGTGCCCATCGTCGGCGAAGTGGGCCAGGTACTGGACGAGATCTGCAAGCATCTGAAAGCCGGCAAGGACAAACCCGATGAGCAGGCCCTCAAGGCCTGGTGGGCCCAGATCGAATTGTGGCGTTCCCAGGACTGCCTCAAGTACGACCGCAATGCCGCAGTGATCAAGCCCCAGTTCGTGGTGGAAAAGCTCTACGAGGTCACCGGTGGCGACGCCTTCGTCACCTCCGACGTGGGCCAGCACCAGATGTGGGCGGCCCAGTACTACAAATTCGCCAAACCCCGCCGCTGGATCAATTCCGGCGGTCTGGGCACCATGGGCTTCGGTCTGCCCGCCGCCATGGGCGTGCAGATGGCCCATCCCGACGCCAGCGTGGCCTGCATCACCGGCGAGGGCAGCATCCAGATGAACATCCAGGAGCTGTCCACCTGCAAGGAATGGAAGCTGCCCCTCAAGATCATCCTGCTCAACAACGGCTACCTGGGCATGGTGCGGCAATGGCAGGAGTTCTTCTACGAAGAGCGCTACGCCGAGTCCTACATGACTTCTCTGCCGGATTTCGTGAAGCTGGCCGAAGCCTATGGCCACGTGGGCATGACCATCGAGAAGCCCGAAGACGTGGAACCCGCCCTGCGGGACGCCTTCGGCAAGTACAAGGACCGCCTGGTGTTCATCAACTTCCTCACCGACCCCCGGGAGAACGTGTTCCCCATGGTGCCAGCCGGCAAGGGTCTGTCCGAGATGATCCTGGTGTAAGGACGGGCCATGCGACACATCATTTCCCTGTTGATGGAAAACGAATCCGGTGCCCTGTCCCGGGTGGCCGGCCTGTTCTCGGCCCGGGGCTACAACATCGAATCCCTCACCGTGGCCCCCACCGAGGATGCCACCCTGTCGCGGATGACCATCGTCACCCGGGGGTCCGACGACGTCATCGAGCAGATCACCAAGCAGCTCAACAAACTGGTGGACGTGGTGAAGGTCCAGGACCTTTCCGACGGCAGCCACATCGAGCGGGAGCTGATGCTGGTGAAGGTGCGGGCCACCGGCGAGATGCGCGAAGAGATCAAACGTATGGCCGACATTTTCCGGGGGCGCATCCTGGACGTGGCGGACAAGACCTACACCATCGAACTCACCGGGCCGGGTACCAAGCTGGATGCCTTCCTGGCCGCCCTGGAACCCAGCGCCATCCTGGAAACCGTGCGCACCGGCGCCTCGGGCATCGGCCGCGGCGACCGGGTGATGAAAGTTTAGTGAGGGGTGAGGAGTGAGGGGTCAGGAGCCTGGCCCGCTGATCACTCCTCACTCCTGCCTCCTTACTCCTCACTGAAAGGAACTGAAATGAAGGTTTACTACGAAAAAGACTGCGACCTCTCCCTGATCAAGAAAAAGAAGGTTGCCATCGTCGGCTACGGCTCCCAGGGCCACGCCCATGCCAACAACCTGAAGGATTCCGGCGTCAAGGTCACCGTGGGCCTGCGCAAGGACGGCGCCTCCTGGAACAAGGCCAAGGCCGCCGGCCTGGCCGTCAAGGAAGTGGCCGCCGCCGTCAAGGATGCCGACGTGGTCATGATCCTGGTGCCCGACGAGCAGCAGCCCGGCGTGTACTACGGCGAGATCGAGCCCAACATCAAGAAGGGCGCCACCCTCTGCTTCGCCCACGGCTTCAACATCCACTACAACCAGATCGTGCCCCGGGCCGACCTGGACGTGATCATGATCGCCCCCAAGGGCCCCGGCCACACCGTGCGCTCCACCTACCTGGCCGGCGGCGGCGTACCCTCCCTGATCGCCGTCTACCAGGACAAGTCCGGCAAGGCCAAGGACATCGCCCTGGCCTATGCCGCCGCCAACGGCGGTGCCCGGGCCGGCGTCATCGAGACCAACTTCCGTGAAGAGACCGAGACCGACCTGTTCGGCGAGCAGGCCGTGCTGTGCGGCGGCGCCGTGGAACTGGTGAAGATGGGCTTCGAGACCCTCACCGAAGCCGGCTACGCCCCGGAGATGGCCTACTTCGAGTGCCTGCACGAACTGAAGCTCATCGTGGACCTGATCTACGAAGGCGGCATCGCCAACATGAACTACTCCATCTCCAACAACGCGGAGTATGGCGAGTACGTGACCGGCCCCGCCGTCATCAACGAGACCTCCCGCGCCGCCATGCGCCAGGCCCTGAAGAACATCCAGAACGGCGAATACGCCAAGCGCTTCATCCAGGAAGGCAAGACCAACTATCCCGAGATGACCGCCCGCCGCCGCCTCAACGCCGAGCACCCCATCGAGGTGGTGGGCGAGAAGCTGCGCGACATGATGCCCTGGATCAAGGCCAACAAGCTGGTGGATCGGTCCAGGAACTGAGCTTGTAGTCGGTAGTTGGTAGTCGGTAGCGATTCTTCCGCGCCTGCGGCGCGCTTAAATCCAGCTACAGACCACCGGCTACCCGCTACCGGCTACCCAACATGTGTATCGGCCTCATGCCTCCTGCCAAAGCCCCCTGGCCTCACCCCCTCATTGCCCGTGAAGGCTGGCCCTTCCTGGGCATGTCCGTACTGGCTGCCCTGGCCGCCACCCTGCTGGCCGGTTGGGCCTGGGCTGCACCCCTGTGGATCATCGCCCTGTTCGTCCTGCAATTTTTCCGGGACCCGGCACGGGTGGTGCCCATCGGCGAAGGCTTGGTGCTGTCCCCCGCCGACGGCCGCATCGTGGCAGTGGAAGAGACGGAGGATCCCTGGCTCCAGCGCCGGGCCCTGAAGATCAGCGTGTTCATGAACGTGTTCAACGTCCATTCCAACCGGGCTCCGGTGGATGGCGAGGTCAAGGGCCGCTGGTACAACCCGGGCAAGTTCGTCAACGCCGACCTGGCCAAGGCTTCCACCGAAAATGAACGCAATGCCGTGTGGTTCCGCACCGCCGACGGCAAGGACGTGACCAGCGTGCAGGTGGCCGGCCTCATCGCCCGGCGCATCCTCTGCTACGTGGAACCTGGCGCCACCCTCACCCGGGGGCAGCGTTACGGTTTCATCCGCTTCGGTTCCCGGGTGGACGTGTACCTGCCCACCGATGCCAGGCCCCAGGTGGCCCTGGGCGACAAGGTTCGTGCTTGCAGCGACGTGCTGGCCCGGTTGTGAGCCATGGATGATCCGGTGACCGATCAGGAACCGGGGACTGGCGACGTTCCCGCCAAACCGACCCGGCGCGGCATCTACCTGCTGCCCAACCTGTTTACCACCGGTGCCCTGTTCGCCGGTTTCTTCGCCATCGTCCAGGCCATGAACGGTCGCTTCGAGATGGCCGCCGTGGCCATCTTCGTGGCCATGGTCCTGGATGGATTGGACGGCCGGGTGGCCCGGCTCACCAACACCCAGAGCGCCTTCGGCGCCGAATATGATTCCCTGTCCGACATGGTGTCCTTCGGCGTGGCGCCGGCCCTGGTCATGTACAGCTTCGCCCTCCAGAACCTGGGCAAGCTGGGCTGGGTGGCCGCCTTTGTCTTCTGCGCCGGGGCGGCCCTCCGCCTGGCCCGCTTCAACACCATGCTGGCAGTCCAGGACAAGCGCTGGTTCATGGGCCTGCCCAGCCCGGCGGCGGCCTGCCTGGTGGCGGGCTTCATCTGGGTCATGGTGGACAACCACATCCCCGGAACCGACGTGGGCTGGTTGGCCTGGGGACTCACCCTGTTCGCCGGCATCACCATGATCACCAATTTCCGTTTCTACAGCGGCAAGGACATCAATCTGAAACGCAGCGTGCCCTTCGTGGGCATCGTCCTGGTGGCCCTGGGTTTCAGCCTGATCTCGGTGGACCCGCCCATCGTGCTGTTCCTGCTGCTGCTGGCCTATGGCCTGTCCGGCTACGTGATGTGGGTCCGACGGCGTCTGGGCCGCAGGCGGTCCGATGGGGCGGACAAGGCGCCTGGCGCCTAGCCCCTGGCTTCTGGAGCAAACCATGAACGACAGACTGATCATCTTCGATACCACCCTGCGCGACGGCGAGCAGAGCCCCGGCGCCGCCATGACCAAGGAAGAAAAGATCCGCATCGCCCGGCAACTGGAGCGTCTGGGCGTGGACGTGATCGAGGCCGGCTTCGCCGCCGCCAGCCCGGGGGACGCCGAAGCCATCAAGGCCATCTCCGGCATCATCAAGACCTCCACCGTCTGCTCCCTGGCCCGGGCCAACGAGCGGGATGTACGGGCTGCCGGCGAGGCCATCCGGCCCGCCGCCGCGGGCCGCATCCACACCTTCATCGCCACCAGCCCCATCCACATGGAGAAGAAGCTGCGCATGCAGCCGGACCAGGTGGTGGACGCGGCGGTGAAGGCGGTACAGATGGCCCTGGAATACACCGATGACGTGGAGTTCTCCGCCGAAGACGCGGTGCGTTCCGAACTGGATTTCCTCTGCCGGGTCTTCGAGGCCGTCATCCAGGCCGGCGCCAAGACCCTCAACGTGCCCGACACGGTGGGCTACAGCCTGCCCGCCCTGTGGGGCGAGCGCATCCGCCAACTCATCGAGCGGGTGCCCAACTCCGACAAGGTGGTCTGGTCCACCCACTGCCACAACGACCTGGGCATGGCCGTGGCCAACTCCTTGTCGGCGGTGATGAACGGCGCCCGCCAGGTGGAATGCACCATCAACGGCCTGGGGGAACGGGCCGGCAACGCCTCCCTGGAAGAGGTGGTCATGGCGGTGAAGACCCGCCGCGACGTGTTCACCTGCGATTCCCGCATCGACACCACCCAGATTGTGCCCTCCTCCCGGCTGGTCTCCCAGATCACCGGCTACCCGGTGCAGCCCAACAAGGCCATCGTCGGCGCCAATGCCTTCTCCCATGAGTCCGGCATTCACCAGGACGGGGTGCTCAAGCACCGGGAAACCTACGAGATCATGCGCGCCGAGGACGTGGGCTGGGGCGCCAACAAGCTGACCCTGGGCAAACTCTCCGGGCGCAACGCCTTCCGCACCCGCCTCCAGGAACTGGGCATCGTGCTGGAAAGCGAGGAGGCCCTCAACGCCGCCTTCTCCCGGTTCAAGGCCCTGGCCGACAAGAAGCGGGAAATCTTCGACGAGGATCTCCAGGCCCTGGTGGCGGTGGACGCCAACCTGGACGCCTGCGACCGCTTCAAGCTGGTTTCCCTCAAGGTCTGCTCGGAAACCGGCGAGACGCCCCACGCCTTCGTGACCCTGTCCGACGGGGGGAACGAGATCCGCGCCGACGAAACCGGCGGCGGCCCGGTGGACGCTTCCTTCCGGGCCATCGAGAAGATCGTGGAGAGCGGTTCCACCCTCCTGCTCTACTCGGTGAACAACATCACCACCGGCACCGATGCCCAGGGCGAGGTCACCGTGCGCCTGTCCCGCAACGGGCGCATCGTCAATGGCCAGGGGGCCAACACGGACATCGTCATCGCCTCCGCCAAGGCCTACCTCAACGCCCTCAACAAGTTGTTCGGGGCCGAGGAACGGGCCCACCCCCAGGTTTGATCTGACGGGCCGGGCAAACAAAAAGGGCGGCCTGTCGGCCGCCCTTTTTGCTTTCGAGGTGCTGTCTCAGTCGCCGTGCACGCAGGGGATCTCGCCCTGGTTCTCGCTGATGGATTCAGGCACCCGCCAGAACCACATCTGCCACATGGAGATGATCCACATGGTGGCGAAGGCCATGCCCATGATGGCGCCGGAGAGGATCACCATCCAGGCGAAGCCGGACCAGATCTTGGTCAGGTACCAGGAGGCCACGTCGGTGATCAGCACCACGAAGGGGGCGGCGATCAGCACGCACTTCATCCAGGTGGGCCGCACGTAGGCGTGGCTGAAGATGAAACCGACGATGAAGAAGATGAAGGTGATGGAGAACAGGTGGATGTGGGACACCCGCACCAGGGTGGGAATGTTCATGCCTTCGTCCCGGGCGGTGACCTTGGAAACGCCCTCATAGGCGCGCAGGTCGGGCAGGTGGGGGTTGGCTTCCGGGTTGTGGCAGGCGATGCAGTGCTCCTGCATGATGGGGTTGATCTTGCCTTCGAACTCTTCCTGTTTGGCCCCGGCGTGGAGCCAGTCGAAGATCACCTGACGCTTCTCGGCGGGCAGCATGTCGGCCATGGGGCCGCGCAGGGCGGTTTCCAGCTTGGTGCCTTCCGGGTTGCCGCTGTAGGCGATCATCAGATCCTTGCCGGAGATCATGGGGTCGCCATCCTTGCCGGCATGGGATTCCCAGACCTGGATCATGGCCATCAGGTAGCCGGTACCGAACACCAGCAGCACCATGGTGAACAGCACCCGCATGGACATGGGCAGGAAGCGGAAGTGGATGAACTTAATCTTGGTCATGGGTGGATACCTTGCTGGTAGATAAATATCAGTAAATTCTAATTGAATCTGGGGGTGGATGATATCCGGACCTTCTTCTCCGACATTGACCTGAGTCAACAGGACCGGGGAGCCTCCCGTCCGGCGTTGCGGGCATACCACGCAGCCGCCAGGAAGAAAATCAGGGCCAGGCCCGTTTCCAGGAGCGCCAGACGGCTGGACAGACCGGCCTCACTCCAGGATCGCACCACGCCCTCACAGAAGTAGAGCCAGACCAGGAGGGTGGACCAGCGATAGGTATAGACCCGGCCTCCCAGGACGCCAAACAGGCCGGCCAGCAAAGGCAGCACCTTGAGCACCAGCCAGGAGCCCCCGGGGCGCAGGGGGGCCAGCCACAGTTCCCAGGCCACGCTGAGGAAGATGAGGCCGATGAGGCTGGCCGAGGCCAGCCAGCGCAGGTTGGCCTGACTCACGCCCGACTCGCCTGGGCCAGGGCCACCAGGGCCTGGCGGGCCCCCTGGGCGTCCTGGATGGAGGCGGGGAAGTCGAAGCGCAGCAGCCGGTCGTCGGCGCGCAGGTCGAAGCCGTCGCCGTCGATGCCCACCATCTCCGCCGATCCGGGCTCAACCCCATGCACATGGCGGCAATAGGCCCGCAGGTTGTCGCCGTGGTCCTGGTTCATGTGGGCCAGGATGCCGTCCTCCTGGTCCGCCAGGGGGGATTCACCTTGCAGGTATTGTTCCGGCTCCACCCAGTGGATGCGCCCGAAGCCGCCGATCCAGCGCACCCGCACCGGTTCGATGCGGTAAAAGCTGAAGTCGTGCATGGCGAAGTAATCCGCCGCCTGGGGGTGGTAGCGCAGGTAACGGGGACCCAGGGCCGACTTGTCCTCCAGTTTCTCCGCCCGGCCCAGCAGGGTGACCCGGCCGGTGACCTGCATGTCCGGCGCATAGGGTTGCACGATGAGGGACACCCGGGGATCGGCGGAGAGGTTCTTCGTATGCTCGGCCAGGGTGGAGATCAGGATCACCGGCCGGCCGGCCTGGTCCAGGATGAAGGGGGCCACGGACCCGAAGGGAAAGCCCTCCACCCGTTTGGAGATCGTCGACAGCACGGCGCTGTGTTGGGCCCGGGTGAAGCGCCGGGCGTCGCCGCCGTTGTCCCGTGGGGTGTCGTTTTCCGTGTTCATTGGGTGAGTTTCCCTGCCACTTCCGCCAGGCGCTTGCCCAGGGCGAAAGCCAGTTTGCGTTCTTCGTCGGTGATGGGCTGCTTGCCGTCCGGCCCGGCCCAGTGGCTGGCGCCGTAGGGGGTGCCGCCGGAGCGGGTCTGGTTCAGCTCCGGGTTGGTGTAGGGCAGGCCGACGAGGAACATGCCGTGGTGCAGCAGGGGTGTCATCATGGACAGCAGGGTGGACTCCTGGCCCCCGTGGAGGCTGGCCGTGGAGGTGAACACGCAGGCCGGCTTGTCCACCAGATCGCCCCCCAGCCAGAGGCCCGAGGTGCCGTCCCAGAAGTGCTTCATGGCCGCCGCCATGTTGCCGAAGCGGGTGGGGGAGCCCACCGCCACGCCCACGCATTCGCGCAGGTCGTCCAGGCTGGCGTAGGGGGCGCCCGAGTCGGGCACCAACTTCGCCGGGGCGTCGCTTTCGGTGAGCACTGCCGGCACCGTGCGCAGCCGGGCGGCCATGCCCGGCACGGCTTCCACCCCATGGGCCAGGTGGCGGGCCAGTTGTTGCACCGAGCCGTGGCGGCTGAAATAGAGAACCAGGATTTCCTTCATCACATCCCCTTCCAGAAGGCCGCCATGATACCCCGTGCCTCGTCTCTCCCCGTTCTCCACCATATGGCAGTGCACAACGGTTTGCCGGACAATGCGGCCTTCGAGAGAGAGGAGTCCAAAAGATGAATCTGCACGAATACCAGGCCAAGGCCGTCCTGCGCGATTACGGCATCGCCACCCCCCGGGGCGTGGTGGTGGACCAGGCCGGCCAGTGTGCCGCCGCCGCCGCCCAACTGGGCGGCTCCGCCTGGGTGGCCAAGGCCCAGATCCACGCCGGCGGTCGGGGCAAGGCCGGCGGCGTCAAGCTGGTCCGCTCCGTGGACGACCTGACGGCGGTGGCCGGCCAGTTGCTGGGCTCCCGTCTCACCACCTACCAGAACGCCCCCGACGGCCAGCCGGTGAACCAGTTGCTCATCGAGGAAACCCTGCCCATCGCCCGGGAGTTGTACCTGTCCATCACCGTGGACCGGGCCGCCGAACGCATCGGCTTCGTGGCCTCCGCCGCCGGGGGCATGGAGATCGAGGAGGTGGCCCGCAACGAGCCGGAGAAGATTCTCAAGGAATGGGTGGACCCGGCCGCTGGCTTCATGGACTACCAGGGCCGCAACCTGGCCTTCGGCCTGGGGCTGGAAGGCGAGCAGATCGGCGCCTTCGTGAAACTGGCCAAGACCCTCTACCGGGTGTTCCTGGACAAGGACCTGGCCCTGCTGGAGATCAACCCCCTCATCGTCACCGGGGACGGCAAGATTCTGCCCCTGGACTGCAAGATGGGGGTGGAGGACAACGCCCTCTACCGGCAGAAGGCCCTGGCCGATAGCGCCGACCTGAGCCAGATCGACCCCAAGGAAGCCGAGGCCCAGGCCCACAACCTGAACTACATCGCCCTGTCCGGCAACATCGGCTGCATGGTCAACGGCGCCGGCCTGGCCATGGCCACCATGGACCTGATCAAGCTGTCCGGCGGCCTGCCCGCCAACTTCCTCGACGTGGGCGGCGGCGCCTCGGCCCAGACCGTGGCCCAGGCCTTCAAGATCATCCTCTCCGACCCCAACGTGAAGGCGGTGCTGATCAACATCTTCGGCGGCATCATGCGTTGCGACGTGATCGCCCAGGGGGTCATCGACGCGGTGAAGGAAGTGGGCGTCACCATCCCCGTGGTGGTGCGCCTGGAAGGCACCAACGTGGACCTGGGGCGCAAGATGCTGGCGGAATCCGGCCTGGCCATCCAGGCCAGCGACGACTTGAACGCGGCGGCGAAAATGGCCGTGGCCGCCGTGGGAGGAAACTGACATGAGCATCCTGGTCAACAAGGACACCAAGGTCATCTGCCAGGGCTTCACCGGCAAGCAGGGCACCTTCCACTCGGAACAGGCCATCGCCTACGGCACGCAAATGGTGGGCGGCGTCACCCCGGGCAAGGGGGGCCAGACCCACCTGGGCCTGCCGGTGTTCAACACCGTCAAGGACGCGGTGCGCGACGCCGGCGCCCAGGCCAGCGTCATCTACGTGCCGGCCCCCTATGCCGCCGACGGCATCCTGGAAGCGGCGGAGGCGGGCATCCAGGTGGTGGTGTGCATCACCGAAGGCATCCCGGTGCGGGACATGATCAACGTGAAGGCCGCCATCCGCGCCAACGGTGCGGTGCTCATCGGCCCCAACTGCCCGGGCATCATCACCCCGGACGAATGCAAGATCGGCATCATGCCCGGCTTCATCCACAAGAAGGGCAAGGTGGGCATCGTCTCCCGCTCCGGCACCCTGACCTACGAAGCCGTCTACCAGACCACCCGGCTGGGCCTGGGCCAGAGCACCTGCGTGGGCATCGGCGGCGACCCCATCAAGGGCCTGGATTTCATCGACTGCCTGGAAATGTTCCAGGCCGATCCGGATACCGGGGCCATCATCATGGTGGGCGAGATCGGCGGCACCCGGGAAGAGGAAGCGGCCGAGTACATCAAGGCCCGCGTGACCAAGCCGGTGGCGGGCTACATCGCCGGGGTCACCGCGCCTGCGGGCAAGCGCATGGGCCACGCCGGCGCCATCATCGCCGGGGGCAAGGGCACGGCGGCGGAGAAGATCGCCGCCCTGGAAGCCGCCGGGGTGGTGGTGGCCAAGAGTCCGGCGGGGCTGGGCGAAGCCTGTGCGGAGGCCATTCGCCGCCACGGCTGAAGGTTTTCCAGCGATGAAATGAAAAACGGCCGGGTGGACCGGCCGTTCGTGCGTGGGGGGCAGCCCCCTTAGTTCAGCAGCCCCTTCAGCTTCTTCTTCAGTTGATCCTCCACGCTCTCTTCCTTCTTGGCGGGGGCGGGGGTGGCCGGCGCGCTGGCGGCGGGGGCGGTGGCGGCCGGGGCGGCGCCCGTGGCCGGATAGGAGATCACCTTGGCCTTCTCTTCGGCGGCCTTCCGGGCGGCCTCCTCCTCGGCGGCCTTCTTGGCGTTCCAGGGCTGACCGTCGGCGGCGAGTTTGATGCCCTCGATCAACAGAGTGATGTCCACTTCGTTACCCACCGGGCCCGTGGGGGTGTACTTGGTGATGCCGAAATCGGAACGCTTGATCTGGGTGGTGGCCTTGAAGCCCATGCGCATGCCGCCCCAGGGATCCTGGCCCATGCCCAGGATTTCGTAGTTCAGGGTCACCGGCTTGGTGACGCCGTGGAGGGTGAGTTGCCCGGTCATGGTGCCCTTGTCGGCGCTGGCGGGTTTCACCGTGCTGGACACGAACTTCATCTCCGGATAATTGCGGGCGTCGAGGAATTCGTCGGTCAGCACGTGCACGTCCCGGCGCAGGTGGCTGGAGTTCAGGCTGTAAATGCTGATGACCGCATCCACCGAAGACTTGGCGATATTGTCCGTGTCCAGCAGTACCTTGCCCTTGATGTCCCAGAAGGTGCCGCTGGTGCGGGCCACCACGTGGCGCAATTCCCAGTTGGCGAAGCTGTGGGTGTTGTCGATGCTGAAGGTTTCCACCGCGGCCTGGACGGCGGGGGTGGCGGCCAGGCCCAGGGCCAGGGCGGCCAGACGGAACAGGGGGGCAAGTCTCATGGTGTCTCCTCGGTGTGGTGGGTGGGTTTGGGACCGGCCGGGCCTTTTGCGGGTTCCCATCCGGGGCCGGGCTGGCGCTAGGCGGGTTATAGCACTAACCTTCGCACACCAGCGTGACCCCCCGCACAGGAACGATGACCCGCGTCGATTTCTACTTCAATGCTCCGGCCAAGGCCGAAGTGGCCCGCAAGCTGGCCGCCAAGACCTTTCAGGCCGGCCAGCGGGCCCTGGTGTTCATTCGCCAACCAGCCCGCTGCCAGGAACTGGACCAGTATTTCTGGACCGCCCAGCAGTTGTCCTTCCTGCCCCACGTGCGCTGTGGCCATCCCCTGGCCGGAGAGACGCCCATCCTCATCGGCGAGAACCCGGACGAACTGGCCAGCCCCGACGTGCTCATCAACCTGGAGGGCGAGACTCCAGCCTTCTTCGGCCGCTTTGCCCGGGTGCTGGAGATCGTCACCACGGCACCGGAAGACCGGGACCAGGCCCGGGCCCGGCTGCGTTTCTACCGGGAACGGGGTTATCAGGTGGAAACCCACGACCTGGCGGACGGCCGATGAGCGACGACGGCAACGGCGACCTGTTCGGCAAGATCGACGCCCTGTTCGGCAAGCGGGCCCCCGACGCCCTGCGCGAAAAGGGCCTGGAGTACGACGATTTTCCCCTGCTCACCGAAGTGGTGACGGAGGATCAGCCCCAGGGTTGGACGGGAGGGGAGCGGCAGGCCGTGGACCGCCGCCGGGGGGACCGCCGCCAGGGGGACCGCCGGGTGGGTGAGCGCCTGCTGGCCGAGCCACCCGCACCGCTGCCGGCCCACGTGAATGCCGAGATGGCCCGTCTGGTGGCTGCCATGGAACAACGCCTCATCGACATGTTCATCCGCCAGCAACTTCGGGTGGAGGACGCAGTGCGCAAGGCCATCCGGGAGGAGCTGGGGCGCAAGGACGGGGCCGAGTGAATCGGCTGGCCGTATAATCACGGCCACTTTTCAATCATCAGACGCGGGGTCAACAAGCCCCGCGTCTTGTTTTCGCGCCATGGAACTCGCCAAGTCCTTCGAACCCCACGACATCGAAAAGCGCTGGTACGCCCACTGGGAAGGTTCGGGCTACTACGGCATGGGCCGGGAGGAGGGCAAGCCCTTCTACTGCATCCTGCTGCCGCCGCCCAACGTCACCGGCACCCTGCACATGGGCCATGCCTTCCAGCACGGCCTCATGGACGCCCTGACCCGCTACCATCGCATGGCCGGCGACAATACCCTGTGGCAGCCGGGCACCGACCACGCCGGCATCGCCACCCAGATCGTGGTGGAACGGCAACTGGACGCCCAGAAGATCAGCCGCCATGACCTGGGCCGGGAGACGTTCCTGGAGAAGGTCTGGGAATGGAAGGAACATTCCGGTTCCACCATTACCCGGCAGATGCGCCGCCTGGGCACCAGCCCGGACTGGTCCCGGGAACGCTTCACCATGGACGAGGGCCTGTCCACCGCCGTCACCGAAGTGTTCGTGCGCCTCTACAACGAAGGCCTCATCTATCGCGGCAAGCGCCTGGTGAACTGGGACCCGGTGCTGGGCACCGCCGTGTCCGACCTGGAAGTGGTGAGCGAGGAAGAGGACGGCTTCATCTGGGAGATCAACTATCCCCTTGAGGACGGTTCAGGCCACCTCACCGTGGCCACCACCCGTCCGGAAACCCTGCTGGGCGACACCGCCGTGGCGGTGAACCCGGCCGACGAGCGCTACGCCCACTTGGTGGGCAAGACGGTGCGCCTGCCCATCGCCGAACGCACCATCCCCATCATCGCCGACGACTACGTGGACCGGGAGTTCGGCACCGGCGTGGTGAAGATCACCCCGGCCCACGATTTCAACGACTGGCAGGTGGGCCAGCGCCACCATCTGCCGGCCATCAACGTCCTCACCCTGGACGCGAAGATGAACGACCTGGCCCCGGCGGAATACCAGGGCCTGGACCGCTACGTGGCCCGGCAGAAGATCCTGGACGAATTGCAGGCCAAGGGATTGCTGGCCTCCGCCAAGCCCCACAAGCTGCAGATCCCCCGGGGCGACCGTACCCACGCCGTCATCGAACCCATGCTCACCGACCAGTGGTTCATGAGCATGGAAGGCCTGGCCAAACAGGCCCTGGACGTGGTGGACAAGGGGGAACTGCGCTTCGTCCCCGAGAACTGGACCACCACCTACCGCCAGTGGCTGGAGAACATCCAGGACTGGTGCATCTCCCGCCAGCTCTGGTGGGGCCACCGCATCCCCGCCTGGTACGACGAGGACGGCGGCATCTACGTGGCCCGGGACGAGGCGGAGGCCAGCAGACTGGCTGGTGGCAAGGCCATCCGCCGGGACGAGGACGTGCTGGACACCTGGTTCTCCTCCGCCCTGTGGCCCTTCTCCACCCTGGGCTGGCCGGCAGACACCTGGGAACTGAAGCATTACCTGCCCACCAGCGTGCTGGTCACCGGCTTCGACATCATCTTCTTCTGGGTGGCGCGCATGGTCATGATGACCCTGCACTTCACCGGGAAGGTGCCCTTCCGGGACGTGTACGTCACCGGCCTGGTGCGGGACGCCCACGGCAACAAGATGTCCAAGTCCAAGGGCAACGTGCTGGATCCCATCGACCTCATCGACGGCATCAGCCTGGACGACCTGGTGGCCAAGCGCACCGTGGGGCTCATGAACCCCAAGCAGGCGGCCGGCATCGAAAAGGCCACCCGCAAGGAATTCGCCGACGGCATCGCCAGCTTCGGCACCGACGCCCTGCGCTTCACCTTCGCCAGCCTGGCCACCCACGGCCGGGACATCAAGTTCGACATGGCCCGCTGCGAGGGCTACCGCAACTTCTGCAACAAGCTGTGGAACGCCAGCCGCTTCGTGCTGATGAACTGCGAAGGCCAGGAGATCGCCGCCGGCGAAGCCACCTTCGTGGACCGCTGGATCCTGGCCCGCCTGGACCAGGCGGTGGCCGAGGTGCGGGCCGGTTTCGACCAGTATCGTTTCGACATGGCCGCCCGGGCCGTCTACGAATTCGTCTGGGACGAGTATTGCGACTGGTACCTGGAACTGGCCAAGGTGCAGATCGCCCGGGGCGGGGCGGCCGCCGCCAGCACCCGGCACACCCTGCTCGCCGTGCTGGAAACCCTGCTGCGCCTGGCCCACCCCATCATCCCCTTCATCACCGAGGAACTCTGGCAGGCGGTGGCGCCCCTGGCCGGCAAATCGGGGCAGAGCATCATGCTCGCCCCCTATCCGGCCCGCGATGCCGGCCGGGCCCACCCCGCCGCCCAGGCGGCCATGGCCGGCCTCAAGGAACTGGTCAACGCGGTGCGCAACCTGCGCGGCGAGATGAACCTGTCCCCGGCCCTGAAGGTGCCCCTCTACCTGGAAGGCGATGCCGCCCGGGCCGCCGACTACGCCCCCTACATGGCTGCCCTGGGCCGCCTGGAGCGGGTGGAGTCGGTGTCTGTCCTGCCCGAGGGCGACGCCCCGGTGTCCGTGGTGGGCGACTGGCGCATCATGCTCCACGTGGAAATCGACAAGGGGGCGGAAATCGCCCGCCTGGACAAGGAAATCGCCCGCCTGGACGGGGAGATTGCCAAGGCCACCGGCAAGCTGTCCAACGCCAGCTTCGTGGACCGGGCGCCGCCGGCGGTGGTGGAGCAGGAAAGGAAGCGCCTGGCGGACTTCACCGCCACGCTGGACAAGCTGCGCGCCCAGCGCCAGAAACTCGGCTAGAAGGAGCCCCGACCCATGGCCCGCAAGTTCCACGTCAAACCCACCCGCAACACCTGGACGGAACTGCTGGCCACCCTGGAGAACCGGCATTTCTGGGTGCTCATGGGTTGGAGCGGGGTGGTGATGGGGGTGGCCGGCCTGTTGCTCTGGCTGGCCATCAGCAACTGGGATTCGGCCATGTCTTCCATGCCCAAGGAATGCCGGCGCTGGGGCAACACCGACTGGGTGATCCTGGGCCTGGCCCTCATCGCCCCCTTCTTTGCCATCAGCATCCTGGGGGCCATCAGCGAGCTGTGGCACAACCTGGAGCGCAAGCGGAAACACATCACCACCCACTGGCGGCCGTTTATCGTGTTCACCGCCATGGTATTTGCCCTGGGGGTCTTGATCCTGTTCGTGCTCCACTGTTGAGTTGCGTAAACCCCCCGCAGCGCATCGGATTTACCCAGTCTATTCGTTCATAAGAACTTTCGATTACTCCGATATATCGGGGGGGTGGGTGTTTCCAGTAACATTCGCGCCTATTTGGCCGGGCCGTGGTTCAGCCTGCCCGGTCTCCCCAAATCCCTGAAGTCTTCACCCATCGGAGGCGATACATGACGTCTGTAGTGGCGACCAACCAGACCATTCTGGTCGTGGGCGGCGGCATCTCGGGCATGACAGCCGCGCTTGAAGCGGCCGAAACCGGGAAGCAAGTCGTTCTGGTGGAGAAGAACCCGTACCTGGGCGGCCGTACCGTTCAGCTCTACCGGTACTTCCCCAAGATGTGCCATCCCACCTGCGGCCTGGAAATCAACCTGCGCCGGCTCAAGGCCAACCCCCGCATCCAGGTGCTCACCCTGGCGGAAGTGACCGGCATCACCGGCACCAAGGGCGCCTACAGCGTGTCCGTCAAGTTGAAGCCCCGTTACGTGAATTCCAACTGCACCGCCTGCGGCGAGTGCGGCAAGGCCGTCAGCACCGAGATCGACGACGAGTTCAACTACAACCTGGGCAAGATCAAGGCGGCCTACCTGCCGTCCAACATGGCCTATCCCCAGCGTTACGTCATCGACCCGTCCATCATCGGCACCCCCGACGCCGACAAGGCCAAGGCCGCCTGCAAGTACGACGCGGTGAACCTGGACGACCAGGAAGAGACCATCAACCTCTCCGCCGGCGCCATCGTCTGGGCCACCGGCTGGAAGCCCTACGACGCCGAGAAGATCGTCTACTACGGCTACGACCGCTTCCCCAACGTCATCACCAACGTGGAATTCGAGCGCCTGGCCGATCCCCACGGCCCCACCGGCGGCAAGATCCTGCGCCCCTCCGACGGCAAGGAGGCGAAGAACATCGCCTTCATCCAGTGCGCCGGCTCCCGGGACGAGAACCACCTGCGCCACTGTTCCCGCTTCTGCTGCATGGGCTCTCTCAAGCAGACCCACTACGTGCAGGAAAAGTATGGTGACGAAGGCAAGTCCACCATCTACTTCATCGACATCCGCGCCATCGACCGCTTCGAGGACTTCTACCAGAAGGTGAAGGCCAATCCCAACGTCACCTTCGTGAAGTCGAAAGTGGCGCGCATCACCGAGGACAAGGCCGGCAACCCGGTGTGCAACGGCGTGAACACCGAAGGCTACATCCGCTACGCCAACGCCCACGATCTGGTGGTGCTGGCCCTGGGCATGGAACCCGCCGTCAAGGGCGTGAACATCCCCGCTGAAGTGATGAGCGATTCCTCCGGCTTCCTCATGGCCGACCCGGCCAACGCCGGCATCTTCGGCGCCGGTTGCGCCACCAACGCACTGGATGTGAACCGGGCCGTGCAGAGCGCCACCGCGGCTGCCCTGCGGGCCATCCAGGTCGTCAACAAAGTCGCCCGCGCGGAGGCTTGAGAAAAATGGCTGAAACGAAAACTGCTGCATACATCTGCAAAGGCTGCGAGATCGGGACCCGTCTCGACACCGCCGCCCTGGTCAAGACCGCCACCAAGTCCGGCAAGATGAACCTCGTGCGTGAGCACGACTTCCTCTGCTCCGCCGACGGCGTGGCCATGATCCAGAACGACATCGACAACGAAGGCGTCACCCACGCCGCCCTCTGCGCCTGTTCCCGCCGGGCCAAGACCGAAGCGTTCAACTTCCCCACCATCGCCATGAGCCGGGGCAACCTGCGCGAAGGCGTGATCTGGATCCGTCCCGACACCGAGGAAGCCCGGGAAACCACCCAGGAAATGGCGGAAGACTACGTGCGCATGGCCTGCGCCGAAGTGAAGGCCATGACCGTGCCTCCCGGCAACCAGAAGACCGGCAGCGTCAAGACCCTGCTGGTGGTCGGTGGCGGCATGTCCGGCATGACCTCCGCCCTGGAAGCCTCCAAGGCCGGCTACAAGGTGGTGCTGGTGGAAAAGACCGGCGCCCTGGGCGGCTGGGCCGGCAAGCTGTACCGCCGCGTGCCCACCCGGGAGCCCTTCAAGGCCCCCGAGGACAACGGCGTGGCCGACATGGTCGCCCGCATCGAAGCCGACTCCAACATCAAGGTCTACCTGAACGCCACCGTCGCCAAGACCGACGGCGCCCCCGGCCGCTTCAAGGTGGAGATCGCCGTGGAATCCGGCAACGTGGCCCAGGAAGACATCGGCGCCATCATCCAGGCCACCGGCTTCAGCCTCTACGACGCCAACAAGCTGCCCGAGTTCGGCTACGGCAAGACCCCCAACGTGGTGGACCAGGCCGGCCTGGAAGCCCTGGCCAAGGCCGCCGCCGCCGAAGGCAAGCCCATCTGCCGGCCGTCCGACGGCCAGCCGGTGAAATCCGTGGTCTTCGTCCAGTGCGCCGGCCAGCGTGACGCCAGCGGCACCCACCTGCAGTACTGCTCCGGCTTCTGCTGCAACACCAGCATCAAGCAGGCCATGTACTTCAAGGACAGCAACCCGGACATCGACACCGCCGTCCTGTTCACCGACCTGCGCACCCCCGGCAACGGCGAGGACTTCTACCGGGCCGCCCAGAACAAGGGCGTGATCTTCTCCAAGGGCGTGGTCTCCCAGGTGCTGCCCAACGGCAACGGTTGCACGGTCAAGTTCAAGGACCTGATCCTCAACGAAGACACCCAGGCGGAAGTGGATCTGGTGGTCCTGGCCACCGGCGTGGTGCCCAACTCCGGCGTGAACATCGACGCTGCCGCCGCCCCGGCTGCCGCTGAAGCCCCGGCCGAAGGAGAGGCCCCCAAGGAAGTGGTGGCCAGCGTCCCGGTGGAGTCCATCCTCAACCTGACCTACCGTCAGGGACCGGACATGCCCCAGTTCAAGCACGGCTTCAACGACTCCCACTTCATCTGCTTCCCCTACGAGACCCGCCGTACCGGCATCTACGCCGCCGGTCCCGTGCGTCGCCCCATGGACATCCTGCAAGCCCAGGAAGACGCCACCGGCGCCGCCATGAAGGCCATCCAGGCCATGGAGAACGCCGGTCTGGGCCGTGCCGCCCATCCCCGGGCCGGTGACCTGTCCTTCCCCACCGTGCGCCTGGAAGGCTGCACCCAGTGCAAGCGCTGCACCGTGGAATGTCCCTTCGGCGCCATCGACGAGGACGAGAAGCGCTTCCCCCTGTTCAACGAGTCCCGCTGCCGCCGTTGCGGCACCTGCATGGGCGCCTGCCCGGTGCGGGTGATCTCCTTCGAGAACTACTCGGTGAACACCGTGGGTTCCCAGATCAAGGCCGTGGACGTGCCGGACGAGTTCTCCGAAAAGCCGCGCATCCTCATCCTGGCCTGCGAGAACGACGCCTACCCCGCCCTGGACATG
Source organism: Thiobacillus denitrificans (assembly GCA_020723405.1). Taxonomy (GTDB): domain Bacteria; phylum Pseudomonadota; class Gammaproteobacteria; order Burkholderiales; family Thiobacillaceae; genus PFJX01. Next base: position 369,740 of record DYIY01000001.1, on the reverse strand, counting down.
GCCGGCATGAACCGCAACGAGTACGACCCCTTCGTGCGGGTCATCCCGGTGCGCTGCCTGGGTTCCGTGAACACCATCTGGATCACCGACGCCCTGAACGGCGGCTACGACGGCGTCATGCTGATGGGCTGCAAGCACGGCGACGAGTACCAGTGCCACTTCGTCAAGGGTTCCGAACTGGGCCGTTACCGCCTGTCCAAGGTGGGCGACACCCTGAAGGGCATGAACCTGGAAACCGAGCGGGTCCATGACGTGGAAGTGGCGATCACCGACATCGCCACCCTGCCCCAGAAGATCAACGACTACGCGGCGCTGATCAAGTCCTTCCCGCCGTCCCCGTTCAAGGGCTTCTAAGGAGATTGCGATGAGCGATTTGAACCAAGAAATGGCCGACCGCTACAAGAACAATTTCCTGAAGGAGATTGAAGAGCAGGCCGAGATGGGCGAATGGGTGAAGATGTGCATGCAGTGCGGCCTGTGTTCCGGCTCCTGCCCCACCAACTTCCATTCCGGCTGGGACCATCCGCCCCAGGAGATCTTCATGCTGATCCGCGCCGGCAAGCGCGAGGAAGTGCTGAACTCCCAGGGCATGTACATGTGCACGTCCTGCTACAACTGCTACGTGCGCTGCCCGCGCAAGGTGCCCGTCACCCACGTCATGCACGGCATCGCCGAGTATGCCTACCGCATCGGCCGGGCCCCCAAGGCCCAGCCCACCATGCACCTGTCCAAGACCTTCTGGACCAATGCCACCAAGACCGGCCGGGTCAACGAAGTGCAGCTCACCCAGAGCCTGTACTTCAAGGAAGGCATCGGCGCTGGCATCAAGAAGGCCATGGAAATGCAGAGCGAAGCCCTGGGCCTGGTCAAGGCCGGCCGCCTGAACCCCATGGAAGCGCTGGGCATGGGCCACAAGTGCAAGGACATCAAGGGCATCCACGCCATGCTGGCCAAGGCCGAAGAGCTGGAAGCCAGGAACAAGGCCGCCAAGGGTAAGGAGTAACAAGACATGGCTCGCAAGGAATACGCTTTCTACCCCGGCTGCTCGTCCCAGAAGGGCGCCTCGGCCTCCAACTACCTGGTCTCCGTCCAGTCCATGTGCAAAACCCTGGACATCAAGATGACCGAGATTCCGGACTGGAACTGCTGCGGCGCCTCCGTCAGCTACGCCGAATCCGGCGAACTGCCGCGCATCGCCATGAACGCCCGCAACTTCGCCCTGGCCGAGACCAACCTGCCCGGCCAGGAGATCGTTGCCACCTGTGCCGCCTGCTGGCTGGGCTCCCGGGAATCCAAGGAGCGTCTGGAACACAACAGCCAGCTCCTGGCCGACACCCAGACCGCCCTCAAGGAAGCCGGCCTGCAGATCAAGGCCATCCCCGAGATCCGCCACATGGTGGAAGTGCTCATCGAGGACCTGGGCTACGACGAACTGGCCAAACCGGTGAAGAAGCCCCTCCAGGGCATGAAATTCGCCGGCTACGTGGGCTGCCAGACCAACCGGCCCTTCGGCATCGCCGGGGAGTCCTTCGAGAATCCCATGTATCTCGACAAGCTCATCGAGACCGTGGGCGGCGAAGCGGTGAAGTACGACCAGAAGGTGACCTGCTGCGGCGGCGCCCTGGCCTTCTCCGAGCCGGAAAAGGCCCAGGCCCAGATCAAGGACATCATCGAATCCGCCTACGACAATGGCGCCGAGATGCTGGTGACCCCTTGCCCCCTGTGCCAGGCCAACACCGAGGTCTATCAGGGCCAGATCAACAAGAAGTACGGCACCAAGTTCAACATGCCGGTGCTGTACTACAGCCAGTTGATGACCCTGGCCTACGGTGGTTCGTCCAAGGAAGCCGGCCTCAACGGCAACGTGATACGCGCCAGCAAGCTGGAGCAGTTCGCCGGGAAGTGAGTTTTGCTTTTCTGGAACGACGGGCGCTGCGGCGCCCGTTTCCTTTTGTCAGCCCACTCCGGGCGTAGGCATGGGCGAACGGCACGAATCGCGGCATGCAAGCGTGGAATCGGTGAGGTAGAGCATCTGCCAGGAGCCTGTGCGGTAAAAGCCAGGCATGGGTGGTGAAGAGGGAGTCAGGCCGCGCGGGTTGGCGGGCTTGACGGCCCGCCCAGTGCCCGTTGCCGGGGATACGGTGTGGGACCGGCGCCGGCTGCGGCCATGTGCGCCGTCAGCGGTCGGACAGGGGGCCGTCGTCTCCCCGGGGTGGGCCTGACCTTGCGGCGTTGACGGCTTACTTGCAGCCCATGGCGGCCTTCATCTTGCCCATGCGCTCGGCCTGGATGCCGGTGGCGATGGTTTTCGCATCGGCGTTCCTGCCGGCGTAGACCAGGGGAATGATGTCTCCTTCTCGGGTCTTCTTGAATTCTTCCCACACCGGTTTGAAGGCGGCGGCCTTGCTTTCATCACCGGCGTTGTAGCTCTTGGCCATGGCCGCCAGGGTGGCGTCCACCTTGCCGCTGGCAGCCTGGATCTTGTCCTTGAGGGCATCGTTGCCGGCCTTGTCCGTGGAACCGATCATGGTGACCAGATGCCCCCGGGCCTCCATGAGGGCGGCGCAGGCGTCGTCGGCCGGGGCCGCCAGTACGGTTCCCGTGGCGCAGGTCAGTGAAACGGCGAGGAGAAGGGCGGTGTTGCGCATGGCGCTTCCTTTCAGGTTGGGTGCGGGGCGGGGCACCCTGCCGGATACCCCATTGGGTGCTGGGGCGAGGCGGACTGACGGGGTGGGATACTGCGCATTGCCCCTGATCTGAGCATTGATATCCGTCAAGCCCTTTCCATACGGCGGGAGGGGGACAAGCAGTGGCGCCACGCCCCCTGGCCTGGGGGGTTAAGGGCAATTTAATCGCGATGGCCGAGGATCCGCGGATCAACCCAGCGGATTCATCATGAACAAAGCCTTCTTGACCAGGGCAGGACGTGCCCTTTCGAGCCCGTTGCGGCTCTGGATGTGGACGGCCGGCTTGGCCTTGGGGGTTTTCCTCCTGACCCGACTGGCCTTGCTGGCCCATGCCTGGCTGCAAAGCGGCCAGGCTCTGGGGGAACTCCTGGCGGCCCTTCCCCGGGGTGTGCTGCGGGATGTGCCGGTGGCGTTGCTGCTGGCCTCGCCTTTTGCCCTGGCCGAGTTGCTTCCCGGCTGGCGCTGGCGCCAGCGGTTGCGCATGCCCCTGCTGGGTGTCTACGTTTTCACCCTGCTGCTGGTCGCCGTGGCGGAAATCATCTTCTGGGACGAGTTCGGCGTCCGCTTCAATTTCATCGCCCTGGATTACCTGGTGTTCACCACCGAAGTGGTGGGCAACATCCGGGAGAGCTATCCGGTGGGCACCCTAATCACCCTGCTGGCCGGGGTCAGCCTGATGATCGTGGCCTGGCCGGGACGGCGCCTGGTTGCCTGGGCGGCGGCCGGCCGGCGTGGGCCTGCTGCCTCCCTGGGGGTCATGCTGACGCTGCTCCTGGTGGGCGTGGGGGCCTGGCGCATGGCGCCGCCGGAATTTTCCCGCAACGGTTTCGCCAATGAACTGGCCGACAACGGCTGGCGCAGTTTCATCTGGGCGGCCCGGCAGAACCAGCTCGACTACTTCCAGTTCTATGCCACCCGGCCCGCTGCCCAGGTGCTTGCCAGTCTGGGCCGACTCGCGGGGCGGGAGCGCTTGTCCGCCACGGCCAGCCACACCCACCGGGTGGCCCATGCCGGCGGTAGCCAGCCCAACGTGGTGGTGGTCATGATGGAGAGCATGTCCGCCGACTACATGGGCACCTTCGGCGACAAACGGGGTTTGACGCCCCGCCTGGACCGTCTGGCCAGTGAGGGACTGCTCTTCACGCGGATGTACGCCACCGGCACCCGCACGGTGCGGGGTCTGGAGGCTTTGTCCGCCGCCCTGCCCCCCATGCCCGGCAAGGCCATGATGCGCCACCCGGGCGTCCATGACCTGAACACCCTGGGCGGTTATCTGGCCGATCGGGGATGGTCGCCCCATTTCCTCTACGGGGGGTACGGCGTGTTCGATAGCATGAATGACTATTTCGCCGCCCAGGGTTACCAGGTGACTGACCGCAGCCGCATGGATGCGGACCTGATCCGCTTCACCAACATCTGGGGCGTGGCAGATGAGGATCTGTTCGACCAGACCCTGCGCCTGCTGGACAGGGAACACGCCGCCGGCCGGCCGGTGCTCGCCCACGTCATGACCGCCTCCAACCACGTGCCCTTCACCTATCCGGATGGGCGCATCGACATCCCCTCTCCCGGCGGCCGCAATGGCGCAATCAAGTATTCCGACCATGCCATCGGCTACTTTCTCGACCAGGCCAGCCGCAAGCCCTGGTTCGCCAACACGATCTTCCTGTTCGTGGCCGACCATTGCGCCCGCAGTGCCGGCGCCACCCGCATCCCGGTGTACCGATACCACATCCCCGCCATACTCTACGCGCCCCAATTGATCCCCCCTGGCCGGGTGGAAACCCTGGCCAGCCAGATCGATCTGGTGCCCACCCTGCTGGCCCTGCTGGGCCAGGAGGCAGACAGCCGGTTCATCGGCCGGGACATCCTCCACGAGGCCCCCGAGGCTGGCCGGGCCCTGTTGTCCACTTACCAGAACCTGGGTTACCTGAAGGGCGACGTGCTCACCGTGCTGTTGCCCAAAGCCAAGGTGGAGGCCTACCAGGTGAGCCCGGACGGCAAGGAGGCCGTACCCATCCCCGTGGACGGCAACCTGGCCGACGAGGCCATCGCCTACTACCAGGGCACGGCCCTGTTGCTGGCCAGACATTTTGCCGGCCCGGCCCCGCGTGGGAGCGGGTCCTATTGAGCCCGGATTTGGCCGAGCCGGCTGATCCGGCCAGAAGGGGCGGCAACATCCTGATCAGCCAGGCATACTTTGCACCTTGATGCCTCAGCGGACCGCTCAATTGTCCTCGTCAAGCTGCAATGATGCTGTGTCTGGCGACTTCGACCGCCGCCCGCCAGGGGGGAATCCCCAGCCTGCCCGTCCGGGCCGGCGCCGTGCCCTGCCGCGCTGCGTCGCAGGAAGCAACCCTACGGCTGCGTCATCGGCTGCCACACAGCCCTTTGCCACCTCTGTTCAACTGAGGAATCAAGCTTGAATCGTCCATGAGGGAGATGCGCCATGGCTGTCTGGGTCCGTAGATTGCTGGTTTTTCTGCTCGTCGCCCTGGCCATGCCAGCCCAGGCCTTTCAACCGCCCGAATTCCAGGGGGACGTGCTGGACGAGGCGGGCATCCTTGCCGTGGATGAGTTGGACATGCTGCGGGAGCGGATCCACACCCTGCGCGAGGAAAGCGGCGTCTGGGCGGCCATCTACGTCACCGCCAGCCTGCAGGAAGACAGCATCGAAAATGCCGCCCTGGTGACTTTCGCGAAGTGGAAGCTGGGCCTGGCCGGCAAGGACAACGGCCTGTTGGTGCTGGTGGCCCCCGCCGAGCGGCGCATGCGCATCGAAGTCGGCTATGGTCTGGAAGGCTGGATCACCGACGCCTTCGCCATGGGCATCATCGACGAAGTTTACAAGCCGGCCTTCCGTGAAGGCCGCTATGCGGCTGGTTTGATGCAGGGGTTCGAGCTCATGGCCCAGGCGGTGCGGGGTGAGGCCCCCAACCTGGTGGGATCGGCACCCGATCAGGTCGAGATGGACTGGGGCGGATTCCTGCTGCGCTTCCTGTCGTCCATGGCCGGCAACCTGGTGCCTCCACTGCTCTACATCCTGGCTGAACGCCATGGACGGGCCCGGGGCAGGGCCGGGGCGATCACCCCCAAAGGGGAACACAGGATGCTGTTCATCCTGTTCGGTTTCTTCGGCCTGTTCTTCGGTCTGTTCTATGCGGTGTTCGGCATGGCCTTCGATGCGGATCCGGAGATTCTGCCGGTACTCATGACCATGAACGGCATGTTCGCCTTCATGTTCAGCCTGCCCTACCTGGCCCGGGTCCGCCGGTTTCTGTCGGCTTCGGCATACCGGCGCTGGCAGGCTGAACAACGGCTGCTGCGCATGCGCAAGCGAACCAGGAACAAGCGCCAGATCATGGGCAGGTGGTTCGATCCGGCGGAGGTGGGAGTGAGCCAGGGCGGGACCAAGCCGGAGCCGCGCAGTTCTTCCAGCAGCAGTTCCTCGTCCAGTTCCTCCTCATCCGGAGGGGGCCGTTCCGGTGGGGGCGGCGCCTCGGGCGGTTGGTAGGGACTCACTTTTCAGGAGGTGTTCATGCACGTCACCCTCGTCCATGTCCGGGTCAAGCCGGAGTCGGTCGATGATTTCATCGCCGCCTGCCGGGCCAATCACCAGGCCTCCATCCAGGAGCCGGGCAACCGGCGGTTCGACATCCTCCAGGATCCCGAGGACCCTTGCCGCTTCATGCTCTACGAGGCCTACGTTTCGGCGGAGGAAGCCGCAGCCCACAAGCAGACGACCCACTATGGGGTCTGGCGTGACCGGGTGGCGGACATGATGGCGGAACCCCGCAGGGGGGAGCCCATGCGGGGCCTGCTTCCGGCGGGTTGACGGGCGGGGCGGCGGAAGTGGGCACTTACCGAGGGGGGTCTTCGCCAAACCCCGTGGGCAGGCCGTCGATGCTGACGGCGTTCTTCTGCCTGCGGTAATCGGCGATGCCCGCCTCGCCCTTCTTGCGGGCCCATTCGGTCAAGGTGCCGCGCTCGCCTGCGTAGCCCATGAGGGGCAACCCGGCGCCGCAGGAGGTCTGCACGGATTCCACGTGCAGCACCACGATCTGCCGGCTGCCCGGGTAGTCGGGAAAACGGGGAGCCAAGTCGGCCCAGCGGGGGCTGCCGGGGCGCACGGATTCGCCCTGGCCGTACAGGCGCAGGATCAGGGCGTCGGCGCTGAAGCTGCACAACATGAGAGTGAGGCGCGGGTCCACGCGCAGATGGGCGGCGGTCTCCGCGCCGCTGCCGGTGAGGTCCACCCAGGCTACTGTTCTGTCGTCCAGGACGCGCAGGCTGTCCAGGCCCTTGGGGGAAAGATTGATGCGGCCTTCCGGTGCCTGGGTGGCGATGAAGAAGACCTTCTGCCGGGCGATGAATCCGGCATGTTCGGGCAGGAGGGCGGGGAAGAACTTGGCCATGGTTTCACCCGATGAGCCTGTTGCGGCGCAGGAAGGCCATGAGGATTTCCAGGCGGACGCCCGGGTCGTTCATTTCCAGCATGGCCTGACGGGCGGCCATGCGCAGGGGCAGCAATTCCGCCAGGCGGAATCCTACCCAGGTGGCATCGTCGCGGATCGCCTCCCGCAGGGCGTCGGGGGCTCCCCGGGCGATGGCCTCCAGGACCTCCAGGGTTGGGCGGCTGCCGGGGGGCACGGGGATGACCGGCTCTTCCCCCTTGGCGCGCACGGTGGCGGTGATGAGCTGATCGGGGCCCGCCTGCCAGCGCTCCACCACGAAGCGGTCGCCACCGGTCAGCTTCAGCATGAGGATGCCCGGGGTGTCCATGTCGGCCGCCACGATGTGGGCCAGGGTGCCCACGGTTTCCGGCTCGGCGGCAGTACCCACCTCGTCGCCTGACTTGATGAGACAGACACCGAAAGGCCGGCGCTCCCGCAGGCAGGCACTGGCCATGTCCAGATAGCGGGCCTCGAAGACTTTCAGGTTCAGGCTGCCGCCGGGGAACAGAACCGATTGCAGGGGAAACAGGGGCAGGCTGAAACTAGCCACGTTCCCCCCAGCGGGCCATGAGTTGGTGGGGAATGGCCAACTGGTCCAACACCCGGGCAACGATGAAGTCCACCACCTGCTCCACCCCTGCCGGCCGGTGATAGAAGCCGGGGTTGGCGGGCAGGATCGTGGCGCCGGCCTCGGCCAGCAGGGTCATGTTGCGCAGGTGGATGAGGGAGAAGGGCGTCTCCCGGGGTACCAGAATGAGGGGGCGGCGCTCCTTGAGCATCACGTCGGCGGCCCGTTCGATCAGATTGTCGGCCATGCCGTGGGCCATGGCCGCCAGGGCGCCCATGGTGCAGGGGCAGACCACCATGGCATCGGCCGGGTTGGAGCCGGAGGCGGCGGGAGCGAACCATTCCTCCTTGCCGTAGGCGGCGAGTCGTCCTGGATGACCCGCCCAGCGGGCGTTGAAGAAAGCGGCCAGTTCGCCGGTGTCGGCGGGCAGGGCCAGGTCAAGTTCCTGGCGGGCCACGATGCGGGCGGCGGAGGAAACCAGCAGGTCCACCCGGCAGCCGGCGCCCAGCAGGCACTCCAGCAGGCGCAGCCCATAGGCCATGCCGGAGGCGCCGGTGAGGGCCAGGGTGATGCGTGTCATGAAATGCCCTCCGGGTTGGGCGGGGGAACGGTTGTCAACAGATGGACGGCGGCCAGGCCGTTGCCCAGGCCGGTGATCCAGGCGGCGCTGAGGAACAGGGGCAGCAGGCCCTGAAGACTGGCGCCGGGCATGAGCCACAGGTCCACCACCAGCAACTGGGTGCCGATGTGGGCGAAGGCGGCCAGCAGGGACAGGCCCACCGGACCGAACCAGCGGCGGGGCAGACGGATGGCGGCGGCCAGCACCAGTAGGCTCATGAGTCCCCCGGACAGGCTGAGCAGAAAGGCGGGGGTGAGAAACTGGCCCAGGGCCAGGGCGCCGGCCACGATGCGCAGTCCGGATACCCAGGCGGCCAGAGTCCAGCCGTAACGGTAGAGCACCACCAGGGTGACGATGTTGGCCAGACCGGGTTTGACGCCGGGCAGGGGCAGGGGGATGGCGGCTTCGGCCAGGGTCAGGCCGATGGCGGCGGCAGCCAGGGTGGCCACCCGCCGGTCGGTTTCGCTGGCATGGAGTTCGACGACGCGCATGCCGGCATGGTAACCCCCATTGGCCCGGACCGTGGCGGCCGGGGGGAGGATCCCGGTCAGTAGTTGTTGATGTTCCCGGCCGTGAACTTCTTCAGGGTGTGGGTGGGCGTGCCGTCATCCTTGACGCGGCGGTAGGCCGCATCGCCGTGGGGGATGATCATCGTGCACAGCTCCGGCTCGGTGGGGAAGGCCGTGCAGAAGTGGCCGTCGTCGGCGATCCGCCAGTTGCCGACACGTTTGCCCTTGGCGGTCACGAAGTTGACCTTGCCGTCGGTGGAGAAATACACCGTGTAGTCCAGGTCCTTGATCTCGTTATGTCCTTCGATGGTCTTGTCGATCATCAGGTCCTTGACCTTGGCGGCGGTCAGGCCGTCCCCGGCCAGGCTGGAACCGGTGGCGAACAGCAAGGCAAACAGCATCGCGTGTTTCATCATGGTGCTCCTTGGTAGCGGCGGCGGCGGAATGCCGCTGCCTATCGGGTCAATACTTGTAGGCGTTGCCCTTGTAGAACTTCTTGAAGGTGTTGGTGACCATGCCGTCATCCTTCACCCGTTGATATTCCCCGTTCTCCGAGGGGACCACCTTGGTGCAGCGCTCGCTTTCCGTGGGGAACTGGGTGCAGAAATGGCCGTCGTCGGTGATCTTCCAGGTGCCCACCCGCTTCTTGCCGTTATCCAGCACCTGGGTGAGCTTGCCTTCCGGGGAGTAGTAGGCGGTGTAGTTCTTGCCCAGGGCATCGGCGAAGCCCGAGGCGGAGTTGCCGGCGATGAGGGTTTTGGTCTGCTCGGCGGTGAGGGGGGCGGCGGCCCAGGCAGAGGCGGACAGGGCGGCCAGGCAGAGGAGGGCGATGCGTTTCATGGAGGTCTCCTAGAGGTTTGCGGCAGGGGGTTCGGGGGATGGAAGGTGGCGCGGCGGACACTGCCCGCCACGCCATCAGGACTCAGGCAGGCTGGGCGGCCAGGGCGGGTTTGGCGGATGGCACCAGTTGCAGGCGGCGCAACAGCACCAGCAGGACCTGCAGGGTCTTCAACTGGATCAGCAGGATGGGCAACATGAACAGGTAGTGGGCCGGGGTCCACATGGAGATCAGGGTGTTGCCCAGCAGGCCGAACTTCACCACGAACAGGCCGAACACGGGGAAGGCCACGCCGGGGCAGATCAGGGCATAGGTGGTGGGATGGATCTTCTCGCCGTAGATGAAGTCCTTGAAGTAGTTCAGGCGCTTCATGACGGAGAAGCCGATCAGGCCGAACACCATCTGGATGGTGAAGATGCCGCACAGCACCGCATAGACCTCGCCGGAGCTGATGTGGGCCCCCATGGCCTCGCCCAGGCCGTGGGAGGTGCGCATGAAGGTGATGCCCAGCAGGGTGGTGATGGGGATCATCAGCCACAGGCTGGGGGCGGCTTCCAGACGGATGCCGTGGGTGAGCATGCTATGGAAGCCGATGACCAGCATGACCACCATCAGCAGGGCCGCGCAGGTGGCGAAGAAGGAGGAGAGAAACACACTCAGGGCGACGATTTCCCGCACGTGGCTCATGGCGGCGGGGGCGGCCATGCCCACGGCGATCATGGACAGGGCGAAGATGGACACCATGGGGGCCAGGCTGTTGTTCTGTTCGAAGCTGTAGCCCTTGTGCAGGAACATGCGCACGAAGTAGTCGCCCATGATGCGCATGGCGTACACGCCGATGGCCAGGAAGGCGGTCATGGCCAGGGGGAACAGGTACTCGATGTAATCCCACAGGCCGGGGATCAGCAGGGACGAGGTGACGAAGATGACGTTGACCGTCATGGCCATGGTCAGGGGCACCACCATCAGGCTGATCTCCGCGCTGGAATTGCGCAGGTTCCGGTAGGCCTCGGTCTTCTTGTAGAGGGCGAACTCCCGGGTGTTCCAGATCATCAGGGAGAAGTGCACGATGGCCAGGGCGAAGACGATGAACAGGCACAGGCCGATGAACAGGGCCTTCATGGTGGGGACGCCGGTGATCACCGGCCAGAGCTGGTCGAAGGAGATGATGCCGCTCTCGTGGGGCAGCAGGAAGTTGAGGTAGAGGAAGAACGAGATGGCCAGGCCACCCGATCCCAGGGCGCCCAGGTGATACATGGGCACGTATTTTTCATTCAGGTTTTTGCGGAACATGGTTGTCTCCTCACAAGACGATGGCAACAGTTCACCTCCGGCCCGGCATGGCCGGGCCTTCGGTCGTTCTTTTGCTGCGCCGGACCCCGGACGGGGCCCGGAAGTGCCGCGTGGTATCGGTATTCGCGGCCGTTCAGGGCAGGGCGGTGGTCAGCCCAGGGTTTCCGCCCAGATGTTCTCGAACCAGGCCAGGTTGTAGTGGAAGTTGATTTCGTCGCTTTCGGGGGCGGCTCCGCCCATGGGCTGACGGATGTAGGCTTCCTTGTCCGGGTCGTAGCGCATGACCACGGCGATGGGGCCGGAGGTCTGGTCCGTGGTGGCCGAATAGCTGGTGCTGCCGATGACCGGATAGGGATCCGGCTCCCGGCCGTTGAAGATTTCCACCAGGGCGGCGGCACAGATCTTGGCCTGGTTGTTGGAGACGTGGGCCGACTTGGGCATGTTGGAGGCCACCGAGTCCCCCAGCACGTGGATGTTGCGCACGCGCCTGGATTCGTAGGTGACCCCGTCCACCGGGCACCACACCCCGGCGCTGTCGCTGCGCACCCCGGCGATGCCGCAGATGGCTCCGGCCCGTTGCTTGGGCACGATGTTGATCACGTCGGCCTTCACATCCTCGAACTCGCTGGTCACCACCATGGACTTGTGGTCCACCTTGGTCACCAGGTTGTAGGGCCGGTGCTCGATCATGCCCGGGTAATATTTCTTCCAGGCAGCCTTGAACATGGGGCCCTTGGAAACCACGTCGAAGTGGCCGTCCAGCATAATGATCTTGGACTTGGGCTTGTGCTGCTTGAAATAGTGGGCCACCAGGCTCGCCCGCTCGTAGGGGCCGGACACGCAACGGCCGGGGGGCGGCGGGCTGGCGATGACGAACACGCCGCCGTCGGGCATGGCTTCCAGTTGTTTGCGCAGGGCCAGGGTCTGGGGGCCGGCCTTCCAGGAGTGCAGCACCTTGCCCGCGGCTTCGCCCTCGGCATAGCCTTCGATCTGGTCGGTCATGAACTCCACCCCGGGGGCCAGGATCAACCGGTCATAGGGCAGCTTGTCGCCCTTGGCGGTGGTCAGGATGCGCTTGTCCGCATCCACTCCGACGGCCGTGTCCCTGACCATCTTGATGCCGTAGCCGGGCAGGTGGTCGTAGCTCTTGATGATGTCGTCCATCTGGCGGATGCCGCCGATGACCCAGTTGGACATGGGGCAGGAGTAGAAGCGGTCGTTGGGCTCGACCAGGGTGACCTCGATGTTCTGGTCCCACAGGCGCAGGTACTTGGCGCAGGTGGCGCCGCCGAAGCCGGCGCCCACCACCACCACGCGGGGTTTGGCGGCGGCCAGGGCGGAACGGGAAGTGGACAGGCCGGCCAGGGCGGCGGCCAGTCCGGTAGCGGAGAATTTCAGGAAGTCGCGACGTTGCATGCTCATGATGGTCTTCCTCTCGCTTACTTGATGGAGGCGAACAGTTCGGCCAGGTCTTCGTATTCCTGGTCGCTGTAACCGACGGCGTATTTCTGCATGACCGTGGATTCCCGCTTGCCGGACTTGAAGTCCTTCATGGCGGCCACCAGGTAGGCCTTGTCCTGGCCGGCCAGACTGGGGATGGCCCCCAGGCTCCTGCCGTTGGGGCCATGGCAGATCAGGCAGGTGGCGGCGATGGTCTTGGTATGGGCCACGCAGACGCTACGGGGATTCTCCCAGCCGGCGATCAGGCAGGGCTTCTCCTCCGGGATGCCGGCCTTCAGGTCGGCCACGGCGGGAGCCGGGGCGGGGATGGCCGCCACCACCGTGGCATCCGCTGCCAGGAGGGTTGCGGGGGCCGCCAGGGAGGCGGCGGCGAGCAGGCAGGTCACGTATTTGTTCAATTTCATGGTCTCCTCCATGCCTTGCATTGGAAAATGGGGAACGGCCCCGGGCCTCATCTCAGGCCCTAGAAGGGAGCCGGCTTTCAGTCAGGGATGATTACCTGGACCGCGTTGCAAGCAAGGTTATTTCCGGTGGCGGGAAAACTTGAATCCAGGCGCTTTTTTTTTGATTGAAATCAATTTGCCAGGGCGGTCCCCTGGCTGGAAAACTGCCGCTTGGCAGTCATTTCCGCCAGTTTCCGGCCATCAGCCACATTGATCCGACTACCGGTGATCTGGATCACACCCTGCTTGTCCAGGGCATGCAGCACCCGGGAGAAGGTCTCCTGGGTGAGCCCCAGCTTGGCGGCCACATCCTGTTTGCGCCCGGGCAGGGAGATGGGGAAGGCCTGACTGTCCGGGCTGGGCTGATGCTGCATCAGGTAGCTGGCCACCCGCTGGGCGCTGGATCGCTGGGCACTGATTTCCGTATCGCGCAGATTGTCCATGCAGGTGACGGCCACCCTTTCCAGGGTTTGCCGGCACAGATTCAGGTTCTGGCCGATTTCCCGGCGGAAGACCATGGCGTCCACGGCCAGCAGGCGGGTATCCCGGCCCGCGACGGCGTGATAGGGGCTGGGCGCCTGGAGCATGAGACTGGCTTCGCCGAAGCTGTGGCCGGTATCCACCAGGGACACCACCCGCTCCGTGTTGTTGGGCAGGGGGATGAAGCAGCGGATGAGCCCGTCCATCACCACGTAGAGGCTTTGCAGGGGGTCACCCTTGCGGCCCAGCCAGTCGTTCTTTTCCAGGCTCAACACCTTGGCACCGGCCGACAGGCGCACCAACACGTCCATGGGCCAGCCCTGGAAGTAGGCCAGGCGGGCCATGGTCTGGGGCAGACGGGTGGGGGAAATGGCCAGACGGTTCATGGCTGGCCTGCCTTGCTGGCGTTGGGCGCGGGGAATAGCCACCCCTGGCGCCCCTTGGGGGTCGTCCGGTGCATCACAGTCTCCTTTGGCTGGCAGTTCTCGTGCCATCGTTGTCGGAGCGGTGGCACGTGTTCCTCGGAGCCCGCCACCCCGGCCCGAAGGCTGGACTGGAAGGGGTTCCTGCAAGGCAGCCTTGTATGCCCGGAGCGTTTGTGGAGGCGCGGCCTGCTGCCAGGTTTGCCGCGCCACACTCCGGGCGATGACACCACACGATATTGCGTTACTGGGTAACGCCGGACCCGGACCGTCCAAGGGTGCAGAGGCTGTCCGGGGTACCACACCAAATTTTTTTATCCGAGGAGGCTGCTGCCTCCGTCGATCCGGCCGGTAAGGTCTGCACGCCGGGGGATCGTTGCCGGGTCCGGGGTGACGAAACTGTTGAAATCAAGTCATGTCAGGATCGGCATGTCCGATTATCCTGAATATTAGCAAAACATCAAGTGCTAATTTAGAAAATCCGAATATATGACTTGTGGGCAGGTTTTCCGGGGCGGGTTTGCCGGGCCGGAGGGTCAGTAATTCAGCGTGTCGTAGCCCGCTGCGGCGTTTTCCACCGACACCCGGTTGGGCAGACAGACCACGCCGCCGCCAGGCGGGATCCAGCCCTGGCGGACGCAAAGCTGGCGGGGACTGGGGTCGGCGGCCACCCGCACCCGGCCATCGCGGATTTCCACCCGGCTGGTGCCCAGGGGGCCGGTGACCTCGATGATCCGGTTCAGGCGCAGACTGGCTTCCTGATGAATGCGGCCGTCCAGGCGGATGACCACCCGGCCTTCCAGGCTGCCGGCCTGGCGCTGCCAGAGTCCCGCCAACAGGGCCAGGCCCAGGGTCAGCAGGAGGAGATCGCCGGGCCTGAGAGCGGCCCGCCAGGCCGCAAGTCTCACGTCAGTTCGCGGTGGCGGATGAGGACCTGCTGAGAGTCCCGGAAGTACTCGGCCAGGGTCTCTGCGAAATACACGGAGCGGTGCTGGCCGCCGGTGCAGCCCAGGCCAACGGTGAAGTAGCTGCGGTTGTCGCGGATGTAGGCGGGCAGCCATTTGGCCAGGTAGGCGCGGATGTCCTCCAGCATGTCGCTCACTGCCGCCTGGCCCTGGAGGAAGGCGATCACCGGGGCATCGCGGCCGGTGAGGGGGCGCAGCATGGGGTCGTAATGGGGATTGGGCAGGCAGCGCACGTCGAACACCAGGTCGGCATCCAGGGGGATGCCGTGTTTGAAGCCGAAGGATTCGAAGACCAGGGAGAAGGTGGCACTGTCCAGCTTGAGGAAGTCCTTGATCCAGGCCCGCAGGCTGTTGGCCGACAGGTCGCTGGTGTCCATGCGGTGGCTGAAGTCGGCGATGGCCGCCAGCAGGGTCTTCTCCTCGTGGATGCACTCCTCAAGGGAGAGTTTTCCCGTGGCCAGGGGATGATGGCGCCGGGTCTCGGAAAAACGTTTGACCAGGGTTTCGTCCTTGGCGGTGAGGAACAGGATGCGCAGGTCCAGGCTCTTTTTCAGTTTCTCCAGGGATTGGGGTAGCCGGGCCAGACCGGCACCGTTGCGCGCGTCGATGCTCACTGCCGCATCCTGGACCTCGGTGAGTCGAAGGTATTCCACCACCTCGGGCAGCAGGGGGGCGGGCAGGTTGTCGATGCAGTAGAAGCCCGCATCCTCCATGGCTTTCAGGGCCACGCTCTTGCCGGAGCCGGACAGGCCGCTGACCAGGACCAGGCGCATCAGTCTTCCTCCAGGCTGTCGGCGGCGATGGCCGCCCGCTGCCGCTCGGCGAATTCCTCGGCGGAATTGAAGCCCCGCAGCTTGAGGATGTGGTTGCGTACGGCCACCTCCACCAGCACGGCCAGGTTGCGGCCCACGGCCACCGGGATGTGCACCTCGGGCACCATGGTGCCGAGGATTTCCCGGTTGCTGGCGCGCATGTCCAGGCGGTCCAGGCTGTGCCACTTTTCGGCGGGGGTGAGCTGGATGATGAGCTTCAGGTTCTTCTTGTGCTTGACGGCGGTTTCGCCGAACAGGCGGCGGATGTTGATGACACCCAGGCCGCGCACTTCCATGAAATCCTGGAGCAGGGTGGGACAGCGGCCTTCCAGGGTGTCGGGGGACACCGCGTAAACCTCCAGGGCGTCATCCGCCACCAGGCGGTGGCCCCGGGTGATGAGTTCCAGGGCCAGTTCGCTCTTGCCCACCGCCGGGTCGCCGGTGAGCAGCACGCCCAGGCCGGAGACCTCCAGGAACACGCCATGGAGGATGGTGGAGGGGGCCAGGGCCTGGGTCATCATGTGGGACAGTACCCGCATGAGCAGGGGGCTTTGTTCCGGGGAGGTGAAGAGGGGGGTGGCGGAGCGTTCGGCGCCGGCGATGAGACTGTCGGGGACGCTTTCGCCGTTGGCCACCACCACGGCGGCGATTTCGGTGGCGAAGAGGTTGTCCACGGCACCGCGCAGGCCCTCGGGAGAGAGGTTGCGCAGGTAGTCCATCTCCGCGCAGCCCAATACCTGCACCCGGTTGGGGTGGACGAAGTTCAGGTGGCCGATGAGGGCCAGGGTGGGTTTTTGCACCGTATCGGAATTCAGTTGCCGGTCGCCGCCGGCCCGGCCGGCGATCCAGCACAGGCGCAGCCGGTCACCGGCTTGGTGGAACAATTCCGCGACGGTGATGTGGCAGGGGGCGACGATGTGGGCCCCGGTGCCGTTCAGGGGGTCCATTCCGTGATCAACCGGTGCAGGGTGCCGGCGTCGGGCGCCTGGCGGAGGCGCAGCCGGAAGTCCTCGTCGGAGAACATGGCGGCCAGTTCCCCCAGTATCTGCAAATGCAGGTCCGTGGCGGCGGCTGGTGCCAGCAGGACGAGAATCAGGTCCACGGGTTGGTGGTCAGGGGCGTCGAACTCGATGGGGGTCTTGAGACGCAGGAAAGCGCAGGCGGTTTCCTTCAGGTATTTGATGCGGCCGTGGGGGATGGCGATGCCGTAGCCCAAGGCGGTGGAACCGAGTTTTTCCCGGGAGAAGAGACTTTCAAAGACTTCACTGGCGGTGACGGAATGGCTGGCCTGGAACATCTGGCCCACCTGCTCGAACAGGCGTTTCTTGCTGGTGGTTTCCAGGTCCGCCTGGACATTGCCTGGCTGGAGCAGGGGGGTGATGAGGTTCATGTTCTGTTCTTCTTGAACCCCATCCGCCGCACCGGGGCGGCGGATGGGGAGCGGTTCATCCGAGGTCGGCGTTCTGTCGTTTCACGCCGCCGGTTTCCCGGTGGACGTTGCCGGATTTTTCCTTGTGCTTGACCACCTGCCGGTCCAGCTTGTCGGCCAGGGCGTCGATGGCGGCGTACATGTCGGCATCGGTGGCTTCCACGAAGATGTCCTTGCCGCGGACGTGCAGGTTGACCTCCGCCTTGTGCTTCAGCTTTTCCACCGCCAGGATCACGGCGACGTCGATCACCTGGTCGAAGTGGCGGGTGATGCGGGTCATCTTCTCCTCCACGTAGCCGCGGATGGCCGGGGTGATTTCCAGGTGGTGGCCAGTGATGGTGAGGTTCATACAACGCTCCTTTGATATGCGCCGGTCAGAGGGACTTGCGCTGGTTGGCGGGAGGGATGTTCATCAACTCCCGGTATTTGGCCACGGTGCGGCGGGCGACCACGAAACCCTGCTTGCCCAGCATGTCGGCGATGCTGTTGTCCGACAGGGGCTTGGCGCGGTTCTCGGCCTCGATGAACTGCTTGATGAGGGCGCGGATGGCCGTGCTGGAGGTGGCGCCGCCTTCCTCCGTGGCCAGGGAACTGCCGAAGAAATACTTGAATTCGTAGAGGCCCCGGGGGGTCATCATGTACTTCTGGGTGGTCACCCGGGAGATGGTGGATTCGTGCAGTTCCACGGCTTCGGCGATTTCCTTCAGGGTCAGGGGCCGCATGGCCACCTCGCCATGCTCGAAGAACATGCGCTGGCGGTCCACGATGGCCTGGGACACTTTCAGGATAGTCTCGAATCGCTGCTGCACGTTCTTGATCAGCCAGCGGGCTTCCTGGAGTTGGGCCGACAGGGAACTGCCGCCGTCCTTGTTGCCGCGCAGGATGCCGGCATACATCTCGTTGATGCGCAGTTTCGGCACGGCATCGGGGTTCAGGCTCACCATCCACAGGCCCTTGGTCTTCTTCACGAAGACATCCGGGGTGACATAGCGGGTGTCCAGGGGGGCGAAGGCGGCGCCGGGCCGGGGGTTGAGGGAGGTGATGAGCTGGCGCAACTGGATGAACTCGGGGTCGGCCAGATCGAAGATCTTCTTCAGCTTGCCGTATTCCCGTTCCGCCAGCAGGCCCAGATGCTCCCGGACCAGGACCCGGGCCTCGGTCAGGTGGGGGGTATCGGCAGGCAGGGTGCCCAGTTGCAGCCACAGGCATTCTCCCAGGTCCCGGGCGCCCACCCCGGCCGGGTCGAAGCTTTGCAGGAGTTTCAGGGCGGTCTGCAACTCCAGGGGATCGATTTCCAGTTCCTCGGGCAGCATGTCCACCACTTCATCCAGGGTGGTGCCCAGGTAACCGTCGTCATCCAGCGCCTCGATGAGCAGGGTCACCAGTTGTCGGTCCCGCACCGTCAGGGGGGTGAGGGAGAGCTGGTTGTGCAGATGCTGGTGCAGGTTGGTCTGGCTGGCGTCGGCCTGCTGGTAATCGTGATCCTCGTCGTCGTCGCTGCTGCCGCTGCCGTGGGAAGGGGCCACGGAGCGGTCGCCCCAGGCCATTTCCTCGTAAACCTCGTCCCGCTCGTTGCGCGACTCCTCGGCCGGTGCCTCCCCGGCCGGCGCCTCGAAGCGGTCTTCCCCGTCCAGGCGCTCCAGCAATGGGTTGTCCTGGAGCATCTGGGAGATCTCCTGACCCAATTCCAGGGTGGACAACTGCAACAGCCGGATGGACTGCTGGAGCTGCGGGGTGAGGGTGAGCTGCTGGTGCAGCTTGAGCTGTAGGCTCTGCTTCATGCGAAGCTGGTTCGGTCGGTTGGCGGGTTGGCGCGGTCAGAGGCGGAAATGTTCCCCAAGATAAACCTTCCTGACGGTTTCATTATAAATAATTTCGTCCGGGGTCCCGGCCGCCATGACCTGCCCCTCGTTGAGGATGTAGGCCCGGTTGCAGATGCCCAGGGTCTCGCGCACGTTGTGGTCGGTGATCAGCACGCCGATGTCCCGCTCCGTGAGGAAACGGACGATCTTCTGGATGTCGATGACCGAGATGGGGTCGATGCCGGCGAAGGGCTCGTCCAGCAGGACGAAGCGGGGTGAGGTGGCCAGGGCCCGGGCGATCTCCACCCGTCGCCGCTCGCCACCGGACAGGCCCACGGCGGGGGCATCCCGCAGATGGGTGATGTGCAGGTCTTCCAGCAGGTTCTCCAGGCGGGTGTCCACCTCGGCATCGGTGTAGCCCTTGAGTTCCAGCATGGCAGCAATGTTCTCGGCCACCGACAGGCGACGGAAGATGGAGGGTTCCTGGGGCAGGTAGGACAGGCCCAGGCGGGCCCGCTGGAATACGGGCAGGCGGGTGAGTTCGGTGTCGTCCAGCCAGATGCTGCCGCCATCGGCACGCAGCAGGCCCACCATCATGTAGAAGCAGGTGGTCTTGCCGGCGCCGTTGGGGCCCAGCAGGCCCACCACTTCGCCGCTGGCCACCTGGATGTCGGCGCCGGCCACCACCTGGCGGGCCTTGTAACGCTTGGCCAGTTGTTCCGCGCGCAGCAGGCTCACGGTTTGACCGCTGTCCCGCCGCTCAGGCTCTTGGGCCGGATCACGGCGCGGACCCGGCCGTTGCCGCCCTGGGCCTGGTAGAAACCCGACTTGCCTTCGTAGGCGATCAGGTTGCCACGCAGTTCTTCTTCGCCCCTTTTCAGCCGTGCCTGGCCGGTGAGGCGGAGTTTTTCCGCCCGGCTGTCGTATTCGATCCGTTCCGCCCAGCCTTCGGCATACTCGTTGCGGCCGTCCATCTTCTGCCGGAAATAGGCCGGCTTGCCGCTGGCATCGCCGGATGCGAAGCCCTGGCCGTCCTGGCGCACTTCGATACGGTCGGCCGTGAGCATGAGGCTGCCCTGGGTGAGCACGACGTGGCCCTCGTATACGGCGGTGCGGCTGGCGTCGTCCACCCGCAGGCTGTCTGCCTCCAGGTTGACGGGTTTGTCCTTGTCGGCCTTTTCGGCCAGGGCCGGCAGGGCGGTGGCCAGGAGGGCCAGGCAGAGCAGCAGTTCAGCGGGCCGGTGCATAGGTTCCCCGTACCTGGCCGGACAGGGACACGGTCCCGGCCTTGCCGTCGATGAAAAGCCGTCCCGCGCCGACCTGGGCGGTGCCCTGGCGCAGGATGATGGAACGGTCCGTTTCCAAGGTGCGCATCTCCGGCGTGACCTGAAGGTAATCCGTCTCCACGGTGATGGGAGTGTTTGCCCCCGCCGGCAGGTGGTTCACCCGGACCCGGTCCAGGAAGAACACCCGCTTGCCGTCCGCTGAAATCAGGGCCCGCCGGGAGTGGACCTCGGCCCGGGCCCGGGTGTCCAGGGACTGGAAGCCCGGCTGGTCCAGCACCGTGGTGTCGTCGTCCATGTAGTGGGTCATGCGGGTGGCGGTCAGGCGGTGTTGGGGGTTGCCCTGGAGGTCATAGGCCAGGGCGTCGAAATTTTCCACCAGATAGTCCGGGTCGTGGGTGAAGCCCGCATTGTCCACCGTTTCCGTGTGCCGGCTCACCACATTCAGCCAAGTGCCCAGGGCCGCCAGGATCAGGGCCAGCCCCAGGGGGGTCCAGTTGACGTGGTAACCGACGCCGGTCATCGGTCGTAAAGGGCCAGTTGGGCGGCCCAGGTGCCCTGGACGGCCATGAGCAGTTCGCAGGCTTCCCGGGCGGCGCCACGGCCGGCATGGGCCAGGGTGATCACCTGGCAGCGGGCCTTCACTTCCCGGGGGGCGTCCGGCACGGTGATGGCCAGGCCGCAACGGCGCATGACCGGCAGATCCACCACGTCGTCGCCCATGTAGGCGATCTGCATGGGGTCCAGCCCCGTTTTCTCCAACAGGTGGTGGAAGGCTTCCAGCTTGTCCTCGGCCCCCTGGTAGATGTGGCCGATGCCCAGGTTGCGGGACCGGTGCAGAACGATCTGGGAAGTCCGGCCGGTGATGATGCCGGTTTCCACGCCGCTGGCCCGCAACATCTTGATGCCGTGGCCATCCCGGGAGTTGAAGGCCTTGTATTCCTCGCCCCGGTCGTCATAGAACAGGCTGCCGTCGGTGAGCACGCCGTCCACGTCGAAGACCAGCATGCGCACCCGCCGGGCCCGGGCGAGCACGTCCTCGGTCAGGTTGTCCAGGCCGCTCATACCACTCCGGCCCGCAGCAGGTCGTGCATGTTCAGGGCGCCGGTGAGGCGGCCCTCGTCGTCCAGGACCAGCAGGCCGTTGACCCGGGTCTCCTCCATGATGCGCACCGCTTCCACCGCCAGGGCGTTCTGGGACACGGTGCGGGGATGGCGCTTCATGGCGTCGGCGATCTTCAGCTCCCGCACGTCCACGTCGTGGTCCAGCAGACGGCGCAGGTCGCCATCGGTGAAGATGCCCACCAGGCGCAGGCCGTGGTCGGTGATGGCGGTCATGCCCAGTCCTTTCTGGGTCATGATCAGCAGGGCGTCCTTGAGGCTGGCGTCCAGGCCCACCACGGGCAGGGCTTCGCCACTGTGCATGAGATCCCGCACGTGGACCAGCAGGCGGCGGCCCAGAGCGCCGCCCGGGTGGGTGCGGGCGAAATCCTCGGCGGTGAAGCCCCGGGCGAACAGGGTGGCCACGGCCAGGGCGTCGCCCAGGGCCAGGGCGGCGGTGGTGCTGGCGGTGGGGGCCAGGTTGTGGGGGCAGGCTTCCTGGTCCACGGCGGCGTTGAGGTGGATGTCCGCTTCCCGCCCCAGGGTGGAAGCCGGATTGCCCGTCATGCTGATGAGTTTGGCGCCGCGCCGCTTGATGAGGGGCACGATGCTGGCGATCTCGGCACTTTCCCCGGAATTGGACAGGGCGATGACCACGTCCTGGCCGGTGATCATGCCCAGGTCTCCGTGGCTGGCCTCGGCCGGGTGCATGAAGAAGGCCGGGGTGCCGGTGCTGGCCAGGGTGGCGGCGATCTTGCCGCCGATGTGGCCGGACTTGCCCATGCCCGAGACCACCACCCGGCCGTTGCAGGCCAGGAGAATGTCCACCGCCTTGAGGAAATCCTGATCGATGCGTTCCTCCAGGCGGGCCACGGCGGCCGCCTCGATTTCCAGAGTGCGGCGGGCCAGGGCCAGGATGTCGGCGGGGGCAGGGGGCTGGGATGTCATAATGGGGCGCAAGTATAGCCGCATGCCCAGCGCCTCTCCATGCCCACCACCCTGGAACTGACCCTCATCCTGCTGGCCGCCGGCGTTCTGGCGGTGGCCGGGCTGAAAGCCGCCGGCCTGCCGGCCCTGCTGGGCTACGTGCTCATCGGGGTGGGGCTGGGGCCCTTCCTGCCGCACATGGACGCTGAGTCCCCCGCCCATCGTCTGGCCGAGTTCGGGGTGGTGTTCCTCATGTTCTCCATCGGCCTGGAATTCTCCCTGGGCCGCCTGAAGGCCATGCGCCAGGCCGTGTTCGGCCTGGGGGGGCTGCAAGTGGCCATCAGCATGTTCAGCGTCATGATCCTGGGCCAGGTGCTGGGCCTGGGGTGGGAAGCAGGCCTGGCCCTGGGCGGGGTCCTGGCCATGTCCAGCACCGCCATCGTCAGCAAGCTTCTGGCCGAGCGGGACGAACTGGACAGCGAGGCGGGCAAGCTCATCCTGGGCATCCTGCTGTTCCAGGACCTGGCCGTGGCGCCCCTGATCATCTTCGTTCCCGCCCTGGCCCAGAGCGGTGGCCTGGGGGAGGCCCTGGTGTTCGCCAGCCTGAAGGCGGTGTTGGCCCTGCTGCTGATCCTGACCCTGGGGCAGAAACTCATGCGCCCCTGGTTCCATTTCGTCGCCCGGGCCAAGTCCGCCGAACTGTTCATGCTCAACGTGCTGTTGGTGACCCTGGGCCTGGCCTACCTCACCGACCGGGCAGGCCTGTCCCTGGCCCTGGGCGCCTTCCTGGCCGGCGTGCTGATCGCCGAGACGGAATACCGCTACCAGGTGGAGGCGGACATCCGCCCCTTCCGGGACGTGCTCATGGGGCTGTTCTTCGTGTCGGTGGGGCTCATGTTGGACACCGGCGTGGTGGCGGAGCGCTGGGCTGTGGTGCTGGCCGTCCTGGCGGCCCTGATCCTGGGCAAGGGCCTGGTCATCGCCCTCCTGGCCGGTCTGTTCACCCAGTCCTGGGCGGTGGTGGCCCGGGTGGGGGCGGGCCTGGCCCAGGCCGGCGAGTTCGGTTTCGTCCTCCTGGCCCTGGCCCTGGGCAACCGTTTGCTGGATCACCACACCTACCAGGTGGTGCTGGCGGCCATGGTGCTGTCCATGCTGGCCTCCCCCCTGCTGTTCCTGGCCGGTGCCCGCCTGGCCCGGCGCCTGGAGGGCGGGGCCTGGATGGAGCAGGCCCGGGGCGTCCACGAGATCGCCGCCCGGGCCTTCGGCATCCAGAAGCACGTGATCCTGTGCGGTTACGGGCGCAGCGGCCAGAGTCTGGCCCGGCTGCTGGAGACGGAACGCATCCCTTTCATCGCCCTGGACCATGATCCCCGCCGGGTGCGGGCCGCCGCCCAGGCCGGTGACCGGGTGGTGTTCGGCGATTCCACCCGGGCCGAGGTGCTCATGGCTGCCGGTGTGCATCGGGCCCGGGCGGTGGTGGTGAGTTTCGCCCACACCCCGTCAGCCCTGAAGATCATCGCCGTCGTGCAGCGCCTCAAACCCGACGCGCCGGTCATCGTCCGCACCGTGGACGAGAACGACCTGGACCGCTTGCGGGAGGCGGGGGCCAGCGAGGTGGTGCCGGAGGTGATGGAGGGAGCCCTCATGCTGGGTACCCAGACCATGCTCATGGCCGGGGTGCCCCTGGGGCGGGTGCTCAAGCGCATCCGCCAGGTCCGTGAGGCCCGCTATGGGGCCATGCGTGGCTATTTTCGCGGACTGACCGACGAGGATGCGGAAGATGCCGGTGGCGAGCGGCTCACTTCTGTCCGGATCGGCAAGGAAAGCCAGGCGCTGGGCAAAACCCTGGGGGAGCTGGATATCTCCGCCATGCGCGTGGTGCTGGTGAATCTCCGCCGGCCGGGTGGGGGAGCCTTCGATGCCGGGCCGGACACGGCTTTGGAAGAAGGCGACATCCTGTTGCTGCGTGGAGGGCCCGAGGCCCTGGCCGCGGCCGAGATGTTGTTGGTCTGAGGCCCTTCAGAACAAGGCCGCCGCGCCGCAGTTGGCCTCGTTGTCGGCCGCCCGCCACAGGCCGCTGGCCGGGTCGAAACAGCGGCTGTCGCTGGGGGGGCCGCCACCGCCGTCGAAGGCACTGAAGCGGAACTGGCCGGAATTGGCCCGGCCGTCGTCGATCTTGCGATCGATTTCGGCCAGGGTGCGGGCCGGCACCTGATTGCCGGTCTTCAGGTTGAGGCGGGGCATGCCGCCGGACCCGGTGAACTGGTCGTCGTATTGCAGTTGCAAGGTGGCGCCGTAGGGATTGCGCGGCCATTCACCCTGGGGGTCGGGTTGGCTGCCGGCGGCCTGGTAGTTGCCGGAGATGAGGTTGGCATGGGACAGGTGGACCCAGGCGAGCAGGCTTTCCCGGGCGGCCGGCGTGTCCCGCACCACGCCGTCGCCGTTGCCCCCCACCTGCCGACCGGCGATGCCGGACAGGTTGGCGTGGGCCAGATGGCCGGGGTAGTCACCGGGCACCGCCCGGTATTTGTCCTGGAAGGCGAAATAGGCTGCCTTGATGCTGTCCAACTGGGAGATCAGGTTACGGGCCCGGGCGCTTTCGATCAGTTCCTGGCCCTTGAGGATGCCCCCCAGCAACAGGCCGATCACCACCAGCACGATGGCCAGTTCGATCAGGGTGAATCCGCGGGGTGCTTCAGTCATGGTCGGTATGACAAGCAAGTTGTGGGCCTTGAGGGCGGTGCGGGAAAACAGGGAGTTGCTGGTGTGGTCATACCAGGACTGACGATTATTCGTCGTCCAATATTGAGATTTCGTCGCTTCGTGGGTTTAGTGTACTCAATTTTAGACGCCCACCGCCGTTATACCCCCCCATGTCAGCCCCCGTCAGCGAACCCATGGCGCAAGCACCGTCCCCGGTCGGGGACGGACAGGCCAGCCTGCCTGCCCGAGTGTCCAGCCATCTGCGTTTCTGGCGTTACGGAAACCGCATCCTGGCCTTCATGCTGGTCAGCCTGCACGTGGCTGTGGTCTGGGGGCTCAACGAAGCTTGGGGCCAGGCCATGCTGCTGGCCCATTACGGGGCCTTCCTGCTCTGGCAACCCTTTTTCAGCGGCCAGGAAAAACTGCCTTTGCCCCGGGCAGCGGGCGTTCTGGCGGTGGGGGGGGCTCTGGCCTTCCTGGACAACATCTGGGCGGTGGCCCTGTGGAGCGTCCTTCTGGCTGGCTTGCTGGGCGGGGTGGCGGTGGGGGTGAAGGCGGTGCGGGAGCGGGTGGGCCTGTGGCTGGCCGTCCTTTACCTGCTCCTGCTGCTGTTCACCTGGATGCTGCCCCACGGTTTCGGCCTGCCCGTCCTGGACGCCGGCCAACCGGTGCTGCTGCGCGAAGGCCTGCTGCTGCTGCCCCTGGTGGTGGCCCTGCTGGCACCTCCCAGACTGGCTCGCACCACCGGGGTGCTGGACCTGCTCTATACCCTGCTGTTCGTGCTGGTGATCGGGGTACTGGCCTTGGGCAGCTTCGCTGCCATGCACCTCACCCATACCGACTATGCCCATGGGACCTTCATCAGTGTCAGCACCCTGGTCCTGTCCCTACTCATCATCGCCTGGCTATGGCAGCCCCGGGGTGAGACTTCGGGGCTGCGCCACCTGTTCTCCCGCTACGTGCTGTCCCTGGGCTTGCCCCTGGAGGAGTGGCTCAAGCAGTTGTCCGACGCCGCCGAGCGGGAACGGGACCCGGACCTGTTCCTGCGCGCAGCCATGGCCGGCTTCACCCACCTGCCCTGGTCCACGGGGGTCACCTGGCGGACCGGCCACAGCAAGGGGGAACTGGGGGTGCAAAGCCGGCACATGGTGTCCTTCGCCCACGAAGGGGTGGAGGTGCATTTCTATACCGATGCCCCGGTGAACCCGGCCTTCGCCCTGCACCTGCGCCTGCTCACCGAGATCATCGGCTACTTCCATGCCGCCAAGACCCGGGAACGGGCCATGCAGGCCAACGCCTACACCCAGGCCATCTACGAGACGGGGTCCCGACTGACCCATGACGTGAAGAACCTGCTCCAGTCCCTGAAGACCCTGTGTTCTGCCGCCGAACACAGCCTGCCCGAGCAGGCCATGTCGCTGCAAACCCTCATGCAACGCCAGTTGCCCCAGATCGCCAAGCGCCTGGAAATCACCCTGGACAAGCTGAGATCCCCGGAGAAGGCGGCGGACCGGCGGGAGATTCTGGCCCGGGAATGGTGGCGCAACCTGAAGAACCGCTATGCCCGGGATACCCTGAGCTTCCATATCGATGATCCGGACACCATGCTCTGGCTCCCCCAGGAACTGTTCGACAGCGTGGCCGACAATCTGATCCAGAACGCCTTGAGGAAGCGGGTGGGACAGCCGGACGTGGGCATCCGGGTGGAACTGGTCACCAATCCCTTGCCCAGTCTCACCGTGTGCGACTCGGGAGCGGCCGCCCCGCCGGAGGTCATGGACAAGCTGTTCCACGCCCCGGTGTCCACCCATGACGGCCTGGGCATCGGCCTCTACCAAGCGGCCAAGCAGGCCAAGGGCCTGGGATACGGCCTGGAATTGACCCGCAACCTGGACGGGGAGGTGTGCTTCACCCTGTGGCAGGAAATCCTGCCCGCCTGAGGGACCTGGAAGGGATTGACCCGGGGGGCGGTGCGGCACCCTGCCCGATTCCGCTTGGTGCGGTTCGCTGCGCTCACCACACCCTACAGCAGGCCACAGGTGGCGTGTGGTGAGCGAAGCGAACCGCACCGCATACCCCAACGCCTACCCCCCGCACATGGGGTAGGCCGGTCAGGCTGCCGTCAGCGGCGCGCGGCCTCGCACATGAGCCGCTTCATCTCCCGCACGGCGTTCTCCCAGCCGGAGAACAGGGCCTGGGCGACGATGGCGTGGCCGATGTTCAGCTCCACCACGCCGGGGATGGCCGCCACGGCCTGGACGTTGTGGTAGTGGAGGCCGTGCCCGGCGTTCACCTGGAGCCCCAGGCCCAGTCCTGTCTCGACGGCGCTGCGGATGCGCGCCAGCTCCCGGGTCGCCTCGGCCTCGTTCTCGGCGTCGGCGAAGCGGCCGGTGTGGATTTCCACCACCGGAGCGCCGGCCGACTTGGCCGCTTCCAGTTGGTGGGCTTCCGGATCGATGAACAGGGATACGCGCACCCCCGCTTCGGCCAGGACGTCGCAGGCGGCCCGCACCTTGTCGAACTGGCCGGCCACGTCCAGGCCGCCTTCGGTGGTGAGTTCCTCCCGCCGCTCCGGAACCAGGCAGCAGTCCTGGGGGGCCAGTTCCCGGGCGATGTTGAGCATCTCGTCGGTGACGGCCATCTCCAGGTTCATCTTGGTTTGCAGGATGTGGCGCAGGATGTACACGTCGGCGTCCTGGATGTGCCGCCGGTCTTCCCGGAGGTGCAGGGTGATGGAGTCGGCGCCGGCCCCTTCGGCCATGAGGGCGGCCTGAACGGGACTGGGATAGGGCGTGCCCCGGGCCTGGCGCAGGGTGGCCACGTGGTCGATGTTGACGCCGAGCTTGATCATATTTTCTGCAGGTCGATGAGGAGTTGTCGGGTGGCCAGGGGCTTGTCGCCCAGGTAGTGGGCCAGCAGGCCGCGCATGAGGAGTTTACCTTCGGCCAGGGTGGTCGGGTCGGATAAATCCCCCCTTTCCAGGTCCAGCAGGGTCTTGCCCAGATAGCCCGTCTCCCGCCCTTCCCGGGGCACCACGCCCTCGCCGATGCGGTAGCCGTAGCGCTGGGCCGGAACCAGCCGCCCCCCGTCCACCAGATGGCCCAAAGGCTGGGCGTAGCCCAGTTCCGCCAGCAGGTCCCGCTCGAAGAGGCGCAGCACCGGTTCCACGTCGTTGCGGGCGTTGAGGGCGTCCAGGGCCGCCACGTAACGGTCGAACAGGGTCTCGTGGGCGTCCCCTTCCGGCAGCAGGCGCAGCAGCAATTCGTTCAGGTAGAAGCCGCACATGAGGGCGTGGCCGCGCAGCATGAGGCTGCCCCCCTGCCATTCGGCGGCGTGGAGGGTGCGCAACTGGCCCTTGCCGAACCAGGACAGGTCCAGGGGCTGGAAAGGGATGAGCCGGGCCTTGAGTCCCGAGGTCTGGCGCCGGGCGCCCCGGGCCACCAGGCCCTGGCGGCCGTGATGGCGGGACAGCACGTCGACGATGAGGCTGGTTTCCCGCCAGGGCCGGCTGTGCAGGACGAAGGCGGCCTCGTGGTCGATGCGCTCGCTCATGGCCCCCGGGGCGGGTTACTCGTAGCCGAACTGCTTGATGAGCCGGGCGTCATCGGCCCAGCCGCCCTTCACCTTGACCCACAGGTTGAGGAAGACCTTGCGGTCGAACAGTTTCTCCATGTCCTGGCGGGCTTCGGTGGCGATGCGCTTGATGTGTTCGCCGCCCTTGCCCAGCACGATGGGCTTGTGGGTGTCCCGGTCCACCCAGACCACGGCGCCGATGCGGAACAGACCGCCCTCTTCCTCGAAGCTCTCGATGGTCACCGTGACGGCGTAGGGGATTTCGTCGCCGGTGAGGCGGAACACCTTTTCCCGGACGATTTCGGCGGCCAGGAAGCGGGAACTGCGGTCGGTGACGTCGTCCTCGGCGAACCAGGGCTCCCCTTCGGGCAGATAGGGCTTGAGGATGGCCGGCAGGCGCAGGGCGTCCTTCTCCTTCTCGGCGCAGAGGGGGACGATCTCGGCGAAGGGGAACTGGCCGGACACGGATTGCAGGTAGGGCAGCAGGCTGGCCTTGTCGGCCACCGTGTCCACCTTGTTCACCACCAGCACCACCGGCTTGTCCCGCGGCAGCAGGGGCAGGATGCGGGCGTCGGCGGGGGTGAACTTGCGCGCCTCCACCAGCCACAGCACCAGGTCCACTTCCGCCAGGGCCTGGGTCACGGCCCGGTTCATGGCCTGGTTGAGGGCGTTCCTGTACTGGGTCTGGAAGCCGGGCGTGTCGGCGAAAATGAACTGGGCGTCGTCCTCGGTGCGCACCCCCAGGATGCGGTGGCGGGTGGTCTGGGGCTTGCTGGAGACGATGCTCACCTTGGCCCCCACCAGGGCGTTGACCAGGGTGGACTTGCCCACGTTGGGCCGGCCCACCACGGCGATCACGCCGGTGCGGAAGCCGGGGGTCACGCCGCCCGCCCCCGGGGCAGGGTGGCACGGCTTTCCAGGATGGCCAGGGCCGCCTCGGCGGCCATCTGCTCCGCCGCCTTGCGGTTGCCGCCCTGGCCCCGGGTGGCCACGCCCAGGGGGTCGATGCGGCATTCCACGTGGAAGGTCTGGGCATGGGCCTGGCCGGACGTATCCATCAGGGTATAGGCGGGCAGGCCCAGACGGCGGGGTTGCAGCCATTCCTGGAGGCGGGTCTTGGCGTCCTTGCCCTGCTGGCTGGGATTGATGGCGCTGATGGCCGGGGTGAACAGGCGTTCCACCAGGGATCGGGCCGCCTCGAAGCCGCCGTCCAGCAGGGTGGCGCCGAGCAGGGATTCCAGGGCGTCGGCCAGGATGGAAGGACGCTGGGCGCCGCCGCTTTTCAGTTCCCCTTCCCCCAGGCGCAGGTGGGGTCCCAGTTCCAGTTCCAGGGCGATGGCGTGGAGGGAGTCCTGGTTCACCAGATTGGCCCGCAGCCGGGACAGGCGGCCTTCCGGCAGGGCGGGAAAGCGTTGGTACAGCATGAGCCCCACCACGCAATTGAGGACCCCGTCGCCCAGAAATTCCAGGCGCTCGTTGTTCCGGGCGCCGTGGCTGCGGTGGGTCAGGGCCTGGATGAGCAGATCCCGGTTCTGCCAGGCATGGCCCAGCCGGGATTCCAGACTCACCAGTTCCGCTGCCATGGTGGTTTTACTTGCTGCTGGCTTCGGGCTCGAAGTCCATGCACAGGCTCACCTCGCCCATGAAGGGTTCCTTCACCGAATAGCTGATGGACAGGCGCAGGCCTTCAGGGATCTGCTCGATCACCAGGTCCGCTTCGCTGACGGCATCGACGTTGTTCAGATGTAGATCCTTACCGAAGCGCTGGCGGATATCCCGTTCCTTCATCTTTTCCACTTCGGGCTCTTCGACGATGTTCCTCAAAGCCCGTTCGATGGTCCAGTAATCCATGTAGGCGGGCAGGAGGCGGGCCGTCACATAGGCGCCAAAGCCCATGAAGAAGAGCAGCACGAACAGGTTGGTCAGGGTGAAACCCCTCTGATTTTTCATGGTTGCCTCACGGAATGGATGAGCCGATACGGGTAGGTGGGGTGAAGGATTTCAGCATGTTGAGGAAATCATCGAAGTTCCACCAGATGAAGAAAGCCCGGCCGACGATGTTCTCGTCCGGCACGAAACCCCAGTAGCGGGAGTCGTTGGAAGCATCCCGGTTGTCACCGAGCATGAAATAGTGGCCCTCGGGCACGGTGCAGCGGAAGCCGCTGTCGTTGTACTGGCAGTTGTCCCGGTGGGGGAAATTGCCCTCCACCTGGTGGACGATGACCGGGGGCATGTCCGCCTGGACCATGGCGACGTGCTCATGGTTGCCCAGTTTTTCCCGCCAGGTGTCGGCGCGGATGAAGTTGAGGCCCTGGCCCGTGTACTCGTATTTTCCGTCTGCCACATAGCTCACCGGCTGGCCATTGATCACCAGCCGTTTGTCCACGTATTCCACCACGTCACCGGGAACGCCTACCACGCGCTTGATGTAGTCCAGGGAGGGATCGCTGGGGAAGCGGAAGACCATGACGTCGCCCCGCTGGGGGTCACCCAGGGCGATGACTTTCTTGTTGATCACCGGCAGGCGGATGCCGTACTCATACTTGTTGACCAGGATGAAGTCGCCGATCAGCAGGGTGGGCAGCATGGAGCCGGAGGGGATCTTGAAAGGCTCCACCAGAAAGGAGCGGAGCAGGAAAACGATCAGGATGACCGGGAAGAAACTCTTGGAGTAGTCCACCAGCACGGGCAGTTTGGCTTCCGCCCCCCGGCCCTTGGCCAGGAAGAGGTGGTCGAACAGCCAGATGGCCCCGGTAACCACCAGGGCGACGAAGAGGATGAGGGCGAAGTTCATGTAATCAGGTTCTGGTTAGAGGTGTCATGGCGACCCGGATTCTACCGGGAAGTTCATAGCCTCGCCCCGCTGCCGACAGGGGATTGCTCCCGATCGTGCGCGGCTGGAGCTTGTGCTTCGTCTTTGTCGTGTAATAAAGTCACACAAATTGTTGCCGGGCACCCCAGGCTTGGCAAGCCCATCACCCGTCTCATCCTGTTCTCGGAGTCTTGCATGTTCTTTTCCCGTCCTGCATCCGCAATCGTGCCTTTGGCCACCGCCTTGCTCCTGTCCACGATGGCAACCTCTGCGGGCGCCACCATCGTGACCTATGAATTTTCCGGCCTGACCTCCATGGCGATGGGGGGCGTGGCGGCCAACACCGCTTTCACCGGCAGCTTCACCTACGATACCGGGGTGGCGGCCCAGTCCACGGCATACAACGGCGGCACCCAGAACATCTTTGACAATGCCTATAGTGCCCTGACCCTGACCATCGGCGGCAACACGGTGTCTTCCACCGTCCCGGGCGATCTGGCCCTGTATGACTCGGTCAACCCGCCCCACAGCATTCCCGTGGGCGATTCCCTCTACACCTTCCAGCCCCTCAGCGGCGGCGGGCCGCTTGCGTCTACCGGCAGCTTTGCCGGACTGACCCCCAATTACATCTACCTGGGATTCGTCGACGTCGGGGGAACGGTGTTCAGTTCGGGGGGCAGTCTGCCTGGCAACCTGAATCTGGCGGACTTCGATTCGGCCTTCATCGGCATCAATTACGGTCCCTTTGGGGCAGGGAACACCACCACGATTTCCAGCCTGCGCACCCTGCAACTTACCGCTGCCGTGCCGGAACCGGAAAGCTATGCCCTGATGCTGGCCGGTTTGGCGATGATTTCCCTGGCCGCCCGGCGGCGCCGGGCCTGATTCCGGCCAGGCTCGGAACCGGGGCGGCAGCGCCCCGGTGCCAGGCGGCTTATTTGTCGCTGACCTGGAGGATGGCCAGAAAGGCTTCCTGGGGAATTTCCACGTTCCCCACCTGCTTCATGCGCTTCTTGCCTTCCTTCTGCTTTTCCAGCAGTTTCTTCTTGCGGGTGATGTCGCCGCCGTAGCACTTGGCCAGCACGTTCTTGCGCAGGGCCTTCACCGTCTCCCGGGCGATGATGTGGGAGCCGATGGCGGCCTGGACGGCCACGTCGAACATCTGCCGGGGAATCAGTTCGCGCATCTTCTCCACCAGTTGCCGGCCCCGGTACTGGGAGGTGGAGCGGTGCACGATGAGGGACAGGGCGTCCACCTTGTCGCCGTTCACCAGCACGTCCAGTTTCACCAGGTCGTCGGCGCGGAACTCCTTGAAGTCGTAGTCCAGGGAGGCGTAGCCCCGGCTGGTGGACTTGAGCTTGTCGAAGAAATCCAGCACCACTTCGTTGAGGGGCAGGTCGTACTTGAGCAGCACCTGCCGGCCCATGTATTTCATGTCCACCTGGGCGCCCCGCTTCTGGTTGCACAGGGTCATGACGTTGCCCAGGTAATCCTCGGGCACCAGGATGGTGGCGGTGATGATGGGCTCCCGGATCTCCTCGATCTTGGACAGGTCCGGCAGCAGGGAGGGGTTCTCCACGTCGATCATGGAGCCGTCCTTCATGATCACCTGGTATTCCACCGATGGGGCGGTGGTGATGAGGTTCTGGCCGTATTCCCGCTCCAGGCGTTCCTGGACGATGTCCATGTGCAACAGGCCCAGAAAGCCGCAGCGGAAACCGAAGCCCAGGGCCTGGGAGGTTTCCGGCTCGAACTGCAGGGCCGCGTCGTTGAGCTGGAGTTTGGTGAGGGCGTCGCGCAGGCTGTCGTATTCGTGGGATTCCACCGGATACAGGCCGGCGAACACCTGGGGCTTGATCTCCTTGAAGCCGGGCAGGGGCTCGGCGGCCGGGTTGGCGGCCAGGGTCAGGGTGTCGCCCACCTTGGCGTGCTTCAGTTCCTTGATGCCGGCGATGACGAAGCCCACCTGGCCGGCGGACAACTGGGTGCGGGGCAGGGACTTGGGGGTGAAGACCCCCAGGTTTTCCACCAGATAGTCGGCACCGATGGACATGAGGCGGATCCTGTCCTTCTGCTTCAGCACCCCGTCCACCACGCGGACCAGCATGACCACGCCCACGTAGTTGTCGAACCAGGAGTCGATCACCAGGGCCTTCAGGGGTGCGTTCTCGTCGCCCCGGGGCGGCGGCACGTGGGCCACCACGGCCTCCAGCACGTCCTGGATGCCCAGTCCGGTCTTGGCCGAGCAATGCACGGCGTGGTCGGCGGGGATGCCGACGATGTCCTCGATCTCGTGGATCACCCGCTCCGGGTCGGCGGAGGGCAGGTCGATCTTGTTTAGCACGGGAAAGACCTCGACGCCCAGTTCGATGGCGGTGTAGCAGTTGGCCACGGTCTGGGCTTCCACCCCCTGGGAGGCGTCCACCACCAGCAGGGCCCCTTCGCAGGCCGACAGGGAGCGGGACACCTCGTAGGAGAAGTCCACGTGGCCGGGGGTGTCGATCAGGTTGATCTGGTATTCCTGGCCGTCCCGGGCCTTGTAGAGCAGGGCGGCGGTCTGGGCCTTGATGGTGATGCCCCGTTCCCGCTCCAGGTCCATGGAGTCCAGCACCTGTTCCTCCATCTCCCGGTCGTCCAGGCCGCCGCAGCTGTGGATGATCCGGTCGGCCAGGGTGGATTTGCCGTGGTCGATGTGGGCGATGATGGAGAAATTGCGGGTGTTTCTTTGCATGAAAAAACACGAGGCACGAAACCGTGCCTCTGGAAAAGGGGGAACGCCGGGATTTTACCTGAAACGACAGGGGCTTAGCCGTCTTCTCCAGGATTCCTGAGGGTCTTCAGCAGGGCCTCCGCGTCCAGACGGTAATGGCAGATCTCCCGGCTGCCCCAGGCCAGAACCGGGATCAGGACCCCGTAGCGGGCCGCCAGGGCCGGGTCGGTATCCACGTCCACCTCGTCCAGGGCGAAGCCCAGGCTGGCCTGGTGGGGCGCCAGGGCCGCCAGCATGTCGTCGCACAGGTGGCAGCCGGGGCGCCCGTAAAGGGTCAGGCGGATCACTTGTCCAGGCGCAGTGAGACGTAATGGGCGTTCTCGCCCCGCTTCACCAGCAGGGCCACGCTCTTGCGCGCCGGGTCGTTGATGAGCTTGGCCAGGTCGTCGGCCGAGTCCACCTCCTGGTTGTTCACGGCGATGATCACGTCGCCGGACTGGATGCCGGAGCGGGCGGCGATGCCCGTGGCTTCCTCCACCAGGACGCCGTTGCCGATCTTCAGGATGGACTTCTGCTCCTTGGTCAGTTCGGTCACCGCCAGGCCGGCCCGGTTGGTCTTCTTGGCCACCGGTGCCTTGCCGGCAGCCATCTTCTCCTCAGGCACTTCGCCCACGGTCACGGTCAGGTCCTTGATGGCCCCCTTGCGCCAGATGGTCAGAGTGGAACGGGTGCCGGGCTTGGTGGCGCCCACCAGGCGGGGCAGGTCGATGGAGGCGTTGACCGGCTTGCCGTCGAACTTGAGGACGATGTCGGACACCTGGACGCCGGCCTTGTCCGCCGGACTGCCCGCTTCCACGTCGGAAACCAGGGCGCCCCGGGCATCCTTGAGGCCGAAGGAGTCGGCCAGGTCGGCGGTGACCTCCTGGATGACGATGCCCAGCCGGCCCCGGCTTACCTTGCCCTGGGACTTCAACTGCTCGGCCACGTCCATGGCCACGTCGATGGGGATGGCGAAGGACAGGCCCATGTAGCCGCCGCTGCGGGAGATGATCTGGGAATTGATGCCCACCACCTCACCCTTCAGGTTGAACAGGGGGCCGCCGGAATTGCCCGGATTCACCGCCACGTCGGTCTGGATGAAGGGCACGTAGTTTTCGTCCGGCAGGGCCCGGCCCTTGGCCGAGACGATGCCGGCGGTGACCGAATTCTCGAAGCCGAAGGGGGCGCCGATGGCCAGCACCCACTCGCCCACCTTCAACCGGCCGGGGTCTCCCACGGTCACCCGGGGCAGGCCTTCAGCGTTGATCTTCAGCAGGGCCACGTCGGTGCGGTCATCACTGCCGATGACCTTGGCGCGGAATTCCCGCTTGTCGTTGAGCTTCACCACCACCTCGTCCACGTCGTCCACCACGTGGGTGTTGGTCAGGATGTAGCCGTCGGCGGAGATCAGGAAGCCCGAGCCCTGGCCCCTGCGCGGCGGCATGAAGCGCTCGCCCTCGGGGGGCATGAAGCGGCGGAAGAAATCCATCATGTCGTCCGGCTCAGGCATCTTGTGGCCACGCTTCGTCTGCTTGGCGTCCTGGGTGGTGGTGATGTTCACCACGGCGGGGGATTGCTCCTCGGCCAGGTTGGTGAAATCGGGGAGTTCGGCCCGGGCGCCGGTGGCCAGGAAACCGAGGGAAAGGCCCAGCAGGGCCAGCCATGTCCTCATGTCACACCTCTATCGAATAGCTTCTGGAACGGAACAGCTTGCTCAGCCACCCCGGCGGGATGCACAGGCTTGACCGGGGAGGGTATCGTCCCGGCGCAGCACCACGGGGGTGGCGCCGGGGCGCCGACGCCGCCTGAGCCAGGCAGCGGCCAGCAACAGTCCGGACAGACCGCCCAGGATGGCCCCAGGTTCCCCGAAAAACGCCTGGCCGATTCCGGCACCCAGAAGCAGCACCAGAAGGGGGGTCACGTAGCCGGCCAGCACCGCACCCAGCAGGGCGCCGTCGGGCACACCCACCACCACGGCCTCGCCGGGACTGGCGCCGATGGGGTTGTCCACCCGGTATTCGGGTTCCCGGGGGTGCCAGAGCCGGGCGAAGATCGAGGAGCCGCAGCCCTTGCCGCCGCAGGCGCCGCAGGAGGACGGCGCGGCACTGGTCACCCAGGCGCCGTCGCCGTCCACGCGGGTGATGCGGGCGGGGGTCTCGATCATTTTCCGCTGGCGACGGTTCCGGGCCGGGCTTCCAGGTTCATGGCGATGGCTTCCACCGCCGGCCAGGGGGCGTCCCCCAGAATCGTGGCCTGCATGGCGCCCACCTGTCGGGTGAGCATGTTGATCATGCCCAGCTTGCTCTGGCCGCGCAGGGTTTCCACGGGCTGGGCGGCGTTTTCCAGGAACAGGGAGATGTGGGTCAGGCCGTCGCTGAACACCCAGTGCTCCACTTCCCCCGGCTTGTTGGGCAACTGGCGCTTCACTGCGGTGATGCGGGTGAAGCCCGGGGGCAGGCTTTTTACGCCCACCCGTCCGGCGGCCACGGGCCGGGCCGCTTCACTGGCCGTCTGGGCGGGGGGCGGCGCGTTGCGCGGCAGGGCGCCCAGCTTCACCTCGGCGAAGGCGTACTGCATGAGGGGCTTGCCGGCGTCGTTGATCATCATCGCCTTGAGGGGCAGGCCCGTTTCCTTTTCCGCGCAGAGCACGTAGCCCCAGCGGAAAGCGTCCCGGGGGGTGAGCTCCACCTGGCGGCAGTCCAGACCGGCCACCCGGCCGACCTCCCCCAGGCGCACGTTGTACCAGTTGGCCAGGGGGGTGGCGTTGGCCGGCAGCAGGTCGGGAAAGTGGCGGGAGTTGAGGCGCCGCTCCACCTTCACCTGGCCGCCCGCCGTCTGCATGCTCAGGGAGATACCCTGGGAACAGCGCACCTCCCGCTGTTCCCCGTCCATGGCCAGCAGGCGGCTGTCCTTGCCGGCCGGGGCGGGCCGGTTGCTGACCATGAGGGATTGCAGGGGGGCGTCGCCGTGCTGGAAGGCGAACACGCCTTCATAGCCCACGTGCCGGGCCGCGTCGGCCATGCGTTGCAGCCAGACGGCTGCTTCGGCGGGGGGCAGCGGGTCGCCCGCCCGGGCGCCCAGGGCGACCAGGCAGAGCAGCCAGGCGGCCCTCACTGGCCGACTCCCGCCAGGTTGACCCGGGTGAACTGCATTTCGGATGGCGCCACCACGGCCTGGGCGAAGTCCTGATGGGCCTCCAGATAGGGCAGCACGTTGCCCGCCTGGCCGGGGGCCGCAGCCATCGGCGCCGCCGGGGCATCCTGGCGGGGGGACACACTCCACAGCCCCCAGGTGATGGCCGCCACGGTGGCGGCCGCCAGCCACAAGGCCGGGCGGCGGTCCCTGGGCCGGGCCATGGGGGCCAGCACGGTGGGCTCCTGTTCCAGAGCCGCCATGACCCGGGTGGTCAGGTGGGGGGCGTCCCGGTTCAGACCTCGCAGGCTGTCGCCGATCAGGGCGTATTCCGCCAGGCGCCGGCAACGCTCCGGGTCCCGGGACAGATCCTTCAGGATGGCCCGGGCACCGGGGTCGTCCAGTTCTCCATCGAACAGGGCGGAGAGGTTGTCGTCTTCAGTCTGGGCATGCTGTGCCGGGATTTTCATTGCATTTGTCATGGTTACCACCTTCTGTCTTCCGATGTCCCCAGAATGGGCCGCAGTTTCGCCGCGATGGCTTCCCGCGCCCGGAAAATCCGGGAGCGGACCGTGCCGATGGGGCATTGCATGTATTCCGCGATCTCCTCGTAACTCATGCCTTCCATTTCACGCAGGGTGATGGCCTGCCGCAGTTCCTCCGGCAGGGCCTCCACCGCTTCGTTCACCGCAATCGCCACCTGCTTGGACAGCAGTTCCGATTCCGGTGTTCCGAAATCCTTCGCGACCAGCCGCTCATCCGGCTCGTCCTCATCATCCAGGGCCTGGTCGGAGACCGTGGGCATGGCCCGGCCCCGGGTGGCCAGATAGTTCTTGGCCGTGTTCACGCCGATGCGATACAGCCAGGTGTAGAAGGCCGCATCGCCCCGGAACTGGGGCAGGGCCCGGTAGGCCTTGATGAAGGTCTCCTGGGCGATGTCCTCGATCTCGTCCGGGTCGCGCACCATGCGCGACAGCAAACGGAGCAGCTTGCGGCGGTACTTGTCCACCAGGATCCCGAAGGCCTGCTTGTCTCCGTTGCGTACCCGCTCGACCAATTGAAGGTCGATTTCCCGGTCGCTCATTGTCGTCCCTGATTTCCAGTCACTGGTGGGCTCCCGCCGCTATGCATCCAACACGGCGGCGAGTATAACTGCCCATCCCTGACCTTCGGCCCAAAGGACCGGGGGTCGCCTCCATAAGTTCCCGATCCAACATGCGGCAACACGACGTTCTCATCATCGGTTCCGGTCTGGCGGCCCTGACCCTGGCCCTGTCCCTGCCCGAAAACATGCGGGTGGCCCTGGTCACCAAGAAGGCGGCGGCGGACAGTTCCAGCTATTGGGCCCAGGGCGGCATCGCCGCCGTGCTGGGCAGCGACGACAGTTTCGACGAGCACGTGCGCGATACCCTGGTGGCCGGTGCCGGCCTGTGCGACGAGGCCGCCGTGCGCCACGTGGTGGAGTCCGCCCCCGCAGCGGTGAACTGGCTGATCGGCCAGGGGGCGCCCTTCGACGTGGAGGGGGCTGCCTACCACCTGACCCGGGAAGGCGGCCATTCCCGCCGCCGGGTGCTGCATGCCGCCGACGCCACCGGCAAGGCGGTCCAGGACGCCCTGTTGGCCCGCCTGTCCAGGCGGCCCAACCTCACCCTCTACACCCAGCACATCGCGGTGGACCTGATCACCGACCGGCGTCTGGGCCGGGACGGGCGACGGGTCCACGGCGCCTACGTCCTGGATACGGCCAGCGGCCGGGTGGGGACCTTCCAGGCCAACGCCACGGTGTTGGCCACCGGCGGGGCAGGCAAGGCCTTCCTCTATACCACCAACCCGGACACGGCCACCGGCGACGGCATCGCCATGGCCTGGCGGGCGGGTTGCCGGGTGGCCAACCTGGAGTTCGTGCAGTTCCATCCCACCTGTCTTTACCATCCCCACGCCAAGTCCTTCCTCATCACCGAGGCCATGCGCGGAGAGGGGGCCCTGCTGCGCCTGCCCGACGGCACCCGCTTCATGCCCGAGCACGACGAGCGGGCGGAACTGGCGCCCCGGGACGTGGTGGCCCGGGCCATCGATTTCGAGATGAAGAAGCGGGGCCTGGACTGCGTCTACCTGGACATCACCCACAAGCCGGCCAAGTTCATCGTCGGCCACTTCCCCACCATCCACGCCCGCTGCCTGGAACTGGGGATCGACATCACCCGGGAGTGGATCCCCGTGGCGCCGGCCGCCCACTACACCTGCGGCGGCGTGCTGGTGGACCGGGACGGGCAGACCGATGCCGAGGGGCTGTATGCCATCGGCGAAACGGCCTGCACCGGCCTGCACGGCGCCAACCGGCTGGCCAGCAATTCCCTGTTGGAGTGCCTGGTCTACGGCCGGGCCGCCGCCGCCCACATCGCCGCCGCTGGAATCCGACCGGAGGAAACCGTGCCGCCCTGGGACGAGAGCCGGGTCACCGACGCCGACGAGGAGATCGTCATCGCCCACAACTGGCACGAGTTGCGCCGCTTCATGTGGGACTACGTGGGCATCGTGCGCACCACCAAGCGCCTGGAGCGGGCCGCCCACCGGCTGGCCCTGCTCAACGAGGAAATCTTCGAGTACTACAGCAATTTCCGGGTGAGCAACGACCTCATCGAACTGCGCAACCTGGTGCTGACTGCCGACCTCATCGTGCGCTGTGCCCGGGCCAGGCTCGAGAGCCGGGGTCTGCACTTCTCGCGCAACTATCCGGACTTGCTGGCCGAGCCCGCCAACACGATCCTGATTCCCTGAGGAGCGGGCAGGCTGGTTGTTTGCGGCGGGTTGATGCGGTTCGCTTTGCTCACCACATCCTACGCGGTGTTCCGGGAGTAGGGTGTGGTGAGGAACGAACCGCACCGCAACGCCAGCCGCCCGAGTCGATGCGGTTCGCTTGGCTCACCACATCCTACCCAGTGCCCCCACCCGGCCGTTGGGTGTGGTGAGCGGAACGAACCGCACCGCCCGGCCGGTTCAGCCGTTCTCGGCCCGCTTGGCCAGGAAGTGCACCAGCAGGGGCACGGGCCGGCCGGTACCGCCCTTCTCCTTGCCGGATTTCCAGGCGGTGCCGGCGATGTCCAGGTGGGCCCATTCGTATTTCTTCGCGAACTTGCCCAGGAAGGCGGCGGCAGTGATGGTGCCGCCGGGCCGGCCGCCGATGTTGGCCATGTCGGCGAAGTTGCTCTTCAACTGCTCGGCGTAGTCGTCCCACAGGGGCAGTTGCCAGGCCCGGTCGAAGGCCTCTTCCCCGGCATGGAGCAGTTCCCGGGCCAGGCCGTCGTCGTTGGCCAGCAGGCCCGTGGCCACGTGGCCCAGGGCAATGACGCAGGCGCCGGTGAGGGTGGCGATGTCCACCACGCAGGCCGGGTCCAGCCGCTCGGCGTAGGTGAGGGCGTCGCACAGGATCAGGCGGCCCTCCGCATCGGTGTTGAGCACTTCGATGGTCTGGCCGGACATGGAGGTGACCACGTCGCCCGGCTTGTTGGCCCGCCCGGAGGGCATGTTCTCGCAGGTGGGGATGAGGCCCGTCACGTTGAGGGGCAGCTTGAGTTCCGCCACGGCGGCCAGGGTGCCCAGCACCGAGGCGGCGCCGCACATGTCGTACTTCATCTCGTCCATCTCGGCGGCGGGCTTGATGGAGATACCGCCGGAGTCGAAGGTGATGCCCTTGCCCACCAGCACCACGGGTTTGGCGCCCTTGGGGCCGCCCTGGTATTCGAGGATGATGAAACGGGGCGCCTCGTCACTGCCCTTGGCCACGGACAGGAAGGAGCCCATTCCCAGGGCCTCGATTTCGGTCCGCTCCAGCACCTGGATGGCCAGGCCCGCCTGGCTGGCCAGGATATTGGCCTGGTCGGCCAGGTAGGTGGGGGTGCAGACGTTGCCGGGCAGGTTGCCCAGATCCTTGGCCAGCTTCACGCCGGCAGCGATGGCTTTGCCCCGGGCGGCACCCGCCTCGCCCACCGCCAGCTCGCCCCGCCGCGGCACCGCCAGGGTGAGTTTGCGCAGGCTCTTGCGCCCCTCTTCAGGTTTGCTCTTCATCTGCTCGAAGCGGTACAGGGTTTCCTCGGCCACCAGCACGGCCTGTTCCACGTTCCAGGCCAGTTCCCGCTTTTTCACCGGGATCTCGGCCAGGTAGAGGGTGGCATCGCTGACGCCGGTGTCGGCCAGGGCGCGGATGGCATCGCGCACGGCGTCCCGATACTGCTTGTCGCGGAATTCCCGTTCCTTGCCCAGCCCCACCAGCAGCACCCGTTCGCACAGGACGCCGGGCACGTTGTGCAGCAACAGGCTGCTGCCCGGCTTGCCGTCCATGTCGCCGCGCCGGAGAATGTCGGCCAGATAGCCGCCCGAGGACTGGTCAATGATCTCCGCCGCCAGGCTCGGCTTGCGATGATCGAAGATGCCGACCACCACGCAGGCGCTGCGCTGCTTTTCCGGGCTGCCGCTTTTGATGCCGATTTCCATGCAATTCTCCTGGCTTGAATAGATGTCGAGACCTGTTATGTCTGCCCGGGTTCCGGGGTATCCCCCGGATTATCGGCAGGCCTTTTCCAAATAGTCAAAGTCATGGCGCATACCCATCGATTCGAGCGGGCCCTGTCCAGAGAGATGGCCGCCCTGGCCAGCATGGCCTTTGCCGCCCTGGCCGCCATCTTCGCCGTGGTCCTCCTGGTGCGGGTGCTGGGCAAGGCCGCTCTGGGCGACGTGGCCGGTGAGGCGGTGCTGCCCCTGCTGGGTTTCGGCTTCATGCGCTTCCTGCCCGTGCTGCTCTCCCTGGCTCTGTTCATCGGCGTGTTCATGAGCCTGGCCCGGCTGTGGCGGGACAGCGAGGCCATCATCTGGCTCAACGGCGGCGTGGGACCCCTGGGCTGGGCCCGGGCAGTGCTGCGTTTCGCCCTGCCGGTGGTGGCCATCATCGCCCTGGTGAGCCTGGAAGGCATCCCCTGGTCGGCGCGCAAGCAGGCCGAGTTCGAGCGGGGCCTGGAAAGCAAGGAGCGGGTTTCCGCCCTCACCCCCGGCGTCTTCAGCGAGGACCGGGACGGCCGCCGGGTGGTGTTCGTGGAAACCCTGTCGGAGGACGGCCGGGACGTGGGCAACGTGTTCATCCAGTCCCGGGAGCGGGGGCGCATGGGGGTGACCGTGGCCCGCCAGGGCGTGGTCCGCCAGGTGGAGAACGGGGATTCCTTCCTGTTTCTGGAGCAGGGCAGGCGTTACGAGGGCCTGCCCGGTGAGGCGGATTTCTGGGTGACCGGCTTTTCCCGCTACGCCGTGCGCATTCCGCCCCAGGTGGTGGAGGCCGCAGGCGCCAGCCCGCGCACCTTGGGGGTGGCGCAACTGCTCAAGGACCCCACACCGCGCAACATGGGCGAATGGGTCTGGCGGGTGGGCTACCCTCTCACCGCCCTGTTGCTTTGTCTGCTGGCCGTGCCCCTGAGCTATGTGAATCCCCGGGCAGGACGTTCCCTGAATGTGGTCTTCGCCATCCTCATCTACGTGGCGTACAACAATCTTGTGGGTCTGTCCGAGGGGTGGGTGGGTCGGGCCTCCCTGAGCGCCGGTCAGGGGCTGCTGGCGGTCCATGGCGCCATGGCACTGGTGTTGACGGCCTTCTTCTGGCACCGTTTCCGGGGGCCCTGGGCGCGATGAGCATCCTCTTCCGTTACGTCATCAAGGAAATCCTGGGCGCCACCCTGCTGGCCCTGCTGGCCCTCACCGCCCTGTTTTCCTTCTTCGATTTCATTTCCGAACTGTCGGATGCCCATACCGACTCCTACACGCCCCTCATGGCCAGCCTGTTCGTGGCCATGAACGTGCCGGCCAGACTCTATGAACTGGTGCCCCTGGCCCTGCTGGTGGGCGGCCTGTTCGCCTGGAACCGGCTGGCCCTGGCCTCGGAGTTCACCGTCATGCGTGCCGGGGGGCTGGCCACCGCCCGGCTGGCCACCTGGATGCTGGGCCTGGGGTTGTCCATCGGCTTTGCCACCCTGCTCCTGGGGGAATACGTGATCCCCATGGCGGAACGGGCGGCCCAGCAACTCAAGCTGCGCAGTACCAGCGGGGTGGTGGCCCAGGAGTTCCAGACCGGCCTGTGGGCCAAGGATGGGCGCACCTTCATCAACATCCGGGAATTGCGTCCGGATGCGTCCCTGGTGGACGTGCGCCTGTTCGAGTTCGACACCGATTTCCACCTGCGGGCCCTGCGCCGGGCCGAGTCGGGGGAATGGCGAGACGGGGAATGGCACCTGCGCGGCGTGACCCAGACCATCATCGGCGAGACGGGCACCCGGACCTCGGTCCTGGAGACCATGACCTGGGCCTCCGCCGTGACCCCGGATCTGCTGGCGGTGCTGATGGTGGCGCCGGAACGCATGGCCATCACCACCCTGAGCGCTTACGTGGATCATCTGTTGGAGAACCACCAGGACGCGGAACGCTATCGGCTGGCCCTGTGGGGCAAACTGGCCTATCCGGTGGCCGCGCCGGTGATGCTGCTGCTCGCTTTGGCCTTCGCCTTCCGCCCCCCCCGGGTGGGCGGAGCCGGGGGCCGGTTGCTGTCCGGCATCCTGTTGGGCCTGGGGTTCCAT
This sequence comes from Thiobacillus denitrificans, assembly GCA_020723405.1. Lineage (GTDB taxonomy): Bacteria > Pseudomonadota > Gammaproteobacteria > Burkholderiales > Thiobacillaceae > PFJX01. Next base: position 326,068 of record DYIY01000001.1, on the reverse strand, counting down.
CTGCTCAACCGCATGTCCGCCCAGGTGGCCCAGCTCCAGGACTGGCCCGCGCCGGTCGCCGCCCTGGCACCCATCCTGGCCTTCAGTCTGGCCGCCGGCCTGACCCTGTGGTGGATGGAGCGGCGCTGATCCGGGCCAGCACCAGCCGGGTGCCGGCCAGCCGGTCGTGGAGGAACTGCCGGTCCCGGCGCAGCAGGGCCAGCCACCAGCCCAGGCCCAGGGGGGCCAGGCACAGCCCGGCATAGGCGAAGCGCATCCAGGCCTGGGCAAGGGTGGGAGGCCCTCCCCCGGCGGATTCCAGCCGGATGCCCCAGGTTTTCATGGCCAGGGTCTGGCCCCGCCGCCAGAACCAGGTGAAATACAGACCGGCCACCAGCACCAGCCAAAGCCGCAGGAGGGGAGTCGTCCAACCGGGCACCGTGGCCTGAAGCAGGGGCACCACCGGGAAGGCGGAGACGAACAGCACCGCTCCCAGCAGCAGGGATTCGTAGACGGCACAGGCCAGTCTTCTGGCCAGGCCCGGGGTGGTGGAGAGCATCAGGGTTCGGGTTTGTCCGGGCCGCCGAACTCACGGCACAGGGAGTCCAGCCACTGCTGGCGGATGCTGCTCTGGTCCTGCTTGGGCAGGGCCTGGATCTTGCGGTAGTTGTCCCGGGCGATCTGCCGGTCCTCGGCGGTCATGCGGGTCCAGGCCCGCAGGCGGGCGTGCAGAAGCTTCTGCCGGTCCGGACTCAAACTGGGGTAATCCTTGGCCACCACCAGCAGACGTTCGCGCTGCTTATCCGGCAGGGAGTCCCAGTCGGCCGCCAGGGGCGCCAGGGCGGTCTTCTCCGCCTGGTTCAGGCGCTGCCAGGGCCGGACCTCGGCGGCCACGGCCGGGACGGAGGCCAACAGCAGGGCGATCAGAAGGTGGCGAAGCATACGGGTCCCACGTCCTCCTGATGCACCAGGCGCCAATCCGCATAGGCCTGGGGGGGGATGTCGCCGGTGAGCAGGAGGATGTCCACACTGCCGTCTTCCGCCGGGGTGTCCGCCGGCCGGGTGACCCACAGGAACGCGGCCAGGATGGCCAGCAGCGCCAGGGCCCCAGGCCAGGGATGTTGTCGGGCGAGGGTCAGCACCGGGGTGGGGCGTCCGACCGGGCCGCGGTGTTCCAGGGCGGTCAGCCGGGCAACGGCCAGCCGCGCAGCCACGTCGCCGCCCAGGTCGTCCAGCCCCGCATCCAGGGCCTGCCGGATGTTCCGCCCCAGTTGCTCTTCGTTCACGGTTTGATGCCCATTTCGCCGAGTTTGGCCGCCAGCGCGTTGACCGCGCGGAAGCAGTGGGTTTTGACGCTGCCTTCGCTGCACCCCATGATGCGGGCAGTTTCGGCCACGTCCATTTCTTCCCAGTAACGTAACAGGAACGCCTGGCGTTGACGAGCGGGAAGCGCCGTCAGGGCTTTCTCGATGGCGGCCAGGCGTTGCCGGCCGGACACCTCCTCCTCGGGGCCCCGCTGCCCGGCGGCTTCGCTGTGGCCGGCCAGGGCTTCCAGGGTTTCGCCGGGCTCCTCGTCCTTGTCGGCCACCGGGGCCACCAGGCGCACCCAGAAGTCGCGCACCCGGGCACGGCGGAAGTGGTCGTAGATGGCGTTCTGCAGGATGCGTTGGAAAAGCGGGGGCAGTTCCCCGGCCGGCTTGCCGGCGTAGCGCTCCACCAGCTTCAGCATGGCGTTCTGCACGATGTCCAGGGCGGCATGCTGGTCCTGGGTGGCGAACAGGGCATGCTTGAAAGCCCGCCGCTCGACTCCGGCGAGGAAGACATCGATTTCCCGGGTGGATGCCACGCGTCAGGGGAATGCGCGAAGTTGGGGCGGGAAACTATACCGCCCCGGGCCGGTTTGCGGGCAATAGCTCTTTGATTTGCAATGCCGATTGCTTTCCTATATAGTGCCACGTTTTCCGGATCGACCCAGTTTTGGAGACAGGCATGTACGCGGTGATCAAGACCGGTGGCAAGCAGTACAAGGTGGCCGCTGGCGGCAAACTCAAGGTGGAAAGCCTGCCCGTGGAAGTGGGCGGCGAAGTGGAAATCAAGGATGTCCTGATGGTGGCCGACGGGGCCGACATCAAGGTGGGCACCCCCCTGCTGGCCGGCGCTTCCGTCAAGGCCACCGTGCTGGCCCACGGCCGCCACGACAAGGTGATGATTTTCAAGATGCGCCGCCGCAAGCACTATCGCAAGACCCAGGGGCATCGTCAGAACTTCACGGAAATCCGCATCGACGGTATTGCCGTTGCGTGATTTCTGCCTGAGCGAGGAATAGAGACATGGCACACAAAAAAGCAGGCGGCAGTTCCCGTAACGGCCGCGAATCCGAATCCAAGCGCCTGGGCGTCAAGCGTTACGGCGGCCAGTTCGTGCCCGCCGGCAACATCCTGGTCCGCCAGCGCGGCACCCAGTTCCACCCCGGCCTGAACGTGGGCGTGGGCAAGGACTACACCCTGTTCGCCAAGATCGACGGCGTGGTGGAGTTCACCGTCAAGGGTCCCCACAAGCGCCGTACCGTCAGCGTGGTGCCCGTCTCCGCCTGACCGGTTCTTCGGCCAGCCAAGGAGCCCTATCCCCGGATAGGGCTTTTTTGTTTCCAGGAAGCCTCCGCCCATGAAATTCATCGACGAAGCCACCATCGACGTCACCGCCGGCAACGGCGGCAACGGCTGCGCCTCCTTCCGCCGGGAGAAATTCATCCCCATGGGCGGCCCCGACGGCGGCGACGGCGGCAAGGGCGGCAGCATCTGGGCCCAGGCCGACCGCAACATCAACACCCTGGTGGAATACCGCTATACCCGGGCGTTCCGGGCCCGTAACGGGGAGCAGGGGCGGGGCAGCGACTGCTACGGCAAGGGCGCCGACGACCTGGTCCTGCGGGTGCCCGTGGGCACCGTGGTCCACGACGAGGAAAGCGGCGAGGTGCTGGCCGACCTGGCCAGGGACGGCCAGAAGGCCATGCTCGCCCGGGGCGGCAAGGGCGGCCTGGGCAACCTGCACTTCAAGTCCAGCACCAACCGCGCGCCCCGCCAGTGCACCCCCGGGGAGCCCGGTGAAGAAAAGCGCCTGCGTCTGGAACTCAGGGTGCTGGCCGACGTGGGCCTGCTGGGCATGCCTAACGCCGGCAAGTCCACCTTCATCCGTGCCGTGTCCGCCGCCAAGCCCAAGGTGGCCGATTACCCCTTCACCACCCTGCACCCCAACCTGGGGGTGGTGCGGGTGGACCAGGACCGCAGCTTCGTGGTGGCCGACATTCCCGGCCTCATCGAAGGCGCCGCCGAGGGGGCCGGCCTGGGCCACCAGTTCCTCCGCCACCTGGCCCGCACCCGGCTGCTCCTGCACCTGGTGGACCTGGCCCCCTTCGATCCGGAGACCGACCCGGTACGGGAGGCCCGGGCCATCGTGGAAGAATTGCGCAAGTACGATGAAGCCCTGCACCGCAAGCCCCGCTGGCTGCTGCTCAACAAGACCGACCTGATCGACGCTGAAGCGCGTTCCGAACGCATCGCCGGCTTCGTCCGGGAATTCGGCTGGGAGGGTCCGGTGTTCGCCATCTCGGCCATCACCGGCGAAGGCTGCAAGCCTCTGGTGTTCGCCATCATGGAGCATCTGGAAGAAAGCCGCCGGGCCGTGGACAATGCCGCTTCCGATGATTCGGCGCCGGCAGATGGCGCCCTGGACGACGAGGACGAATGAGCATGGCCCAATCGGTGATCGCGGCGGCGCGCCGCCTGGTGGTGAAAGTGGGCAGCAGCCTGGTCACCAACGAGGGACGGGGTCTGGACCACCCCCGGCTGGCCCTCTGGTCTGCCCAGATCGCCCGGGTCACCGCCCTGGGCAAGGAAGTGGTGCTGGTCAGCAGCGGCGCCATCGCCGAAGGCCGGCAGCGTCTGGGCTGGGCCAAGCGGCCCAGCGCCCTGAACGAATTGCAGGCCGCCGCCGCCGTGGGCCAGATGGGCCTGGTGGAAGCCTATGAACGCAGCTTCCGGGCCCATGACCTGCGCACGGCCCAGATCCTCCTCACCCATGCCGACCTGGCCGACCGTGAGCGTTATCTGAACGCCCGCTCCACCCTGCGCACCCTGCTGGACCTGAAGGTCATCCCGGTCATCAACGAAAACGACACGGTGACCACCGAAGAGATCAAGGTGGGCGACAACGACACCCTGGGCGCCCTGGTGGCCAACCTCATTGAGGCCGACGCCCTGATCATCCTCACCGACCAGCCGGGCCTCTACACCGCCGACCCGCGCAAGAATCCGGACGCCCGCTTCGTGCACGAGGCCGAGGCCGGCGACCCGGCCCTGGAAGAGATGGCCGGCGGCGCCGGTTCCAGCGTGGGCACGGGCGGCATGATCACCAAAATCCTGGCCGCCAAGCGGGCCGCCCGCAGCGGCGCCCACACCGTCATCGTCAGCGGCCGGGAACAGGACGTGCTGGAGCGGCTGGCCCTGGGCGAAGCCCTGGGCACCCAGCTCATCGCCCGCCAGGCCCCCCTGGCTGCCCGTCACCAGTGGCTGGCCGACCACCTCCAGGTGAGCGGCAAGCTGGTGCTCGACCAGGGGGCTGCCGAGGCCCTTACCCACCAGGGCAAGAGTCTGCTGCCCATCGGCGTGGTGGAGGTGCGGGGCGAATTCCAGCGGGGCGCCGTGGTGGCCTGTCTCGACGAGCACGGCAAGGACCTGGCCCGGGGCCTGGTCAACTACAGCGCCGAGGAAGCCCGCCGCATCCTGCGCAAGCCCAGCGCCGATATCGAGGCCATCCTGGGTTACGTGGACGAGCCGGAACTCATCCATCGCGACAATCTGGCCGTGCTTTGATCTGCTGAGGGTCCCCCGGCGATCAGCCGGCGGGGCCCGCCAGCTGACGGTTGGTGAGGAAGACGCGGATGGCGCAGCCGCCCTGGGTAGCCCCCTGCTGTTCGAATACCGCGCCGATGCGCTCCGCGCGCATGGCCATGTTGCGCAGGCCCCGGCCATTGCCCTGCCCGGCCGGCACGGGGCAGCCGACACCGAAATCGCGCACTTCCAGGGCCAGCCCATCCGGCTCCAAGGCCAGGCGGATGCGCGCCCGGGAAGTCTGGGCATGCTTGATGAGGTTGCTCACCGCCTCGCGCAGGATGCGTCCCAGGTTGAGGGCCTGGGGCTGGCTCAGGGCATGGCCATCCAGTTCGCCTTCGCCGATCCACTCCAGTTCGATGCCGGCATCACTCAACCGGCGCTCGCATTCGGCCCGCCAGTCGGCGCCCAGGGCCTCCAGGGTCAGATTTTCCGGCTGAATGATGGACACCACGTCGCGCAGATCCTGGAGGGCGGAACGGGCCAGGCCGGCGTTTTCCGGATTGCCCGCCCGGTAGACCAGGGACAGGAGCTTGGCCCCCACGTCGTCGTGAAGGTCCCGGTAGATGCGCTCCCGCTCTTCACCGATGGCCTGCTCGGTCTCCAAAGCGTGCATGCGCTGGGTGCTTTCCATCAACTCCGCCTGTTTGGCTTCCACCCGGGCTTCCAGATCGTTGTTCAGGTCCTCGAACTGGTTGAGCACGGTGACGAAGCGGGAAGTCATCACCAGGCCCACCATGAGGAAGATGAGGGGGGCGCTGTAGTGGAGCAGATGCACGTCGGCCGGGAACAGGCCCGTCTGGCCATGCTTCAGCAGGTCGTGGGCGCCGAACAGCACCACCAGGCCCATGGCCGCCACCAGCACCCCCGCATCCCGGTTGTGCCAGCGGAAGGCCGCCCGTATCAACAGGGCCAGCACCGCCAGGGCCAGCACCAGGGTGATGCCGTGCAGCAGGGTGCTGGCCGGCAGGAACCAGGGAGCCGGGACCAAGCCGAGGAGCAGGGGCGCGGCCAGGGCCGAGCCCCACAGCCAGGGCATGAGGGGGCGGCCCCCCGCCCCGGAAAAGCGCAGCAGGGCGGCCAGCAGCAGGGCGGAAAACACCTGGAAGCTGGCGTTCACCAGGATCTCCCAGGCGGCGGTGTCCAGGGGGGCGGCGGGCAGGTAGAGGTTGGCCGACTGGGCGGCCCAGATGAGGGAAGACAAGCCGAACCAGGCATAGGCCACCTCCTGGCGCCGTTGCCACCACAGGGTCAGCATCAACAACCCCATGCCGGCGATGATCAGGGTGGCGGCCTGGTTCAGGTTGATGCGCCAGAACAGGGCCTGCTCGTAACGCTGGCGCAAGAGGGGCTCGGGTCCCACCTGGACCGGTTCCAGGCTGGCCTGGGTGTAGGGGTGGGAGAGCAGGCGGATGTCCAGGCGGTTTTCCCGGCCGGCCGGGCGCAGCAGGCCATGGGGGATGGTGAAGAGCAGGGGGCGGTTCCAGTTGCGTCCGACGGGTTCGGCGAAGGGCCCCCCGGAGCCGATGGCCGCGCCATTGATGAACACCTGGGCGTTGAGGCCCAGACGGGGCAGGTACACCGCCTGGACCGCATTCCCGGCCGGCGTGGAGAAAACCAGGGAATACCAGCCATGGGCCACGTCCCGGCGGGCCTGATCGGGGCGGCGTTCCATCCAGGCGTCGGGCAGGGTCAGTTCGACCCCCCCGGCGTCGGGGGGCAGGAGGGAGGCCGAAACGGTGAAACGGGCCCGGTCGAGCACTTGAACTGAAGCGTCCTGGGCCCCGGCCGGGCCGGCCAGCAGCAGGGCCAGCAGCAGCCAGCAGCGCAAGCAGGAGGCCAGTCCGGCCATGGCCGATCAGAAGAAGCTGGTGACGCGCAGGTACACGTCGGTCACGTCCACGAAATTGCGCCCCGCCACCGCGTCCTGGACTTCCAGCTTGACGATGAGGGGCAGGGGCAGCCTGCCCGCCTGCCAGGCCCGGATGCCGCTCCAGGTCAGGCCGTAGCGGGCCTGGTCGGCGATGGTGCGGGTGTTGGCGTTGAGGAAGGACGTGTCGCTGCCGATGCGGGAGGTGTAGCGGTCGCTGGCTTCCTGGTAACGGTGCCAGGTCACCGAGGCCCGCCAGTCGCCCCAGGCCTTGCCCACTTCCAGGTCGAACTCCTGGTAGTCGCCCAGGTTGCGCTTGAGCATTTCCGTGGCCGCCGCCGGGGTGGTCAGGGGGTTGCCCGGCCGGGCGCGAATCTCGTCGGGCAGTTGCACCTGGTGTTCGGCCAGCAGGCGCAGGTCCCAGCCCCGGCCCAGGTCGCGGAAATACTCCAGGCGGAAACGCAGGTCCGTGCTGCCGTCGCCCGGGGGCACGTCGGCCAGATTGTCCGGGTCGTCGGCCCCGGCCACCCCGAAACGCACGCCGAAGCCGGCGATGGCGCTGTCCTTTTCGCCCTTGTGGAAGCGCCACAGGGCCCCCAGGGTGGGGTCGGCCATGCCGCCTACGCTGGTGTTGCCCAGGCTGTCGTAACCCAGGACGCCGGTGAGCAGACCCTGCAACACCGCGCTGTTCACCGGGCCCGTGTCGTTGAGCCGCACCCGGTTGGTGGTGCGGGCATAGGGCAGGATGGCGCCCACCGTCAGGTTCTCGGTGACCCCATAACCCAGCAGCAGTTCGGTGAATTCCGTGGTGACGTGGCTATCCACCGTCACGTTGAACCCGGCCCCGGCCAACTGGGCGTTGTAGTCGGCGTCCATGTCCACCCGGGAATGGCCGTCGTCGTAACGGTGGTCGTAGGTGTTGCGCAGCACGGTCAGGCGGGCCGCCCAGCGTCCGGCCGGCGCCATGCCGTCCAGCCCGTGGGCCGAGGCGGCGGGCAGGCTTTCACCGGCGGCGGCCCCCACACTGCCCAGGCCGGCAAGCAGCAGGAGCACGACGTGGCGGGGTTCCAGGAGAGGGGACATGGGGGCTCACTATGCCAAAAGTTATAACTGTAGAGCACCCGGGCCGATTCCCGGTATCCCACGAACCGGGGAGTCACCCCCTGATTCCGGGGATACCCGGAAGGGGATGGGATGGGTATCGTTCGGTCCAGGAGGTCACCCCATGAAAACCTGTTTACTTGTCGAAGACGTGCCGGAAGCCGCCGATTGGCTGACCCAGGCCGTCACCACCACCTTTCCGGGCATCCAGGTCCGCCGGGCCGCCAATCTGGCCGAGGCCCGCCAGGCCCTGTCCGCCTTTCCCGAGCCGGAGCTGGCCCTCATCGACCTGGGCCTGCCCGACGGCAACGGCGTGGACTTCATCGCCGAACTGAATTTCCGCTCCCCCCGCACGGTGAGCGTGGTGGCCAGCATCTTCGACGACGATCAGCACATCTTCCCCGCCCTGCGGGCCGGGGCCCAGGGCTACCTGCTCAAGGACCAGGACCAGGCCTCCATCATCGAACTGCTCAAAGGCATCATCGCCGGCCGTCCGCCTTTGTCACCGGCCGTGGCCCGCAAGCTCCTGTCCCACTTCCGGGTAGCCCCGGAGATGGCCGCCCCGGTGCTCACGGAACGGGAAACGGAAGTGCTGCGCTTCATCGCCAAGGGCCTCACCACCGCCGAGGTGGCCCGCCTGCTGGGCATCAGCGCCAACACCGTGCCCTCCTACGTGAAGGAGATCTACCGCAAGCTCAATGTCTCCTCCCGGGCCGAAGCGGCTCTGACGGCGCGCAACATGGGCCTGGTGTAAGGCTGACCGACACCCCCGGCCAGGGGATGCCCCGCCGGCGGGCGGGCCGTTAAGCTGACCTCACTGTCAAACCCAAACGAGGTCGTCCCATGTATCGCCCAACCCTGTCCGCCCTGCTTGCCCTGCTGTTGCCCACCGCTTCCGCCGGTGCCCTGGAACTCACCGATCTGCCTGGGGTTTCCGCCAGCGCCCAGGGCTGCTACCTGGGCTGCGGCCATGACAAGTACGACGCCTCCAACATCCTCGACGGCGACTACGGCGCCACCGGCAATACCGGCCTCAACTCCTGGAACTACGGCACCTATGCGGGCTGGGTCCAGGTGGACCTGGCGGACGCCTACGTGCTGGATCGCGTCGAGCTGTACGGCGTGTACGCCTACTACAACCCCTTCACCCTGTCGGTCAGCGCCGACGGCCTGGGCTGGACCACGGTGGCCGTCGGCGGATACGGCACGGAACCGGACCTGTCCCAGACCGGTGTTGCCGGCATCAAGTACGGCGCCGTGCTCGACGTGGCCGATGGCAGCATGGCCTCTGGGCTGACGGCGCGCTACGTGCGCTACACCGTGAACGCCGGTTCCCCCCATTGGGGTTACCTGGTGGAGATGGACGTGCAGGGCCACCTGCCCGCCGCCCCCGTGCCCGAACCCGAAACCTGGGCCCTCATGCTGGCCGGCCTGGGCCTGGTGGGCTTCGTCGCCCGGCGGCGCCGGGGCTGATTCCCCGCTGCACCGGCGGCGGGCTCAGGCCGTCAGCCGCCGGTAGATGTCGGAGACCTTGAAGGGCAGGTCCTTCACGTCGTCCAGGATGATGTAGCGGGCGGCGCCGTACATGTGGGGCAGGTAGTCCCGGGCGTCCCGGTCGATGGTGATGCAGAAGGGGTGCACGCCGGCCCGCCGGGCTTCCAGCAGGGCCATGCGGGTATCCTCGATGCCGTACTGGCCCCGGTACACGTCGAAGTAGTCGTCGGGGCGGCCGTCGGACAGGGTCACCAACACCTTGGTGCGGGCTTCCACACCCTTCAGCAGATCGGTGAGATGGCGGATGGCGAAGCCCATGCGGGTGTATTCCTGGGGGCGGATGCCGGAGATCCGGGCTTTCACTTCCGCGTTGTATGGCTCGTCGAAGGTCTTGATGCGGAACAGTTCGCAACGCTTGCGGGTGATGCCAGAAAACCCGTAGATGGCGTAGCGGTCCCCCAGCCGCTCCAGGGCTTCGCAGAGCAGCACCAGGGCCTCCCGCTCGGCCTCGTTGATCCAGCCCTTGGTGGAGCCGCTCATGTCCACCATGAAGGCCACGGCGATGTTGCGTTCCGCCCGGTGCATGCGCACGAACAGCCGGTCGGACATCTCGCTGCCGTCCCGGGCGTCGGCCAGGGCTTCGACGAGGGCGTCGATGTCCACGTCGTCGCCGTGGACCTGGCGTTTCAGCAGCCGGTTCTCGTCGCGCATGGCCTCGAAGGCGTGGCGCAGGTGCTTCACCAGGCCGGCGTGCTTGTCCAGGGTCTGGCGGTGGAAGTCGTCGAACACCGGCGTCACGTCCTTTTCCCGCATGACGCACCAGTTCTTGCGGTAGTGCTGGCGACCCATGTCCCATTCGGAATAGAAGCGGGCCCCTTCCTCGTGGTAGGTGCCCTGCCACACCGCGTCCGGGTCCTTGCCCGTGTCGCCCAGCAGCCTGGGGTCGTAGTCCCCTTCCCCGGCGGGCACCAGGTATTCCGGGGGAATCTCGCCGAAATCCAGGTACACGGAGGCCAGCAGTTGTTTCACGTCCTCGGGCGGGGCCACGGGCAGGCCGTCCAGGGTGAGCTCCAGGTCCAGGCGGCCTTCCTCGTCGCGCACCTCCACGTCGTAGCCCTGGGGTTTGTCCGGGTCGGTTTCACCCTCCGGCGTCCGGAGCCGGTTGTGCTCTTCCAGCAGGTCGCCCAGCTTCACCCGCAGACGGGCCTTCTCCTTTTCCTGGCGGGCGGCGAAGGCGGCGGCCACGGCCTCCGGGCGCAATGCCGCCTGGTAGCACCAGGGCGCGAAGGGGGGCAGGCGGCAGGCGTCGCCCAGCAGGATCAGGCTGTCCTCCACGCTGGCTTCCGGGTCGGCCAGGCGGCGGGCGAAGCCCTCCCAGGCAGCGGGCAGGGTCTCTCCCAGTTGGCCCTTCAGCCGTTCCATGTCCCGATGCAGGCCGGGCAGTTCCCGGGCGATGCAGGCCGACAGGCGCAGGGTTTCCAGGGCGTGGAGCTGGCCCAGAGCCAGGGCCGGGTCGGGAAAACCGGCGCAGGCGGCGGGCAGGTCCGCCCGGAAGGTGCCGAAGCGGGTCTGGGCCCAGAGCAGGGCCACCATGGCCTTGGCCAGCTTGAAGTTGTCCTCCGGGTCGGGGAAGCGGGCCAGCACCCCGGGCAGGAAGATTTTCTCGGTATCGGTGTGGGGGGGCTTGCCCTGTTCCAGGGCCAGGCGCCGCCCGGACAGGCCCCGCAGGAAGTTGCCCAGCACCCCGGCCACGTCCTCGAACAGCACCCCGGCGGTCATTTCCAGTTGCCGTTCGGCGAAGTGGTCCGCCTCCTCCATGACCACCAGGGCGTGGCGCAGGCCCTGTCGGTCGTACACGTCGCAGGCCCCCAGCACCCAGGCCTCCATGAGGCGCCGGTCCATGGTGCCGATGAGGTCCGGCGCCCGGCGGGCGAACTGCCAGGCCACCTCCAGATTGGAACTGGCCACCCGCTTCACCCAGTCCAGGATGAACTCCTGGTCCGAAACGGACAGGGCGGCGATCTTCTCCGCCGTGGGGCCCACCTTGCGGAAGGAGAAGTCAGCCTCCAGCCAGCCTTCCAGAAGTTCGGTGATTTCAGTGGCGGTGCGGCAGGGCATGGCGGGGGGAGAGCCGGGGGATGGACGGGGGAAGTATAGGGTGGGACCCCAGGGCGGTCGATGTATGCCCAATGGCTCAGTCCCGGCGGCTTTCCTGTCACCGAACCATCAACAAACCGGCACGGTGCCGAAACCTGGTGCCCCTAGCCTGCCCGAGGGGCATTCCCCGTCCCCACGCAGAAAACCCAAAACCTGTTTCAAGGAGAATCCTGATGCACCCCGCCTGCAAGACCGCAGCCCTTTCCGCTGCCCTCATCGCCCTGATGGCCGGCAACGCCCTGGCCGTCGAAAACATCCAACTGGGCCCCCGTCCCTTCTACCTGGTGAAGGACATGGACCCCAGCCCCCTGAAGAACAAGCTTCTGTCCTGCGCGGGCATGGACTTCAAGAAGAGCGATTTCTCCATCGGCCACCGGGGTGCCGCCATGCAGTTCCCCGAGCACACCCGGGAATCCTACGAGGCCGCCGCCCGCATGGGCGCCGGCATCGTCGAGTGCGACGTGACCTTCACCCAGGACAAGGAACTGGTCTGCCGCCACGCCCAGAACGACCTGCACACCACCACCAACATCCTGGTGACCGACCTGGCCGCCAAGTGCACCAAGCCCTTCACCCCCGCCGTGTTCGACGCCGCCGGCAACCTGGTGACCGCTGCCTCCGCCGAGTGCCGCACCAGCGACATCACCCTGGCCGAGTTCAAGACCCTCAAGGGCAAGATGGACGCCTCCAACCCCAAGGCCAAGACCCCCGAGGAATACCAGACCGGCACCGCAGCCTGGCGCACCGACCTGTATGCCTATGACGGCACCCTGATGACCCACAAGGAAAGCATCGAGCTGTTCAAGAAGCTGGGCGTGAAGATGACCCCGGAACTGAAGTTCCCCGCCGTGGCCATGCCCTTCGACGGTTTCACCCAGGAAGACTATGCCCAGAAGATGATCGACGAATACAAGGCCGCCGGCGTGCCCGCCAGCCGGGTGTTCCCCCAGTCCTTCAACCAGCCCGACGTGCTCTACTGGATCCAGCACGAGCCCGAGTTCGGCAACCAGGCCGTCTATCTGGACGACGCCAACGTCCCGGCCGACCTGCCCAGCGCCGCCGATCTGGCCGGCTATGCCGCTCAGGGCATCAAGATCGTCGCCCCCCCCATGTGGGCCCTGCTGGCCCAGGATGGCGACAAGCTGGTGGCCTCCGAGTACGCCGCCAACGCCAAGGCCGCCGGCCTGGACATCATCACTTGGACCCTGGAACGCTCCGGCCTGCTGACCGACGGCGGCGGTTACTACTACCAGACCGTGAGCCCCATCATCAGCCACCCCGGCGACATGATGGAAGCCCTGGACGTGATGGCCCGGGACGTGGGCATCCTGGGCATCTTCTCCGACTGGCCCGCCACCGTGACCTACTACGCCAACTGCATGGGCCTGAAGTAAGTCGGTCGATTCTGCTGGTTGCGCCCGGCCTCGAAAGGGGCCGGGTTTTTTTCGTCCGTAAGGCGGGAGTAGGCCGTCGCGGCGCACTCAATCAAGCGGTGTTGCAAATACTTGATTGATTTAATCGGGTATTGGCCTATACCGTCGGTAAGGCAGGACGAATTTCACCGGCCGGTCACGCATCGAGATTGAGGAGTGAGCCATGACACGCATAGACATCGACTACACGGGGAGCCACCTGAACTATCGGCTGGCCAGCACCATGGCCCGGGACATCGCCTGCGGGACCCAGATGAGCGACCCCACCATTGTTGCATGGCACCAGCGCAGTACCCACGCCATGTCGCACCGTTTCGACGGCGCCCGTGAGGAGACCTGGTGGGAAAAGTACGGGCTTGGCAACGGTGGGGTCCTGGAGGTCTCGGTGGGCAATGAATTCGAATTCGTCATGATGGATAGCCGCGACTACGAGACCCTGAAGGGCAGCCCCCTGCGCAATCTGAAAGGCAGCGACGGCATGGAGTACGTCTGCATGACGCCCCTGTTGGGCAATAGTCGCACCGCGAACGCCAAGGCCTGTGTGCCGCTGGATGACTGGATGGCTGACCAGTACTGACCGAACCGCGCCGGGTTGCCTGGTTCTGACCAGGCGGACGTCCTGGCCAGCGTTTCCGAGTCCCCTCTGCATGGACCGCTTCAGCAGTCAGACGCCGACAAGCTGGAGGAAGCGGACCAGGCTCGATCGGAGGACATGTGTTCACCACCAATCCGTTCCTTGCGCTGACTGAGTTCATGTCCCCCGCGATCATGCAGGGGTACGTCGTGCTGATGATTCTGGTCGTGGCCTTCGGCACGCTCTTTGATCTGCTGGACGGGCAAAAGGCGAGGTTCTTCATGCGCGAACGAGAGCGTTCCAGGGCGGCCGCCAAGCGGCGGCTCGGCGGCGCGGAGGTGGCGGCCATCTCCCTGCGAACCCTGGTCAGGGACATCGCGACGTTCGGTGAATTCAGCAATCCGCAGCGCAGGTATTCCCACATCCTCATGTTCTATGGCTTCGTGCTCTATCTGATCACAACGGTCACCATGATATTCGGCTATCCCGCAGAGGCGGAGACGCCCACGGTCTTGCCGGTGCTGTGGTATGTGGGCTGCCTGATGACCTTGCTCGGCGGGTACTGGTTCTTCTTCTGTCTCCGGGTCAACGTCACCCATGACGGCCATTCGCTCTGGCGCCTTGAACGGGCGGATATCTTCATCGTCCTGTTGCTCGCCAGCGTGACTTCAGCGCTGTTGTTCGGACTTGTGCAGTCCGTCTTCAACGGGGCCGCCACCAAACTCTTTGCCAGCCTCTACATTCTGTTCACGACGCTGCTGTTCATTTCCGTGCCCTGGTCCAAGTTCGCGCACATGTTCTACAAACCGGTGGTGGCCTTCCAGAAGCGGCTGGACGAGGCAAACGGGTCGTCCGATCTGCCGCGCCCGGCGGACGCCCGGCAGGAACGGACCTGACACCATGCCCACCTTCACCTACATGGCCCGCTGTGATGGCTGCGGTCAGTGCGTGGACATCTGCCCGTCCGACATCATGCACATCGACCCGGTCTACCGGCGCTCCTACAACATCGAACCGAATTTCTGCTGGGAATGCTATTCCTGTGTGAAGGCCTGTCCGCAACATGCCATCGACGTGCGTGGCTACGCCGATTTCGCCCCGCTGGGCCACAGCGTCCGGGTGCTCAGGGAAGAAGCCAAGGGCACCATCTCCTGGAAGATCCGCTACCGCGACGGGCGGGTGAAGGAATTTACCTTCCCGATACGGACCACTCCCTGGGGTTCCATCAAGCCCCCGGACAACTACGACCTGCCTGATCTCAACGCGCTGCGTAGCCCCCTGCTTGCCCACGAGCCTGACGCGCTCATGGTGGCGGCGCTTCCCGGGCTGCCGCCCTCGATCACGAAACCGGGGTGATGCATGGGCCTGTTCTCCGCCACCAAGACCCGCTTCGTGGACACCGATATCCTGGTGATTGGTGGAGGCTTCGGCGGTTGCGGCGCCACCTATGAATCGCGCTACTGGGGACGCAACCTGAAGATCACCCTGGTCGAAAAGGCCAACATCGAGCGTAGCGGTGCCGTGGCCCATGGCCTGTCGGCGATCAATTGCTACATGGGCATGCGCTGGGGCGAGAATCAGCCGGACGAGTTCGTGCGCTACGCCCGTGGCGATCTGCTGGGCCTGGTTCGCGAGGACCTGATCTTCGACATCGCCCGGCACGTGGATTCCACAGTCCACAAATTCGAGGAGTGGGGTCTGCCGATCATGCTCAACCCGGAGACCGGCCGCTATCAGCGGGAGGGCAGATGGCAGATCATGATCCACGGCGAGAGCTACAAGCCCATCATCGCCGAGGCGGCGCGGAAATCCGCCAGCGAGGTGTACAACCGGATCATGGTGACCCATCTGTTGCTGGACCAGGACCGTCCCAACCGGGTCGCCGGCGCCATCGGTTTCAGCGTGCGCGATGGACACTGCTACGTGTTTCGGGCGAAAGCGGTCATCGTCGCCGCCGGGGGCGCCTCCCACATCTTCCGGCCCCGCTCCATCGGCGAGGGCGTTGGTCGGACCTGGTACGCGCCATGGAGCAGCGCGTCGGCCTATGGTCTGGTGCTGCACGCCGGCGCCAGGATGATCCAGATGGAGAACCGCATCGTGCTGGCGCGTTTCAAGGACGGTTACGGTCCAGTAGGCGCCTGGTTCCTGCTGCTCAAGGCCTATGCCACCAACGCCTACGGGGTCGATTACGAAGCCACGCGCATCGATGAGATCAAGGCCCTGGTCGGGAAATACGCCGAGATTACGCCGCTGCCGACCTGCCTGCGCAACCACGCCATGCTGCAGGAGATCAAGGCCGGCAACGGCCCGATCTACATGCACACCCAGGAGATTCTCGATAGCCGAGCCAAGGAGGAAATCGGCTGGGAGGATTTCCTCGATATGACGGTCGGCCAGGCAGTGGTCTGGGCTTCACAGAACATCGACCCGAAGGAAAAGCCCTCCGAACTGATCACTTCCGAGCCCTATGTCATGGGCTCCCACGCCACCTGTTCCGGCGCCTGGGCGAGTGGGCCGGAAGACTGCGCGCCGGATGATTACCAATGGGGCTACAACCGTATGACCACCGTGGAGGGGTTGTTCGGCGCCGGCGACACCATCGGCGGTTCCGCGCACAAATTTTCCTCGGGATCCTTCACCGAGGGCAGGATTGCCGGAAAGTCGGCCGTCAGATACGTCATGGACATGGCCGGCAACCCGCCGCGCGTGGACGAGACACGGCTCAGGCAGCTCCGCGAAGCCATCTTCAAGCCCCTGGACAACTATGACATCGGGCGCAACGAGATCGTCGCCGGGACCGTCTCGCCGAGCTACATCTCACCGTTGCAGGGCCTGCAACGGCTGGAGAAGCTGATGGACGAGTACGTCGGCGGCATCAGTACCTATTACGTGACCAACGAACCGATGCTCACCCGGGGCCTGGAACTGATGGCCATGCTCAGAGAGGACCTCGACCATATCGGCGCCGAGAACCTGCACCAATTGCAGCGTGCCTGGGAACTCCAGCACCGGGTCTGGACCGCGGAGGCCGTGCTCAGACACACGCTGTATCGGCGGGAAACCCGCTGGCCCGGCTACTACTATCGTGCTGATTATCCGCGGCTGGACGACACGGACTGGCATGTCTTCACCGCCTCCCGATACGACGTGCAAAGTGGCGATTGGCAGATGAGCACGCTACCCGTGCACCACATCGTCAGCTAGGCCGGATCCCCAGGCCAAGGCCTGGCGTCAGGCCCTTCGGAGATAGCGTTCCTTGGCCGCGCGTGCTTCCCGGGCCTGTCTAGGCGTGTACGCCTTACCTAACCAGAGCATGCGGTAGGCGATTTCCTCGTTGCCGTTTTCACACAGCATCAGAACCCTGGCGAACAAGGGCTGGAAGGTCGCGGAACGATGGGATCGTTCATGGTCGGCGAAGGATTGCCAGAAGGTGACGATCAGCGCCTCCTTGTCCTTCAGGGGAGAGGCCACCGCCTTGCCCAGGGTGGAGCCCTCGTTGGATATCTCACCCGAATTCAGCGCCACGTAACCTCCCACGAAACCGGTTTCCGAGTGGTAGGTCTTGACGTTCTCGCACAATTCCGCCACCCGCATCTCCAGTTCATCCACGTCGTACTCGGGCTTGAGGATCACCCGGTTGACGGTCACCACGCCATCCGGCTTGAAACCATGGATCAACTCCGTCATTTGCCGCACCTCCTTCAGAAATCCCGCGCTGCTCATGGTGCTCAGACAAAAGCCCGATAAAATCGATCAACAATCATGGATGAAATATTTCTATCCGCCTTATCCGACCCCCATGCGTCCTGTTGTACAACGCTGGGCGGAACAGGCGGCGAGCAGATGATTTGCTCGGTAGCGATGCCGTTCTCCGGCCAGATCCGTGCTGCCCATTGACGACCACACGACGGTCATCACGGAGGGGGCCGACCCGCCCCGGCAACGGTCCCGCGGAGACGTGGCTCCAACCTGATCGGTACCTTGGCTACATGGAAGTGGACGTCCAGCATGGCGGGCCCCCAACCGATGACCCGCTGGCGGGGCAGGTCAAAACACCGAAGACGACAGCTCCTGGATGGCTGCCAGCATGTCCCCGTCGTCGGTGACGGCCTGGGCCACGGCGCTGCGGCAGGCGGTGACCGGGTCGATGCCGCCCTTGATGAGTTTACCGGCGTGGACCAGCAGGCGGGTGGAGGCGCCTTCTTCCAGGCCGCTGCCTTTCAGGTTGCGGGTCATGCGGGCGAACTTGACCAGCTTGTCGGCCAGCTCCGGGGCCAGGCCCGATTCGTTGGCCACGATCTTCCGTTCCAGGTCGGCGGCCGGGTAGTCGAACTCCAGGGCCACGAAGCGCTGCCGGGTGGATTGCTTCAAGTCCTTCAACACGCTTTGATAGCCCGGGTTGTAGGAAATGGCCAGGCAGAAATCGGCGGGGGCTTCCAGGAGCTGGCCCAGCTTTTCCATGGGCAGGGTGCGGCGGTCGTCGGCCAGGGGGTGGATGACCACCATGGTGTCCTTGCGGGCCTCCACGATCTCGTCCAGGTAGCAGATGCCGCCCACCCGCACGGCCCGGGTGAGGGGACCGTCCACCCAGACGGTCTCGCCGCCCTTCACCAGGTAGCGGCCCACCAGATCGGAGGCGGTGAGGTCGTCGTGGCAGGAGACGGTGATGAGGGGACGTTTCAGGCGCCAGGCCATGTATTCCATGAAGCGGGTCTTGCCGCAGCCGGTGGGGCCCTTGAGCAGCACGGGCAGGCCGTGGGCATAGGCGGCCTCGAAGATGGCGATCTCGTTGCCGACGGCTTCGTAATAGGGTTCCGTGCGGATGTAGTGTTCTTCGGGGGGGAGGGCGTGGGCGTCCAAGGCGGGCTCGGTGAAATGTGGCGGAAGAGGGGAGGATTCTCGCCCAGCGGCGTGGGCTTTCAACCCTGGTCTGCGCGGGGTGACTCGCCCAAGTGGGCCAGCAGGTGCCGGATCAGGCCGTCTTGGGCGGCTTCCATGCCGATGCCCGGCACCAGGTCGGCCAGGCGGGTCACCGCCATGCCGGCGTAACCGCAGGGGTTGATGGCCTGGAAGGGGGCCAGGTCCAGGTCCACGTTGAGGGCCAGGCCGTGGTAGGTACAGCCGTGCTTCACCCTCAGCCCCAGGGCGGCGATCTTGGCCGGGCTGCCGTCGGGCCGGGGCACGTAGACCCCGGGGGCGCCCTCCAGGCGTTGGGCGTTGAGGCCGAGTTCCGCCAGCAGGTCGATCACCGCCTGCTCCAGGCGACGCACCAGTTCCCTCACGCCGTAACCCCGCCGGCGCAGGTCCAGGAGCAGGTAGGCCACCACCTGGCCGGGGCCGTGGTAGGTGACCTGGCCGCCCCGATCGATGGGCACCACCGGGATGCCCACGTCGGCCAGCAGATGTTCCCGCTTGCCGGCCATGCCCAGGGTGAATACCGGCGGATGCTCCAGCAGCCAGATCTCGTCGGTTGTGTCGGAGGTGCGGGCGGCGGTGAAGCCCTGCATGGCCTGCCAGGTGGTGGCGTAGTCGACGCGGCCGAGGGTACGGATAATGGGAGGGGAAGACATGCTGGAATTCTGGCATGGGCGGCCGCGCTTGCGCGCAGGCCCGCGCCAAACCTGGAGCACAGAGGAAAGGGAGCGCCATGGAGGCCGAAGAACTGGTCCCGCTTTACTCGCCGGCCAGCGAAGCCGAGGCGGCAGTGATCGCCGGTTTGCTCGATGCCTGCGAAATCAGGTACTTCATCCGGGGTGGCGCCTTCGCCAAACTGTACCCGGGCCCGCTTATTCAGAATTACAACACCCAGACCTTCATGGTTCGGTATGCGGATTTTGCGGATGCACGGGTGCTGCTTTCCGATTTCACTGCACCCGGAGAAGGCGCCGTGGAATCAGGGCGTTACACCCTTGGCGACAAGGTGCGAATCCTATTCGAGGCCCTGGTCTACGGTTGGGTGATTCCCGGCAGACGGGCAAAGCGCGCCCAAGACGATGAGCCGAGTGCCTGAATCCGGTTTCGGCTACTTCCGTGGCAAGAGGGGGGCCAGTCCCCGCCAAACGTTCTCCAGCAGCACCGGCTGGGCCTGGGCGTCGGGATGCAGCCCATCGGTCTGGAAGCGTTCCCGCCGTTCCGCCATCCCGGCCAGCAGGAAGGGCACCAGGGGCACCTTGTCCTTTTTCGCCACCTGGCCGAACAGGGCCTGGAACTTCCCGGTGTAGGCCCCGCCATAGTTGGGCGGCAGGCGCATGCCCACCAGCAGTACCCGGCCCCCCTTGTCCCGGACCAGGCGGATCATGGCCGACAGGTTGCGGGCGGTGTCTTCCGGGGGCAGGCCCCGCAGGCCGTCGTTGGCGCCCAGGGCCAGGATCACCAGGGCAGGGCGATGGGCGTCCAGCAGCCTGGGCAGGCGGGTCAGGCCGCCGGCGGTGGTTTCCCCGGACACGCTGGCGTTGACCACCTTCACCGGCGGCTGGCGGGCTTCCAGGCGGCGGGCCAGCAGGGCCGCCCAGCCGGATTCCCGGGGAATGCCGTAGGCGGCGGATAGACTGTCGCCGAACACCAGCAGCACCGGCTCCGCCCAGGCGGGGGCGCCGGCAAGCAACAACAGGAAGAGGCTGAAGAGACGAATGCGCATCGAAGTGGTCAATCTGGGCAAGTCCGTGGAAGTGGCGGGCAGCGAAGGGGCGGAAACCCTGGACATCCTCGCCGATGTTTCGTTTGCCGTGAACCCTGGGGAGACCGTGGCCATCGTCGGTGGTTCCGGTTCCGGCAAGTCCACCCTGCTGGGCCTGCTGGCCGGGCTGGACCTGCCCAGCCAGGGCACGGTGCGCATCGACGGCCAGGACCTGTTCGCCCTGGACGAGGATGCCCGGGCCGCCCTGCGGGGCCGGGCCATGGGCTTCGTGTTCCAGTCCTTCCAGTTGCTGCCCGGCCTGACCGCCCTGGAGAACGTGATGCTGCCCCTGGAACTGGCCGGCCGGGGGGATGCCAAGGCCTCGGCGGAACGGCACCTGGCCGACGTGGGCCTGGCCGGCCGATCCCGGCACCGGCCCGATCAGCTCTCCGGCGGCGAGCAGCAGCGGGTGGCTCTGGCCCGGGCCTTTGCCGCTGAACCGCGCATCCTTCTGGCCGATGAACCCACCGGCAACCTGGACGCCCGCACCGGGGCCCAGGTCATCGACCTGATGTTCGAGCTGAACCGGCGCCAGGGGGCCAGCCTGGTCATCGTCACCCACGACCCGGCCCTGGCCGGGCGGTGCGGCAGGCAGCTGCGGCTGGATGGGGGGAGGGTGGTGGAATGAGGTGGCATGCGGTCAGACCCCGCCTGTTTGGTCGGCTCCCATCGGCGTATGGGGATGAGTACTCCCCCCTTTACGAAAGGGGGAAGCCGCGGGTGGCTGGTGTTCGGGTGAATCTGGCCAACCTCTCGCTGCTGACCGTGGTCCCCAGTCCGGGAGGATTCCCCCGTGCTTGACCGCCTGCCCCTGGCCTTGCGCCTGCTGGCCCGGGAATGGCGGGCCGGGGAAGTGCGGGTGCTCCTCCTGGCGGTTTCCCTGGCGGTGGCCAGTCTCACCGCCGTGGCCTTCTTCACCGACCGGGTGGCCGGCGCCCTGGAGCGGGAGGCCAACACCCTGCTGGCGGCGGATCTGTCCCTGTCCTCGGACCATCCCATCGGGCCGGAAGTGGCTGCCGAGGCCCGGCAGCGGGGTCTTGCCGTCCTGGGCACCACCACCTTCCTGAGCATGGCCATGGCGGGGGACCAGCCCCTACTGTCCGGCATCAAAGCGGTGGAGCCGGGTTATCCCCTGCGCGGCAGCCTGCGGGTGGCCTCCGCCCTGTTCGGCCCCGACGGGCCCACCCGGCGCCTGCCCGGGCCCGGCGAGGCCTGGGTGGACGAGCGCTTGGCCAGCGGGCTGGGCCTGGACGTGGGGGGCCGGGTCAAGGTGGGGGCGGTGACGCTGCGGGTGGGGGCCATCCTCACCTTCGAGGGTGAACGGGGGGGCAACTTCATGGCCCTGGCGCCCCGGGTGATGCTGAGTCCGGAAGACCTGGCCCGCAGCGGCCTGGTCCAGGAGGGCAGCCGCATCACCTGGCGGCTGCTGGTGGCCGGCGAACCCGGGGCGGTGGACGCTTTCCGGGGCTGGCTCACGCGCCGGCTGGAGAGGGGCCAGTTGCTGGAAGGGGTGCGCGACGCCCGACCCGAATTGCGCGAGGTGCTGGACCAGGCCCGCCGCTATCTGGGCCTGGCGTCCGTGCTGGCGGTGGTGCTGGCCGCCGCGGCCGCCCATCTGGCCCTGCGCCGCTATGCCACCCGCCATTACGACGGTTTCGCCCTGATGCGCTGTTTCGGGGCGCCCCGGCGGCGCCTGATCAGCCTGCATTTCCAGCAGATGGCCCTGCTGGGCCTGGCGGCGGGCCTGCTGGGCAGCGGCCTGGGCTGGCTGACCCAGGAAGCCCTTGCCGCCCTGTTGGGGGACGCCTTGCACCTGGGCCTGCCGGCCCCCACGGTGTGGCCCCTGTTGCTGGGCCTGGGCTCGGGTCTTGCCCTGGTGTTGGCATTCAGCCTGCCGCCCCTGCTGCGCCTGGGCCGGGTGCCGGTGGCCCGGGTGCTGCGCAAGGATCTGGGGCCGCCGGGGGGCGGTGCCTGGCTGGCCCATGGAGCCGGTCTGGCCCTGGTGGCCGGGCTCATCTTCCAGCAGGCGGGGGAGCCCAAACTGGGGGCCATGGTGCTGGGGGGCGTGGTGGCCGCCATGGCCGCCGCCGGCCTGTTGGCCCGGGGCCTGCTGGCGCCCCTGGCCGCCGCTGCCCGCGCCCTGCCTGCCACCACGACCCCCTGGCGCCTGGGCCTGCGTCTGGGTCTGGGCAGTCTGGGCCGGCGGGGGAGCGAGACCACCCTCCAGGCCATGGCTCTGAGCCTGGGGCTGCTGGCCCTGCTGGTGCTCACCCTGACCCGGGACGACTTGCTGGACAACTGGAAGAGCCAGGTGCCCGTCGGGGCGCCCAACCGGTTTCTCATCAACATCCAGCCGGAACAGGTGGCCCCCCTGAAGGACTATCTGGACCGGGGCGGGGTGGCCCAGGCCGAGTTGTATCCCATGGCCCGGGGACGGCTCATGGCCATCGCCGGGCGGCCGGTGAGCCCCGCCGACTACCCGGAGGGCCGGGCCCGCCGCCTGGCGGAGCGGGAGTTCAACCTGTCCGCCCTGGCGGCCCTGCCGCCGGACAACCAACTGCTGGCCGGCCGCTGGTGGCGCCCCGGGGAGACCTCGGGTTTCTCGGTGGAGGAAGGCCTGGCCAAGACCCTGGGCATCCGCCTGGGAGACACCCTGGAGTTCGATGCCGGCGGCCTGCCCTTGCAGGGAACCGTGTTGAGCCTGCGCAAGGTCAACTGGGATTCCTTCCGGGTGAATTTCTTCGTGGTGGGGCCCCCGGGCACGCTGGATGGCGTGCCCTTGAGCCACATCACCGCCTTCCACCTGCCCCGGGACCAGGCCGGCCTGCTGCACGGCCTGGTGGCGGCCTTCCCCAACGTGCCGGTCATCGACGTGGAACAGGCCATGGCCCAGGTGCGGGACCTGCTGGACCGGGTGGGGGACGGGGTGCGGCTCATCTTCCTGTTCAGCCTGGGCACCGGCCTCACCGTCATGCTGGCTGCCCTCTATGCCCGGCGCGACGAACGGGCCCGGGAGATCGGCCTGTGGCGCACCCTGGGGGCCTCCCGGGCCACGGTGCGCTGGGCCCTGGCCACCGAATTCGCCTGCCTGGGCCTGCTGGCCGGGGCCGTGGCCGCCGCCGCCGCCAGCGGCCTGGGCTGGCTGCTGGCCACCCGGGCCTTCAACCTGCCCCACCAGCCCGATCCCCTCATCTGGCTGGCGGGGCTGGGGGGCGGCCTGGTGCTGGTGGCGTCCGCCGGGCTGCTGTCCACCCGGCCTTTGTTGCAGGAACCTGCCTGGAGGGTGGTGCGCCAGGGCTGATTTCATTTAAGGTGGCGGCACCAGCCAACCTCAAAGCGGGGGAGACGCCTTGTCCAAACCAGGCTCCGCCACCATCAAGCTGATCCCGGTGGACAACCTGCGGCCCGGCATGTACGTGGCCGACGTGAACTGTTCCTGGCTGGACCATCCCTTCGTCGCCAGCCATTTCGCCGTCAAGGACGACAAGCGCATCCAGGAGATCCGCTCCCTGGGCATCCGGGAACTGTACATCGACACGGACAAGGGGCTGGACGTGTCGAACGCCCCCACCGAAGCCGAGGTCAGGGAAGAGATCGATCAGCGCATGGAGGCCCTGGCCGACGAAATCGGCCTGGATGAACCCCGGGTGGAGCTGGCCGAAGAAATCCACCGGGCCCGCCTGTTGCACAAGGAGGCCAACCAGGTGGTGAAGGACATGCTGCACGACATCCGCCTGGGCAAACAGATCGAGATGGAGCACCTGGAGCCCATGGTGGAGAACATGATCGACTCCATCTTCCGCAACCAGGACGCCCTGTTGCCCCTGGCCCGCCTGAAACAGCACGACAACTACACCTTCCAGCATTCGGTCTCGGTGTGCGCCCTGCTGGTGTCCTTCGCCCGGGGCCTGGACATGGACCGGGACCTGATCAAGCAGATCGCCATCGGCGGCCTGCTCCACGACGTGGGCAAGGCCAAGGTGCCCGACGAGATCCTCAACAAGCCGGCCAAGCTCACCGAGGCCGAGTTCGGCAAGATGAAGTCCCACGTGGTGCAGAGCAACCTGATCCTGCAACACACCCCGGGCATCAGCCGGATCGCCCTGGACGTGGCCGCCCAGCACCACGAGCGCTACGACGGCACCGGCTACCCCAACAAGCTCAAGGGTGAGGAAATCAACCTCTATGGCCGCATGGCGGCCATCGTGGACGTCTACGACGCCATCACCTCCGAGCGGGTCTACCACAAGGGCATGGCCCCCACCGCCGCCCTGGGCCGCCTGCTGGAGTGGAGCAAGTACCACTTCGACCCCAAGCTGGTGCGCATCTACGTGAAGTCATTGGGCATCTACCCCACCGGCTCCCTGGTGAAACTGGACAGCGGCCGCCTGGCGGTGGTCCGGGAACAGCACCCGGACAAGCTCATGCAGCCCCGGGTGACGGTCATGTACCACGCCCGCAAGAACGGCTACCTGCCGCCGGAAGACCTGGACCTGGCGGCGCCGAATTGCCAGGACCGCATCGTGGGGCACGAGGAATACGAGGACTGGGGCATCGACCCGGCGCGCTGGGTGAAGTGAATCGTCCATCGCAGGGTGTGCGCACCGAAGCGCCTTGGCCGGACATGCAAAGCGCTGACCACCCGGCCCGGAATGCAAGATGGTGCGCAGGCCCCACGGAAATCCACGCCGCATCTGTCGAAAAAATTTACATCTCTAAGCCATGCTGACGCCAGGGATGCTCCAACTCGTTGATTCTCCGTCTTGGAATAGGGTTTGCTTCACGCATCCTGAATGCTGCAACGTCTCATCCTTGTCCGGTCGTGGGCGTTGCGGCAATTGGTGCAGCGTTGAGCCCCGTGGGGGAACCTGAGGATTCATGGAGGGCTTGAACAACTGCCCGCCTGCCGGCTGGACGATCGACCCCGAGTGGATGAGTCACGTCGCCACAGAAAGGAAGTTTCAAAATGCTTGCCTTCGCATGGAATCGCAGTGCCTTGTTGGGATGCGTAGCGGCCACGTCCTGTGTTCTGCTTGCCTCGCCCGCCATTGCAGCACCGAACTTTTACTCGACCGGGACCCATGTAAGTGGAGTGCTCGACACGGACTGGTGGGTTTCGACTGGGTACGGCAGCTTCAACACCGCCAACTTTGTGCAGGCCAACACGTGGGTGCACGGCAGTGAGGCCTGGATCAGCGACACCGACTACTCGGCCCCGGTCACCAAACCCCAAGACCAGTACTTTACCTTCCGGCAATACTTCGACCTCACGGGGTACGACGCATCCAGCGCAAACCTTCAGTTCTACTGGGGTGCGGATGACATCCCCGGGGCGGTCGGGTTCATGCCGCAGTTTTCGATCAACGGGGGTGCGTTCCAGGGGAGTGGGACGGCTACCGGCTATGCCATCGGAAGCAATCTTGTGGAGTTGTCATCCGGGTTCGTGTCGGGGATGAACCACATCGACTTTCGCGTACAAGGGAACTACGCGACCAACGGCATGGGCCTGCGCGTCGAGTCCTTCACCGCCGCCGTGCCCGAACCAGAAACCTACGCCATGTTGCTGGCCGGGTTGGGGTTGGTCGGTCTAAGGCTCGGCAACAGGCAAAGCCGCATGCAGCAAGTGGCATAACCAATCTGCTTCATCCCCATCGGAGGCCCCGCTTCGGCGGGGTTTGCTTTTTCCACGCCGGGCACGGAAGCGACAGGTTCGATCGTCACCCGGGGATGGTCTTTCCGTCACCAACAGTGCGGTGCGGCAATTGGACTTCCCTGGGGGAATGGAACATGGACAAGTTACCTCGCCGGCCGTTCCACATCATAATATGAACTAGACGGAATATAGCTTGGGGGGAATAATGTCCAATGAATGGGAAGTGGAATACACCGACGAGCTTGGCGAGTGGTGGGCTGATCTCTCCGAGGCGGAACAGGAGTCCATTGACGCGTCAGTCCGGCTTCTCGAAGCAAAAGGGCCGAATCTGGGGTTTCCCCACACCTCAGGGGTCGAAAGGTCAAAGCACACCCACATGCGCGAGCTACGCGTGCAACACGAGGGCCGGCCCTATCGGATCCTGTATGCGTTCGATCCTCGCCGTTGCGCCATTCTCCTGCTTGGTGGCGACAAGACAGGGGATGGCCGCTGGTATGACGTGCATGTGCCCATCGCCGACAGGCTATACGACACACATATCGAAACTTTGAGAAAGGAAGGGCAGATCAATGGCTAGGAAATTCACCGAATTGCGCGCCAGGATGTCGCCTGAGGCACAAGCCCGGGCTGCTGCCCGGGCTGAGGCCATGCAGGTGGAAATGCAGCTCCAGGAACTGCGCAAGGCCCGGAATGTGACTCAAGTTGAGCTGGCCAAGGCCATGAGCGTGGAGCAAGCCGCCGTTTCAAAACTGGAGCGGCGCGAGGACATGTATGTCAGTACCCTGCGGGAGTACGTCAGGGCACTCGGCGGCGAGTTGAAGTTGGTGGCTTCGTTTCCCGATGCCGATATCCAGGTTCACCCGTTCGAGGTGACCCGGTAGCCTGGCGGTCACTAGCAATCCAAGGTCGGAACAGCCGCCTGGAGGCCACCAGCGGGGTAGCGCCCCAGGCGCCGGGATGCCTCACCCCCGCCCCGCCAGCGGAATCTTGCCGATCTTCATCCGCCATTCCCGGGGCCCGCTGTCGTGGACCGAGTTCCCCTGGTTGTCCACGGCCACGGTGACCGGCATGTCTTCCACCTGGAATTCGTAGACGGCTTCCATGCCCAGTTCCGGGAAGGCCAGCACCCGGGCGGACTTGATGGCCTTGGCCACCAGGTAGGCGGCGCCGCCCACGGCGATGCAGTAGACGCCGCCGTGGGCCTTGAGGGAGGCGATGGCTTCCGGGCCCCGTTCCGACTTGCCCACCATGCCCAGCAGGCCCACGGGTTCCTCCAGCATCAGGTCGGTGAACTTGTCCATGCGGGTGGCGGTGGTGGGGCCGGCGGGGCCCACGGCTTCGTCCCGGACCGGGTCCACCGGGCCCACGTAGTAGATGAAGCGGCCGTGGAAGTCCACGGGCAGGGGCTGGCCCCTGGCCACCAGGTCGGCCAGTTTCTTGTGGGCGGCGTCCCGGCCGGTGAGGAGGGTGCCGGAGAGCAGCATTTGTTCGCCGGCCTGCCAGGTGGCGGTGTCGGCCCTGCTCAGGGTGTCCAGGTTCACCCGGCGGGCGGTGGCGGGGCCCTGCATGGCAATCTCCGGCCATTCGCTGAGGGCCGGGGGCGTGAAGCTGGCGGGGCCCGAGCCGTCCAGGGTGAAGTGGATGTGCCGGGTGGCGGCGCAGTTGGGGATGAGGCCCACGGGCAGGCTGGCGGCGTGGGTGGGGTAGTCCTTGATCTTCACGTCCAGCACCGTGGTGAGGCCTCCCAGGCCCTGGGCGCCGATACCCAGGGCGTTGACCTTGTCGAGGATCTCCAGGCGCAGTTCCTCCACCCGGTTTTGCGGGCCCCGGGCCTTCAGTTCCTGGATGTCGATGGGGTCCAGCAGGGCTTCCTTGGCCAGGAGCAGGGCCTTCTCCGGGGTGCCGCCGATGCCCAGTCCCAGGATGCCCGGGGGGCACCAGCCGGCGCCCATTTCGGGGAGCACGGAGAGCACCCAGTCGACGATGGAATCCGAGGGGTTGAGTACGGTGAAATGGGCCTTGTTCTCCGAGCCGCCGCCCTTGGCCGCCAGTTTCACGTCCACCGTGTGGCCGGGCACCAGGTCCATGTAGATGACGGCCGGGGTGTTGTCCCGGGTGTTTTTCCGGGCCCCGGCCGGGTCGGCCAGCACCGAGGCGCGCAGGGGGTTGTCCGGGTGGGTGTAGGCCCGGCGCACGCCCTCGTTGACCATGTCGTGGATGGACAGGTCGCCGTCCCATCGCACGTCCATGCCGATCTTCAGGAAGACCACGGCCATGCCCGTGTCCTGGCAGATGGGCCGGTGGCCCTCGGCGCAGAGGCGGGAATTGACGAGGATCTGGGCCATGGCGTCCCGGGCCGCCGGGGATTCTTCCGCCTCGTAGGCCGCGTGCATGGCGCGGATGAAATCCAGAGGGTGGTAGATGGCGATGAACTGGAAGGCGTCGGCGACGGACTGGATGAAGTCTTCCTGGCGGATGGTGGTCATGGGGGCTCCTGCTCCCCTCGCCCGCAAGCGGGAGAGGGGCTGGGGGTGAGGGGATGGGCTGGGTCAAGTATGGCCTTTCAAATCCCCGCCGAAAACCACGCGCCAAACCCGACTAATTTATTGGGTTTTTCAATAACCATGCTTGAAATATTTGTGCGGCGCAACAGCCGATAAGGGGCTAGCGTTCAGGTCAACGAGGCGGCGGGCAAAGACCCACCGTCAGGACGATCGCGAGACGAGGAGTTCGACATGGCCGTGGCAAGCCGCGTGCTGGGGGATTACTGGCCCGGCATCCAGCTCTACTACCCGCCGGTGAAGTACGCGCCGGCCCTGGGTCTCTACGAAGACCTGGAAGCCGCTGCCCAGCGTTTCCAGAAACACGCCCGCCACTGCCACGCCCAGACCCTGCTCTTTGACCTGGAGGACGGTTGCCGGCAGAAGGCCCTGTCCCGGGACCTGCTGCGCCGGGAACTGCCGGGCCTGAACCGGGACGACCTGGCCGTGGCAGTGCGCATCAACCCCTTCCGCACCGAGGAGTACGAGAAGGACCTGCTCATGCTGCGGGACCTGGCCGACCACATCGACGTGGTGATGCTGGCCAAGGCCGGCGAGGCCTATGGAGCGGCGGAGATCCGCGACCTGTCCGCCTGCCTGGCAGGGATGAATCCGCGCATCACCATCCAGCCCATCATCGAGCATCCCAAGTCCCTGAAGGTGGCGCCGGACATCATGGCCTACCCCACGGTGAAACACGTGGTGTTCGGCATCCACGACTTCTCCAAGGCCATGGGCATCCACATCACCCCCCGGGGCTGGACCCAGGAACTGTCCTACTTCCTGCACCAGATCATCTTCGAGGCGCGCATCAACGGGGTGGGGGTGATCGGCGGGGTGGAAGTGCTCATCGGCCAGGCGTCCATGCCCGAGACCTTCCTGGAGCCCCACGACATCCGCCGCTGGCTGGACCTGCACGGCGACGAGGAATCCCGGGTGGTGTACCGCCACGCCTGCGAGGAAGCGGCCATGGGACTGACCGGCAAGCAGGTCATCCACCCCAGCCACATCCACCTGTGCAAGGTGGCCTACACCCCGTCCCCCACCGAGGTGGCGCGCAACATCCGGGTGCTCCAGGCCGCCGTGGAAGCCGACGCCCTGCTGGGCGGCGCCATCAAGTTCGAAGGCGAGATGCTGGACCCGCCCATGTTCGGCAAGGCCCTGCAGGTGCTGCTGCGGGCCCATGCCCTGCGGGCCCTGTCGGAGGCCGACACCGATTTCGCCCTGAAGGTGCTGGGCATGCTGCCGGCCCAGGTGGTGAGAGAGAACTGGCCCTATGGGGTGATCCTGTGACAAAGCCCCGGCGCCGGACTCCTCCCCGTTCCCCCCACCCCTCACTCTCCTGCCCGAAGGAGCCCGCCCATGAACGCCCCTGAACGTCCGGAACACCTGGAGCCCGCCATGTCCTTTCCTTCCTTCGAGCCCTGGCGCTGGAACCTGCCCAGCCACTTCAACATCGGCGTGGCCTGCACCGATGCCCACCTGGGTACGGCCGTGGCGGACAAGCTGGCCATGATCGTGGAGGACGATGAACTGGGGGTGTCCACCGCCACCTACCAGGATCTGGCCGAGGCCACCTCCCGCTTCGCCCAGTTGCTGCGCAACCTGGGGGTGCGCACCGAGGACCGGGTGCTGATCCGCCTGCCCAATTCCCTGGCCTATCCCACCGCCTTCCTGGGCACCATGAAGCGGGGTGCCATTGCCGTGCCCACCTCCACCCTGCTCACCGCCGAGGAAGTGCTCTACCTGGCCCGGGACTCCGGCGCCACGGTACTGGTCACCGACAAGACCATGTGGGCCGGCCTGCGGGACCGGCTCAAGGGCTTGGACAGCCTGAAATACGTGCTGCTGGCTGAAGGCGGTGTTCCCCCCTTTGAAAAAGGGGGGCCAGGGGGGATTTACCGGGCGGAAATGAACGGCAACGGCCGGAACGCCTCCCAAGCCGCCCTGGCCAAAGGCAGCCTCACGGTGATCAGCCTGGAATCCGCCCTGGCCGCCATCGACACCTGGGAAGCGCCCCACCCCACCCGTTCCCACGACCCGGCCTACCTGGTCTACACCTCCGGCACCACCGGCTATCCCAAGGGGGTGCTGCACGCCCACCGGGCCATGCTGGGCCGGGAGCCGGCGGCCAGGTACTGGTTCGACTTCAACGCCGAGGACGACCGCATCGTCCATTCCGGCAAGTTCAACTGGACCTACGTACTGGGCTCCGGCCTGATGGACCCGCTCTACCGGGGCAAGACGGTCATCGTCCACGAAGGGAAGAACGACGCCGAGGGCTGGATCCGCCTCATCGCCAAGCACAGCGCCACCATCTTCATCGGCGTGCCCACCATCTACCGGCAGATCCTGCAGAAGACCGCCTTCACCGGCGCCGACGTGCCCACCCTGCGCCACTGCATGAGCGCCGGGGAGCACCTGTCGGACGAGATGCTGGGCCTGTGGCGGGAACGCTTCGGGGTGGACATCTACGAGGCGGTGGGCATGTCCGAGGTGTCCTACTACCTGTCCGAGAACATCTACCGGCCCATCCGCCCGGGCTCCGCCGGCTTTCCCCAGCCCGGCCACGACGTGCGCCTGCTGGACCCGGAAACCCTGAAGGAAGTGGCGGCGGGGGAGGAGGGCATGATCTGCCTGCCCGCCGACGACCCGGGCCTGTTCATGCGCTACTGGAACCTGCCCGAGGAGACCGGCAAGGTGTTCAGGGAGCGCTGGTTCCTCACCGGCGACTACGCGCGGTTCGATGAAGACGGCTATATCTGGTTCCTGGGCCGCAAGGACGACATCATCAACTCCTTCGGCTACCGGGTGTCGCCCCACGAGATCGAGCGGGTGATGAAGACCCACCCGGCGGTGGCCGACTGCGCTGCGACCGGAGAAGAACTGGCCGCCGACAAGGTGCTGGTGGTGGCCTACGTGATGCTGCATTCCGGTGCCGACGTGAGTGCCGACGAACTGGCCGCCTTCGGCCGGGAACACCTGGCGGGGTACAAGGCGCCGAAGATTGTTTACCTGGCCCCGGATTTCCCCAGGACCAAGAACGGCAAGATCATCCGCAAGCAGTTGCGCCCGGAGATCGCCGTGGGGCGGTCGGCGTGATGAGCCTTTGGCAGCGTGCCTCCTGGCTTGCTCACAAAAGTGAAAGAGTCTGGCGCGTTGCCCAGACCGCCAAGGTGATTCCCCCCTTTGAAAAAGGGGGGCTAGGGGGGATTTCGATGCCGCATCCTGGTCCTCTGCCCGTGCTAAATCCCCCCCAACCCCCCTTTACGAAAGGGGGGAGCAGGGCGGTGGCTCGTTTGCCCGTCCTCGCCCTTACCGCCAAGTCCTCCCAGAAGGCCCCGACACCATGAACGACCGCCTGCCCGACACCCTGATCCCCCGGGCCTGCGACCCAGGAGTTGCCATGTCCCAATACCGTCCCCGCCGCTCCATGCTCTACGTGCCCGCCTGCGTGCCCCGCTTCCTGGCCAAGGGACGGAGCCTCAAGGTGGATTCCCTCATCTTCGACCTGGAGGAATCGGTGCTGGTGGCGCGCAAGACCGAGGCCCGGCGCAACGCAGTGGCGGCCCTCCAGGAAGGCGGTTACGGCTGCCGGGAAGTGGTGGTGCGGGTGAATCGCCACGATTCCCCCTGGGGCCTGGACGACCTGACCGCCGTGGCGCCCCTGAAGCCCCACGCCATCCTCTTCCCGCGCATCGAAAGCCGCCAGGACGTGCTGGACGCCCTGCATGCCCTGGACCAAGCCGGCGGCGCCGACATCCCCATCATGGTCATGCTGGAGACCCCCATGGCCGTGCTGCGCGCCGAGGAGATCGCCGGCGCGTCGGACCGGCTGGTCTGCCTGGTCATGGGCACGTCCGACCTCACCAACGAACTCCACGCCCGCATCACGCCGGACCGGCTGCCCATCCTCCACAGCCTGTCCCACTGCCTGCTGGCGGCCCGGGCCCACGGCCTGCCCATCGTCGACGGCGTGCACCTGGACATGAAGGACATGACCAGTTTCGAATACGCCTGCCGCATGGCCCGGGACCTGGGCTACGACGGCAAGACCGTGCTCCACCCCCTGCAGGTGCAATACGCCAACGACGCCTTCACCCCTCGCCAGGCCAGCGTGGAGCGGGCCCGCAAGATCATCGCCGCCTTCGCCGAGGCCAACGCCGAGGGCCGGGGGGTCACGGTGGTGGACGGCCGCCTGGTGGAAACCCTGCACGTGGAGGCGGCCCGGCGCACCTTGATGATCCACGAGTTGATCGGGAAGATGGAGGCTGAAGTGGTGGCCCAGGAGTAAGCCATGAGCAACGCATCCGCCGGCAATTTCTTCGAGGATTTCCACCTGGGGCAGACCTTCCTGCATCCCACGCCGCGCACCGTGGGGGAAGGGGAGATGGCCCTCTACCTGGCCCTCACCGGATCCCGCCACGTGCTGGGCTGCGCCGCGCCGGTGGCCCACGCCCTGGGCTATCCGAAGCGGCCCCTGGACGAGTTGCTGGCCTTCCACCTGGCCTTCGGCAAGACCGTCTCCGACATCTCCCTCAACGCCGTGGCCAACCTGGGCTACGCCGACGTGCGCTTCCTGGAGCCGGTTTACGTGGGCGACACCCTGGCCGCCGAATCCGTGGTCATCGGCCTGAAGGAGAACAGCACCGGCGAATCCGGCGTGGTCTGGGTGCGTTCCACGGCGGTGAACCAGGACGACCGGGAAGTGCTCACCTGGATCCGCTGGGTCATGGTGAAGAAGCGGGACACCGCCCGCCCGGCCCCCCCGGCCCTGGTGCCCGAGACCCCGCCCTTCGTGGTGCCCCAGCGTCTGGCGGTGCCTGCCTTCCTGGACGTGCGCGACTACGAGACCCGCCTCACCGGCGGCTCCCGGCTGTGGGACGACTATGCCCCCGGCGAGCGCATCGACCACCCGGCCGGCATGACCCTGGACGAGCCGGACCACACCTTCGCCACCCGCCTCTACCAGAACCCGGCGCGGCTCCATTTCGACGCCCACCTCATGAAGGACACCCCCTTCGGCCGCCGTCTGGTCTACGGCGGCCACGTCATTTCCCTGTGCCGGGCCCTGTCCTACGAGGGCCTGGAAAACGCCCTGCTGGTGGCCGCCATCAACAGTGGCAGCCACTGCAACCCCACCTTCGCCGGCGACACCCTCTACACCCGCACGGAAGTGCTGGACAAATGGGATTTGCCCGACCGGGCCGACCTGGGCGCCCTGCGCCTGCGCATGCTGGGCATCAAGAACCTGACGCCGGGGGAGTTGGCGGACCCCATGGTGGAGTCTGCCGGCAAGCGGAAATATCACCCCAGCGTGGTGCTGGATCTGGATTACACCGTGTTGATGCCGAAGCGGAGTTGAGGGGAGTGGTCATGCACGCCTTTGAATCCCCCCTGGCCCCCCTTTACAAAAGGGGGGGAACCCCCCGCAAGCGCATGCTTGCCAATGCCTCTGGGCGCAACACGCCCGCCCGCCTGTCTCCCCCCTTTTGTAAAGGGGGGCTGGGGGGGGATTTGCCCCCCTGTCACACCCCACCCGACCTTACTAATTCCACCACCTCACCCCAGCCCCCCCAGGAGCACCCATGACCCTCCCCGTCCATCCCAACGCCGCCCTGTTCGCCGGAGAGAAGCCCTTTCCGGTGATCCCTGCCTGCGAGCACTTCGCCGGCAGCGAGAAGCTGATCCTCAAGGCCCTGGAGCAGATGGAAAAGCTGGGCCCGGTGTTCAACGTCACCTGCGACTGCGAGGACGGCGCACCGGCCGGCCGGGAACGGGAGCACGCGGAGATGATCGTGCGGGTGCTGGCCACCGACGCCAACCACCAGCACATGGCCGGGGCCCGCATCCACGATTACAGCCACCCGGCCTGGCGCCAGGACGTGGACATCCTGGTGGGCGGCGCGGGCCGGCTGCTGGCCTACCTGACCCTCCCCAAATGCACGGAATACGACCACGCCGCCGAGATGATCGGCTACATCCAGAGCGTGGCGGCCCGGCACGACATCGGCCGGGACATCCCCATCCACATCCTGGTGGAGACCCACGGGGCCCTGCGCGACGTGCAGCGCATCGCCACCCTGCCCTGGCTCCAGGTGCTGGACTTCGGCCTCATGGACTTCGTCTCCGGCCACCACGGCGCCATCCCCGCCAGCGCCATGCGCAGCCCGGGCCAGTTCGAGCACCGGCTCATCGCCCGGGCCAAGGCGGAAGTGGTGGCGGCGGCCCTGGCCAACGGCGTGATCCCCGCCCACAACGTGACCCTGGACCTGAAGAACCCCTACACCACCTACCAGGACGCCCGGCGGGCCCGCATGGAGTTCGGCTTCCTGCGCCAGTGGAGCATCTACCCCACCCAGATCCAGCCCATCGTCGACGCCATGAAGCCGGACTATTCGGAAGTGGAAACCGGCGCCGCCATCCTGCTGGCCGCCCAGAAGGCCGACTGGGGGCCCATCCAGCACGCCGGCGAACTCCACGACCGGGCCACCTACCGCTATTACTGGGAAGTGCTGCAAAAGGCCCGGGTCACCGGGGTGAAGCTGCCGGCCGAGGCGGAGACGGCCTTCTTCAGTTGAGGCGGGCCGATTCCAGCAGGTCCAGGGTCCGCGCCGCGGCCCCCCGGTTGGCCTCGGCGAAGGCCCGCCCGGCTTCGGCCATGGCTGCCAGTTCCCCGGGGGCCTGGTGCAGGCGGGCCAGGACCTCGCCCAGTTCCGCGAAATCCGCCACCCGCCGGGCGGCGCCGGCGGCCACCGCCTGTTCCGTGGCTTCGGCGAAGTTCCAGGTGTGGGGCCCCACCAGGGTCGGGCAGCCCAGGGCGGCGGCCTCAATGAGGTTCTGGCCCCCCAGGGGCACCAGGCTGCCGCCGATGTAGGCCAGCCGGGCGGCCGCGTAGTAGGCGGCCATCTCGCCCATGCTGTCGCCCAGTAGCACCCGGGCGTCCGCCGGGGCCTGGTCCAGGGCGCTGCGTTGCCCCCAGTCCAGGCCCCGCTGGGCCACCAGGCGGCCCACTTCCGCGAAGCGCTGGGGGTGGCGGGGCACCAGCAACAGGAGCACGTCGGCGGGCGCCCGGGGGAGCAGGTCCAGCAGGTCCGCCTCCTCCCCGTCCCGGGTGCTGGCGGCCAGGAAGACGAAGCGCCGGGGATAGCGTTCCCGGATCCGGGCGGCCAGTTCCCCGGCCGGCCCGGGGGCCACGTCGAACTTCAGGTTGCCGGTGACATGCACCGCCCGGGCCCCCAGGCGGGCGAGCCGTTCCGCGTCGTCCCGGGTCTGGGCCGCCACCCCGGTCAAACCGGCCAGGGCCGGGGCCACCAGAGCCCGTACCCGGCCGTAGCCGCGCAAGGAGCGTTCGGACAGCCGGCCGTTCACCAGGAAGGCGGAAATGCCCCGGCGCCGGCAGGCCAGGAACAGCCCCGGCCAGATCTCGGTCTCCATCACCACCACCATGGCCGGCCGGGCCCGGGCCAGGAACAGGGCCACCAGGGGCGGGAAGTCGTAGGGCAGGTAGGCCTGGCGGACCCTGTCGCCGAACAGGCTGAAGCCCGTTTCCCGCCCCGTGGGCGTGGTGTGGGTGAGCAGGATCTCGTGGCCCGGATAACGCTCCATGAGCCGCCGCAGCAGGGGTTCCGCCGCCCGGGTCTCGCCCACCGACACCGCGTGGACCAGGATGCGCGGTCGCTTGCCCGCCACCGGGCCCCAGCCCAGCCGTTCCCCCCAGTGGGCCAGGTAGTCCGGCTGGCGCCGGGCCCGCCAGAGCAGGTAGACCAGGGCCAGGGGCAGCACCGGCAGCCAGAGCAGGGCGTAGAGCAGGGTCACGAGGGAAGGCGGCATCCGCCCATTGTAGTGTTCCCCGGCCATCCGCCCCAGGCGCACGCCCTTGTCCCCCGGGGAGAGGGTTGGACGGACGGCCTCCCCCTGGGCCGCGCCATCACACACTGGCCCAGTGGCCTTCCCGCCCCATTCCCGAGTAGCATCGCCCGATCTTCGAGGAGCCAAACATGAAAATCCTGGTCACCGGCGCCGCCGGCTTCATCGGCATGCATGTCGCAAAGATCCTGCTGGAGCGGGGCGATGAAGTGGTGGGCATCGACAATCTCAACGATTACTACGATCCCCAGCTCAAGCTGGCCCGCCTGGAGCGGCTCAAGCCCTTCCCCAGGTTCAAGTTCGTGCGTGGCGACATCTCCGACCGGGTCACCGTGGAAGACCTGTTCGCCGCCGAGAAATTCAACCGGGTCATCAACCTGGCCGCCCAGCCCGGCGTGCGCTATTCCCTGAAGAACCCCTACGCCTACATCCAGACCAATCTGGTGGGCTTCGGCAACCTGCTGGAGGGTTGCCGGCACAACGGCGTTGAGCACTTCGTCTACGCCAGTTCCTCCAGCGTCTACGGCGCCAACACCCAAATGCCCTTCTCGGTGCACGACAACGTGGACCACCCGGTGAGCCTCTACGCCGCCAGCAAGAAGGCCAACGAGCTGATGGCCCACACCTACAGCCACCTCTATGGCCTGCCCACCACCGGCCTGCGCTACTTCACCGTCTACGGCCCCTGGGGCCGGCCGGACATGTCCCCCTGGCTGTTCACCTCCGCCATCCTGGAAGACCGGGCCATCGACGTGTTCAACCACGGCAAGATGCAGCGGGACTTCACCTACATCGACGACATCGCCGAAGGCACCGTGCGGGTGCTGGACAAGGTCGCCACCCCCAACCCGGATTTCCGCGCCGACGATCCGGACCCGGGCACCAGTTATGCCCCTTTCCGGGTTTACAACATCGGCAACCACCAGCCGGTGGAGCTGATGACCTTCATCAAGACCATCGAAGACAGCCTGGGCAAGGAAGCGAAGAAGAACTACCTGCCCATGCAGCCCGGCGACGTGGTGGCCACCTATGCCAACGTGGAAGATCTGCGCCGGGACGTGGGTTTCGAGCCCAGGACGGAACTGGCCACCGGCATCGCCAACTGGGCGGCCTGGTATCGGGAGTACCACGGCATCGCGGGGTGATGCCTTTCGGCTTCGCCGGGTCAGCCCCGGGCTTGTCCGTCCAGGGGGTCAGAGGGCAAGCCCCGTTTCCTTGCCCGTGGCCGGCTGATCCGTCTGGGGCAGGGAGGGCGCGGCCACCACCGGAATATCCCGGGTCGGGTACAACCAGGGCGCGTTCTTCGGGTCCCCCAGGGCTTCCAGCCATAGCCGCGCGGTGTCCGGATTGCTGGCCCGGGCAAACAGGGCCTGGGCTTCCGGTGAGGTGGGGGCGTTCAGCCATTTGACCCAGGTGGCGGGGTTGATGGCCGTGCCTGCCAGTTCCCAGGTCTTGCCGTCCAGAGGCAGCATGATCCAGCGCATCATTCGGCCGGGGTCGAACAGGATGCTGTTCACGGCGGTGTAGAACTCGGGTTGGGCCAGGGATTCCCCCCAGCGGACGTAGAGTTCCGGATTGGTCCATTCCAGGTAGTTGCGCGGTGTGCCCGGGTCCATGAAGCTGTCCACGGCGGCAATGACGTAGCGGGGTTCCATGGCCCGCCGGCCGAATTCCAGGTAGATGCCCGGGTCGCTGAACACGTCCAGCCATTTCAGGAAATTGCGCGGCGTCTTGAAGCCCCAACTGTTGCTGTTGCAGTCGGTGCAGCGATCTGCCATGGCGGTGATCTGGGAGCTCGTGGCGGGGGGTGTTGCGGTGGCCGGTTGCCCAGCCGAGGCGGGCAGGGCCAGTCCCAGAATGAGCAGATTGGGCAGGAGGGTGTGGTGGGTCATGTTCACGGGCGGGTGGATTGTTTACCCAGGAAAGATGCCGGGGTGGGACAAAAGTTCCTGACGATCTTGTTTGTATAGGACGCACATTGATGCGCCGGGGCATAAAAAAAGGCGCTCGATGAGCGCCTCAATGGGCTGCGTCGCAACCCTGGAACCTACTTGAGTTTCTTGATGCCCATGATGCCCAGCACGTATTTCTCGTAGAGGGGCTCCGTCTCCCCTTTCTTCAACTTGCGCAGGAAGTACTTTTCGAAGGCCACCTTGGCCAGGTGCACCCATTTGCCTTCCTTGAACCAGTTCACGTTGCGCGGCGGAATCTGGGGCAGGGCCACGAAGGCGGCGCCGGTGTCGCCGAAATCGGCCAGGCAGATGGCGTTCCAGGTGGCCTTCTGGTCGGGGGCCCCGCCCTCCAGAACCCTGCGGATGTTGTGGGCGGTGGCGGTGACCATGGTCTCGATCATGTAGCCGGTCTTGGGGGCGCCGGTGGGCACCGGGGTGGCTTCCACGGGAGGGATGGCCACGCACACGCCCACGGCATAGACGTTGGGAAAGCGGGGGTTGCGCTGATATTCGTCGATGCTGATGAAGCCCCGGGGATTGACCAGTCCTTCCACGTCGCGCACCGCGTCGATCCCTTTGAAGGCGGGCAGCATCATGGAGAACTTGAAGGGCAGCACGTGTTCCTTCTTCACCTTGCCCTCTTCATCGTGTTCGGCCACGAACATCTGTCCGGCTTCCACCTTGGTGACCTTGGCGTTGCAGATCCACTTCACGTGGCGTTCACGCATGGCCGATTCCAGCATGCCCTTGGAATCGCCCACCCCGCCCAGGCCCAGGTGGCCCACGTAGGGTTCGGCGGTAACGAAGGTCATGGGTACCTTGTCGCGGATTTTTCGCCGCTTGAGGTCGGTATCCATGATGAAGGCGAATTCGTAGGCCGGACCGTAGCAGGAGGCGCCTTGCACGGCCCCTACCACCACGGGACCCGGATCCGCGACGAAGCGTTCCCAGGCCTGGCCGGCTTCCACCGCATGGTCCACGTGGCAGATGGAACGGGTATGGCCCCCCGGGCCCAGGCCTTCCACTTCGTCGAAGGCCAGCTTGGGACCGGTGGCGATGATGAGGAAGTCGTATTCCAGGTCCAGTTCCCCTTCCAGCTCCACCACGTTGCGCTGGGGATGGACCCGGATGGCCCCCCGGGCGATGAATTCGATGTCCTTGCGTTCCAGCAGGGGCGCCACCTCCAGGGTGATGTCCTGCCGGGTGCGCCAGTTCACCGCCACCCAGGGATTGGAGGGTGTGAACTGGAAATAGGTTTGGTCCGATACCACGATGACCTGGTCTTCGGGACGCGCCTTTTCGCGCATTTCGAAGGCCATGGACATGCCGCCGATACCGGCGCCGAGAATCACGATGCGTGCCATCTGGGTCTATCTCCTTGTCGTTATGGGGTACGGGTCTACCAGACGAACACGCGGGCCATGGCGTCCAGTCCTTCCTCGACCAGCTTTTGCAGGTCTTCGGGGCAGTCCTCCCGCTCCATCACCAGGGTGGTGTAGGCGGACAGGCTTTTGAGGGCGCAGGCGATCCGCGCCACGTCTTCGGCTACTTGCGGTGGCATCTGGATCCCGGGTTGCAGGTGCCAGTTCTTTTTGTCTGTCATGTCTCCATCCTTGTTGGTGTCGGGTCAACGGATAGTGCAAGCCCCATGCCAGCCGGTAGTACACTGACAAAACAGCGCATTACCCGGGGATTGTGGTCCGGGTATGACAGTAGCGTCATGACGCGACTAGTATGTGTCATGACAACATCAGGGGGATGCCATGTTGCCTGTGAACTTGCACGCCATCATCGAGACCCACGAGCAGCCCTTCGTGGTCATCGACCAGGATTACCGCATCGTGGCCGCCAACGGAGCCTATTGCCGGCAGCATGGCCGGGAGCGGCAGGACGTGCTGCATCGGCATTGTTACGAGGTCTCCCACCACTCACCCCGGCCCTGCCACGAAAGCGGCGAGTTGTGTCCCCACCTGGCCCTGTTCCGCGACGGCCAGTCCGGCGAGGTGCTGCACATCCACTACGACGGTCATGGCCATGCCTG
The DNA here is from genome assembly GCA_020723405.1 of Thiobacillus denitrificans. Lineage (GTDB taxonomy): Bacteria > Pseudomonadota > Gammaproteobacteria > Burkholderiales > Thiobacillaceae > PFJX01. Next base: position 285,840 of record DYIY01000001.1, on the reverse strand, counting down.
CCGGGCCCGCATCCGGGGCCATGCCCTGCGCGGGCTGGACGGCCGCCTGTATCTGGGCGAGATGCTGGTCTCCCTGGACGCGGAACGGTCCCTGGGCTGCGAGGACATGCGCATGGTGGGCCAGTCCCCCGTCTTCCTGGCCTGTATGGACAACCTGGCCCGGGCAGCGGATTCCGAGGCCTCGGTCCTGTTGCGTGGTGAAAGCGGGGTGGGCAAGGAACTGGCCGCCCGCTTCCTGCACGATCGTTCCCGGCGTACCGGCGGGGCCTTCCTGCCCATCAACTGCGCGGCGGTGCCCGAAGCCATGTTCGAAAGCGAACTGTTCGGCCACGAAAAGGGTGCTTTCACCGGCAGCACGGGGCGCAAGCAGGGGCTCTACGAGCTGGCCCACGGTGGCACCCTGTTCCTCGATGAAGTGGCGGAGATACCCCTGGCCCAGCAGGCCAAGCTGTTGCGGGTGCTGGAGACGGGGGAGTTCCGCCGGGTGGGGGGCACGGCCACCCTGCGCGCCAACGTGCGCCTGGTCTGCGCCACCAACCGGAATCTGCTGGACTGGGTGGAGCAGGGCCGCTTCCGGGAGGATCTCTACTACCGGGTGGCGGGCATCGAGGTGAACCTGCCCCCCCTGCGGGAGCGGCGGGAAGACATCCAGCCCCTGGCTGAAGCGCTGCTGGTGCGCCTGAGCAGCCCGGGCCGGCCGCCCTGCCGCCTGGACAAGGGGGCCCAGCAGAAACTGCGCAACTACGCCTTCCCGGGCAATGTGCGGGAACTGCGCAATCTGTTGCAACGGGCCATGTTGCGTTGCCAGGAGGGGGCCATCCGCGCCGAGGACATCGTCTTCCAGCAGGATGTTCCGCCCGCTCTTTCCCCGGGCACCCGGGCCGGAGCCGGCAATCTGAAGGGTGCCGAGCGGGAGCACATCGCCCGCCTGCTGGCCCGCCACGGCGGCCACCGGCGCACCGTGGCCGACCTGCTGGGCATCAGCGAACGGACCCTCTACCGCAAACTGGGCAATCTGGGTCTCAAGTAGGGGACATCACTACCGTGCGGGATTGGCCGGCGGGGCGGCGGCCGGGAGCACGGCAATCAGTTCCACCTCGAACAGCAGGGTCTGGTCGGCCAGGCGGCCCCGGTTGCCATAGGCCAGGTCCGGCGGGATGGCGAACTGATAGCGGGCGCCTTCGCCCATGAGCTGCAAGCCCTCGGTCCAGCCGGGGATGACGCCGTTCAGGGGAAAGGTGGCCGGCTGCTGGCGGCGGTGGGAACTGTCGAATTCGCTGCCGTCAAGGAGGGTGCCCCGGTAATGCACCGTCACCTGGTCCCGGGGGCCGGGCTTGGGCCCCGAGCCCTCCCGGAGCACCCGGTATTGCAGGCCGCTGGCCAGGGTGATCACGCCGGGCTGCCTGCCGTTCTCCGCCATGAATTGCCGGCCGGCCGTACGCCGGCTTTCGGATTCCGCCTCTGCCTGTCTGCGCTGGGCCTCCTGGGCCAGGCGGCGGGCTTCGTTGCGCAACCGGTTCATATCGGCCTCGGTCAATGGCGACGGGTTATCCGTCAAGCCGTCCTGGAGCCCCCGGCGGAACATCTCCGGGTCCAGCTCCAGCATCTGCTTCCGGTAGCCCGCACCCACCTGGTGGCCCAGGCTGTAGCTCATTTTCTCCCGCTCGCTGGCGGGGGGCGTCGGTTCAGCCCGGGCCGCAGGAACGAGGGTGGCCATCAGCAGGACAAGGGGCAGCAGGCGCATGGGGGAGCTCCGGAAGGGGACGATGGTGGGAGGGAAGGATAAGGCCGGTCTGTGACAGGCGCCCAAGTTCAACCATGGAGGGGGCGCACCAGGGCCTTGCCCTTGCCCAGGTGGGCCTTGAGCAGCTTGTAGGTGTCGGCGTCGAAGGCCACCTGGTGGCCGCCGGCCAGGATGTCGGCCAGGTCCGCCTCGTCCCGGGCCGTACCCAGGTGGCGCCAGCCGTCGATCACGTGGACCTCCTCCCGGCCGCTGAATTCATCCCGCTCCACCAGGCCGATGGGGCCGGGGTAGGGCCAGGCCGCCAGGCGCAATCTGGCCAGGGCGGCCATGAGCCGGGCACCGTGGGTGGCCAGGGATTCCTTGCCCACGCAGGCCCCCCGGCATTGGCCCACCTGATGGGCGAAGCAGGGCCGGCCCGACCGGCCGGCGGCCTCCAGGCCCAGCACCTGGGGACACAGGCCGTGGGCTTCGGCCAGCTTGCGCAGGGCCTGGTGGGCCTCCCGGCGGCTGGAAAACAGGCCGTAGGTGGTGCCGGCCGTGGCGAATCCCGGTTCGTGGCCACCGCTCAGACGGGGGCGGAAGTCTCCCGGCTCCCGTTCTTCCAGGCGCCAGGCGCACAGTTCCGAGGCCCGGCGCAGGCGCCGGTTGTGCAGCGGCTGGCCCTCCTTCACCAGGCGGGATTCCATGAGCAGGGCGCCCAGTTCCCCCACCGTCTCCCGCCAGTCCACCCGGCGCACTTCCTGGGCCAGGCGCATCTCCTTGTATTCCCGGGTGTCGGCGGCGAAATGGGCCAGCACCCGCTTGCGCAGGTTCACGCTCTTGCCCACGTAGAGCAGCAGATCGTTCTCGCCGTGGAAGAGATAGACCCCCGGGCCTTCCGGCAGGTCATCGGCCAGGCCCGGGTCCAGGTGGGGCGGCAGAGTGGGCCGTTTGAGCAAGCCGGCCACGGCCTCGGCCAGGGCCTCCTCGCCCCGCTCCCGTTGGGCCACCTGCCAGAATTGCCAGAGGAGATCCGCATCGGTGAGGGCCCGGTGCCGGTCGCTGCCCACGGACAGGCCGTGGCGGGCGATGAGGCTGTCCAGGTTGTGCCGGTGGTGCTCGGGAAAAAGCTTGCGCGACAGGCGCACGGTGCACAGCACCTCGGCCCGGAAACGCCGGCCCAGGCGCTGGTACTCCTGCTTGAGGAAGCCGTAGTCGAAGCGGGCATTGTGGGCGATGAACAGACGGCCCTCCAGACGTTCCGCCAACGTCTCCGCCACCTGGGCGAAGGTGGGCGCACCGGCCACCATCTCGTTGCTGATGCCGGTGAGCTGTTGGATGAAGCCGGGAATGGGCTGCTGCGGATTGACCAGGGTGCTCCAGGTGCGCAGGCCATCTCCATCCACTTCCACCACGCCGATCTCCGTCACCCGATCCCGCAGGGGATTGGCCCCGGTGGTCTCCAGATCCACGAAAGCCAGGCGCGGGGGCATCATGGAAACAGGAGGCCCGGTGTACGCCATCCCCACCTGGCAGCGATTGTTAAAGTGCTTTGGCAGAAGTACGAATGAACCACTTCATCCGGAAGGGGCTTTCCGGGTTGTCCACCACTCCTGTGGATAACGATGTGGAAAAGTTCGCGCATATCCGTAAAAAAAGCTTAAGAAACGGGAGCTTATACCCACGGCATAAATTTTATGCAGTAGATTTCACATTAAAAAACATGGGCTTGCGTAAAACCCCTGGGAGCATCCGGCTACTCTGCCGGGGTGGGGCTGTCAAGACCCGCCGTGTGCATAAGTGGGGATGAAAATGGGTAAAAAATCCCCTTGGTTTCCCCTCTGGCCCATGATAACTTGAATATCGTCACAACAATCAAGAGAACCCCATGCCACCCCATGGCGGACGCCGTCCCGGGGCCGGGCGCAAGCCCGGCGCCGAACCCAGCAAGACCCTTCGGGTGCCCGCCAGCCGGGTGGAGGCGGTGCGGGCTTTCCTGCGCACGCCGCCGGACGCTGCGCCGGTAGAACCCCGTTTCCGTTCCTGGGGCATGGTGGAATACCTGGGGGAGCCCACCCGGGAATCCCCTCTCGCCCTGCCTCTGTTCGCCGCCCGGGTGCCCGCCGGTTTTCCCAGCCCGGCCGAAGACTACGCCCAGGGGCGCCTGGACCTCAACGACTATCTGGTGGAGCACGAGGCGGCCACCTTCTACGTGCGGGTGAAGGGCCAGTCCATGGTGGGCGCGGGCATTCTGGACGGTGACGTCATCGCCGTGGACCGGGCCCTGGAGCCCCGCCACGGGGACATCGTGCTGGCGGTCATCGACGGCGAGTTGACGGTGAAGGAACTGCACCGTGAGGGCGGCGTGGTGCGCCTCCTGCCGCGCAACCCCGACTTCCCCCCCATCGAGCCCCGGCCGGGCCAGGAGCTGACCATCTGGGGTGTGGTGAAGGGTGTGGTGCGCAAGCTGCGCTGAGATTGCTTTCCGGAAGGGGTTTCCGGGGCTAAGGTGGAGTGGTGAATGCACCGTGCGGGAGGATGCATGTCAGGCAGGCAGATGATGGCCGGACGGCAAGGATTTCCATGGCCATGACGAAGCGGTCCCGATACATCGCCGGTATGACGGTGGGTTATGCCGGGTGTTCCATGTTATGGATCGTGTTTTCCGACCGGCTGCTGGCGGATGTTGCGGATGCCGAGGCTGCGTTACGGCTGTCCATGGCCAAGGGGCTGCTGTTCATCATCGTGACGGCGGCCCTGCTGTTTCTGGCTTTGCAGGCGGTGCCACCAGAGCGGGATGACCTGCCGCCAGCGGAAACCCGGCATGCAACTTCCGCCCAGCGTCGGTTCCTGGCCATCCTCCTGCCCCTGGTCGCTTTCGGCGTGCAATGGGGGTTCTGGGATTTCATCAAGCCCTACGTGTGGCTCCTTTTTTTTCCGGCGGTCTTTCTCAGTTCCTGGATCGGGGGACTGGGGAGCGGCGTGGCGGCCACCTTTCTGTCCACGATCCTGGTCTGGTTTTTTTTCATCCCTCCCCGTCTTTCCTTCACCCTGGAATCTCCCATCTCCCTGTTTTCCATCGGGGTGTTTTTTGCCATGGGCGTGCTTTTCAGCCTCACCCACGAACGTCTGCGCCGCGCGGAACGCAAGGCGGCTGACATGCGTTTCCGGGCGCTGGTGGAGCAGTCCCTGGTGGGGATGTACATCATTCAGGGGGGGCGTTTTCGCTACGTGAACCAGGGGTTCTGCGACATTTTCGGTTATCCCGCGCCCCAGGCCCTGATCGACCGTTTGCCTGTGATGGCGTTGATCGCGCCGGAAGACCGGGAGAGGGTGATCGGGTTCCTGTACCCGGGGGGAGGGAAGGAAGGTCGAGCCATGCGTTTCAGTTTTGCCGGGATGCGCCGCGATGGCGGCTGCGTGGAGGTGGAAGCCCATGGCCGGGATCTGGAATTTCAGGGCGCGCCGGCCAGGATCGGTGTCGTCCTGGACGTGAGTGAGGGCAAACAGGCAAAGGAGCAGGCATCCAGGGAACAGGCACAGCTTGAGGCCGTATTCCAGTCCATCCAGGATGGCATCGTGGTGTCCGACATGGAGGGGAATTTTTTTCTGATCAATGAGGCCCAGGCGCGCATCAACGGCTTCCCTTCTCCCGAGGCGATGAAGGCCAACCTTGCCTTGTATGCGGATCTGTACGAATTGGCCTTTCCCGATGGCCAACCGGTTCCGGTGGATGAATGGCCAATCAGTCGGATCCTGCGCGGCGAGACCCTGTCCGAACTGGAACTGCGCGGCCGTCGCCGCGATACCGGCCGGGAATGGTATTTCAGCTTCAGTGGGGCGCCCGTGCGGAATGGCCGGGGCGAGCAGATACTGGCCGTGGTGGTGACCCGGGACATCACTGCGCGCAAACGCGCCGAGGCAGAACTCGCCGCCCTAAACCGGGATCTGGAGACGCGGGTGCGCGCCAGGACGGCCGAGTTGGAAGCAGCCAATGCCGAACTCGACAGTTTTGCTTATGCGGTTTCGCATGATCTGCGCGCGCCATTGCGTGCCATGGCCGGCTTCGCCCAGGCTCTGGAGGAGGACTTCGGCAATCGGCTGGATGGGGAAGCCCGTGAAGATCTTGCCCAGATCGTCGTTGCCGCACGAAGGATGGGGACCCTGATCGACGGTTTGTTCACCTTGTCCCGCGTGACGCGGGGGGATATCCGCAGGGATGCGGTGGACCTTTCCCTTCTTGCGGAAGAGGTGCTGGCGGATCTGCTGCGCGGAGAACCCGTGCGCCAGGTGGCATGGTTTGTGGAGCCCGGCCTCACGGCAAATGGGGACGAGCGGATGATCGAGGCGCTCTTGCGCAACCTGCTGTCCAATGCCTGGAAGTACACCCGTGATGCGCTGCCGGCGGAGATCCATCTGTACGGTACGGAGCAGGATGGGCAGCGGAAGTTTTGCGTGGCCGACAACGGTGTCGGCTTCGATATGGCTCATGCCGGTCGCCTGTTCAAGCCCTTTCAGCGGCTGCATCGCCAGGATGAGTTTCCCGGCGTCGGCATCGGTCTGGCCACCGTGCACCGCATCGTCCACCGCCATGGCGGTGAAATCCACGTTACAGCTCAGCCGGGCCGGGGTGCCACGTTCTGTTTCAGCCTGGCCCCGGCAGGCAGGGACGTATCCGCTGAAGGGGAGGCGTGAGCATGCGTACGATCCCGCTTGTGGAGGACAACACCCAGGATGAATTGCTGACCCTGCGCGCCTTGCGCCGGGCCCACCTGGCCAATTCCATCCATGTGGCCAGGGATGGACCGCAGGCCCTGGACGTTCTGCTGCCGCTGGCGGCCCCGTTGCCAGCGATCGCGCTGCTGGACTGCGGTCTGCCCCGCCCGCCCGGCCTGGAAGTGCTCTCGCGCCTGCGCGCAACGCCGCGCACCGCATTGTTGCCGGTGGTCATCCTTATCTCCTCCGACGAGGAACGAGACCGTCTCGCGTGCTATGCGAACGGTGCGAACAACTTGGTGCGCAAACCCCTGGACTTTGCCGAATGCATGGAAGCCGTGGCGTGCCTCGGGATGTGTGATCAGGTGCTGTCGCGGGCATGCGCGTCTCCGGGGTCAGAGAGGATGTCCTGGGTTGCTGGTGTCTGAGAAATGCACTCAAGTTTGCCGGTGGTGCATCCGATATCCGGGAAACCCTGAGGAGGCTTCAAGCCTGGTGTATTCAGGACCCAGCGCGATCCACCCGGAGAGGGCGTGTGAAAATACTCTACATTGAGGACGACCCCATCGACGCGGAGCTCATCCGTGGTGCCTTGGCGCGACTGGCGCCTGATATTGCTGTGGAAGTGATCACGAATCTGACGGTTGCACGTCAGCGCCTCGAAAACATTTCCGGGGTGGATGCGGTACTTTGCGATCTGACGTTGCCGGATGGTTCGGGGATGGAGGTGCTGGGCCATATCCGGTCCCGGAACCTGCCCCTGGCCGTGGTCATCCTGACGGGAACGGGTGACCAGGAGGCCGTGTCAGCCGCCCTCAAGGCGGGGGCGGATGCCTATCTCATCAAGGGAAAGTATTCCGTCGAAAATCTGCCGGGAATTCTGGCCCGGGCGATGGCCCATTTCCATTCCGCCGCATTCCGGCGGGCGCGCCCCATCCGGGTACTCTATGCCGAGGATAACGCGGCCGATGCCAACCTGACCCGGCGCCATCTGGCCCAGCATGCGCCCCATATCCAACTCCAGGTGGCGGCGGAAGCCCAGGGCGTACTGGATCGGTTTCCCGTGGGGGGCGCACTGCCCCCGGATATCGACGTGGTGCTTTTGGATTATCTGCTACCCGGATGCAACGCCCTGGACCTCGTCAGGATTCTGCGCAGCGAGCGGGGCGTGGAACTGCCCATCGTCCTGGTGACCGGCCAGGGTAGCGAGGAAGTGGCAGCCGAAGCCCTGTTTCTCGGGGTGGATGACTATCTGGTGAAGAGCGAGGGCTATCTGCACAAATTGCCCGCCACCATCGAGAGCAACTGCCACCGGGCCGACCTGCTCCGGGAACGGATATCCCTTCAGGAAAGCGAGACCCGGGCGCGGCTGCTGCTCGATTCCGCTGCGGAAGCCATCTATGGCGTGGATATCGAGGGCACCTGCACATTCGTGAATCCGGCCTGCCTGCGCATTCTCGGCTACGACCGGGCCGAGGAGCTGATCGGCAGGCGGATCCATGATCTGATCCACCATACCCATGCCGATGGCAGCCCCTATCCTGCGGAGGAATGCCTCATCTACCGGGCCTACCTTCGGGACGAGGCGATCCACCGCGACGACGAGGTGTTCTGGCGCAAGGATGGGCAGCCCGTGCCAGTGGAGTACTGGTCCTATCCCATGCACCGCGATGGCCGTGTCGTGGGCTCGGTGGCCACATTCTTCGACATCACCGAGCGCCGACGGGCCGAGGAGAAGCTGCGGCAGGCTGCCATGGTGTTCGACAACACCCGCGACGGAGTCATGGTTACCGATGTCCACGGTTACATCCAGGCGGTGAACCAGGCGTTCTCGAAGATCACCGGCTACGGCGAGGACGATGTCCTGCATAAGCGCCCGAACATCCTCCGCTCCGGGCGGCATGATCCCGCCTTTTACCAGGCCATGTGGAAAAGCATCGAAGACACCGGTTACTGGCAGGGGGAGATCTGGAACCGGCGCAAGAACGGGGAGGTCTATCCCCAATGGCTGACCATCAGCCGGGTGGACAACGGGCACGGCGTCCTTGATCGGTGTTTCGTGGGTGTGTTCACCGACCTCAGCCAGATCCGTTTCAGTGAGGAGCGGCTCGACCATCTGGTCCACCATGACCCCCTCACCGATCTGCCCAACCGTTCACTGCTGCAACTGCGTCTGGCCCATGCCCTGGAGCGGGCCAGGCGCAATGGCGGGCGGATCGGCGTGCTGTACATCGATCTGGACCATTTCAAGACCGTGAACGACAGTCTGGGCCACAAGACGGGCGACGGGCTGCTGCTGGCGGTAGTGGACCGGCTGGGCGCCCGGGTGCGCAAGGAGGACACCCTGGGCCGGTTGGGGGGCGATGAATTCATGCTTGTGCTGGAGTCCATGCAGGAATCCCAGGCGGCTGCGGACGTGGCGCGGGACCTGCTCTCCGAGTTGGCCGCCCCGTTCTCGTGTTCGGGGGGGCACGAGGTGTATCTGGGGGCCAGCATCGGCATCAGCGTTTTTCCCGATGATGGTGGCGATGTGGCCGAGTTGATGCGGGACGCCGAAGTGGCCATGTACCGGGCCAAAGACCGGGGTCGGGGACGATTCTGCTTCTACACCGCCGACATGAACGCGGATGCGCTGGCGATCCTGGAACTCGAAGCGGACTTGCGCCGGGCCTTGGACAGGGGGGAATTCACCCTGCACTACCAGCCCAAGGTGGATTTGAACAGTGGCCTCATCGTCGGCGCGGAAGCCTTGCTGCGCTGGGCGCGCAACGGCGAAGCGGTGCCGCCGTCCCGTTTCATTCCCCTGGCCGAGAAAACCGGACTCATCGTGCCCATCGGTGCCTGGGTCGTGGAGACAGCCTGCCGCCAGATCCGCATCTGGCATGACATGGGGTTTGGCAATGCCCGGGTCGCGGTCAACGTTTCCGCCCTCCAGTTCCGCGCCGAGGACTTCGAGGACACGGTTGCCCAGGCCCTGGAACGCTTTGGTGTACCGTTGGGGCACCTGGAACTGGAATTGACCGAGAGCATGCTGATGGAGGAACCGGAAGCGGCCACGCGGCTGCTCGGGCGTTTCAAGTCACGGGGCGTGAGACTTTCCCTGGATGACTTCGGTACGGGTTATTCCAGCCTGGCCTATCTGAGCCGCCTACCCATCGATATCCTCAAGATCGACCAGTCCTTCGTACGCGACATCGTGACTGAGCCGGATTCGGCAGGCATCGTCGCCGCCGTCATCGGACTGGCCCAGCGGATGCGCCTCAAGGTGGTCGCAGAGGGTGTGGAAACCGAGGCTCAATTGGCCTATCTCAGGAAGCAGGGTTGCGACCAGATGCAGGGTTTCCTGTTCAGCAGGCCGGTACCCGCCGAAATGTTCACCGAAATGTTGCGGGAGAACAGGGCTTTGCCTGTGGTGGAGATCCATGGGACTGAACAGCGGACCCTGCTCCTGGTGGACGACGAGCCCAACATCCTGACTGCACTGCGGCGCATGCTGCGCAATGAGGGGTACCGCATACTGACGGCGGGAAGCGCCCATGAGGGGCTTGATCTGCTGGCCCGCAACACCGTCCAGGTCATTCTCTCCGACCAGCGCATGCCGGGAATGAGTGGCACCGAATTCCTGGGCCGGGTCAAGGATCTCCACCCGGATACGGTGCGCATTGTGCTCTCGGGGTTCACGGAACTGGATACCATCATCCAGGCCGTCAACCAGGGGGCCATCTATAAATTCCTGATCAAGCCCTGGGAGGATGAACTGATGCGTGCCCACATCCGGGATGCTTTCCGCTACCACGAAGCGGTGGTCAAACCCCGCGAACGGGATCGGGAAGCGGCCCAGCCGGCCGGCCAGAGGGGTGCGGCGTGACCGGGGCGGGCAAACAGACACTGCTGCTGGTGGATGATGAACCCAACATCATTTCCGCCCTGCAACGTCTGCTACGTCGGGACGGCTACACCATCCTGGCCTGCGATGATCCGGTGAAGGCCCTGTCGCTGCTGGCTGAACAGCACGTGGATGTGGTCTTGTCCGATCAGCGTATGCCTGGCATGAGTGGTGTGGAGTTCCTGCGCCGGGTGAGGAAGACGCATCCCGAAACGGTGCGTATCGTCCTGTCCGGTTATACCGATCTGCAATTCATCACCGATGCCATCAATGAGGGGGCCATTTACAAATTCCTGACCAAGCCCTGGGACGACGATCAGTTGCGCCAGCAGATCCGGGAGGCATTCCGCAGCAAGGAGATTGCCGACGAGAATCTGCGCCTGACCCAGGCCCTGCAAGTGGCCAACGCGGAATTGCAGGTGCTGGTGGCGGAGCGGGAACGCCAGGCGCGGCAGGTGGAGGCGGTGTTGCAAACTCTCCAGGAGGTGATCCAGTTGATTCCCTGGCCCATCGTGGGCGTGGACGAGACGGGGATGATTGCGTTGGCCAATTCGGCGGCGGACATGGGGGTTTCCAGGGATGGCGCCCCCCTGCTGGGACGAAGTGTCCTGACAGCACTGGCCAGTGAAATGGACGGCTGGTTTCAGGGAGGCGGAGTGATACCCGGGCGGGTGGTCCTTGCCGACCGCCACTACCGGGTTGTCCACAGCCCCATGGGGGGGCGTTCCGCCGCGCGGGGAGCACTGCTGGCCCTGTTGCCCTGCGAGGTATGCTGAAGATGGCCGGCGGCGTGAAAATGCCCATCGAACAGGTCAGGCCGGGTATGTGCCTGGGCGAGGCATTGCGTGATGCCAATGGCGTGGTCCTCCTGCCGGAGGGCACGGTGCTTGGCGAATCCCACCTGGCATCCTGCCTGCGCCGGGGCGTGGCTTGGGTCGTCGTCACCCCGCCGGATGGCGAGGATGCCCCGGATGAGACCGCCTGGCGGGAAGCCGTAGCGGCAAGGCTGGCCCGTCTGTTCCGCCATGGTGGGGATGGGGAGGCCGACCGGGTCTTGTATCAGGCCATTTTCGAATACCACCTGGGGCGGATGCCATGAGCGAATTGACGCTGGAGGCGGTTCTTGCCGACGTGGAAGGGATGCCGTCGTTGCCTACCGTGGTGGCGGAACTGATCCGATCCCTGGAAAAGGAATCCGTCAGCGTCGATGAGTTGGTGGCCGGCATTGTCGGGGACCAGGCCCTGGCCGCACGGGTATTGCGTGTGGCCAACTCCCCTTTCTTCGGTATCCAGCACAGGGTGGCAAGCATCCACGACGCCATCGTGGTGCTCGGATTCAGAGCGGTGGGTAGCTTGGTGCTGGCGGCTTCGCTGACGGGCTATTTCGTGCCGCCGGAAGGAAGCGGAATCGATCTGGCCGTCTTTTGGCGCCATGGCATGGGCACCGGGTTGTGTGCCAGGGCGTTGGCCCGGCATTGCGGCCTGGAGGCGGAAACGGCGTTCACTGCGGGGCTCCTACATGACATCGGCCAACTGCTGCTCGTAACGGCCCGTCCAGTCCAGTACGCCGAGGCACTGGCCTGGCGGGACGAAAGGGATTGCCCCATGCGTGAAGCCGAGCGGAGCATCCTGGGGTTCGATCATGCCCAGGTAGGGCGGATGGTGACGGAGCGTTGGCGTTTTCCGTCCGAAATCGTCCAGGCCGTGGCCCATCATCATGATCCGATCCAGGCGGAAGCGTCGGGCTATGCCGACGTGGCCCACGTGGCCGATGCCCTGGCCCATGGCCTGGATCTGGCACGGGATGCCAGGGCCATGGTGCCACGGATCGATATGGATGCCTGGAAACGGCTGGGGCTGGATGAGCGCGGCCTGACGGAAATGCTGCCCGGAGTCGCTCGGGAGCATGAGAGTTACTGCGCGTTGCTTTCCGCTTGAGGGGGGGAAACCATGAGACCGTTGCGCCAACCCGGGTCCCATGGCCTGCTGGCCGGTTTTGCCATGGTCATCAGCCTGTTGCTGGCTCTGGCGGGCGTGGGCGTGCATTACCTCGGCGCGATGAACGGGGCCATCATCCATATCGTGGACGACCACAACGAGCGTGCCCGCCTGGCGGCGGAAATGTACATCGCCGCCCGGGAGCGGGCATTGCAGTTGCACGCCATCCTCCAGGAACCAGACCCGTTCGAGCGGGACGCCATGGTGCCCCGCTTCCACGAATTGGCCGGGCGGTTCCGGGGCGCCCGGGAAAAACTGCTGACCATGTCCCTTTCCCGGGAGGAGCGGGCCATGCTGGACGAGCAGGGGCGGCATACCTCCCGTGGGTCGGCCTTGCAGGATGATGTGCTGGATCTGGCCCTGGCCGACAGGCGGGAGGAAGCCGAGCGCCGGTTGATCGACCAGGCCATTCCGGCCCAAAACCTGGCCACGGTGCAATTGCGGCGCTTCCTGGATTTTCAGATTCGCAATGGCCAGGATGCAGCCGCCGAGGCGAAGGAAGCCTATCGCCTGGCCAAGGGATTGATGCTTGCCAGTGCCACCGTGGCCCTGTTGCTGGCCCTTGCCATCGCGGCAGTGGTGATCACCCGGCAGGGGCGGCTGATGGGGATGCTGCAACGGAACGAAGAGGAACTGCGGGCACAAAAGCTTGCTTTGGATGAACACGCGATCGTCAGCATTACCGACACCGCAGGCGACATCACCTATGTGAACGACAAGTTCTGTGGGATTTCCGGCTATACCCGGGAGGAATTGCTGGGCCGGAACCATCGGCTCGTCAACTCCGGCCTGCATGGGCAGGCGTTCTTCGAGGACATGTGGCGCACCATAGCCGGAGGTCGGGTCTGGCATGGGGAAATACGCAACCGGCGCAAGGATGGCGGGCATTACTGGGTGGATTCCACCATCGTGCCGTTCCTGGATACAGCCGGTAAGCCTTACCAGTACATCGCCATCCGTACCGACATCAGTGCCCGCAAGCAGATGGAGGCATCCCTCCAGGACAGCAACGAGGAACTCCAGCGGCGGGTGGATGAACGTACCGCAGAGCTTTCCCTGGCCTTGCGCCAACTGGAGGAGGATATTGCCGCGCGCAACCAAGCCCAGGCTGAACTGAAGCGGCAGTACCAGCAACTGGAAGCCTTGCACCGCCAGCTCCAGGAAGCCCAGGGCCAGTTGCTGCAATCGGAGAAGCTGGCCTCCATCGGCCAGTTGGCCGCCGGCGTCGCCCACGAGATCAATAATCCCATCGGCTACGTCCATTCCAACCTGGGCAGCCTGGAGAACTACATCCGTGACCTGTTCAGCATCATCGAGGTCTATGAGGCCGCCGAGCGGAAACTGGCCGCTGAAACGGAGGCTTGCGCGGAGGTGGCGGAAATCAGGCGGCGCCTGGATCTGCCCTATCTGAAGGAGGACATCCCCGTACTCATGAACGAGTCCCGGGAAGGCATCACACGGGTGCGCAAGATCGTCCAGGACCTGAAGGATTTCTCCCGTCTGGATAGTTCGCCGGATTGGCAGAAGGCCGATCTCCATCGTGGGCTGGACAGTACCCTCAACATCGTCCAGAACGAGATCAAGTACCGGGCCGAGGTGGTACGGGATTATGGAGACATTCCAGAAGTCGAATGCCTGCCCTCGCAATTGAACCAGGTGTTCATGAACCTGTTGGTCAACGCCGCCCATGCCATCGAGGGGCCGCGGGGCACCATTACCGTGCGCACCGGCTGCTCAGGGGACGATGTCTGGGTTGAAGTATCCGATACCGGCAAAGGTATTCCCGAAGACGTCCTCGTCCGCATCTTTGATCCCTTCTTCACCACCAAGCCGGTGGGGCAGGGTACCGGCCTGGGGCTATCCCTGGCCTATGGCATCGTTCAGAAGCACAACGGCCGCATCGAAGTGTCCAGCGAAGTGGGCAAAGGCACCACTTTCCGGATCACCCTGCCGGTGACCCACATCCCCGATGCAGCCACACCGTCGTGAAGGCATCCAACGAGGAGAAAACATGCAGATCGAACAGACGCAATGGTTGCCCGGCACCGGCTGGACGAAACCGGCTGTCCTGACGGATGCAGGCCTGGTCCTTGTCTTTGGTGGCACCGACCTGCTTACCGAGGACGTTCTGGCCGATTTGCAACGGCGTTATCCCAGAGCGCTTCTGTTTGGCGGTTCCACGGCGGGAGAAATCCTGGGGGCGGGCGTGTACGACGACAGCATTGTGGCGACCGCCATCCGTTTCGCGGATACCCGCCTTCATATTGCCAGTCAGCCGGTGCCTGACGCCGCTGCCAGCCATGCCGCCGGACAGGCACTGGCCGCGCGGCTTCCCCGGGAGGATCTTGCCCACGTGCTGGTGTTGACCACCGGTTTGGACGTGAACGGAACGGAACTGGTGGATGGACTCAAGTCGGCCCTTCCGGAAGGGGTGGATTTGACCGGTGGTCTGACCGGGGATGGCGCCCGCTTCCAGCGTACCCTGGTGATCGCCGATGGTCCGCCGGTGGAGCATGGGGTGGCGGCACTCGGCCTCTACGGGTCGCGTATCCGGATCGGCCATGGCTGCCTGGGGGGCTGGGACCCCTTCGGTCCGGATCGTCTCATCACCCGTTCCAGGGGCAATGTGCTTTATGAGCTGGATGGGCATTCCGCCCTGGATCTGTACAAGCAATATCTGGGCGAACATGCGGCCCAGTTGCCTGCTTCCGCCCTGTTGTTCCCGCTGGCCCTGCACAGGGAAGGCGAGGCGGACGCGGCCCTGGTGCGCGCGGTCCTGGCCGTGAACGAGGCGGATCAGTCCATGACCTTTGCCGGCGACGTTCCCGAAGGGCAGTACGCGCGCATGATGCGCGCCAATTTCGACCGGTTGGTGGAAGGTGCCTCGGGTGCCGCCCGCCAGGCCCGGTTCGGCATGGCGGAAAGCCGCCCCCAGTTGGCCCTGCTGATCAGTTGCGTGGCCCGCAAGCTGGTGCTGGCCCAGCGGATCGAGGAGGAGGTGGAGGGCGTGCGCGATGTGCTGGGGGAGGAGACCGTCCTGGCCGGGTTCTACTCCTATGGGGAAATTTCACCTTACACCCCCACGGCACGCTGCGAATTGCACAATCAGACCATGACCATCACCACCCTGAGCGAGGATTGAGATGCACCCTTTGCTCGAACGCCAGATCCGGCGCCACCTGGGCGATGCCACCGCCATCCCGGAGGCCATGCATGCCCTGTTCCAGGCCATCGGCGAAGCCTACGAGCACGCCGACGCGGACCGCCGTCTGGTGGAGCACGCCCTGGACCAGATGTCCCGCGAACTGACGGAGCGCAACCGGGAATTGCAGCGGCAACTCGTCGAAAAGCAACGAACCGAGGCTGAGCAGGCGGCCCTGATCAAACGGCTGGAGGAGGCCCACAACCAGTTGCTGCAATCGGAGAAGATGGCCTCCATTGGCCAACTGGCGGCCGGGGTCGCCCACGAGATCAACAATCCCATCGGCTATGTGAACTCCAATCTGGCCTCTCTGCGGGACTACGTGCGGCAGATGCTTGCCGTGCTGGATGCCTATGAGCGGGCGGAACCCCTGTTGCCGGACGGCGGGGAACGGGAAGATGTCCTGGCCGCCAAGCGCGCCGCCGAGCTCGATTATCTCAAGGCCGACGTGGTCGCTCTGCTGGACGAATCCAGCGATGGCATCGCCAGGGTGCGCCGCATTGTCCAGGACCTCAAGGATTTCTCCCATGCCGACCGGGGGGAATGGGTGTTGGCCGACCTGCATAAGGGACTGGACTCCACGCTCAACGTGGTCAACAACGAGATCAAGTACAAGGCCAGGGTGGAGAAGCTGTACGGGGATTTGCCGATGGTGCGCTGTCTGCCGTCGCAGTTGAACCAGGTATTCATGAACCTGCTGGTCAATGCCGCCCACGCCATCGACAAGCAGGGGGTGATCACCGTCCGTACCGGCGTTGAGGGCGATGATGTATGGGTGGAGGTCGCCGATACCGGCTGTGGAATTCCCGAAGCCCTGCTTACCCGCATCTTCGACCCTTTCTTCACCACCAAACCGGTGGGCAAAGGGACGGGCCTCGGGCTGTCCATCTCCTACGGGATCGTGCACAAGCATGGTGGCCACATCGAGGTGAAGAGCGAACCTGGCCGGGGCACCGTATTCCGTGTCAATCTGCCACTCCATTCCAGCGTGGATGAGGATGCCGACCATGAATGATCATGTCTCTGCCCAGGCGCCCGCCGCCACGCTTCTGTTGGTCGATGACGAACCGTCGATCCTTTCTTCCCTGAAACGGCTGTTTCGCCCCCACGATTACCGCATCCTTACCGCAGAGGGTGGTGAGCAGGGACTGGCCGTCCTGGAACAGGAACGGATTGACCTGGTCATTTCCGACATGCGCATGCCCAAGATGGATGGTGCCCGCTTCCTGGAACAGGTCCGCCTGCGCTGGCCGGATAGCATCCGCATTCTGCTGACCGGTTATGCGGACATCGAATCAACAGTTGCCGCCATCAACCGGGGCGAGGTTTATCGTTACATCAACAAGCCCTGGGACGATCGGGAAATCGTGCTCATCGTGCGTGAGGCCCTGGAACGCAAGCGCCTGGAACGGGAAAACGGCCGCCTCAATTCCGTGGTGGAGGCCCAAAACGCCGAACTGCGCGCCCTCAATGCCGGGCTGGAACAAAAGGTGGCTGCGCGTACCGAGGAATTGAAGAAAGCCCTCAAACTGGTGCAGGCGGCCCATGGCAAGCTGAAGACAGGGTTCGTTGCCACGGTGCAGGCCTTTTCCGGTCTGGTGGAGATGCGTGGCAAGAACCTGTCCGGCCATGCCCGGCGGGTTGCCGACCATGCGCGCATCCTGGCCAGGATGCTGGATCTGGACGAGGCGGCGCAGCAGGACGTGCTGTTCGCTGCCCTGTTGCACGACATCGGCAAGATCGGCCTGCCCGACGAGGCGCTGGACCGGCCCCTGAGCACGCTGTCCTCGGGATTGCGCAGCGAACTCATGCGCCATCCCGAGCGGGGTGAACAGGCCCTCATGCAGATCGACCAGCTCAAGGGCGCCGCGCTGCTGATTCGCCACCATCACGAACTTTACGATGGCAGCGGCTATCCGGATCACCTGGCGGGACTGGCGATACCCATGGGTGCACGCATCATCGCGGTGGCCAACGAATATGACGGTCTGATCAGCGGCACGCTGATCCAGCAGCCCATGCGCCCCAAGGATGCCCTCACCTATCTGGTCGAGAGCCGGGGCAAGCGCTATGACCCGGCTGTAGTGGACCGGTTCGCGGAAATTCTCGGTGAGCAGCTTCGCCACGTCATCGACGAAGTGCCGGTGCGGCCGGCAGCCCTCAAACCCGGCATGGTGCTTTCCCGGGACCTGATACACCGGGACGGCTACATGCTGCTGGCCAAGGGTTACGTGGTGGACCAGGCGGTGATCAGCCAACTCGTCAAGATCGAAGTCGCCGAGCACCTCACCATGAACGTTTACATCTGTCGCGATGCCTGATGCCATGCCTCACCCCCGTCGCCTTCCTCAGCAATACGCCCTGGTGGACGGCAACAACTTCTTCGTCTCCTGCGAACGGGTGTTCGACCCCGGCCTGGAGGGGCGGCCGGTGGTGGTACTGTCCAACAACGACGGCTGCGCCGTGGCGCGCAGCGACGAGGCCAAGGCCCTGGGCATCCGCATGGGGGCCCCCTACTTCCAGATCCGGGAACTGCTGGCCCGCCACGGCGGGGTGGCCCTGTCCAGCAACTACGTCCTGTACGGCGACATGAGCCGGCGCATGATGAGCGTGGTGGCCCACTACAGCCCGGAACAGGAGGTCTATTCCATCGACGAATGCTTTCTCCGCTTCGCCGGTTTCGGCCACTGGGATCTCACTGCCCACGCCCGCCGCCTGCGCGCCCAGGTGCGGCAGTGGACCGGCATCCCGGTGGGGGTGGGCATCGGCCCCAGCAAGACCCTGGCCAAGCTGGCCAACCACCTGGCCAAGAAGCATCCGGACTTCCGGGAGGGAGGCGTGTGCAACCTCCAGGATCTGGCCCCCTGGCACCAGATCCGCTACCTCTCGGAAGTGGACGTGGGCGAAGTGTGGGGCGTGGGGCCCCGCTGGGCGGCCCGGCTGGGGGAACTGGGCATCCATTCCGCCCAGGACCTGCGCCAGGCCGACCCGGAAACCCTGCGCCGCCGTTTCAGCGTGGTGCTGGAGCGGACCATCCGGGAGCTGAACGGCCTGTCCTGCATCCCCCTGGAGGAGGCGCCGCCGGCCCGCCAGCAGATCATCGCCTCCCGCAGCTTCGGCCATCCGGTCATCGCCAAGGCGGAACTGCTGGAGGCCGTCTCCACCTACGCCGCCCGGGCGGCGGTGCGGCTGCGCCGGGACGGCCTGGCGGCGGGGGCCATTCAGGTTTATCTGGCCACCAATCCCTTCATTCCCGGCGAACCCCAATACCACCCGGCCACTTTGCTGGGCTTCGCCGCGCCCACCGCCGACACGGCCCGGCTCATCCAGGCCGCCCGGGCCGGACTTGGGCGCATCTTCAAGCCTGGCTACCGCTACAAGAAGGCCGGGGTGATGCTGGTGGATCTGTTGCCCGCCGGCGTCCGCCAGGGGGAACTGTTCGAGGTGGGGGGCGAGCCCCGCCAAGAGCGGCGGGGGCGCCTGCTGGAGGCCCTGGACAGCCTCAACGCACGCATGGGCCGGGGGACCCTGCGCTTTGCCGCCGAGGGGGTGGCCCAGTCCTGGGGCATGCGCCGGGAGAGGCTGACGGCCGGCTACACGACGGATTGGGACGGTCTGGCGGTGGCCCGCGGCTGACGTGCCCGGTGCGTGTGCTATCACACAGGAAGATCGTCGCGGGGTGTTGTGGCCCATCAGTTTATAAGGATATTCTTGTCGCCTGGCGGCGACAGGAACATCGATCGGTCACGTCAGCACGAACATCAAGCCATAAGTCGCCATAAGTCGCGGGAGAAACACATGGAACTGCTGAACCATCTGAAGGAGGCTTTCCGTAGCGGAAGACGCTTCCGTCCCGGGCTGGGCGGCGCGGCCGGCGTGGAGGACGAGCGCCGTCGCCATCGCCGAGTCAACGCCCGCCAGGGCACCCGGGTGCTGGTCATCGACGATTCCTCCAAGTCCCGTGCCGAGCTGGCCAACATGTTCGCCTCGGCGGGCTATGTGACCCTCCAGGCCAGGGATGGCGAGCAGGGCCTGCTCAAGGCCTGCTTCGAGAAGCCGGATCTGGTGGTGCTGGACGTGGGCATGCCGGGCATGAACGGCTTCGACGTGCTCAGAAAAATCCGCAAGGACCCTCTGGCCAGACGCATTCCCGTCATCATGATGAGCGGCAACAAGCAGTCCCTGCGGCAACTGGCCCGGGCGGACTACGGTGCCGACGCCATCCTGCGCAAGCCTTTCAGCCGCTTCGACCTGTTCTCGCGCATCGAGCGCATGCTGGACGACGAACTGGTGCCGCGCCGGCCCTGATCTCCGTCGTCAACCTCGGGCCCCGGCCAGCCAGAGGGGCAGGGTGAGCATGGACAGCAGGGTGGTCAGAGCCACCTGGGCGGCGGTGACGCGACCGTCTCCGCCCATGCGCACCGCCAGCACGTAAGCCACCGTGGAGGTGGGCAGGGCGGCGAACAGCAGGGCGATTTCGAAGCCCGGGGCATCCAGCCCCAGGGCCCGTCCCAGCCACCAGGCCAGAGCGGGCAAAGCCAGCAGTTTGACCACCACCCCATACCAGAGATGGCCCGGGGCATGGGACAGACTGTCCAGGCGCAGGCCGGCTCCCACCACCACCAGCCCCAGGGGCAGGGAGGCCTGGGCCAGCATGGCCAGGGTCTGGGCCAGCAGCTCAGGCAGGGACCAGCCCAGCAGGGCGAAGCCCACCCCCCCGGCGGTGGCCAGGATCAGCGGGTTGCCGAGGATTTCCCGCAGCCAGTCCGCTTCCCCATGGCGGGCCAGCATGGCCACCGAGGCCACGTTGGCCAGGGGCACGATGAAGCCCATGAGCAGACCGATGGCAGCGATGCCTGCCTGGCCGTGCAGGGCGCCGGCTACGGCCAGACCCACGTAGCTGTTGAAACGGAAGGAACACTGGAAGGCCGAGGCGAACACCAGGGGCGGATCGTGGAACAGGAAGCGGCTCAGGGTACCCAGGCCCATGCCGGCCAGGGTCACGGCCAGGCCGGTGAGGAGCATGGGCAGGGCGGCGGTGAAGTCGATGACCGCCCGGGACAGGGAATGGAACAGCAGGGCGGGAAAGAAGACGAAATAGATGAGTCGCTCCAAACCCCGCCAACCCTCCTCGGACACGCCTGCCCGGAGCTTGAGCAGCCAGCCCAGCAGGATCAGGGCGAAGATGGGGAGAATGACCAGGGCGATGGCCATGGGCGATCAGCCGCTCGGACTGCGGGTGCGGCGGGTGTCCGCGGGGGGCTCAGGGATTGAGCCTGGTGCCATCTCCATAAACCTGGGCGAGCAGACGGCGCAGGGCATCGTGGCGGTCGTGGAGATCCCGGGCCAACTGGCTGGCAATGACGAACTGGAAGCGGCAGCCGATGTCCGAGTCCGGCTGGTAGAGCAGCAGATAGGCGGAGAAGGGCATGCTGGCCACGGTGACCGGTCCGTCCGCCTGGCAGGTGGTGCTGGCGGGCTTGCCCTCGGACAGGGAGGGGATGCCGAAGAATTCACCGGGCTGGATGGTCTTCAGGGTGTAGTAGCGCCCGCCGGTGCCGTAGTGGCCCACCTTCACCTTGCCGTCCAGGAGCAGGAACAGCTCCTTGTTCAGCTTGTCCTGGTAGATGAAGACGTGGTGGTTGGCGTATTCCTCCACCCGCATGGCGGCGGCCACGTGGTCCACGTCGGCATCGGAGAGGTACTGGAAGCTCGGCAGGGATCGCAGGAAATTGCGCAGCAGCATCAACGGACTCCCAGCAGGGACTTGATGAATTCCACCACCCCATGGGGCGGTTGGCCCAGTTCATCCCAGGGCACGGACAGATCCCCGGCGATGAGCATCTGGCCGTTGGGGTCGATGATGGGGTTGTTGGCCGTGGCATGGAGGCGGCGCATCATCATCTTGATGAAGGCGTGGGTCAGGCGGCACACGGCCACCGAATCCTCGGCCATGAGGGCTTCGAAATCGCTGAAGGCCAAGCGGGCCACGTCGGTTTCCTCCACGGCGGTGACCGTGCTGGAGGCCCGCCGCACACCGCTGAAGTAGGCCAGTTCGCCGCACCAGTTGCCGGGCAGCAACTCACCCAGCACGACGCTCCGCCCCCCGGCCTCCACGGCCAGGGAAAGCCGGCCGGAGAGCACCAGATGGAAGGCGTCCACCGGTTCCTGGTCCCGCTGCACGGTGGTGCCTGCCGAGACGCCATGGATGGTGATCCGGTCCAGCAGGGGCTTGATGTGCTCCACCCCGAGCTGGTCGGTGAGTTCCGGCAGGTGCTTGAACAGGGCTTGTTCGATCATGAGCGGTTCGTCCCCTTCCAGTTTAGGCGCTGATCGGGCGCACGCTCAGCAGCCTGCCAGGCGGGCCATGGCCGCGTCCAGGGGCTCGCCGCTACGGGTGTCCACCCAGACGTTGCCATCCCAACGGTAATGGAACCCGCCGCTCTTCGCTGCCACCCAGATTTCCCGGGTGGCGGACTGCTTGTTGACAACGATGGTGCCGCCGCCGACGGGCTCGATTTCCAGGACGCCGCCGGGTGCGAACTCGAAATCGACCTCGGCCGCTTCCAGTTTCGCCTCGATGGCCGCCAGGGCCGCGTCGGCCCGCTCGTGGTACTCGCGTTCATCCATGGGGGTCTCCATGCTAGACTCCGGGCGCATTTTAAGGGTTTGCCATGCGTTTGCTCGCTCTGTTTCTCAGCCTCGTATTTTCCCTTTCCTTCCTGGCCGGCTGCGGCAAGAAGGGCGCGCTCTATCTGCCCGACGCACCGGCCCAGTCAACGCCCAGCCAGAAATAAATGAACGCCCTCTCCCGTCGGGGCGGCCTGCTCCATGTGGAGGACGTGCCGCTCGAGCGCATCGCCGCCGAATTCGGTACGCCCACCTACGTCTATTCCCGCGCCATGCTGGAGGCGGCCTACCGGGCCTACGACCAGGCCCTGGCCGGCCATGACCATCAGGTCTGCTACGCGGTGAAGGCCAACCCCTCACTGGCCATCCTCAACGTGTTCGCCCGCCTGGGGGCCGGCTTCGACATCGTCTCCGGCGGTGAACTGGCCCGGGTCCTGGCGGCCGGCGGCGACCCCGGCAAGGTGGTGTTCTCCGGCGTAGGCAAGAACGAAGTGGAAATGGGCGCGGCCCTGGATGCCGGCATCCACTGCTTCAACGTGGAGTCGGAAAGCGAACTGGCCCGCCTGAACCGGGTGGCTGGCGAGCGGGGCCGGATCGCTCCGGTGAGCCTGCGGGTGAATCCCAACGTGGATGCCCGGACCCATCCCTACATCTCCACCGGCCTGAAAGAGAACAAGTTCGGCATCGCCCACGACCAGGCCCTGCGCGTCTATCGTGAAGCCGCATCCCTGGCCCATCTGCGCGTGGTGGGCATCGACTGCCACATCGGTTCCCAGCTCACCGAAGCCGCGCCCTTTGCCGAAGCTTTGGACCGGGTATTGGAACTGGTGAGCGAACTGGAACGCATCGGCATCACCCTCCAGCACATCGACATCGGCGGCGGCGTGGGCATCCGCTATCGCGACGAGGAGCCGCCTGCCCTGGCCGATTACGCCGGGGTTCTGCTTTCCCGCCTGAGCGGGCGCAGCGAAACCCTCGTCGTGGAGCCTGGCCGCTCGCTGGTGGGCAACGCCGGCTGGCTGCTCACCCGCGTGGAATACCTCAAGCATGGCGAGGCGAAGGACTTTGCCATCGTCGATGCGGCCATGAACGACCTCATGCGGCCGGCCCTCTACGACGCCTGGCACGACATCCTGCCGGTGCGCGAGAACAGCGGCGCCACGCGCAGCTATTCCATCGTCGGACCGGTATGCGAGAGCGGCGATTTCCTCGGCCACGACCGGGCCCTGGCCCTGCGGGAAGGCGACCTGTTGGCCGTGTGTTCCAGTGGCGCCTACGGCATGAGCATGAGCTCCAACTACAACACGCGGCCCCGGGCGGCTGAGGTCATGGTGGATGACGGGCTGGCCCATGAAATCAGGGCCAGAGAGCGCATCGAACAACTGTTTGCGGATGAGAAAGTGAGTGGCGACGGGGCTTGCGCGACAAAAAATCCCTGAGAGCCGCATAAACACTTGCTGTAGCCCCTTTTTTTTGTTCTACAATCAGCCCACGCCTCATGAGCGCGTGGAAATGCTTGAGGCATAAGGCTTTTCGGCCGATCACCCTTCAACACCAGAGGAGTCAGATATGCCCGCTGCAAAGACCGCAAAAAGCTCTGCCAAATCCACCGCCAAGAAGGCCGCTGCCCCTGCGGCCGCGAAACCCGTAGCCGCCGCAGCACCCGCTGCCGCGCCCGCCAAGAAGGCCGCCGCACCCAAGGCTGCTGCGCCTGCCAAGAAGGCCGCCGCCCCTAAGGCTGCTGCCGCCCCCGCCAAGAAGGCCGCTGCTCCCAAGGCTGCTGCCGCCCCCGCCAAGAAGGCCGCCGCTCCCAAGGCCGCCGCCCCCAAGGCTGCTGCGCCCGCCAAGAAGGCCGCCGCTCCCAAGGCTGCTGCCGCCCCCGCCAAGAAGGCCGCCGCCCCCAAGGCCGCTGCTGCGCCCGCCAAGAAGGCCGCCGCTCCCAAGGCTGCTGCGCCTGCCAAGAAGGCCGCCGCCCCCAAGGCTGCTGCGCCCGCCAAGAAGGCCGCTGCGCCCAAGGCTGCTGCGCCCGCCAAGAAGGCCGCTGCGCCCAAGGCTGCTGCGCCTGCCAAGAAGGCCGCCGCCCCCAAGGCTGCTGCCGCGCCCAAGAAGGCCGCTGCCAAGAAAGCAGCCGCCTGAGTCGGCGCCTCCGTTGTTCACAGGCCGCCTTGGGCGGCCTTTTTATTTTGTGCCAAACCCGCGTTGCAACCTGGAAGCAGCGCATGGACGTACCGGGGGTTGCGTGGCGGTGCCAACCATCAGCGACGCTTCGTCAGCAGCGCATGACCTCGATGCATTCGTGCATTTCCCTGGTCGGCTGTGCGATCCACCGGTGTTCCGGTTTCCATATGGCTCAGTCGATGAGCCATATGCATTGGCCAGACCTGGCCAATACCATTCAGGCCAACTGGCCTGCCCCGTCGGCCTGGGTGGACAAGGGCTGACATCTTGTCCGGAGTTGGGCGGGGCTGGCCGTGACGAAAACGACCCTGTCCGGGCGACGCCATCCCGGCGCTCGCCACGATGTGGCCGGGCCGTCCGAACATGCCGGCTACGCGCACGACAGTTCCGGGGGGGCACCCGATCATGGGGCGGAACAGCAAGGCGATATAACTTTTGTTAGATTTTCAAGAAGATCGATATGTCTTAAATTACGTCTGCGCAGCGTTGCGCAAAACAACTCAGTGGAGGACATATGAAAAGATGGTTAGGGAGTGTTGTGCTGATGTTGTTGTTGAATGCCTCGAGCTGGGCCGCCGTGGATCTGAACACGGCGACCCAGGCTGAACTCGAAGCGGTCAGGGGAATCGGTCCCGCCAAGGCCAAGGCGATTGTGGTGCACCGTGAAAAAAACGGTCCCTTCAAGACCCTGGACGGCCTCGCCGAAGTCAAGGGGTTCGGCAAGGCCAGCGTGGACAAACTCAAGAATGAGCTGACGGTCGCCAAGGCCGCAGACAAGACGGAAAAAAAGTAACTATCAGGTTGAACTTCAACGGGCGCTGCGGCGCCCGTTTTTCATGGGGCGTCCGGCAGGCTCAAGGCCGGTGTCGCGCCCTGGAGTGAGGGGGGGGAATGCTGGGAGCGCCCCTGTCTGCCTCAATGGAGGTGTGGTGCGATCAGCAGGATCGTCCGCCCTTCCTGGTTCTCCAGCCCCCGGGGCCGATAGGGACGCGAGGCGCATTGGGGGATCACTTCCGGGTCCCGCAAATCCTGGCGGGTGGCAAGCCAGGCGGCCAGGGTGTCCAGGTCTTCGTCGCTGCACCAGGTGCCGTCCTGGCGGAAGAGGACCAGTTCGCCGGGTTCCAGTTGCTGGGGGATGAGGCCCCGGGGGGACATGACTTCGGCCAGATCGCAGAGCATGGCCATTTCGTCGTGGCCGTCGGCCATGTCGTAGAGCAGGTCCAGGGAGGACCAGCCGGCTGACTCAATGTCATGGAGGGGGGATTGGGACATGGCGGGTCTCCTGGGTGGCATGCCATAGTAACGGGAGATGCAGCCGGGCCGGTGCCGGCTTGTGGTGCGCCTGACTCTCACACGGGATTCACATGAACGATCTACCTCTTTCCGAAATCGAGCTGGACCAACTGGAAGCCTTCTTCACCCGGGAGGATCTGCCCGAATCGTGTATGGACCTGTCCATGCTGGACGGATTCTGCACCGCCTTGGCCATCGGCCCCAACCTGAGCAATCCGGAGGATTGGCTGCCCCTGGTTTGGGGGGAGCCGGAACCAGGGGAAACGAGCCCGAACCTGTTTGCCGATCCGGCAGAGGCCCGGCGTATCAGTGGGCTGGTGCTGCGCTTCTACAACGACCGTTTCCACAGTCTGGCCGGGGACATCGACGTGTACGAACCCCTGGTCTATGAACACGAGGTGGATGGGCGGAGGGAGATGATCCTGGATGAGTGGTGCACCGGCTTCGTCACCGGCATCCAGGTGGATGCGGAGGGCTGGCATTCCCTGCTTACGGCATCACCGGAGGATGAAGGGGCCCTGCTTTCTCCCATGCTCCTGTTCGGCACCGTGGACGGCTGGAAGCAAATGGAGGAAACCCCGGAATTGCAGGCTCGCCGCCAGGATTTCATCGACGCCATCCCCCCCTGCGTGTTGGCCATCCGCGATTACTGGCTGCCCTTTCGCAAGGCCGGCTCCACCATCGAGCGGGAGACGCCCAAGGTGGGGCGCAACGATCCTTGTCCCTGCGGCAGCGGCAGGAAATTCAAGAAGTGTTGCGGGGGTTGAGGGACCCGGTGGGTGGCGCGGCCCACTTCCGCTTCACCGCCGCTGGTCCGGATTGCCATCGATACGAAGGCTTTCCAACCAGCAGTCGAACCATGGCGCATGGGTCCGGATGTGACTTCTTCCTCCCCATGACGTGCCGCGAAGCGGCACTTTGAGGGACGGGCCCTGCCATGTGCGGCCGCTTTGCGCTGAAGACCCCCCGAGCCCGGCTGAGCGAGCGATTCGGTCTGGCCGAGTGCATGGATCTGGTACCCCGTTACAACATCCCGCCGGGTACCGAGGTTGCCGCCATCCGGGTGTCGCCGGAAGGAAAGCGGGTCCTGCACCTGCTGCGTTGGGGCCTGGTGCCCCATTGGGCGAAGGATTCGGCCATCGGGGCGAAACTGAGCAACGCCCGGGCCGAGGGGGTGGCCGACAAGCCTTCCTTCCGGGACGCCTTCCGCTGCCGCCGCTGCCTGATGCCTGCCGATGGCTTCTACGAGTGGCAGACCCGGGGCAAGGACAAGCAACCCTATTTCATCCACCAGGACGACACCTTCGCCATGGCCGGCCTATGGTCCTCCTGGCGCCAACCGGATGGCGGGGTTCTGCGCACCTGCTGCATCATCACTACCGGACCCAACGGGGTGATGGCCCCCATCCACGACCGCATGCCGGTGATCGTGGCGCCGGCCGATTGGGAGCGTTGGTTGACGGCGCCGGGAGCGGCGGTGCAGGACCTGCTCAGGCCTTGTCCCGACGCGGATTTGCGCGCCTGGCCCGTGGATCGGCGGGTGAACCGGACGGCGGACGACGATCCGGGCCTGATGGACCCCATCTCCCTCGACGCGTTGGCGCCACCTGGCAGCGTTAGTTAAAGTGATTTGCCAAGAAGGAGAACGAACCACCTCAATCAACAATGGCTTTTCCGGTTGTCCACCACCCCTGTGGATAACACTGTGGACAGCGTGCGGTGAAAGTGTAAAAAAAGCTTTAGAAACCCGTAGTTAACCCTATAGCCTAGCTTTTAGGCAACAAATTTACTCAATAAATACAAAGGGTTGCATGGCATATGGGCGGGGTGTTGGGCTATCCCCTGTCCGGGTTGTCTGTCAAGAGGCTCTGTGCATAAGTGGCTGCTGATTTTGCTATGCAATAACCCGCTGGCAGCGCGGCTTGACCCACGGTGAGGCATGCCGGTCATCCCCATCAGACAGGGCGGGTGGTCGCATTTTTTTCGGTGGGGAAAGGCTCGGACACGGCCGTGGCCGGTATCC
This sequence comes from Thiobacillus denitrificans, assembly GCA_020723405.1. Taxonomy (GTDB): domain Bacteria; phylum Pseudomonadota; class Gammaproteobacteria; order Burkholderiales; family Thiobacillaceae; genus PFJX01. Next base: position 258,191 of record DYIY01000001.1, on the reverse strand, counting down.
GGAGCCTGTCCAAGGCGGTGTCAGGGGGCCACAGCCGTGCTGACGTTGAGGCTCGTGGTTGAATAGCCGCTGGTCCAGAGCGTGGCGGCATGGCCGGCCGCCATGTCCAGGGCCACTTCGCTGCTGCCCTTGCCCAGTGTGACGTTGCTCCAGCGGGTTTCGCCGGGGAGCATGGAGGCGACGCCGGATTTGCCGGTCATGTAGTCCAACCAGGCGACAGCCACGCTGCCGCCGGGACTGGCTTCCACCGTGAAATCGCTGATGTTCTGGCTCTTCGCGGTGACGTAGATCGGCTTGCTCCAGGTCCCGGACGTGTTTTTCAACTGGACAGATTGCAGCGGGTAGGCCATGGCGCCGGAGGGCAGCATGGTCCAGATGAGGAAGACGGCAGTGGCGTTGCCCTGGCCGTCCACGGCCACGTCGGCCAGGCTGGCGATGCTGTAGATTCCTGCATAGGCCACGGCGGTGGGGCTCCAGGCGCCGTCCCGGCGTTTGCGGCTGTAGTTGAGGCCCGTGTAGGTCTCGTCCCAGACCACCACGGCGGTACCGTCTTCACCGATGGCTACGCCGGGCAGATATTGGCGGTATTTGGGAATGGCCAGTTCACTCACGGCCGACCAGAGGCCGGAAGCGTCCCGGGTGGCGGCGTAGATGCCTTCACCGCTGAGATAGCCCTGATCGCTCCAGCCCACCACGGCTTCACCGGCGCCGTTCACGTCCAGATAGACGAAGCCATGACAGGTATTGGCCAGGGTCAGGGGCTGGCTCCAGCCTGTGGCGGCCCGGCCCGTGGCGGTCTGGATGGCACAGGTGGTGCCCGCGGCATCGGCTTCAGCCCAGGCCAGGGTGGCCTGACCGGTGCCGTCCACACCCGCCCTGGGGCTGGTGACGCTGATCCCCGCATTGGATACGGTGGCCGGCAGGCCCCATTGGCCTGCGTTCAGGAAGGCGGCTTCCAGGGTGGAGTGGCCGTTGCCCTGATCCTGAATCCAGGCCACGGTGACGCTGCCGTCGGCGGCCACTGCGACGCTGGGCGACGATCCGCCACCGGTGGCCGGGGATAGGGGGCTGGTCGGTCCCCATACGCCGCTTTCCTGAATGCGCGCCTGCACCTGGCCATCCTGGACCCAGACGGCTACTTGCTTGCCGGCCCCATTGGCCGCGATTGCCGGGTTGTACAGGGTGGCCGGCTGGCTGGCAGTGGCCAGGGTGGCGGCGGGGGACCAGGTGGCGCCGGCCAGGGCATCCGTGCCGGCGATGAGAAGGATCGTGGCTGCCAGACCGGCGGCACAGCGGGTCAGGGTGGCGGGTTTCAGGGATTGCATGGCGACCTCCGTTGAGTGGATGCCCGGGTTGGGCAAGCAACGGGACCCATGCTGGGTTAACCGGCTTAAAGGAGCATTAACCCTGGCCCCCAGGAGCCTGTGGGGTTTTGCCATCACTGGCTGGATGTCGGCCGCGCCGGTCAACCGCTCACCGCCATACCTTCCGGCAGGTTCAACCGGGGAATCCGGGTCAACGCAATGGGTCGGCCGAATCGGGCTTCGCGCCTGCCAGGAAAATCCGGTCCCGCCCGGCCTGCTTGGCGGCATAGAGGGCCTGGTCCGCCGCCCGCAGCAGGGTATCGGCGTCCTTGCCGTGCTGGGGTGCCAGGGCGATGCCGGCGGAGAAGGTGACCGGTGGCAGCGCCCGATCCTGGGTGTGTACCTGGGCGTGGCGGACCAGATCGGCGATGCGTTGCAGGCGGTCCCGGGCCTCTTCGAGTTCGGCGCCGGGCATGACGGCCACCAGTTCTTCGCCGCCGTAGCGGCAGGCGATGTCGGATGCGCGCAGATGGTCACGCAGGATGCGGGACACTTCGATGAGCACCTGGTCGCCGGCTTCGTGGCCCCAGGTGTCGTTGAAGTTCTTGAAGTGGTCGATGTCCAGGATGGCCAGGGCCAGCGGGTGGTTCTCCCGGGCGCTGGCGTGCAATTCCCGGGGCAGGGTTTCGTCCAGGTAGCGGCGGTTGAACAGGCTGGTGAGCGGATCCCGGGTGGCCTGCTCGCGCAGGGCTTCCCGCAGACGGATGTTGGACAAGGCCAGCTTGAGGGCCTCGCCCAGGGTGACGGTGAGCTGGCGGATGCGCTGCCAGGCGGTCTCGCTGCTGTCGAGGGGGGCCCGTACGGTGATGAGTCCCAGGGTCTCCCCCTGGACCACCAGAGGCTGGCACAGGCAGTGCTGTTCCCCGGTGGCATGCAGATGGCTGCAATGCAGGGGGGGACGGGTCTGGCCCGGTTCGTAGGCCTGGCCCCGGCGGATGCCCCAGCAGTCGTCCAGGGCGAAAGCGGTGTCCATGCCTGTGCTGTCACCCCAGGTGGAGACACCCTGCATGCCCCGACGGGGGGGCTTGGCCAGGGCCAGCATGCCGCCGTTGCCCAGTTCCAGGGATTGAGCCACGTGGCTGAAGATGCGGTGCACCTCTTCTTCCCGCACGCAGGTCTGGAGCAGTTCGTTCATTTCGTTGATGCGGGTCAGGTCCCGGGTATGGACCCGCAGGGCGGCCAGGGAATCGCTCAGCTTCTCATTGCTCTGGCGGAGGTTTTCGTCGGCTTGGCGGCGGTCTGTCACGTCCTGGAGGATACCCAGCAGGCGGACGGGCTCCTGCCCCGTGTTCCTCACCACCTCACCGGTGACGGCCAGCCAGCGTTCCCCGCCATCCGGTCTGGCCACGCGCAGTTCCAGGGAAAGGTTGCCCGTTCCGGCCAGGGCCTCCTCCAGGACCCGCTCCACCGTGGTCCGGTCGTCGGGGTGGACTCTGGCCAGAAAGGCTTCCAGGGTCCGTAGGGGATTGCCAGGCGCCAGCCCCAGCATGGGCTCGATCTCCTCGGAAAATTGCAGTCGGCCGCTGGCCAGATCCAGGTCCAGGCTGACGATGTGGGCGGCCCGCTGGGCCAGGGCGTATCGTTCACGTCCAGCCGACAGGGCTTCGGTGAGGCGCTGCATCTCGGTGACGTCCAGGCAGTGGCCGAAATAGCCCCGGAATTGGCCGTCGGGGCCCAGCCTGGGGGTTCCGGCGTCGATGATCCAGCGGTAGTCACCGTTGGCATGGCGCAGCCGGTACTTCATTTCGAAGGGACGGCGCGCGTCGAAGGCGGCTTCGTAAGTGGCGATGCAGCGGGCCAGGTCATCCGGATGCACCCCTTCGGCCCAACCGTTGCCCAACTCCTGTTCCAGGGTGCGGCCGGTGAACTCCAGCCAGGCCCGGTTGAAATAGGTGCACAGTTTGTCCGGGCCGGCCATCCAGATGAGGCTGGGCAGGTGTTCGGTCAGGTCCCGGAAGCGGCTGTCGCTTTCCTCCTGACGCTGTTCGGCCTCCTGGCGGCGGCGGATTTCACCCTTCAGGGAATGGTTGGCCCGCAACACGTAGGAAGCGGTACTGGCCAGGGCCAGGATGATGGCCAGGCCCACGACGGCCAGGGGGATGGCGTAGCCGACCAGCAGGTCCGTGAAGCGCACGGGCACGTTGGCATAAGGGCCCAGACGGGCTTCCCGGAACAGGTCGTGGACGCTCTGGTAGTTCTGCGGCAGCGTCCAGCCCTGAATGCCTGCGGCCAGGGCGGCGGTATGGTCCGATGGCAGGGCCAGCAGGCTGATGAGCACGTCCTTGGCGAGTTGGTCGGGTACCCCGGAAACCCGGGCCAGGGGCCACTCGGGGTACAGCCGGGTGCTGAGCAGGTAGGGGTAGCCCAGGGCCTGCTTCTGGTTGACGATGTGCAGGTCCGAGAGCCGGATGCGTCCATCGGCTGCCATGGATTCCACCAGGTCGGAACGCACGAAGCCCACGTCCGCCTGGCCGGAGAGCACCCCTTCCACCACCTTCTCGTGGTTCTTCGTCTCGCTGATCTGCGCCATGTCCTCTTCCAGGACCAGGCCCTGGTCCAGGGCTTCCCGCAGGTGCACCTGCCAGCCCCCCAGACTGGACTTGTCCGGCACCATGAGGCGCAGGCCCTTCAGGTCGGCATAGCGGTTGAGCCGGCTGTTCTCGGCCCGGGTCACCACCGTGCCGCCGAAGCGGTCCAGGGGGCCGTTGGGCCCCACCATGAGACGGGTGGCGATGCGGCTCAGGTTGCCGGCCAGTTCCATCTCGGTGTAATGGCCCGTGTTGGTGATGACCAGTTGCACTTCCCGCCGCTGCACGGCGCCGGTCATTTCCGCGTAGGACATGGGCACGACTTCGAAGTGTCGTGGTGCCAGTTGGCCATTCAGATAATCAGCATGGGGGCCCCAGTGCTTCCTGGCATGATCGGCGCCCCGGTAGGCCAACACAGCGATGCGCACCGTGCCCTCCAGATCGCTGGGGGGCGCGGGAACCGGAGGGGCGCCCGGGGCAGCCCAGGCCAGGCCGACGCTCAGCAGGAACACTGGGGGCCAGCCGAACAGGGTGATGCGTCTGAGATACCCGGTCAACGCCAGCGAGCGCATGTCTGTCCACTCAGTTCATGGTGGGATAGCCGGGACGAAGATCCCCGGCGGCAGGTCATTCTGGTTTCAATTACGGCCCGTCGGGGAATCTCTTGAGGTGTCTCCCACGGGCCCGGGGTATCCCGGGCGGAAAGCCCGTCCAGTCCTGCTGCCCTCGTGTATCTTTACACCTTTGGCAATTCTGCGAATCCCAGGAACACAGCATGAAGATCAAAGGCCCCGCAACCTACGACGAATACGTGGATCTGGTGCACCAGGCGGTGTACGAGGTGGACGAGATGCGCGCCGGCATCGACTACGACCCGGAGAACGCCGAGCGTTGGGCCGGCATCCTGGATCACCTGGACGGCGTGCTGCGCAAGCTCTACGACGACATGATCTCGGATAGATACCAATTTCCCACCGGCAAGGACCTGCCCTACATGCAGTTCCTCAACCGCTGGGGCCGCGAGGTGCCGTTCAAGCAGTTGCTGGTGCTGATCAACACGGCCCACAAGGACGGCCTGTCCCGTGAGTAAGCTCATCACCATCGCCATTCTGGTGGTGCTGGGGGTGTACCTGTTCCGGCGCATGGCCGGGAAACGGGTGCCGCCGCCGGAGCCGCCCCGGGAAAAGGGCGTGGAGGACATGGTGCGCTGTCAGGTCTGCGGGGTGAACATGCCCCGTTCCGAAGCGATTCTGAGCAAAGGCCGGTTCTATTGTTGCGATGAGCATCGCCGTCAGGATGCCTGACCCGGCCAGGGCCGAGGTGCCGGAGAGTTTCTGGCGCTCCCTGGTCCACCTGAATCATTTCCGCCTGTTCCTGGCCCTGGCCCTGGGTGCCACGGGACTCATGTCCGGCCAGCCCTTCACCCGGCTGGACCATCCCCTTCTGTTTACCCTGACCTGTGCCGGCTATCTGCTGGCCGGTCTGTTGTTCCGTCCGCCGTTGCTGGAGCGTTCGGAACAGTTCGACCGCCAGGTGGTGCGCCAGGTCCTGGCCGACATCGCCTGTCTGGGCCTGCTCATGCACCTGTCCGGCGGCAACGCCAGCGGCATGGGTCTGTTGCTCATCGTCACCGTGGCGGCGGTGGGCATGTTGCGCGATACCCGGGTGGTGTTGTTCTGGGCGGCCATGGCTTCGCTGACCGTGTTGGGGGAACAGACCCTGCAACTCATCGCCCTGCGCTCGGGCGCTGGCGGTTATGTGCGGGCGGGGCTGCTCTCCATGGGATTCTTCGGCGTCGCGCTGCTGTCCCACGCCCTGGCCCAGGGCACCCTGGCGGCGGCCCGCCTGGCCCAGGAAAAGTCCCGCCAGGCGGAAAGCCTGGCGCGCATCAATGAGCGGGTGATCCAGGAACTGCCCTACGGCGTGGTGACGGTGGGGCCCGGCGGTGAAGTGTTGCAGTTCAATGCCCGCTCCGAGATCCTGCTGGGCGCCCCCTTCATGCCCGGCCGCTACCTGGCCGAATGCTGTCCATCCCTGGCGGAACTGTGGCGTCTTTGGCGCCAGGGGAGGGAACTGCCGGGCCACCCCTTCATGGCCGGCCAGGACGGCCGCCGCCTGCGGGCCCGCTTCATCGAACTGGAACCCTCCCGGGGCGAGGGTGTGGTGGTGGTGCTGGAGGACATGACCGATCTGGAGGCCCAGGCCCAGAAGATGAAGCTGGCCAGCCTGGGCATGCTCACCGCCAACCTGGCCCACGAAATCCGCAATCCCCTGTCCGCCATCCGCCATGCCGCAGGCCTGCTCAAGGAGGATGCCCAGGCCGGCATGGGGCCCAAGCTCACCCGCATCATCGAGGACAACGTCCGCCGCCTGAACGGCCTGGTGGAGGACGTGCTGGCCCTCAACCGGCGTGACCGGATGAATCGCCAGGAGCTGCACGTGGCCTCATTCCTGGCGGCCTTCGTGCAGCATTTCAGTCAACGGGAAGCGGTACCGGACGGGGTGATCCTGGTCCGGGTGGACGGCGAGGCCCGGGTCTGCATGGACCCGGACCATCTGGAGCAGATCCTCTGGAACCTGTTTCGCAATGCCTGGCGCTATTGCAGCCGGCGTCCGGAGAGCATGCGCCTGGCGGTGGGTGTGGCGGGCCGGCAGGTGGAGATCGAGTTGGGCAACGACGGCCCGCCCATCTCCCCGGACGTCCAGGCCCACCTCTTCGAACCCTTCTATACCACCGACAAGCAGGGCACCGGCCTGGGCCTGTACATTGCCCGGGAACTGGCCGAGGCCAACCGGGCCCACCTGCGTTACGTGGATAATCCGGACAGCGCCACTTTTCGCCTGACCTGCCAGGCTTCCCCCTGTTGAGCGGATGGAGCCCCGAACATGAAACGCCCCCGCGTGTTGCTGGTGGATGACGAACCGGACCTCCTGGACCTGCTGGAGATGGACATGTTGCGCATGGGCCTGGACAGCGCCCGGGCGGCCAGCGTGGCCGAAGCCCTGGCCCTGCTGGCCAAGGGCAGCTTCGACCTGTGCCTGACCGACATGCGGCTGCCCGACGGGGAAGGACTAGGCATCGTCCAGCACATCGCCGAACACGCCCCGGCCACGCCGGTGGCGGTGATCACCGCCTTCGGCTCCGCCGAGAACGCCGTGGCGGCCCTCAAGGCCGGGGCCTTCGATTACGTGGAAAAACCGGTGACGCCGGAGAAGGTGCGGGGCCTGGTGCGCTCCGCCCTGAAGGTGCCCGAGCCGGTGACCCTGTCCCGCACCCAGCGTCCCCTGGTGGGCCAGTCGCCGGCCATGGCCCAGGTGCGGGGCCTCATCGAGAAGGTGGCGCGCAGTCAGGCACCGGTGTTCGTCACCGGCGAGACGGGCACCGGCAAGGAGGTGGCGGCCCGGCTGATCCATGCCATGGGCACCCGGGCCGAGGGCCCCTTCGTGCCGGTGAACTGCGGTGCCATCCCGGAAAACCTCATGGAGAGCGAGTTCTTCGGCTATCGCAAGGGCGCCTTCACCGGTGCCGACGCCGACCGGGACGGCTTCTTCCAGGCTGCCCAGGGGGGCACCCTGTTCCTCGATGAGGTGGCGGACCTGCCCCTGGCCATGCAGGTGAAACTGTTGCGGGCCATCCAGGAAAAGAAAGTGCGCAAGGTGGGAGGGGTCAGCGAGGACGCCGTGGACGTGCGCCTGATCAGCGCTTCCCACCAGGACCTCCAGGCCGCCGTCACTGCCGGCCGGTTCCGCCACGACCTCTTTTACCGCCTCAACGTCATCACTCTGCGCATGCCCCCCCTGCGGGAATTGCGGGAAGACCTGGCGGATCTGACCCGGTTCATCCTGGCCCGTCTGGCCCAGGCCAACCACTGTCCCAATCCGGTGCTGGCCCCCGCCGCCCTGGAAGCCCTGGGCCGCTACGACTTTCCCGGCAACGTGCGGGAACTGGAGAACATCCTGGAACGGGCCCTGGCCCTGGCCGACGGCCAGATCATCCAGGCCGAGGATCTGAACCTGTTGCCTGCCGACCAGATGGCCGGCGGAGAGACGGAACCCGGCGGCTTGCAGGCCTATCTGGATGCCACGGAGCGCAAGGCCATCCAGGAGGCCCTGGGCAAGACCAGCCACAACAAGACCGCCGCTGCCCGTCTGCTGGGGGTCACCTTCCGCTCCCTGCGCTACCGCATGGAACGGCTGGGCATGGAATAAGCCCGGATGAACCTGGGATAGGCCCGGGCCGGCCTCAGGCCGGATGTTTTTCCCGCACCAGACGGTCAATCAGGGTCATGACCTCGTGGCTGGCATCCTCGGCGGCCTTCATGTGCTCGAACATGGCCTGCTGTTTGGCCAGATCCTTTTCCCAGCCCTGGTCCAGGTAGGGCAGCATGGCGTGGACGCTGGCGTGGACCAGGGCGTGGGGCCGTTCCAGGGCCTGATAGGACGGCAGGCGGCCGAACAGTTCCCGGCCCTCGTCCGCGTACCACTTGCCCAGGCGGCAGCCGTTGTGGTCCACGTGGACCGCCTTGCGATAGCTCTCATCCCGGCTGTTGAGGGTCATGTAGGCCCGCTGCTTGTAGATCACGTGGTCCACCTTCACCAGGGAGGCGAAGCTCATGTCCAGGGCCAGGGCGGCATGGCCCTGGGTCTGCCGGGCGGATTCGGCGAAATGCACGAAGCGGCCCTCCATGGCACCGATCACCTGTCGGGAGGAACCGGCCATGTCGCGCATGGCGTGGGAATCTTCGAGCATCTGCTCGGCTTCGCCGTTGAGGGTTTCCATGGTCCGGCCGATGGATTCCGAGGCGCTCTTGGTGTTCTCCGCCAGTTTGCGCACCTCGTCGGCCACCACGGCGAAGCCCCGTCCGGCCTCGCCGGCCCGGGCCGCCTCGATGGCCGCGTTGAGGGCCAGCAGGTTGGTCTGGTTGGCGATGGCGGTGATGAGTTGCACCGCGTCGGTGATCTCATGGCTATGGTTGTTGAGTTCCACGATGGCGTCGGCCATGTGGTCGATGCGCCCGCTGATCTCGGTGAGCTTTTCCACCACCAGTTTCACCGCATCGCTGCTCTCCTCGGCGTCCGCCGTGGTGCGGGTGGCCAGATCCACCACCTGCTTCATGGCGTCGGTGATGTTCTTCAGGTCGGCCTGGTTGGAAGCCAGGTTGTTGAGCAGATTGCCGGTGTTGAGTTCGTGGACCTGGCCCAGCAACTGGTTGCGCATCTGGCTCTGGTTCTGGTCGGCCATGGCGTCCAGCAGCACGTTCTGGCTGTCCAGGCCCCGTTTGAAGCCGCCGTGCAGGCCGGAGGGGAAGGTCTTGCGGAAGAACTTGCCGTCCAGATGCATGCGGAAGGTGGTGGTCTCCTCGCGGAAGTAGGTTTCCAATTGGTCGAGCATGTCGTTGATCCGCCAGCACAGGCGGCCGATCTCGTTGTCGGCGGCGATGCCGGTGATGCGTTCGCTGAAGCGCCCCGCACTGACCTCCCCGGTGATCCGGTCCAGTTGGGCCAGGGGCGCCAGCCACTGGCGCACCACCACCTGGCCCCAGGCCGACAGTCCCACACCCAGCAGCAGGAAGGACAGCATCACCCAGTCGAAACCATGGAGCACCCAGGTGCCCAGGATGGTGGCCAGGATCAGCGCGGAAAAGCCCCAAAGCAGGGCCAGGCACTTAGATAGCAAGGACCAGTTCGTCATAGCTGATGCCCTTTTCCGCCAGGAGATCGGTGAGGATTTTCGTGGAAACCGCGATGGCGTCCCGGGCGCCGGCCCGTTTCTCGGCGTCCAGCATGGCCCGGTAGAGTTCCCCGGCGGTCTTCACGCCCGAGGCCTTGGGCTTGCGCCGCACGGAGAGGTAGCTGGTGATTTTGCCGTCCTTGTCGTAGCTGGGGGTCACGTTGGCGAACACCCAGTAGAAGCTGCCGTCCTTGGCCAGGTTCTTCACGTAGGCGTTGCACTCCCGCCCGGCCTGGATGGTGTCCCAGAGCAGTTTGAAGACCGCCCGGGGCATGTCCGGGTGGCGGATGATGTTGTGCTGGGTGCCGAGGAGTTCGCCTTCGGCGTAGCCGGAAAACTCCATGAAAATGCGGTTGCCATAGGTGATGCGACCCTTCAGGTCGGTCTTGGAGACGATGAAATCGTCCTCGCGCATCACCTTCTCCACCGAAGTGGGCGTGATCCCCTGCTTCATGCCTTCTCCTCCGCAAGCCGGATCGGGGTCCGCTCGGGTTTATGACTTTGGTTATATCGGAGAAGGCCGGGAAAAGTTTAATCTCAACTCAAGGCGATACTCAGATACGTGGCATACAGGCCGCCGTTCACTGCCAGATGCCAGACCCGCAACTGACCCCGGGCCAGCATGAAACGCAGCCAGGCCGCCGCCGCCAGCGTGATGATCACCCCCGCCAGCACTTCCTTCTGGGGCGCCCAGGGGGTGAGCAGGATACCGATGGCGGGCAACAGGGTGCCCTGGAACACCATGGCGCCGGTGATGTTGCCAAAGGCCAGGGTGTCCTTGTGACGGCGGATCCACAGGATGGAATTCACCTTTTCCGGCAACTCCGTGGCCACCGGCACGATCAGCAGGGACAGCATCAGGGCGGAGATGCCCAGCAGGGGCGCTGCCTGCTCGATGCCGTGGATGAAGCCCTTGGCGCCGGCCACCAGCAGGATCAGGCCCACGCCGAGTTGGAAGACGATGCTGGCCAAGTTGGTGGGAATGCCCAGCCTGGACAACCACATGGGTTCCTCAGCCTCGGTGCCGTGGCCGTCCTTCACCAGACTGGCAGAGGCTTTCAGGGTCAACATCACGTAGAAGAAATAGATGAGCACCATCACGAAAGCCAGCATGGCCCGGATGCCGGCGGTTTCGTGGGGCACGAACAGGGCCACGGCCGACAGCAGGAAGGCCACCAGGAAGAAGTTCAGGTCCCGGGTGAGCCCGGTGTGTTCCGGCGTCAGGTGGCCCCGGGGGCCGCGACGCTTCCAGACCGCCAGGGCCATCAGGAACAGGGAGAGGGTGGACAGCATCAAGGGCGCGCCCAGGATGGCACCCACCCCGATCTCCTCATTGAGCTGCTGGTTCTGGGTGCCGGCGAAGATGGCCAGCAAGGGCACGATGGTCTCCGGCATGGCGGTACCCACGGCGGCGAAGATGGAACCGGTGACCCCCTCCGAAATGCCCAGCTTTTCCCCCAGATGTTCCAGGGCGTTGACGAAGATTTCGGCCGCCACCAGGATGAGGACGAGGAAGAAGAGGAGTTCAAGAGCGATCATGATGGCGCGGCAGTGGGAAAACCGGGAGATTTTACATGGCCGGCGAGTCTTTCCCCCGCCCCGGACGATCCGCCACAATGGGACCATGACGCTGCCTCTCATCCCCTTGGACGAAGCCACCTACCACCCCCGCCTGGCGGCCACCCGGGGACCGGCCCTGGTGCTGTTCGGCAGCCCCGCTTGCGGCGCCTGCCGGGTGGCGGAGCGTCACCTGCCCCGCGCGGCACCCGCCGGCATCCCCCTCTTCAAGGTCGATGTGCAACGCGCCACCGGCCTGGCCAGGGCCTTGGACCTGTTCCACCTGCCCAGCCTGCTGCTCTATCGGGATGGTCAGTACCACGCCCGTCTGGATTGCGGGATCAATCCGGATGCCCTCGCTGCGGCCCTGGATCGGGCCCTGTCCGCCCCGCCCCAGGAGGAACCTTGATGACCATCGATACCGCCGGCTGGCTGGATACGGCCCGCCGGGTGCCCTCGCCCAACTGCGACGAGCGCCCGGAAGGCCTGTCCATCGAACTGGTGGTCATCCACAACATCAGCCTCCCCCCCGGCCAATTCGGCGGGCCGGGGGTGGAACAGCTCTTCACCAACCGGCTTGATCCTGCGGAACACCCCTATTACGCCGGCATCCACACCCTGCGGGTGTCCGCCCATTTCCTCATCCGCCGGGATGGGGAAATAGTCCAGTTCGTACCCTGCGGCCTGCGCGCCTGGCATGCCGGCCAATCCAGTTGGCAGGGGCGGGAGCGGTGCAACGACTACTCCATCGGCATCGAACTGGAGGGCAGCGACGACCAACCCTTCAGTGGTGCCCAGTACGCCGTCCTGGCCAACCTACTCAAGCAACTTCGGGATGCCTACCCCATCCGGGGCTTGGCGGGCCACGCCGAGGTGGCGCCAGGCCGCAAGACCGATCCGGGCCCCCATTTCGACTGGGCACGACTGGAAACCCTGCTGGATGCCAGCCGGTAAACACGGGATATCGAAGCACCGGTGGTGGATACCACCGGCCGGGGTCAGGCCGCTTGGGCGGGAATGGCCGCGCCGACGCGCTTGATGCGGTTCTTCTCGTCAACGTACACCAGGCTGGGCTCGAAGCCGGCCATTTCCATTTCGCTGTAGTTGGCGTAGCTGGCGATGATCAGCACGTCGCCCACTGCCGCCTTGCGGGCCGCCGCGCCGTTCACCGAGATCATGCCGGAGCCGCGCTGGCCGCGGATGGCATAGGTGGCGAACCGCTCACCGTTGTTCACGTTGTAGATTTCGATGCGCTCGTATTCCCGGATGTCGGCCGCTTCCAGCAGGTTCTCGTCGATGGCGCAGGAGCCTTCATATTCCAGCTCGGCAGCGGTGACGCGCACGCGGTGCAGCTTGGACTTGAGCAGGGTGCGTTGCATGGCGGCAGAAGGGTGGGCACGAAAGGGAGGCGGATTATACCGTTGATTTTGCGGTGCACAACAACGGTGCCGGCGGGGTTATGGCACCCGGAAACGCAACGGTACTGCGCGGCGCACCTCGACCGGCCGCGGCAAGGGTCCGCCCGTGCAGGGATCCAGCTCCTTGGCCCGGGCCACGGCCACGCCATGTGCCGCAGTGGTTACAGGGGCGGGATTTTCGCGATCGGCACTGGGGATGTAAACCTCCGGATATCACCGGGGTTCACGGTGCCCTCAACACTCCAGGTTGTCGATGAGCCGGGTGGTGCCCAGGTGGGCGGCGGCCAGGATGACGAAGGCGCTTTCCCCGGAAGCCGGGGCCAGGAGGGTGGTCCGGCTGCGCACCGCTACGTAGTCCACCCGCCAGCCGTGGGCGGTGAGTTCGGCGGCGGCGGCGTTTTCCAGGGCGGCGAAATCCCGCTCGCCGGCGGCGATCCGGCTGGCGGCCTGGCGCAGCAGGCGGTACAGGCGGGGGGCCTCGGCCCGTTCGTCGGCCGAGAGGTAGCCGTTACGCGAGGACAGGGCCAGGCCGTCCTCGGCCCGGCTGGTCTCGGCGCCGATCATCTCGATGGGCAGGTTGAACTGGCGGACCATGCCCTTGAGGACGTGCAGTTGCTGGTAGTCCTTCTTGCCGAACACGGCGTAGCGGGGCTGGACCATGTTGAACAGCTTGAGGACCACGGTGCATACGCCCTGGAAGTGGCCGGGCCGGTGGGCGCCGCACAGTTCCCCGGCCAGGGGCGGCAGCACGGCATAGGTCTGGGGTTCCGGGTACATCCCGGCCACGTCGGGGGCGAAGACGATGTCGGTGCCTACGCTGGCCAGCTTGTCGCAGTCGGCGGCCAGGGTGCGCGGATAGCGCTCGAAGTCTTCCCCCGCGCCGAACTGCAGGGGGTTCACGAAGATGCTGGCCACCACCGGGCGGCCGTGGCGGGCGGCGATTTCCGCCAGGGCTACGTGGCCGGCGTGGAGGTTGCCCATGGTGGGCACGAAGGCGGTATCCCGGGACCCGGCCAGGGCCTCACGCAGTTCTGCGACGCTGTGGACGAGGCGCATGGCCGGCCTCAGAAGCTGTGTTCCGGGCCGGGGAACTCGCCGGACTTCACCGAGGCCACGTAGTTGCGGATGGCCGAGCCGATGTTCCAGGCCCCTTCCATGAAGTCCTTGGCGAAGCGGGGAGGCTTCTCGGTGAGGCCCAGCAGGTCCTGGAGGACCAGCACCTGGCCGTTGCACTGGGCCCCGGCGCCGATGCCGATGGTGGGAATGGCCAGGTGCTGGGTCACTTCCTCGGCCAGCACGGCGGGAATGGACTCCAGGACCAGCAGGGTGGCGCCGGCGGCTTCCAGGTCGGAAGCATCCTGGAACAGTTGTTCGGCGGCGCTGGCTTCCCGGGCCTGGGCCCGGTAGCCGGTGGCGTTGACCGACTGGGGCATGAGGCCCAGGTGGCCGCATACCGGAATGCCCCGGCGCGTCAGGAAGGCCACGGTCTCCACCATGACGGCGCCGCCTTCCAGCTTGACCATGTTGGCGCCGGCCGCCATGAGCCGGGCCGAGGCGTCGAAGGCCTGCTGGGGGTCCCGCTGGTAGGCGCCGAAGGGCAGATCGGCGACGATGAAGGCCTTGCCGGCCGCACCCCGGGCCACGGCCTCGGTGTGGTAGGTCATCTGCTCCAGGGTCACCGGCAGGGTCGTGGCGTGGCCCTGGACGGTCATGCCCAGGGAATCGCCCACCAGCAGCACGTCGATGCCGTTGTCCACCAGCACCCGGGCGAAACTGGCGTCGTAGCAGGTGAGGACGGTCAGCTTCTCGCCCTTTTCGGCCCGGGCCAGGAGTTGGGGTAGGAACATGCCGGCGTCTCCTCGGAGGTGTGCGACGGGTCAAGCGCCCAGGTTGAAGAATTCCCGCGCGCCGCGCATGTCCTGGATGCGCTGGAGCAGCAACTGGAAATCCGCTTCCCGGTCGGCGAAGTTGAGATGTTCGCTGTTCACGGTGAGCAGAGGCGCGCTGTCGTAATGATAGAAGAACTCGCTGTAAGCCTTGGCCAGATCCTGGAGGTAGGCTTCGTTCAACTGCTTCTCGTAGGACCGGCCCCGGCGCTTCACCCGCTCCACCAGGGTGGCGGGGGAAGCCTGGAGGTAGATGACCAGGTCCGGGGCGCTGGCCTGGGGCTTGAGGCCGTCGTAGAGCTGGCGATAGAGGCGGTACTCGGCTTCGTCCAGGGTCAGGCGGGCGAACAGCAAATCCTTGTCCAGCATGAAATCCGCCACCGTGCTGGGGGTGAACAGTTCCCCCTGGGCCAGGCGGCGGGCCTGTTCCACCCGGGAAACGAGGAAGAACAACTGCACCGGCAGGGCGTAGCGCTTGCGGTCCTCGTAGAAGCGGGGCAGGAAGGGGTTTTCTTCCGGATTTTCCAGGATCAGTTCGGCGCCCATGTGGGCGGCCAGACGGCGGGCCAGGCTGGTCTTGCCGGCGCCGATGGGACCTTCCACGACCACGTGGCGGAAACGGCCCAGCATGTCAGCCGGCGGCCCGCCGGGCGGGCGGATCCAGTGGAGTCAGGCCGGCCTGGGACAGGCGGGCCAGGCAGTCGGCCACCCGGCCCCGGCCGGGAATGGCGGCCTGGGGGGCGATGTCGGTCAGGGGACGGAGCACGAAGGGGCGTTCGGTCATGCGCGGGTGGGGCAGGGTGAGTCCCGGTTCCCGGAGGGCCAGGTCGTCATAGAGAAGCAAGTCCAGGTCCAGGGTTCGGGGGGCGTTCTTGAAGGTCCGGTCCCGGCCGAAGCGGGCTTCCACGGCCAGCAGGGCCGCCAGCAGGTCCCGGGGGGTGAGCCGGGTCTCCAGGCGGGCCACGGCGTTGATGAAGTCCGGCTGGTCGGCATAGCCCACGGGCCGGGAAAGGTAGAGGGGCGAGCGGTCCGCCAGATGGGTGTCGGGCAGTTGTTCCAGGGCGGCCAGGGCCGCCTCAACCTGACTGGCGGGATCCCCCAGATTGGCGCCCAGCGCCACGAAGGCATCAGCCAAGCTTGACCTCGACGGCGTCCCCGGGCTTGCCGTTGCCCTGGCCGGACCTGCGCCGCCGCTTGCGTTTGCTTGCCTGGCCGGGGCTGCTGCTGAGCAGCATGGACTTGCGTTCGGGGTCGTCGGCTTCCTGGAAGCGGGTCCACCAGTCGGCCAGTTCGGCGGGGGCGTCGCCGCCCCGGGTTCGGATCAGCAGGAAATCGTAGCCCGCCCGGAAGCGGGGATGGTCCAGCAGGCGGAAAGGACGGGCACCGCTGCGCTGCTCGAACCGGCTTTGCAAGGACCAGATTTCCTTGATGGTGCCGTCGAAGCGGCGGGGAAAGGCCAGCACCTTGCGCTGCCGTTCCAGGGACTGGTCCATGGCCTCGTACAGGGCCGATTGGGGAGACAGACCCTCGTCCTCGTTGGCCCGCCATTCGGCGCGCATGTCAAACCACAGCAGGCAGGCCAGCATGAAGGCGGGGGAGGCGCCGTGGCCGGCGCGGACCCGGGCGTCGGTGTCATGGAGGGCTTCGTGGAGGAATCTTTGCCGGGCCGGGTCGTCCAGGATGGCGTCCAGCATGGGCAGGATGCCGTGGTGCAGGCCCTCGGCGCGCAACTGCTTCACGCCCCGCTCGGCATGGCCGGACAGCAGCAGCTTCATCATCTCGTCGAACAGCCGGGAGGTGGGGATGCGCGCCAGCATGGGCGCCAGTTCGGCGATGGGCGCCCGGGTGGCCGGGTCGATGTGGAATTCCAGCTTGGCGGCGAAGCGGGCGGCCCGCAGCATGCGCACCGGGTCTTCCCGGAAGCGGGTGGCCGGGTCGCCGATCATGCGCAGCACCTTCTTCCGGGCGTCCTCGAAGCCCCCGTGCCAGTCCCAGACCTCTTCCTTTTCCGGGTCGTAATAGAGGGCGTTGACGCTGAAGTCCCGGCGGGCGGCGTCCTCCTCCTGGCTGCCGAACACGTTGTCGCGCAGCAGCATGCCGTCTTCGGCGGTGACCCGGGATGCCTCCTCCTCGTCTTCCACCGGCGGCGCGGCGGCCCGGTAGGTGGTGACCTCGATGAGGTCCGAGCCGCAATAGACGTGGACGATCTGGAAACGCCGGCCGATGAGCCGGGCCCGGCGGAACACCCGTTTCACTTCTTCCGGCGTGGCGTCGGTGGCCACGTCGAAGTCTTTGGGTTCCTTGCCCAGCAGCAGATCGCGCACGGCCCCGCCCACCACGAAGGCGGTGAAGCCCGCCTCGCGCAGGGCGCGGGTGGTCTTGAGGGCGCAGGAGGAGACCTGTTCCCGGCGGATGCCGTGGGATTCCAGGGTCAGGATGCGCGGGCCGGCGGGGGGTTTGCGGCCGAAAACCTTTTTGATGAACCGGCGGATCATGGTCGCCGGAATCCTTGTTCTTTCATGGGGATGACTCGTGAGGGCGGGGCGGATTATACACGCCGGCCGGCGGAGGTCGGCTTGCCGGGAACCCCCCCAGGGGCTACATTAGCGCGCGTTTTCCAGACCAAGAGGTCCAAGGGAGTGTTAGCCCTCATCGAAGCAGCCGGATGGCCCATCTGGCCCCTCATCATTGCCTCCGTCCTGGCCCTGGCCATCATTTTCGAGCGGATGTACACCCTGCGCCGCCAGCAGGTCATCCCCCCCAACCTGCTCGACCAGACCCTCGACAACCTGCGCCGCTATGGCGCCAACCCCGACCTGATGCGGGCCCTGTCCGAAGGCTCGCCCCTGGGCCGGGTTCTGGTGGCCGGCGTGCGCAACCTGAATTCCAGCCGGGAAGTCATGAAGGAATCCCTGGAGGAAGCCGGGCGGGCCGTGGCCCACGACCTGGAGCGCTTCCTCATGACCCTGGGCACCATCGCCTCGGTGGCCCCCTTGATGGGTCTACTGGGCACGGTGATCGGCATGGTGGAGATCTTCGGTTCCCAGTCCCCCACCGGCGGCAATCCGGCGGTGCTGGCCCACGGCATCTCGGTGGCCCTGTACAACACCGCCTTCGGTCTCATCGTGGCCATTCCCAGCATGATCTTCTACCGCTTCTTCCGCGGCCGGGTGGAGGCCTATCTGGTGGAGATGGAACAGCAGGCCGTGCGCCTGGTGGAAACCGTCCACGGCGAGCGCAAGCAATAACATGAACTTCCGTTGCCGCCGCCACGAGGATCCGGAGATCAACCTGATCCCCCTCATCGACGTGCTGCTGGTGATCCTCATCTTCCTCATGGTCACCACCACCTACGCCCGCTTTTCCGAGTTGCAGATCAACCTGCCGGAAGCCCAGGGCGACAGTCCCAAGGAAGTGCCCACCCAGATCAACGTGGGGGTGGATGCCCAGGGGGGCTACGAGGTGAACAGCAGTGCCGTGGCCGGCGGCGGGGTGGACAGCCTGATCGGCGCCCTGCAGACGGCGGCCGGCGAACAGAAGGATCCGGTCATCGTCATTTCCGCCGACGCCCAGGCCACCCACCAGGCGGTGATCCGGGTCATGGATGCGGCCCGCCGCGCCGGTTACCCCCGGGTGACCTTCGTCACCCAGAGCCCCGGCGGCGAACAGCCTTGAGCCAGGGCCTGGCCCGCTGCTGGTACGGCGACTGTCCGGCCGGCTGGCGGCTGGCGGTGCTCCTGCTGCTGCCCTTTTCCCTGTTGTTTTTCATGCTGGCCGGCCTGCGCCGGCTGGCCTATCGCCATGGCCTGCGGGCCAGCCAGCGGCTGCCGGTGCCGGTCATCGTGGTGGGCAACCTGACCGCCGGCGGAGCCGGCAAGACGCCCCTGACCCTGGCCCTGGTGGACCTGCTGCGCCGGTCCGGCTGGCAACCCGGCGTCATCAGCCGGGGCCACGGGGCCGACACCCGGGTACCTCGGCCGGTTCTGGCCGACAGCACGGCCGACCAGGTGGGCGACGAACCCCTGCTCATCGCCCGGCGCAGCGGCGCCCCGGTCTGGGTGGGCCGACGCCGGGCCCAGGCGGGCCAGGCCCTGCTGGCCGCCCACCCGGAAGTCAACGTGCTGGTGGCCGACGACGGCCTGCAACACCTGGCCCTGGCCCGGGACGTGGAACTGGTGGTGGTGGACGGCGAACGGGGCTTCGGCAACGGCCTGCCCCTACCCGCCGGGCCCCTGCGGGAACCAATATCCCGCCTGGCCTCGGTGAGTGCCGTGGTGGTCAACGGCGGCCCGGGCTGCGCCGGGGACTACCCCGTGCCCTGTTTCGCCATGGCCCTGGTGGGGCATCACTTCGTCAACCTGGTGCATCCCGAGTGGCGGGTGGCGGCCGGGCATTTCCGGGGCCGGGTCCACGCCCTGGCAGGCATCGGCCATCCGCAACGTTTCTTCCGCCGCCTGGCCGAACTGGGCCTGGACGTGGACCCCCATCCCTTCCCCGACCACCACGCCTACGTGGCCGCCGACCTGCCCCCGGGCACCGTGCTCATGACCGAGAAGGACGCCGTGAAATGTGCGGCCTTCGCCCGGGACGACTGCTGGTTCCTGGCGGTTGACGCGGAGGTGGAGGGGGGGCTAAAACCTTTACTTGATCACCTGTTGAAAGCGCCGTGCCATGGACCCGAAGCTGCTTGAAATCCTCGTCTGCCCCCTGTGCAAGGGGCCCCTCGCCTATCGCAAGGCCGAGGGTGAACTGGTCTGCAAGGCCGACCGGCTGGCCTTCCCCATCCGCGACGGCATCCCCGTCATGCTGGAAGAAGAAGCCCGCCGACTGGAAGACACCGAGGAGATCGCCTGAGGCGGCGGGTACCCGACTGCCCCGGGGACGCGCCGCCATGGCCAAGGCCTTTCCCCTGCAAGTGCTGTTGGATCATGCCCGCCACCGCATGGAGGCTGCCGAGCGTCTGCTGCGCATCCTGAAGAAACGGGAGGACGCCGCCCGGGCCAGGTTGGACGAACTGGGTGGCTTCAAACGGGAATACCAGCAACGGTTGACCGGCTCCGGTGCCCGAGGCATGGAAATCCACCTGCTGCGGGACTTCCACGTCTTCCTGGGCAAGCTGGATCTGGCCATCCGCCAGCAGGGCGAGGAAGTCGACAAGGCCCAGGCCCACTGGCGCTCCGCCCAGGACAGTTGGTTCGAATTGCGCGCCAAGGTCAAAGCCTACGAAACCCTGGCCAGCCGCCATCAGGCCCGGGAACTGGCCCGGGAAGAAAAGCGCGACCAGCGCCAGACCGACGAGACGGCCCTGCGCCGTCATCTGCACGCCGAGGGTCCGTTGAAGTAAACCCGCCGGTGGCAGGCATGCCCCTTGCTTTGTTCATTCCGATATCTGTGGAGATCGGACTATGGTGGACATCGCGGCGATCATGGAAGGGGTTGAAGCGGCGGGATTGCATGGCGGCAAGAAGGCGGCCAAGGGGGGTGGCCATGGCGGCAAGCTGGCCGATTTCCTGGCAGCTTTCACAGCCCGGCTGGATGGCGCCAAAGTGGGCCAGACCGCAGTCGCCCCGGCCCCGGGCACCGAAGACGCCGAGCCGCTCCTGCCCGCCCACCTGGCCGCGTCGTCCAAGCCGGCCCGCCCCACGCCGGACGGTGCCGAGCCGGCGGAACTGCTCGTCCAGGCAACCGGCGACGACGCCAAGCCCGTACTGCCTGGGGCCATGGCCCTGCCGACCGGGGCCGGCGCGGTGGAGGCCCAGGGCGAAGCGGGGGAATCCGGCCGGGAGGACGTCACGTCAGCCACCCGCAAGTTGGCCCATCTGCTGGCCCGGCACAACGGCGAGGCACCAGAGAATCGCCCGGACCCAACCCGGGAACCTGCGGCAAAAGCTGCCGAGGCCCCGGAGGTGACGGGGCAAAAGCTGCCGCCGGCCGGCGAACCGGCTGTCCAGTCCGGGGAGGACCAGGCGGTTGCGGTGGTGGATTCTCTTGAGGCCACCCTGACGCCCATGACTGCTTCGCCCCAGACCTCATCCGATGCACCGCTCACCCGGCTGCCCGCAGAACTGTTGCCCCGCGCCGTTGAAACCCGGGTTCACGCGGCCGTGGAAGCTCCGGTGAAAACCCCGGCATTCGCCGCGGAATTCGCCGAAAAAGTGGTCTGGCTTTCCAACCGCCAGACCCAGGTGGCGGAGTTGAGCCTGAACCCGCCGCAACTGGGCAATCTGGAGGTGCGGCTTACGGTCAGCCCCAGCGGGGAGGCCGGCGCCCAATTCTTCTCCCCCAGCCCGGTGGTCCGGGACGCCATCGAATCGGCCCTGCCCAGATTGAAGGAGCTGATGGCCCAGGCGGGCATCCAGTTGGGTGAATCCCAGGTGCGGGACCAGACCCTCAACCAGGGCGGGGAAGGGGAAACCCGGAAGGGCAATGGAGGCGGAAACGGAAACGCCTCCGCAGACGGCCTCCAGGCCCCACCCTCCACCCGGCGCCTGGCAGTCGGCCTGGTGGACCTCTACGCCTGAGTCACTTTTTTCAGGGCAATGTCCTGTTCGGACTTGCCTATCGGCTTGTCATGTCGTAATAAAGAACTTAAGCTTGGTTGGCAAACATTTTGTTTTAACGTGATTTTTTTGTGACTGACGGCTTAAGGGACAGGCATGGCTAAAGCGGAAGCACCAGCACCAGCGGAAGGCGAAGCTCCCAAAAAGGGCAAGGGCAAGCTCATGATCATCATCATCGCCGCAGTGGCGGTGCTGGTCATCGGTGGCGGCGTGGCAGCCTGGTTGCTGCTTTCCAAGCCCCAGGCGGAGGAAGGCGAGCACGCCGAAGAAGAAGCCCACGCCGATGAAGAGCATCCGCCCATCTACGAAAAGCTGGAAACCTTCACCGTCAACCTGGCCGACCAGGAAAGCTTCCTGCAGACCGACGTGCAGCTCATGCTGGAAGACCCGGCCATCCAGGAGAAGATCAAGACCCGCCTGCCGGAAGTGCGCGACGCCTTGATCCGCCTGCTTTCCAGCAAGACTGCGGAAGAACTCTCCCAGCAGGAGGGCAAGGACAAACTGGCCGAGGAGATCAAGGATCAGATCAACGAACTGCTCGAACTGAAGAAGAAGGAAACGGGCGTGAAGAAGGTGCTGTTCGGCGCCTTCATCATCCAGTAGCGAGGAGACGGCGGAACACTCGTGGCTG
Source organism: Thiobacillus denitrificans (assembly GCA_020723405.1). Lineage (GTDB taxonomy): Bacteria > Pseudomonadota > Gammaproteobacteria > Burkholderiales > Thiobacillaceae > PFJX01. Next base: position 236,516 of record DYIY01000001.1, on the reverse strand, counting down.
ACGACATCCTCTCCCAGGAAGAAGTTGATGCCCTGCTGCGCGGCGTCACCGGCGAGCCGGAGGAAGCCAGCGCCGAGAACGGGGCGGCGGGCGTTCGCACCTACGACATCGGTCGCCAGGAGCGCATCGTCCGTGGGCGCATGCCCACCCTGGAGATCATCAACGAACGCTTCGCCCGCAATTTCCGCATCGGTCTGTTCAACCTGATCCGCCGCTCGGCGGAGATTTCCGTGGGACCGGTGACGGTCATCAAGTACAGCGAATTCGTGCGCAACCTGGTGGTGCCCACCAACCTGAACATGGTGCACATGCACCCCCTGCGCGGCACCGCCCTGTTCGTGCTGGACCCCAACTTCGTCTTCCTGGTGGTGGACAACCTGTTCGGCGGCGACGGCCGCTACCACATGCGCGTGGAAGGCCGGGACTTCACCCCCACCGAACAGCGCATCATCAAGAAGATCCTCGAAGTGGTCTTCGAGGAAATGCGCAAGGCCTGGGAAACCATCTACCCCATCAGCTTCGAGTTCATCCGCTCCGAGATGAACACCCAGTTCGCCAACATCGCCACCCCCACCGAAGTGGTCGTGGTGAGCACCTTCAACATCGAACTGGGCTCAGGGGGCGGCGACTTCCACGTCTGCGTGCCCTACAGCATGATCGAACCCATCCGCGACCAGCTCACCAGCACCATGCAGGCCGACCGGGCCGAGGCCGACGAGCGCTGGGTCTCCCAGATGAAGCTCCAGGTCCAGGACGCCGAAGTGGAACTGGTGGCCAACCTGGGCCAGACCGCCGTGACCCTGCGCCAGATCGTGGACCTGAACGTGGGCGACGTGATTTCCCTGGATCTGCCTGAAGCCGTGGTCGCCCAGGTGGACGGTGTGCCCCTGTTCAAGTGCCATTACGGACAAAAGAGTGGACAATTGGCCCTCAAGATCGACCAGGTCCTGCAAGGCCAGGACCAGCTATCCCACATCGGGAGCAGGCCATGAGCGAGGAAGCGCAGAAGCAGGACGACATCTCCGCCGACGACTGGGCAGCCGCCTTGGCTGAACAGGAGACCGCCGCCGCCCCGGCAGGAGGCGGGGACGACGATTGGGGCGCCGCCCTGGCGGAACAAGAGGCCCACGACAAGGCCGCCGCCGCCGCACCCGCCCCCCAGAAGGCCGACATCTTCCCCAGCCTGAGCCCGGATTCCGTGCCGCCGGCCGCCAACAACCTGGACCTGATCCTCGACATCCCGGTGCAACTCACCGTGGAACTGGGCCGCACCAAGATCGCCATCCGCAACCTGCTGCAACTGGCCCAGGGCTCCGTCGTGGAACTGGAAGGCCTGGCCGGCCAGCCCATGGACGTGCTGGTCAACGGCTGCCTCATCGCCCAGGGCGAAGTCGTGGTGGTGAACGACAAGTTCGGCATCCGCCTCACCGACATCATCAGCCCCGCCGAGCGGCTGCGCCGGCTCAACCGATGACGCCGGCGCGTTTCGCCGGCCTCCTGTCCTACCTTCTGCCCGCCGTCGCCCTGGCGGCGGACCCCCCCGCCGTCTCCACCGGCAGCGCCCTCCTGCAAGGCCTGGTGGGCCTGATCATCGTCCTGGCTGCCCTGGCCGCCTTCTTCTGGTTCCTGCGCCGCTTCTCCCCCGGCCAATCCGGTGCCCAGGGCGCCGTCAAGGTGGTGGGCGGCGTCATGCTCGGCCCCCGGGAACGCTTGGTGGTGGTGGAAGTGGGCGACACCTGGCTCCTCCTCGGCGTCGGCGGCGGCCAGGTCAACACCCTGCACACCCTGCCCCGGCCCGCCAACTACACGCCGTCGCCCCACGAACCCCTGCCGGGGTTTGCCGACAAGCTCAAGGACCTGATTCCCCGCCGGCCGGGGTGATCGGGGTGGGGGAGTAGGGCCTGCGGGAGGGGGTGCTGCGGTCGAGAGGGGGCGTGACGGCGCTGTCTGCATCCTGGGTTTTGGCAGCAAGTCGGCCAAAGCCGCCGCTTCAAGACTCGACAAACTAGGGCAAAAATTGACCGTAAGCTGTCACCCATTAAGAATTCGCCAAATCCTCTGATTTCACTCTTGGTGAATTTGAGCGATTGCGCCTCGTTGGTGGCGCATCAATACAAGCATGAGAGAGACCAGCCGCTTAGGATAGGTCATCGCACATAAAAGCAGCGAAGAATATCGTGGCTCACCATCTCGAACAACTCCAGCTCAATGTTGAGGTACTTGTCGCCCGCGAAGAGATCCGCGACGTTCTCTACCGCTATTGCCGCGCCGTCGATCGCGGCGACATAGAACTGCTGAAATCCTGCTACCACCCTGACGGCCGCGACGACCACGGGTTTTTCAGCGGCCGTGGCTGGGACTTTGCCGACTATGTGATTCCGATCCTGGCGCAACTGGAGCTCTCCATCCATTCCCTCAGCAACCCGCTGATCGAACTGGAGGGCGAGCGCGCCTGGGTCGAAACCCACTGGTCTGTGATCCACCGCCTCAAGCGCAGCGGCAAGCTCACCGACATCTGGGACCAGGGCCGCTACCTGGACGAATTCGAGCGCCGTAACGGCGCTTGGAAAATCCTCAAGCGCGTGGTGGTGATGGACGCCGAACGTTGGAGCGACACCGTGAGCTTCCTCGATATGATCCCCGACGACGATCCGCACAAGGTCCACACCGGCCGACGCGGCGACGGCGACCCGGTCCATAGGCGGCATGAACTCGGCGCGCTTATACGTTCGGATTTCCGACTTCCCGATCTGTGGTCGGTTTATCGCCGCCTCCTGGCCGCTCCGCGTTGGTTGTTGCGGCTGATGGTGCGAGTGGTCCTAGCGAAGCAGGTGCACACATGAGCCGTTTGATCGATGCGGCGCCCCACGAACTCGCCCGCCTCGTGCGCTATTTCCACGCCGAGACCGACTGTGGCGGCAACCAACTCCTGCCGGCTTCGCCCTTCCCGGTGCTGGGTTTCCTCGTCGCCGGCGGCTCGCACCTCAAAATCGAAGGTATGGGACTGGACAAGCCCACACCGCGTGCCTTCGTCGTCGGCCCACTGACGCGGCCCTCTACTCTGCGCCTCAAACCCGGCACCCAGTTCGTCACTGCCGTCCTGCAAGCCGGCGCGCTACCAGGCTTCTTCGAAGGCGATGCGCGCCGCTTCGCTAACCGGGTTACCGATTTGCGTGAGACCTGGCCGTCCACCGTGCTTGACCGGCTAGCCACCGAACTTGCGCCGGGTTGCTCCGATGCCGCCGCTTTCTCCTGTTTTGCCATGCTGTTGGCCGGCCTCGCCCGCGTTGCGCAGCCGCCGCTCCACATTCCCGAGCGGCTTTGGGAGGCGCCGGTCAGTGCCCTCGCTTCCGAGATGGGATTCAGCACTCGGCATTTCCAGCGTTTATTTGCTGCTCATTACGGCATTTCCCCGCGCGAACTCCGGCGCTTCAGCCGCTACCTTGCCGCTCTGCGCTCGCTCATTGGCGGCGGCAACCGGCGCGATCTCGCACAACTTGCGGCCGACAATGGCTATTTCGACCAAGCTCACATGGCGCATGATTTCCGTCGCCTTGCCGGTCTCTCGCCGCTTTTGCTGCACCAAGGCCTGGCGGATAACGGGGGCGACACCGACACGCTCTATTTTGTCCGCTACGACAAGCAGCACTGGCCCGCCATGGGCATCCACGCATGACAGACACCGCATGCAAAGAACTTCCCATCACCGATGGCATGCACCCCAGCCTTACATTCCTTTTGCGACCTGCAAGGCCGCCCACTCGACGTTTTTCATGGATTGCTGAAATGCCTTTTGCGGACCGCGCTGCTGCTTGATCTGGTGCAAATAGCTTGCGTATGCCTGATCGCTCCCTATCGGAACGGCAGACTTGCATCCGAAAACAGTTAACCACTAACAACAAGTATGAAATGTCAGATACTCATCCCCCCCTGTGTAGTACTCATCCACGGCGGCCATGCGGGTAGCTGGGTCTGGGATGCATTGCGGAGCCATCTTCGGTGCGAGTCAGTTGCAACTGATTTGCCTGGTCATGGACAGTCAACCGAAGGGTTAATTGGCCTCACGGTCGCCGACTGCGCTAAAACCGTTTTGCAGGCTATTGCCCCTGAACAGCCTCTTGTCATCGTTGGCCATTCGCTTGGTGCAGCAATAGCATTGGCGCTGTGCAAGCGACTCGGCGAGCGGGTCCGGCACGTCGTCATCCTTGCCGGCCCGGTTCCCAAGCCTGGAAATTCTATAGTCTCGTCTTTCCCATTCCTTGCGCGCCTCGCCAGCAAGGTTGTCTTGTCCTTTTGCCCTGGTGAGTTTTCCGCAAACCAGGAAATAACCAAGGCGACGCTTCTCAACGGCCTGCAGCCTGATTTGGCTGAACGTGTGGCCAAACGTTTCTCAAAAGAGTCATTATCATTGGTTCTAGATCCCGTCCAGTGGAGCATTTCAGACAGCACGCAAATTACGTATATCCAGTGCCTTCGAGACAAAGGCCCTCTGCCGCCAAAGTATCAACTGCATTTGGCTTCACGTCTGGGACAGCGTGTCTCGGTTCTGCCCATTGATGCATGTCACTACGCGATGATCGAGAAACCAGCCGAGTTGGCAGCAATGATAGATGCCGTTTCGAGTAGCACAATGCCATGCCTCGCCTAATTTAGCCTTGCAGGCCCAGCAAAGTTGCCCGGCAGTTTGAGGCTGAACGTCCACAGCTATAGCTCTGCGAATTCCGCTCAGGGCACAGAGTACGCATTCGCCGTGTGAGGAAGCTGCCGTTCGCCTAGCTTTGGCACTGACCGGCAGGTATCCGGCCCATTGCTGACTGCCACGGAACAACTACTGAACGGCGGCAAAGGCCGACAAGCCGCCTCGTCTCCCAGCTGCTTGATGGCCCCCAAGATCAGCCTTCGGCCACGTCACCGAATGTCGGCGTCAATGGCTTATGAGGCGCGCCCCCGCGAACGCGCCCCCTGAGCCCGTCCGCCCCGCTCTTTTCCTCCCGCTCCCCATCCCCCAAAATTCCCTGGGGCGCTCCCGCGAGTTTTTGAGAGAATTCCGGCCCATGCGACGCCTTCCGATCCTTCCGGTTCTCCTCGCCCTGGCCTGCTTGTTGCCGGTCCCGGCCTGGGCGGCGGCGGGCATTCCGGCGTTCACGGGCACGCCGGGGCCGGGGGGTAGCACCAGCTATACCTTCAGCCTGGAGGCGCTGCTGCTGCTCACGGCGCTGACCTTCCTGCCGGCGGCGCTGTTGATGATGACCGCCTTCACCCGCATCGTCATCGTGCTGTCCCTGCTGCGCCAGGCCATGGGCACCATGAACGCGCCGCCCAACCAGGTCATCGTGGGGCTGTCCCTGTTCCTGACCTTTTTCATCATGGCGCCGGTGTTCGACAAGATCCACGAGACGGCCTGGAAGCCCTATTCGGACAACCAGATCAGCCTGGTGGAGGCGGCCGAGCGGGGTGCCCAGCCCCTCAAGTCCTTCATGCTGAAGCAGACCCGCCAGGAGGACCTGGCCCTGTTCGTGGGGCTGGCCAAGGTGCCGCCCATCAACACGCCGGAGGAGACGCCGTTGAAGGTGCTGGTGCCGGCCTATGTGATCAGCGAGCTGAAGACGGCGTTCCAGATCGGCTTCATCGTCTTCATTCCCTTCCTCATCATCGACATGGTGGTGGCCAGCGTGCTCATGTCCATGGGCATGATGATGCTGTCGCCGGTGCTGGTGTCGCTGCCCTTCAAGATCATGCTCTTCGTGCTGGCGGACGGCTGGAGCCTGCTCATCGCCTCCCTGGTCCAGACCTTCCAGATCTGAGGAGGACGCCATGACCCCGGACACCGTCGTCGCCATCGTCCGCCAGGCCCTGGAGGTGGCCATGCTGGCCGCCGGTCCCCTGTTGCTGGCGTCCCTGGTCATGGGCCTGCTGGTGTCCATCTTCCAGGCGGCCACCCAGATCAACGAGATGACCCTGTCGTTCATCCCCAAGCTGATCGTCATGTTCGTGGTGCTGGTGATCACCGGGCCCTGGACCCTGCAATTGCTGGTGGACTACGTGACCCGGCTCATCGGCAGCATCCCCACCCTGGTGGGTTGATGCTGACCTTGTCCGGCGCCGAACTGGAAGGGCTCCTGGCCCTGTTCCTGTTCCCCTTCGTGCGCATCCTGGCCTGGCTGTCCTTCGATCCCCTCATGGGCAACCGCTCGGCGCCGGTGTCGGTGCGGGTGGCCCTGGCCTTCGTCCTCACCGTGGCCATCGCGCCCGTCCTGCCCCCCACGGGCCAGGTGCCCCTGGTGTCGGGCGACGGCATCCTGATATTGCTGCAACAGATCGCCGTGGGGGCGGCCCTGGGCTTCAGTCTGCGCATCCTGTTCGCCGCCGTGGAGTTCGCCGGCCAGTTCATGGGCCTGCAGATGGGCCTGTCCTTCGCCACCCTGTTCGATCCGGTGAACGGCGCCCAGACGCCGGTGGTGGCCCAGTTCCTCACCGTCACCGCCGCCCTGATCCTGTTCGCTTTTAACGGCCATCATCTGGTCATCGCCGCCCTGGCCCAGAGCTTCGTGGACATCCCCGTCTCGGCCAGCCTGTCCGGGGCCGGTTTCGCCATGGTGGCCCACTGGGGCGGCAGCCTGTTCAGCATCGGCCTGCACATCGCCCTGCCGGTGACGGCGGCGCTGCTGGCCACCAACCTGGCCATCGGCATGATGACCCGGGCGTCGCCCCAGTTGAACATCTTCGCCGTGGGTTTCCCCCTCACCCTGGGGGCGGGCTTCCTGGTGCTCTACTTCACCCTGGCCTATCTGCCCTCCCTGCTGGACCGGCTCTGGCTCCAGGCCATCCAGGCCGGCACGGCGGCCATGGGCGGGGTGGCCGGGCCGTGACGCCTTCGCCCTGGGTGGTGCGTTGGGCCGGGCTCATCCCGGCCGGAGGGGAGGTGCTGGACCTGGCCTGCGGCGGCGGCCGCCACGCCGTCTTCCTGGCCGGCCGGGGCCATCCGGTGACGGCGGTGGACCGGGACCTGGGCTTGTCGGCGGCGCTGCGCGACACGCCGGGGGTGAGCTGGCTGGCCGCCGACCTGGAAGGAAAGCCCTGGCCCCTGGCCGGCCGCCGTTTCGGCGGGGTGGTGGTCACCCATTACCTGCACCGGCCCCTGCTGCCCGTCCTGATTGACAGTCTGGCGCCGGGGGGCGTGCTGATCTACGAAACCTTCACCCTGGGCCAGGCCCGCTACGGCCGGCCCCGCAACCCGGCCCATCTGCTGTTGCCCGGGGAACTCCTGGAGGCGGTCCATGGCCGCCTGTCGGTGCTGGGCTTCGAGGACGTGGACGAGCCGGAGCAGGGCCGTTGCATGCAGCGCCTGTGCGCCCGCCGGCCGTAGGCCAGACCTGGGCCCCGGCCGGCCGGAACGGGCCGCTTTCGGGTAAGATCGCGTTTTTTCCCAGCCCGCGTTCGCCATGATCACCGGCAGTCTCGTCGCTCTCGTCACTCCCATGCTGCCCGACGGCAGCCTGGACCTGCCCGCATTCCGGGCCCTCATCGACTGGCACATCGCCGAAGGCACCGATGGTCTGGTCATCGTCGGCACTACCGGGGAGTCCCCCACGGTCAACCCCGATGAGCACTGTCTCTTGATCAAGACCGCCGTGGAGCAGGCTGCCGGACGGGTGCCGGTGATCGCCGGCACCGGCGCCAATTCCACCAGCGAGGCCATCGAGCTGTCCCGCTGCGCCCTGGCGGCCGGGGCCGCTGCCGGCCTGTCGGTGGCGCCCTATTACAACAAGCCCACCCAGGAAGGCCTGTACCAGCACTTCAAGGCCATCGCCGAGGCGGTGGATCTGCCCCTGATTCTCTACAACGTGCCGGGCCGCACCGCTTCCGACATCGGCAACGAAACCGTGTTGCGCCTGGCCCAGGTGCCTGGCGTCGTGGGCATCAAGGATGCCACCGGCAACCTGGAGCGGGGCAGCGAGCTGCTCAAGCGGGCCCCCAAGGATTTCGCCATCTACAGCGGTGACGATGCCAGCGCCCTGGCCCTGATGTTGCTGGGCGGCCACGGCGTCATCTCGGTGACGGCCAACGTGGCGCCCCGGCTCATGCACGAAATGTGCGCCGCCGCCCTGGCCGGCAATCTGGCCAGCGCCCGGGAGATCAATTTCCGCCTGTTGGGCCTGCACCAGAAGCTGTTCGTCGAAGCCAATCCCATCCCGGTGAAGTGGGCCATGGCCGAGATGGGCCGGGTGCAATCCGGCATCCGCCTGCCCCTGGTGCCCCTGTCCGCTTCCCACCACGACACCCTGCGCGCGGTGATGCGCGAAGCCGGCGCTCTGTGAGGTTCAAGTCCATGCGTCAAGCCCTCGTCTCTTCCCTGGTCCTCGCCCTGGCCCTGTCGGGCTGCTCCCTGATGGATGGCAAGAAGATCGACTACAAGTCGGCCGGCTCCCTGCCCACCCTGGAGGCGCCGCCGGATCTGGTGCTGCCTTCCGGTGACAACCGCTTCGCCGTCCCGGACATCAACCCCAAGGGCAGCGCCACCTTCTCGGCCTACGACCGGGAGCGGGCGGGCAAGCCGGTGGTGAGCGGCAACGCCGCCGTGTTGCCCCAGGTGGACAAGGTGAGCATCGAGCGGGCCGGCAGCCAGCGCTGGCTGACGGTGCAGGTGCCCGCCGCCGAGGTGTGGCCGGTGGTCAAGGAGTTCTGGCAGGAGATGGGCTTCATCATCAGCCTGGAACTGCCCGACGCCGGGGTGATGGAGACCGACTGGGCGGAAAACCGCGCCAAGATTCCCCAGGACGGCCTGCGCAGCCTGCTGGGCAAGGTCATCGACGGCCTCTATTCCACCGCCGAGCGGGACAAGTTCCGCACCCGGCTGGAGCCCGGCGCGGAGGGCCGCACCGAGATCTACATCAGCCACCGGGGCATGTTCGAGGTGTTCGAGGGCACCGTGGGCGGGGGCGACCAGGGCCAGGGCAAGACCGTCTGGCAGCCCCGGGCCGCCGATCCCGAGCTGGAAGCCGAGATGCTGCGCCGCCTGATGGTGCGCTTCGGCGTGGAAGAGGCCCGGGCCCAGACCCTGCTGGCCGACCGGGGCGCGCCGCCCCAGGCGGTCCTGAGCAAGGGGGTGGATGCGGCCCCCGGGGTGTCCATGCCGGAATCCTTCGACCGGGCCTGGCGCCGGGTGGGCCTGGCCCTGGACCGCATCGGCTTCGCCGTGGAGGACCGGGACCGGGCGGGTGGCGTGTACTACGTGCGCTATGCCGATCCGGAAGCCAACACCAAGAAGGACAAGGGTTTCCTGTCCAAACTGGCCTTCTGGCGTTCCGACGATCCCAAGGCCCTGGCCATGCGCTACCAGGTCAAGGTCAAGGGCACCCAGGAACAGACCAGCCTGGGGGTCTACCTGGATGATGGCCGGCCCGCCAGCAACGAAACGGGCAACCGCATTGCCACGCTTCTCTACGAGCAACTCAAGTAATGCGCTTCGGATGTCTCGGCAGCGGCAGCAAAGGCAATGCCTGGCTGGTGGAAGCCGGAGACACCCGCATCCTGGTAGACTGCGGCTTCGGCATCCGGGAAACGGAACGCCGCCTGAACCGGCTGGGGGTTGAAGTGGACAGCCTGGCCGCCATCCTGGTCACCCACGAGCACAGCGACCACGGGCGGGGTGCCGCCCGGGTGGCCCAGGCGGCCCGCTGCCCGGTCTGGCTGTCCCACGGCAGCCACGCCATGCTGGACGCCCTGGGAGAGGCCCCCCTGGCCGCGCGCATCCTGGACGGCCACGAAGCCTTTGCCCTGGGGGATCTGGAAATCACCCCCTACCCGGTGCCCCACGATGCCCGGGAACCCCTCCAGTTCTTGTTTTCCGACGGGGAACAGCGCTTCGGCCTGCTCACCGACGCCGGCCACGTCACGCCCCACATGGAACAGGTGCTGGCCGATTGCGACGGACTGGCCCTGGAGTGCAACCACGACGTGGCCCGCCTGGAAGGGGGCAGCTACCCGGCTGCCCTGAAACGGCGCATCCTGGGGCGCTACGGCCACCTGGACAATGCCGCCGCCGCCGCCCTGCTGGCCCGGGTGGCGGGGGGCAGGCTGAAGCACGTGGTGGCGGCCCACCTGTCCGAGGAAAACAACACCCCGGACCTGGCGCGCAAGGCCCTGGCCGGCGCCCTGGGCTGCACGGAAGAATGGATCGGCGTGGCCGATCAGGATACTGGACTGGACTGGCGGGAACTCTGATGGAAGTCGGCAACGAACACGCACCCGTGCTGGAAGCGGCCAGCACCTTCGCGGAACTGGGACTGGACCCGAAGATCCTGTCCGCCCTGGAGGAGATGGGCTACAAGACCCCCACCCCCATCCAGAAGCAGGCCATTCCCCTGGTGCTGTCGGGCCGGGACCTCATGGCCCAGGCCCAGACCGGCACCGGCAAGACCGCCGCCTTCGCCCTGCCCCTGTTGCAGAAGATGCTGCCCCACGCCAACACCAGCGCCTCCCCGGCCCGCCACCCGGTGCGTGCCCTGGCCCTGGCCCCCACCCGGGAACTGGCCATCCAGGTCTACGAGAGCGTGGTGACCTACAGCAAGAACCTGCCCCTGCGCAGCAGCGTGGTGTTCGGCGGGGTGGACATGAAACCCCAGGAGGCCGACCTGCGGGCCGGCGTGGAAATCCTGGTGGCCACCCCGGGGCGTCTGCTGGACCATTGCGGCAGCCGGCCGGCCCTGCTGAACCAGGTGCAGTTCCTGGTGCTGGACGAGGCCGACCGCATGCTGGACATGGGCTTCCTGCCGGACCTGAAGCGCATCCTCAACCTGCTGCCCGCCAACCGGCAGACCCTGCTCTTCTCCGCCACCTTCGACGACAGCATCGTCGGCCTGGCCAGGAGCTTCCTGCAGAACCCCCTGAAGGTTGAAGTGGCCCGGCGCAACACGGCCGCCGAGACGGTGGAACAGGTGGTCCACAAGGTGAAGGAGGACGACAAGCTGGACGCCCTGGTGCGGGTGGTGCGCAGCCGGGACATCGCCCAGGCCCTGGTCTTCACCCGCACCAAGATCTCCGCCGACAAGCTGGGGCGGCGGCTGCAGAAGCGGGGCATCCCCTCCGCCGTGATCCACGGCGACAAGGCCCAGTTGGAACGGCTGGCCGCCCTGGACGGCTTCAAACAGGGCAAGATGCAGTTGCTGGTGGCCACCGACATCGCCGCCCGGGGGCTGGACATCGTCGAACTGCCCTGCGTCTTCAACTACGAACTGCCCTATTCGCCGGAAGACTACGTGCACCGCATCGGCCGCACCGGCCGGGCCGGCGCGTCGGGCCTGGCCGTCTCCCTGGTGTCCCACGAGGAAGACCGGCTGCTGGCCGGCATCGAACGCTTCATCAAGCGGGAACTCAAGCCCGCCCCCCTGCCCGAGGTGGCGGCCCCCGCCCCCATCCGCCAGGCGGTGGAGGCTGCCCCGGCAGCGGAGAACCCTGCAATGCCCCCGCCGGCCCGCATCGGCCGCCGCCGTGTGGAACCGGTATGCGCGCTGCTCATGCCGCCTCCGCCCAGGCCGGTCGAAGCCCAGCCCGGCGCGGAATGAGCCCGGCCGAAACCCTGCCCCTGGCGGTTCTGGCCGGCCTGGGCTGGTTCTGGTGGGATGGTCTGCAAAAGCGCGAGCTGGCCCTGGCCGCCGCCCGGAAGGCCTGCGCCCAGGCCGGAGTGCAACTCCTGGACGAAACCGTGGCCCTGAAGAAAATGGCCCTGCGCCGGGATGCCAACCAGCGGGCCCGCCTGTACCGGGAATACCTCTTCGAATATTCCTCCCTCGGCGATGACCGCAGGGTGGGATGGGTGCACCTGCTGGGCAACCGGATCGTGTCTGCGGAACTTTTGTATTGACCGGTTGCCCGACGGACAGCAGGGGCCAAGGATTCAGCCAGCCCCAGGATGCCCGGAGGGGAGTGGCACGGCATATTCTGGATGATGAAACTCCGACAGGTGTGTCGAGGCCATGCCGGACCCGCTTTGGCTTCCTGGCCCGTTGAATCGGGATTCTTCAGTGTTTATAAGGCTTTACGTTCCTTAATATTGGCATGCTCCAATGGCACGCTTCCTGCTCCCTCTGTTGGCGACGGGAAGTTAGCGAAGGGAGCAGCAAATGAAACAGATTCAACCCAGCCAGGTGACGGTTTCCCTGATTTCCGGGGATGACGGCAGCGATCGCATCGCCATCAACATGAGCGAATTGATGGATAGCGTGACCGTCCTGACACCTGCCCAGGCACGCATGTTGGCAACGGAACTCATCACCGCGGTGAATCGGGCCGAGGTCAAGGCCAGCCTGAAGACCACCCCCAATCTCTGGCGCCGTACCGGCAACGCCCCCGCCCGCCCCGTGGAGGGCGCGGCCTATCTGGGGGAGACCCATGCCCGCCTGGCCACGGCGGGCTGAGAAGGAAACCCGGAACGGCGTGAAAGTTTCATCCCTCCTTGAGCGTGGTAACATGCCTCGGCCGACGTTAAGTCGGCCATTTTTTTGCCTGCAACTTGCCTGTACAACGCCCAAACCTAGGGGAACCCCATGGCGGTCCTGGAACTCACCGAGCAGAACTTCGAGGAAACCATCCTCAACAACGACTTCGTCGTCATCGACTTCTGGGCCCCCTGGTGCGGTCCCTGCCGGGGCTTCGCGCCGGTCTACGAGGCCGCTTCCGAACGCCATGAAGGCATCGTTTTCGCCAAGGTCAACACCGAGGTGGAGCAGGGTCTGGCCGGGCACTTCCAGATCCGTTCCATCCCCACACTGATGATCTTCCGTGAAAAGGTCATCATCTACGCCCAGCCCGGCGCCATGCAGGCCGGCCAGTTCGACGACCTGATCGCCAAGGCCCGGGAAGTGGACATGGCCCAGGTCCACGCCGAGATCGCGGCGGAAGAGGCCAAGAACCAGGGCTGATCGCCGGCCTGGCCCTTCAGGCCAGCAGCGTCAGCAGGCGGCGGGCCGCCGCGAGGGCCCCCTCCGCCACGGGGGGCGGCGGCGCCGGCCGCGCCAGCAGCGCGTCGATCATCTCCCCCAGTCGCGGCGAACCCAGGTCTTCCACCCGGATGGCCCGGGCCCGGTTGTGCTCTTCCAGCCAGGCCGCCAGCCAGGGGGTCTCCGGCCAGTCCGGGCGATCCACGTAGAGGGCGGGCACGCCGTTCGCGGCGGCTTCCGCGAAGCCCCCGTACCCCACCTTGGTGAGCAGCACGTCGCAGGAGGCCACCAGGTCCAGGAAAGGCATGTCCAGGGCCGGGAAGGGCACCACGTCGTCCCGCCCCGTTCCCCAGCCGTCCGGCGCCAGCCAGGTCACCCCGGGCAGGCAGGCCAGGCGGCCCTGGAAGGGGATGCCGCCGAAACCCGCCAGCACGCGACGGGTGCCCGCCCGGCGACCCAGGCGGCCATCCAGTTCCGCCCGCCGGGACCGGCCCAGGCTGGCGATGGGCGGCACGGCCTCCCCGTTGGCCAGCCAGTCCATGGGCATGGACGGTTCCGGCCGCAGGAAGGCCCGGGCGCCGGCGTAGGCCCGGGCCATGTCCTCCAGGATCGGCGCCATGCCGGGCGCCTGGGCCAGGTAGGCGGCGGCGATGTCCCGCCAGTTCAGGGAACAGAGGGCCACGGCGGGGATGCCCGCGTTGCGGGCGGCGGCCAGGGGTAGGTAGGCCACGTCGCTGAACACCCCGTCAAAGCCCTCCTCGGCCAGCCAGCGGGCTTCCCGGGCCAGCCGGGCAGGCCAGTCCCGGTGGAAATCCAGGTAGGCCCGGTGGCTGGTCGCCAGGTCCACCCCCAGGGCGTCGTGCATGGCCAGACCCACGTCGGCCGCTTCCTGGCGATGCCTGAAGGGAAAGGGCAGGCGGGCGGCCAGGGCGGCGGGGGCCAGGCCGCTCCAGACGGTCAGTTCCAGGCCGGGTTCCAGGGTCTTCAGGGCCGACAGCACCGGACCCGCCTGGGCCAGGTGGCCCAGGCCGTGGTGGCTGATGGCGGCCAGGAGCCTCAAGCCGGCAGGGTCATCTGCAGCAACTCCCTCAGCAGGGGCAGGGAGACCGGCCGCTTGCGGGACAGGGAGTGCTCGTCCAGGGCGTCCACCAGGGCCAGCAGATGGGGCAGGTCCCGCCGGCAGTGGGTGAGCAGGTAGCGCAGCACATCCTCCGGCAGGATCAGGCCCCGGGCCTCGGCCCGGGTGCGCAGTGCGGTGGCCTTGTCGGCGTCGGACAGGGGCAACAGGCGGAACACCAGTCCCTGGGCCAGCCGCGAAGCCAGGTCCGGGCGCAGGCCCAGTTGCCCGGGGGGCAGGGGGCCGCAGGCCAGGATGCGGCCGCCGGATTCCCGGGCGGCGTTGATGAGGTTGAACAGGCGGATCTGGTCCCCGTCGTCCAGGCGGTCCACGTCGTCCACGGCCACCCGGTCCGCCGGGGGCTCCGGCAGGTTGCCGGTGAAGACCGGTACTGCCCCGGCCCAGGCGGCCAGAAGATGGCTCTTGCCGGTGCCGGCCTCGCCCCACAGGTAGAGGACCGGTTCCCCTTCCTGGCCGATGGCGTGTTCGCGGAGTCGATGCAGGGCCTCGGCATTGGCGCCGGGCAGGAAATTGTCGAAGTCGGGACGGGCGTCGGGGCGGATGTCGAGGATCAGTTGGCGCATGGCGGGGGATTTTACCAGCCCGCTCCGTGCGCCACCCCGGCTTGACAAGGCGGCCGGCCGGCCACTACAAGGAGGGCATCCTTCCTTCTCCTGCCGTGGCTGTCCTTCATGTCCGTTCCCCTTCCGGTCGTCCCCCCCGCCCACCCCGTCACCGACGTTCCGCCCGTGGTGGAGGAAGAACTGGCAGACGCGGAGCGGGCCTCCCTCGTCGCCCGCATCAAGACCCTGCTCAAGGAACAGGACGCCGTGCTGGTGGCCCATTACTACACCTCGGCCGACCTGCAACGGCTGGCCGAGGAGACCGGCGGCTGCGTGTCCGACTCCCTGGAGATGGCCCGCTTCGGCCACGCCGCCAAGGCCCGTACCCTGGTGGTGGCCGGGGTGCGCTTCATGGGGGAGACGGCCAAGATCCTCAATCCGGAGAAGCGGGTGCTGATGCCCGATCTCCACGCCGAATGTTCCCTGGACCTGTCCTGCCCCGCCGAGGACTTCACCCGCTTCTGCGACGCCCATCCCGAGCGCACCGTGGTGGTCTACGCCAACACCTCGGCGGCGGTGAAGGCCCGGGCAGACTGGATGGTCACCTCCAGCATCGCCGTGAAGGTGGCGGCCCACCTGCACACCCAGGGCAGGAAGCTCATCTGGGCGCCGGACCGCTACCTGGGCGACTACGTGCAGAGGACCACCGGTGCCGACATGCTGCTCTGGCAGGGCAGTTGCGTGGTCCACGAGCGTTTCAAGGCGGAAGGCATCCGGGAACTCAAGGCCGCCCATCCCGAGGCCGCCGTGCTGGTCCATCCGGAATCCCCGGCCGCCGTCATCGCCCTGGCCGACGTGGTGGGCTCCACCACCCAGCTCATCCGGGCGGCGGCGGAACTGCCCAACCCCACCCTCATCGTCGCCACCGACAACGGCATCTTCCACAAGATGCGCCAGGCGGCCCCGGGCAAGACCTTCATCGAAGCGCCCACGGGCGGTCGGGGGGCCACCTGCGTGTCCTGCGCCCACTGTCCCTGGATGGCCATGAACGGCCTGCGGGGGCTGGCCCGGGTGCTGGAGACGGGGGACAATGAGATCCACGTGCCCGAGGCCATCCGGGCCAGGGCGGTGGGCTCCATCAACCGCATGCTGGAATTTGCCGGCCAGGCCGGCGTCACCGTGGCAGGACGCAGCGGTGACTGAGTCAAGGGGAGGCTGCGCCGACCCTGGAAAGTGAGCCGCTTCACAGAAAAGCGGCCGAGGACTGTGTTCTTATCCCCGTGGCAACTGCCACGACCTACCCATAGCAAGGAGACAGACCATGAGCTTCATCCAGGAATTCAAGCAATTCGCCATGCGCGGCAACGTCATCGATCTGGCGGTGGGCGTGGTGATCGGCGGCGCCTTCGGCAAGATTGTGGATTCCCTGGTGAAGGACGTCGTCATGCCGCCCATCGGCGCCCTTCTGGGGGGAGTGGATTTCAAGCATCTCTACCTGAACCTGGGCGGCACCCCCTACGAGACCATGGAAGCGGCGGAAAAGGCCGGTGCCCCCCTGATCAAATACGGTGCCTTCATCAACAGCCTGGTGGATTTCACCATCATCGCCTTCGCCATCTTCGTCGCCGTGAAAGCCATCAACCGGCTCCAGGCCAAGAAGGAGGAGGCCCCAGCCGCGCCGCCCCCCACGCCGGAAGACATCCTGCTGCTGCGCGAAATCCGGGACGCCCTGAAGAAATGAACGCCGTTCGCCGCCGGCTCCTCCTGGGGGCCCTGGTCCTGTCCCTCCCCTTCCGGGCCCGGGCCCATGCCCTGGACACCGTCAGCGGGGCGGAAGCCATGCAGGCCCTGCGCGACAGCCTGGAGCAGGGGGGCGAAACCGCCCTGGCCAGGCTGGGCGCCAAGGACGGCTACTTCGCCAATCCCCGGGTGAAGATCGGTCTGCCCCGCAACTTCGCCAAGGCCGAACGCTTCCTGCGCTCCCTGGGCCATGGCCGTCAGTTGGACGACTTGGTGCTGGCCATGAACCGGGCCGCCGAAAGTGCGGCCCCCCAGGCCCGGGCCCTGGTGAAGCAGGCCGTCAAAGAACTGGCCGTGGAGGATGCCAAGGGCGTCCTGGCCGGCGGCGACGATGCCGCCACCCGCTTTTTCCGGGGCAAGACCGAAGCCGAGCTGAAGGCCGGGCTGCTGCCGGTGATCCAGGGGGTCAGCGAACGCAGCGACCTGGCCCGGGCCTACCGCGCCCTGTCCGCCACCCTGACCCGTCTGGCCGGCCTGGAGAGTGAACTGCTCACGGTGGAGAAATACGTCAGCGGCAAGGCCGCCGACGGCATCTACACCCTCATCGCCGAAGAGGAACGGGCCCTGCGCGCCAACCCGGGCAAGCATGCCGGCAGCACCCTGGGCCGGGTCTTCCTGCAACTACGATGAAACGGACTGAAACCGCCCGTCGCGGGCCTTCGCGACACCCTGACAACATGAACTGGAGCCGATGATGCGCAAACCGATCTTTCACCTGACCACCCTGGGCGCCGCCCTCCTGGCCCTGGGCAGCCTGGCCGCCCAGGCCGCCGAGCCCTATTACAACCCGGCCAACGCCGCCAGCAGCACCGGCAAGACCACCGGCTACGAGCTGTTCCGCACCATCGGCTGCCCGGGCAAGGGCATCCTGGAAGCCCCTTGCAAGGAGCCGGCCCCGGCCCCGGCGGCGGCGCCCGCCCCGGCGCCCAAGCCCGTGGACAGCGACGGTGACGGCGTCACCGACGACAAGGACCGCTGCCCCAACACCCCCAAGGGCGCCAAGGTGGACGCCAACGGTTGCGAGCTGGACGGCGACAAGGACGGCGTGGTGGATCGCCTGGACAAGTGTCCCACCACCCCCGCCGGCCGCACGGTGAACGCCGAGGGCTGTGAGCTGGACGGCGACAAGGACGGCGTGGTGGATGCCCTGGATCAGTGCCCCACCACCCCGCCCGGCCGCACGGTCAACGCCCAGGGCTGCGAACTGGACGGCGACGGCGACGGCGTGGTGGACGCCCTGGACAAGTGCCCCACCACCCCGCCCGGCCGCAAGGTGGACGGCACCGGCTGCGAAGTGGACAGCGACGGCGACGGCATCCTCAATGCCGATGACCAGTGTCCCAACACCCCCGCCGGGGACCGGGTGGACAACAAGGGCTGCTCCCTGCCCAAGGTGCTGACCCTCAAGGGCGTCAATTTCGACAACGACCAGGCCACCCTGCGGCCCGACGCCATTGCCATCCTGGACGAGGCGGTGACCGTGCTGCAACGTTATCCCGGCTTCAAGGTGGAAATCGCCGGCCATACCGACAGCGCCAGCAGCGACGAGCACAACATGGACCTGTCCAACCGCCGGGCCAAGTCGGTCATGGACTACTTCGTCAGCAAGGGGGTCGATGCCGGCCGCCTGTCTGCCAAGGGCTATGGGGAATCCCAGCCGGTGGCCGACAACGGCAGCGCCGATGGTCGGGCCAAGAACCGCCGGGTGGAACTGCGCAGCCTCAACTGAGCGGACGCCTCCCCGTCCCATGCACCCCCGCCTCGGCGGGGGTTTTTGTTTGTGGGGGTTTCGACGAAGATGGCGCCATGGCTTCCCTTCCCGACATGGCCCAGCGACTGATCGACGCCCAGCGCCGGCAAGGGACCTTCATTGCCGATCCCGCCTCGGGACCCGGCACTCCCGCCCAGGCCTACATGGTCCAGGGCATCGTCTGGCAGGCCCTGGCCGGTGCGGCGCGGCCCCAGGCCTGGAAGGTGGGGGCGTCGCGCCTGGAGGCCGAACCTTTGGCGGCGCCGGTCCTGCCCGAACGCTTGCAGGTGGGTGCCGGACATTTTTCCCCGGGCCTGTTTCCCGGGGGGGTGAAGGTGGAAGCGGAGATCGCCGTCCGTTTCGCCCGGGCCCTGCCCTCCGGCGAAGCGCCCCGTTCCCGGGCCCACATCCTGGCGGCCATCGGCAGCGTCCACGTGGCCATGGAACTGGTGTCCAGCCGCCTGGCCGACACGGCGGCAGCGGGCCCCCTGTGGGGCCTGGCCGACAACCTTTACAACGGCGCCCTGGTGCTGGGAGATGGGCTGGCCGATTGGCCGACGGTGGATTGGGCCGCCCAGGCTCCCCGCATCGTCGCCGACGGCCGTCTGCTGGCGGGTCCGAGCGGACGGCCGCCCCTGGATGACCTGTTCCACTGTCTGGCCTGGTGGATCGATCACGTGGGCGGGGCCCGGCCCGGCGACATCGTCACCACCGGGGCCTGGAACGGTGCCCATGCCGCCGGGGCCGCCCGGGACCTGCGGGTGGAATTCCCCGGCCTGGGACAGGCAACGGCGATCCTCACCGCCTGAGGTTCAACTCAGCGGCCCAGGCTTTCCTTTTCCATGAGGATGTAAGTGTTGTAGGCATTGCGCCGGTTGGCTTCCAGGAAGGCGGGCATCATCTCGTAGCGGGACCAGTCGGTCTTCTCGTAGGCCTCCTCGAAGGGCGTGAGGTCGGCCACCGCCTTTCCCATCTCCTGGCGCAGGAAGCGCAGGTAGTCCCGGGTCAGGGTCAGGTCGTCCAGGGGGGTGTCCGAGGGACCGCCGTGGCCCGGCACCAGGATCCTGGGCTGGAAGCCGATGAGCACGTCCAGGGCGGACAGCCATTTCTTCGAGTCGGCGTCCCCCACGAAGGGCACCCGGCCCTTGAAGATGAGATCGCCGGTGAACAGCACCCCGTCTTCCTCCACGTACAGCACCAGATCCTCGTCCGAGTGGGCGGGCCCCACGTGGCGGATGCGGAAATGCCGGCCGCCCAGTTCGAAATCCGTGTCCCCGGCGAGCCACAGGTCGGGTTCCGGGAAACGCTGGGTGGCGTCGTTGATCCAGCGGCCCAGGATCTCCTTGCGTTGCTCGTAGCGCAGTTTCGCGCCGTCCGAGCCCACCACCCCCTTGCCTCCCTCGTGGGCCCACACTTCCGCGCCCAGGTCCTTGAACACCTGGATGCCGTAGTAATGATCGGCGTGGTAATGGCTGACGATGACCCGGCGGATGGGCTGGTCCGTCACCTCCCGGATACGCGCCACCATGGCCTGGGCCAGGGAGGGGGAGCCCAGGGTGTCGAACACCACCACCCCGGCGGGGGTGACCACGAAGCCGGCGTTGGACATGAAGCCCTGGTTCAGGGTGCTGGCCGCCCCGGCCAGGCCCGGGATGATGTAGCTGTGGGCGGCCAGTTGTTCGGCGCGCACCGGCACGTCCACCGGCGGATAGTCCGGTCCGGCCAGGGCCGGACCGGACAGGGCGGGCATCAGGCAGAGCAGGAAGCGGACCAGAAGCTGACGCATGGCATGTTCTCGCGGGAGGGGAGGACGGGTGAGGATTATAGGAAGCGGTGCGGGCGGCATCTGTAGTATCTTCCGCCGGTCTTTCGTCCCATTCTTCTCCCGCCGTGGCACTGAAGAAATATCTCCCTTTCCTGCTCGCCTTCGTGCTACCCCTGGTCCTCGTCTACGCCTGGTGGGGGGGCTTCGCGCCGGTGGAAATCAGCGAGGGGGAAGCGCCGGCCCGGACCTATGCCTACCAGGAGCAGAAGGGCGATTACTCCAAGCTGCCCGACCTGGCCGTGGAGGTCCGCCAGGCCCTGGTGGGGGCCGGCATCGAGCCGGGCCTGCCCATCACCGTGCTCTATTCCAATCCGGACCTGGTGGACGTGGGCGAACGGGTGGGCCGCACCGGCTACCTGGTGGCGGAGGGCACCGTGGTCAAGCCTCCCCTGGCCGTGGCCAGACTGCCGGCCCGCAAGGTGTTGCGCGCCCGGGTCCGGGCCGGCAGCCTGCTGGCCCCCAGCCGGGCCTACGTGGCCCTGGATGAGCACCAGCAGGCCCGGGGCCAGGGCATCAACATGCCCACGGTGGAAATCTACGAACCCTCCGGATCCCCCACCCAGATGGGGCTGCTCACCGTGGAGATGGATCTGCCGTGACCCTGTTCGCCGTGCTCGCCGCCCTGGTGCTTGAGCACTGGCGGCCGGAGCGCCCCGGCCAGCCCCGCCGCACCGCCCGGGAATGGCTGGCCTGGCTGCTGGACAATCTGAATGCCGGGGGCGAACAGCATGGCCTGCTGGCCTGGACCCTGGGCGCCCTCCTGCCCGCCCTGATCGTGGCCGGCCTGGGCCACCTGCTGGCCGGCATCTGGGCTCCACTGGGCTGGGCATTCGACGTATTGGCCCTGTATTTCTGCCTGGGCTTCAAGGGAGCTTCCTATCTGGCCGCCGGGGTGGTCCGATCCCTGGAGCAGGATGACCTGGAGCGGGCCCGGGAAAAGCTGGGGGTGTGGCGTCCCAACCTGTTGCTGGGGGCCGACGCATCCTCCCTGTTGCGCCAGACTTTGGAAGAGACCTTCCGCCAGGCCCTGGCCCGGCTGTTCGGTGTGCTCTTCTGGTTTCTGCTCCTGGGCCCGGCCGGGGCGGTGTTGCACGTGCTCACCCATCTGGCCCGGGACAGTTGGCACGGTGAATCGGCCTTCGGCGACTTTGCCCGGCGCATGGCCGCCTGGCTGGACTGGCTGCCGGCCCGGGCCATGGCCTTCAGCTTCGCCATTGCCGGCAACTTCCAGGACGCCCTGGAATGCTGGCGCGGCCAGACCACCGAGTGGGGGGACCCCAGCGACGGCGTGCTCCTGGCCGCCGGGGCCGGCGCCCTGGGTCTGCGCCTGGGGGGCAACTTGCAACTGAGTGCCGGCGCCCTGGTCCGACCCGATCTGGGCCTGGGCGAGGCCCCGGGCCTGGATGCCCTGGATGGGGTGGTGGCCCTGGTCTGGCGGGCCGCCCTGCTCTGGGTGGCGGTGCTGGGGCTGCTCTGGCTGGGCAGCCTGTGACGCAAGGCCCGGCATGCTGAACGCCATCTGGGTGGGCTTCTTCCTGGTGGCCTTCGGCGCTGCGGTGTTGCAGTACCTGGGGGGCGATGCCGGGGTGTTCGCGGCGGTGATGAAGGCCGCCTTCGAGTCCGCCAAGACCGCCTTCGAAGTGGCCCTGGGCCTGACCGGCATCATGTGCCTGTGGCTTGGGGTGATGAAGATCGGCGAGAAGGCCGGCTTCCTGGCCCTGCTGGGGCGCTGGCTGGGGCCCCTCTTCGCCCGGCTGTTTCCCGCCGTGCCGGCGGGCCATCCGGCCCTGGGCTCCATCACCATGAACATGGCGGCCAACGTGCTGGGCCTGGACAACGCCGCCACCCCCATGGGCCTCAAGGCCATGCGCGAACTCCAGGAACTGAACCCGGACAAGGACACGGCCAGCGATGCCCAGATCCTCTTCCTGGTGCTCAACGCCTCCTCGGTGACCCTGCTGCCGGTGACCATCTTTACCTACCGGGCCCAACTGGGGGCGGCGGATCCCACCGACGTCTTCATCCCCATCCTCATGGCCACCTACTGTTCCACCCTGGCCGGGTTCCTCTTCGTGGCCACCGTGCAGCGCCTGAAGGTGGACGGGGTGGTGCTGGCCTGGCTGGGGGGCATCAGCGCCGTGGTGGGGGGGCTGGCCTGGTATTTCGCCAGCCTGCCCGCCGCCGAGATGACCGCCCAGTCCTCGGTGCTGTCCAATTTCCTGCTCCTGGGGCTGGTGGTGATCTTCCTCATAGGGGCGCTGCGCAAGGGGGTGAATGCTTACGAGGCCTTCATCGAAGGTGCCAAGGAAGGCTTCCAGACGGCGGTCACCCTGATCCCCTACCTGGTGGCCATGCTGGTGGCCATCGCCATGCTGCGCGCCAGCGGCGCCCTGCCGGCCTTCGTGGAGGCGGTCCGGGCCGGGGTGGCCGGGCTGGGCTTCGACACGGCCTGGGTCGATGCCCTGCCCACCATGCTGATGAAGCCCTTGTCCGGCTCCGGAGCCCGGGCCATGATGATCGAGACCATGCAGGCGGAAGGCGCCGATTCCTTTGCCGGGCGCCTGGCCAGCATCGTTCAGGGCAGCACGGAGACCACCTTCTACGTGCTGGCCGTGTATTTCGGCGCGGTGGGCATCCAGCGGGTGCGCCACGCCCTGGCCGGCGGCCTGGTGGCCGACCTGGGCGGTTTCGCGGCGGCGGTGGGGGCGGCCTACCTGTTCTTCGGCCGCTGAACGCTTGAACCCGGATTGTTTATTAGGGCGTATGCGGAAGGCGAGGTGAAGCGTGAGGCAGTTTGGGTGGTTGGGAGGAGGCCATAGTCCGGCTATGGCCGACGAGCAAACGCCCGAAATGTCCACGATTCGACCGCCAGCCGCTTACGCAGGCGCGATAGCGCCGCCTAATGAACAATCCGGGTTGAATTGAGGAGACAACATGCTTGCCCGACTGCGTAGCCTATTGGCCACCCTGCTGGTGAAGACCCCGGTGCGCATCGCCCTGGGGGTCGTGGTCGTCTATTTCCTGTTCGCCTGGTTCGCCTTCGAGCCCCTGGTGAAATGGGCCGGGCCCCGCTTCCTGGCCGACAAGAGCCAGCATCGGCTGGAGATCGGCGCCGCCCGATTCGACCCCCTGGCCCTGGCGGTGACGGTGCAGGGCCTCAAGCTGGCGGAGCCCGATGGCAAGCCCCTGCTGGCCTTCGACAGCCTGTTCGTGGACTTCGATGCCGCCAGCCTGTTCCGCTGGGCCTACAGTTTCGACGCCATCCGCCTCACGGCCCCCGACGCCCGGGTGGAACTGCGCGCCGACGGCAGCCTCAACTGGTCCGCCCTCCTGGAAGCCTTCAAGAGCGAGGAGGACGAGCCGGACCAGCCCCTGCCCCGCCTGCTGATCCGCAGCATCGTCCTGGAGAAGGGCCGGGTGGCCCTGGCCGACCGCAAGGTGGGCTTCGAGACCGCCTTCAATCCCCTGGACCTGACCCTCACCGACCTGTCCACCCTGCCGGACGACAAGGGGGCCTATGCCCTGGCGGCGACCACCCAGTTGGGGGCGCGCATCCGCTGGAAGGGCGACGTGGGCCTGGAACCCGTGGCGGCCAGCGGCGAACTGGCCGTGGACGGGGTGAGCCTGGCCAAGCTCTGGCCCTATCTGGAGAACCGGCTGAACCTGGCGCCCCCGGCCGGCACGGCCAGCCTGGGCCTCAACTACCGGGTGGGCTATGCCGCCAGGAAGCTGGACCTGGTGCTGGACAAGCTGAGCCTGGGCCTGGAGGGCCTGGCCCTGCAGGGCCGGGGGGCGGCGGAACCGGCCGTGACCCTGGACCGGCTGGCCCTGAGCGGCGGGCGCTTCGATCTGGCGGCCCGGCAACTGGACATCGGCGAGATCGCCCTGTCCGGCGGGCGGCTGCAACTCAACCGGGACAAGGCGGGCCGGCTGGACGTGCTGGATTGGTTGCCGGCGGCGGGTGAAGGCGAGCCGGCCGCGCCAGTGCCGTCTGCGGCGGCTTCCCCCGCCCCCGGAGGCGGCGGGGGGAACTGGAAGATCAACCTCAAGCGCTTCGCCCTGAACGGCCTGAACGTCCGGGTCAGCGATGCCGGCTTCGCCGCGCCCCTGACGGCGGAGGTGGGCAACGTCCAGGTGGGCTTCGCCGCCCGGGCCGAGGCCGGGGCCGGCACCCAGGTCCGGGTGGACGGCCTGGCGGTGGACCTGTCGGGCATCCGTTTGCTGTCTGGCGCCCGCCAGGAACCCCTGTTCGTCCTGGGCGGCATCAGCGTGCAGGACGGCAGCCTGGACCTGGCGGCCCGCCAGGCCCGCATCGGCCAGGTGAGCCTGGCCAACGGCAAGCTCCTGGCCCTGCGCGACGGGCGGGGCCGCCTGCCCCTGGCCGAGGCCTTCCAGCCGGCCCCGGGCAAGCCGGCGCCGGCCAAGGACGTCACGGCCAAGTCGGCGCCGGTCGCAGCCGGCGAGCCCTGGCATTGGCAGGTGGACCAGGTGGGCCTGTCCGGCTTCCAGTTGGCGGCCAGGGACGAGACGGTGCAACCCGCCGGCGGGCTCACCCTGGAGCGTCTGGAAGCCAGCGCCACGGGCCTCTCCGACGATCTGCTGAAGCCCCTGCCGGTGAAACTGGCCTTCCAGGTGAAGGAGGGCGGCAGCTTCCAGGCCGACGGCCGGGTGGTGCCCGGCAAGCCTTCCGCCGACCTGCGCCTGCGCCTTGCCGACCTGGCCCTGGCCCCGGTCCAGCCCTGGCTGGCCCAGGCCGCCAACCTGACCCTGGCCTCCGGCCGGGCCTCCCTCCAGGGGCGGCTGAAGTACGCAGGTGACGCCAGCTTCCAGGGCGGCTTCCAGGTGGCGGACCTGCTGCTCAACGAAAGCGAGGGGGGCGCCCGCTTCCTGGCCTGGAAGAAGCTCGCCAGCGACAGCGTCACCGCCAGCCCCCGGGCCCTGGACATCGACGAGCTGAAGCTGGACAGCCTGGGCGCCAAGCTGGTGATCTACCAGGACAAGACGGTGAACCTGAAGAAGATCCTCAAGGCTTCGTCCCCGCCCGCCGGGGAAGGAGAAGGGGGGCAGCCGTCAACACCGCCGCCGGCCGCCCTCCCCCCCGACCCTGCGCCCAAGGCGAGCGGGGAGGGGGCCTTCCGTCTGGGCATCGAGCGCATCCGCGTCGAACACGGGGAACTGGACTTCGCCGACCATTCCCTGGCCCTGCCCTTCGGCACCCGCATCCACGACTTCAAGGGGGCCTTCAACGGCATCTCCAGCCAGCCGGGCAGCGCCGCCGAACTGGAACTGGACGGCCGGGTGGACGATTACGGCCTGGCCCGGGCGGCGGGCCAGATCGACCTGTTCAATCCCACCGGCTTCATGGACATCAAGACCGTGTTCCGCAACGTGGAGATGAAGAACCTCACCCCCTACACGGCCACCTTCGCCGGGCGCAAGATCGATTCCGGCAAGCTGTCCCTGGACCTGGAGTACAAGATCAAGGACCGCCAGTTGCTGGGCGAGAACCAGATCATCATGGACAAGCTGACCCTGGGGGAACGGGTGCAAAGCCCCGGGGCCAAGGACCTGCCCCTGGACCTGGCCATCGCCATCCTCCAGGACAGCGACGGGCGCATCGACCTGGGCCTGCCCGTGTCGGGCAGCCTGGACGACCCCCAGTTCAGCTACGGGCAGATCATCTGGAAGGCCATCGGCAACATCCTCACCAAGATCGTCACCGCCCCCTTCCGGGCCCTGGGGGCCCTGTTCGGCGGGGGCGGGGAGAAGCTGGAGAAGATCGCCTTCGAGGCCGGCGAGGCGGACCTGACGCCACCGGAAAAGGAGAAGTTCAAGCAGATCGCCCAGATCCTCAACAAGCGTCCGGGTCTGGCCCTCACCGTCCAGGGCGCCTGGTCGGCGGACATCGACCGGCCGGTGATGAAGGAGATGCAACTGCGCCGGGCCGTGGCCGAGAAGATGGGCGTGAAGCTGGCCCCCGGCGAAGACCCGGGACCCCTCTCCACCGGCAACCCCAAGGTCCAGGGGGCCCTGGAGGCCCTCTACGCGAGCCGCTTCGGCGAAACCGAGTGGGCCGGCCTGCAAGGCAAGTGGCGCCAGGCCAACCCGGACAAGAAGCAGGAAGGCGCGGCGGGCAGGATGGTGTCCCGGCTGAAGAGCCTGTTCAAATCCGAGACGCCCTTGAGCGCGGAGGATCTGGGCCTGCTCAAGGGGACGGATATCCATGGCCTGCTCTACCAGCGCCTGCTGGACAAGGAAACCGTGACCGACGCCCAGTTGGCCGACCTGGCCCGGCAACGGACCCAGGCGGTGCTGGCCGGCCTGGCGGCGGCAGGGGCTCCGGCGGAACGCCTGTCTCCAGGGGACGTGGCCGCCTTTGACGGCGATGGCCGGGAAGTGCCGGCCCGCTTGGAACTGGGGGTGGCCAAGGGAGCGGCGGCCAGGGACCGTTGATCCGGGACATCCCCCAGGGGATTTCCAGGGCTTGAACTTACCCGGCCCGGTGGGCAAGATACCCGACATTCTTATGTGGTTATCGCCCTTCGGACCCGTTTCCCAGGAGAGAGATGCGAACCCTGCACGGCTTCATTCTCACGGCTTCCGTCGCGGTATCCCTGATCTTTTTCGGCGGCGGTTACTGGGTCTTCACGCGCATCCACGGCGAGAACCTGCGGCAAGCCAGCGAACAGCATGCCGCCACCGTCGCCCGCATGGCCTGGCAGTCCATGAGCCAACTCATGCTGCGGGGGTGGAGCCGCGCCGAGTTGCTGGACTACCTGGAAACCACCCGCCAGGCGGTGGCGGGCGCCGAAGGGGGCACCCCCAGCCGCTTCCGCCTGTTCCGCGCCGACGCGGTGGTGTCCCAGTTCGGACGGCTCGACCAGGAGGGGCCGGATGCCCTGATCAATGAAGTGTTGCGTCAGGGCCGTCCGCTCCAACAGAGCGCAGGCAACCTGGTGCGCCACGTCTTTCCCCTGCGCGCCGAGGCCCGTTGTCTGGTCTGCCACACCCAGGCCAGGGCAGGGGAGGTGCTGGGGGTCATGGACGTGAGCCTGGACCTGGGGCCCGCCCTGGCAGGGGTGGAACGGCGCTATCTCTACAACCTGCTGCTCCTGGCCCCCCTGCCTTTCCTGGTGGCTTTCCTGGTGGTCTGGCACATCAACCGCCGCCTGGCCCGGGCCATGGGCACCCTGCGCGACGGGGTGGAGAATCTCAACCGGGTGGCGGACCTGCGCCAGCTCAAGTTCACCCCCGCCAGCGTGGGTTTTCGGGAAATCGACGCCGTGTTCGACCAGGTGGCCCACCTGGGCGAGCGGCTGCGCGGCGTGGCGGTGGACAAGGACCTGCTGGAGTTCGAAATCCGTCTCATGGAGAAATTCATCATCACCTCCGAGGTGGTGCGCGACTGGCACGAGTACGTGAAGGAATTGCTGGTCGAAATCAACAAGATCATCCAGGCCTACACCCTGTTCTGTGTGTTCAAGGTGGAAGACGAACTGTTCAGTCTGGAAATCTTCTGGCGGCAGCGGCCCTCGGCCGAGCAACGGGCCCGGGTGGAAGCCCGGGTCCGGGCCGCCCTGAGCGGCAACGCCTTGTTCCGCGACTGCGCCGAACTCCACGTCAACCACACCGTCGCCGACAACGGCACGGCATTGCCGGTCATGAGCGACCAGACCATGGAGTTGCAGACCAAGTCCCTGCTGGTGGAAACCCCCAAGATCGGCGGCATCGTCGGCATCGGCGTGCAGGCCGACGTCCTGCAGGACGAAACCCGCGCCCTGGTCATGGACAGCATCCTGTCCACCCTCCTCAACGTGGTGGGTTCGGTGCGTGCCATCCACAAGTACACCAAGGATCTGGAGTTCTACGCCACCCGGGATCCCCTCACCCAGTTGTACAACCAACGGGTGTTCTGGGAACTGCTGGAGTACGAGACCAGCCGGGCCGGCCGCCATGAACAGAGCTTCGCCCTGCTGGTGATCGATCTGGACAACTTCAAGTCCATCAACGACTCCTACGGCCACCATACCGGGGACCGCTTCCTCCAGGAATTTGCCGACACCGTGCGGCGGGCCTTGCGCGCCGAGGATGTGCTGGCCCGTTACGGGGGCGACGAGTTCGTGGTTCTGCTGCCCGAGGTGGCCGAAGCGGATGCCTATACCGCTGCGGAGCGGATACTGGAGGCGGCGGCCGGAGTGGCCCTGAACTTGCCCGACGGCATCCGGGTGAAGGCCTCGGTGTCCATCGGTCTGGCCCTCTATCCCCAGCACGGCACCAACCGCAAGGACCTGTTCCTGCTGGCGGACAACATGATGTACAAGGCCAAGGGTGAGGGAAAGAACCGGGTGGCCCTGCCCAGCGAGGCCGAGGTGGTGGAGGCCTACCGCAAGATCGGCGAGAAGAACCAGATCGTCCTGCGCGCCCTGGAGGAAAGGCGCATCCGCCCCTACTTCCAGCCCATCATGGCCTCCGCCAGCGGGCGGATCGAAGCGGTGGAGGTGCTCTCCCGCATCCAGATCGAAGACGGCATCATGGAAGCCGGCGAGTTCATCGAACTGGCCGAACAGATGGGCGTGATCCACAAACTCGACTATCAGGTGATGGATCTGGCCATGGCGGAAGCGCGCCGGGTCAACTACCAGGGACTGCTGTTCATCAACCTGTCGGCCCGGGCCATGGTGCTGTCGGAGTTCCTGCACGAGGTGAAGACCCTGGTGGCCCGCCATGACCTCCACCCGGAGCGCATCGTCTTCGAAATCACCGAGCGGGAAACCATCAAGAACATCTCCCTGTTGACCAAGTTCGTGGCCGCCCTGAAGCTGGATGGCTTCCGTCTGGCGGTGGACGACTTCGGCTCCGGTTTCTCCTCCTACCACTACCTCAAGCATTTCCCCATCGACTTCCTCAAGATCGAAGGAGAGTTCGTGCTCAACATGGTCAAGAGCCAGCGGGATGCGGCCTTCGTGCGCAGCATGGTCACCCTGGCCCGGGAACTGGGCATCCACACCGTGGCGGAACACGTGGAGGACGAGGCGGTGCTCCGCCAGGCCAGCGCGGCCGGGGTGGATTACATGCAGGGCTGGCACGTGGGCCGGCCCGCCCCGCAATTGGAATTCCCCCCACCCGGGACCTAAAGATTTGCTTAACCCTGCCGTTAGGCAGACCAGCGCCGGCCAGATTTGATGGGGCACCGGGCCGGTGCCGGACAGCCCCCCGTACATTCAGGCATTGTCTTGTCCATTGGAGACGCCATGTTCAGCAAGCTCAGCATTTCCCAGCGCCTTTGGCTCATGTCCGGCCTGGCCTTCCTGATTTTCATTGTCTCCACCTTCATCGGCTGGCAGGCCCTCAATTCCGGCCGGCACATCCTGGAGCAGTTGCAGACCGCCAGCCAGGTGCATCTCTTGAACCTGAACCGCATGGCGACCGGCATGCGCGACAACTACGCCCAGATCCTGCTGGCCTTCCAGCATGCTCCAGGGAACCCCACCGCCCACATCCACGACCATCCCACCGACATGCATCTGGAGATCATCGCCACCCGCAAGAAGGAACTGGATGCCGCCTGGGAAAAGATCGTCAGCTCGAAGATCGAGGACGATGAAAAGGCCCTGGCCCAGGACATCGAGGACAAACGCAAGGCCTGGCTGGCCAAGGTGGGAGAGGCGGAAACGGCCATCCGGGCCGGGGATTTCTCCGCCGAGACCCAGGCCGCCTTCCTCAAGGCCGGCCGGGAGGAGGGCAAGGCCATGCTGGAGGCCATCGACCGGATGGTCGAATTCCAGGCGGACGAGGCCAGGAAAGCGTCCGAGGAAGAAGAGGTTCTCTACCAGCGGGATCTGGCCGTCTTCGGCGTGCTCATCATCGTCGGCATCGTGGGGGTGCTGGGCACCGCCTGGTTCACCATCCAGCGCATCAAAACCAGTCTCGCCGCAGCCGGTGCTGCCGCCGAGGCCATCGCCCAGGGAGATCTGACCCAAACCGTGCCCCGCCTGGGCCAGGACGAGATCGGCCTGTTGCTGGCCCGGCTCGGCGCCATGCGCGACAACCTGAACACCCTCGTGCGATCCATCCGCGACAACGTGCAGGCCCTCAACCAGTCGGCCGCTGAACTGGCCGGCGCCGCCCATGGCAGCGCCCGCACCACCGAGATGCAGGCCGAGGCCGCCTCGGGCATGGCCGCATCCGTCGAGGAACTGTCCGTCTCCATCGACCAGGTGGAAGAACATGCCCGGGAGGCCCGCAACGTCACCGAGGCCTCCAGCACCCAGTCCAGCGAGGGCGGGCGCATCATCCACGAAGCGGCCCAGGAGATGAAGCGCATTGCCGAGGCGGTGAACGGCACCGCCGGCACCATCCGGGATCTGGAGGGCTATTCGGACCAGATTTCCAGCATCGTCCAGGTGATCAAGGACATCGCCGACCAGACCAACCTGCTGGCCCTCAACGCCGCCATCGAGGCGGCCCGGGCCGGCGAACAGGGCCGGGGCTTCGCCGTGGTGGCCGATGAGGTGCGCAAGCTGGCCGAGCGCACCGGCAACTCCACCCAGGAGATCAGCGCCATGATCGGCAAGATCCAGCAGGGCACCCAGAAAGCCGTGCAGGAAATGGAAGCCGGCGTGGCGCGGGTCAACGAGGGAGTGGGCCTGGCCAACCGGGCCGGTGATTCCGTGACCGGCATCCGGCAGAGTTCCGACCAGGTGACCCGGGCGGTGGACGACATCAACCTGGCCCTCAAGGAACAGGCCGTGGCGGCCCGGGACATCGCCCAGAAGGTGGAGCGCATCGCCCAGGGTTCCGAGGAGAACAGCGCCTCGGTGGCCCAGACGGCGGCTTCCGCCAAGCGCCTGGAGCAACTGGCCGGAGAACTGAACCAGTTGGCGGGACGCTTCCGGGTGGCGTGATCTATCCAGGCGTCCTCCGGGACGCCCGGCGAACCGGCGGGAAGCCGGCACCCATGGCGGAATCGGTCATAATCAGGACACCCGACTCCGCTATCCTCGCTTGCCATGCAGGAATATCCCACCCTCGCCGCCGTCGATCTCGGCTCCAACTCCTTCCATCTGCAAGTGGGCCGGGTGGAGGGTGAACAGCTCTTCTATCTGGATGCCATCAAGGAATCCGTGCGACTGGCCAGCGGCCTCACCGCCAACAAGCGCCTGGACGGCCCTTCCCAGCGCCGGGCCCTGAACTGCCTGTCCCGCTTTGGCGAGCGGCTCCAGGGCATGCCTGCCGGGGCCGTGCGGGCGGTGGGCACCTCGGCCCTGCGGGTGGCCAAGAATGCGCCGGAATTCCTGGACAAGGCCCGGGCCGCCCTGGGCTTCGACATCGAGATCGTGGCTGGCCGGGAAGAAGCCCGTCTCATCTACCTGGGGGTGGCCCACAGCCTGCCCCTGAACAAGGAACCCCGCCTGGTGGTGGACATCGGCGGCGGCTCCACGGAATGCATCATCGGCCACGGTTACGAGCCCCGCGACCGGGAAAGCCTGCGCATGGGCTGCGTGGTCTATTCCCGCCAGTTCTTTCCCGAAGGGCGGGTGGGCAAAGCGGACATGAAAGCAGCGGAAACCGCCGCCCGCATCGAAATCCGCCAGGTGGCCGGCCGGCCTTTCCACGCCGGGGCCTGGAGCGAGGCCGTGGGCTCCTCGGGCACGGCCAAGGCCCTGGGGGAAATCTGCCGGCAGAACGGCCGTTCCGACGGCGCCATCACCCTGACGGGCCTGCTCTGGCTCAGGGACCGGCTGCTGCGGGCCGGTGACGTGAACCGCCTGGACCTGCCGGGCCTCAAGGACGATCGGCGGCCGGTGCTGGCCGGCGGCCTGGCCATCATGCTGGCCCTGTTCCAGGAACTGGACATCAACACCATGACCGCCGCCCAGGGGGCCATGCGCGAAGGCCTGCTCTGGGATCTGCTGGGCCGGGTCCACGACCGGGACATGCGCGACGTCACGGTCCAGCAGTTCCAGCGCCGCTACCATCTGGATACCCGCCAGGCCCGCCGGGTGGAGAACCTGGCCAGCGCCCTGCTCGCCTCCCTGGGCCAGGCCGGGGAGGGCGACGCCAGCCGCTGGTTGGCCTGGGCGGCACGCCTGCACGAAGTGGGGGTCTCCATCGCCCACTCGGGCCAGCACAAGCATGGCGCCTACATCCTGGAAAACGCCGACATGCCGGGCTTCTCCCGGCGCGACCAGAGCAGTCTGGCCAGCCTGGTGCGCGCCAGCCGGGGCGGGCTGGACAAGCTGGGCCTGGCCCGGGACGACCCCAGGTGGCCCCTGATCCTCTGTCTGCGACTGGCCGTGCTGTTCCACGCCAGCCGCAACGACGTCCGGCTGCCCCCCATCCGGCTGGATCGCCAGCCAGGCTCATGGCTCCTGGTGCTGCCGGGCGTCTGGCTGGCCGCCAACCCCCTGACCCGGGCCATGCTGGAGGAGGAACTGGCAGCCTGGCAAAGGGTGGCTCCCGACATGGGGCTGGGCGGTCTGTGCAGTCGATGATCTGACTGGACGCGACCCGCATCACACGGGAGAACACGAAAAACCCGGATCCCGGGCATCCTTCCCCCGCCAGGAGACGGGGGCGTGGGTTCCTCATGTTCTCGCGTGTGATGGCCAGGCCACCGGGGCCGTGCCTACCAGAACTTCCACCAGGGGCGGGTTTGCAGTTCGATCTTCTCCCGAGCCTCGGTTTCCCACTGCCTGGTGCAGAAGCCGGCGGCCTGGAGGGTGTGGGCGTAGGCCTTGTCGGTGACCCGGATGTGCTCCCTCAACCAGTGCTTCAGAAAGCTCATCAATTCGAAGGCCACGGTCTTGTTTTCCAGCAGGGATTTGCGGGCGATGCCGTCCACCTTGGCCATGAAGGCGTGGTGGGCGCAGACGTGCTGGTCGAAGCTCTCGCCCCGGAAGCCGGCCTTGCGCATCAGTTCCTCCTCCAGGTGAAAGTGGTTCTGGGCGTAGTCCAGCAGGGCATCCAGGGTTTCGCTCACCACCTGGTCACTTCTGCGCTGGACCACCGCGATGAAGAGATGGTTGAGGATGTCCACGAGCTGGCGGTGTTGCCGGTCGATTTCGTCGATGCCCACGCTGAGGTCTTCAGTCCATGGGAAAAGGACGCTGTCCATTGTCGATGTTCCTTCCGATGCCGGGTGCTGGGAGTCAAACGTCGATGCGCCGTACCACTTTCCCGTTGTGCCGCACGGGCTCCCGTTGTTCCTCGGAGGCCGGCAGTACACGGATGGGTTCACCCGCGCCGGGCATGCGCCTGGGGGCCTGTTCCCCGGCGGTGGTGGGCAGGGAGGCGGATGTGCCGGTCTGGCCCGGTAGTACGAGCAAGCCCATCAGGATGATGAGCATCAGTAATGCAACGGTCAGTTGACCTTCATTCATTGTTATCTCCTCCATTGCTGGTATAGGGTGTTCCATAAACAGGGTTGATCGAACACCGGCGCGGCATGGTAGAGATAGACTGCTAAGATGATCAATATATCGAAAGATATATTTTGTTAGATCATGTAAATCATCTACTTATGTCAATAATTCAACACGGTAATAAACCCTAGTGAATAAAAGGGTATGCTTGATTACATGAAAAAAACTGATGGAATCGCTGGCACCGAAATGCACTGGGCCATCCCTTGGAATGGGGGACGCCTTCCGTTTCCGGGAGTCCCCCTGGAAGGTGGACTCAGTCTGCCGCCAGCAGATTGAGCAGGAAGGCCTGGGCTTCGAAGGCCCGGCCCCTGCGGGCCCGGCGCCGGTAGCTGCCGTCCTTCTGCATTTCCCAGGCCTTGGTGTTGTCCTTCAGATAGGGCTTGATACCTTCGTTGATGACCCGCTTCTTCAGCTTCGCATCCAGGATGGGGAAGGCCGTCTCGATGCGGCGGAAGAAGTTGCGGTCCATCCAGTCGGCGCTGGCCAGATACACGTCCTCGGCGCCGCCGTTCCAGAAGTGGAACACCCGGTGGTGTTCCAGGAAACGGCCCAGGATCGAACGGACCCGGATATTCTCCGAGACCCCGGGGATGCCCGGGCGCAGGGCGCACACGGCGCGGATGATCAGGTCGATCTGCACCCCGGCCTGGGAGGCTTCGTAGAGGGCGGCGATGACCCGGGGTTCCAGGAGGGCGTTCATCTTGGCCACGATGAAGGCCTTTTCCCCCTGGCGGGCCCGCTCCGTTTCCCGGCGGATGGCCTGGATGATGCGTGAATGCATGGTGAAGGGGGATTGCCACAGGTAGGTGTGTTCTCCCGCGTCTCCCAATCCGGTGATCTGCTGGAACACATCGTTCACGTCCTGGCACAGGTCCGGGTTGCAGGTGAGCAGGCCGAAGTCGGTGTACAGCCGGGCCGTGCGCGCGTGGTAATTGCCGGTGCCCAGGTGGGCGTACCGCTTGAGCCGGCCGTTCTCCCGGCGCACCACCATGGCCATCTTGGCGTGGGTCTTGTGGCCCACCACGCCATAGACCACGTGGGCGCCGGCAGCTTCCAGCTTCTCTGCCCAGTTGATGTTGGCCTCCTCGTCGAAGCGGGCCAGCAGTTCCACCACGGCGGTGACCTCCTTGCCCCGTTGGGCGGCGGCGATCAGGTGGCGCATGAGTTCCGAATCGGTGCCGGTGCGGTACACGGTCTGCTTGATGGCCAGCACCTCCGGGTCCTCGGCGGCCTGGCGGATGAAGTCGATGACCGGCTGGAAGGACTGGAAGGGGTGGTGGAGCAGGATGTCGCCGCCGCTGATGGCCTTGAAAAGGTCCGGCTGCTTGATGAGGGCGGCGGGCAGGCCCGGGGTGAAGGGGGGGAATTTCAGGTCGGGCCGGTCCACTTTGTCCGGCACGTTCATGAGCCGCACCAGGTTCACCGGGCCGCGCACCTGGTAGAGATCCTCCCGGGTCAGGTGGAACTGCCTGAGCAGGTATTCCTTCATCTCCTCGGAGCAGTTGTCCGCCACTTCCAGGCGTACCGCGTTGCCGAAATGCCGGTGGGGCAGTTCCCCCTGGAGCAGTTCCCGCAGGTTCTTGTTTTCCTCGTCGTCGATGAACAGGTCGGAATTGCGGGTGGCGCGGAACTGATAGCAGCCCTGCACTTCCATGCCGGCGAACAGGGCCCCCACGTGGGCGTGGAGAATGGAGGACAGGAAGACGAAACCATGTTCGCAGCCGGCCACTTCCCTGGGCAACTGGATCACCCGGGGCAGTGAGCGGGGGGCCTGGACCACCGCCTTGCCGGAACTGCGTCCGAAGGCGTCCTTGCCGGACAGCTCCACGGCGAAGTTGAGGCTCTTGTTGAGCACGTTGGGGAATGGGTGGGCCGGATCCAGGCCGATGGGGGTGAGCACCGGCATCAGGTCGTTGTAGAAGAAGTCGCGGATCCACTCGGCCTGTTCCGGGGTCCAGTGGGTGCGCCGGTGAAAGCGGATGCCCTCGGCCGCCAGGGCGGGCAGCACCTCGTCGTTGAGCACCTCGTACTGGCGCGCCACCATGGCGTGGGAGAGCTTGGCCACTTCCTTGTACACCTGCCGGGCAGTGAGGCCTTCCACCCCCATGTGCTGGGGGTTGAGGCGCATCTGCTCCTTGAGGCCGGCCACCCGGATCTCGAAGAACTCGTCCATGTTGCTGGAGGTGATGCACAGGAAGCGCAGGCGTTCCAGTACCGGGGTCGTGGCATCCTCCGCCTGGGCCAGCACCCGGCGGTTGAACTCCAGGATGCCCAGTTCACGGTTGATGAGGTATTCGCTGGGAGGAAGATGGCTCATGGTGGCCCTTTGGCGGATGTAACCTGAAAAATGCGGGCAGATGCTAACCTCAAAACCCTGACAGCTTCCATCGCGCCCATTTCAAGAAACCCCCGGCTCCCATGGAAATCGAACTCAAGCTTGCCCTGGATGCCCGCCTCGCCCCCCGGCTGAAGCGCCACGCCCTGCTGGCCGGAAACAAGCCCCGGCACCAGCGTCTGCACACCCTCTACCTGGATACCCCCGAATTCGATCTGCTGGCCCGCCGGGTGGCCTTCCGCCTGCGTCGGGTGGGCTATCACTGGGT
The DNA here is from genome assembly GCA_020723405.1 of Thiobacillus denitrificans. Lineage (GTDB taxonomy): Bacteria > Pseudomonadota > Gammaproteobacteria > Burkholderiales > Thiobacillaceae > PFJX01. The sequence continues at coordinate 200,493 of DYIY01000001.1, read as the reverse complement.
GCAGACCGTGAAGGCCGAGGCCCGGGCCGTGGGCGCCCTCTCCAGCCGTCCGGAATGGGAAGTGGCGGTGGCTGGCAGCGGGGCGGATTTCGCCGTGCTGCCCGCCGAGGCCCTGGCCCGGTTGGCCGGGGTGGATCTGGACCGCCTGGCCCCGGTGTTCGAGACCGAATTCCAGCGCACCACCTGGCAGGTGGACACCCGGGACGGGCGGGCCGAAGTGGCCCTGGATCGGGGAGAGGTGCGGGCCGGTGGGGCCCGCAAGCCCATCGCCGAAGTGGAGATCGAACTCAAGTCGGGCAGTCCTGCCGGCCTGTTCGAGCTGGCCCGCGCCCTGCTCGACGAGCTGCCTCTGCGGGTGGAAGCCCGGGGCAAGGCCGAACGGGGCTACCAGTTGGCCGAAGCCCTGATCCCCGCCCCCCTGCGCGCCGTCAAGCCGGGACTCCGTCCGGACATGCCCGCCGGCCAGTCCTGGCTGGAGATCACCCGGGCCGCCCTGGTGCAGCTTTCCGCCAACGTGCCGGGCTTTCTGGAGCAGGCGGAGGACATCGAGTACCTGCACCAGTTGCGCATCGCCCTGCGCCGCCTGCGCGCCGTGGTGGGTCTGGGCAAGAGCCTGGGCCAGCCCCGGCCCGCCTGGTCGGGGGAACTGGGCGAGATCATGCGCGGCCTCAATGCCGCCCGGGACTGGGACGTGTTCCTTCACGAAACCCTGCCCGCCGTGGAAGCGGTGCTTGCGACCCAGCCCCTGGGCGACGCCTTTCAGGAGCAGGTCCGCCGGGCCGCCGCCCGGGCCCGCCAGGAGGCCCAGGCCCTGGTGGCCTCCCCCGCCTTCACCCGGCTGGTGTTGGACATCGGCGCCAGTCTGTTGGAGGACCATCCCCAGGATCAGCCCACGGCCCAATGGGCCGCCCACCTGCTGGACGAGCGCTGGAAAAAGTTGCGCGTCCTGTGCCGCAAATTGTCCAGCCTGGGCCCTGGGGGACGCCACCAGGCCCGCATTGCCGCCAAGAAGCTGCGTTACGCCGCCGATGCCCTGGCGGGCCTGTACGGCAAGCGGGGCAACGGGTTCATCAAGCGTCTGGCCGATTTGCAGGACACCCTGGGCCAGGCCAACGACGCCTACGTGGCCACCCGCCTGCTGGAGGAACTGGTGCAGGACACCCCCGCCCTGGCCTGGGACGCCGGACGGGTCAGTGGCGTCATGAGTGAAAGGGTGGGAGACCACGGCCTGGCGTCAGACGCAGTGTGGCGGCGCATGGCCAAGGCCAAGGCGTTCTGGCGTTGATCCTGGCCGGGTCAGTTGGACGGGCCGTCCACCAAGCTTGAATTGGCCAATTGCCTGGCCCAGGGAATGATCTCCCCTGCGGCCATGCCAACCGGTCCGATACCCGAAGCCAGCGCAGCATCCCCTGCCGCACCGTGCAGCCACACCCCGGCCCGGGCGGCATCCAAAGGGAACATCCCCTGGACCAGCAGTCCAGCCACCAGGCCGGTCAGCACGTCACCCATGCCGGGGGCGGCCATACCCGGATTGCCCGTGGCGTTCTGCCAGGCTGGGCTGCCGGGTGCACCCACCAGGGTGCCGGCGCCCTTGAGGATGACCACGGCCCGGCCCAGGTCCACCAGACGGGCCAGGGCAGCTTGTCGGTCGGCCTGCACCTGGGCCGTGTCCATGCCCAGCAGCCGGGCGGCTTCGCCGGGGTGGGGGGTGAGCAGGGTGGGGCGGCCCCGGCCACGCAGCCGGTCCAGAAGCTCCCCATCCCCGGCCAGCAGGTTCAGGGCATCGGCATCCAGCAACAGGGCGTGGTCCAAGGCCAGGGCGGCCGCCAGCCACGCCCGGGCGGCGCTGGAACGGCCCAGTCCCGGGCCGGCCACCAGGCAGGCCGGGCGGGGCAGTTCCAGGACTCTGCCCGGGCCGGTCAGCATGAGTTCCGGGGCCAGCGGATCCACGGCCAGGCGTTCGTCCAGGAGGCCCACACAGACCCGTCCCGCGCCGCAGGCCAGGGCGGCCCGGCCGGCCAGCAAGGCGGCGCCGGCCATGCCCGGGGCGCCCCCCAGAATGCCCACGGTACCGAAGTCTCCTTTGTGGCAGTCGGCAGGGCGGGGGGGCAGGCGGGCCGGCGGCAGGGGGCCAATGCTTGGGTCGGTCGTCATGGTTTTCTTTTCGAATCAGTCTCCTATAACAGCATTACAGCCCATCTATAGGAGGTTGTCATGGAAGCGCCTATGACCCCAGCCGGGGGCAAGCTTCTGTCTTGCGACCTGGATGAAGCCTGTCCGATCCTGGATTGCGACGCGGATCTGGACGAGTACACTCCGACCCTTCTCGAATCCCCTGACGGAGCCGATTTCGTCGCCCACTACTGCGGCCTGGACTATCTGGGCAAGTGGTCGGTGCATCCGGATGTGGACGAGCCCTGACGATATAACTAAAGTTATGTCCGATTTAACCGATAGCCGGTTTCATCCCGGCTTTATTTTTTCCTTATGGAACCCAAGGAATCCAAGGAACCCAAGGCGCGCGTTCTGGTAGTGGACGACGACACCCTCATGCGGGAAGTGCTCAAGGCCCTTCTGCGTGATGAGGGTTTCCTCGTGGCCGGCGAAGCCAAGGACGGCGCCAGCGCCCTATCCCAGGTGGAGCGCACCCGGCCGGATCTGGTCTGCCTGGACGTGAACATGCCCGGCATGTCGGGTCTGGACGTGCTCAAGGCCATCAAGCAGCGTTGCCCGGACTGCCGGGTGGTGATGGTCACCGGCGATTCCAGCATGGGCACCGTGCGGGAGGCGGTGGGCTTTGGCGCGGTGGGTTTCATCGTCAAGCCTTTCAAGGCCGGCCGGGTGGGCGCTGCGCTGCGCGCCGCCCTGAAGGCACCGGCGGACGCCTTCGGTTGAACCTTGATTCCCCAGTTGATCGCTCCATGGTTCTCGTCAAGCCGCATGGATGTTGATTCTGGCGCCTTCGATCACTGCCACCTTTTGGGTGACCCTGCTACACGTCCGCTTGCGTGACTGGGCGGGTGTTTGACTTTGTCACTCCTCCTTGCGGGCCCCGGCCTGCGGCGCACCCGCAAGGGGCAGGCCGGGGCTGTAAAGCCGCTCAAGCGGCAACAGCCCCGCTCTCGCTGATTCGCGCCAACCACCCGCACAGTCACACCTTCGAACGTGTTCAACCGAGGAATCAAGGTTGATGCCGGGCTGGTAAAATCCCCGGCTTCCCCCAACCTGCCGGGTAAGCCATGACCAGCGTCATCCATCTGCGGGGCGGTTGCGCCCTTTCCGAATTCCGTGTCGAGAAACTGCTGGCGGGCCTGAAGCCCCAGGGGGTGGCCCGGCTGGAAGCGGAATTCCGCTACTTCGTGGAAGTGGACGGGACGCCGACCTCTGACGATCTGGCCTTCCTTGGCGAACTGCTCCACGCCGCGCCCCACGAGCCCGAAGCCGGGGTGGTGCTGGTGGTGCCCCGCCTGGGCACCGTCTCCCCCTGGTCTTCCAAGGCCTCCGACATCGCCGCCAATTGCGGCCTCAAGGGGGTCTCGCGCATCGAGCGGGGCATCCGCTACGGGCTGGCGGGCAAGAAGGGCCGGCCCCTGGACGAGGCGGCCGTGCACGGGGCCCTGCCCCTGCTCCACGACCGCATGACGGAAAGCGTGCTGTTCGACGAGATGGGGGCCGAGGCCCTGTTCCAGCACGTGGCGCCCCCTCCGTTCCAGAGCGTGGACGTACTCAAGGGCGGCAAGAAGGCCCTGGAACAGGCCAACGCCGAATGGGGCCTGGCCCTGTCCCCGGACGAGATCGACTACCTGGTGAAGAACTTCAAGGCGGTGAAGCGCAATCCCACCGACGTGGAATTGATGATGTTCGCCCAGGCCAACTCGGAACACTGCCGGCACAAGATCTTCAACGCCGAATGGGTCATCGACGGCAAGAAGCAGGGGGAATCCCTGTTCGGCATGATCCGCCACACCCATGAAGTGCGGCCCCGGGGCACCCTGTCGGCCTACTCGGACAACGCTTCGGTCATCGCCGGGGCGGAAATCGACCGCTTCTATCCCGACGCCGACGGGGTGTACCGCTACCATCGGGAGCCCACCCACATCCTCATGAAGGTGGAGACCCACAACCACCCCACCGCCATCGCCCCCTTCCCCGGGGCTGCCACCGGTTCCGGCGGCGAGATCCGCGACGAAGGGGCGGTGGGCCAGGGCTCCAAACCCAAGGCGGGCCTGTGCGGCTTCTCCGTGTCCAACCTGGCCATCCCCGGCTATGAACAGCCCTGGGAGAAGGACCACGGCCGTCCGGGGCGCATCGTGTCGCCCCTGCAGATCATGCTGGAAGGCCCCATCGGCGCGGCGGCCTTCAACAACGAATTCGGCCGGCCCAACCTGACCGGCTATTTCCGCGCTTTCGAGATGGACACCCCGGACGGCCAGGTACGGGGCTACCACAAGCCCATCATGCTGGCCGGCGGCGTGGGCAACATCCGCGAGGACCACATCCACAAGAAGAGCTTCCGTTCCGGCACCCTGCTCATCCAGTTGGGCGGGCCGGGCCTGCTCATCGGCCTGGGGGGCGGCGCCGCCTCCAGCATGGGGGCCGGCAGCAACGCCGAGGCCCTGGACTTCGATTCGGTGCAGCGGGGCAATCCGGAAATCCAGCGGCGGGCCCAGGAGGTCATCGACCGCTGCTGGCAGATGGGGGCCGACAATCCCATCCTGTCGGTCCACGACGTGGGGGCCGGCGGCCTGTCCAACGCCATGCCGGAACTGGCCCACGGAGCGGGCCTGGGGGCCCGGTTCGAACTGCGCGACGTGCCCAGCCTGGAGCCGGGCATGAGTCCCCGGGAAATCTGGTGCAACGAGGCCCAGGAGCGCTACGTGCTGGCCGTCGCCGCCAAGGACCTGCCCCGCTTCAAGGCCCTGTGCGAGCGGGAACGCTGTCCCTTCGCCGTGGTGGGCAAGGCCAGCAGGGACGGGCAACTGGTGGTCACCGACCGGCACTTCAAGAACGCCCCGGTGGACATGCCCATGGACGTGCTGCTGGGCAAGCCGCCGCGCATGACCCGCAACGTCAAGCACGTAGCCCCCACCCTGAAGCCCTTCACCGCCGCCGGCCTGAACCTGAAGGAGGCGGCCTACCGGGTGCTGCGCCATCCCACCGTGGCCAACAAGAGTTTCCTCATCACCATCGGCGACCGCACCGTGGGGGGGTTCACCGCCCGGGATCAGTTCGTCGGGCCCTGGCAGATGCCCGTGGCCGACGTGGCGGTGACCACCCTGGGCTACGACACCCTGGCCGGCGAAGCCATGGCCATGGGCGAGCGCACCCCCCTGGCCCTCATCGACCCGGCCGCCTCGGCCCGCATGGCGGTGGGCGAGGCCATCACCAACCTGGCCGCGGCCCCGGTGGCGGATCTCTCGGACCTGCGCCTGTCGGCCAACTGGATGGCCGCTGCCGGCCACCCCGGCGAGGACGCCGCCCTGTATGACGCAGTGCGGGCGGTGGGCAAGGAACTGTGCCCGGCCCTGGACATCAGCATCCCGGTGGGCAAGGACTCCATGTCCATGCGCACCCTCTGGGAGGAGGACGGGCAGAAGAAGGCCGTGGTCTCGCCCCTGTCCCTCATCATTTCCGCCTTCGCCCCCTGCACGGACGCGGGCCGCACCCTCACCCCCCGGTTGCGCACCGATCAGGGGGCCACCGATCTCATCCTTTTCGACCTGGGCCGGGGCCACAACCGCCTGGGCGGCAGCATCCTGGGGCAGGTCTACGGCGAACTGGGCGACACGTGCCCGGACGTGGACCAACCGGACCGCCTGAAGGCCTTCTTCGCCCTGATCCAGCGGCTCAACCGGGAAGGCAAGGTCCTGGCCTACCACGACCGGGCCGACGGCGGCCTGTTCGCCACCCTCTGCGAAATGGCCTTTGCCGGCCGCTGCGGCGTGGACCTGGACGTGGACGAACTGCGCTACCACCGCATCCACGACGACATCATGGAAGACGTGGTGGATGCCCCCGACCCCCACGAGCCCTACACCAGCCGCCTGTTCGGCATCCTCTTCAACGAGGAGCTGGGGGCCGTGATCCAGGTGCGCAGCGAGGACACCCGGGCGGTCATGGACGCCTGTCTGGAAATGGACCTGCGCGACGAGTTCTACATCATCGGCAGCACCAACCGGGACGACCGCATCCGTGTGCTGCGTGAAGGGGTGGCGGTATTCGACGAGGCCCGCGTCCACCTGCTCCAGGCCTGGTCCGAGACCAGCTACCGCATGCAGGCCCTGCGCGACAACCCGGACTGCGCCCGGGAGGAGTTCGAGGGGCTGGCCAGGAAGAACCCGGGCCTCCACGCCAGGCTGAGCTTCGCCCCCGACGAGGACGTGGCCGCGCCTTTCGTGAAGCGCAAACGCAGCCAGCCCAAGGTGGCCATCCTGCGGGAACAGGGGGTCAACGGCCAGGTGGAGATGGCCGCCGCCTTCGCCAGGGCCGGCTTTACCCCGGTGGACGTGCACATGAGCGACGTGCTGGCCGGCCGGGTGAAGCTCAAGACCTTCAAGGGCCTGGCCGCCTGCGGTGGCTTTTCCTACGGCGACGTGCTGGGGGCCGGTGGCGGTTGGGCCGCATCGGTGCTGCACAATCCCCGGGCCCGGGACGAGTTCGAGGCCTTCTTCCAGCGGCAGGACAGTTTCGCCATGGGGGTGTGCAACGGCTGCCAGATGATGAGCCGCCTCAAGGACATCATCCCCGGCGCCGAGCACTGGCCCCGTTTCGAGCGCAACCTGTCCGAGCAGTTCGAAGCCCGTTTCGTCATGGTGGAAGTGCCGGACACCCCGTCCATCCTGTTCGACGGCATGGCCGGCAGCCGCATGCCCATCGTGGTGGCCCACGGCGAAGGCCGGGCCGTGTTCGATTCCAAGGACCAGCGCAAGGCGGCGGAAGTGTGCCTGCGTTACGTGGACAACAAGGGCCGCAAGACCGAAGCCTACCCCCTGAACCCCAACGGTTCACCGAAAGGCATCACCGGCCTCACCACCCCGGACGGCCGCTTCACCATCATGATGCCCCACCCGGAGCGGGTGTTCCGCGCCATCCAGCACGCCTGGCGCCCCGACGAGTGGCCGGCGGACGGCGACGGCCCCTGGCTGCGCCTGTTCCGCAACGCGCGGAAGTGGATCGGGTGAGGTGATGGTGAAGAGTGAGGGGTAAGGAGTGAGGGAGTAAGCCCCTCTCCCCGGCCCCCCTCAAGGGGGAGGGGGAAAACCAGCGGCTGCCAGAGGTGGCGCGCTGAGGCGCCAGCGTCCTGGGGCGCATCCCAGGCGGTTCAGTTCACTCACAGGAACGGCACCAGCAGGATCAGCAGCCACCAGGGCACGTCCTGCTTGACCTCGATGGCTGCCGAAGTGCTGGCGGGGCTTTCCACCCCGTCGGCGCCGAGGGCCACGACCCTGAGCCAGTAGTTCCCGGGTTCCGGTTTGGCCAGATTGGCTTTGGCTTCCGGGACGCTGGCCTTGGCGACGGGTTGGGTGAAGGCCGGGTCCCGGGCCAGTTCCAGGCGATAGGCGGGGGCTTCGCCCTTCCAGGTGGCCTGGATCTGGCCGTTCTCCACCCGGGCGCTCAGGTCCGTGGGGCGGGGCGGGGGCATGATCACCGGGCTGGCTTCGCTCCAGGCGCCGGTCTGGCCGTCGGCTTCCACGCCCCGGGCCCGCCAGAAGTACTTGCCGGGCTTGAGCTCGGCGCTGGTGGCCGTCTTGTCGGTCTCCCGGCTCATGAGTGGCCGGGCCATGTCCTGGCCGCCGGCCACTTCGAAACCGTAGCGGGCGGCGCCCCGGGCTTCATTCCAGGCAAACTCGGCCTTGCCGTCGCCAGCCTTGGCCTGGCCGCCGGCCGGGGCGCCGGGCAGGGGCTGGATGCGGAAGGCCCGGTGGGCGCTCCACAGATGGGGCTGGCCGGCTTCATCCAGGCTGGCGGCCCGCCAGTGCCATTCGCCGTCGGGCAGGGTTTCCTGGAGGCGCAACACGGCGGGCAGGCGCCGCTCGATCACGTCCCGGCTGAAGTCGGGGGTGGGGGAGAGCTGCACCCGATAGCCCTGGGCACCGCTGGCGGCACTCCAGGTGAGCAGGACGTCGTTCTGGTAGAGCCGCTCCCCCAGGGCGGGGGCGGACAGCAGGGGCGGGAAGGGACGGGCGTCCAGTTCGAAGGCCTGGTCCCGGTTGAAGCCCTCCAGGCCGTCCCCGTCGCCGGCCCGCAGGCGCAGGACGTAGGGGCCGTCGGGCAGGTCGTCGGTCCATTTGACGTGGGGTTCCTGGGTTCGATCGTCCAGCACCACCTGGGCGAAGGCGGCGTCCCGGGCCAGTTGGGCCCGGTAGCCCTTGGCGCCGGGGACGGCGGGCCAGGAGAACTCCAGGGGCAGGGTCATGACCCGGGCCGGCAGATCGGCCGCGCCGGGTGCTGCCAGCAGGGGCCGGGGCGGGGCGGGGGGCTTGCCCAGTTCCGCGTAGGTGCCCTGGCCGGCTTCCACCCGCACTTCCCTGCCCTGGGCCGCCACCGCCACGGCGCCTTCCAGCACCTCGTTGCGCAGGGATTTGCCGTCTTCGGCCACGTTCAGGCGGAAGGTGGTGCCGCGCAGGCCGGCCACGGCCACCGGGGTCTTTACCTGAAAGCCGCCCAGGGGGGCCAACTGCTTGCCGGCATGGGCTTCAAGGCGTCCGCTGTCCAGGGCGAGTTCGGTGGACACCATGCCGGTCTTGCCGTAGGACTTGAGGCGGCCGAAGCCCAGTTTGCTGCTGTCCTGCTGGGTGAGGACGGTGCCGTCGGCGAAGCGGTAGGCGGCGCTGGAGCGGGGGCCGGTGAGCACGGATTCGCCTCCCGTGAGCTGGTCGCCCACGGCCAGGGGGCGGAAGGGGCCGTCGCCGGGTTTCACCCGCACGTTGCCGGCCACGGCCGTCACCGTCACCGGGGCCGGGGTGACCTTGAGCAGTTCCACGGGGATCCTGATGCGGGTGTTGGCCGGCAGTTTTTCCGGGATTGGCACACCGTTGGCGCTTTGCACCTTGGGCCAGTCGCGCAGGTTCTTCAGGTAGGTCTGGCCGATCTGGCTCAGAGTGTCGCCGGGTTCCGTGAGGTAGAGCCAGTCGGCGGCGAAGGCGGGCTGGCCCAGCAGGGAGAGCAGGCAAAGGGAAAGGAAACGGGTGCGCATGGCCGGGTAGTTGAGATAATGGCGGCCTCAACTATAAGTCCCAACATCGCGAATCGGTTTACGAGAGGAGCACTCCAATGCATTTAGGCACGCCGCTGTCGCCGTCCGCCACCCGGGTCATGCTGCTGGGGGCGGGGGAACTGGGCAAGGAAGTCATCATCGCCCTGCAACGCCTGGGGGTGGAGGTGGTGGCCGTGGACCGCTACGACGGCGCCCCCGGCCACCAGGTGGCCCACCGGGCCCAGACCATCGACATGAGCGACGGCAACGTGCTGTCTCGCCTGGTGGATTCCGAGAAGCCGGCCATCGTGGTACCGGAGATCGAGGCCATCGCCACCGAAACCCTGCTGGAACTGGAGGCGGCCGGGGTATGCCGGGTGATCCCCACGGCCCGGGCCGCCAACCTGACCATGAACCGGGAAGGCATCCGCCGCCTGGCCGCCGAGGAGCTGAAGCTGCCCACTTCCCGCTACGCCTTCGCCGATTCCCTGAAGGACCTGCGCGCCGCCGTGGAAGGCAGGGACGGCATCGGCTACCCCTGCATCATCAAACCGGTCATGTCCTCCTCGGGCAAGGGCCAGAGCCGGGTGGACAGTGCCGATGAACTGGCGGCGGCCTGGGACTACGCGGGTGCGGGCGGCCGGGTGAACAAGGGCCGGGTCATTGCCGAAGGGGTGGTGGACTTCGATTACGAGATCACCCTGCTCACCGTCCGGGCCCTGGGCCCCAAAGGCCAGGTGGAGACCCATTTCTGCGCCCCCATCGGCCACGTGCAGGTGAAGGGCGATTACGTGGAAAGCTGGCAGCCCCAGCCCATGGGCGAGAAAGCCCTGGCCCGGGCCCGGGAGATCGCCGCTGCCGTCACCGGCAACCTGGGCGGGCAGGGCCTGTTCGGCGTGGAGTGTTTCGTCAAGGGCGACACGGTGTGGTTCTCGGAAGTGAGCCCCCGGCCCCACGACACGGGCATGGTCACCATGATCAGCCAGAAGCAGAACGAGTTCGAGCTCCACGCCCGGGCCATCCTGGGCCTGCCGGTGGACGTGTCCCTGCGGGGCCCCGGCGCTTCGGCCGTGATCTACGGCGGAGTGGAGGCCAGCGGCATCCGTTTCGCGGGCGTGGACGAGGCCCTGCGGGTGCCCGGCACTGACCTGCGCCTGTTCGGCAAGCCCGTGTCCTACACCCGCCGGCGCATGGGTGTGGCCCTGGCGGAAGGCAAGGACGTGGACGAGGCCCGCGCCCGGGCCAAGGAAGCGGCGGGCAAGGTTCGGCCGATCAGCGACAGCGCCGCCTAGTATTTTCGGCGGCGAGGGCTTTCCCTGGGGAAGGGACATGGGCCCGGTGTAGAATGCCGGGTTTTCCTGATTGAGCCGTTCCCATGTCCCGCGCCCTCCGCAACATCGCCATCATCGCCCACGTCGACCACGGCAAGACCACCCTGGTCGACCAGCTTCTCCGCCAATCCGGCACCTTCTCCGCCCACCAGCAGGTGGCCGAGCGGGTCATGGACTCCAACGACCTGGAGAAGGAGCGGGGCATCACCATCCTGGCCAAGAACACCGCCGTGGTCTACGGCGACACCCACATCAATATCGTCGACACCCCGGGCCACGCCGACTTCGGCGGCGAAGTGGAACGGGTGCTGGGCATGGTGGACGGCGTGCTGCTGCTGGTGGACGCGGTGGAAGGGCCCATGCCCCAGACCCGCTTCGTCACCAAGAAGGCCCTGGCCCTGGGCCTGCGCCCCATCGTGGTGGTGAACAAGGTGGACCGGGACGGCGCCGACGCCGACAACGCCGTCAACCTGACCTTCGACCTGTTCGACAAGCTGGGCGCCACCGATGAGCAGATGGACTTTCCCATCGTCTACGCCTCGGGCCTGAACGGCTGGGCGGCCATGGAACTGGACGCTCCCCGGGAAGACATGAAGCCCCTGTTCGAGACCGTGCTGAAGCACGTGCCGCCTCCGGCCACCGACGTGGACGCCCCCCTGCAATTGCAGATCTCCGCCCTGGACTACTCCTCCTACGTGGGCCGCATCGGCGTGGGCCGCATCCAGCGGGGCCGGGTGAAGACCGGCCAACAGGTGGTGGTGCTGTTCGGCACCGAGGAAGAGATGGCCGAACACGAGCGCACCCCGGTCAAGGCAAAGGTGGGCCAGGTGTTCGGTTACCAGGGCCTGAACAAGGTGGAACTGGACGAGGGCCTGGCCGGCGACATCGTGCAGATCACCGGCATCGAGGACCTGGTGCTGGGCGCCACGGTCACCGACCCGGAGCAGCCCGAGGCCCTGCCCCTGCTGAAGATCGACGAACCCACCCTGTCCATGCAGTTCATGGTCAACACCAGCCCCCTGGCCGGCACCGAAGGCAAATACGTCACCAGCCGGCAGATCCGCGAGCGGCTGCACAAGGAACTGCTCACCAACATGGCCCTGCGGGTCCACGACACCAAGGACCCGGACATTTTCGACGTGGCCGGCCGGGGCGAACTGCACCTGTCCATCCTCATCGAGAACATGCGCCGGGAGGGCTATGAACTGGCCGTGGGCCGCCCCCGGGTGGTGAAGAAGGTGGTGGACGGCGTGGAGCTGGAGCCCTACGAGCAGCTCACCGTGGACGTGGAAGAAGACACCCAGGGCGCGGTCATGGAAAGCCTGGGCCTGCGCCGGGGCGACATGACGGACATGGTGCCCGACGGTCGCGGCCGGGTGCGCATCGAGTACCGCATTCCCGCCCGGGGCCTCATCGGCTTCCAGGGCGAGTTCATGAACATGACCCGGGGCACCGGCCTCATGAGCCACGTGTTCGACGATTACGCCGAAGTGAAGGAAGGCGGCGTGGCCGAACGGCGCAACGGCGTGCTCATCTCCCAGGAAAACGGCGAGGCGGTGGCCTACGCCCTGTGGAAGCTCCAGGACCGGGGCCGCATGTTCGTCAACCCGGGCGACAAGCTCTACGAGGGCATGGTCATCGGCATCCACAGCCGGGAAAACGACCTGGTGGTGAACCCCATCAAGGGCAAGCAGCTCACCAACGTGCGCGCCTCCGGCACCGACGAAGCCGTGCGCCTGGTGCCGCCCATCGACATGAGCCTGGAAAAGGCCATCGAGTTCATCGCCGACGACGAACTGGTGGAAGTGACCCCCAAGACCATCCGGGTCCGCAAGCGCCACCTGAAGGAGCACGAGCGCAAGCGGGCGTCCCGCGAAGGCGCCTGACCGGGGCCAGGCGTGGCCGGCATCCTGCGTTCCCTGTTCGGCCGGCCGGCGCCCCTGCCGATCCCCGACGCGGCGGACTGGCGGGGTGCCCTGGGTCTGCCCCTGTTCGTAGGCCTGCCGGATACCGATCGGGCCGCGCTAAAAGCCCTGGCGGAGGAACTGCTGGCCAGCCGCACCTTCACCCCCGTTTCCGGCGCCGCCCCCACGGGGCTGGACCTGGCCGCCATCGCCGCCCAGGCGGCCCTGCCGGTGCTGCGCCTGGGGGCCGGCTGGTACGGCACCTGGAACGAGGTGATCCTCTACCCGGAACAGTTCGTGCCGGAGCGGGAGATCACCGACGACTTCGGCATCGTCCACCGGGTGCGCCAGCCCCTGTCCGGCGAAGCCTGGGAGGGCGGCCCCCTGATCCTCTCCCTGGACGACGTGGCCGCCTCCGGCTGGCGGGACGGCTACAACGTGGTCATCCACGAATTCGCCCACAAGCTGGACATGAAGAACGGCGCCGTGGACGGCCTGCCGCCCCTGCACGGCGACATGGACCCCCTGGCCTGGGCGGCGGCCTTCGGCCCGGCCTACGACGATTTCTGCCGGCGGGCCGACGCCTTCGACGCCGGTGGCCCGGAACCCCTCATCGACCCTTATGCGGCCGAAAGTCCGGCGGAATTCTTCGCCGTGCTCAGCGAGTATTTCTTCGAACTGCCCCACCTGCTGGCGGCGGAGTATCCCGCCGTCCACGGGCAACTGGCCCGCTTCTACCGGCAGGATCCCCTTTCACGACTGGAACCCACGAGCCATGACCCTGCAACATCATGACCACCAGCACGACAAGGCCTGCGCCGGCCAGTGCATCATCGACACCGACATTCACCACTTCGAGCGGGACGTGATCGAAGCCTCCCACCAGCAACTGGTGATGGTGGACCTGTGGGCCGAGTGGTGCGGCCCCTGCCACTTCCTCACCCCGGTGCTGACCAAGGTGATCCCCACCTACCAGGGCAAGGTGAAACTGGCCAAGGTGGAAGTAGACGAGGACGAGAACATGAAGATCGCCGGCCGCTACGGCGCCCGGGGCTTCCCCACGGTGCTGCTGTTCAAGAACGGCGAGGAAGTGGCCCGCTTCCACAGCGCCAAGCCGGAGCACTTCGTGCGGGAGTTCATCGAGCAGCACCTGGACTGAGATGGCCGTCGCCCGCCGCGCCCAGGAGATCGAACCTTTCCGGGTCATGGCCATCCTGGCCCGGGCTCGGGAGTTGCAAGCCCAGGGCCGGGACATCATCCACATGGAAGTGGGCGAGCCGGACTTCCCCACTCCGGCGCCCATCATCCAGGCGGGTATGGCCGCCCTCCAGGCCGGCCATACCCACTACACCCCGGCACTGGGTCTGCCGGCCCTGCGGCAAGCCATCGCCGGCTACTACCTGGAGCGGCATGGCGTGGAGGTGGACCCCGGGCGGCTGTGCGTCACCCCCGGCGCCTCCGGAGCGCTGTTGCTGGCCATGGCCGCCCTGTTCGATCCCGGCGAGGAAGTGCTGCTGGCCGACCCGGGCTATCCCTGCAACCGGCATTTCGCCCGCCTGGTGGAGGCCCGGGGCGTGGGCGTGCCGGTGGGGCCCGAGACCGGCTACCAGCTCAGCGCCGAACTGGTGAGCCGCCACTGGGGGCCCCGCACCCGGGGGGTGCTGGTGGCCAACCCGGGCAACCCCACCGGCACCCTGGTCCCCGATGCGGAACTGCGCGCCATCCACGCCCTGGTGCGGGACAAGGGCGGCTGGCTCATCGTCGACGAGATCTACCACGAGCTGGTCTATGAGGGGGCGCCGCCCAGTGCCGCCGGCCTGGGGGAGGACGTGCTGGTCCTCAACAGCTTCTCGAAATACTGGCTCATGACCGGCTGGCGCCTGGGCTGGCTGCTTGCCCCGCCGGCCCTCATGCCGGCCCTGGACCGGCTGGCCCAGAACGTGTTCCTGGCGGCTCCCACCGTGTCCCAGCACGCCGCCCTGGCCGCCCTGGATCCGGCTACCCGGCCCCTGCTGGAGGCCCGCAAGGACGAACTGCGCCGGCGCCGGGACTGGCTGGGGGCGGCCCTGGCCCGGCTGGGCTTCGACGTCCCGCTGGTGCCCCAGGGCGCCTTCTATCTCTACGCCGGCATCGACCGCTTCGGGATGGACGCCGAGGCCCTGGCGGAAAAGCTGCTGCTGGAAGCCGGCGTGGCCATCACCCCCGGAAATGATTTCGGCGCCCACCAGGGGCGCCGACACGTGCGCTTCGCCTACACCACCGCCCTGGCACGGATCCAGGAAGCGGTGGCGCGGCTGGAGAACTGCTTAGGCTGACTTGCGGCGGAAGGCCAGCATGCCCAGCAGGCCCAGGGGCAGCAGGGCCAGGGTGCCCGGCTCGGGGACGCTGAAGGTGGTCACCGTGTCGATGGTGCCGGTGGCCAGGATGGCGTCGTTGGCGCAGTTCATGGTCCAGTGGACGGCGAAGTCGGCGTCGCTGTCCAGACTGCTGCCGAAGGCGGACAGGGGCACGGAGATTTCATAGAAGTAGTGCAGATCCGTCGTCTTGCTGCCATATCCGCTGACGCCTGCGGTGGTGTAGGTCACCGTACCGTTGCCCACGTCGGTGCCGGACACCAGGGAGGTGGGATGGGCCGGGTCGGCCAGAGCCGGGTTGCTGGTGTAGCTGCCGGTGCTGGTCCACAGGCCGTAGGACCAGACGGTGTTGGCATACACGTGGCCCTGGGTCAGGCCGCTACCGCCCTTCAGCTCGATGCCGTAGTCCCAGGTGCCATTCAGGCCGAAATCGATGGCGATGTCGCCGGTGGCGTAGTTGCCGCCGGTGTTGGCCGTGTTGGGGTTGTGGCCGGTGATGATGGCGATGTACAGGTTGTCGCTGTCCCAGGCCAGGTACATGGCTTCGGCGTCATAGGCCTGGCCGCCGTAGCCGGGGTTCAGGTAATACTGGCCGCTGCCCGTCTGATCCTCGACGGTGGTGCTGTTGGCGGTGCTGCTGGCGAAGTTGCTGGGGGTGATGCCCCAATCGCTCAGGTTGCCATCGATGGTGTAGGCGTGGGCCCCGGTGGTGCTGAGGAATCCGCTTGCCAGGATCGCGGTGAACAGGGTGCTGCGCATTTTTCTTCTCCGGCCATGTGGTTTGGTCGGGTTGTCTCATGCAGCAACCGTGCCAAGTCAAAAATCATTTATGAAACAATGGCATATGACCATTGCATCGGCCGGGTGGGAAGCGGGGTTGCGCAGCTTTGAACAGGACTGGCGAAAAAATGCCAGGCTGAGACGGGAAATTCCCCAGGGCAGGACCCGTGGCGTCTGGACGAAAAAAAACCGGCCCGCGAGGGCCGGTTTTCTTGCTGCGCAGACGCCGATTACTTGGCGGGAGCGGGAGCGGGGGCAGCAGCGTCGGCGGGAGCGGCGGGAGCAGCAGCGTCGGCGGGAGCGGCGGGAGCGGGAGCAGCGGCATCGGCCGGAGCAGCGGGAGCCGGGGCGGGAGCAGCGGCTTCAGGAGCGGGGGCAGGAGCGGCTTCTTCTTTCTTGCCACAGGCGGTCAGAGACAGGGCCATCAGGGCGGCGAGCAGGACGGAGTATTTCATGTGGGCTTTCCCTTACGAAGTTGATCAACATGTCGAAAGATCAATCGGCCCGGGGTTAAACCGAACCGACCGACGGGCCGGATTATAACAAGAAAAAACATGAATGCCAGCAGGTAAACCCGTATGGTTTCGCGATTGGTGCGGGGCAGCAATCGCCTGGTCGGGTCCCCTCAACCCACTGCCAGATAGCCGGCCAGATACCAGGCATGGCAGAGATCCAGCAGGCTTTCGTCCAGGAGGTCGCCGGGGAGTTCCCGAGTATCTGCGAGGCGGCGCAATTTGCCCGCCAGGGCGGGGGAAACCTCCAGCGTCTCTCCATTCATGAAGAACTGCCGGCCGCGGAACAGCAACTGGCTGCGGGCATCCAGACGCAGGCCCCGGCGCCGGGCTCCGGCGGAAAACGCAGCCAGGGCCAGGGGACGGCGGGGCGGGTCGAAGAATACGTGGGCCTTGGGTTCGCTGAGATAGCGGCCCAGGAAATCCACCACGTGATCCCGCTTCCAGCGCAGGCCGTCGATCTGGCGGCGGGACCAGTCCACCAGGTCGGCGGGGATTTCGCCGCTATGGACCGGGCGGGCCAGATCCGGGTCGGCATACATGCCGTCCAGATTCAGGGTGTCCTGGAGATAGGTCAGGAACTGGGTGACGATCTCCTGGGCCTTGGGCGCCCGGAAACCCACCGACCAGGTCATGCATTCGCCGATGGCCACGCCGTTGTGGGCGAATCGCGGGGGCAGATAGAGCATGTCCCCGGATTCCAGCTCCCAGTGCTGGTCCACCCGGAAACGCTGGAGGATGCGCAGGGGGGCGCCGTCCACCACTTGCAGATCGTCCTGGCCGCTGATTTCCCAGCGGCGCCGGCCCAGGCCCTGGATGAGGAATACGTCGTAGGAGTCGAAATGGGGCCCCACGCCGCCCCCGTCCGGGGCGAAGCTGACCATCAGGTCGTCCAGGCGGGCCTGGGGGATGAAATCGAAGCTGTGCAGAAGCCTGTCGCCCTGGGGCAGCAGGTGGTTCACCCCGGACACCAGCAGGCTCCAGCCCTTCTTCGGCAGGGCATCCAGTTCTTCCCGCTCGAAGGGGCCGTGGTCCAGCAACCATTGTCCGCGCCGGGTGCGCACCAGCCGGCTTTCCGCGTCGTCCCGGCAGGCCAGTTCCGACAGGCCCTCCCGGCCCAGCCAGCCGCCGAAGCCGGGCAGGGCCTGGCGCACCAGCAGGGGCTTTTTTTGCCAATATTCGGCCAGGAACCGCTCGGGGGTGATGCCGCCCAGCAGGGTGTCCAGGGAAAAATCGGCCATGGAAAAGCTCCGGGTGGTCGGCTTGGGTTTGCCCATATAATGCTTTCGATATATCCCGCTGAGAGGGGGAAGCATGCTGAAGATTGGCGACGAAGCGCCTGATTTCGAACTGCCCGATGCGGACATGACCATCGCCAGGCTGGCGGATTATCTTGGCAAGCCGCTGGTGCTGTTCTTCTATGTCCGTGATGATACGCCGGGCTGCACCACCGAGGCCATTGAGTTCAGCGACCTGGAGGGCGACTTCTCCAGGCTCGGCAGCGCGGTGGTGGGGGTGTCCCGGGACGACTGCATCCGGCACGGGGCCTTCCGTGACAAGCACGGCATCACCGTGCGTCTGCTGGCCGACAAGGATGGCATCGCCTGCCAGTCCTACGGCGTCCTCACCACCCGGGAAGTGGACGGGGTCCAGCGGGAGGGTGTGAGCCGTACCACCTTCATCATCGATGGCCGGGGCGTCATCCGCCATCACCTTCCCGGCGTCACCCCCAAGGGTCACGCGGCGGAAGTTCTCAAACTCGTCAAGGAACTATGATGCGCATCGGCAAGGACACCGTGGTCAGCCTGACCTACCAACTCACCACCCTGGCGGGAGACCCGCTGGAAGAAGCCACGGTCGAGTCCCCGGCGGTCTATCTGCATGGCGGCTACGACGGTATCTTCCCCAAGGTGGAGGCGGCCCTGGAGGGCCAGGAGGCCGGTGCCGAACTGGATCTGGTGCTGGAACCCGAGGACGCCTTCGGCGAGTATGACGCCGAGCTGGTGCGGGTGGAGCCCGCCCACCTGTTCCCGGAAAACGTCCACGTGGGCATGCAACTGGAAGGGGCCAGCGAAGACGGCCACCACGTCATGCTCTACACCGTCACCGACGTGGCCGAAGGCCAGGTGGTGGTGGACGGCAACCATCCCCTGGCCGGCCAGAGCCTGCGCCTGCGCTGCCTGGTGGGCGAAGTCCGCGCCGCCCTGCCGGAAGAAGTGGCCCACGGCCACGTGCACGGCCCCCACGGCCACCATCACCACTGACGAGCGGCGCACCGGGAGCTCCGGTAGAATACGCGCCCCCTGCCCGAGCCCGAACCCAACATGAAAGTCACCTTTCTCGACTTTGAGCAGCCCATCGCCGAACTGGAGGCGAAGATCGAGGAATTGTCCGAGGTGCAGAGCGACCCCGCCCTGGACATCT
This sequence comes from Thiobacillus denitrificans, assembly GCA_020723405.1. Lineage (GTDB taxonomy): Bacteria > Pseudomonadota > Gammaproteobacteria > Burkholderiales > Thiobacillaceae > PFJX01. The sequence goes on along the minus strand of DYIY01000001.1, from coordinate 181,992 downwards.
CGGAGGAAATCGACCGTCTGCGCAAGAAGAGCGGGGCGCTGACCAAGCAGATCTACGGCAAGCTCAACGCCTGGCAGATCTCCCAGGTGGCCCGTCATCCCCAGCGGCCCTACACCCTGGATTACATCCAGGCCCTGTTCACCGATTTCGAGGAACTGCATGGCGACCGGGCCTTTGCCGACGACCCGGCCATCGTCTGCGGCCTGGCCCGCTTCCAGGGCGAACCCGTGGTGGTCATGGGCCACCAGAAGGGCCGGGACACCAAGGAACGGCAATACCGCAATTTCGGCATGCCCCGTCCCGAGGGCTACCGCAAGGCCCTGCGCCTCATGCGTCTGGCGGAAAAATTCCGCCTGCCGGTGTTCACCTTCATCGACACCCCCGGTGCCTATCCGGGCATCGACGCCGAGGAGCGGGGCCAGTCCGAAGCCATCGCCCGCAATCTCTACGTCATGGCGGAGCTGAAGACCCCCATCATCTGCACGGTGATCGGCGAGGGGGGCTCCGGCGGCGCCCTGGCCATCGGCGTGGGGGATGCCCTGGTCATGTTGCAGTACGCCACCTACTCGGTGATTTCCCCGGAAGGGTGCGCCTCCATTCTCTGGAAGAGCGCCGAGAAGGCTTCAGTGGCCGCCGAGGCCCTGGGTATCACCGCCCCCAAGCTGAAAACCCTGGGCCTGGTGGATCGCATCGTCAACGAACCCCTGGGGGGCGCCCACCGGGACCCGGAAGCGCTCATGGACACCATGCGCACCGCCCTGGCCGAGGTGCTGGCCGGGGTCCGGGAACGTCCATTGAACGCCCTGCTCAACGCCCGCTACGCCCGGCTCATGGGCTATGGCAAGTTCAAGGAAGGCCGGGCCTGAGGGCGGGCGCTCCAGAACACCACGCCCAGGCCGAGGCCCTCGACCACCGGCTGGCCGATTTCCTGGCAGGGCGACCCCCCGGGGAGCGCCTGTGGGTCGGTTACTCCGGCGGACTCGATTCCACCGTCCTGCTTCATCTGCTGGCTGGCCAGGCCCGGCGGGAGGGCTTCTCCCTGGCGGCCATCCACGTTCACCACGGCCTGTCCCGCCAGGCGGATGCCTGGGCGGATCATTGCCGCGCCGTGTGCGCGGCCCTGGATGTTCCCCTCAGGGTCGAGCGGGTGCAGGTGATGCCGGCCGGGGAGGGCGTCGAGGCGGCTGCCCGCCGGGCCCGCTACGCAGCCTTTGCCGGCCTGGACGGAGACGTGCTGGCCCTGGCCCAGCAGCGGGACGACCAGGCGGAAACGGTTCTGGCCCAGTTGCTGCGGGGTGGCGATCTTCGCGGACTTGCGGCCATGCCAGCCAGCCGGCCCCTGGCCGGATCCGCGCTGCTCCTCTGGCGGCCCTTGCTGGGAGTGCCCCGGGCCCGGCTTGAAGCCTGGGCCAGGGCCCGGGACCTGGCCTGGATCGAGGATGAAAGCAACCGGGATGAGCGCTTCACCCGCAATGCCCTGCGCCATCGGGTGGTGCCGGTCCTGGAAAGTGTTTGGCCGGGGTCCGCCGAGGGGCTGGCCCGGGCGTCGGCACGCTTCGCCGAAGCGGCGGGCCTGCTGGATGATCTGGCCGACCTGGACCTGGCAGCCCTGGCCCCGGCCCGGGGTCTGTCGCTGCCCGGTCTGGCCGCCCTCGGCGAGGCCCGGGCGCGCAACGTCCTGCGCCGCTTCGTGGAGTTGGCCGGAGGGCGGGTGCGGCACAACGCCCTGGCGGAAGCCCTGCGGCAATTGCTGGACGCCCGGGCCGAGGCCCAGCCGGCCGTCCCCTTCGGCTCGATCCAGTTGCGCCGCCATCGGGATCGGGTTCACGCCGTGCCCCGTTCCCCGGCCCCCATCCCGCCCTCCCTGATCTGGCAGGGGGAGTCCCGGCTGGATATGGGTGAGTCCGGGGTGTTGGGTTTCACCCCCGTTCCTTCGGGAGGCGTCGCCCTGGTGCCGGGCCGGGTCAGGGTGGCCCCCCGCCAGGGTGGGGAAAGCCTGCGTCCCGGGCCGGGCCGGCCCCGGCGCCCCCTCAAGGATCTGCTGCGGGAAGCGGGTCTGCCGCCCTGGTCAAGGCACGGGTTGCCCTTGCTGTGCCAGGACGGACGGCTGGTCTGGGCCGCCGGTGTCGGCCCGGATGCCGACGCCCTGGCCGGTCCCGGTCAGCCGGGCTGGCTCATTTCGTGGGATAGCTGGTGGTCACCAGGGCCGGATAACCCAGCCTGCGCATCTCCGCCTGGGCTTTCTCCGCCTCCTGGCGGTTGAGGAAGGGCCCCAGTTGGACCCGGGCCTCCAGGCTGGCGCGGATGCCCTGGCGCTGGAGTTTGTCCACCATCTCCCGGGCGTTGTCCGCATTGCTGAACACCCCAAGTTGCACCACGAAGCCCTGGCCGGCGGCCAGCGGCGGCGGGGACGTGACGGGGGCGGGTGGCTTGCCGGCGGGAGCGGCCGCCGGCGGGGGCGGTTTCAAGGCGGGCGCGGGGGGAGCTGCCGGGGGGGGCAGCCTGGGCGGAGGTGGGCTGCCTGCCGGGCCGGCACCCGGTCCATTGGTCACCCGGGGCGGTGGCGGCGGTTCGGCGGGGGTCCCACCGCCGTCGGGCGGGGCGTCCGCCGGTTGCCCGGCTCCGGCGGGGCCATCGGCCGGAGCGGGTTCGCTCTGGGGAGGTGCCACGTCCACCGCAGGGGCGGGCACGATGGGGGCCGGCGCGGGGGGGGGGCCGGCGGGCGCCGGTTTGTTCTTTTCCCCCTGGTCCAGCCACCACAGGCCAGCCAGGGCGGCGGCGGTGACCGCGCCTGCCACCACCAGGCGCAGCAGGGCTTTTTTCTTCACATCCTCGTTGTCCGGCATACCGTTGTCGGCGGCCATCAATGTCTCCTGGATAGGGCGCGGCAAGGCGCCCGCTATGGGCTGTCCGCCTTTATTTTAGGGGCGTTTCGTGGTAACTTGCGCGCGCTTTTTTGACGCAATTTCAAAGATTTCCCCGCGTTTTTCCATTCCTTCCCCTTTTCCCCAAAGCAAACCGGAGTATCGCCAAGTGGCCATCGAACGCACCCTGTCCATCGTCAAGCCCGACGCCGTCGCCAAGAACGTCATCGGCAAGATCTATTCCCGTTTTGAAACCAATGGCCTGAAGATCGTCGCCTCCCGCATGGCCCACCTGTCCCAGGCCGAGGCCGAAGGCTTCTACGCCGTGCACAAGGGCCGTCCCTTCTTCAACGACCTGGTGTCCTTCATGACTTCCGGCCCGGTGATGATCCAGGTCCTGGAAGGCGAGAACGCCATCGCCAAGAACCGCGAACTGATGGGCGCCACCGACCCCAAGAAGGCCGAGAAGGGCACCATCCGCGCCGACTTCGCCGAGAGTATCGACGCCAACGCCGTGCACGGTTCCGACGCGCCGGAGACCGCCGCCGTGGAGATCGCCTACTTCTTCCCCGCCTCCCAGGTCTTCTCCCGCTGAACCGGCACCCCCTTGAATCGCGTCAACCTCCTCGACTTCGACCAGGCCGGCCTCGTCGCTTTCTTTGCAAGCCTCGGCGAGAAGCCCTTCCGCGCCCGCCAGGTGCTGCACTGGCTGCACCAGTACGGCGCGGACGATTTCGAGGCGATGACCGATCTGGCCAAGTCCCTGCGCGCCAAGCTGCCCCAGGTGGCCGAGATCCGGCCGCCGGTGCTGGGCCACGAGCAGGCCTCCAGTGACGGCACCCGCAAGTGGCTGCTGGAGGTGGGGCCCAACAACCGGGTGGAGACCGTCTTCATTCCGGAAACCGACCGGGGCACCCTGTGCGTCTCCACCCAGGTGGGCTGCGCCCTGGACTGTGCCTTCTGTTCCACCGGCAAGCAGGGCTTCAACCGGAACCTGACCGTGGCCGAGATCGTCGGCCAGCTTTGGTGGGCCAATCGGGCCCTGGCGCACCAGGCCACGGCCGGTACGCTTGCCCAGCCCTCACCCCCAGCCCCTCAACCGCTTGCGGGAGAGGGGCGCTTCAAGCCGCTGCGCGGGGAGGATGGGGGGCACATCATCTCCAACGTGGTGCTCATGGGCATGGGTGAGCCCCTGCTCAACTTCGACAACACGGTGGCGGCGGTGTCCCTCATGCTCGATGACCATGCCTACGGCCTGTCCCGGCGCCGGGTGACCATTTCCACCTCGGGTATCGTGCCGGCCATGGACCGCCTGCGGGAACGCATGCCGGTGGCCCTGGCCGTGTCCCTGCACGCCCCCACGGATGCCTTGCGGGACCGGCTGGTGCCCATCAACCGGAAATACCCCCTGAAGGAACTCATGGCCGCCTGCCGGCGCTACGTCCAGGATGGTCCCCGGGATTTCATCACCTTCGAATACATCATGCTGGACGGCGTCAACGACCAGCCGGAACATGCCGAGCAGTTGCTGGAACTCACCCGCCACGTGCCCTGCAAGTTCAACCTGATTCCCTTCAATCCCTTCCCCATGGCCGGCTTCCGCCGCTCTCCCGCCGACGCGGTGCGGCGCTTTGCCAGCCGGCTCATGGCGGAGGGCAAGATCGCCACCACCCGCAAGACCCGGGGTGACGACATCGATGCCGCCTGCGGCCAATTGGCCGGCCAGGTGGAAGACAAATCCCGCCGGGTGATCCGGCGCATGGAGATGCTGCAATGAGCCACGCATTCCACGCCCGGCGTGGAACCTGGATTCCGCTTCTCGCCCTGGGCCTGGCCGCCTGTGGCGGCATGCCCGTAGAGGGCACGCCCAGCCCCGAGACCCGGCCGGTCAGCGAGATCAACGTCCAGGCCCGCATCCATACGGAACTGGGGGCCGGCTATTTTTCCCGGGGCCAGTACGCCGTGGCCCTCCAGGAATTGAAGAAGGCCCGGGAAGCCGACGTCGGCTACGCGCCCGCCTACAACGTGCTGGGTCTGGTCCATGGCGAACTGCGGGAGGACCGCCAGGCGGAGGAATTCTTCCGCAAGGCCATTTCCCTGTCGCCGGGCTATTCCGAGGCCAACAACAACTTCGGCCTGTTCCTCTGCCAGCGGGATCGGGCCAAGGAGGCCATGGAGCGCTTCGAGGCCGCCCTGGCCAATCCGCTCTATGCCACCCCGGAGAAGGCCTTGGCCAACGCCGGTCTGTGCGCCCTGCGCGGCAAGGAGCTGGCCTTGGCCGAAGGCTATCTGGCCCGGGCCCTGAAGCGGGCCCCCGGCCTGGTCAGCGCCCAGGTGGGCATGGCCGACGTCAATTTCCGCCAGGGTCGCTGGCTGGCCGCCCGCAGCCTGTTGCGCCAGGCAGCCGAACAGGGCGAACTGGGTGCCCAGGCCCTGTGGGTGGGCCTGCGGGTGGAGCGCAACATGGCCGACCGTGAATCCGAGGCCAGCTATGCCGCCCAGTTGCGGCGGCGTTTCCCTGAATCCATGCAAACCCAATGGTTGCTCACCAACCAGTTCGACCAGCCCGGGAGTTTCCTGTGAGCGAGGCCTTCCAGAGCGGATTCGGCGCCCGGCTCAAGGCGGGGCGTGAAGCCAAGGGGCTGGCCGTCGCCGAGGTGGCGGCCAAACTCAAACTCACCGGCCGCCAGGTGGAGGCCCTGGAGGCTGAGGACCTGTCCCATTTGCCCAGTCCCGTGTTCGTGCGTGGTTTCGTGCGCAACTATGCCCGGCTGGTGGACGTGGAGCCGGACAGCCTGATCGCCCCGGTGGATGCCCAGGCCACCGTGTCGGAGACCATCACGGCGCCCAGCGCCGGGGTGCGTTTCGCCAGCAGCGGCCTGCGCCGCTGGGTGGTGCTGCCCCTGGCGGCCTTCGCCGTCTTCCTGGTGCTGGTGGCCGTGCTCTATCACTGGTTGCGCCAGGGGGAGGATTCCCTGCTGCCCAGCGAACCGGCCGCCGAAGTGCCGGCCCTGCCGGCGCCCGCGCCCACCCAGACCGTGCCTCTGGCACCCGCCACCCAGTTGGTGCCCGACGGCAGCCCCGCCGACGCGGCGCCCGCTCCCACGCCGCTGACGGGCCCGGCCGGCACCCTTCCGGCCAGTGCCGGCCAGCCGGCGCCTCCCGGCACCCTTCCGGTGCCCAACCTTCCCCCGCCCCAGGCAGCCACCCAGCCCGTGTCGGACAAGCCGGTGGCGGAAAAACCTGCTGACAAGCCGGTGGAGAAGACTGCGGAAAAGCCCGCCAAACCCGCCGGTCACGCCTTGCGCTTCGAGCCCAGCCAGGACGCCTGGATCCAGGTGGTGGACGGCAAGGGCAACCGCTTCTCCAAGCTGGTCCGGACCGGCACCGTGGAGACCTTCAGCGGCGACCCCCCCTTCCGCCTGGTGGTGGGCGAAGCCGCCAAGGTGCGCATGTCCTACGACGGCCACGTCATCGACCTGACCCCCTTCATCGGCCAGAAAGTGGCCCGTCTCACCCTGGAATGATCTGTCCATGAACACGAGCAGTCCCGTGGTGCGTCGGCCCACCCGCCGGGTGATGGTGGGAACCGTGGCCGTGGGCGGCGGCGCCCCGGTGGTGGTCCAGTCCATGACCAACACCGACACCGCCGACGTGGCCGGCACCGTGGAGCAGGTGTTCGCCCTGTGGCGGGCCGGCTCGGAACTGGTGCGCCTCACCGTCAACACCGAAGAAGCCGCCCGGGCCGTGCCGGTGATCCGGGAAAAGCTGGATGCCCTGGGCTGTCCGGTGCCCCTCATCGGCGACTTCCACTTCAACGGCCACCGTCTGGTCAAAGCCGTGCCCGACTGCGTGGCCGCCCTGGGCAAGCTGCGCATCAACCCGGGCAACGTGGGCCGGGGCGCCAAGAAGGACGAACAGTTCGCCACCCTCATCGAGGCCGCCGTCCAGCATGGCAAGGCGGTGCGCATCGGCGTCAACTGGGGCAGTCTGGATCAGGAACTGCTGGCCCGCATGATGGACGAGAACGGCCGACAGCCTCAGCCCCTGGAGCCGGACCAGGTCATGCGCCACGCCCTCATCACTTCCGCCCTGGACTCCGCCCGGCGGGCCGAGGAACTGGGTCTGGCCGCCGAGCGCATCATCCTGTCCTGCAAGCTCTCCGGCGTGCAGGACCTGATCAAGGTCTACCGGGACCTGGCCGCCCGCTCCGACTATGCCCTGCACCTGGGCCTCACCGAAGCGGGCATGGGCAGCAAGGGCATCGTCGCCTCCACGGCGGCCCTGGCCATCCTGCTCCAGGAAGGCATCGGCGACACGATCCGCGTCTCCCTCACCCCCCAGCCCGGCGAATCCCGCACCACCGAAGTCCAGGTGGCCCAGGAGATCCTGCAATGCCTGGGACTGCGCGCCTTCACCCCCCTGGTGACCGCCTGTCCCGGCTGCGGCCGCACCACCAGCACGGTGTTCCAGGAACTGGCCCAGCGCATCCAGGACTGGCTGCGGGCCCAGATGCCCGTGTGGCGGGACCAGTACCCCGGCGTGGAGTCCATGAACGTGGCCGTCATGGGCTGCGTGGTCAATGGCCCCGGCGAGAGCAAACACGCCAACGTGGGCATCAGCCTGCCCGGCAGCAATGAAACCCCGGTGGCCCCGGTCTACGTGGACGGCGAAAAGACCGTCACCCTCAAAGGCGAGCGTATCGCCGAGGAATTCCAGGCCATCGTGGACGACTATGTGCAACGAACGTACGGAAGGAGTCGGTAGTCTGTAGTCTGTAGTCCGTAGCCAATATTTGCGCGCCTCCGACGCGGATGCATTGAGCTACCGACTACCCTCTACCGACTACCCGCTGGAAAAATGAGTACCTCACTGCGCGCCGTGCGCGGCATGAACGACCTGCTCCCCGCCGACGGGCCCCTGTGGAGCCACTTCGAAGCCACCGTCCGGGACTGGCTGGACGGCTACGGCTATCGGGAAATGCGCACCCCCATCGTCGAGCACACCGGCCTGTTCAAGCGGGCCATCGGCGAAGTCACCGACATCGTCGAGAAGGAGATGTACACCTTCGTGGACGAACTGAACGGCGAATCCCTGACCCTGCGCCCGGAAGGCACCGCCTCCTGCGTGCGGGCCGCCATTGAGCACAATCTGCTCTTCGACGGCGGCAAGCGGCTCTGGTACAGCGGCCCCATGTTCCGCCACGAGCGCCCCCAGAAGGGCCGCTACCGGCAGTTCCACCAGGTGGGTGTCGAGGCCCTGGGCTTCGCCGGCCCGGATCTGGACCTGGAACACCTGCTCATGACCGCCCGGCTGTGGAAGCGCCTGGGCCTGGGGGAGCACATCCGCCTGGAAATCAACAGCCTGGGCAGCGCCGAATCCCGGGCCAGCCACCGGCAGAAGCTCATCGCCTATTTCGAGGCCCATCAGGACCAGTTGGACGAGGACGCCAAGCGGCGTCTGCACAGCAATCCCCTGCGTATCCTGGACACCAAGAACCCGGCCATGCAGGCCCTGGTGGAAGCCGCGCCCCGGCTCATGGACCAACTGGACGACACCGCCCTGGCCCACTTCGCCGCGGTGAAGCAGGGCCTGGAGGACGCCGGCATCCCCTACCGGGTCAACCCCCGGCTGGTGCGCGGCCTGGACTACTACAACCTCACCGTGTTCGAATGGGTCACCGACAAGCTGGGCTCCCAGGGCACGGTCTGCGCCGGGGGCCGCTACGACGGCCTGGTGGCCCAACTGGGGGGCAAGCCCGCCCCCGCCTGCGGCTTTGCCATGGGCGTGGAACGACTGCTGGTGATGCTCTCCGAAGCCGGCCTGGTGCCGGCCCCGGACGGTCCCGACGCCTACGTGGTCAACGTGGGCGAAGCCGCATCCCGCTTCGCCCTGAAGGCCGCCGAGACCCTGCGCGACGGAGGCCTCAAGGTGGTGCTGCACGGGGGCGGCGGCAGCTTCAAGTCCCAGATGAAAAAGGCCGACGCCAGTCTGGCCCGCTTCGCCCTCATCATCGGCGACGACGAAGCCGCCGCCGGACAGGTTTCCCTCAAGCCCCTGCGGGCCGAGGGTGAGCAACGGAAACTCGATCTTCCCGGCGCCCTTGCCGTGCTGAAGACCGCCAACTGAAGACAGGACCAAGAACATGGCACTCGACCTGGAAGAACAGGAACAGATCGACGAGGCGAAAGCCTGGTGGAAGCAGCACGGCAACAAGGTCATCTGGGGGGTCACCGCCTTCCTGGCCGTGGCCGCCGGCTGGCGGGCCTGGGACGGCTGGAGCCGCAACCAGGCCGCCGAGGCCTCCATGCTGTTCGACACCGCCGTGCAGGCCGCCGGCATGAACGACTTGAAGGCCGCCAAGGACGCCACGGCCCGCATCATGGACAGCCAGGCCTGGTACAAGCCGGGCTGGAAGGCCTACGCCGCCCCCGCCGCCTGGCTGGCGGGACGGATCAACTACGAGACCGGCGACCTGAAGAGCGCCCGGGCCCAGTACCAGTTTGCCCTGGACAACGCTGGCGATGCCGGCGCCCGGCAACTGGCCCGCCTGCGCCTGGCCGGCCTGCTGCTGGAAGACAAGGATCCGGCCGGCGCCCTGAAGCTGCTCGACGAAGCCTTCGACCCGGCCTTCCAGGGCCTGGCCGCCCAACTCAAGGGCGACGTGCTGGTGGCCCAGAACAAACCCGCCGAGGCCCGGGACGCCTACAAACAGGCCCTGGAAAAACTGGGCGAGAAGAGTTCTCTGAAACCCCTGGTGGAAATCCGCCTGGACGGCCTGGGAGGCTGACGTGGCCAAGACCCTGCGCAAGACCCGCACACTGCTCCTGGCTGCCGGCCTGGCGGCCTCCCTGGGCGGCTGTTCCTGGATGGGCGGCTGGTTCGGCTCCGGCAAGAAAGAGATCAAACCCGCCGAACTGGTGGACTTCAAACCTGCCACCAGCCTGGCCCGGATCTGGGACGCCAGCGTGGGGGCCGCCGGCCCCTACGTGTTCTCCCCGGCCAGCGACGGCCAAGCCGTCTATGCCGCCGGCCGGGAGGGCCGCCTGGTGCGCCTGGACCCGGCCAGCGGCCGGGAGGTCTGGCGCATCGAAGCCGGACAGACCCTGTCGGCCGGCGTCGGAGCCGGCGATGGCCTGGTGCTGGTAGGCACGCCCAAGGGTGAACTGCTGGCCTTCAAGGCCGGCGACGGCAGCCCGGCCTGGACCGCCAAGCTGGGGGCGGAGATTCTGGTGCCCCCGGACGTGTCCGACGGCAACGTGGCCGCCCGCACCAACGACGGCAAGGTCTATCTGCTGGAAGCGGCCACCGGCAAGACACGCTGGGTGCAGAGCCGGGTACTGCCCAGCCTGACCCTGCGGGAACAAAGCCACATGATTCTGGCCGACAAGGTCCTCTTCGCCGGCCATGCCGGTGGCCGCCTCACCGCCCTGGCCCTGAACAACGGCGCCCCCGCCTGGGAAGCCAACGTGGCCCTGCCCAAGGGGGTCACCGAACTGGAGCGGATCAGCGACGTGACCGGCCCCCTGGCCCTCGACGACAAACGCATCTGCGCCGCCGCCTACCAGGGTCGGGTGGCCTGTTTCAACCGGGACAACGGCAACGCCGCCTGGACCCGGGACTACTCCAGCCTGGGGGGCGTGGACCTGGACGAACGCAACGTCTATGCCGTGGACGACCACGACGCCGTGGCCGCCTTCGACAAGGGCCGGGGCATCAACCTGTGGAAGCAGGACAAACTGCGCGACCGCAAGCTCTCCAGCCCCGTGGCCGTGGCCGGCCAATACGTGGCCGTGGCCGACTACCAGGGCTACGTCCACCTCCTCAATGCAGAAGACGGCGCCTTTGCCGCCCGGGCCAGCACCGACAGCAGCGGCATCAAGGGCGTGATGCTGCGCCTCAAGGCCGGCGTGGTGGTGCAGACCGTGGGCGGCGGCATCTACGCCCTGCGCATCCAGTGAGGCGCCAGGAGTGATGAGCGAGGGGTGCTCCCTCGCCGGCACACCCCCCTCCTCACGCCTCACCCCTGAGCCCTCACCATCATGAAACCCACCCTCGTCCTGGTCGGCCGGCCCAACGTCGGCAAGTCCACCCTCTTCAACCGCCTCACCAAGACCCGGGATGCCCTGGTCCACGACCTGCCCGGCCTCACCCGGGACCGCCATTACGGCCACGGCAAGGTGGGCGGCAAGCCCTACCTGGTGGTGGACACGGGCGGTTTCGAGCCGGTGGCGGACACCGGCATCCTGGCCGAGATGGCCAAGCAGACCCTCCAGGCTGTTGCCGAAGGGGACGTGATCGTCTTCCTGGTGGACGGCCGCACCGGCCTCGCCCCCCAGGACAAGCTCATCGCCCAGCGCCTGCGCCAGACCGGCCGTCCCGTGCTCCTGGCGGTCAACAAGACCGAAGGCATGAACGCCGGCGTGGTCACCGCCGAATTCCACGAACTGGGCCTGGGCCAGCCCCTGGCCGTGTCCGGCGCCCACGGCGAAGGTGTGCGGGACCTGGTGGAACTGGCCCTGGAGCCCTTCCCGGCGGAACCCGACGAAGGCGGCGGCAACGACCACCCCAAGATCGCCATCGTCGGCCGGCCCAACGTGGGCAAGTCCACCCTGGTGAACACCTTCGTCGGCGAAGAGCGGGTCATCGCCTTCGACCAACCCGGCACCACCCGGGATTCCATCTACGTGGATTTCGAGCGCAACGGCCGCCCCTACACCCTCATCGACACCGCCGGGGTGCGGCGCAAGGGCCGGGTCACCGAAGCCATCGAAAAGTTCTCCGTCATCAAGACCCTCCAGGCCGTGGAGGACGCCAACGTGGTGGTCCTGGTGCTGGACGCCCGCCAGGAAATCTCCGACCAGGACGCCCACCTGGCCGGCTTCATCCTGGAAGCCGGGCGGGCCCTGGTGGTGGCCATCAACAAGTGGGACGACCTGGACAACTACCAGCGGGAACAGATCAAGCGGGAACTGGACCGCAAGATGGACTTCCTCACCTTCGCCCGCTTCCACTTCATCTCCGCCCTCAAGGGCACCGGTGTGGGCGCCGTGCTCAAGTCCGTGGACGAAGCCTACGCCGCCGCCATGGCCAAGCTTTCCACCCCCCGCCTCACCCGGGTGCTCCAGGAAGCCGTGGCCCAGCACCAGCCCCCCCGGGCCGGCAACTTCCGGCCCAAGCCCAAATACGCCCACCAGGGGGGCAACAACCCGCCGGTCATCGTCATCCACGGCAACCACCTGGAAGGCATGCCCGACGCCTACAAGCGCTACCTGGAAAACGTCTTCCGCACCGCCTTCAACCTCCAGGGCACCCCCCTGCGGGTGGATTTCAAGGCCAACTACAACCCCTTCGAGCAGCGCGAAGCTTCCAGCCTGACCCCCCGCCAGACCCGTACCGCAGAACGGGAACAGAAGCGCCTGCCCCGCCACCTGCGGGAAGGCAAACCCGGCAAGCCGAAGGTCTGACCCCCCACCGGGGCACAGCCCCCCTGGCAGCATGGCCGGCCGTCAATCCGGAATGTCCGCCTCCACCAGCTTGGCCAGCAAGACCAGGGATTCCTGCCACCCCAGGTAGCAAGCCTCCGTCGGAATCACCTCGGGAATGCCTTCCTGGACCACCTGCAAGGCCGTCCCGCAGGACACGGGCGTCAGGCTGACGGTGGTGACCATCTGCCCCGGCAGGCCGGGGTCGTCGAAGACTTCCGTGTAACGCAGCAACTCACCGGGCCGCAACTCCAGGTAAGTCCCACCGAAACTGTGGCTGTGGCCGCTGCCGAAGTTGGTGAAACTCATCCTGAAACCCCCACCCACCCGCGCCTCATGGTGATGGACCTTCGCCGTAAAGCCGTTGGGCGGCAGCCACTTGACCAAGGCATCCGGGTCCAGGAAGGCCCGGTAGAGCTTGTCCGGAGTGGCGCGCAGAACGCGATGGAGTTGCACGGTGCTCATGGGGAGGCTCCTTGCTGTGGGTGGTAGAGAGGGCTTCTGGAACCGATGATTGTGGGGGAGGAATTCGGTGAGGAGGCGGTGATTTGGGGAGGGCCAGGTGTTCGGCCATATGGATTGGCTTACCCCATGCCCAGCAAGCGGTGGATTACCGGGTTCACCGCAAGAGGGTGCCCCTTGAACAGATCATTACCCAACCTCCTGTCCTGCCAGTTCCGCCGTGCCGTCGCGGTCTGGCAGCCCTTGTCGAAGCGCATCAGCAAGCCGGTAAACCGCCCTCAAGTTTTGTTGCTGCCTGCCGTTATGCGGCTTGAGGAATTGCCCCCGGTGGCGATTCCGCCGTTTCCAACAAAGGCACACCGACGCGAAAGCGCGGGCCGCAAAGCTTCCGGCCTAACGGCCTGATTCTTCTGGATCAGGTCCACGGCAGCGGGGCTGCTGGAGAGCGCCGTGCGCCCCCCAGGCCAGATCGAGGAGCCGCACATGCGCGTCAGGCCCAGCGTTCTCGCCCTCGCCCTTGCCAATCTGGCGGGGTCCGCCCTTGCCGCCTGGACTCCCAGCAGCGATTACACCTTTGCCGACGATTGGTGGCACCAGGCCATCAAGGCCAAGTCCGCCTACGACTTGAATCTCTTTGGCAAGGGGGTGAAGGTGGGCATCGTGGATACGGGCATCAACCTGTCGAGCAGCGAATTCAGCGGGCGCATCGGCAAATGCCGCAGTGTGTCCGGCGGCGTAGTGGGAAGCGCCTGTGGCGACGACAACGGCCACGGTTCCCACGTGGCGGGCATCATCGGCGCGGCGGCCAACGGCCGTGGTTCCATGGGGATCGCCCCCAAGGCCAGCCTGCTGATCTACAAGGCCCTCGACAGTGACGGCGGCGGCAGTCTGGTGGATGTGGACAAGGCCATTCTTACGGCGGCCAACGACGGTGCCCGCATCATCAACGGCTCCCTGGGCTACACCGGTGCCGCCTGGTCAGGCGACAAGACCTATCTCCAGGGGGCGGTGAACAAGGGGGCCCTGCTGGTCTTCGCCGCCGGCAACGACGGTGCCGCCAATCCCGACTGGCCCGCCCGCCATGCCACCCAGGCCTGGGCCAAGGGGCAGATCCTGGCGGTGGGCGCCGTGGACGAAAACAACAGAATCGCCAGTTTTTCCAACCGGGCCGGCGATACCCGCTATTTCTACCTGGTGGCCCCCGGGGTGGACATCGTCTCCACCTACATGGACAGCAATTACTACTACATGTCCGGCACCTCCATGGCGGCGCCCATGGTGTCTGGCGCCGCCGCCCTGCTTATGGGCTACTGGCCCAAGCTGAGCGCCAAGGACACGGCGAACATCCTGCTCGACACCGCCACCGACCTGGGCCGGAGGGGCGTGGACAGCGTCTATGGCCATGGCCTGCTCAACGTGAAGGCCGCCCTGGCTCCGGTGGGGCAGTTGAAAACCGCCGCCAGCAGCGGCAGCCGGTCGGTGCCCGTGGCCAGTTCCACCTTGCCTGCCAGCCTGGCACCCGCCATCAGCAGCCTGGCCGCCGCCGGTCGCCTGGATTTCGCCGGCCTGGATGCCTACCAGCGGAACTTCACGGTCGCCACCACGGATTTGCTCGCCCCCGCCAGCGAACCCAGTCTGGACCACCGGCTGCAGACCCTGTTTGCCCAGCCGGCCGTGGCGGGTGATGAACGCTTCCAACTGGCCTATGGGGCCGGCGCGGATGCCCTGGTCTCCGGAGTCAGTGCCGGTGCCGTGCCGTTTCTGGGCTTCCAGGACGGTGACGCCCTGTTCATGAGCAACCGGATCAGCGCCACCCTGAAGCTGGGGCTGTTTTCCAGCCGGCCTCTGGACGCCGTCCCGGTCAACGGCAGTCAACCTGGCGCCAGCGGCCTGAGCCTCAATTACGGTGCCGGTGCCTGGGTGATCAACGCCGGGCTGGTCACGGAACACGAGCAGTTCATGGGGGCTTCCCAGAGCGGCGTGCTGCACTTCGGCGACGGCCGGGAAATGTTCGTCAGCGCCACCCGCCAAGCCAGCCTGGCTGGCCGTTGGCAAGCCAGCGCCACTGCCACCCTGGGCCTGGTGGAAGGTGGCCGGGGTTCGGGTCTGGTCCTGGGCTATAGCGACATGCCGGTATGGGGCTTCAGCCTGAATCTGGACGGCCGGGACCTGTTCGCCCCCCATGACCGCCTGGGCCTGTCCCTGAGCCAGTCCCTGAAGGCCATCGGCGGTTCGGCCACGCTGGAACTCGCCAGCTACGACCAGAACCAGAACGCCACCTATTCCACCCGGCGGGTGGATCTGGCCGGCGGTGAAGCGGAATACGTGCTGGCCCTCGACTACACCCGGCCTGCCGGCAAATTGGGCAGGGCCGGCCTGAGCCTGGAATACAAGGCCAACGCCGCCGGCCTGGCGGGCCAGGAAAGCGCCCATCTGACCCTGGGCTGGAACCGCCGCTTCTAAGCGGGCCTGGCCGGCCGGTTGCTGACGGCCCGGACCGCCCCCGGGGTGGCCCGGTAGCCGTTTGACCGGGCCGGCGCGTCCGCCGCAAGACGAGAACTCCCCTGGCAATACTTGATCAAAAAGCTATGGTAATAGCCTGATCATCCGGAGAGCGTCCCATGAAACCCATGCCTGCCACTCCCTACCTGGACCAACTGGAAGCGGGCCCCTGGCCTTCCTTCGTTACCGGCCTCAAACGCCTGGCCCGGGAAAATCCCATGATGACCGACCTGCTGGGCCAGTTGGAAACGTCCTATCGGGACCGGGCCGGCTACTGGAAGGGCGGCACCGTGGGAGTCATCGGTTATGGCGCCGGCATCATTCCCCGCTTTACCGAACTCAAGGACGACCAGGGCAAGCCCGTCTTCCCCGAGGCGGCCGAGTTCCACACCCTGCGCGTGCAGCCTCCGGCGGGCATGCACTACAGTGCAGACCTGCTGCGCAAGCTGGCGGATACCTGGGTGGCGGCCGGGGGCTCCGGCCTCATCGCCTTCCATGGCCAGTCCGGCGACATCATGTTCCAGGGCATCCGCAGTGAGAACGTGCAGCAGGCCTTCGATGGTCTGAACGCACTCGGTTTCGACCTGGGCGGCGCCGGTCCTTCCTTGCGCACGTCCATGTCCTGCGTGGGGGCGGCCCGTTGCGAAATGTCCTGCTACGACGAGGCCCGGGCCCTGCGCACCGTCATCAACGGCAACCTGGACGACATGCACCGGCCGTCCCTGCCCTACAAATTCAAATTCAAGTTCTCCGGCTGCCCCAACGACTGCGTCAACGCCATCCAGCGTTCCGACATGGCCACCATCGGCACCTGGAAGGACAACATACGTGCCGACCAGACCATCGCCGACGCCTGGATGGCCAGCCATTCCATGAACGATCTGGTGAACATGGTGGTGAGCCTGTGCCCCACCAAGGCCATCACCCTGCGCGATGCCGGCAGGCCGGCGCAACCCCATGAAACCGTGCTGCGGGTGGCCGAGGCCACCGAGATGACCATCGACAACCACAACTGCGTGCGCTGCATGCACTGCCTGAACGTCATGCCCGGGGCCCTGCTGCCCGGCCGGGACAAGGGCGTGACCATCCTGGTGGGCGGCAAGGGGGTGCTGAAGATCGGTGCCACCCTGGGTACGGTCATCATCCCCTTCATGAAGCTGGAATCCGACGCGGACTTCGACAGGCTCAACGAGCTGGCCCGGGGCGTGCTGGATTTCTTCGCCGAGAATGCCCTGGACCACGAACGTACCGGCGAGATGATCGAACGCATCGGTCTGGTCAACTTCCTGGAAGGACTCGGTCTGGAGATCGACCCCAACATGGTCGTGCATCCCCGCACCAATCCCTACATCCGCATGGATGGCTGGGACGAGGAAGCGGAGAAGTGGTATGCCCGCAAGGCGGAAGCCGCGGCCCGCCACGCTGAGGGCCGCTTCGCCGAGGCAGCCTGAAGGCCTCGCCATGGACAAGCTGCTGCCGCTCCCCGCCCTGGGGTTCAAGGGGATCAAGGTCATCGCCCTGGCGGTGGCCAATCCCCTCCGGGCCCGGTCTTTCTATGGGGAGACCCTGGGGCTGCCGCCCGCCATGGAGGATGGCGCCCTGGTGGGTTGCCGCCTGGGGGAGGTCATCCTCATGTTCAAGGCGGCGGAGGACTGGTACGGCGCGCCCACCCAGACGCCCAATCCCCGGGTCACCCTGGCAGTGGAAAACGCCCGGGAAACCGAGCAGGCCTTGCGCCAGCGCGGCGTGTTGCTCAGCGACCCGGTGGCACGCTACGGAGAAGCCCTGGTGGGGGCCTTTCTGGACAGCGAAGGCAACAAACTGTGGTTCTGTTCGCCCGCCTGAGTTGCCCTTTGTGTAAGGGACTCCGCAGACTTTCCCATGTGTGCACCGGCCGGCGGTCTGGGTCAACGCCGTTGGCCCCCAGCCCTCCCGGGGTTCAACGTCGCCAGGTGATGTCCCGTTCGATGGCCCGGGCCGCCGCCAGACCCTGGGCGATGGCGGTGGGTACGGAAGGCTGGGCCGGGGCAGTCAGGTCCCCGGCAGCGTAGACGCCGGGGGTGGAGGTGCGTTGCCAGTCGTCCACGTGCACGTGACCACCGGCGGTCAGGTCCGGGCGCAGGCTGGGGCTGAAGCGATCCAGCAGCTCGATGTTGGGGCGGTAGCCATACATGACCAGCAGCCAGTCAAAGCGCAACTCCTCCCCGGGCCAGGCGGCCAGGATGCCTTCCTGCCCGGCACTCAGGCGCAACGGCGTGCTGTTTTCCACCAGCCGGATGTCCTCCCGTCCGGCGCAGGCGGTGCGGAAGGTGGCCCGGGCGGCGAAGGTGCCCCGGGTGTGCACTCGGACCCGATTTCGCCGTTCGGCCAGGAACAGGGCGTGGTCCAGAGCATTGTCACCGCCACCCAGGATGAGCACGTCGGCGTCCTGGATGCCGTCGCGGATGGTGTGGCTGAGGGGGCCGATGATCACCCTGGGGCTGCGGCGGGCCAGGTCTTCCAGTTCCGGGGTGGCATAGGGGTGCATGCCCGTGGCCAGCACGATGGCATCGGCCTGGATGGTCTCCCGTTCCCCGCCGGATTCGGCCAGGGATAGCCGGAAGACGGATTTACCCCGCTGGGCGCCCAGCAGTTCGGTCTGGTAACGGGTTTCAATGGGCAGGCTGGCGTAGTGCTCCACCATGCGCCGGGTCAGGGATTCGCCGGTTTCCCCGGGCCAGCCCAGCATCCACAGGTTGGGATGGAAGTTGCGGCGCTGGACGCCCCCGGCCTGGTCGCTGCGTTCGATGACCAGGGGACGCAACCCGAAGGACAGACAGGCGTTGGCACAGGACATGCCGGCGGGGCCTGCGCCCAGGATGGCGACGACGGGCGGGGTGGGGCGGGGCTCCGTTATCATGGGCGAGAAACTAGCACAGCCACCATGCCTGCTCCATATCCCGCTCCACCCCCCCGCTCCGCCGGCCGCCCCGTCATCGACCTGCCCGAACCCGACGCCGAGGCCAAGGCCCGTTGTGCCCAAGTGCTGGAACTGCTGCGCCGGGACATCGAAGAGGCCGGCGGCTGGATTTCCTTCGCCCGCTACATGGATCGGGTGCTCTACGCCCCGGGCCTGGGCTACTACACCGGTGGCGCCCGCAAGTTCGGCCCGGCGGGGGACTTCGTCACCGCCCCGGAGCTGTCGCCCCTGTTCGGCCGCAGCCTGGCCAGCACGGCCCGGGCCGTGCTGGACCAAAGCAGAGGCGACATCCTGGAACTGGGGGCCGGCAGCGGCCGCCTGGCGGCGGATCTGCTCCTGGAACTGGAACGCCACGGGGCCCTGCCTGAGCATTACTGCATCCTGGAACTGAGCGGCGAACTGCGCCAGCGCCAGGCGGAGACCCTGGCTGAAGCAGTTCCCCACCTGCTGCCCCGGGTCACCTGGCTCGACGCTCTGCCAGAACGTATCCGGGGCCTGGTCCTGGGCAACGAGGTGCTGGACGCCGTGCCGCCCCACGTGCTGCACTGGACCGAATCAGTCCCCATGGAACGGGGCGTGGCCTGGTCCGGCGGCCCGGTCTGGGCGGAACGGCCGGCATCACCCGAACTGTCTGCCCTGGCCGCCACCCTGCCCGTGGAAGGCGACTACGTCTCGGAAGTGAACCCGGCGGCCACCGCCCTGGTGGCCAGCCTGGCGGAACGCCTGGAGGCCGGCGCCCTGCTGTTCATCGACTACGGCTATCCCATGGCCGAGTACTACCACCCCCAGCGCTGCACGGGCACCCTCATGGCCCACTACCGCCACCGCAGCCTGGACGATCCCTTCTTCCTGCCCGGCCTGGCCGACCTGACCGCCCACGTGGACTTCAGCGCCGTGGCCCGGGCCGGCGAGGAGGCCGGGCTGGACCTGCTGGGCTACACCAGCCAGGCCCATTTCCTGACCGACGCCGGCCTGCTGGACCTGATGCTGGAAATGACGCCCATGAGCCCCGAATACCTGCGAGCCGCAGTGGCGGTGCAGCGCCTGTTGCAGCCCTCGGAAATGGGGGAGCTGTTCAAGGTCATCGGCCTGGGGCGGGGGGTGGAGGAAGGGCTGCCCGGATTCCGGCGGGGGGATCGGCGGGGGGCGCTGTAGGGGCGCTTGGTCTCCCCCGGGTGGAGGCGAGGGGCTTACTTGTCGCGGCGTTTGCGGGGTTCGTAATGGACCACGGCGCGCATGATTTCCGAATAGGGAAAGCGCTCCACCGCACCGAATTTCTCGATGCACTGGGCCATCAGTTCCGCCACGTCGGCTTCGATTTCCGGGCCCTGGCCGGCACTTTCCCGCAGGCCCAGCACGCCGCCGCACTGGGCGCGGATCTCCTTGCCGAAGGGCCAGGGCTGGTTGGAGTCCATATGCAGGGCGAAGCGGGCATTGTGGTGCAGGGCGGTGTGGAAGGCCTTGCACTGGGCGTTGGCTTCCCTTTCCGAACAGGTGACGGCTTCCCGCTCGGCCAGTAGCAGGCGGCGGGCCTTGAAACAGGCCACACAGCGGGAGAGCAGGGCCCGCTCGAAGGGGCAGGGCAGGTCGATGGCCGTTTCCCGGGCCTGGCGGTAGGCGTCCTCGTTGTAGCCGGACATGGTGATGTGAGGGGCGGTCAGTAGTCGTCGCCGGAGAGGGTATGGTCCAGTTCCCGGGGCTGGGACAGGGTGTCCTCGGCGGTGAGCTCGTTGTCGGCGAAGATCATCTTGATGGTCTGGCCGGCCTTGGGGTCAAGTTGCTTGCGCAGTGCGTTGGCGGCCGCCTTGGCTTCCTTGAAGCTGTCTGCCTGGCCCTGTTTTTCCAGGATGTTGAGGGGGCCGATCTTGTAGATGTAGTAGGGCATTGGGGCGGAGAGAATAGTTGATGGATACGGTAGGGTATAGGAGGAGGGGTTCCGGGGGCAAGGACGATGTCCGCCACCCATGTTCCCCCCTTTGAAAAAGGGGGGGCAGGGGGGGGTTTTCGGAGCTTGCCTCCGAGGGGCGGCGCTCCCTCACCCCGGCCCTCTCCCAGGGGGAGAGGGGGCACGGCAGGGCTCAGGCCAGTTTGCCGTGGCAGTGCTTGTATTTCTTGCCGGAGCCGCAGGGGCAGGGGTCGTTGCGGCCCACCTTGGCGTGCATGCGCTCGATGGGTTGCTGGCCGGCCTGGGCTTCGTCGGGGTCGGCGGCCAGGGCTTCGTCGTAGTCGGCGTGGTGGTACTGCACGTTGCTCACCGGGGCTTCCTGGGGCTCCACGGCTTCCACGTCGGTTTCGCTGCGGATTTGCACGGTGAGGGTGACCTGGGTGACTTCCCGGGAGATGGTGGAGAGCATGCGTTCGAACAGTTCGAAGGCTTCCCGCTTGTATTCCTGTTTGGGGTTCTTGGCGGCGTAGCCGCGCAGGTGGATGCCCTGGCGCAGGTGATCCATGGCGGCCAGGTGTTCCCGCCAGTGGTTGTC
The DNA here is from genome assembly GCA_020723405.1 of Thiobacillus denitrificans. Lineage (GTDB taxonomy): Bacteria > Pseudomonadota > Gammaproteobacteria > Burkholderiales > Thiobacillaceae > PFJX01. Next base: position 161,240 of record DYIY01000001.1, on the reverse strand, counting down.
CAGGCTTTGCAGGATCATGCCCCGCTCGAAGTTGCGCAGGTTTTCGCTGCCGGCGATGGCTTCCTTGGCGGCGTAACTCTGGTTGGCGGTTTCGATGATGCGCTCTCGCACGCCCTGTTCATCCAGCCGATCATCGGCGTCCAGCCATTGCTGCACCGGGCAGTCCAGCAGGAATTCGCTGGCCAGGGCCTGGGTCAGGCCGGCCACGTCCCATTGTTCGGCCATGCTGCCCGGAGGCAGGTGTTCGTTGATGGTGTCGCCCAGCACCTGGGCGCGCATGCCGACGATGCCGGCGGAGACGTCGTTGGTCTCCAGCAGTTCGTTGCGCTGCTGGTAGATGACCCGGCGCTGGTCGTTGGCCACGTCGTCGTATTCGAGCAGTTGCTTGCGGATGTCGAAGTTGCGCTGTTCCACCTTGCGCTGGGCCGATTCCAGGGAACGGTTGACCATGACGTGCTCGATGGCTTCGCCTTCGGGCATTTTCAGCCGTTCCATGATCATCTTCAGGCGCTCGCCGCCGAAGATGCGCAGCAGGGGGTCGTCCAGGGACAGGTAGAAGCGGGAGGAACCCGGGTCGCCCTGGCGGCCGGAACGGCCGCGCAACTGGTTGTCCACCCGGCGGGATTCGTGGCGCTCGGTGCCGATGATGTGCAGGCCGCCGGCTTCCAGCACGGCGGCATGGCGCGGCTTCCATTCGGCCCGGGCGGCTTCGACGCGGGCGGTCTTGTCTTCGTCGGTGAGGTTCTCGGCGGCCTGGATCAGGTCGATCTGTTTGTTGATGGCGCCGCCCAGGACGATGTCGGTTCCCCGGCCGGCCATGTTGGTGGCGATGGTGATGGCGCCGGGCAGACCGGCCTGGGCCACCACGTCGGCTTCCCGGGCGTGCTGCTTGGCGTTGAGTACCTGGTGGGGCAGGCCTTCCCTGGTGAGCAGGTTGGAAAGGAATTCGTTGACCTCGATGGAGGTGGTGCCCACCAGCACCGGTTGGCCCCGCTGGTGGCAGTCGCGGATGTCGTCGATGACGGCTTTCCACTTTTCGTTGGCGGTGCGGTACACCAGGTCGTTCATGTCCTTGCGGATCATGGGCCGGTTGGTGGGAATGATCACCGTCTCAAGGTTGTAGATCTGCTTGAATTCGTAGGCTTCCGTATCGGCCGTGCCGGTCATGCCGGACAGCTTCTTGTACATGCGGAAGTAGTTCTGGAAGGTGATGGAGGCCAGGGTCTGGTTTTCCCGCTGGATGGTGGCGCCTTCCTTGGCTTCCACGGCCTGGTGCAGGCCGTCGGACCAGCGCCGGCCCTGCATGAGGCGGCCGGTGAATTCGTCGACGATGATGACCTCGCCGTTCTGCACCACGTAATGCTGGTCCTTGTGGTACAGCACGTGGGCCCGCAGGGCGGCGTAGACGTGGTGCATCAGGGAGATGTTGGCCGGGTCGTAGAGGCTGGTGCCGGGGGCCAGCACGCCCAGTTCGGTGAGGATGTCCTCCACTTTCTCGTGGCCCGCTTCGGAGAGCAGCACCGAGTGGGCCTTTTCGTCCACCGAGTAGTCGCCGGGGGGCGGCGGTTCGTCGGTCTTCGGTTCGTGGGCCATGCGGGTCAGGCGGGGCGGCACCTGGTTCATGACCTGGTACATGGCCACGTTGTCGTCGGCCTGGCCGGAGATGATGAGCGGCGTGCGGGCCTCGTCGATGAGGATGGAGTCCACCTCGTCGACGATGGCGTAGTTGAGCCCCCGCTGCACCCGCTGGGAGGGGCTGAACACCATATTGTCGCGCAGGTAGTCGAAGCCGAATTCGTTGTTGGTGCCGTAGGTGATGTCGGCGGCGTAGGCGGCCTGCTTCTCCTCGTTGGGCTGCTGGGAGAGGATCACGCCCACGGAGAGGCCCAGGAAGCGGTAAAGCTTGCCCATCCATTCCGCGTCGCGGCTGGCCAGGTAGTCGTTCACCGTCACCACGTGGACGCCCTGGCCTGGCAGGGCGTTCAGGTACACGGCCAGGGTGGCCATGAGGGTCTTGCCCTCGCCGGTACGCATTTCGGAAATGTTGCCCTTGTGCAGGGCCATGGCGCCGAGCAGTTGCACGTCGTAGTGGCGCATGCCCAGGGCCCGCTTGGCGCCCTCCCGCACGACGGCGAAGGCTTCAGGCAGCAAGGCATCCAGGGTTTCGCCCTTTTCCAGACGGGCGCGGAACTCGGCGGTCTTGCCCTGCAGGGCTTCGTCATCCAGCTTTTCGTAGGCCGGTTCCAGGGCGTTGATCTTGGCGACCGTCCCCCGATATTGCTTCAGCAGCCGGTCGTTGCGGCTACCGAAGACTTTCTTCAAAAGGTTGGAAATCATGAAAAATGAAGGAGATAGGTGAAATTGGCGAAATCGGGCAATGCTACCATACCGAAGTTGTCGGCCTTCTTAAGTTCCGCCTTGTCCTATCGTCCTTCTCCTCTGGTGCGATTGCGCGGCCTGCTCCAGGCCGACCGCTTGTTGGCCGTGGCCCTGCCCGAGGCGGAACGTCTGGCAGAGCTCAACCGCCGCTTTGCCGCCACGGTGCCCAAGGCGGTGGCCCGGGCCTGCCGGGTGGCGGCCATCCAGGGCGACACGGCTCTGGTCTACTGCGCCAACGGGGCCGCCGCCAGCCGGGTGCGGGCCCAGGCCCAGGGCCTGGCCCGGGCCCTTTCCCAGGCGCGCTCCCAGGACGGCCAGCCGGTGGCCGCCGTGAAGGTCAAGGTGCGGGCCGACTGGGCCTTGCCCGAACCCCCGGAAAAACAGGATATGCCCCCGGCCGCCCTGACGGCTTTCCAGTCACTGGAAGACTCCTTGCCGGAGGGAGATCTGAAGGATGCCGTGGAGCGTCTGCTGGCCCGCCGGCGGTCGCCTTGAGCCATAAACCCACGGTTACAATCGCAGCATGATCCCTAGCTGCAACATTTTCCTGGTCGGCCTCATGGGGGCCGGCAAGACCACCATCGGCAAGCTGCTGGCCCGGCAGCGGGGCCTGGAATTCATCGACTCCGACCACGAGATCGTGGCCCGCTGCGGAGTGTCCATCCCCACCATCTTCGAGATCGAAGGCGAGGCCGGCTTCCGCCGCCGGGAGGCGGCCGTGATCGACGAACTGAGCCAGCGCCAGGGCATCGTCCTGGCCACCGGCGGCGGTGCCGTCCTGCTGGAGGAAAACCGGGCGCACCTGAAGGACCGGGGCACGGTGGTCTATCTGCGCTGCCAGCCCCAGGAGCTTTATCTGCGCACCCGCCACGACAAGAACCGGCCCCTGTTGCAGACCGACGATCCCCTGGGCAGGCTGAAGTCCTTGTTCACCGTCCGTCACCCCTTGTACATGCAGGTGGCCGACATGGTCCTGGACTCGGGCCGGCAAAGCGCCAGCCTGCTGGTGCAGCGCCTGGAGAACAGCCTGGACCTGGCCAGCGTGGGCCGGGGCGACCCCTGCGAGGCCCTGGGGCGGGCCTGAATCCATGGCCGTTGGCGCATTCACCCTGAAAGCCGAGACGACGCCGGGACCGCTCCACTGGCTTCCCCGGCTGCTTTCGCCCCTGGCCTTTGCCGGGGCCGTGGCCGGTCTGCTCCACTATCCCTATGGCCAGCTCGGCCTGGGCCTGGGGCTGGCGGCCTATGCCCTGATCGGCTTCTGGCGGCCCACCCTGTTGCTGTTCATGCTGCCGCCCTGGCTGGCCCTGGTGAACCTGGCGCCGTGGAGCGGCAGTCTTTATCTGGAAGACTACGATCTCATGCTGGCCACCACCCTGGGGGTGCTGCTGGCCCGGGGACTCTATGCCACCCGCATCCGCCTGACCCTGGGGGAATGGGTGTTCCTGGGACTTTTGACCCTCTCCTACGGCATCGGCCTGATGCGTGGTCTGCTGCCCCTGCCGGATTGGAATCCGGTGGAATTGTCCAGTTACTACAGCCAATGGAACGCCCTGCGCCTGGCCAAGGGCTATTTCTGGGCCCTGGCCCTGTTTCCCGGCCTGGTGGCCCTGCTGCGCCTGGACCAGGACCGGGCCCGGGCCAGCCTGGTCTGGGGCTTGGCGGTGGCGGGCGGGGCGGTGGGCCTGGTGGCCATGTGGGAGCGGGGAGTGTTCCAGGCGATGCTGGGTGGCCAGGGGCTCTGGGCCATTGCCAGCAGCCTGCTGGATTTCTCCACCCCCTACCGGATCACGGGCTTGTTTTCCGAAATGCACACCGGCGGCGAGGCCATTGACGGTTTCGTGGCCCTGGCCTGGCCCTTTGCTCTGATGGCCGCAGCCCTGCACCGCTCCCGCCCGGCCATGATCCTCGGGGGGATGTTGCTGGCCGGCGTGCTCTATGCGGGGGTGACCACCTTCTCCCGGGCCACCTATCTGGCCCTCCTGGCGGGCACCCTGGCCGGGGGCGTGCTGTGGTTCCTGTCCCGGCGGGATGCCCAGAAGAAGTTGCAGTGGGGTGCCCTGCGCGCCTTGCCCGGCCTGCTGACTCCCCTGGTCCTCGCCTACGCCTTCACCCGGGGCGGCATTCCCGCCCTGGCGGCGGGCCTGGCCGGTTGGGGCGTCTGTCTGGCGGCGGGCCACGGGGCGGCCTGGCAGGCGGGCCGGGCCTACGGGCGTGGGGCGGCCAGATGGGGTTTCCTGCTTTTCCTGGCGTTGGCCCTGTTGGCCTCCCTGGCCGCGGCGGGGGGTATGGCTGCGGCCATGCTGGGCAGCAAATGGGTGGCCAACACCCCCGCCCTGGCCGGCACGGCCAGCCTGGCCATGGCCCTGATCGCGGGGGCGGGGGGCTTCGCGGCGGGGCGTTCCCTGGGGCCGGTCATCGGCATCCGGGGCGTGGCCGTGGTGCTGCTGGTCATCGGCGCGGCCATGGCCATCGTCACTCCGGCCCTGCTGGGCTCCCGCATGGAGACCCGCATGTCCACCACCGACCAGGACATGGAGACCCGCCTGGCCCACTGGCAGGACGCCATTGCCATCATGCAGCCGGATCTGGCCACCACCCTGCTGGGCATGGGCGTGGGGCGATTCCCCAACGCCTACCTGTGGGCCCATTCCGACGACTTCATCGGCACCTATCGTTTCCCCTCCGAGGGCGGCAACCCCTATCTGTCCCTGGGCGGGGGCCAGGACCTGCACTTCGTCCAGCGGGTGCCCCTGCCGGCCCACGAGGATTTCACCCTGACCATGGACGTGCGCACCTCGGACCCCAAGCTCTGGCTCCAGGCCATGCTCTATCGCCGGCACATGATCATGCCCAGCGAGTGGCCGGGCCAGAACGTGAAATACGACCTGCATCTGGAGAGCACCGGCGGCGAATGGCGGCGCCTGGTGTGGACATTCAACACCGGTAGCCTCGGGGAAGGGGCGCTGCCCGGACGTACCCCCCTGGTCCTGCAAATCATGAACTGGCGCAAATACGCCTACATGAACAAGCCCGGTACCGTGCTGGATTTCGACAACGTGAGCCTCAAGGATGCCCGGGGCCGGGAGTGGATCGCCAACGGCGACTTCTCCCGGGGCCTGGAACGCTGGTTTCCCCACTACGACTTCAACCACCTGCCCTGGCACGTGAAGAACCTGTGGGTCAACGTCTATTTCGACCAGGGGCTCCTGGGCGTCCTGGCCCTGGGCGGGTTCATCGCCACCATCCTTTCCGCCGCCGTGCGGCGGGCCCTCCAGGGCGATCCCTGGGGCCTGGCGGTGAGCGCCTCCACGGCCGGTTTCCTGGCAGTGGGCCTGTTCGGCGGCCTGCTGGACATGCCGCGCATCATCTTCATCTGCTACCTGATGCTGTTCGTCACCGCCTTGTCCGGCCCCATCCGCCGCCAGCGGCCCGGGCCGCGCCGGCGCCGCTCAGCGGCGGAACCGACCGGCGAACAGCAGCCAGCCTAGCGCCAGGGGTGGCCAGAGGGCGCCCAGGTGCAGGGCCAGGCCGGTGATGTTGAGGGCGCTGGTGGCGGGGAACGGACTGCTGGCCAGTGCCAGTCGGGTGAGGATGCTGCCCACCACGCCGCCCAGGGCCAGGGCGTGGCGGTGCCGTGACGCCACGGGCAGGAGCAGCAGCCAGACGGCCAGCAGGAAGGCCGCCAGGGCTTCCAGGGAGACCACGCCGCCGACGATGGTCAGCTTGAGCAGGATGGTGGCGGCCAGCAGTTTCACGAAGAAGGCGCACAGCAGAAGCAGGACCACGGCGCCCACGTAACGGCCCGGCCGCAGCAGGCAGGCCATGAAGGCCCCCACCGCCACCATTTCCAGGAACAGGGCCAGCAGCCAGGGGATGTTCACCCCGGCCAGGCTGTCGGGAAGCCGGTCGAAGGGGCGCAGGTGCAGGTGCAGCCAGCCGATGCCCGGCATGGGCAGCAAGGAAAACTGGGCCAGGAACCACAGGGCCAGCAGGGCCAGGCCCAGGCTGGTGGCGAAGCCGGGGCGGAACCAGCGGCCCCGCCAGCGGCCCGCCGCCGACAGGGCCCGCAGCCAGCGGCCGTGGTGCAGGGCCAGCAGGGCGCCGGTGAGGGCCCCCAGACTGTTGACCAGCAGGTCCAGATTGGAGGCGATGCGCCCGGGCAGGAGTTGTTGGGTGCTTTCCAGGACGAAGCTGAGCAGGCTGCCCGCCAGGGCGGCCATGAACACCCCCCGGGGGCGGCGGACCCGGGGCGAGAACCACAGGGCCAGGGCATAGCCCAGGGGGGCATAGACCAGCAGGTTGGTGGAAAGATCGGTGCGGGTGATGTAGCGGGGCCAGGGGGCGGAGAGGAACCCCGCCGACCAGGCCGACACGGGTTGCCAGTCCGTGAAGGGATGCAGGCTGCCCACCGCCAGGAAGGCCCCGTAGAACAGGATGAAGAGCTTCAGCCGCAGCCGGCGCTCCCCCGGGTCCCCCAGCCAGTCCATGGGCGGGCCGGGTCAGGCCGGGTGTCGGCCCGGGTGGCCGTGGCGGGCCTGGCCGGGCAGCAGGGAGCCCAGCACCATGCCCAGACTGGCCATGAGGAAGCCGGCGAACTGGGGCGGCATCAGGCCTTCCCCCTCGGGCAGCCAGATCTCCATGGGAATCCAGGTGCAGACGCCGAAGCCGATGGCCAGGTAGGCCCCCAGGGTGGTGGCCCGCTGCCAGTACAGGCCCGCCACCAGGGGCACGAAGGCCAGCACCAGGGTCACCTTGTAGGCGTTCTCCACCATCTGGTGGATGCCGGTCTCCTGGTCCAGGGCCCACAGGGAATACAGGGTGACCAGCACGGAGAAGCCCGCCACCACCCAGCGGGTGATGACCAGCAACTGCTTGTCGCCCAGGTGCTTGCGGCGGGTGATGAAATCCTTGATGACGTTTTCCGAAATGGTCACCGACGGGGCCAGCAGGGTGCCCGAGGCGGTGGACATGATCACCGACAGCAGGGCGCCGTAGAAGATCACCTGGGCCAGCAGGGGCAGGTGGGCCTTCACCAGTTCCGGCAGCAGCTTCTGGCTGTCCTCGGCCAGCCACCTGGCCGCCAGATCCGGGTCGATCAGGTTGGCGGAATAGGCCAGGAACAGGGGCACGGCGGCGAACAGGAAATAGGCCACGCCGCCCAGCACGGTGCCCCACACGGCGATCTGCTCGTTCTTCGACGAATTGGCCCGCTGGAACACGTCCTGCTGGGGGATGGAGCCGAAACCCATGGTGATCAATCCCGAGATGAAGGCGATCAGGGCCACGGCATTCATCTCCGGCCAGAAATGGAACTTCTGGTTGGCCGCCGCGTGCTCAATGACCGGGGCCACCCCGCCGGTCTGGTCGGCGATGAGCCAGGCGATGTAGAACAGGCCCAGGACGATGACGATCATCTGGAAGAAGGTGGTCAGGGCCACCGACCACATGCCGCCGTAGAGGGTGTACATGAGCACCACCGCCGCGCCGATGAGGATGCCCTGGGACTGGCTGATGGCTCCGTCGGAGAGCACGTTGAACACCAGGCCCAGGGCCGTCACCTGGGCCGACACCCAGCCCAGGTAGGACAGGGCGATGGCGATGCCGGTGACGACTTCCACCTTGCGGTCGTAACGTTCCCGGTAGAAATCGCCGATGGTCAGCAGGTTCATGCGGTACAGCTTGCGGGCGAAGAACAGGCCGAACAGCACCAGGCAGAGGGAGGCGCCGAAGGGGTCGGAGATGAGGCCCGCCAGGTCTTCCTCCATGAAGGTGGCGGGAATGCCCAGCACCGTTTCCGCCCCGAACCAGGTGGCGAACACCATGGCTGTGACGATGACCATGGGCAGGGCCCGGCCGGCGGCGATGTAGTCCCGGGCGTTGTGCACCTTGGTGGCGGCATACATGCCGATGCCCAGGGAAATGACCAGATAGAGGATGACGAAGCCAAGCAACATGGGCGGGTTCCTTTTTCTTTTTCCGGCACCGGGCCCGGGCCTGGCGCCGTCAACGCAGTTTGATTTCCGTCCAGATGCGGTTCAGCACGCGCCGCTGCCTGCGGTCCAGGTCGCGCAGCATTTCCAGCCGGCCCATGTTCGCCCCATCGGGAAAGACGGCGGGATTATCGGCGATTTCCGGGCGGATGTAGGCCATGGCGGCCCGGTTGGGGTTGCCGGAACCGATCAGGTTGGACAGTTCCGCCGAATTTTCCCCTTCCAGCATGAAGTCCATGAAGCGGTGGGCCAGGTCCGGCTGCCTGCCGGTGTTGTGCAGCACCAGGGAATCCAGGGCCAGGACGGCGCCCTCCCGGGGGATGGCATAGCCGATGCGGAAGGGCCGGCCGGCCGCCGCCGCGTCGGCCCGGGCCTGGAACATGTCGTTGGAATAGCCGTGGGCCACCCAGATGTTGCCCACCGTCAGTTCCTTGATGTAGCTGGAGGCGTTGAAGGCCGCCCAGTAGGGCTTGGCGCGCAGGATCAGGTCCCGGGCCGCCTTCCAGTGCTTCTCGTCGCTGTCGTTGGCGGAATGGCCCAGGTAGCGTAGGGCGGCGGCCATGAGTTCCCTTTGCGAATCGAGCACCGTGACCCGTCCCTTCAGTTTGGCCAGGTAGCGGGGCTCGAACACCAGGGCCCAGGTGTCGGCGGGCAGGCCCAGGGCCTGGAGCTTCTCCATGTTGTAACCCAGCAGGGTCACCGTGTAGGCGTAGGGCACGGAGTAGCGGTTGCCCGGGTCGAAGAAGCCGTTCAGGAATTCCGCTTTCAGGTTGCCGAAATGGGGCAGCCTGGCCTTGTCCAGGGGGCGTAGTTGCTTGGAGCGGAGCAGGGCCTCCACCGCGTTGCCGGTGGGCACGATGAGGTCGTAGCCCGAGGCCCCGGCCGCCAGCTTGGCCAGCATCTCCTCGTTGTCCGAGTAATAGTCCTGGACTACCCGGCAGGCGCAGCGGGCCTCGAAGCGGGCGATGGTCCGGTCGGAGATGTAGTTGTTCCAGTTGTAGAGGTAGAGGGTGGCGGCCTGGGCGGGCAGGGCCAGGGCCAGGACCAGGGCCAGCAGCCGCAGCATCAGGCGCCGCCTTTCATGAAGCTGCGGTCCATGCGGGACGCCGCCGCCACCAGCACCAGGGTGAGCAGCATGAGCAGGGTGGACACGGCGTTGACCTCCGGCGTCACGGCGATCTTGATCATGGAATAGATCTGCAGGGGCAGGGTGGACACCCCCACCCCGGCGGTGAAGAAGGTGATGACGAAATCGTCGATGGACAGGGTGAAGGCCATGAGGAAGCCCGCCACCACCGCCGGCAGGATGAGGGGGAAGGTGACCAGCCGGAAGGTCTGCCAGGGGTTGGCGCCCAGGTCCCGGGCCGCCTCGAAGATGGACTCGTCCATGCCCGCCAGGCGGGCCCGGACGATGATGGCCACGAAGCCGATGGAAAAGGTGATGTGGGCCAGCACCACGGAGAGCAGGCCCAGGGTCAGGTGCAGCACCTGGATGAAGAACACCAGCAGGGACACCCCCAGCAGGATTTCCGGCATGGCCACCGGGGTGATCACCAGCAGGGGCAGCCAGGGCGGCCGGTAGCGGTGCATGGCCAGCCCGGCCAGGGTGCCCAGGCCGGTGGCCGCCAGGCTGGATACCAGGGCGATGAACAGGGAGTTGCGCGCCGCCAGCAGCATTTCCTGGTCGGCGAACAGCACCCGGTACCAGTCCAGCGTGAAGCCCACCCATTCGGCGTTGAGGCGGGAGTCGTTGAAGGAATAGGCCACCACCACCGCCAGGGGCACGTAGAGGAAGGCGAAGGTGGCCCCCGCCGCCAGTCTTAACCAGATGGGGAGCCTAGCCATGACGTCCCCCTTTCCCCGCCCAGGCCGCCAGCCCTGCGAGACCCAGCACGCACAGGGTCAGCACGATGGACAGGGTGGCGCCGAAGGGCCAGTCCCGCACCCCCAGGAACTGGTCCTTGATCAGGTTGCCGATGAGCATGTCCCGGGTACCCCCCAGGATGTCGGGAATGGCGAACATGCCCAGTACCGGGATGAACACCAGGGCCGAGCCGGAGAACACCCCGGGCAGGGACAGGGGCCAGGTCACCCGCCAGAAACGTTGCCAGGCGTTGGCCCCCAGGTCCTGGGCCGCGTCCAGCAGCACCGGGTCGTGCTTTTCCAGGTTGGTGTAGAGGGGCAGGATCATGAAGGGCAGGTGCACGTAGACCATGCCCACCAGCACCGCGAAGGGGGAAAAGAGCAGGCTCACCGGCGCCAGGCCGAAGGCCCCCAGCAGGCCGTTCACCGCTTGGGCCAGGCCCGCCTGGGGGCCCAGGATGATCATCCAGGCGTAGACCCGGATGAGGAAGTTGCTGGCGAAGGGCAGGATCACCAGCAGCACCAGCAGGTCCCGGTGCTGCTTCGGGCTGCGGGCGATGAGCCAGGCCACCGGGTAGGCCAGCACCAGGCAGATGAGGGTGGAAGCCGCCGCCACCAGGAAGGAACGCAGCAGGATTTCCGTGAACAGGAAGTCGCTGAAGTAGAAGCGATAGTTCTCCAGGGTCAGGCCGTGCTCGCTGCCGTCCCCCGGGTCCGCCAGGGGCGCCAGGCCGCCGAACTCCCCGGGATACTGGAAGGAGGCCAGCACCACGATGAGGGCCGGCACCAGGAAGAAGGCCAGCAGGAACAGGGTGGGCGGGGCGGTCACCGCCCAGCGGCTGAGCCGGTCCTCAGTCCGGGACATAGTGGCCCGCCTGCCGGGCCCAGCTCACGGTCACCCGGTCGCCGATCTCGAAGAAACGGGCCCGGCCCGGCGCGTCGTTGGCCCGCAGGGCCGAAAGCCGGAAGCCGTTGTCCAGCACCACCTGGTAGGTGGTCACGTCGCCCACGTAGAGGAAGTCGCGCACCGTGCCGGGAAAGCGGTTGTCCTGGTCGTTTTCACCGTCCCCGCCGGCGTGGATGCGCACCTGTTCCGGCCGCAGGGCCAGGACGCCCGTGCTTCCCGGCCGGTCCGTGGCCGGGGCCCGGATCTCCCCCAGGCCCTCCGCTTCCAGGCCCAGTTCCCCGTCCCGCCGGTCCACTACCCGGGCTTCCAGCAGGTTGCAGTTGCCGATGAAGTCCGCCACGAAGCGGTTCTGCGGGAAGCCGTAGATGCGCGAGGGCACGTCCAGTTGCTCGATGCGTCCCCGGTTCATCACGGCGATGCGGTGGGACAGGGCCAGGGCCTCGTTCTGGGCGTGGGTGACGAAGACGAAGGTCACCCCCACCTCCCGTTGCAACTTGATGAGTTCCAGCTGCATCTCCTCCCTGAGCTTCAGGTCCAGGGCCCCCAGGGGCTCGTCCAGGAGCAGCAGCCGGGGCCGGTTCACCAGACCCCGGGCCAGGGCCACCCGCTGCTTCTGGCCGCCGGAGATCTCGTGGGGATAGTGGTCGGCCAGTTCCGCCAGGTGCACCTGTTCCAGGGTCTCGCCCACCCGGCGGCGGATCTCGCCCTCCGGCAAGCCCGCCATGCGCAGGGGAAAGGCCACGTTGCGGCCCACGCTCAGGTGGGGGAACAGGGCGTAGCTCTGGAACACGGTATGGATGGGCCGCTTCTCCGGCGGCGTGGCGGCCAGATCCCGGCCGTCCAGCAGGATCCGCCCTCCATCGGGCCGGTCGAAGCCGGCCACCATGCGCAGGATGGTGGTCTTGCCGCAGCCGGATGGACCCAGCAGGGTGAAGAACTCGCCGCTCTCCACCGCGAAGCTGACGTCCTTGACGGCTTCGAAATCGCCGAATCGGCGGGTGACGTCGTGCAACTCGAGCAGGGCCATGATGGCTTTGGGGGAGAAGTGTCCCTCCTTCCAATCACAGTATTGGCCAACAGTACAGAAATCACTATCAATAATTACATTAATAAATTCTAATAATCGGATTTACGAGCGGCTCCGCCGCCTTTCCACCCGAGGAGACAACATGAAGCGGTACTGGAAGCTGGGGGCCCTGGCCCTCTCCGGCTGGGCGATGAATGCCCAGGCCACCAACGGCATGAACATGGAAGCCTGGGGCGCCAAGTCCGGCGGCATGGGCGGCGCGGCTTTCGCCTATGACAACGGCAATTCCGCAGTGATGAACAACCCCGCCACCCTGGGCCTGCGCCCGGCCGGCCAGGGCGACCTGGGGTTCGGCCTCACCCTGCTGATGCCCGACGTGCGCTCCAGCCACCCGGTGGCAGGCGGCCAGGACTCCGACGGCACCGCCTACTGGATGCCCACCCTGTCCTACATTCGCCGCAAGAACGACCTGAGTTTCGGCGTGGCCATGCTGGCCCAGGGGGGCATGGGGACGGAATACGGCTCGGGTTCCCCCCTGTTCGCTTTTGGAACCGCCTCCGACAACGTGACGGTGGTGCCCATGAGCGGCGATGAGATCCGCTCCGAGGTGGGTTTCGGCCGCCTCATGTTCCCCCTGGCCTGGAATGCCAGCGATCGCCTCACCCTGGCCGGCCAGGTGGACCTGGCCTGGGCCAGCATGGACCTGCGCATGGACGTGGACGGCCAGACCCTGGCCGGCATGATGGGCCAGGGCCTGGTGAGCGGTGCCCTGACGGGTTTCCTGCCGGCCACCATCAACTATGCCCGTTTCGATTTCAGCGACGACAGCGCCGTCACCGGCCAGGCCAAATCCTACGGCTGGGGCTTCAAGCTGGGCGCCCACTGGAAGGTGAACGAGCAGTTGAGTCTGGGGGCGGCTTACCATGCCAAGACCCGCATGGGCGACATGAAGACCGACGACGCCACCCTCTCGGTGAACGGCGGACCCATGAACGGTACCCTCAAGGTCCTCGACTTCCAGTGGCCGGAAACCTACGGCCTGGGCCTGGCCTGGGACGGGGGCGGCGCCTGGTCCTGGGCGGCCGACGTGAAACGCATCCGCTGGTCCGACGCCATGGCCGACTTCCGCATGCGTTTCGTGGATTCCGCCTCCGGTCTGGACATCAACGTCACCATGCCCCAGAACTGGGAGGACCAGACCGTGCTGGCCCTGGGCGTGCAATACAAGCTGACGCCCGGCGTGGCCCTGCGGGCCGGCGTGAACCACGCCAGCAACCCGGTGCCCAACGCCACCCTCAATCCCTTGTTCCCGGCCATCGTCGAAACCCACTACACCCTGGGGGTCGGCTGGCGTCTGGACGCCGCGCGCAGCCTGGCCGCCTCCGTGGCCTATGCCCCGGAAGTCAGCGAGACCAACGCCCAGGGCATCACCTCCAGCCACAGCCAGGCCACCCTGCGGGTGAACTACAACCAGCGCTTCTGAAACGGTCCGGCCCCCCGGACGGCCGGGGGGGAACCCCATTTCCCGGCCCCGGGCGTTTAATCTTCCGCCCATGGATGAAATCCGCACCGACGAAGCCCTCATGCTGGCCTACCGCGACGGCGACGGGGCGGCCTTCGACGCCCTGTACGGCCGCTGGCGGGGCCGCCTCTACCGCTACCTGGCCCACCAGGCGCCGGAGCGGGCGGATGAACTGTTCCAGGACGTGTGGCTGAAGGTGATCGGTGCCCGGGCCGGCTACGAAGTCACGGCCCGGTTTTCCACCTGGTTGTTCCGCATCGCCCACAACCGGCTCATGGACCATTTCCGCTCCCGGCGCCGTACCCCGGTGGACCCCTGGGACGATGCGGAGGAAGACCCGGCCGCCCAGCTGCCGGCGCCGGAACGGGACACGCCCCCCGCCCTGCTGGAACGGCGGGAAGCGGCCCGGCGCATCCTGGACTGCCTGGCGGCCCTGCCCCCGCCCCAGCGGGAAGCCTTCCTCATGGCGGAAGAAGGGGGCATGGGCCTGGAAGACATCGCCCGGGCCGCCGGGGTGGGGCGGGAGACCGCCAAGAGCCGCCTGCGCTACGCCCTGGCGCGGCTGCGCCGCTGCCTGGGCGGACTGGAATACGGGAGCCCGTGATGGAAGAGCGCGATCCCCTGCTGAGCGAAGCCTACCGGCAGGCCGACCACCCCGAACCGCCCGCCGGACTGGACCAAGCCATCCGTGACGCCGCCCGAAGCGCCGTGGCGCCGGTCCGGCGCAAGGGGCACGGCTGGCTGGCCTGGGCCGCGCCCCTGTCCGGCACGGCGGTGCTGGTGCTGGCCCTGGCCCTGCTCCTGCGCATTCAGGACGAAGCGCCGGAAACCCTGCGGGAAGCCCAGCCTTCCTCTCCACCCGCGCTTCCCGGGGCACAGCCCCAGACGGCTGTACCGGTTCCGGCCACGCGCCCGCCCGAAGAGGGGGCTATGCCTGTTCCTCAGCGGAGCCCGGCTGCGCACCTCCCGTCACCCCCGGTGGCCGTCGTCCCGCCGCCGGCCCCGCCGCGCACTGAGGATGCCGTCGAGGCGTCCACCCCCCAGGCAGCGCCTACCGCCCCGGCCATGGGGCAGCCCGGCGCGGAGGTCTCCTCCACAGTCCCCCCTGCTCCGGCCGTCCGGGCCCATCCCTCCGCCATCCTGGCGGCTCCTCCCGGGGAAGCGGTGGAACGGAACGGTGCCGGGCCTGGAGTGGCGGAACGGGGGGCTGCGGCCGGGCTGGCCAAGGCACGCAGCCAGCCGTCGTCCGAAGGGCCGGAACACTGGGTGGAAACCATCCGCCGCCTGCTGCGGGAGGGCCGGCTGGACGAAGCCGGGAGGGCCCTGGCCATCCTTCGGCAACGCTACCCGGACCATCCCCTGCCCGACGATCTGCGCCACCTGGAGCGACCCGCTGCCGGCAACTGAGCCACAAGGGCGCAGCGGAATGACCCGGGAAACCACGGCGAGGTTTACCAGGCCGGGGCCACACCCCTAGAATTTCAGGGTTTGCTGATGCAGCAGTCCTCACCGGTCATTCAACGAAAGGGATCACCATGAAACTGAAGTTCGTCACCCTGGCCCTGGCCTTTGCCACCGTGCCCGCCTATGCCGCCATGGGCACCACCGAGATCCCGACTTTCGCCGGCCAGGCTGCCGCCCGGGAAGCCGCCAAGACCACCACGCCCAAGACGCCCGAGGAGTGGCTGGCCCGCATGACCGACTTCACCCGCAACGCCTCCGCCTTCAAGGATCCCAAGACCTTCGTGCCCTGGACCAACGCCGTCACCGAACCCAGCTTCTACCTGGCCATGATGAGCGGCATGATGGACCCCGGCGGCTGGCTCAACATGATGAACAGCGCCGCCCATCCCGACGCCGTGCGCAACCTGGCCCAGTTCGCCGACCCCAACGTGTACATGAAATGGTCCGCCGCCACCCTGGATCCCGCCTTCTACACCGCCCTGCTCACCCAGTTGTCCGACCCGGGCAAGATGATGCGCTGGGCCATGGTGCCGGTGGATCCCAAGATGTGGAACTTCATGCTCAGCATGCTGAACCCCAACACCTACATCCGCTGGGGCATGTCCCCCATGGATCCCCGGGCCTGGAACCTGGCCGGCACCGTGGCCAACCCGGCCCTCTACACCGGCATGGCCGGCGCCCTGGTGAACCCCAATTCCTACGGCCAGGGCACCAACGCCTGGCTGACCTGGGCCCCCGCCGCCCCGGTCCAAGGCGCCGGCAGCTTCGCCATGTGGGATCCCGTCGCCATGCTGGGCAACCTGGCCGGCTTCATCCCCGGTTTCAACCAGTTCGCCATGCCCAGCCTGCCCAACATCGGCCTGCCCACCTTCGGCACCCCGGCCCCCGCCGCCGCCCCGGCGGCTCCTGCGGCTCCCAAGGTGGAAGCCAAGCCGGTCCCGGCCCCCGAGCCCGTGAAGGCCCCGGAGCCAGCCAAAGTGGAAGCCCAGCCCGCTCCGACCCCCGTCGCCACGCCCGCTCCCGCCCCGGCCCCCGTCGTGGCGCCCGCCCCGGTGCCCGCCCCCAACAAGGTGATCCTGGCCGGTGACGCCTTGTTCAAGTCCGGCAAGTCGGGCATCAAGGATCTGTCCAAGGACGGCAAGGCCCGGCTGGATGAAGTGGTGGCCAAGCTGAAGGGCATGGGCGAGATCGAGCAGATCAAGGTGGTGGGCCACGCCGATCCCACCGGCAAGACCGACGCCAACCTGAAGCTTTCCGAGGCCCGGGCCAAGTCCGTCAAGTCCTACCTGGTGGCCAAGGGGGTGAAGCCCACCGTCATCATCAGCAGCGGCGTGGGCGACACCCAGACCGTGGTCCAGTGCGACAAGGCCCTGCCCAGCGAGCAGCTGAAGGAATGCCACGCGCCCAACCGCCGGGTCGAGATCGAGATCATCGGCAAGGCCAAGTAAGCCCGCGGTTCTGACCGTCAAGCCGCCCTTGAGGGCGGTTCAAACAGGCTGTTGTAACGGAAGGGGCGCTGTCACCAGCGCCCCTTTGCATTGGCGCGTCAGGGGGGTTTCGTCCCAATCCAGAGCACACCCGACAGGGGCGGCGGTCCTGGGCCAGGGTCGTTGGCCGGGAGGCGCCCGGTGACCCGCGCCGGCGTGGGCAGGAGGGGGCAAGACGGTGGGGGGCAGAGGGTGCCGTGCTTTGCAGACGCCCTCACTGACAAGCACGATGCGGTTCGATCCTCACCACATCCTACGACTACGACCCCGCAGTAGGATGTGGTGAGCGCAGCGAACCGCATCGACCCGCAGCCGAGGCGGGTTACACGGCCGCCCAAACCCTTCCCCCAGGCGAGGGAAGCCGAAGGGCGCCGCCAGGATGGGACGGGCCTCATCTGGGGCGACCCCAGCCGCCCACCCTGGCCGGCGCCCCTTTCGTCTCAACCCCTTGCTTGAACCGCTTGCCCTCCGAGGTGCAAATTTGATGTCCGGCGGCGAAGTCATAAACGCAATCATGTTGCGTTTAGAAGTTAGAATGCCGGCATGCCTGCCGCCATCGTCCGCATCCTGTTGCTGTCGCTTGCCCTGTTGTTCGGGCAGGCGGCCGGCTTTGCCCACGTGCTGGGCGAGCACGCCCAGGATGACGGGGAGCCCCATGCCGCCTGCGAATGGTGCGGCATCCAGGCTTCCCTGGGGCATGGCCTTGCCGTGCTGCCCCCGCCGTTCAAGGCATGGCCGCCGACGCACGCCGGGTACCGGACGCCGCCGGCCCTGCGCCTGACGCTCAGTCCGCCCGCCACCCGGTCGCGGGATCCTCCCGCCCTCGTCTGATCCACCCCCCCCGATGCGCCGCGCCGGCCCGACCCCGGCGGCGGCACCCTGGACTTTTGCAGACGAGAATCGCCATGCCCAAACATGCCCTTTTGCCGGCCGCCCTCCTCGCCCTGGGGGCCGGTACGGCCCAGGCCGACAGCAGCCTGGATGAACTGCGCGCCGAGATCCGCCAGATGCGCGACCACTATGAGACCCGGCTGGCCGAGTTGGAAGCCCGCCTGAAGCAGGCTGAAGCCCGGCCTGCTCCGGCGGCCGAGGCGGCTGCTGCCCCCTCGGGCAACGACATAAACCCGGAGATCGGTCTGGTGCTGCAAGGCAGCTACGCCCGCCGCGAGGGAGGCGAACACCACCTGACCGGTTATCTCACCGGCGGCCACGATCATGGCAGTTCCCGGGGCTTCAACCTGGATCACACCGAGCTGACCCTGGCGGCCAACATCGACACCCAGTTCCGCGGTTACGCCAACATCGCCTTCGTCGATGACGCGGCGGAAGTGGAGGAGGCCTGGTTCCAGACCCTGGGCCTGGGCAAGGGTTTCACGCTGAAGGCCGGCCGATTCCTGTCCGGCATCGGCTACGCCAACGAACAGCATCCCCACGCCTGGGACTTCGCCGACAACAGTCTCATGTACCGGGCCCTGTTCGGCGAGCATCTGGGCCAGGACGGGGTCCAGGCCAAATGGCTGGCTCCCGTCGAGACCTTCCTGGAACTGGGCCTGGAGATGGGGCGGGGGGGCAATTTTCCCGGCTCTGCTGCCGGCGGTGACCGCAACGGGCCCGGCGCCTGGGCGGCCTTCGCCCACGCGGGCGGCGACGTGGGCGCCAACGCTTCCTGGCGGGCCGGCCTGTCCTATCTGCATGCCAAACCGGTGGATCGGGACAGCGGAATGGAGGACCTGAACGATGTGGAGGCCGAGACCCTGATGAGCGGCCATTCCCGTACCTGGCTGGCGGACTTCGTCTGGAAATGGGCGCCGGACGGCAACCCCAGGGCGCGCAGCCTGAAAGTCCAGGCGGAGTACTTCCACCGCCGGGAGCGGGGCGACCTCACCTGCGCGGACAATACGGCTGACGGTGGCCTGTGCAGCGGCCTGACCGACGCCTACCGCTCCCGCCAGTCGGGCTGGTATGCCCAGACGGTCTACCAGTTCATGCCCCGCTGGCGGCTGGGCCTGCGCTACGACCGGCTGGACACGGGCAGCGTGGACTTCGGGGCGAACAACGCCAACCTGCCGGTGGCCGACTATCACCCCAACAAGTGGAGTTTCATGGTGGACTACGCCCCCAGCGAATTCTCCCTGCTGCGTCTGCAACTGGCCCGGGACCATGCCATGGCAGGCAATCCGGACAACGGCCAGGTGACCCTCCAGTACGTCCACAGCCTGGGTGCCCATGGCGCCCACAGGTACTGAGCCTGCTCGGAAAGGAGCGTGACATGCTGATGCGAAATCTGTTCGCGGTTGTTCTGATGGGGCTGCTGCTTACCGCCCAGCCGTCCCGGGCGGCCCTCAACGTGCTGGCCTGCGAGCCGGAATGGGCGGCCCTGGTTGCGGAGGTGGCCGGGGATCGGGCGAAGGTCACCAGTGCCACCACGGCCCGCCAGGATCCCCACCACATCGAGGCCCGTCCCTCCCTGATCGCCCGGACCCGCAACGCGGACCTGGTGGTGTGCAGCGGGGCCGACCTGGAAGTGGGCTGGCTGCCCCTGCTGCTGCGGGAGTCGGGCAACCCCCGGGTGCAGGCGGGCCAGCCCGGCCACTTCGAGGCCACCCGCCATCTGCGCCTCCTGGAAAAGCCGGCCCGGGTGGATCGTTCCATGGGGGACGTGCATGCCGCCGGCAATCCCCACGTGCATCTGGACCCGCGCAATCTGCTGCTCGTGTCCGAGGCCCTGGCCCGCCGCCTGGCGGAACTGGATCCGGCCGGCGCCGCCGACTATGCCGCCCGGCGGGCCGCCTTCGCCAGCCGCATGCAGACCGCCATCGCCCGCTGGGAGAAGGAGGCGGCGAGCCTGCGCGGCCTGCCGGTAGTGGTCCAGCACAGGAGCTGGACCTATCTGGCCGACTGGCTGGGGCTGCGGGTGGTGGCCGACCTGGAACCCAAGCCGGGTGTGGAGCCTTCCGCCGCCCATCTCGCCCGCTTGCTGGAGACCCTCAAGGCCCAGCCGGCCCGGGGCATCCTGCGGGCGGCCTATCTGTCGCCCCGGGCGGGCGACTGGCTGGCCGAGAAGGCCGGAGTGCCGGCCCTGACCCTGCCTTACAGCGTCGGGGATTCCCCGGCCAGCGCCGATCTGTTCGGGCTGTTCGACAGCCTGGTGGCCCAGTTGAAGGCCGGCCTCCAGTGACCCTGGACGGCCTGGACCCGGTCCTGCTGCTGCCCGCCCTGGCGGCCGGCGCCCTGGTGCTGGCCAGCCACGTGCCCCTGGGGCTCACGGTGCTGGCCCGGGGCATCCTGTTTCTGGACCTGGCCATCGCCCAGATGGCCGGCCTGGGGGCCATCCTGGTCCGCGCCATCGGGGGCGAGGAGGCGGGCCCCTGGCTGGTCCAGGCCGGGGCCGTGGCCGCCGCCCTGCTGGGGGCCGCTTTCCTGCACTGGCGGGAAGCTCGCCAACCGGCCCGCCAGGAAGCGGTCATCGGCGTAAGTTTCGTGGTGGCCGCCTGTGCCGCCCTGCTGGTCATGAGCCACGATCCCCACGGGGCGGAACATCTGCAGGACCTGCTGGTGGGCCAGATCCTCTGGAGCACCTGGGACAGCCTGCTGCCCCTGGCCAGCATCACCGGAATCATGCTGGGGGCCTGGTTCGGCCTGGGCTGGCGCCATTCGGGACGGGGTTTCTACCTGCTGTTCGCCCTGTGCATCACCGCCTCGGTGCAGGTGGTGGGGGTCTATCTGGTGTTCGCCAGCCTGGTGGTGCCGGCCCTGGCCGCCGGCCGGGGCCTGCTCCGGGGCTGGCTGGCGGGGCTGGCGGGCTATGGCCTGGGCCTGCTCGCGTCCGCCCTGTTCGACCTGCCCGCCGGGGCGGCCATCGTGCTGGCCCTGGTGGCCGTCAGCCTGTTGGCTCAGTCCTCTTCTTCCGGCCAGGCTTCTTCGAAGTAACCGACCCGCTGCCAACTGTTCTCGTTGAGGGCCACCTGGTAGCGGGCCCAGCGGCGGAACTCGTCCAGGGTGCAACTGCCCTGCTTGCGTCGGCAGGTGCCGGCCATGCCGCGGAAGGTCACGGTTTCCTCGCCGCTCTCGTCGTCCAGGGAGAACGCCACCACCTGGCGGACCCCCCAGGAACGGCCATAGGCGCCGTTGCTGTAGAAGTGGCCGGCAACGATGTCGAAGGGCTGGCTGGGCTGGGTGATCATGGGCCCGAGTGTATCCAGAGGGGCCCGGCTGGACATTTACCCTCAAGGATTACTCCGGCAAGCCGATCTACAGGGCTCTACACCCACCCTGTCGCAGGAGGTAGCCATGGATTCCCGCCCGGCTGGCATGGCCTTCGCCACGGATGGCTTCGTACTGCTGGAAACCCTGGGCCAGGGGGTGCTGGGCCTGGACGAGCGGGGCCGTTGCCTGCACGTCAACGACACCCTGGCCCGTCTCCTGCGCGCCGAGCCGGCCAGACTGCTGGGCCAGCCGGTGGGGGAGGTGTTGCGCCGGGGTGCCATGCTCGGCCTGCCGCCCTGGGACCAGGTGCTGGCCCGGGTGAAGGCCGATCCCTCCGCCGTGCTGCGTTCTGAACAGGAAGTCTTCCTGCGCAGCGACGGCCTGACCTTTCCCGCCCAGGTAGTGGTGCGGGGCGTGGGACAGGATGCAGTGGCGGTGCTGGTGGCCGATGCCACGGAGCGCAACCGCCAGGCCAAGGCCTTCAATGCCAGCGTGCGCAGTTTCCGCTCCCTGCTGGACGGGGTCAGCGATGCCATCCTCTTCCTCGGGGGCAACGGCAAGGTGCTGGACGCCAACCAGGGAGCCCAGCGGGTGTTCGGCCATCCACCCCCCCATTTCCTCGGCAAGACTCTGGACAGCCTGGCGGCCGAAGGCCAGGGGCTGGACTTGGCCACCCCTCTCCACGAGGCCCTGCAAGGCCGGACCAAACGTCTGGAATTCGCCGCGCTGCGGCGTGACCAGGCGGGCACCCCCACGCCGTTCCCCGCCGAACTGCGGCTGTACCCGGCCAACTATTTCGGCAAGGAGGCAGTCCTGGCCATGGTGTTCGACATCACCCGGCGCAAGGCCCACGAAGCTTCCCTGCTCGAGGCCAAGACCCTGGCCGAGGAAGCCAGCCGGTTGAAGAGCGAGTTCATCACCAACATGAGCCACGAGTTGCGCACACCCATGAACGGCATCATCGGCATGGGGGAACTGCTGCTGGGCACGGACCTGGACGCGGAACAGGCCGACTTCGCCCGGACCATCCTGGATTCGGCCCGGCAGTTGCTCGTCATCCTCAACGACATCCTGGATTTCGCCAGCCTCGAAGCAGGCCGCTACGTGCGCCAGGAGCAGGAGTTCTGCCCGGCCATGCTGCTGGACAGTCTGCTAGCCCGCCACGCCAAGGCCTGTGCGGCCAAGGGCCTGGACTTGCGCTGCGAGATGGGGGACCTGCCCCTGCTGGTGAGCGGCGACATGGATGCCCTGCAACGGATCCTGACAGCCCTGCTGGACAATGCGGTGAAGTTCACCGACCGGGGGGCCGTGGTCCTGTCCGGCGAGGACCTGGGGGATGCACCGGAGGGGCGGCGACTGCGCTTCGCCGTCGCGGACACGGGACCCGGCATCCCCGAAGCCCAGCGGGAACGCATCTACCGGCCCTTCACCCAGGGCGACGGCAGCATCACCCGCCGCCATGGCGGCACGGGCATGGGGCTCAGCCTGGCCCGACGCCTGAGTGAAGCCCTGGACGGGGTGCTGCAACTGGACAGCGAGCCGGGCCGGGGCAGCCGCTTCAGCCTGGAACTGCAGTTGCCGGTGCTGGAGTAGGCGGCGACGCGCCAGGGAAGGTCACGAAGGGCTAAGCCAGGCCCTTGGGCAGAGGGAAGTTCACTGTCTCCTCGATCCCCTCCAGGGCCCGTACCTGGGTCACCCCCAGTTCCCCCAGACGCTGGATGACGCCTTCCACCAGGACTTCCGGCGCCGAGGCCCCGGCGGTGATGCCCACCCGGGTCTTGCCGACCAGCCAGGCCGGGTCGATCTGCCCGGCGTCGTCCACCATGTAGGCGTCCCGCCCCAGGTTGCGGGCCACTTCCCGCAGCCGGTTGGAGTTGGAGGAGTTGGGGGAGCCCACCACGATGACCAGATCGCAGTCGGCCGCCAGTTTCTTTACAGCGTCCTGGCGGTTCTGGGTGGCGTAGCAGATATCGTCCTTCTTGGGCCCGCGAATGGCGGGAAAACGGGCCTTCAGGGCCGCCACCATGCGCGCCGCGTCGTCCACCGACAGGGTGGTCTGGGTCACGTAGGCCAGGTTGTCCGGGTCGGCGACCTGCAGGGCATCCACGTCTTCGGGTTTGTCCACCAGATACATGCCGGTGGTGGACTGGCCCATGGTGCCTTCCACTTCCGGGTGGCCCTTGTGGCCGATCATCACGATCTCCAGGCCCGCTTCGCGCATCTTCTTCACTTCCACGTGGACCTTGGTGACCAGGGGACAGGTGGCGTCGAACACCCGCAGGCCCCGGGCTTCCGCCTCCCGGCGCACCGACAGGGGCACGCCGTGGGCGCTGTAGATGAGGGTGGCGCCGGCCGGTACCTCGGCCAGATCCTCGATGAAGCGGGCCCCCTGGGCTTTCAGGTTGTCCACCACGAACCTGTTGTGCACCACTTCGTGGCGCACGTAGATGGGCGGGCCGAATTTCTTCAGGGCCTGCTCGACGATGGCGATGGCCCGGTCCACGCCGGCGCAGAAGCCCCGGGGGTTGGCGAGGAGGATGGTCTGGGGCATGAGGGGACGTCCTATGGGGTCATTCCACGGCCAGGATCTGGACTTCGAAGTCCACGGGCAGGCTGGCCAGGGGGTGGTTGAAGTCCACCCGCACCGTGTCCGGGCTGATCTCCCGGACGATGCCGTTCAGGCTCTGGCCGTTGGGCAGATGGAAGGCCATCTGCAGGCCCTCGCGAAGTTCGGTATCCGGGGCGAAATCCTGGCGGGGCAGGTCGTGGACCAGGGCCGGGTCCAGGTGGCCGAAGGCCTCGCCCGGGTCCAGGTTCCAGGTGCGCCGGTCCCCGGCCACCAGGTCCAGGAGCAGGGCTTCCAGGCGCGGGTCGATGTCGCCGCCGCCCAGGATGAAGGTTTCCGCTTCCTGGTCCGCGAAGGTATCCACCAGGACCTGGTCCTGGCAGGCCAGGCGGTAGTGCAGGGTCACCCGGCTGCCGGGACGGATGCCGCTCACCGGCCGGGCTCCTTGCGCAGGCTGTCCAGCACCAGCAGCACGGCGCCCACGGTGATGCCCGAGTCGGCCACGTTGAAGGCGGGCCAGTGCCAGCCCAGGGCGTGGACATCCAGAAAGTCGATGACGTGGCCGTAGAGCAGCCGGTCGATGACGTTGCCGACCGCGCCCCCCAGCACCAGGGCCAGGGCGCCGCAGAACAGGGGCTTGCCCCGGGTCTTGCGCAGCAGGTGGAGGATGAAGGCCGAGGCGGCCAGGGCCACCGCCAGGAAGAAACCCCGCTGCCAGCCCGGCTGGTCGGCGAACAGGGAGAAGGCGGCGCCGGTGTTGTGCACGTGGACCAGGTTGAAGAAGCCGGTGAGGGGGATCACGTCCTGGTAGGGGGCCAGATTGGCCGTGACCGCCAGCTTGGTGAGCTGGTCCAGGGCCAGGACCACCAGGGCCAGCCACAGCCAGGAGAGGCCGGACTTTTCCTCCCCCCCCGGGGTGGGCCGGTCAGGCATGCTCACGGGGCTCGCCCTCGCCGTGGAGGTTGCTCACGCAGCGGCCGCACAGGCCCGGGTGGGCCGGGTCGGCGTTGACGTCGGGGCGCACGTGCCAGCAGCGCTCGCACTTCTCGTGGCCCAGGGCCGCCACTTCCACCGTGGTCTCGCCGCTGCCGGCCTCCACCCGGGCGGCCGAGGTGATGAGCAGGAAACGCAGGTCGTCTCCCAGGGCGGAGAGGAGGTCCAGATCCCGGCCTTCGGCCTTGAAGGTGACGCTGGCCTGGAGGGAGGAACCCACCTGGCCCGCCACCCGCAGTTCCTCGATGCGCTTGAGGGCCTGGCCGCGCAGTTCCCGCAGGCGGCCCCAGCGGGCCAGCAGGTCCCCTGCATCGGCCTGGGCGGGCAGATCGTGCCAGACCGAGAGGAAGACGCTGTCCGATTTGCAGATCAGGCTCCATACCTCTTCGGCGGTGAAGGACAGGATGGGCGCCAGCAGCCGGGTCAGGGAGTGGGTGATGTGCCACAGGGCGCTTTGCGCCGCCAGCCGGGGACGGCCGGCCCTGGCCGTGGTGTAGAGCCGGTCCTTGAGGATGTCCAGGTAGAAGGCGCCCAGGTCCTCGGAACAGAAGTTGTGCAGGCGCTGCACGGCGCTGTGGAAGTTGTAGACCCGGTAGTCGGCCAGCACCGCTTCCTGCATCTGCCGGGTCAGGGCCAGGGCGCAGCGGTCGATCTCCAGCCACTCGGCGGGGGCCAATTGACCGGCCGGGTCGAAGTCGGCGGTGTTGGCCAGCAGGAAGCGCAGGGTGTTGCGGATGCGCCGGTAGCCGTCCACGGTGCGCTTGAGAATCTCGTCGGAGATGGTCAGCTCGCCGGAGTAGTCGGTGCTGGCCACCCACAGGCGCAGGATGTCGGCGCCGTAGGTGTCCATGACCTTTTGCGGGGCGATGACGTTGCCCTTGGACTTGGACATCTTCATGCCCTTGCCGTCCACCACGAAGCCGTGGGTGAGCAGGGCGGCGTAGGGGGCGTGGCCGTCGGTGGCGCAGCCGGTGAGCAGGGAGGACTGGAACCAGCCGCGGTGCTGGTCGGAGCCTTCCAGGTAGAGGTCCGCCGGGTGTTGCAGGCCGTCCCGCTCCTTGAGCAGGCAGGCGTGGGTGACCCCGGAATCGAACCACACGTCCAGGGTGTCCCGGTTCTTCACGTAGTCCTCGGCCTCGTCCCCCAGCAGTTCCTTCGGGTCCAGGCTGAACCAGGCTTCGATGCCGGCCTGTTCCACCCGTTGGGCGATGGTTTCCAGCAACTCCGGCGTGCGGGGGTGGAGTTCGCCACTGGACTTGTGCACGAAGAAGGGCATGGGCACCCCCCAGTTGCGCTGGCGGGACACGCACCAGTCCGGCCGGGACTTCATCATGGCTTCCAGGCGGGCCCGGCCCCAGGCGGGGAAGAACTCGGTCTCGTCCACGGCCTTCATGGCCCGGTCCCGCAGGCCGGCCTTGTCCATGCCGATGAACCACTGGCGGGTGGCGCGGAAGATGATGGGGGTCTTGTGCCGCCAGCAGTGGGGGTAGCTGTGCTTGAGCGGCGCCTGGGCCAGCAGGCGGCCGTTCTCGCCGAGGATCTCCATGACCTTCTTGTTGCCGGCCCACACCGACAGGCCCCCCAGCAGGGGCGTGTCGGCGTAGAACTTGCCGTCGTCCCCCACCGGATTGGCCACCTTCAGGCCGTATTTCAGGCCGGCGATGTAGTCGTCGTGGCCGTGGCCCGGGGCGATGTGCACCAGGCCCACCCCCGCCTCCAGGGTGACGAAGTCGGCAGTGATGACCGGCACTTCCCGGTCGTAGAAGGGATGGTTCAGCTTCAGGCCTTCCAGGGCGCTGCCGGGCACCTG
Source organism: Thiobacillus denitrificans (assembly GCA_020723405.1). Taxonomy (GTDB): domain Bacteria; phylum Pseudomonadota; class Gammaproteobacteria; order Burkholderiales; family Thiobacillaceae; genus PFJX01. The sequence goes on along the minus strand of DYIY01000001.1, from coordinate 135,023 downwards.
GGCGATGGTTTCCACCGTCTCGAAGCCGTAGCGCCGGATGGCCGCTTCCGCCAGGTCCCGGGCCAGGATGAGCAGGCCCTTGGGGGTGCGCACCAGGTCGTAGGCGAACTCGGCGTGGACCGCCACCGCCTGGTTGGCGGGCAGGGTCCAGGGGGTGGTGGTCCAGATCACCGCATAGGCCGGGCAGTCCCCGTCCACCGGCAGGCCCACCCGGCGGGCCAGGTCGGCACAGTCGGCCACCGGGAAGGCCACGTCGATGGCCGGGGAGGTCTTGTCCTCGTATTCCACCTCGGCCTCGGCCAGGGCGGAACCGCAGTCCACGCACCAGTGTACCGGCTTGGCCCCCAGGTAGAGGTGGCCGTTGGCCTGGATCTTGCCCAGTTCCCGGATGATGTCCGCCTCGAAGCGGAAGTCCATGGTCAGGTAGGGTCGGTCCCAGTCCCCCAGCACCCCCAGGCGGATGAAGTCGGCCTTCTGCCGCTCCACCTGGCCGGCCGCGTATTCCCGGCACAGTTCCCGGAAGCGGGCCGGCGGGGTGTCCTTGCCATGGGTCTTCTCCACCTGCAATTCGATGGGCAGGCCGTGGCAGTCCCAGCCCGGCACGTAGGGCGAATCGAAGCCGTCCAGGGTCTTGGCCTTGACGATGATGTCCTTGAGGATCTTGTTCACCGCGTGGCCGATGTGGATGTCGCCGTTGGCGTAGGGGGGGCCGTCGTGGAGGATGAACTTGGGCCGGCCCTGGCCGTTGGCGCGGAGCTTCTCGTACAGCTTGCTGGTCTGCCAGCCCTGGACCCAGGCGGGTTCCCGCTTGGCGAGATCGCCGCGCATGGGGAAGGGGGTGTCGGGGAGGTTGAGGGTGTCTTTGTAGTCGGGCATGTGCTTGCCTTGCCTTGCAATGGTGGCTTATTGGATCAGATGGGGTGTGGGGCGGGGGCTGGCCGGGAGGTGGTCACGCTTCTTGTTTGTGCGGATAGCGGTGCCGAAGTTGGTACGTCCGGGTCTTGCCGGTATGGGTTCTCCCCCCTTTGAAAAAGGGGGGCTGGGGGGGATTTGCTTTTGGTCTTGCCCAAGCGGGATGGATTGGCTGAGGTTATAGGCCGGGAGGCGCCCGGCGGCGCGTGACTTTCTTTGCTCGTGCAAAGAAAGTCACCAAAGAAAGCACGCCCCACGTCGCCGCCCTTCGGGTTCCCTCGCCTGGGGAAAGGGCTGGGGCGGCTGCGTAACTCGCCCCGGCTGCGCCGGGACTCAAACATACTCGCCGAAAGCCCCCCAGCCCTTTCCCCAGACTCGGCGGCGCCAAGGGGACCCAAAAATCCAAACCCCCAGAATGCGCAGCCCTGTGGCCTAGGGAGACCTTTGCAAAGCACAAGACCCTTCGCATCCCACCGCTTTTCCCCCCTTCTGCCGCCGCCGGCCGGTGGCCAGCGGCGAGGGGGCCTTCGGCGAGCGCTGTCTGAGCCCCGGCATGGCCGGGGCGAGTTTGCGAGCCGCCCTCGGCGCTGGTCGCCGGCCGGGGATTTCGGCGGAAGCAGGGCGTGTTTTCTTTGGTTACTTTCTTTGCACGAGCAAAGAAAGTAACGCGCCGCCGGGCGCTCCCGGCCAACGCTGCTTCCATTACGCGATGAACGTGGGCAAATCCAAGGGTTGAATCCCCCCCCGCCCCCTTTATCCCCGCCAGGGGGCTTTTCCAAAGGGGGGAGAAAAGCAGCCAAGCCCCCTCACGCATTCAACAACTCCCGCGCCTGCCGCGCATCCTCGCCAATCTGGGCGATCAGCGCCTCCAGACTGGGAAACTTCGCCTCGTCCCGCAGCTTGTGCAGGAACTCCACTCGCAGATGGCGGCGATAGATGGACCGGTCGAAGTTGAACAGATGCACTTCCAGGGTCGGCCGGCCGTTGGCGTGGACCGTGGGCCGGGTGCCCAGGCTGGCCACCCCGGGCCAGTCCGGCTCATCCAGCCCCTGGACGCGCACGGCGAAAATGCCGGTCAGGGGCGGACGGTTGTGCTTCAACTGGATGTTGGCGGTGGGGTAGCCGATCTTGCGGCCCAACTGGTCGCCGCCCACCACCCGGCCGGATATGGAATAGGGCCGGCCCAGCAACTGGGCGGCGGTGGCCATGTCGCCGGCGGCCAGGGCCTCGCGCACGGCGGTGCTGGAGGCCCGCTGGCCGGCGGCTTCCACGGTGTGCAGGGCTTCCGCCTCGAAACCGTATTGCTGTCCCAGTTGCTGCAACAGGGCGAAATCCCCCGCACGCCGGGCGCCGAAGCGGAAATCGTCGCCCACCAGCACGTAGCGGGCTTGCAGGCCCTCCACCAGGATGCGGCGCACGAAGTCCTCCGCCGACACGGCGGCGATGGCCTTGGTGAAGCGGCACACGTGCACGTGGGCTGCCCCCAGGCTGCGCAGGATCTCCAACTTCTCGCGCAGGGAGGTGAGCCGGGTGGGGGCTGCGTCGGGGGTGAAGATTTCCCGGGGATGGGGCTCGAAGGTCAGCACGGTGGGCAAGGCCCCCACCGAGGCGGCCCGGGCGGTGAGCCGGGCCAGCATGGCCTGGTGGCCCAGGTGCACGCCGTCGAAGTTGCCGATGGTCACGGCCTGGGGCTTGTTCTCCCGGTGCTGGGCATCGATCCAGCCGTGAGTCATGCGCATGTTCATGTCTCCGCGAACCAGTTTTCCTGTTGCAGGGCCTGGAAGTGGACGAAATCCGACCCGTTGCGGGTCACCAGGGTGAGATGGCGGCTGGCCGCCACGGCGGCGATCTGGCCGTCCCGGAATGGAGGGGTGAGGCCGGCCTGCTCCAGGCGGGCCCGCTCCCGGGCGTGCCAGGTGGCCGCATCCAGGTCATAGGGCAGGATGGCCATGCCGCAATCCGCCAGGCCGGACACGAAGTCCCGCAGCCGGTCCTTGCGCGGGCTGTCGGCCAGGCGTGCCACGCCGTATTGCAGTTCGTGCAGCACCACGGCGCTGGTGGCGCACTGGTGCCGGTGCCGGGCCAGGGCCCGCAGCACGCCGGGATTGGGCTCGGGCTTGGTCAGTTCCGACAGGACGTTGGTGTCCAGCAGGTAGTTCAGGGTTGCCATGGTGCGGCCGGTCCGGGGCTTCGATCCCGCCAGGCGTCCACTTCCGCGTCGGCCAGGGGTTGCCAGTCGGCGGGCAGGCCGGCCCGCCAGGTTTCCACGAATCCCAGGATGTCGGGCCGTGGGCCTTCCTGGCGACGCAGGCGCTGGTAATCCGCCTCGGAAAGGATGACGGCCACGGGCCGGCCGTGGCGGGTCAGATGCACCACTTCCCCTTCCTCCACCTGGTGGACCAGGGCGGTGAAGGTGTTCTTGGCTTCCGTGATGGGGGTTTCCAGCATGGTGATGGAATCTGGCTATAGAGTGGCCATTTTAGCCCCGTGGGGCCTGGCTGCCAACGGCGCCGCCTATTCCGCCGCCCGGCGGCGGAAGTCGGCGGGACGGAAACCCAGCAGGGCCAGGCAGCCGAAATAGACCAGGCCGCCGCCGGCCACCAGGGCCCCCAGGTGCAGGATGCGGCTGGTGAAGGGATAGGTCAGCCAGCGTGCTTCGCCGGCCATGGCGAACCAGAGGAACAGGCCCATGGCGGTGAGGGCCAGGGCCAGTTTGCCCAGGAATACCCGCCAACCCGGCTGGGGCTGGTAGATGGCCTGGGTCCGCAGCTTGTAGAACAACACCCCGGCGTTCAGGCAGGCTCCCAGGCCGATGGACAGGGCCAGGCCGGCGTGGCCCAGGGGGCCGATGAAGGCCAGGTTCATGGCCTGGGTGGCCACCAGGGTGAGGATGGCGATCTTCACCGGGGTCTTCACGTTCTGCCGGGCGTAGAAGCCCGGGGCCAGCACCTTCACCAGGATGATGCCCATGAGGCCCACGCTGTAGGCCAGCAGGGCCTGGCGGGTCATTTCCACGTCCTGGGCGGAGAACTCGCCGTAGAAGAACAGGGTGCTGATGAGCGGTACGGCCACCAGGCCCAGGGCCAGGGCCGCCGGGGCGGCCAGCATGATGGTCATGCGCAGGCCCCAGTCCAGCAATTTGGAATACTGGCTGGTGTCGTTGTCGGCGTGGTGCTTGGCCAGGGAAGGCAGCAGGATGGTGCCCAGGGCCACGCCCAGCAGGCCGGTGGGGAATTCCATGAGCCGGTCGGCGTAATACAGCCAGGACACGCTGCCGGTATCCAGGAAGGAGGCGAACAGGGTGTTGATGAGTAGGCTGATCTGGGCGATGGACACCCCCAGGGCCGCCGGAGCCATGAGCTTGAGGATGCGCCGCACCCCCTCGTCCCGGGGATCGAAGTCCCAGCGGGGCAGCAGCTTAAGTTTCATCAGGGCCGGCACCTGCAGGGCCAGTTGCAGCGCGCCCCCCAGGAAGGCGCCCCAGGCCAGGGCCAGGATGGGCGGGTCGAACCAGGGGGCGGCGAACAGGGCGGCCAGGATCATGGCCACGTTGAGCAGCACCGGGGTGAAGGCCGGCACCATGAAGCGGCTGAAGGTGTTGAGGATGCCCCCGGCCAGGGACACCAGGGATATGAACAGGATGTAGGGAAAGACGATGCGGGTCAGGTCGGCGGTGAGCTGGAACTTGTCCGGGTCGGCGGTGAAGCCCGGGGCGGAGATGAGCACGATGAGGGGGGCGCCAAGGACCCCCAGGGCCGCCACCCCGGCCAGCACCAGGAACAGCATGGTGGCCACCTTGCTGACCAGCAGGCGGGTGGCTTCCTCGCCCCGCTTGTTCTTGTATTCCGCCAGGATGGGCACGAAGGCCTGGGAGAAGGCCCCTTCGGCGAACATGCGGCGCAGCAGGTTGGGCAGCTTGAAGGCGACGAAGAAGGCGTCGGTGGCGGCCCCGGCGCCGAAGGCGTGGGCGGTGATGGCGTCGCGCATGAAGCCCAGGACCCGGGACAGGAGGGTCATGGAACTGACGGCGGCGAGGGCGCGCAGGAGATTCATGGCGGGTACGGCTGGGGGGCAAAGAGCCGGGATGGTAGCGGATGCCGGCACCCCGGCATAGGAAAGCCATGAAAACGGCTTGCCTGGAATCCTTCAGGCCGGTATAGTGCGCGTTTTCCCGTTGCGTCAAGAATTCAAGGAGTTACTCCATGGCTAACACCGCACAGGCCAAGAAGCGTGCCCGCCAGGGCGCCGTCCAGCGGCTGCACAACATGGCCCAGCGCTCGGCCTACCGGACTGCGGTCAAGAAGGTTCGCAAGGCGATCGAGGCTGGCGACAAGGCTGCCGCCCAGGCCGCCCTGAACGAGAACATGTCGGTCATGGACAGTCTGGCCGACAAGAAGATCGTGCACAAGAACAAGGCCGCCCGGCACAAGAGCCGTCTGGCTGGTGCCATCAAGGCCATGGCCTGAACGGCACGCCTGCTGTTTTCGTGAAGACCGCCCGGTTCGCCGGGCGGTTTTGCTTTTTCAGCTGCCGGACTCACCCTGCCCGGGACCGCAGTCCCGTTCTTCCTGGCGTCCGGTGCAGATCTGCAGGTCGTTTTCCCGGGCGAAATCCAGCAGGAAACGGTAGAGCCGGGAGTCCCGGCGCTCCAGGGCCCGGTCGATGACCACGCAGCGCACCCCATCCCGGGTCACCGGGCGCACGTGGGGCGAATAGTTGAGACGGTTGTCCCGGCCCACGTGGGAAGCCACGCTGGCCAGTCGCTCAGCCCAGTCGCTGGGTCGGAAGGGGCGGCCGTGGCTCGTCACCCCGCGGATGACGATCTCGCCCAGGAACAAGGTTTCCATGGCTGGAGCCGGACTCCTGCTGGTTGTCACGATGAATTGCGTCAAGATTACCCGCCTATAATCGGCATCGTCATCAAGAACTGGAGAAACGAATGAGCCTGGATCGCGTCCCCGCCGGTAAGGATCTTCCCAACGACTTCAACGTCATCATCGAAATCCCCGCCCACGGCGAGCCCATCAAGTACGAAGTGGACAAGGAAAGCGGCTCCATGTTCGTGGACCGCTTCATGTCCACCGCCATGCACTATCCCTGCAATTACGGCTACATCCCCCACACCCTGTCCGAGGACGGGGACCCGGTGGACGTGCTGGTCATCACCCCCATTCCCCTGATCACCGGCGTGGTGGTGCGCTGCCGTCCGGTGGGCATGCTGAAGATGGCCGACGAGGCCGGGGTGGATGCCAAGCTCCTGGCCGTCCCCGTGGACAAGCTCACCAATCTGTATCGCGACATCGAGTCGCCCCGGGATCTACCCGAGTCCATCCTCAACCAGATTTCCCACTTCTTCGAACACTACAAGGACCTGGAGGCGGGCAAATGGGTGAAGGTTCAAGGCTGGGTGGGCGCCGAGGAAGCCAAGGCCGAGATCATGGCCGGGGTGCAGCGCTACCAGGCCTCTCCGGAAAAGCCCGGCTTCTGATGCGGGTCTGCATCCTGTCCGACAGCCACGACAACCGGCGGCTGCTGGAACACGCGGTGGAGGACGCCAAGGCCCGGGGGGCCGAAGCGGTGCTCCACTGCGGCGACGTGGTGGCCCCCACCACCCTGCGGGTGCTGAAGAAGTTCGAGTTGCCGGTCCACGCCATCCACGGCAACAACACCGGCGATCTCTTCGCCATGCACCAGTTGGCCCATGAGCCGGACAGCGTGGTGCGCTACCACGGCCAGGACGCGGCCATCCACCTGGGGGGGCGCAGCCTGTTCCTGGTCCATTATCCCCATTACGCCCGGGGCCTGGCCCTGACCGGCGACTATGACCTGGTCTGCTGCGGACACGACCACCGGGTGAGCATCGAGCCGGTGGCCAACGTCAAGGGCGGCTCCACCTGGCTGGTGAATCCGGGCACCGTGGGCGGGGTGGGCAAGGGGCCCACCTACGTGCTGGCCGATCTCGACAAGCTGAGCTTCGAGGTCTACGACGTGCCCACCGCCCCCGGTGAAGCCTGCAACACCCCGCCGGTGAGCGTGCACGCCTGATTCCTGGAGCGGAATATGTTCCGGTCGGCGTAGAAATCGGGGTTTTCGTTGTCCGCCCACCAGCCGGGCACGCCCAGCACGGGCAGGGGGAATAGCCGGGCGGGCCGCATGGCGTCGTCCCCGCGCTCCCAGAAGGCCGCCAGGGCCCGGTCCAGGGAGGCCGGTTCGGTCCGTTCCACGGGCAGATAGAGGCACTTGGCGGTGATGGCCGGCCAGGGGGCGAGAAGCTTTTCCAGCAGCGCATGGCCCAGCACCACCACGCTCATGTCCCGCCATGCCTCCCGCCGTTCCACCAGGGCTTCCCGCCACTGGCCTTCAGCCAGCAGGCGGACCAGTTCCGGGTGGGGCCCGGCCAGCAGCAGACCGCTTTCGTCGAACAGGGTGGCGGCATCGGAGGCCGGGTTGCGGGGGGCGCCCGGGTGCAGTTGCCGGCACTGGAAGGCGTTGAGGGCCGCTTTCGTGCGGGGCCAGGCCAGCCACACCAGGGCGTTGCACAGGTCGTGCCAGTTGCCTTCCCGGGTGGGCACCCGGCCGGTTTCCAGGATGGTGGCCTCGTAATCCCGTTGCCCGCAGCGCTGGGTCTGGGCCGTGAACGCCAGGGGCAGGCCCCGGGCGTTGCGCAGGTCCCCGGCCCGGGCCAGTCTCTCAAGTTGGGCCAGGGTGGGCCATCCGGGGCCCGCCAGCCGGTCAGCCAGGGGCCGATAGGGGGCAAAGGGCGGAGTAGCAGCGAAATCCGGCCGCCAGGTGTCGGTCATGAGTGGAGTGCCGCCAGGCGGTTGCGGAAGCGGCGCACCAGTTCGTGCTCCGCCCCCAGCATGGCAAACAGGGCCAGCAGAGCCCGGCGGCCCACGTCCCGGCGGTAGTCCGGGGCCTGCCGGGCCAGTTCCAGCAGACCTTCCATGGCCGCCTCGGGCTGGTCGTCGAAGAGGGCCCGGGCGGCCAGGGTCAGTCGCGCCTCCAGGTCCTGTGGATCGGCCGCCAGGCGGTCTTGCGCGTCCTCGGGGCCGCTGGCGGCAATCTGGATGAGCTCCAGGTGGGCCAGCAAGGTGGCCACCGGCTCCGCCCCCCGGGCCGCGGACGGCAGGGCCGAGAGGAGATCCAGGGCTTCCCCCGGGCGGCCCGCCAAGGTGAGCAGCTTGGCCAGGTCCGTGGCCACGGCCAGATCGTCGGGCCGTTCCACGGCCAGCCTTGCCAGCCGGGCGATGGCTTCGTCGCTGCGGCCTGCCTGGTGCAGGGCCAGGGCGGCCTGCCGTTCCTGTTCGTCCTCATTGGCCAGGAAGCGGCCCAGGGCTTCGTGGAAGGTGCTGTCCGGCTCGGCGCCATGGATGGTGTGGACCGCTTCCCCGCCCAGGAAGAATTTCACCGTGGGCACGCTGGTCACCCCCAGGGCCCGGGCCTGGCGGCCCAGTTCGTCGGTGTTGGCCATGACCATGAGGAAGCGTCCGCCGTAGTCCCGGGCCAGGGTGGCCAGGCGGGGCATGAGCACCAGGCAGGGGCCGGCCCGGGGCGACCAGAAGTGGACCAGCACCAGACCCCTGCGGGAGTTGCCCAGCACCAGGGCGTCGAAATTCTCCGCGGTGGCGTCCAGCACGAAGGGGGAGGGCAGGGGGGTGTCACCAGGATGGGCCATGTCAGTATCCCCAGAGGCATTTCCAGTCGATGGCGGGCCAGTGGGGCTCGGTATCCACCACGCCGCGCAACTGGTACTGGCGGGTGTCCAGGTCCCGTTCCCGGGGCGGATCCAGGGGCCGGCCCCGGGCATCCAGAAAACTGACGGCGAAGCGAACCAGCCCCCCCCGCCCCCGCCGGGTGATGCAGGCGATTTCCCGGCTGGCCAGGCGCACCAGGGTGCCTGGCGGATAGACCCCCAGGCGGCGCAGCAGCAGGATGGCCAGTTGGCTGTCCAGGCCGGTCCTTTCCCGGCCGAAGATCTCCTGCACGGCCAGGCGGGTGGAATGGGTCGGGTGGTATTCCCGGGCACCGGTCTTGCCGCAGTAGATGTCGGCCACCCGCAAGATGCGGGCACCCAGCCCCAGGTCGGGTCCGGCGAGGCCAGCCGGATAGCCGCTGCCATCCATGCTCTCGTGGTGCTGGAGTACGCAGGCCAGCCAGACCGGGTCGGCCAGACCGGCCGCCGCCAGCAGTTCGGCGGCACGGCGGGGGGGTTCCCGCAAGCGGCGGCGATCCTCGGCGGTGAGGCTGGGGTGCGGTTCCGCCAGCCGGTCGTGGAGTTCCAGGTCCCCCAGGTTCATGGAAAGGGCGGCACCGGCCAGGCTGTCCCGTTCGGCAGCGCCGATTTCCAGTTGGTCGGCCAGCAGCAGGCTGACGAACAGGACCTGCACGCTATGGGTCACGGCGGGACGGACCCGGCCGGCCCGGCGGGTGAAACCCAGGCAGGCGTCGGCATCCACCTGCCAGAGGGCGGACAGGTCCCGGGCCGTGTGATCCAGGGCCACCACGTCCAAGGCTTCGGGCGGGGCAGAGAGCAGGGCGTCGGCCTGGGCGACCAATTCCGTCAGGCGTTCCGGCAAGCCCCCCAGGTTGGGGCCAGGTTCGCTCTTCACGAAGAGGGCGCGGCCCGCCAGGCGCAGGAAGTGGTTCTCATCGGCGATGACCAGGCCCTGGCCGGCCACCAGCACGCCGGATTCGGTGAACAGATCCCAGGGCAGGGGCTGGCCGATGAGGGAGAGGTCGAGATGGGCGGGGCGCAGCACGCGGCGGTGTTCAGCGGATGGGGGTGACGGGAGTATTATCCACCGCTCCAGCACGCAGGAGCCCCATCATGACCGTCCATGCCTTGAACGACCAGGAAGTCCGCCTTCTGCGCGATGAGATCGAAATGCTCATGGCCGAGCGGCAGAAACTCCTGCAGGTGGTGGGCGCGGCCGCCGTGCTGGTAGCCAACCTGGACTCCGACGCCCTGCCCCAGGACCAGGACACCATCGATGCCGCCGAAGTGCTGGCGGAAAGCCTGAACAACCTGTCGGAGGAAAGCCTGAAGGATGCCCTGGAAGCGGTGCGGGCCGAGTTCGACCCGACCGCCCAGCAGGAGGAAAGCCGGGCCGTCTGAGCCGTGTTCAAGGCCCCAGCAGGCGGATTTCCCGCTGGGGGAAGGGGATGGCGATCCCCTGGGCACGCAGGGCGGCCAGCATGGCCTGGTTCAATTCCCCGCCGGCAGCCTGGTAATCCACCACCTTCACCCAGGGTTTCATGGCGATCGTGACGCTGGAATCGGCCAGGGTGGCGACGTTCAACACGGCTTCCGGTGTCCGCAACACCCGGGGATTGGCGGTCAGGACGCCGCGCAGGGTGGCCAGGGCGGCCTCCAGATCCGTGTCGTAGGCCACACCCACGGCCAGATCCAGTTGGCGGATGTCGCCATGGTTGTGCAGGATCTCCCCGACGATGCGCCGGTTGGGTATCACCACCCGGGAGCAATCCGCATGGCCCAGGATGGTGTTGAACAGGCTGATCTCCTGGACCGTGCCCTCCTCCCCCACGATGGCAATGTATTCGCCGATGCGGAAGGGGCGGGTGAAGATGATGGTGAGGCCCGCCGCCAGGTTGCTCAGCACCCCCTGCATGGCCAGGGCGATGCCGGCGCCCGCCACCCCCAGGCCGGCGATGAGGGGCAGCAGTTCCACGCCCAGGTTCTGCAGGGCCAGGATGAGGAACAGCCCCAGCACGAACAGGCGCACCAGCCGGACCAGCAACTGGCGCATGGGATCCTCGATGGCCAGTTGCTCCAGCCCCCGATCCGCCAGGCGGCCCAGCCAGCGGCCCACGAAGAAGCCCGCCACCAGGATCACCAGGGCCACCACCAGCTTGGGGCCGAAATGAATGGCCTGGTCGATGAGGGTGACCCGCACCTGATCCAGGGTGGCGATCTGTTCCCCCACCAGGGCAGCCGGCTCAAGCATTGGGGGTCTCCGCCAGAATCTGGTCGTAAAGCTCCCAGGACAGGCGGGCGTCCTCCTCGCTCACCACCCGCACGGCCTGGCCCAGACTGACCATGACGTAGTCGCCCACAGCGGGCGGTTCATCCTGGAGCATGAAGAGGGAGATGTCCCGCTGGATGCCGCGGGCTTCGCAACGGGCGGAAAAGCCCTCGACCGCCGTGATGCGCATGGGAATGGCTAGGCACATGAAATCACCGATTAAAAAATCCAATACAGAGCATAAGTCCTTGAATGCAGATGAAACTATCCGAAATGTTGCAGAAATATTGAGCAATATCAACATCTTGAGCAAATTTCCGGGTTGTTTTTGCTGCGACTGCAAACTAACCTGAGGCCATATGAGAACTCTAGTGCTCGGTATCGGCAATACCCTGCTCAGCGACGAAGGGGTTGGCATCCACGTGATCCACGCCCTCGCTGGCCAGCAACCGCCCCTCGACAACGTCGAATATCTGGATGGCGGAACCCTCTCCTTCACCCTGGCCGGTCCCATCGAAGAGGCAGACGCCCTCATCGTGGTGGACGCCGCCCAACTCAACGCCCCGCCGGGCAGTTGGCAACTCCTCGAAGGGGAGGCCATGGACGCCTTCCTGCTGGGCAACCGCAAATCCTCGGTGCACGAGGTGGGCCTCACCGACCTGCGCGCCATCGCCCTGCTGGCCGGACACTGGCCGGAGCGGCGGGCCATGCTGGCCATCCAGCCTCGGCTGGTGGACTGGGGCGAGCTGCCCACCCCGGAAGTGGCTGCGGCCATCGGCCCGGCCTGTACCGCCATCCGCCAACTCATCCAGGACTGGAACCATGTCCCTCGCTGACATCCCCGTCATCCAAGGGGTCGCCTCAAGTCTTACCGGCAACGCGCCGATACTGCTGCGCGAGATCGCCGAACACCTGCGCCGCCTGCTGGATTGCGGTGAGACTGCCGCCATCGACCTCCAGGCCCTGCCCCTCACCCCCGCCGACCGGGCGTGGCTGCGGGAGCGTCTGGGCAATGGCGAGATTCGCGTGGCGCTGGAGGCGGAAGGACAGTCAACTTTGGAAGAAACGGGTTGCCAGGGCGTCTGGTGGGTGACCCATCACAACGAGAAGGGAGCCGTGGTGTCGGAATTCATCGAGACGGCCTTCGTGCCGGAGCTCGTGAAAGCCCACCCGGACGATGTTCAAAGTGGATTAGAACATCTTGAATTACTGATTTCTGATCTATGCTGAAACAGGCCCGCCGCATTGCACCAAGAACCGGGCGGACCCTTACCGGAACGTGATTTGCAGCCAGGAGGCGAAGCATCATGCAAGGTCCTTTGATCGACACCCTCGCGCGGTACGGGGTTTCCCGCCGCTCCTTCCTCAAGTACTGTGCCACCCTGGCGTCCATGATGGCGCTGCCCCCCTCGGCGGGGCGGGCCATGGCCGAAGCCATGGCGGCGGCGCCTGCGGCCGCCAAGCGGCCCTCGGTGATCTGGCTGCCCTTCCAGGAATGCACGGGCTGCACGGAATCCATCACCCGCTCCCACTCCCCCTCCATCGAGGGCATGATCTTCGACATGGTGTCCCTGGATTATCAGGAGACCCTCATGGCCGCTGCCGGTCATCAGGCCGAGGAAGCCCTGCACAACGCCATGAAGGAGAACGAGGGCAAGTACCTGCTCATCGTCGATGGCTCGGTACCCCTGGGGCTGGACGGGGCCTACTCCTGCATCGCCGGCAAGTCCAACCTGGAGGCCCTGAAGGAAGTGGCCAAGGGGGCGGCGGCCATCGTCGCCATGGGTTCCTGCGCCGCCTACGGCGGCATCCCCAAGGCCAATCCCAATCCCACCGGGGCGGTGTCCGTGTCCGACGTGATCAAGGACAAGCCCATCATCAACATCCCCGGTTGCCCGCCCATTCCGGTGGTCATGACCGGCGTGCTGGCCCACTTCCTCACCTTCGGCAGCCTGCCCGAAATGGACAAGCTGGGCCGGCCCAAGGCCTTCTACGGCGAGACCATCCACGACCGTTGCTACCGGCGGCCCTTCTACGACCAGGGCAAGTTCGCCAAGACCTTCGACGACGAAGGGGCGCGCAAGGGCTGGTGCCTGTTCGAACTGGGCTGCAAGGGCCCGGTCACCTACAACGCCTGTGCCACGGTGAAGTGGAACGGCGGCACCTCCTGGCCCGTGGAATCCGGTCACGGCTGCCTGGGTTGCTCGGAGCCGGATTTCTGGGACGGCGGTGGCTTCTACAAGGCCCTGTCGATGCCTGCGGACCCTCTGAAGGTGGTCGCCGGGGCGGTCGCGGTTGGCGCGGCGGCGGGCGTGGCGGTGAGCTTCGCCAACCGGGCCAAGAAGAGCGGCGCCAAGGGCGGCCATGAGACCACCACCCTGGCTGATCTGGAGAAATGACCATGAATGAAATGCAATTCCTGACCTGGGTTCGTGGAACCGGACTCAACATCGCCGTGGGCATCTTTCTCTTGGGCGTCATCTGGCGCCTCATCGAGATCTACAGCCTGGGCCGCAAGAAGGATCTCTCCGCGCCCCGGAACGTGCCCGGCGCCTCCGGCTGGCACACCGTGTTCCGCCGCTCCATGCCGCCCAAGGACATGGGCATGGTGAAGAAGTCCCCGGTGAGCTACATCGGTGGCTACGTCTTCCACATCGGCCTGGCCGTCGTGGTGTTCCTGTTCGCGCCCCACATCAAGTTCATCGAGAGCGTGGTGGGCCTGTCCTGGCCCGGCCTGCCGTCCCAGTTCGTGGACCTGGTGGCGGTCATCACCATCGCCGCCATGGTGGTGGTCCTGGCGGACCGCATCAACAAGCCGGTGAAACGCTACCTGTCCACCTTCGAGGACTGGTTCACCTGGACAGTGACCTTCCTGCCCGTGCTCACCGGCTGGATGGCCGTGCAGCACCTGCTGCTGCCCTATACCACCATGCTCGCCCTGCACATCCTCTCCGTGGAAATCCTGCTGGTGGTCCTGCCTTTCACCAAACTGTTCCATGCCTTCACGGTCTGGGGTTCGCGCTACTACAACGGTGCGGTCAACGGTCACAAAGGAGTTGCGGTATGAGCGCCACACTCGAAAAAGGCGTCCGGGTCCTCAAGGAAGTCATCGACGCCCCCATCGCCAGCTACTTCAACAGTTGCGTGCACTGCGGCCTGTGTGCCGAGGCCTGCCTGTTCTACACGGAAACCGGCGATCCCAAGTACACCCCCATCCACAAGCTGGAGCCCCTGCGCCGGGTCTACGAGCAGGAATACACCCTGCTGGGCCGGCTGAAGAAGCTGGCCGGCCTGTCCAAGCCCGTCACCGACGCGGAACTGGGCGAATGGCAGGAACTGGTCTACAACTCCTGCACCCTGTGCGGCCGCTGTTCGGTGGTCTGCCCGGTGGGCAACGACATCGTCTACATGGTGCGCAAGCTGCGGGAAGGCATGTCGGCCTCGGGCAACGCCCCGGACGGCATCAAGGGTGCGGTGAACCGCACCGTCACCATCGGCAGCCCCATGGGCGTGAAACTGCCGGCGGTGAAGGCCCAGATGAAGCACGTGGAAGAAGACTACGGCATTCCCATCCCCCTGGATGCGGAAGGCGCCGAGTACATGGTCATGCTCTCCTCCATGGAGATCATCAACTTCCCCGAGTATCTGGGGGCCATCGCCAAGATCATGCAGCAGGCCGGCAAGACCTGGACCCTCTGCTCCACCGCCTTCGAGGCCACCAACGCCGGCATGCAGATCGGCAACTCGGACCTGGCCCGGGTGATCGTTTCGCGCATCGTCGACGGCGCCGAGAAGCTCAAGGTCAAGACCGTCATCAGCCCGGAATGCGGCCACGCCTACACCGCCCTGCGCTGGGAAGGGGCCAACCTCATCGGCCGGCCCTTCACCTTCCAGGTGAAACACATCATCGAGGTGCTGGGCGAGTTCCAGGAGCAGGGCCTGCTCAAGACCGAAGGCTTCGAGACCGACAAGCTCACCTTCCACGATCCCTGCCAACTGGCCCGCCGGGGCGGTGTGATCCAGCCCCAGCGCAACCTCATGAAGATGGTGGCGAAGAACTTCGTCGAGATGCCCGATCCCGGCTTCATCAACTGGTGTTGCGGCGGCGGCGGCGGTGCCTCGGCCATCGAAGAGGGCGAGGAACTGCGCATCGAGGCCTTCAAGAAGAAGAAATCCCAACTGGACGCGGTGAAACCGGACCGCCTGGTCACGGCCTGCGCCAACTGCCGCATCGTGCTGGAAGAAGGCCTGGAGCATTACCAGATGGACATCCCCGTGGTCGGCCTCACCGAGATGATCGCCGAGCACATTCCCGAGAAAGGAGCCTGAGCCATGGCAATCGGCAACGACAAGGAATTCAAGGCTGCCCTGGCCGGGCTGTCCGTGGCCAAGCAGCGCCAGGTGGCCGCCGCCTTCGTGCAGCGGGTCTTCGGCCTGTCCAGCGACGTGCGGGTGAAAGCCGCCCTGGAGGTGGCCGCCCGGGCCGACATCAGCGAAGCGGAGCTCACCGTGGTGTCCCAGGCGGCCAACAGCGCCCGGGTGGAGAGCTTCACCCAGTGCGGCAAGGAAACCGACTGGGGCGCCCAGGCCGGCCACTTCGTGGCCAAGGCCGCGGTGGCCTGCGTCCGGCCGGCTGGGGAAGGCGAGAACCTGGCCTGGGACGCGGCCATGCAGGCCCGCATGGCCCGCACCTGTGAAACCGTCGCCACCGGCGCCGGCACCGAAAACCGGGAGGCCGAGGAGCAGTACCGCGTCCTCGATGCCTTCATGAATCAATGAATCCATAAGGAAGAACGGACATGTCTGCACGCATCGTCGTCGATCCCATCACCCGCATCGAAGGCCACTTGCGCATCGAGGCGGAAACGGACGAAACCGGCAAGATCACCCGGGCCTCCTCCGCCGGCACCATGGTGCGCGGCATCGAGATCATCCTGCGCGGCCGGGACCCCCGGGACGCCTGGGCCTTCGCCCAGCGCATCTGCGGGGTCTGCACCCTGGTCCACGGCATGGCCTCCATCCGCTCCGTGGAGGACGCCATCCACCGGGCCATCCCCAGCTACACCATCCCGGCCAACGCGGAGATCATCCGCAACCTGATGATCGCCGCCCAGTACGTCCATGACCACGTCATGCACTTCTACCACCTGCACGCCCTGGACTGGGTGGACGTGGTGTCCGCCCTGAAGGCCGATCCCAAGGCCACTTCGGCCCTGGCCCAGAGCATCAGCAGCTATCCCAAGTCCTCTCCAGGTTACTTCGCCGACGTGCAGAAGCGGGTGAAGACCTTCGTGGAACAGGGCCAGTTGGGCATCTTTTCCAACGCTTACTGGGGCCACCCGGCCTACAAGCTGCCCCCGGAAGCCAACCTCATGGCCGTGGCCCACTACCTGGAAGCCCTGGCCTGGCAGCGGGACGTGGTGAAGCTTCATGCCATCTTCGGCGGCAAGAACCCCCACCCCAACTTCGTGGTGGGCGGCACCCCGGCGGCCATCTCCGTGCACACCGGCGGCGGTGCGGGCCATGGGCCCATGTATCGGGGCGGCCAGGACGCCACCGCGGTGAACATGGTGGGCCTGCAGACCGTGCAGAACGTCATCAAGCAGATGAAGGACTTCGTGGACCAGGTCTACATTCCCGACCTGCTGGCCATCGCCTCCTTCTACAAGGACTGGGGCGCCATGGGCAGTTCCGGCGGCAACTATCTGTCCTTCGGCGATCTGCCCGAGAAGGACATGTGGACCCCCGACTCCTACCTGATTCCCCGGGGGGTCATCCTGGATGGCGACATCAGCAGGATCCACCCCATCAACCTGGACGACGACAACGAGATCCAGGAATTCGTGAACCACGCCTGGTACAAGTACCAGGAGGGTGACGACAAGGGCCTGCACCCCTGGAAGGGCGAGACCGAACTGAACTACACCGGTCCCAAGCCCCCCTACGAGCACCTGGACGTGGACCAGAAGTATTCCTGGCTCAAGTCGCCGCGCTGGAAGGGCAAGCCCATGGAAGTGGGGCCCCTGGCCCGGGCCCTCATCATGTACGCCAGCGGCAACAAGCAGATGAAGGAACTGGTGGACTACACCCTGAAGACCCTGGACGTGCCGGTCACCGCCCTGTTCTCCACCTTGGGCCGCACCGCTGCCCGGGGACTGGAAAGCAAGGTCATCGCCGATGCCATGCAGGGCATGTTCGACAAGCTCATGGCCAACATCAAGGCTGGCGACCTGCGCACCTTCAACGACCAGTACTGGGATCCCTCCAGTTGGCCCAAGTCCCTGCACGGGGTGGGCCTCATGGAAGCGCCCCGGGGCGGCCTGTCCCACTGGATCGTCATCGAAGACGGGCGCATCGCCAACTACCAGGCCATCGTGCCCAGCACCTGGAACGCCGGCCCCCGGGACGTGCAGGGCCAGTCCGGGCCCTATGAGGCGGCCTTGCAGCACAACCACGTCATGCACGATCCCAAGCAGCCCATCGAGATCCTGCGCACCATCCACAGCTTCGACCCGTGCATCGCCTGCGCCGTGCACGTGACCGATCCGGAGGGCGACGAACTGGTGCAGGTGAAGGTGAAGTGAGACGCCCCTTCCTCCCCGGAGGGGGGGGATAAGGAGGTGTGACATGCGTGAAGAACGAACTGAAGCAATGGGCAGGACCTATGCCTGGGGCGGGTGGAAGATGCCCATCTTCCACCTGGATGATCCCGAGTATTGCGAGTATGGTTGCCCCGTGTGCACCCGGGCCCGACAGGGCGTGGGCTGGGCCAGAGCAGTGCAGAAGGCCGAATTGGCCCTCACCGGCGGTGGGTGCCCCTGGGGCCGGGCCCGACGGCGCAAGTACGGGGTCCGCCCGGATCAGCCGTTATCCGTGAACAATGCGCCTTGAGGACAAGGGGAAAGAACAAATGGATGACCCGCTCAAACGCCTGCTGGAAGCTGAAGCCCGGGCCCAGGGCATCATCGAGGCCGCCAGCGCCGAACGGCAGCGCCTGCTGGACGACGCCCTGGCCGCATCCCGGGAAGCGGAGACCCGCTTCGAGGCCGGCCGTGCCGAGTTGCGCGCCCCCTTCATGAAGGAGGCTGCCAGCCGGGCCGACCAGGCGGTGGCCGAACTGGCCCGCAAATACGAGGAACGGCAGCGAGGCCTGCGCGACATGGCCTCCCGCCACGAGCAGGAGGCCGTGGACGCGGCCCTCAACCTGCTCCTGGATCCCGCCCACTGAGGATCGCCCCCCCATCTTTCGACGCCCACACGCCGTGTCAGCCTATCTGAACACCCGCGTCAGCCTGTTCTCCGGCCGCCTCTGGCGCAACGCGGACTTCAACGCCGTGCTGGCCACGCCCCATGGGGAGATGGCCGAAGCCCTGGGCAACCGGGGCCTGCCGCAACTGGCCGCCGGCTTCGACAACCTGGATCACCGTTCCCTGGAACAGCGCATCATCGCCCAGGTGCTGGACGAGACCCGGGTACTGATCCGCCCCCTGTCCGGCGCGGCGCGCAATTTCCTCATCTACTGGACCGAGCGCTTCGAGGTCAGCAACGTGAAGACCCTGTTGCGCGGCAAGATGACCGGCGAGCGGCCCGCCGCCCTGCTGGCCCGGCTCACCCCCATGGGTGCCTTCGGCCGCCTGGACGTGCAGGATCTGTCCCATGCAGAGGACGTGGGGGAACTGTTGCGCCGCCTGGAAGCCGGCCCCTATGCGGGCATCGTCCGCCAGGCCCGGCGGGCCTTCGAGGAAAGCCACGACCCCTTCATCCTGGACGCGGCCCTGGACCGGGGCTACTACGAAGGCCTGGCCCACCGGGCCCAGCCCCTGGAAAACGAAGCCGGCGCCGCCTTCCGCCGCCTCATGGGCAGCCTCATCGACCGCATCAACCTGGTGTGGATGCTGCGCTACCGCTTCAACTACAACCTGCCCCCCGCCCAGGTCTATTTCCTGCTGGTGGCCTCCCACTACAGCCTGCCCTCATCCCGGTTGCGGGAACTGGCCGCCCTGGGCAGTCCGGAGGCCGTCCTGGCCGCCCTGCCCGAGCAATGGCAGCGGGTGCTGGGGGAGTTTTCCGGCATCCCCGCCGTGTTCTCGCGCATGGAGTCCGCCGCCGCCGAGACCGCCGCCAAGGTCCTGCATTCCGGCGCACCGGCCATCGCCCGGGCCTTCGCCTACCTGATCCTGCGGGAGCGGGATCTGCGCTCGGTGCGCGCCATCCTGCGCGGCCGGCATCTGGATCTGGCCCCGGCCGACATCCGCCTGGCCATGTTCCCCGTCCAGGAGGGCCTCGCCTGATGTTCCGCGCCGAACCCCTGCTGCGCATCCGCCTGCTCATGCTCGCCACCGAGGCCCCCGACGCCGCCCTGGAACTGGCCCGCTTCGGCATCTTCAGCCCCGCCCCCGGCGTGCCCGAGGCCCTCGACGAAACCCCCGCCGAAACCTACCGGGAAGCCTGGCAACTGGCCGAGTCCCGGGTCTCCAAGCTGGTGGAGCACTGCGGCGGCCTGGCGGAACTGGACATTCCCGACGGGGCGGCCGCCCCCACCCTGGCCGACCTGGAGGAATTGAACGGCTGGCTCAAGGGCGTGTGGAGCAGTTGCCTGGCAGTCCACGAGGGCCAGTCGCGCATCCAGGAGGAAGTGCGCCATCTGGACGCCCTGGAGGAAACCCTCACCAAGCTGGAGCGGCTCAACGTGGATCTGGCCCAGTTGCTGCGCCCCGACGGTCTCCTGGCCGTGAACATCGGCAGTCTGCCGGCCGGCAGCGTCAAGCGGGTCACCGAGGCCCTCACCATGACCGGCGCCCTGCTCTCCACCTTCGACCACATCGGCGACCAGGCCTACGCGGTCATCGCCGGCCCCCGGGACCGCCAGGAGGAAATCCGCGGCGTCCTGTCCCAGGCCGGCTGGCGGGAACTGCCCGTGCCCGAGGAACTGCGTACCCATCCCCAGGCCGCCCGGGCCTGGTTGCAGCAGGAACGCAAGTACGTGGAAGAACTGAACGTGGCCGAGTGCAAGGTCATGGACGACCTGCGCGGCAAGTACCGCTCCGGCCTGGAAGAGGCCCGCCTGCGGGTGGCCCTGGGCCGGCCCCTGGCCGAGGCGGCCAGCACCGGCGTGCGTGGCAAGGGCGGCCTGGCCGGCCTGGCCGGCTGGATTCCCCGCCGCCGTCTCGATGAACTGAAAGCGGCCCTGGAAGCCCGCTTCCACGGGCGCTATTGGCTGGACGTGGAAGAGCCCGCCGCCCACGAGGCCGCCCAGGTGCCCTCCCTGGTCCGCTACCCGACCTGGCTCAAGCCCTTCGTGCCCCTGGTGAAGAGCTACGGGGTGCCCCGCTACGGGGAGTTCGACCCCACCCTGCCCTTCGCCCTCACCTATCTGCTTCTTTTCGGCGCCATGTTCGGCGACATCGGCCACGGCGCCGTGATCCTGCTGCTGTCCCTCGGCTTGCTGCGCAAACTGGGCGCCATGGCCTGGATCGGCATCGCGGCCGGTGCGGTGTCCATGCTGTTCGGCCTGCTCTACGGCAGCCTCTTCGGTTACGAGGACGTGCTTCCCCCCCTGTGGATGTCCCCCCTGCACCACCCCACCCAGATGCTGACCCTGGCGGTGTCCTTCGGCGTGGGCTTCATCGTCCTCACCCTGCTGGTCAACGCCCGCAACAAGTTCACGGCGGGCCACGCCCACGAAGCCCTGTTCGACTCCACCGGCGTGGCCGGCCTGGTCTTCTATCTGGGCGCCGTGGGGGGCGTGGTGAGCCTGGCCGGCGGCGCCGACCTGGCCGCCCCATCCTGGATCCTGGCCGGCCTGGGGCTGGCCGCGGTGGCCGTGTACAAGTGGGTGGAAACCCGGGCCGGCCTGGGCGAACGGGTCCTGGTGACCAGCATCGAAACCCTGGAGACGGGCATCAATCTGTTCGCCAACACCCTGTCCTTCATGCGGGTGGCGGCCTTCAGCCTGAACCACGTGGCCCTGGCCCTGGCCGTGTTCACCCTGGCCAACGGCATGGGCGCTTTCGGCCACTGGACCACCGTAGTGCTGGGCAACGTGGTGATCATCGTCCTGGAAGGGGGCATCGTCGCCATCCAGGCCCTGCGCCTCATGTACTACGAAGGATTTTCCCGCTTCTTCAGCGGCGACGGCACCGAGTTCGTGCCGTTGAAACTGGTGCGGAGTTAGCGGCGGGGCGTGTGGGCACGCCTGGCTGGTTGCGGTTCGATTGAAAGGAGAAAAAATGAGCTGGTTGATCGCACTGATGGGACTGTCCGTAGCCGCCACCATCGCGGCGGGTGTCTGGCTGGAGATGAAGCCCCGGCGGCTGCCATCGCCGGGCTGGCTCAAGGGTGGGGTGCTGGGCAATTTCCTGGTCTTCGGCCTGGCCGTGGCCGGTTTTCTCTACCTGGGCGTACAGGACGTCATGGCCCAGGAAGCGGCGGCCAGTGGCGGTGGCGAGGGCATCTCCATGGCGGTGGGCCTGGCCCTCATCGGCATCGGCCTGCCCACGGGCCTGGCGGCCATCGGCGCCGGCATCGCTCTGGGTCCGGTGGGCGCGGCGGCCCTGGCGGTCATCGCCGAGAAGCCGGAGATGTTCGGCCGCACCCTGATCTACATGGGCCTGGCGGAAGGTATCGCCATCTACGGCCTGGTCATGTCCATCCTGCTGCTGGGCAAGCTGTGACGGAGGCGGCGTGAAGGCCGACAGCGACAAGGTTCCGACGGCCGGGCGCCTGGTGGTGCTGGGCAGCGCCGGGCTGGTGGAAGGCTTCAGCCTGATCGGGGCCGAGGTCCACCCGGACGCCGACCCGGACACCCTGGAGCAGGTCCTGGCCGGGCTGGTGAAGGACGGCAGCGAGGCCCTGGTGCTGCTGGAGTCGGGCCTGGCCCACGCCGGCGGCCCCTGGCTGAACCGCCTGCGCAACGAGGGCGGGCGCATCGTGGTCACCGAGCTGCCCCCCTTGTCCGCCCCCCAGGACTACGCCCCGGCGGTGGACGAAGTGGTGCGGGCGGTGCTGGGGCCCGAGGCCCTGAAGTAGCGTCGCACCGGCATAGCGCACTGGAGAAAACATGGAAGCGGAAACCCAAGTCACCCAACTGGAACAGGCCCTGATCCGCCAGGCCGAATCCCTGGCCCGGGAGCAGCGGCAGAACGCCGAGGCGGCCAAGGCGCGCATCCTCACCGAGTCGGCCGAGCGGTTGCAGCTGGCCGAGGAGCGGGAAGTGCTGGCCGCCAAGGCCGAGGCCGAGCGCCTGGTGCGCCGCCACACCCAGGCGGCGGAAACCCGCCTGGCCGCCGAACTGGATCGGCTGCGCTGGGCCCTCACCGAGGCCACCCTGTCCGGGGTGCAACTGGCCTTCCAGGAACTGGTGGACGACGACCCGCGCTATATGGAAATCCTGGAAAGCTGGCTGGCCGCTGCCGTCCAGGCCCTGCCCGACGGCGATCTGGTGGTGGAAGCCCGACCCGAGGACCAGGCCCGGCTCACCCTGTCCTGGTCAGCGATGACCAGCCGGGTGGCCCCGGGCCGCAAGGTGGAACTGGCCTTCCACGGCGGACGCAGCGACGGCGGCTTCCGGGTGCGCCTGGCCGACAACCGGGCCCAACTGGACCAGACCTTCGAAGCCCGCCAGGCCCGCCTGGCCGATGAACTGGCCCGGGTGGCCATGGAACGCCTGTTCGCCAGCGCCCCGGATCTGAGCGTGTTGGCGAGATGATGAAATGAAGTCGGTAGTCGGTAGTCGGTGGTCGGTAGTCTGTAGCTTGAGTTTCCGCGCCTTCGGCGCGCTAATCAAAGCTACCAGCTACCGACCACCGACTACCCGCTCAAAGAGGAAAACATGGGCAAAATCCTTGAAGTCAACGGTCCCCTGGTCAAGCTGGAATTGCCGGAAACGGTGATCGGCGAACAGGTGCGGGTGGGTCGCATCGGGCTGGTGGGCGAAGTCATCGGCCGGGACGGCGAAACCGCCCTGGCGCAACTCTACGAAGACACGGCGGGCCTCAAGCCCGGCGAAGTGGCGGAAGGACTGGGCTGGCCCCTGTCCGTGGAGCTGGGCCCGGGGCTGCTCAACGCCATCTTCGACGGCGTGCAGCGGCCTCTGAATGCGGTCTGGGAACAAAGCGGCGATCGCATCGCCCGGGGTGTCGCTGTACCTTCCCTGCCCCGGGACAAACGCTGGCACTTCGTGCCCGACCCCCACCGCCGGGCCGAGACCCCCCTGGCCGGCGGCGACGTGCTGGGCACGGTCCAGGAGACCGAATCCATCCTGCACCGCATCCTCACCCCGCCCCTCGTGCACGGCGAACTCCTGGAACTGGCCCCGGAAGGGGACTACACCGTGGACGAGGTGATCGGCCGGGTGAAGCGCCACGACGGGCGCATCGAAAAGCTCCACCTGTTCCACCGCTGGCCGGTGCGCACCCCCCGTCCCTTCAAGCACCGGGACCACGCGGTGAAGCCCCTCATCACCGGACAACGCATCCTGGACACCTTCTACCCCCTGCTGAAGGGCGGCAAGGCGGCCATCCCCGGTCCCTTCGGTGCCGGCAAGACCATGCTCCAGCAGCAGATCGCCCGCTGGTGCAACGCCGAGATCGTCATCTACGTGGGTTGCGGCGAGCGGGGCAACGAGCTGACCGACGTGCTGGAATTCATGCCGGAACTGAAGGATCCCCACACCGGCCGGCCCCTCATGGAACGCACCCTGCTGGTGGCCAACACCTCCAACATGCCGGTGGTGGCCCGGGAAGCCTCCATCTACGTGGGCATCACCCTGGCCGAATACTTCCGCGACCAGGGCTACGACGTGGTGATGGTGGCCGACTCCACCAGCCGCTGGGCCGAAGCCCTGCGGGAAGTGGCCGGCCGCCTGGGCCAGATGCCCGTGGAGGAAGGCTACCCCGCCTACCTGGGTTCCCGCCTTGCCGCCTTCTACGAGCGGGCCGGGCGGGTGGAAACCCTGTCCGGCGACCACGGCTCCGTCACCCTCATCGGCGCCGTGTCCCCCCCCGGCGGCGACTTCTCCGAACCGGTCACCAGCCACACCAAGGAAATCATCCAGACCTTCTGGGCTTTATCCAAGGAACTGGCCGACGCCCGCCACTACCCGGCGGTGGACTGGCTGGAAAGCTTCTCCGGCTACGTGCCCTCCGCCGCCAAATGGTGGGCCGAGAACGTGGACCCGGGCTGGGAAACCGCCCGGGCCGAGGCCCTGGACCTGTTGGCCGAATCCGAGGAATTGCAGCGCATCGTCAACCTGGTGGGGGTGGAAGCCCTGTCCAGCGAACAGCGCTGGACCCTGGAATCCGCCGGTCTCATCAAGGAAGGCCTGTTGCAGCAGGCGGCCACCGATGACACCGACAGCTTCGCCTCCCCGGAAAAGCAGTACGCCCTCCTGGCCGCCCTGCTGGAGATCCACCGCCAGGGCATGAAACTGGTGAAGCTGGGGGCCTCCGCCCGCCGCCTGATCCAGATGCCCCTGCTGGCCCAGGCCCGGCGCTGGAAGAGCCAGCACAAGTCCGAGGACCTGGCGGCCCTGAAGGACAAGATCGCCCGCATCCCCGCCGAGTTCGAGCAGATCGCCCTGGACTACGCCCAGTCCGGTCCCGCCGCGTGACGACAAGGTAGCACCATGAAAAACATCGAGTTCCGCACCGCCACCTCCGCCCAGGGGGGGCTCATCGTCATGGCCGGGGTGCCCGGCGTGGCGGCGGGTTCCCGGGTGCAGATCAAGGACCACGCCGGCAACCTGCGCAACGGCCTGGTGATCCGTTCCGCCGACGATGCCGTGCTGGTGGAAGTCTTCGAGGGCACCGACGAGCTGGACCTGGAGCGCACCTGGGTGCGCTTCCTGGACGAGCCTTTCCGCCTGCCCGTGTCCCGGGACATCCTGGGCCGGGTGTTCAACGGCGCCGGCCTGGCCCGGGACGGCCGGCCCCCCATCATCTCCGCCGACCGGCGGGACGTGAACGGCGAGCCCCTCAACCCGGCAGCCCGGGCCTACCCCCGGGAATTCATCCAGACCGGCATCTCCGCCATCGACGGCATGAACTCCCTGACCCGGGGCCAGAAGCTGCCGGTGTTTTCCGGCGGCGGCCTGCCCCACAACCGGGTGGCGGCCCAGATCGTCCGCCAGGCCAAGCTTCTCGGTGAGGAGTCCTCGGAATTCGTGGTGGTGTTCGCCGCCTTCGGCGCCTCCCACGCCGACGCCCGCTTCTTCCAGGAGAGCTTCGAGGAATCGGGGGTGCTCAACAAGGTGGTGATGTTCCTCAACCTGGCCGACGAGCCGGTCATCGAACGCCTGCTCACCCCCCGGGCGGCCCTGACTGCCGCCGAATACCTGGCCTTCGACCTGGATTACCACGTGCTGGTGGTGATGACCGACATGACCGCCTACGCCGAGGCCCTGCGGGAAGTGGCCGTGCTGCGCGGCGACGTGCCGGCCCGCAAAGGCTATCCGGGCTACCTCTACTCCGACCTGGCGGAGATCTACGAACGGGCCGGGCGGATCAAGAACCGGCGCGGTTCCATCACCCTGATCCCGGTGCTGTCCATGCCCTCCGACGACATCACCCACCCCATCCCCGACCTGACGGGCTACATCACCGAAGGCCAGATCGTGCTGGGCCGGGAACTGTCCAACCAGGGGGTCTATCCGCCGGTGTCCGTGCTGCCCTCCCTGTCCCGCCTCATGAAGGACGGCATCGGCAAGAACTTCACCCGGGAAGACCACCCCCACGTGGCCAGCCAGCTCTTCGCCAGCTACGCCAAGGCCCTGGAAGTGCGCGGCCTGGCCGCCATCATCGGCGCCGAGGAACTGTCCGACGCCGACCGCCGCTACCTGCGTTTCGCCGAAGCCTTCGAACGGCGCTTCATCGGCCAGGGAGAAGACGAGGACCGCAGCGTGTTCGAAACCCTCAACATCGCCTGGGACCTGCTTTCCATGCTGCCCCCCGAAGCCCTCATCCGGGTCAGCGAAGAGGAACTGGCGAAGTATCACAAAGGAGGAGTTGGTAGTGTGTAGTCGGTAGTCTGTAGCTTGAAATCGGCGCGCCTTCGGCGCGGTAATTTCATGCTACCAACTACCCTCTACCGACTACCGACTCAGCAATGAAAAAACGCCTCTCCGTCCCCCCCACGAAAAGCGCCCTGCTGCAAGTCGGGCGCCAGGTGAAGTTCCTCGAGCAGGGCCGGGCCATGCTGGAGAAGAAACGGGACCTGCTGACCCGGCTGGTCTACGAGCGCCTGGCCCAGTACCGGGAACTGCGGGCCCAGACCGCCCGGGAACTGGCCGAGGCCTACCACTGGCTGGGCATCGTGCAGATGCGCATGGGCGGGCAGATGCTGCGCCAGGCCTCGGTGGGCCTCAACCCCGCGGTGGCCCTGCGGGTGGTGGCCCGTTCCAGCGTGGGCGTGGAATATCCCAGCGTGTCCGCCTCCCCCCTGCCCCTGCAACCGGTGGGGCTCATGTGGACCGACGTGAGCTTCGACGAGGCCCGGCTGCGTCTGCGGGAACTTACCGTGACCCTGGCCCGTCTCGGCGAGGCGGAGAACGCCCTGTGGCGTCTCCTGGCGGCCAGCCGCAAGACCCAGAAACGGGTGAACGCGCTGAAGTACAACATCATTCCCCGCTACCAGGCCACGGTGCATCATATCCGCGCCGCCCTGGAGGAGGATGAGCGCAACACCCTGTTCCAGATCAAGGTGTTGCGCGCCCGGGCCGCCGAAGCCGCATAGCCTCTCCGCCCGGGGGGGCGTGCCCAGCCACCCACGAGGAGAGACCATGAAACGCCTGATCGTCCTGCCGGCCCTGCTGGCCGCATCCTTCGCCGCCCACGCCGACATCCCCGCCGTCATCAAGATTCCCCGCCTGACCCTGGAGGCCTCGGAAAAGCTGGCCCAGGCCACCATCGCCGCCTGCCGCAAGGAAGGCATCCAGATCGGCGTCACCGTGGTGGACCGCAGCGGCGACCCCATGGTCTTCCTGCGCGACACCCTGGCACCCAGGATCACCATCGAGATCAGCAAGCAGAAGGCCTTCACGGCGGTGAACTTCAACGCCCCCCTGTCCACCATGGAGAACCGCTTCACCAAGCCCTTCGCCGTGGGCAAGGTGGACGGCCTGGTGTTCTCTGCCGGCGGCATTCCCATCGAGGCGGCGGGCAACATCGTCGGCGCCGTGGGGGTGTCGGGGGCGGCCACCGGCGAACAGGACGAGGCCTGCGCCCGGGAGGGGCTCAAGGCCATCGCCTTCGACCTGGAGACGGCCAGTCCCTGATTCCACGGGGGGCCGGAGGGGCCCCAATCCCTGGAGAGGGACAAGGTTATCGGGGGAGCGCCTAAAGTTAACCATGGGCTTGACCGATAGTCACCTCCATGAGGTTCGGAATGATCGGTACGCGGGGTCTGCTGCTGGGAGGGTTGGTGACCGTTCTGGGCTTGGCGGTGGCCATCCATGTCTGGCCCACGGCGCCCCCTCCGGCCACCTTTCCGCCCCCCCTGTTCCCACCGGCCAGCGACCAGCCCATCACCCCCATCCCCGGCGCGCTGGATCTGGACCCCCGTCTGGTAGCGCTGGGCCGCCGCCTGTTCCACGACAAGCGCCTGTCCCGGGACGATACGGTGGCCTGCGCCTCCTGCCACGATTTGGAACTGGCCGGCGGCGACGCCCGGGAAACGGCCATGGGCGTGGATGGCCAGATGGGCACCCTGAACAGTCCCACGGTATTCAACAGTGCCTTCAGCTTCCGCCAGTTCTGGGATGGCCGGGCCGCCACCCTGGAAGAGCAGGCCGAGGGCCCCGTGCACAATCCCATCGAGATGGCCACCGACTGGGCCCAGGTCATGGCCAAGCTGCGGGGCGATGCTGGCTACGTGGCCGAATTTTCCGCCCTGTGGCCTGACGGCATCCAGCCGGCCCACATCCAGCGGGCCATCGCCGAGTTCGAGCGCAGCCTCATCACCCCCGATTCCCCCTTCGACCGCTATCTTCGGGGGGACGCGAATGCCCTGGCAGCGGATGCCCTGCGCGGCTGGGACCTGTTCCGCAACCTGGGCTGCGTGGCCTGTCACCAGGGGGTGAACATGGGCGGCAACATGTACGCCACCCTGGGGGTCATGGGCAACTATTTCGCCGAGCGGGGCGGCGCCCTGCAGAAGAGCGACCTGGGCCGTTTCAACGTCACCGGCCGGGAAGAAGACCGGCACGTCTTCAAGGTGCCCACCCTGCGCAACGTGGCGCGCACCGCCCCTTATTTCCACGATGGCAGCATCGCCACCCTGGACAAGGCGGTGGACGTGATGGCCCGCAACCAGTTGGGTGTCCGCCTGGCCGAGGAAGAGCGCTGGGCGCTGGTGGCATTCCTGCGCGCCCAGAACGGCCGTCTGCCCCTGATCGCGCCATGATCCGGCAGAGGCGCTCCCGCACTGCGGTGCTTCTGGCCGTCGTGGCTGCCCTGGTGGGGGTGGCCCTGCTGCTGCCCGCCGTGCTCGGCAACCTGGATCGCCAGGAAACCCTGCGGGCCCGGCTGGAGAGCCTGCAAGCCGCTGAAAGCCGGTTCCGGGAACTGGTCATCCGTCTGCGCCACGGCGTGACCGGCAACTACGACGAGGCCAACGCCTGGCTGGACAGCATCCGCGCCCAGCAGGCCAGTGTGGCCGGTGGCGTGGCCGGGCTGCCGGATCTGGTGCCTCCCCTGGCCCAGTACCAGTTGGCGGTCAAGGGCAGGGAGATGCGCTGGGAGGACTTCAAGTTGCGCAACGCGCTGGTGCGCAATTCCCTGCGCTATTTCCAGACCGATGCCCAGGCCTTCATGCGCGCCTTGCCCCTCACCCCGGAAGGCCAGGCCCTGCATCACGAGCTCATGGCCCTCAACAACGCCCTGTTCCTCCAGGCTCTGGGGGAAAGCCGGGAGGCGGGCCGGACGGTGGAAGCGGTCCTGGATCTTCTGCGCCCCCTGGCAGCCCTGCTGCCCCAGTCCCAGCGGCTGGAATTCGGCCGCCTCAGCCGGCACAGCGAGATCATCCACCAGAACAGTCCGGCCCTGGAGGACGACCTGCGCAGCCTGGCCAACGGGGGCGGATTGGAGGCCCTGTCCCGGCTCATGGCGGCCAATTACCAGATGCTCATCGCTGCCCAGACCCGGGCCGGCCATTACCGGGCCGGTCTGCTGCTGGGGGTGCTGATCCTGATCCTGGCCCTGGCCCTGCTCCTGGTGCGCTACCTGGACAGCCTGCGCCAGCGGGCCAAGGATCTGGCCCTGGCCGGCACGGTGTTCGAGAACAGTCAGCAGGGCATCGTGGTCACCGACCGGCAGGGCCTGATCCTGCGGGCAAACCCGGCCTACTGCCGGATGACCGGGTACAGCGAGGCGGAATTGCTGGGCCAGAACCCCCGATTGCTCAAATCCGGCCGCCAGGAGCCCGCCTTCTACCAGGCCCTGTGGGACAGCCTGGTCAGCACCGGCCGCTGGCAGGGCGAGTTGTGGAATCGCCGCAAAAGCGGCGAGCACTACGTGCAATGGACCAACATCGATGCCGTCCATGCTAGGTCCGACGCCGGTTCCGGCCAGGGGGAGGAAGAGTTGTACGTGGGCATCGCCTCGGACATCTCGGAACTGGTGCAGACCCGGGAACGGCTGGCCAACCTGGCCTACTACGACACCTTGACCGGTCTGCCCAACCGGGTGCTGTTCCATGACCGGCTGCGCCAGGCCCTGGCCCAGAGCCGGCGGGAAAAGGAGCACCTGGCCCTGATCTTTGCCGACCTGGACAATTTCAAGACCGTCAACGACACCCTGGGCCACGCCGCCGGGGACGAATTGCTGGTGGCCATGGCCGAGCGGCTCCAGGCCTGCGTGCGCGAATCCGATACCGTGGCCCGCCTGGGGGGGGACGAATTCGCCCTGGTCCTGATGGACGCCCGGGGTCCCCAGGAGATGGCCCGCATCGCCCAACTGATCATCGGCGCCCTGTCCCGGCCTGCCCGGGTCATGGGCTACGACGTGACCAGCAGCGCGAGCCTGGGCATCACCTTCTACCCCAACGATGGGGAGACCCCCGAAGAACTGTTGAAGAACGCCGACGTGGCCATGTACCGGGCCAAGGAGCGGGGCCGCAACAACTACCAATTCTTCACCGGCGACATGGCCGCCGGGGTGGCCGAAAGCCTGCGCATCGAAGCCGGATTGCGCCATGCCCTGGCGGCCGGTGAACTGGCCCTCCACTACCAGCCCCAGATCGCCCCGGGGGAAGGGGTGGTGGCCCTGGAAGCCCTGATGCGCTGGACTTCGCCGGATCTGGGCTCGGTGCCTCCCGCGCGCTTCATCCCGGTGGCGGAAAAATGTGGCCTCATCACCGAACTGGGCGATTTCGCCTTGAGCGAGGCCTGCCGGCAGGCGGCCCAATGGCGCCAGAGCCTGGACCCCGGCCTGCGGGTGGCGGTGAACCTGTCCGCCGCCCAGTTCCGCGACGACGGCCTCCTCGACAAGGTGGCCTATGCCCTGCACCGCTGGGGCCTGCCGGGCTCCGCTCTGGAACTGGAGATCACCGAATCGGTGGTCATGGAGGACGTGGCCCGGGGCCAGGCCGTGCTCCAGGCCCTCAAAGGCCTGGGCTGCCGGCTGGCCATCGACGACTTTGGCACCGGCTATTCCTCCCTGGCCTACCTCAAACGCTTCCAGGTGGACGTGCTGAAGATCGACAAGTCCTTCGTCAACGGCCTGGGCCGGGAGGCGGACGACACCGCCGTGGCCCAGGCGGTCTTGAGCCTGGCCCGGAGCCTGCGCCTGGAAGTGGTGGCAGAAGGGGTGGAGACGGACTTGCAGTTCAAGACCTTGAGCCAACTGGCCGGCGACCAGGGCTTCATCGCCCAGGGCTTCCTGTTCGCCAAACCCATGGCCGCCGGGGAATTCGAGGCGGCCCATCATGCCCTGTCCAGCTTGAACTGGCTGGCGGCCGGAACCAGCCAGGCTACCTGAACCCCGGTATCAGGGGTCGGGAGTCAACCCGGCTGGCTGGAACAGGAAGGGCAGGAAGGGCAGGGCCGGCAGTTTCAGGCCCTGGGGGGCCGGGCTCTGCTGCTGGAAGGACAGGGGCTGGAGGGCGGGTGGCGTGTAGCTCACCACGGCGGAGCCGGTGATTGGCAGCCAGCCTGGCGGGTTGTAGGTGGCCGGCATCTGGAAGGCGGGCTGGGGAAAGCCTGTCGGCAGATAGCGGGCGCCAGGCTGGGGATCTGGGGCCGGTTGGACCGGGAGCGGGGGCTGGGCCGGGACCGGGGGAAGGAGGGCAGGGGGGGAGTAGGGTGACACCGAGGTGTCCGGCGGCGTGAGCTTTTCCTTCAGGGTCCGCTGCAAATCCTTTTCCAGGCGCTGGATCAGGTTGTCCATATAATGCCCCCCCTCCTTCTTCATGCGCGCCAGGAGGATTTCCAGCTTGAAGGCCAGATCCGCCGGCAGGGTCACCTCCTCCCCCTTGAAGGTGGCGATGAAGGAGTCGCGCATGTACTGGAAGAGGATGTCCAGTTCCTCGTCGGTGAAATAGCCGCGCAGGGACTTGCCCAGATCCGACAGGCTGGGCGGGGGGGGCGGGACCATGGCAGCCGGCGGGGGCGTGCCGTTCTGGCCGGCCTGGGGCCAGGCGGCCGAGGATGAGCCCAGGCCGAGGAGACAGGCAGCGGCGATGGCGCGGGTCCGTGAGGATGAAAGCATGAAAGACTACTCGTAACGCAGGGCTTCGATGGGCGCCAGGCGGGATGCCTTGCGCGCCGGATACCAGCCGAAGAATACGCCGACTATGCTGGCCGACGCCACTGACAGGAGGATGGCGTGGCTTTGCAGCACCACTTCCCAACCGGCGAACCGTTCCAGGGCCCAGGTGCCCCCCACCCCCAGGGCGATGCCCGCCAGGGCCCCCACCAGGGAGAGGATCACCGCCTCGGTGAGGAACTGGGTGAGGATGTCCCGCTGCCGGGCACCGACTGCCAGGCGGATGCCGATCTCCCGGGTCCGCTCGGTGACCGACACCAGCATGATGTTCATGATGCCGATGCCCCCCACCAGCAGGGAGACGGAGGCCACCGCCGCCAGCAGGGAGGACAGCACCTGGGAAGCCGCCTGCTCCGCTTCCACCACTTCCGACAGGTTGCGGATGTTGAAGTCGTCGTCCTGGTCCGGTTGCAGGCGGTGGCGTTGGCGCAACAGTTCCCGCACCTGGGATTCCGCCTGCTTCATGTCGCTGCCGTCCGCCATCTTCACGCTGATGTGGCCCACGCTGCGCAGCCGGCCCTGGGCCTGGCCCAGGATGCGGCCCCGGGCCGTGCCCAGGGGGATCAGCACCACGTCGTCCTGGTCCTGGCCCGTGTAGCTCTGGCCCTTGGCCTCCAGCAGGCCGACGATGGTGAAGGGCACGTACTTGACCCGGATGGTCTGGCCCGTGGGGTCGGTGCCGCCGAACAGCATCTGGGCCACGGTCTGGCCCACCAGGGCCACCTTGGCCGAGGAGCGGAAGTCGTTCTCGTCGATGGCCCGGCCCCGGGCCACGGCCCATTCCCGGGCCGCCAGGTAGTCCGGGGAGACGCCCATGATCACCGTGGACCAGTTCAGGTTGCCGTTCACCACCTGGCCCGTGCCGCGCAGGGCCGGGGCCGAGGCCACCACCCCCCCCAGCTCGTCGCGGATGGCGGCGGCATCGTTCTCGGTGAGGGTGTTGCGGCTGCCGGTGGACAGCCGCACGCCGCTGCTGGTCACCGTGCCGGGCAGCACGATCATCAGGTTGGAGCCCAGGCTTTTCAGTTGCTCCGCCACCTTCAGGCGGGCCCCTTCGCCCACCGCCAGCATGGTGATCACCGCCGCCACGCCGATGATGATGCCCAGGGCGGTGAGGGCGCTGCGCATCTTGTTGGCCCGCAGGCTGCGCAGGGCCGAACGGCCGGTATCCGCCAGGTTCATGCCGCCTGTCCCAGCATGTCCGCCGCCCGGTGGGGCTGCGCCACCCGCCGGTCCTCCACCAGTTTGCCGTCGCGGAACAGCAGCACCCGCTTGGCGAAGGCGGCGATGTCCGGCTCGTGGGTCACCAGCACCAGGGTGATGCCGGCGCCGTTCAGTTCCTGGAACAGGGCCATGAGCTCCAGGCTGGTGCGGGTGTCCAGTGCGCCGGTGGGTTCGTCGGCCAGGATCAGGGGCGGGTCGTTGACCAGGGCCCGGGCCACGGCCACCCGCTGCTGCTGGCCACCTGACAACTGCATGGGCCGGTGGTGGCCCCGATCCGCCAGGCCCACCTTGGCCAGTTTCTCCCGGGCCCGGTGATGGCGCTCGCCGGCGGGCACCCGGGCGTAGAGCAGGGGCAGTTCCACGTTTTCCAAAGCCGAGGCCCGGGGCAGCAGGTTGAAATTCTGGAAGACGAAGCCGATCCGCTGGTTGCGGATGCGGGCCTGGCGGTCCGGGTCCAGGCCGGCGATCTCCTCGCCGTCCAGCTTGTAGCTCCCGGAGCTGGGCACGTCCAGGCAGCCCAGCAGGTTCATGAAAGTGGACTTGCCCGAGCCCGACGGCCCCATCACCGCCACGAATTCCCCCCGTTCGATGGCCAGGCTCACCCCCCGCAAGGCCGGCACGGTGATGTCGCCGATGCGGTAGCTGCGGGCCAGGTCGGTGGTCTGGATGAGCGGCATGGTTGGTGAGGAGTGAGGAGTGAGGAGTGAGGGGTGAGGGGTGAGGGGTGAGGGGTGAGGGGTGAGGGGTGAGGGGTGAGGAGTGAGGAGTGAGGAGTGAGGAGTGAGGAGTGAGGAGGGGGCGGATGGGGGATTTACTCCTCACCCCTCACCGCCTTTACTCCTCACCGCCTTTACATCCCTCCGCCGAAGGGCCTGGCGGGCTTGGCGGCCTTGTTGAGGCTGCTTTCCTCCACGCCCAGGATGATTTCCTGGCCGGCTGTCAGCTCGCCCCTGAGCATTTCCGTGGCCTTGCCGTCGCTCACGCCCAGGCGCACGTTGACCGGCTCGGGTTTGCCTTCCTTGAGGACCCAGATGCGGCCGGGGATGCCCGGGCCTTCCTCCCGGTTGCGCACTTCCAGCTTGACGGGGGTGCCGTCGGCCTGGACGGGGCGGAAGCGCAGGGCTTCGTTGGGCAGCTTGAGGACGTCCTGACGCTCCTCGGTGAGGATGCGGGCGCTGGCGGTCATGCCCGGCAGGAGTTTCAGTTCCGGGTTGTCCACCCGGGCCATGACGCTGTAGGTGACCACGTTGTTGCTGGTCTGGGGCGCCTTGCGGATCTGGGTGACCTGGCCCTGGAAGCGTTCGCCGGGGAAGGCGTCCACGCTGAAGCGCAGCTTCTGGCCGGCGCCGACCCGGCCCACGTCGGCTTCGTCCACGGCCACGTTCACTTCCATCCGGCGCAGGTCCCGGGCGATGGTGAACAGCACCGGGGCCTGCAGGGAGGCGGCCACGGTCTGGCCCACGTCCACGTTGCGGCTGATGACCACCCCGTCCACCGGCGAGCGGATCACCGTCCGCTCCAGTTCCAGCCGGGCCTGGCGCAGGGCGGCCTGGCGCTGGGCCACCTGGGCCTGGGCGCTGGCCACCTGGGCCTGGGCCACGGCCACGTCGGCCTGGGCCAGGCGCACCTGTTCCCGGGCGGTGTCCACGCCGGCCTGGGCGGTGTCCAGTTCGGCGGCGGAAATGAAGGCCTGCTGCACCAGGGCCCG
This sequence comes from Thiobacillus denitrificans, assembly GCA_020723405.1. Classification (GTDB taxonomy): domain Bacteria; phylum Pseudomonadota; class Gammaproteobacteria; order Burkholderiales; family Thiobacillaceae; genus PFJX01. The sequence continues at coordinate 100,440 of DYIY01000001.1, read as the reverse complement.
CTTGCGCTCCAGGTTGCGCAGGCTGTCGTCCAGGGCGATCTTCGCCTTGCCGGCTTCCGCCTGGCGCACCACCAGGCTGCCCCGTGAGACTTCCGTGGCGCTCTCGGCGGCCTTCAGGTCGGCTTCCGCCTGGTTGACCCGGGACTCGAAGGTGGCCGGGTCCAGACGGGCGATGACCTGGCCGGCCTTCACCTCGCTGTTGAAATCCACCCGGATGTCCTGGATCTGGCCCGACACCTGGGAGCCCACCTGGACGGTGACCAGGGCCGACAGACTGCCGCTGGCGGTGACGGCGGCGGACAGGGGGCCCCGCTCAAGCTTGGCCAGGCGATATTGGGGGCCGGTCTCCCGGGCCTGCCAGGGGTGCCAGGCCAGGAGACCGCCGCCGGCCAGGAGGACGACGGCGGCAGCGAGGATCCAGGTGCGTTTGTGCATGGGGGCTGGGGTCTTTCCTGACGGGATCGCTAGCGGGGACCGGCGAACAGGCGGGCGAGTTCCGCGCCCGGGTCCGGGGCCCGCATGAAGGCCTCGCCCACCAGGAAGGCGTTCACCTGGTTGGCCTGCATGAGGGCCACGTCGGCCGGGCCCAGGATGCCGCTTTCGGTGACCGGGATGCGCGGCGTGGCGTCGGAGCGGATGCGCGGCAGCAGGTCCAGGGTGGTGGCCAGGCGGGTCTCGAAGGTGCGCAGGTTGCGGTTGTTGATGCCCATGAGGGGGGTGCGCAGGGTGAGGGCGCTTTCCAGTTCGTCGGCGTCGTGGCTTTCCACCAGCACCGCCATGCCCAGTTCCCGGGCCAGGGCTTCCAGGTCGACCATGGCCGCCGCTTCCAGGGCGGCCACGATGAGCAGGATGCAGTCGGCGCCCATGGCCCGGGCTTCGTAGACCTGGTAGGGGTCGATGATGAAGTCCTTGCGCAGCACCGGCAGGTCGCAGGCGTCCCGGGCCGCCTGGAGATACTCCGGGCTGCCCTGGAAGTAGTCCCGGTCGGTGAGCACCGACAGGCAGGCGGCGCCTCCGGCGGCGTAACTGGCGGCGATCTCGGCGGGGCGGAAGTCCGGGCGGATCACCCCCTTGCTGGGGCTGGCCTTCTTGATCTCGGCGATGACGCCGGCCTGTCCGGCCCGGATGCGTTGCTCGATGGCACCCACGAAGTCCCGGGCGGGGGGCATCCATTCGGCGGCTTCCCGCACGGCTTCCAGGGGTTCGGACTTGCGGGCGGCGGCGATCTCCTCCCGCTTGGTGGCCAGGATTTTTTCCAGGATGTCGGACATGATTTGAGTCGGTAGGGGGTAGTCGGTGGTCGGTAGCGGTGGTCGGTGGCTGGCGGTTTGCGGGTCAGGTTTCTTCGACGGGGACCCGGGGGGCCAGGGCGGTGAACAGTTCGTAGGCGATGGTGCCGGCGGCGGCGGCCACCCGTTCGGCCGGCAGGCCGGGGCCCCACAGGGTCACCGGGCTGCCCACGTGGGCTCCGGGCAGGGGACCCAGGTCGGCGAACAGCATGTCCATGGACACCCGGCCCAGGGTGCGGGTTTCCCGGCCGTCCACCAGCAGGGGGGTGCCCGTGGGCGCGTGGCGGGGATAGCCGTCGGCGTAGCCGCAAGCCACCACGCCGATCTTGGTGTCCCGTTCGGCCACGAAGGCGGCGCCGTAGCCCACCCCTTCACCCTTGCGCAGCAGGCGGGTGGCGATGAGCCGGCTTTCCAGATGCATGGCGGGCAACAGGCCCAGGTCCAGGCCGTCCCGGTCGGCGAAGGGGGAGGCGCCGTAGAGCATGATGCCCGGCCGCACCCAGTCGCCGTGGCTTTCCGGATAGGCCAGCAGGGCCGCCGAGTTGGCCAGGCTGACGGGCAGGCCCAGGCCGGCCACGGTGTCCCGGAACAGGGCCAGGGGGGCGGCCACCCCGTGGGCCGGCTCGTCGGCCCGGGCGAAATGGGTCATGAGGGTGATGCCGCCCACCTGGGGTGAGCCGCGCAGCACCGCCAGGGTGTCCTTGAGCCGCTGGGGTTCCAGGCCCAGGCGGCGCATGCCGGTGTCGATCTTGAGGAACACGTCAACCTTGTGCTCCAGCCGGGCCCGGGCCAGGATTTCCGCCTGGTCCGGCCGGTGGATCACCGGGCGCAGGCGCAGCCGGGCGATGTCGGCCAGCTCGTCCGGGTGGAAGAAGCCTTCCAGCAGGACGATGGGGTGGGTGTAGCCCTCGGCCCGCAACAGGGCCGCCTCGTCCATGCTCAGCACCGCGAAGCCGTCGGCCCCGCGCAGGGCCCGGGCCACCCGGGCCAGGCCGTGGCCGTAGCCGTTGGCCTTGACCACCGCCAGGATCCGGGCGCCGGGCGCAGCCCGCCGGGCCACGGCCAGGTTGTGGGCCAGGGCCGCCGTGTCGATGCGGGCGATCAGCGGACGGGACATGCCGGTAATCCCTTATTCCCCATAGTCCCCGCTGCCGCCCGCGAAGTTCTCGAAGCGGGTGAACTGGCCCAGGAAGGTGAGCCGCACGGTACCGATGGGGCCGTTGCGCTGCTTGCCGATGATGATCTCGGCGGTGCCCTTGTCCGGACTGTCCGGGTTGTAGACCTCGTCCCGGTAGATGAACAGGATCACGTCCGCGTCCTGTTCGATGGCGCCCGATTCACGAAGGTCCGACATCACCGGCCGCTTGTTGGGCCGCTGCTCCAGGGAGCGGTTCAACTGGGACAGGGCGATGACCGGCACGTGGAGTTCCTTGGCCAGGCTTTTCAGGGAGCGGGAGATCTCGGAGATCTCCGTGGCCCGGTTCTCGCTGCTGCCGCTGCTGCTGCCGGACATGAGCTGCAGGTAGTCGATGACGATCAGGCCCAGGGGCCGTTCACCCTGGCACTGGCGGGCCAGGCGGCGGGCCCGGGCGCGCACTTCCATGGCGGTGAGGCCCGGCGATTCGTCGATGAAGAAGGGGGTCTCGTTGAGCCGGCCCAGGGCGTGGGTCAGGCGCGGCCAGTCGTCCTCGTCGATGCGCCCGGTGCGCAGCTTGTGCTGGTCCAGGCGGCCCACGGAACCCAGCATGCGCATGACCAGTTGGGCGGCACCCATTTCCATACTGAACACGGCCACCGACAGGTTGGTGTCCAGGGCCACGTTCTCGGCGATGTTGATGCTGAAGGCGGTCTTGCCCATGGAGGGGCGGCCGGCCACGATGACCAGATCCCCGGGTTGCAGGCCCGAGGTCTTGCTGTCCAGGTCGGCGAAGCCGGTGGGCACGCCGGTGACCTCGCTGGGGTTGTCCCGGTTGTAGAGCTCGTCGATGCGGGTCACCACTTCCAGCAGCAGGGGCTGTACCGACTGGAAGCCCTGGGTGGTTCTGGCGCCGGCCTCCTTGATCTCGAACACCCTGGCTTCCGCCTCGTCCAGGATCTGGGCGGCGGTGCGGCCGGCGGGGGAGAGGGCCGAGTCGCTGATGAGGGCGCCCACTTCCACGAGCTTGCGCAGCACCGAGCGCTCCCGGACGATCTCGGCATAGCGGCGGATGTTGGCGGCGGAGGGGGTGTTCTGGGCCAGGGCGGCCAGGTAGGCCAGGCCGCCGGAATCGTCCAGCAGGCCATGGGACTCCAGGGCCTCGGCCACGGTCACCACGTCGGCGGGCTTGTTCTCGTCGATGAGGCGGACGATCTGCTTCCAGATGGCCCGGTGGTCGGCCCGGTAGAAGTCGTGTTCGTTGATGAGGTCGGCCACCCGCTCCCAGGCGCTGTTTTCCAGCATGAGGCCGCCCAGCACCGATTGTTCCGCCTCCACGGAATGGGGGGGCAGTTTCAGGGCGCTGAGTTCGGGGTCGAAATCGGGGTTCATGGGGGGCTGGGGAGAGGGGCCCGCCATTGTAAATCGCCCGGGCCGGCGGCGGGCCGCAAAGCAAAAAGGCCGCTTGCGCGGCCCTTTTGGCGGGGAGGATGCCGGCTCAGGCTTCGGGGACCACGGCGACGGTGATGTCGCAGGTCACGTCGGAATGCAGGGCCAGGGTGATGGGGAACTCGCCCACCACCTTGAACGGGCCTTCCGGCAGACGCACTTCAGCCTTGGCCACTTCCAGGCCCTGGGCGGTGAGGGCGGCGGCGATGTCCACGTTGGTCACGGAGCCGAACAGGCGGCCGTCCACGCCGGCCTTCTGGGCCACGGTGACGGTGATGCCGTTGAGCTTCTCGGCCCGGGCCTGGGCGGCAGCCAGCTTTTCGGCAGCCTGCTTTTCCAGTTCGGCCTTGCGCTCTTCGAAGGCGGCGATGTTGCTCTTGGTGGCACGCTTGGCCATGCCTTGGGGGATCAGGAAGTTGCGGGCGTAGCCGTCCTTGACCTTCACCACGTCACCCAGGTTGCCCAGGTTGACGACTTTGTCCATCAGGATGATTTCCATGTTCGCGCTCCTGCTCAGACGTTGTGCTTGTCGGTGTAGGGCAGCAGGGCCAGGAAGCGGGCGCGCTCGATGGCGACGGACAGCTGGCGCTGATACTTGGCCTTGGTGCCGGTGATGCGGGCGGGGATGATCTTGCCCTGCTCGTTGACGAAGTCCTTCAGGACTTCGATGTCCTTGTAGTCCACTTCCTTGACCTTTTCGGCGGTGAAGCGGCAGAACTTGCGGCGGCGGAACAGGGCCGCGCCGTTGGGGTTCTTGGGACGGGGCTTGCGTTTGATGAAAGCCATTTTCTACTCCTAGTTTCGATGCGGTTCCGGTCAGGCCGGAGCCAGGATTCCAAATTCGGTCACATGCAGTTCGAGGCGCGGGTCACGGGCGCTCCTGCGGTCCACGAAGCCGGCGAGTCTCAGGGCGGTTCCGGGGGCCACCAGGGCCAGGTCCCGGGCCACCGGCCCGAAGGCCACCAGTTCCGTCTCCACTTCCACGTTCCGGCTGCGTCCCGCTTCCTCCTGGCTGGAGGTGTGCTTCACCAGGAAGCGGAGGGTGGGCAGGCCCGACGGGGTGTGGCGCGGTCCCGAGGCTGAGGCCAGGACGCCGCTCAACTCGAACTGGTTCAGGCGGCTTCCGCGGCGGCTTCACCGGCCGGCTGGGCCAGCAGCAGGTTGCGCGCCTTCTCGCCCTTCATCATGGGCGAGGGGGCGGTGACGGCCTCGTCGCGCACCAGGGTCAGATGACGCAGGATGGCATCGTTGAAGCGGAAGCCATGCTCCAGCTCGTCCAGAGTCTCCTGGTCCACCTCGATGTTCATGAGGACGTAGTGGGCCTTGTGCATCTTCTGGATGGTGTAGGCCAGTTGCAGGCGGCCCCAGTCTTCCAGACGATGGATGCGACCGTTCTTGGAAGCGATCAGGGACTTGTAGCGCTCCACCATGGCGGGCACCTGCTCGCTCTGGTCGGGATGCACGATGAAAACGATCTCGTAGTGACGCATCGAAACTCCTTTTGGGCTGAGGCCACCCCCGTGCGTCCGGGGTGTGGCAAGGCGGGAAGTCGGACCAGCCGGGAGGGCCGGTTCGGGGAAAAGCGGGATTCTATTGACGAATCATGCACATGGCAAGCAAAAAGCCATTGGGGGCAAGAGGCTGCGTCGCGGCCGATTTCCCCTGGCGGGGGGGACGCGCTACGATGCGCCACTTTGTCCTGCGCCGGCCCCGACGGGGCCCGAACCCCATGAAGTGGTTGAATAATTTGTTGCGTCGCAACGAAAACAGGCCGACGCCCGTCCCGCCAGCCCCCGTCCTCGTCCCCGCTGTCGAACCGGTCCCCGGGGCCGGCGAGTCCCCGGATGCCTGGGCCGACGCCCTTTGCCGGGCCACTGACCAGAGCCGCGCCCTGGCCTGGCTGGCCGAACTGAAGGATGAAACCGCCCTGGCCCGGGTGGCCTGCGAGGCCCGTCTGGGTGAAGTGCGCCACGAAGCCGCCCGGCGGTTGCACGACGATACCCTGCTGGAGCGGGTGGCCCAGGCCAGCCGGGGCAAGGACAAGCGGGTCCACCGCCATTGCGCCGACCTGCTCCGCCAGCGTCGCCAGGCCGCCGACTGCACCGCCCGGGCCAGTGAACTGGCCGGGGAGTTGCGCACCCTGCTGGGCCAGGCGCCCCTGCCCCTGTCACGGCTCATGGAGATCAAGGAATTGCTGGCCGCCCTGCCCGGCGCTGGCGAATCGGGTACCCGGGCCCAGGCTCTGCTGGACCAGGCCTTTGCCCAGGTGCGCGGGGAAACCGAGGCACGCCGGGACCTCCAGGTCCATCTGGAAACCGCCGCCGCGCTGGCCGGCGAATGCGCCGGGCCGACCTGGCCCTGGCTGGATCGGCTGGCCGGCTGGCAGGACCGGCTGGCGGACCTGACCGCCCGGCGCAGCGATCTTGCGCCCTGGTTGGTGGAGCAGGCCGCTGCCCGGGCCCTGGACGAACACCTGGCCGGCATCGCCGGCCGTCTGGCCCGTCTTGCCGAAGACGGTTCCCGAGCCGGCGCCTGCGCCGCCTTCCTGGCGGCTCTGCCGGAAGGTGCGGGTGGCGACCCCGCCACCCGCCAGGCCTGGCAGGATCTGGCCAAACCCGGCCCCGGCCCGGCCCGGGACGAACTGGAGGCCCGCTGGCGGGCTCTGCAACCGGTGCTGCCGCCGCCACCGGAGCCCGTGCCGGAAGCCCAGGCCGCAGCGAAACCGAAGCGCAAACCCGCTCCGGAATTTGACAAGGCAGCCTACAGCCAGGCCCTGGATGTCCTGGAACAGGCCATCGAAGCCGGCCACCTGGCCGACGCGGATGCCGCCGCCAAGGCCCTGCCCGCCCGTCCGGCGGAAGTCCGCCTGCCTGCCGCCCTGGCCCAGCGCCAGGCCCAGTTGCACGCCCGGCACGAACAACTGCGCGGTTGGGCGCGCTGGGGCGGCAATCAGGCCCGGGACCAGTTGGTGGCTGCCGCCCAGGCGTTGCTGGCCGGCGCGGCTGAGCCCGACGTGAACGCCCTGGCCAAGTCCATCGGTGATCTGCGTGCCGAATGGAAACGGCTGGACGCCCACGCCGGCGCCGCCCGGGCCCAATGGGAAGCCTTCGACGCCGCCCTGGAACAGGCCTGGCAGCCCGTGGCCCAGGCCAAGGCCGAAGCCGCCGAGCGCCAGGCCCAGGCCCGCGCCGTCCGGGAGGGCTGGCTGGATGGCTGGGAGGCGGAGCAGGCCGCCCTGGACTGGAGCCAGGCCGACGGCAAGGATCTGGACGCCCGGCGGGCCGCACTCATCCAGCAGTGGCGTGGTGAACCCAAGGTGGGCTTCAAGGACGAGCGGGAACTGCGCAAGCGCTTCGATCTCCTGATCGAGGCCCTGGACCGGCATCTGCAGGGCCTGCGCGGTGCAGAAACCGTCCGCCGCCAGGAACTCATTGCCGCCGCCCAGGCGCTGGCCGGCGAAGCCGACCTGCGCCGGGCCATGAAGGAAGCACGCCAGCTACAGGAACGCTGGAAACAGGCTGCCGCCCCGGTGCGCCTCAAGCGGGGCGAGGAACAGTCCCTCTGGCAGGCGTTCCGTGCCGCCTGCGACGCGGTGTTCGGCCGCCTGGACGCCGTGAAGGCCGAGGAAGCCGCCCGCCGCCAGATGCAGATCGCCGCGCGCCTGGCTCTTCTGGATGAATTCGCCGCCCGCCTGGAAAGTGGTCCCGAGGAAGGCCTGTCCCAGGATCTGGCCCGTTTCCGCAAGGCTTGGGAAGGCGGCCGGCCCGAGGGGGATGATCCTCTGGCCTCCCGCGCCGAGGCGGTGGTGGCGCAGGCCCGCCGCAAACTGTCCGTCTTGGAGGCCGGGCAGCGCCGGGCCCGTCAGGCCGCCCTGCTGGGGAAGGCCGCCCTGGCCGGGGAACTGGAGGCAGCCGCGGTGAACGAACCGGCCAACCTGCCCGCCGTTCGGGAACGGGTCCAGGCGGCCTGGGCTGCCCTGCCGGCCCTGCCCGGGGAACAGGAATCCGCTCTGGCCCGCCGGGTGGCGGATGCCGGGCGACTGGATCGGGATACCTGGGAAGCCGGCCAGCGGACCCGGGCGGCCCTGCTGCTGGATCTGGAAATCGCCCTGGAATTGCCTACGCCGGCCACCTGGGCCGAAGCCCGCAGGGCGCGCCAACTGGAACGGTTGCAGCACCGTTTCGCCGGCCAGGGCCCGGCGGATGCCACGCCGGAGCGACTGCTCCTGCAATGCCTGGCGACTGCCGCTCCGGCCGATCCGGCCCTGGATGCCCGGCTGGCCGCCGCCCTGGAGCGCCTCGGCCTGGGTGCCGGCAGCGGTCAGTCGGCGCCCTGATCCGCGTTGCCCTCGGCCAGGATTTCCGGCGCCGGCCGGCCGACCAGGTAACCCTGGGCATAGTCCACGCCGATTTCGCGCAGGATGGTCAGGGTGGCCTCGTCCTCCACGAATTCGGCGATGGTGGCCTTGCCGAAACCCTGGACGGCGTCGTTGAGGGCCTTCACGAAGACCACATCGTCCTGGTTGAGGAGCAGTCCCTTGATGAAGGAGCCGTCGATCTTCACGAAATCGACGGGCAGTTCCTTCAGGTATTGGAAGGAGCTGTAGCCCACGCCGAAGTCGTCCAGGCCGAAGGCACAGCCCAGGCCGCGCAGTTGGCCCATGATGCGGGTGGCGCTGGTGAAGTTGGCCAAGGCGGCGGTTTCGGTGATTTCCAGCAGCAGGCGGGAACCTGATACGCCGTGCATCTGCAGGGCGGATTTCATGGTCTCGAAAGCCACGTCGTCGTCGAAGCTGCGGCTGGACAGGTTGAGGGCCACCTTCACGTCCTGGGCCTGGGCGGCGACGAAGGCCACCACGGCTTCGATGACCCAGCGGTCGATGCGGCGGATGAGACCGGTGCTTTCCGCCACGTCGATGAACATGCCCGGGGCCACCAGGCTGCCATCCCGGGCGCGCAGGCGGAGCAGGGCCTCGTAATGGCCGATGTGACCGCTGGCGATGTGCTGGATGGGCTGGAAGAACATGACGAAGCGGCCCTCGTCCAGGGCAGCTTCAACCTCGGCCCGCCAGTGGGCCCGGCGGCCGGCCACTTCCCGGTAGGGGTCGTCGCCGGAGTAGAGGTGCCAGGAGCCGTGGCCCTTGGCCCGGGCCTGGGCCAGGGCGATCTCGCCGTTGGCCAGCAGGCCGTCGGCGCTGGCGCCGGTTTCGCCGCCGAACAGGACGATGCCCACGCTAGCGGACAGGCGGCCCCGCAGGGTGCCTTCGGCGTCTTCCCCCGGGTAGCTGGCCACCTGGTTCAGGCTCCGTGCCAGCACGATGGCTTCGGCCGTGCCCATGCCGGGGAAGACCAGGGCGAAATCATCGCCCCCCAGGCGGGCGGTGAGGGCAGGCCTGGGATGCAGGCTCTCGATGTGCCGGGCGAAGCCCACCAGCACCCGGTCGCCGGTTTCGTGGCCGCCGGCCTCGTTCACCGATTTGAACTCGTCGATGTCGCAGAGGATCAGGGCGCCTTGCAGGCCGTTGGCCAGCAGGGCGTCCAGTTCCCGCTTGAAGGCGCGGCGGTTGTACAGGCCGGTGACGCTGTCATGCTCGGCCAGCAGCATGAGGCTGCGTTCCACCTGCCGGTAGTCGGTGACGTCCAGGCCCACCGACAGATAGGCCCGTTGGCCCTCCCGGTCCTCCAGGCAGGAGTGGAACCAGACCACGTCCCGCTCCACGCCGTCCGGCCGGAAGAAGTTGCTCTCGCTGTGGAACACGTCGCCCATGACGATGCGCTCCATCAGGTTGCGATGGGCATCCCGTTGGAATCCGGCCATGAACAGTTCCAGGAAGGAGCGGCCCACCAGATCGCTGGTCACGTGGCCGCTGGCGCGCACTGCATGGACGTTGGCCAGGCGGATGCGGCCGTCCGAGCCATAGGTGAGGATGAGCACCGGCGCGGTGTCCAGGAGGCCGGCGACGAAGTCCCGCTCCTGCTCCAGTTGCCTGGTCTGGGCCTGGAGGGATTCGGTATGTTCCCTTGACTGGGCATGCAGGTGTTCCAGAGTGTTGGCCAGGGCGGTGGTGAGGTCGGCGAGGTTGTCCACCTCATCGCGGAAGCCGCTGACCGAACGTTCCCCCTGGAAGGCGTTCCGGGCTTCCTCGTAGTGGCCGATCCCCAGCAGGGGCAGGGCGTTCATGGCCTGGTGGAGGCGGTTCATGGTGGGGCGCAACAGGATGTACAACAGACCCAGATCCAAAACCAGGAAGAGGGCACCCAGGCTCAGGCTGGAACGGACCGAAGTGGCCAGGGCCTGCTTTTCCGCAGTCACGTCGCCAATGGCGTAGAACTTCACCTCGTTGCTGCCCGGGGTGGGGGAGTCGAAGCGGAACAGCCGGAAATTGCGGTCCTGCCGGTCCACGTGGAAGAGTTCGGCCTGGGTTTCGGCCAGGGTCAGGGAATTGAGCAGATCCTCATAGGCCGCACCACCACTCACGGAAATGAGCCGGCCCACCGGCGCCCCCACGTCGCTGGTGTCCACCACCCCCAGCTCGGCTCCGGACAGGCGGCGGAAATCCAGCACCAGATCCTGGAGTCCGGTGGCCAGGACCACGGTCCCCACGTAGGTTCCCCTTTCCACCAGGGGGACGGCAGTCATGTACAGGCAGCGGGGCTTGCAATCCAGCCAGAAGCTGGGTGCTTCCTTGCTGCCGGCCTCGGTGGACAGGCGCTTGGCGTAGCCTCCGGCATCGGCCATGCCCCAATCCCCCAGGATGGTGCCGTCCGGAGATACGAAGGCCACCCGGTCCAGGCCATGGGTCAGGTTCAGGTCCGACCAGAACGGGTCGAACACCTTGGACAGGGCGGCCGGATCGGATATCGCCAGGGCGTGCCGCACGCCGGGCAGATCCGAGACCAGGGTTCCCAGGGATTGCAGCCGCGCCGACTGCTGCTGGAACAGCCTGCCCAGCAGTTCAACGGAGCGAGTCTGGTGCTGGCTCTGGGTGACCTGCTGGCGTTCATCGAGCTGGCGCAGGCTCAGCCAGGTGAAGACGGCGGTGATGACCGCCATGGCCAGACCGGCAAACAGCAGGACTTTCAGCCGGATGCTGAGAAAGGGATGTTTCACCGGGGCGCCGGCCATGGTCTTCAGAACCGCCAGGCGGCTTGCAGCAGGACCATGTCCCAGTCCTGTGTCTGGTTGCCGAACGCCGTGTCCAGCGGAGACAACCACAGGGTGCCCTTGACGTCGTGATACTCCAGGGAGAACTCCCAGGCGTTCCAGTCGTGGCGAACGCCCACCGTCCAATCCTTGGCGAACAGGATGAAGGGGGGATAGAAGGGAGAAGGATTCTTCTTGCCGTAGCGATCGTTCCGGTCCAGGTAGACCTCGTCACGGCGCACGTAGAAGCGCCAGTCCAGGGAGGGACGGTAGGTGGCCTGCACGTACCAGCCTTCCACGGTGTTGGGTTTCTGCAGACCCACCGCCAGGGGACTGGCGCCGTAGCCGCCGTTCTCGTGCCGGGCCTGGGTGTACTCCGCCGTGAGGCTGTATTTCTCCGCGTTGTGCTCCAGGGACAGGACGATGGGCGTCAATCGGTTGTCGCCGGAGGCCAGCAGAGGATCGCCGCCGGGTTGATAGTGCATGCGCACGTCCCCCAACGTCAGTCCGGCCCGCCAGCGGCCCCCCTGGAAGTCCGCCATGACCTGGCCCAGCCAGGTCCAGTCGCCTTTCATCTTTCCCACCCGGTCCGAGAGCAGGAACAGGCTTTCCAGATCGGCACTGCTGGTGTCCGGCTGGACCATCCCCAGGGACCAGGAGATGTCCATGTCGTTGGCGGCCAGATTGCCATGCAGGGCGGCCCCCGGTGCGCTGAGGATGAAATTGCGGATGCGGTCCAGGTAGATGGACTGGGGCATGATGATGCCGGGCCGGGTATGGGCCACGTCCCGGGTGGTGTTGAAGAAGCCGTAGGGATTCTTGATCTTGCCCACCCGCAGGCCCATCTGGTTGACGCCGTCCGACACCAGGGTCCGGTCGATGAAGCCGTAGTCCAGACGCAGTCCGCCATCATCCGTCTCGCCCGCCCAACGCCCCAGCACCTGTCCCGACAACAGCCAGTCCGGCGTGGGACGCCAGGAGAGGTTGGCACCCATTTCCCGCAGGCCCCAGCCCAGGCCGTCGTCGCTGTCGCCCCCCACCTGGTTGTCGCTGGAGTGGGTCACCACCTGGCTGATGAAGCCATGGGCCTGCAAGCCTTCGCCCAATTCCTGGGCCCGGGCCGGGCCGGCCAGGAGGAGGGCGCCGAGCAGCAGGGCCAGCCAGGGCGGGCTACTCGATGGAGAGAATCTTGACCGGATCATTGCCTTTTACCTTCCTGACATAACCAATGGCCCCTGGCGTGGTGGCCACCTTGTTCAACAGTTCTTCTTCACTGGCGACTTCGCTGGGCGCCTGGGCCATGCCCGAATAGACCTGCCGGTCCCAGGATTGGCGCAACTGGTAGGGAAACAGGTTGAGTCTTTCCTTGCAGGCTGCGCCGTGGGCAGGGTGGTCGTCGGGCAGCACGAACACCCGGATGGGGGAGCCATCGGGCCATTTCACCTGGCGCATGCCGAAGACGGCCCGGGCCGAGGCCAGGGACAGGCTGGAAACTGCCACGCTACGGTTGGCGATGATCTCCGTGGCGCCGGCCAGGGAAGCAGCCAGGCCCAGCGTGAGGAACAGGCAAAGCAGAACGGTGCCGCCGCCGGGCCGGCGACGGGGTACGACGGATGGACGCGCGGCTTCCGTCACTTGAGCCCGAGCACATCCTGCATGTCGAACTGGCCGCTGGAGCGGCCCGCCAGGAAGCGGGCGGCGCGCAGGGCACCCAGGGCGAAGGTCATGCGGCTGCTGGCCTTGTGGGTGATCTCCAGGCGTTCACCGATGCCGGCGAAGAGCACCGTGTGGTCGCCCACGATGTCGCCGCCGCGGACCGTGGCAAAGCCGATGGTGGAGGGATCCCGCTCGCCCGTGATGCCCTCCCGGCCGTACACCGCGCAGGCTTTCAGGTCCCGGCCCAGGGCCCCGGCCACCGCTTCGCCCAGGGCCAGGGCGGTGCCGGAAGGCGCATCCACCTTGTGCCGGTGATGGGCTTCCACGATTTCGATGTCGTAGCCTTCGGCCAGCACTCGGGCGGCCGTGTCCAGCAGACGCAGGGCCAGGTTGACGCCCACGCTCATGTTGGGGGCGAAGACCAGGGGGATCTGCCCGGCCGCCGCAGCGATGGCGGCCTTGCCGGCGGCATCGAAACCGGTGGTGCCGATCACGGCTGCAACCCCCTTGTCCCGGCACACCGCCAAGTGGCTCAGGGTGGCCTCGGGGCGGGTGAAGTCGATGAGCACGTCGGCGCCATCCAGGGCGGCGGCCACGTTGGCCGTGATGGCCACTCCGGTGGCACAGCCCGTCAGTTCACCGGCGTCCCGGCCGAGCAGGGGGCTGCCCTCCCGTTCCAGGGCGCCATGGAGGCGCAGGTCGGGAGCGTTTGCCACGGCTTCGAGCAATATCCTGCCCATGCGGCCGGACGCACCGGCGATGACCACCTTGATCACTTCTTGGCTTCCTCTGCTTGCTTGGCCGGCTCGGGAGAGACTTCCGGTTTGGCGGCGGCGGCCGTCACGTCGCCTTCCAGGCCTTTCAACCGGTCGTTTTCGAAGATGACGGCGATACGCCGGTGTTCCACCAGTCGGCCGCCTTTTTCCAGGCGGTAGACGTAATCCCAGCGATCCTTGCGGAAGGGATCCACCACCAGGGGGGTGCCCAGAATGAAGCGTACCTGGGAGGGCGTCATGCCCGGCTTGAGCTTGTCCAGCATCTCCTGGGTGATGGCGTTGCCCTGCTGGATGTCGATGCGGTAGGGGGATATCTTGTTGACCGGATTGGTCCAGCCTCCACAGCCTCCCAGGACGGCCAGGACGGACAGGTGCAAAGCGGCGGTACGGAGTCTGATGCGGCGCATGAATCGGGGCACGGGGCCTGTCTGGTCGAAAGCCGCGCTATGATAGCGCGCAACGCCATCCCCCGACATAGCGATGACCCACACCGACCAACTCAAGACCATGGGTCTGAAGGTGACCGGACCCCGGCTCAAGATTCTCAACCTCTTCGAGCAGAGCGAGCGCCAGCACCTTACGGCCGAGGACGTCTACCGCCTGCTCCTCGCCGACAACGTGGACGTGGGTCTGGCCACGGTCTATCGGGTGCTCACCCAGTTCGAGCACGCCGGGCTGCTCATCCGCCATCATTTCGACAATGACAAGGCGGTCTACGAGATGAACCGGGGCACCCACCACGACCACCTGCTTTGCCTGCAATGCGGCAAGGTGGAGGAGTTCCACGACCCGGAAATCGAGCGCCGGCAGCATGCCATCGCCACCGAGCGGGGTTTCCGGCTGGCCGAACATTCCCTCCATCTGTACGTGGAGTGCATCAAACCCGACTGCCCGAATCGCAGGAAGGCCTGACCTCCGCCCCCGGTGGGCAAGGCCGGGCAGCACGGTTGTCACATTTCCGGCCTAAGCTTCGGGCATGGCCGACATCTGCGTCAAATCCCCCCTGAGTCCGGCCCGGCTGCGTGACGCCGAGGCCCTGATCGAAAACCTGGAAAGCCTGCGCCGCCGGGCCCTGCAACTGGAAGCAGAACTCACCGGCGACCTGCCCGCCACCCGCCGGGCCAGCGCCCGCAACCTGGTCCATTACCTGGCCCTGCGTCAGGCTGACCTGCGCCATGTCCAGCGGCGGCTTGCCCTGCTGGGCCTGTCCCGCCTGGCCCGCAGCGAAGCCCATACCCTGGCCAGTCTCGACGCCGTGCTGGCCGCCCTCCATGCCCTGGCGGGCCGCCAGCCCCGGCGGCGCAAGGCCGGGCCGGTGAGCATCGGCGCCGGAGGCCGCCTGCTGGACAGGCATGCCCGGGAACTGCTGGGGGACAAGCCCGGCGGCCGGGACGTGCGCATCATGGTCACCCTGCCCTCCGTGGCGGCCAGCCAGCCGGAGCTGCTGCGGGACCTGCTGCTGGCCGGCATGGACGTGATGCGCATCAACTGCGCCCACGACGAAGCGGACGACTGGCTGGCCATGATCGACAACCTGCGTGCCGCCCAACGGGCCACGGGACGGCCCTGCCGCATCTACGCCGACCTGGCCGGACCCAAACTGCGCACCGGCGCCCTACGGCCCCTGGGGCGCAAGCTGGAGTTCAAGCCGGAACGGGATCTCTGGGGCCGGGTGGCCAGACCGGCCCGCATCTGGATCACCCCCCGGGACAACCCGGAGCCCGCCCCGGAAGGCGTGGCCGTCGTGCTGCCCGTGACCGGGGCCCTGCTGGCCGAAGCCCGTCCCGGCGACAGCCTGGCCCTGGAGGACAGCCGGGGCGGCCAGCGGGATCTGACCCTGGCCGAGGGGCGCGGCCGATCCTGGCTGGCCCTGGCCCAGCACCACGTCTATCTGCGTGATGGGGCGGCCTGTGTGCTGTACCGGGACGTGGTGCAACTGGCCAAGGGTGTGGTGGGCCCCCTGCCTGAGGTGGTGGCTCCCCTGCAACTGCGCATGGGCGACCGTCTGCTGCTGACCCCGGAGGACCAGCCCGGCGGCCCGGCCCGTCACGACGACGCGGGGGATCTGCTGGAGCACGCCTCCATCCCCTGCACCCTGGACGCCGTGTTCCACGCCGCCCGGCCCGGCCAGCCCATCTGGTTCGACGATGGCCGCATCGGTGGCGTGATTCTCTCGGCGGGCCCCCGGCGCATCCTCCTGGAGATCACCCAGGCCCCGCCCCAGGGAGCCCGTCTGCGTCCGGAAAAGGGCATCAACCTGCCGGAGACCGAGCTGGACGTGCCCGCTCTCACCGCCAAGGACCTGGCCGATCTGGCGGTGCTGGCCCCCCATGTGGACATGGTGGGCCTGTCCTTCGTGCGCCGGCCCCAGGACGTGCTGGATCTGCATCGCCACCTGGCCGAACTGGGTGCCGAACGGCTGGGCACCGTGCTCAAGATCGAAACCCGCCAGGGTTTCGACAACCTGCCGCGCATCCTCCTGGCCAGCCTGGCCCATCCCCCGGTGGGCGTCATGGTGGCCCGGGGCGATCTGGCCGTGGAGATCGGCTTCGAACGCCTGGCGGAAGTCCAGGAAGAAATCCTCTGGCTGTGCGAAGCCGCCCACGTGCCGGTCATCTGGGCCACCCAGGTGTTGGAGAGCATGGCCAAGCGGGGCCTGCCCTCCCGGGCCGAGGTATCGGACGCCGCCTTCGGCGTGCGCGCCGAGTGCGTCATGCTCAACAAGGGCCCCTACATCATCGAGACCACCCGTTTCCTGGGCGGCGTCCTGGCCCGCATGGCCGGCCACCACGCCAAACGCCGGCCGGTGATGCGCCGGCTGGCGGTGAGCGGCGGGCTTTGACGCCCGCCGGCCTTCTTCATCAGCGCGTGATGCTGGCCGACAGCACGCCCTGATTGCCGTCGAAGGCGTAGCCGGACTTGCTGATGCCGCCGACGGTCAGGGTGTAGGTGCCCCGCTGGCCGCTGGTGCTGAACCGGGCCGTGCCGGTCTGGTTGCTGGTGGCGGTCTGGGTCAGCGTGACGCCGCCGGGCTTGCTCCAGGTGGCAGTGACCACGGCCCCCTGGACCGGCTGGCCCAGCCCGTTCTTCACCACCACGTTACCGGTGGCGGTGAGGGTGGTGCCGCGCAGTCTGGCGCTCAGGGTGACGGCGCTGCTGACCAGGGTGAGATTGGCCGGTTGGGTCACGGTGACGGTGGTGCTGGCTTCGTCGCTGGCGCCGGCTGCATCGGTTACCGTCAGGTGGGCGGTGTAGTTGCCCGCCAGGGTGTAGGTGTGGCTTACCTCCATTCCGCTGCCGGTGGTCCCGTCGCCGAAGTCCCAGGCATAACTCAGGGGAGCGCCTTCCGGGTCCAGGCTGCCGGCGCCGCTGAAGGCCACCACCAGGGGTGCCGTGCCGCTTTGCGGGGTGGCGGCCAGGGCCGCCTGGGGCGGCAGGTTGGCCGTGCCGGCATCGCTCAGCCGGGCGGCATTGATGCCGCCCACCACGAACAGATGGTTGTCGAAGTGGCCCAGGGCCATGCCGCTGGCATAGCCGCCGGTGGTGGTCTGGGTCCAGGCGGCGGAACCATCGGCGTTGACCTTGCACACGGCCATTTCGAACAGGGTGCCGGCGGCCAGATAGGCGGCATCCTGGCCGTCCATGAGCATCTGGGCGTGGAGCAGCAGGCCCAGGGGGCCGTCCGCGTCCAGGTTGGCCCAGAGCAGATCCCCGGCTTCGTCGGTCTTGATGAAGGCGGCACCCACACTGCCGGCGGGGAATCCGCTGACCACCGGTCGGTTGTCGCCACCCACTTCCACACGGAATCCGTTCAGGCCCTTATGGACCCGTTCCCAGACGGTGGCGCCGGTCACGTCCAGCCTGGTGAGCAGGGTGCCGGCGTTGCTGGCGACGTACTCGCCGTTGACCAGATAACTCTCGCCGTTCCGGTCGCCCGCCGCATCCCCGGCCGTCAGGCTGCTGATGCCCGCCCGGGCCCACAGCAGGTTGCCCTGGGGATCGATCTTGGCATAGCCGTTGATGCTGCCCACGGTACCCCGGCCGCTGATGATCAGGTTGCCCTCGGGGGTGAACTTGATGTTCAAGGGAGCGCCGATGCCGGCGGCATCGAACCAGGACCAGATCCGGCCGCCGTCCGGGGCGAATTTCTTCACCGCCGACACCAGGCCGGCCGGCCCCTGGGCCAGGCCCAGCACGTAGGCGTTGCCATCGCCGTCCACCAGGCATTTCCTGACGCTGGAGCCATCGAAGCCCGACTCGAACACCTGGCGCCAGAGCAGGGCGCCGTCCGGGCTGAACTTCATGAGGATGCTGGCGGCGTTCACCGGATTGGAATAGCCGGACATGAGGGTGCCGCAGACCAGCGCGTTGCCTCCGCCGTCGCTGGCCACCCAGTTGGCTTGTTCCCACTTGGTGGCGTCGGTCTGGTCGTGGCTGGCTGTCCACAGCAGGTTGCCGTCCCGGTCCCGCTTGGTGAGGCTCATTTCAGCCCCCAGGGCATACACGTAGTTGACGGTGAAGACGTTGTCGGCAGCATCCACGGCGATGGCCACGCCACCGGGAGGAGCCACCCAGTCCACGGCGGCCTGGGACGGGGGGGCGAAAGAGGCAAAAAGGCCAAGGGCCATGGCGCCGACGGCGGGCCAGGATCGGGGGGTGAGGAACATTTTCATGACAGGCTCCTGAAACAGCGCCGGGAGCGGCGCAGGGGACATCCGAACCCATGCTGGCGACTTGCCCGGATGCTGTCCGTGACATAGGTTACAGAGAGGGAAAAACGTGCCGTACAAGCCGGGTAATATTCTCACACGACCATGCGTTCCGTGATCCCCGGGAACCATGTATTGGGGAGATTGATCGGATAATTCATCAAGCGAATTCCCGAGACAGCCGATAAGGGAATCAGACAAACCAGGGACTTCTTGTGTCAACACCCGTCGACCCCGTTTCTACTGCCCTTGCCCTCCCACCGGGCGAACCCCTGGCCGACCGCCTGGCGGATCTGCTGGCCCGGGTGACGCCCAGGGGGGAGTTGTTGTTCCTGTCCTCCGGCGGGCGGGCCTGGCTGGGGCTCGGGGAAGGCGCTGCGCCACGGGGCAGCCGCCTGGCTGCCCTGCTGGCGCCCCAGGATCAGGACGGGGTGGCCGAGGCCCTGGCCCTGGCCGCCTGCCGGCCCCGGCAGAAACTGGCGGCCGGGTTGTGCCGGGCCGACGGGACCTGCCTGCCGGCCACCTGCCGCATCCTCCCCCTGGCCGGCCCGGGAGGGCGCCCGGAAGTGTTGTTCGCCGCCTGGGAATTGGCGGACCCCTCCCCGGCCCGGAGCGAAGGTGGCGGGATGGAAGTGGACCCGCTGACCGGTCTTCCCACCCGGGCCCGGCTCATGGGGGACCTGGCCGATCTGATCCGCACCGCCGCCCGGCCTGGGGAGGGCTTCGCCCTCCTGCACCTGGGGCTGGACGACTTCCAGAAGGTCAACGAGGCTTTGGGCCATGCCGCCGGGGACCGCCTGCTGGTTCAGGCGGCGGAGCGGCTGGTGGCCCAGGTGCGGGCTGGCGACCGGGTGCTGCGGGCAGGGGGCGACGAGTTCACCGTGTTGCTGGCCGGCACCCGGGACCGGGAAGCCGTTCTGGGCGTGGTGCGCAAGCTCCAGGCTGCACTGCAACGGCCCTTCGCCCTGGGGGACAGCCAGCCCCATCTGACCGCCAGCGTGGGCATCGCCCTCTATCCGGAACATGGCGGCGACGGTCCCACCCTGTTCAAGTGTGCGGACATCGCCCTGTCCCAGGCCAAGGCCCAGGGCCGCAACCGCTGGGAATTCTGCCGGCCCGGTGCCGGCAGCCAGGCCAGCCGGCGCATGGCTCTGGAGGAGCAGATGTATGCGGCCGTCCAGAACGGCGAGTTCGAAATGCACTACCAACCCATCTGGCGGGCTGCCGACCGGCTGCTGGTGGGGGTGGAGGCCCTCATGCGCTGGCGCCGGCCCGGCGAAGGCTTCGTGCCGCCGGTGGAATTCATTCCCCTGGCCGAGGCCAACGGTCTCATCGGTTTCCTGGGGGCCTGGTCCCTGCGCGCCAGTTGCCACCAGGTGGCCCATTGGAACCAGACCTGGGGGGTGAAGCTGCGGGCTTCGGTGAATCTTTCGCCGGTCCAGTTCCATCAAGGCGACGTCGCCCATGTGGTGGCCCAGGCCCTGGCCGAATCCGGTCTGCCGGCCGGCTGCCTGAGCCTGGAGATCACCGAGGGCATCCTGATGCATGATCCGATCGCCACGGAAGCGGTGTTGCACAGGCTGCGGGATCTGGGGGCGGGCATTTCGGTGGACGACTTCGGCACCGGTTATTCCTCCCTGGCCTATCTGAAGCGTTTTCCCCTCAACACCCTGAAGATCGACCGTTCCTTCGTGGCCGACCTGGAAAGCGACGGCAACGACCAGGCCATCGTGGAGGCCGTGCTCGGCCTGGCCCGGGCCCTGGGCTTCAGCGTGGTGGCCGAGGGGGTGGAAACGGAAGCCCAACTGGCCCACCTGGCCCGGCGGGGCTGTGACATGATCCAGGGGTATCTGTTGGGCCGTCCCCTGACGGCCGAGGAACTGACCCGCAAAGTGGAGAACGGCGAGTGGCATCCGGTCCGATGAACCCCCCTCCGGCCTCGGGCGAGGGTGGCGAGGCTCTGGCCGAGAAAGTCCTGCGGCGCATGAGCGAGGGCGGGGGCTTCCCCGCCCTGGACCATTCCGTGACCCGCATCGTCGATGCCCTGGAGAAGAGCGAAGACGACACCGCGCCCCTGGTCAATGCCGTGCTGGAAGACGTGTCCCTGACCCAGAAGGTGCTGCGTCTGGCCAATTCGGCCATGTACGCACCCATCGGCCGCTCCGTGTCCACCGTCTCCCACGCCGTCAACGTCCTGGGCTACGAGGCCGTGGGCCACCTGGCCCTGGGAGTCAAGGTCATCGGTTCCATGGGGCGCATGCAGGGCGGCACCCGCTACGCCCAGAAGGAGCTGGGCCACAGCCTGCTGTCCGGATCCGTGGCCGGCTCCGTGGTGGGCCGGGGCGCGGTGCGCAACGGCGAGGTGGGCGTGGTCTGCTCCCTCCTGCACCGCACCGGACGACTGTTGTCCGCCTTCTATCTGAGCGAGGAATGGGAACGGGTGCAGGAGGCCGTGGCCGCCGGGGTGGAGGAGGACCAGGCGGCCCGTCAGGCCATGGGCATGACCCCGGATCAACTGGGCATCCAGGTGGCCCGGCACTGGCGCCTGCCGTCCCGCATCGTGCACACCCTGCCCCACGACGAACCCATGCCCGGCGAGGAGGAGGATGCCTGGCTCATGGACCTCACCCGCTTCTCCGACCGCTCCGCCAGCCTGCTGGCCACGGGGGAGGGGGAGACCGATTCCGAGGCCAGCCAGGCCCTGGCCGAGGAATACGCCCCCCGCCTGGGATTGCCGGCGGAAACCCTGGGGGAGGCCGTGCGTGCGGCCGTGGACAGCGCCAGCAGCCAGCCCGTGCTGGCCGGCATTCTGCTGGACAAGGACCGGGCTCCCGACGGCGGGCGGAAGGCCACGCCGCCGCCCAGTCCGGTGCGCCTGCTGGAGCAGGGACTGGCCGAATTGCGCCAGGGACTGGCCGGTCCGGAGGGTTGCGGTGATATGGACAACCGGGTGGTGGACCTGGCGTTCCGCATCCTGGAATTGAGCCGGGCCGGCGTCCTGCTCCGCCAGGGTGACGCCAGCGCCTACCGCATGGTGGCCAGCCGGGTGGCCCGGGAGCCCAACCGCCTGGCCGGCCTGAGTCTGGCCGCCGGCCCCGGCGGCGGGTTGGCCCACTTTGACCTGGCCCAGATCGCCCTGGCCCGACAGGTGGACATCTACATCGACAATCCCCGGGACGCGAAAATTGCCGCCCACCTGCCCGACTGGGTCCGCAGCCACAGCCTGCACCCCTTCTTCCTGCTGCCCATGGCCATGGCCGACGCCAAGCCCCTGGGCCTGTTCTACGGCCAACAGGGCGACGACGCCAAACTGGGCAAGGACGTGCTGGCGCAACTGGCCCATCTGCGGGACCTGCTCCAGGGTTGGGCGCGGGGAGGCTGATGCGGGTAGCCAATGGGTCCACCTGACATGACTCCCGCCCTGCTTCTCCTCAACGTATTCGTCCTGGGCCTGTGTTTCTTGTTCTGGTCCAGGTGGCGGGTGGCCCGGCGTGAGGCCTACATCCGGGAGCAGCCCCTGCCGCCCGGGCTGCTGGACAAACTGGCTGCCAGGCGGCCGCAATTGAGCGAGAAAGATCGACAACTGGTTGAACGGGCCTTGCGCCAGTTCTTCCTGGCCTATCTGAAAGCGGGGCGAAGCTTCGTCTCCATGCCTTCCCAACTGGCCGACGACCTGTGGCACGAGTTCATCCTCTACACCCGCCACTACCAGGCATTCTGCAAGGAAGCCTTCGGTGGCTACCTGCACCATACCCCGGCTGTGGTCCTGGGGGCGGACCGGCGGAACAACGTTGGCCTGCGCCGGGTCTGGTGGCATGCCTGCCGCGAGGAGAACATCGACCCCCGCCATCCCAGCCGGCTACCTCTGCTGTTCGCCATTGACGGCAAAATGGGTATCGCCGACGGTTTCCGCTACACCGCCGACTGCAAGTCACCGGGCGATCCAAGCCAGGGCGGCAGCCATTGCGGTGCGGACCTGGGCGCTTCCGACAGCGGGGACGGTGGCGGAGACGGTGGCGGAGACGGCGATGGCGGGGGGTGCGGCGGCGGCTGCGGCGGTGATTGAGGGGCCAGGCCCGGATCCGGGTAGCCCCTCAGCCGAACAGGATCAGGCCCCAGACCACCAGCACGTTGCTGAGTGACACCAGCACCGCCGCGCTGCCGATATCCTTGGCCCGCTTGGCCAACTGGTGGTTTTCCAGGGAGATGCGGTCCACCGTGGCCTCGATGGCGGAATTGATGAGTTCCACGATGAGCACCAGCAGCACCACGGCAATCATCAAAGCCCGTTCCAGGGCCGCGTCGGCAAGCAGGAAGGCCAGGGGTACCATGAGCATGGCCAGCAGGGCTTCCTGGCGGAAGGCGTCCTCGTGCTTCCAGGCGGCGGCAAAGCCGTCCAGGGAGTAGAAGAAGGCGTTCCAGACCCG
This sequence comes from Thiobacillus denitrificans, assembly GCA_020723405.1. Lineage (GTDB taxonomy): Bacteria > Pseudomonadota > Gammaproteobacteria > Burkholderiales > Thiobacillaceae > PFJX01. The sequence continues at coordinate 77,856 of DYIY01000001.1, read as the reverse complement.
CTTGAGGCCGGTCTTCCCCTTGTGGGGGCTTTCCTCCGGGGTTCCTGTGGCTTCGCTCACGCGGCCTTCCACACCAGGTCCAGCTCCCGGGCGGCCTTGACGTCGTCCAGGCGGCGGGCGGGCAGGGTGTGGGGGGCGGATTTCACCAGGTCGGGCTGGCCCTCGGCTTCCCGTTTCACCGCCACCATGGCCGCCACGAAGGCGTCCAGGGTCTCCTTGCTTTCGGTCTCCGTGGGCTCGATGAGCAGGCACTCGGGCACCAGCATGGGGAAGTAGGTGGTGGGGGCGTGGAAGCCGTAATCCAGCAGGCGCTTGGCGAAGTCCATGGCCGACACGCCGGTGTCGTCCTTGAGCTTCTTCAGGGTGACGATGAACTCATGGCTGGCCCGGCGCTCCGGGAAGGCCAGGTCGAAACCGGCCCGTTTCAATTCCGCCGCCAGATAGTTGGCGTTCAGGGCGGCGAATTCCGCCACCCGGGCCATGCCCTTGCCGCCCAGCATGCGGGCATAGACCCAGGCCCGCAGCAGAACCCCCATGTTGCCGCCGAAGGCGCTCATGGGGCCGATGCTCTGGGGGCAGTCGGCCATCCGGGCCAGCCGGTAGCTATCCTGTTCCTGCACCACGTAGGGCACCGGCAGGAAGGGGCGCAGTCGTTCCGACACGCCCACCGGGCCGGCCCCGGGGCCGCCGCCGCCGTGGGGGGTGGAGAAGGTCTTGTGCAGGTTCATGTGGATCACGTCGAAACCCATGTCGCCGGGCCGCACCCGGCCCAGGATGGCGTTCAGGTTGGCCCCGTCGTAATAGGTGAGCCCCCCCGCCTCGTGGACGATCTTCTGGATGGCCACGATGGTCTTCTCGAACACCCCCAGGGTGGAGGGGTTGGTCAGCATGAGGCCGGCGGTCTGGGGCCCCACGGCGGCCTTCAGGGCCTCCAGGTCCACGTTGCCCTGGCGGTCGGTGGGAATCTCCTTCACCGTGTAGCCGCACATGGTGGCCGTGGCCGGGTTGGTGCCGTGGGCCGCGTCGGGGACGATGATCTCCCGCCGGGCAGCGTCCCCCCGGGCGTCGTGGTAGGCGCGGATCATGGCCACCCCGGCGAACTCCCCGTGGGCCCCGGCCATGGGCGCCATGGACACGGCGGCCATGCCGGTGACTTCCTTGAGCATCTCCTGGAGCTCGTGGAGGCAGGTGAGGAAGCCCTGCCCGGTGTCGGCGTCGGCCAGGGGATGGCGGGCCAGGAACTGGGGCAGCAGGGCCAGGGAATTGCAGGCCCGGGGGTTGTACTTCATGGTGCAGGAGCCCAGGGGATAGAACTGGGTGTCGATGCTGAAGTTCTTTTGTGACAAACCTGTGTAATGCCGCACCACGTCCAGCTCCGACACCTCCGGCAAGGGCGGCGGCGCCTGGCGCAGAACTTCGGCAGGCAGGTCGTCGGCAGCGGGTGCGGTGAGGGGTGCCTGGGCGTAGGCCCGGCGACCGGGGCGGGCGTGCTGGAAGATGAGCATCTGTTGGGCGGATAGAGGGTAGTCGGTGGTCGGTAGTTGGTAGTTGGTAGTTGGTAGTTGGTAGTCGGTAGCTTTTGGCATGCGCGCCCCTGGCGCGGAAATTTAAAGCTACAGACTACCGACTACCCCCTACCGACTGTTTCAAAGCGGCTCGCCCTTCGCCGCCGCCAAAGCGGCATCGTAGTTGGGCTCCTGCTTGATCTCGGGCACCAGTTCCGAATGGACCACCTTGTCGTTCTCGTCCAGGATGATGACGGCCCGGGCGGTGAGGCCGGCCAGGGGCGGGTCCATGATCATGACGCCGTAGTCCTTGTGGAAGTCCCGGCCCCGCAGGGTGGACAGGGTGTGCACGTTCTTCAGGCCCTCGGCGCCGCAGAAGCGGTTCTGGGCGAAGGGCAGGTCGGCGGAAATGACCAGCACGATGGTGTTGGGCAGGGCCGAGGCCATTTCGTTGAACTTGCGGGTAGAGGCCTGGCACACCGGGGTGTCCAGGCTGGGGACGATGTTGAGGATCTTGCGCTTGCCCCAGAAGCTGGACAGGGACACGTCCTTCAGGTCCTTGTCCACCAGCATGAAGGAATGGGCAGAATCGCCGGGTCGGGGGAAATTGCCGCCGACGGAGATGGGTTCGCCGCCAAGGGTTACGGTTGCCATGTCAGTGTCTCCTGTGGTGTTGCGCCGGGCCGGGGTCGGCTGGTGCGGGGGTCATTTGTAGGCGCAGGGCGGGGCTTCCCGGCGCCGGCTGAGAATCCGTTCCAATTGTTGCGCGTATTGGGCCAGGTCGCCATCGGTGCGGGTCTCGGTGGCACAGACCAGGATGCAGCCGGCCAGTTCCGGGTAGTCCAGGCCCAGGTCGTAGCCCCCCAGGATGCCCTGGGCGCGCAGGGCCCGCAGCACTTCTGGCACCGGGCTGCTCACCCGGATCACCGCTTCGTGGAAGAAGGGGCCGGGGAACACCCGCTCCACGCCGGGGATGGCGGTGAGCTTGTCCACCAGGGCCCGGGTGTTGGCGTGGCTGCTCAGGGCCACGTTCTTCAGCCCCTCCGGGCCCAGCAGGGCCATGTGGAGGGTGGCGGCGGTGACCAGCAGGCCCTGGTTGGTGCAGATGTTGGAGGTGGCCTTGGAGCGGCGGATGTGCTGCTCCCGGGCCTGGAGGGTGAGGGCGAAGCCGGGCTGGCCGTCCAGGTCCACGGTGCGGCCCACGATGCGGCCGGGCATCTGCCGCACCAGGGCCTGGCGGGCGGTCATGAAGCCGAAGTAGGGGCCGCCGGAGGACAGGGGCACCCCCAGGGGCTGGCCGTCGCCGACGCAGATGTCGGCGCCCTTGCTGCCCCACTGGCCCGGCGGCTTGAGCAGGGCCAGGGACAGGGGATTCACCAAGGCGATGGCCAGCATGGCGTGGGCGTGGGCCCAGTCGGTGAGGGCGTCCACCGCTTCCAGGCGGCCAAAGAAGTTGGGCTGGGGGATGACCAGGGCGGCGGCCGGCTCGGCCCCCAGGGCCTCCAGGGCGGCCGGGTCGGTGAGCCCGCTGGCCGGATCGAAGGGCACGCCCACCAGTTCGATGCCCTGGTTCTTCACCGTGGTGCGGGCCACCGCCAGATAGCGGGGATGCACCGTGGCCGGCACCAGCACCCGGCGGATGCCCGCCTTGCTGGCCCGCACCGCCATGAGCACCGCTTCCGCCAGGGCCGAGGCGCCGTCGTAGAGGGAGGCGTTGGACACGTCCAGGCCGGTGAGGCCGGCCATCATGGTCTGGTATTCGTAAAGCAGTTGCAGGGTGCCCTGGCTGGCCTCCGCCTGGTAGGGGGTGTAGGCGGAGTAGAACTCCCCCCGGGTGACGATCTGCCAGACCGCTGCCGGGATGTGGTGTTCGTAGGCCCCCGCCCCCAGGAAGTTCAGGTAGAAGCCGTCCCGGGCCGCCCGTTCCTGGGTCAGGCGGGTCACCGCCATCTCCGACAGGCCTTCGGGAATGCCGGCCAGACCGCCGCAGTTCAGGTCTGGGGGGATCTCGTCGAACAGGGCGTCCAGGGAGGGCGCGCCGATGCTGGCCAGCATGGCGGCCACGTCGGATTCGGTATGGGGGATGAAGGGCATCTCTTTAGGCGGTAGTCAGTAGTCGGTAGTCGGTAGCTTTAGGTTTCCGCGCCGAAGGCGCGCTGAAATTCAGCTACAGACGACCAACCACCGACTACCGACTCCTCTCAGTGTGCTTCCGATTCCACATGGGCCTGGTAGGCGGCGGCGTCCATCAGGCCGTCCAGGTCGGCGGGGTTGGCGGGCTTGAGCCTGAACATCCAGGCGGCGTAGGCGTCCTGGTTGATGGATTCCGGGCTGCCTTCCACGTCGGCGTTGGCGGCCACCACTTCCCCGGCGATGGGGGCGTAGACGTCGGAGGCGGCCTTCACCGATTCCACCACGGCGCATTCCTCGCCGGCGGCGAGTTGCCGACCCACGGTGGGGTTCTCCACGAAGACCATGTCCCCCAGCAGGTCCTGGGCGTGATGGGTGATGCCCACGGTGACCGTGCCGTCGTCTTCCAGGCGGGCCCATTCGTGGGATTTGGCGTATTTGAGGTTGGCGGGGATGGTCATGGTTTCTCCAGTTGAGGAAGCAGGTAGTCGGAGTCGGTAGTTGGTAGTTGGTAGTCTGTAGCTGAATTTCAGCGCGCCTTCGGCGCGGAAACTAAAAGCTACCGACTACCAACTACCAACTACCGACTACCGACTACCGACTCAGATTAATGCCTTGCCGTTGCGTACAAAGGGATATTTCACCACAACCGCCTTCAGGCGTTTGTCGCGAATTTCCACCTCCACCGTGTCGCCCGGCTGGACCGAGGCCGGGACCCGGGCCAAGGCGATGGAGGCGTTGAGGGTGGGGGAGAAGGAGCCGCTGGTGATCTCGCCGGGGCCGGCGGCGGTGAACACGGCCTGGTGGTTGCGCAGCACGCCCCGGTCAACGAGCTTGAGGCCCACCAGTTGCTTGTCCCGGGGCAGGCGCAGCAGGGCGTCCTTGCCGATGAAGTCCCGTTCCGACTTCAGGTCCACGGTCCAGGCCAGACCCGATTCCAGGGGGGTGGTGCGCTCGTCCATGTCCTGGCCGTAGAGGTTCATGCCGGCTTCCAGGCGCAGGGTGTCCCGGGCGCCCAGGCCGCAGGGTTTGACGCCGGCTTCCAGCAGGGCCATCCAGAAATAGGGGGCGGCCTTGTTGGGCAGCATGATCTCGAAGCCGTCCTCACCGGTGTAGCCGGTGCGGGCCACGAACATGTCGCCCACCACCACGGCGTTGAAGGGCTTCAGGGGGCCGGCCAGTTCCTGGGTGCCGGGCATGGCCTGCCAGAGCTTCTCGGCGGCCCTGGGGCCCTGGATGGCGATCATGGACAGGTCCCGGCGGGGGGTGAGGCTGAGGCCCGGGGCCAGGGCGTCCCGCTGGGTTTCCATCCAGGCCAGGTCCTTGTCGGCACAGCCGGCGTTGACCACCAGACGGAACCAGGATTCGTTGAGGAAGTAGACGATCAGGTCGTCCACCACGCCGCCGCCCTCGTGGAGCATGCAGGTGTAGAGGGCCTTGCCGGTGCTTTGCAGCTTGTCCACGTTGTTGGCCACCAGGCGGCGCAGGAAGTCCCGGGCGCCTTCGCCCTTCAGGTCCACGGGCAGCATGTGGGACACGTCGAACATGCCGGCGTCCCGCCGCACGGTGTGGTGTTCCTCGATCTGGGAGCCGTAGTGGATGGGCATCTCCCAGCCGGAGAAGTCCACCAGCTTGGCGTTGGCGTCGCGATGGCGCTGGTTGAGGGGGGTCTGTTTGAGCATGGGGTGGGCGATCCGATAGGTGGGGGGGTCAGGGACGGGCCTGGACTTCCTCGGCGTAGTAGGAACTGCGCACCAGGGGGCCGGCCTTCACCCAGGAAAATCCCAGTTCCCGGGCGGCGGTTTCATACTCGGCGAATTCCTCCGGCGCCACGTAGCGGGCCACCGGCAGGTTGTCCAGGGTGGGGCGCAGGTACTGGCCCAGGGACAGGCGCTGGACACCGGCCTGGCGCAGGTCGGCCAGCACGGCCAGCACCTCTTCCCGGGTCTCCCCCAGGCCCAGCATGAGGGACGACTTGGCTTCCATGCCCGGCTGGCGGGCGGCCAGGGTGAGCAGGTCCAGGCTGCGCTCGTACTTGGCCCCCTTGCGGGCATCCTTGTAGAGCCGGGGCACGGTTTCCACGTTGTGGCCCCAGATCAGGTCCTTGCGGCAGGCGTCGGGCAGGGCGGCCAGGGTGGCGCCGAACCGCCCGGCGGCCTGCTGCTGGACATTGCGGAAGTCGGGGGTGAGGAATTCCACGCCCATGTCCGGCTTGTGCCGGCGCAGTTCGGCCAGGGTGTCGGCGAAGCAGCCTGCGCCGCCGTCGGGCAGGTCGTCCCGGTTCACCGAGGTGAGGACGACGAAGTTGAGCCCCAGGTCCAGACAGGAGCGGGCCACCCGCCGGGGTTCGTCGGCATCGTTCCAGGTGGGCCGGCCGGTCTTCACCGAGCAGAAGGCGCAGGCCCGGGTGCAGGTGTCGCCCAGCAGCATGAAGGTGGCGGTGCCCCGGCTCCAGCATTCCCCCCGGTTGGGGCAGCGGGCTTCCTCGCAGACGGTGTGCAGGTCGTGGCCGTGGACCGCCCGGGCCGTGCCGGGGAAGTGCTGTTCCCGGCCCAGGTTCTGGCGGATCCAGACGGGCATGCGGGCGGCGTTTGGGGTGTGTGACTGCAAGCAAGGCTCCGGTTGTATAGCGGACGGAGGCTCTTGTGCCTCCACTCACCCCGCTGTCCGGTTACCTGAGAGATTTGCCCCATCGGTGGCCGCGTCCGGCGCGGCGCTCTCCAGCGTTGCCCGATTTCCGCGGTCCTTCTGCCTGAGCGGTTGCGGGTGGCGTTGCGCCTTCGGCGGCCGGCTGGACCGGCTCTCTCCCGCGGAAACGATGGCGGGGCAGACTATACCGGAGCCGTCCCGGCGCCGGCAAACCCTATGGATAGACCAGGCTCAGGGCGTAGCCGGTGGCGGCCAGGTTGCCGATGTCCAGGTCCAGGCGCACCTCCCGTTCCTGATCGGCGGCCATGCCGGCGGGGATGTTGCTGTCCTTGGGCAGGTAGGTTTCCGGGCCGAACAGCTTCTGGGCCACCGGGGTTTCCCGCACGTCGGTGAGGGTAAGGGCCACCACCGGCCAGGTCTGGGTCTGGCCGGTGCGGTTGGCCAGCAGGAAGGTGAGGCGGACCCGGGACTTCTGTTCCGGGTCGTGCTCCAGGTTGGAGGAGGCGATGGCCCGCTGGTCCAGTTCCCGGGGCAGGGGCACCTGACAGCCCAGGGGGGCGCACAGGCTGATCAGGGCCGGCCGGGTGGCGGGGAAGGCGGCGGCCAGCTCGGCGCGCAGGAACAAGGCGGTTTGACCGACCAGCAGGACCAGCAACAGGACGCTGGCCAGCCCGTACAAGGCCTTCTTCCAGCCGGGCAGGCCCGGCGCTGCCGGCCGGCGGTTGGGCAGTTCGGACAGGAGGATGGCGTCCGGGGTGTCGGCGGGGGCTGGGCGCGCGGGCTCCTTGCCCGCTTCCGGCCCGGGCGTCTGCTCCCCGTCCGGCTGGGCTTCCCGGGGGACGGTGGCATCCGGGTCTGCGCTTGGGCCGCCGTCGTTCGCGGTCATCCCGGCCGGGGCGGGCTCCGCCTCCGGCGCCCGGGGCTGCGCCGGTTCCCCGGTCCCGACGGTGGTCCATTCTCCGGCTTCCTGGGCTGCGGGTTGCGGCACCGGGGGCGCCGCTTCCTGGATGTCCAGTCGGGCCGGACCCTCATCCTCCCAGCCGGTGCGGGGGTCGGACAGGGCGTCCCGTTGAGGCTGGAGCGGCTGGGGGGGCGGCTCTGACAGTTCCGGCAGCAGGGCGTCGTAGGCGTTGAAGACGGCGTTGCACTTGCCGCAGCGCACCAGGCCCCGGCGCAGCCCCAGTTGTTCCTGGCTGACCCGGAAGCTGGTCTGGCATTCGGGACAGGTGGTGTGCATGGCGTCGGCTCAGCGCTTCACACCGGCCAGGCAGACCCAGCCTTCTTCTTCGCCCCAGGGGCTCATGGCGAAGGCGCTGCCGTAGAGGTCCAGGATGTCGCCCGCCTGTTCCGCCAGGATGCCCGACAGGGCGATGCGCCCGCCCGGTTTCACCCGGCCGGCCAGCAGGGGCATGAGGGCCTTCAGGGGGTTGGTGAGGATGTTGGCCACCACCACGTCGTAACGGCCCGGAGCCAGGGCGTCGGGCAGGCAGAACTCGGCGACGGTGGCGTTGCGCCCGGCGTTGTCCCGGGAGGCGGTGATGGCCTGGGGGTCCAGGTCGGTGCCGTGGACGATGCCGGCGCCCAGTTTCTTCGCGGCGATGGCCAGGATGCCCGAGCCGCAGCCGTAGTCCAGAACCGATTCGCCGCCGGCCAGGTTGCCTTCCAGCCACTTCAGGCAGAGTCGGGTGGTGGGGTGGCTGCCGGTGCCGAAGGCCAGGCCCGGGTCCAGCACCAGGGTGATGGCCTGGGGGTCCGGGGCGTCGTGCCAGGAGGGCACGATCCACAGGCGGCCGGAGATGGGAATGGGCTCGAACTGGGACTGGGTGAGGCGCACCCAGTCCTGTTCGGGCACTTCTTCGACCCGATGGCCGCCCGCGCCGGGCAGGCCCAGACGGGCCAGCAGGGCGGCCACGTCGGTGTCGGCTTCCAGCAGGGCCACCACCCAGTTGTGTTGCCAGGCCCTGGGGTCGTCCAGGCCCGGTTCGCCGAACTGGGGGGCTTCCTCGGCGGTGCCCGCGTCCCGGTCCTCGATGGAGACGGACAGGGCACCGGCTTCCATGAGGGCATCGGCCAGGGTCTCGGCGGCGTCGCCGTCGGCGGGAATCTTCAGGGAAATCCAGGGCATGGCGTTGGCAGGCGGTCTTTTCCCTCTCCCCGATCCCGCCCCCGACGGGGGCGGGGAGGTCGGTCAGTGCTTGTTGAGTCCCAGCTTCTTCTCCAGGTAGTGGATGCTCTGGCCGCCTTCCAGCACGGCCTGGTCCACCAGCAGATCCTGGTGCAGGGGAATGTTGGTCTTGATGCCTTCCACGATCATCTCCGACAGGGCGATGCGCATGCGGGCGATGGCCTGCTCCCGGGTGGTCCCGTAGGTGATCAGCTTGCCGATCATGGAGTCGTAGTGGGGCGGCACGTAGTAGTTCTGGTAGACGTGGGAGTCCACCCGCACGCCCGGGCCGCCGGGGGCGTGGTAGAGGGTGATGCGGCCGGGGGAAGGCACGAAGGTGCGGGGGTCCTCGGCGTTGATCCGGCACTCCAGGGCGTGGCCCTTGAACTGGATCTCCTTCTGCTTCTTGGACAGTTCCAGGCCGGCGGCGATGCGGATGCTCTCCTGGACGATGTCCACGCCGGTGATCAGCTCGGTGACCGGGTGTTCCACCTGGACCCGGGTGTTCATCTCGATGAAGTAGAACTCCCCGTCCTCGAACAGGAACTCGAAGGTGCCGGCGCCCCGGTAGCCGATCTTGCGGCAGGCTTCGGCGCAGCGCTCGCCGATCTTGTTGCGCAGCTTGGGGTCCAGGCCCGGCGCCGGGGCTTCCTCCATGACCTTCTGGTGGCGGCGCTGCATGGAACAGTCCCGCTCCCCCAGGTGGATGGCGTTGCCGTGCTCGTCGGACAGCACCTGGATCTCGATGTGGCGGGGGTTGCCCAGGAACTTCTCCATGTAGACCATGGGATTGCCGAAGGCCGCGGCGGCCTCGGCCTGGGTCATCTGCACGGCCTGGATGAGGGCCGCCTCGGTGTGCACCACCCGCATGCCCCGTCCGCCGCCGCCGCCGGCGGCCTTGATGATGATGGGATAGCCCACTTCCTTGGCCAGGCGGATCCATTCCTCCGGATCTTCGCCCAGGGCCCCCTCGGAGCCGGGCACGCAGGGCACGCCGGAGGCCTTCATGGCGTCCTTGGCGGACACCTTGTCGCCCATCAGGCGGATGGTGTCGGGGCGGGGGCCGATGAACACGAAACCGGAGCTTTCCACCCGTTCGGCGAAATCGGCGTTCTCCGAGAGAAATCCGTAGCCGGGGTGGATGGCCTCGGCGTCGGTCACTTCGGCGGCGGCGATGATGGCCGGCACGTGCAGGTAGCTGCGGCCCGAGGGGGGCGGGCCGATGCACACCGATTCGTCGGCCAGGCGCACGTACTTGGCTTCCGCGTCGGCTTCGGAATAGACGGCCACGGTCTTGATGCCCATCTCGCGACAGGCCCGCTGGATGCGGAGAGCGATTTCGCCGCGGTTTGCGATGAGGATTTTTTCAAACATGGGTGGCCTCCGCGGCGAAATCTCTCTTACGGCCTTCGGCCGTCATGCGATTTAGCTTCGCTGCTGCGCCGCCTGGCGGCGGCTGGTCGCCGCGGTTTGCGATGAGGATCTTTTCAAACATGTCTGTATCCAGTGAGGAGTCAGGAGTGAGGGGTGAGGAGTGAGGAACGGACGCCCCTCACTCCTTTCTCCTCACTCCTCACCAAATCAACCAATGATGAACAGCGGTTCGCCGTATTCCACGGGCTGGCCGTTCTCGATGAGCACGGCCTTGACCACGCCGGCCACGTCCGCCTCGATCTCGTTCATGAGCTTCATGGCCTCGATGATGCACAGGGTGTCGCCGGCCTTCACCGACTGGCCCACTTCCACGAAGGACTTGGCCGTGGGGGAGGGGCTGCGGTAGAAGGTGCCGACCATGGGCGACTTGACCACGTGGCCCTCGGGCTGGGGGGGTTCAGTGGCCGGCGCCGCGGTTGCTGCTCCGGCCGCCGGGGCGTGGGCCATGGCCGGGGCCATCATGGGGGGCTGGGCGTAGACCGTGTGGTTGCCGGCCACCACGCTGGTGATGCGGACCTTTTCCTCGCCCTCGGTGATCTCCAGTTCGGCGATGCCCGAGTCCTGGACCAGGTCGATGAGTTTCTTCAGCTTGCGCAAATCCATGAATTCAATCCTCCAAGGCGTGAAGGGCATAGCCCAGGGCGAACAGGTAGCCCATGGCCCCCAGGCCGGAGATCACGCCGACCGCCTTGTCGGAAAAATACGAATGCTGGCGGAAGGGTTCCCGGGCGTGGACGTTGGACAGATGCACCTCGATGAAAGGAATGGCCACCCCCGCCAGGGCGTCGCGAAGGGCCACGCTGGTGTGCGTGAAGGCGGCGGGGTTGATGATGATGAAACCCACGTTTTCCCCGGCGGCAGCGTGGATGCGCTCCACCAGGGCATGTTCGGCGTTGCTCTGGTAGCAGGCCACTTCGGCGCCCACGGCGGCACCCTGCTCGATCAGGGCGGCATCGATTTCCGCCAGGGTCTGCCGGCCGTAGTGCTGGGGCTCGCGGGTGCCCAGCAGGTTCAGGTTGGGGCCGTGCAGAACCAGGATGCGCCGGGTGTCAGCGGGAACGGCCTCGGCCTGGGCCGGGGCGGATTTCGGCGGGCTTTTTGGCTTGCGGGAACGAGCCATGGGTGAGCTTGCCGGTTGTTTGAATGGCCGCGAGTTTGCCGCAATTTGGCCCTCCAAGTCCAGAAATCGCCGAAAATCGCGTCAAGTAAGCTGCTGGACCGGGCCTCGGCGCCGCTATACTGGCGGCCTCCCGCACGATCCCGGCAAATGAGCGCGAATCCCCCCCGACCCCTGTGCATCTGGCGCCTCTTGGACGGCAAACCCGGCCATGAGAAACAGACCGCCGGGTTGGTGGCGGCCCTGGCCCGCAAGGGGGAAGTGGATTGCCGGAACATCCGGGCCGGTTCCCGATGGGAAGCGTTCGGCTGGTGGCTCGCCGGGCGTTTTCCGCCGGGAAAGGACCTGCCCGGCCCGCATCTGCTGGTCGGTGCCGGCCATGCCACCCACCTGGCCCTGTTGGCCGCCCGCCGGGCCCGGGGCGGGCGGGCGGTGGTGTTGATGAAACCCAGCCTGCCCCTTTCCCTGTTCGATCTTTGCCTCATCCCGGAACATGACAACCCGCCGGCCCGGGCCAACGTCGTGGCCACCCGGGGGGTCCTCAATCCCCTGTCCGACCTGGGACGCCATCGGATGGATCGCGGCCTGATCCTGATCGGTGGGCCATCGCCCCACTACGAGTGGGACTCGGCCGCCGTGGCCCGCCAGGTGGCCAGCCTGGTCGCTGTCAGACAGGACGTGGCCTGGCGGCTCACCACTTCCAGACGTACACCGTCTGATTTTCTCGCCGGCCTGCCCCCTTTGCCTGGCCTGGAGCGGATGCCTGTCCAGGCCACCCCCCCGGGCTGGGTGGAGGACCAGTTGGCCGAAGCCGGTGAGGCCTGGTGCACGCCGGACAGCGTGTCCATGGTCTACGAGGCCCTCAGCGCCGGTTGCCAGGTGGGGTTGCTGGCGTTGCCGGCCCGGCAGGGATCCCGGGTGGCGGCGGGGGTGATGCGCTTGCGGGACGGGAGCCCGGCGGCACCCGGTCCGGACTGGCGGCCGGGGCCTCGAAACGTCGTTCTGGATGAAGCGGGACGTTGTGCGGCGTTGATCCGGGAAAGGTGGTTTGCATGGGGCGACTGACCGTGGTCCAGATGCTTCCCGCGCTGGAGTCGGGTGGCGTCGAACGGGGCACCCTGGAAGTCGGTAAGCACCTGGTGGAACACGGGCACCGTTCCATCGTCATCTCCGCAGGCGGCAGACTGGTGGATCAGTTGCGGCGGGAAGGCAGTGAACACCTGGCCTGGGAAGTGGGACGGAAATCACCCCTCACCCTGGTGCGCTACGTGGGCCGGTTGCGGCGCTACCTGGCGGACCAGGGGGTGGACATTCTCCACCTCCGTTCAAGAATGCCGGCCTGGGTCGGCTACTGGGCCTGGAAGGGGATGCCGGAGGGGGCCCGTCCCCATCTGGTCACCACCGTGCACGGGCCATACTCGGTCAATCGCTACGGCTCGGTCATGACCCGGGGAGAAAGGGTGATCGCCATCTCCCGCCTGATCGTGGACTACCTGCACCAGCATTATCCGGAAGTGTCCGATGCGCGGATCCGCCTCATCTATCGCGGGGTTGATCCGGCGCACTTCCCCCATGGTTTCAGGCCGTCCCAGGAATGGCTGGCATCCTGGCACCGGGATTACCCCGGGCTCACCGGCAAGCGCCTCATCACCTTGCCGGCCAGGATCACGCGCTGGAAGGGACAGGAGGATTTCCTCCACCTGGTCGCCCGGGTACGCAGCGTGGTGCCGGATGTCCATGGCCTGCTGGTGGGCGAGACCAAGGGCCGCAAGACGCGCTTCCTCGACGAGTTGCAGCAACTTGCCACCCGTCTGGGGGTGGCGGATGCGGTCACCTTCGTCGGCCATCGCAACGATCTGCGCGAAATCATGGCCATTTCCCGGGTCGTGCTGTCCCTTTCCCGGGAGCCGGAGGCCTTCGGGCGCGTATCCCTGGAGGCCTTGAGCCTGGGCGTGCCCGTGGTGGCTTATGCCCATGGCGGCGTCGGCGAGCAGCTTGATTGCATTTTTCCCCAGGGGGGAGTCCCCCTCGGCGACTGGGAAGAGGCGGCCAACCGGGTGTGTGCCTGCATGGACCAGGCCCTGTCGGTGCCGGATGGCCAACCATTCACCCTGGCCCGCATGCTGGACGCCACGCTGTCCGTCTATGGGGAATTGGCGGAGTCAGGCGACGGAGTCCGAGCAACGGGTTAAAATGTGGGCAACCCTAACGCTCTGGAGCGGCGCCGGCCTGCCCGTCGCGAATCTCCGGACACAACCTCACTGGAGCGAATCCACCGCCATGTCCAGGAAGTTGAAAGAACTCAGCCGCACCCTGCGCATCCCCGTCAACCGCCATTTCGCCTTCCGCCGGTTGGCCAAATACCACGAGCGGCCCCGTTCGCTGGAGGAAACGGTGGACTGGGCCATGAAATTCGGCCGCTACGGCTATTTCACCATCCACACCCTGCAGATCCGCCAGGAGATCCTGGCCCTGGCCAGTGCCGTGGCCGCCCTCAAGCCGCGCAACATCCTGGAGATCGGCACGGCCCGGGGTGGAACCCTGCTCATCTGGTCCAGCCTGGCCAGCCACAAGGTGGTCACCTGCGACCTGCTGCACCGCGAGCCCCAGAAGGAACTGTTCACGGCCCTGCCGCCGCCGGGCTCGAAGTGCGCGGTCAAGCTGCTGACCGGCGACTCCCACTCGGCTGATTTCAAGGCGCGGGTGGCCCGCGAGCTCAACGGGGAGCAGGTGGATTTCCTGTTCATCGACGGCGACCACACGGTGGCCGGCGTGGAGTCCGACTATCTGGACTACCGGGAATTCGTGCGGCCGGGGGGCATCATCGCCTTCCATGACATCGTGGAGCGCCAGCCCCTGGAAGACAACCAGGTGTACCAGTTCTGGAAGCGCCTCAAGCCGGGCCAGCAGGTGGACGAATTCATCGCCAGCCCGGGGCAGCTCGGTTTCGGGATCGGTGTCCTGCACGTGCCCGTGCAGTGAAGCGTGCCCCGGCTTCCCTGGGCAGGCCAGGACGGTCGCGTGAATGCTGAACCGGCTGCTGCGCAAACTGTGGGTGAGGGACAAGCTGGCCCGGCGCCTGGAACGGCGCAATCCGAGCCTGGCCTATCCCCAGTACGTCTTTGGCAAATGGACCTACGGCGTGCCCCGGGTCCATGCCTGGCCGGGCAGCGCCACCCTGCGGGTCGGCGCGTTCTGCTCCATCGCCGACGGGGTGCAGATATTTCTCGGCGGCGAGCACCGCACGGACTGGGTCACGACCTACCCCTTCGTCGATTTCTGGCGCGGGGCGGCTTCGATCCAGGGACACCCGCGCAGCAAGGGTGACGTGGTGATCGGCAATGACGTCTGGATCGGCCAGGAAGCCATGATCCTGTCCGGCGTAACGGTGGGCGACGGGGCCGTGATCGGTGCCCGCGCGGTGGTTTCCCGGGACGTGCCTCCCTTCGCCATCGTGGCCGGCAACCCGGCCCGGCTGATTCGGTACCGCTTTGATGAGACCACGATCCAGCGCCTCTGTGCCTCCCGTTGGTGGACCTGGGCGGACGAGCGCATTGAAAAAGCGATTCCGTTGTTGTCGTCCCAGGACATCTCGGCATTCCTGGAGCGTGCGGAATCGGGAGACCTGTAGGTTGCCCAGAGACTTACCTGAAGGCGGAAGATGAAAAAGATCAAGCGTTACGTGAACACGGCCATCGGCAGGCGCATCGGAGCCAGGACCCTGCGCACCTTCATCGCCGCCAAGACCGATGATCAGATCAAAGGAATCTACGGCGACTTCCATGATGACCTGGATCTGGGGCGCCTGACGATCCAGACTCCCCACAAGGAATCCGGGGTGATTCGCGGCGAACTGGTCTATTTCCTGGGGCGTCTGGCCGGCTCGTTGCAGTCCATGCTGCTTCCGGGTGAACCCCGGGCGGCCAAGGAGGGATTCAGTGCCCTGGCCAGGCTGGACATGGGCCGGGTGACCACGGCCGGACTTCACGACGACGCCGACCATCGCTGGAATTTCGAGGAAGATCCCCCCGGTGCCCTCGCCGCCGGCCGCTACGACTGCATCGTCTCCCAGGCGATCCTGGAACATCTGATCGACCCCTACAAACACCTCAGGGACTGTGCGGGCCTGCTGGCGCCCGGTGGCCATCTGCTGGTCCACACCGTGATGCCCGGATTCATCTATCACCGGCACCCGGTGGACTGCATGCGCTTTTACCCCGACTGGTTCGAAGAGGTCGGCAAGCGGCTCGGCCTGGCCGTCGCCGACAAGGCCATGGGCGATGGCCACATCGTCTACCTCTATCGCAAGCCGTGAGCGCCGTAACCGACCACGAGCGGCCGTCCGGGGCGGACCCGGGCGACGAGCGCTTCCTGATCGTATGCACCGGCCGTGACGGCTCCACCCTGCTGTCGGCCATCCTGGCGGCCGCCGGGGCCAACTTCGGCGAACCCGAGAAGCAGGATTGGGATCCCCGCGCCGGCGCCTACGAGAGCTGGACTGCGGCCCGGGCTTCGGCCCATTACAACCGCTTCATCGACCTCAACGAGGACAGCTTCCTGTCTCGCTGGATGCGTCTGAAACGGCGCTACCACCGGATATGGGCCAAGGCGCTGGCCAAGCGCTATTTCAGCCGCGTCCACTTCGCCAAGATCGGCGCCGCCCATCGGTTCCCGCAACTGGTGCGCCTGGTCGGCTTCCGTCCCGTCATCGTCCTGCTTTACCGGGACTACCACACCCAGTTTGCCAGCGCCTTCGTGCGCAAACCGTTCAGCTACGACGAACTGGTGGACAAGTACTTCAGCACCCTGGCCACCGGCCTGATTTCCCTTTCCCTGTACGGCGGGTGCATCCTGCGCTACGAGGAAGTCATCGACCCCGATGCCCGGGACTGGGCCAACCGGTTGGGCGAGGCCTGCCGCATCCCCCCCGAGCGCCTGTTGCAAGCCCGGGCGGCCATCCTCAAGCGCACCGGCGCCGTCGAGGAAGCCAACCCCTACGTGATGGACGACGCGCGCCTGGACGGGCTCATGGCCAGGCTGGACGAACTCAGGCCGCTGCGCCACGTGGCGGGGCGCCTGGGCGAGCGAGTATGAGCAACGACCCCGACACTTTGCCGAGTTAAGAAATGGACAGACCCAAGCAATCGATGGACTCCCTGGTCTTCAAACTGCGCAAGTGGCTGGGCATGCGCATGGGCTCCCGGCTCCCCCAGGTGCTCCTGCACAACAAGACGGATTACCGTTTCGCCGAGCACTACGGCGATTTCCACTTCGGCCAGTCCTTCGACAGCTTCGCCATCAAGGGCCTGGCCCAGGAATCGGGGAAGATCTACGGCGCCATCGTCAAGTTCCTGCGGGAGATCCCGACCCCGGTCCGCAGCGTGCTCCTGCCGGGGGAGAACAACCGGGTCAAGCCCGTCTACGCCCGGATGCTGGACCTGGACGAAAGCCGCATCCTCACCGCCGGCATCCTGGACGACATGGACGTGCAGTGGAATTTCGAATTCCCCCCCGAGTTCGGGCAGCGCTTCGACTGCATCGTCTCCCAGTCCATGCTGGAGCACCTGATCGACCCCTACAGCCACGTGCGGGATTGCGCCGCCCTGCTGAATCCGGGCGGACACCTGGTGATCCACACCATGATGCCGGGCTTCAACTACCACCGCTATCCCGTGGACTGCTTCCGCTTCTACCCCGACTGGTTCGAGGAAGTGGCGAAGCGCCTGGGCCTGCAGGTGGCGGACAAGTACATCCACAACGCCCGGATCACCTACAAGCTTTGCAAGCCCGCCCAGCCCTGATCCGCCCCTTTCAGCGGCCCGGGTCCGGCCCCCTCCCGAGTCCGGCCAAGGCTGCGGCGAGCTGGGCCGAAAGAACCTGGGGACCAAACCGTTCCTCGTAGGTATGGCGGGCCTCCCGCCCCTGCCTGGCCAGCGCCTCCGGGTCCCCGGCCAGGCGGGCCACGGCCCGGGCCAGGGCCCCGGCATCCCCCGGTGCCACGAAGCTCAGTCCGGAACCCGTGGAATCCTGGAGTTCAGGGGGATAGGCCTCGGCCTGGCGGGTGATGACGCCCCGGCCGCAGGCCAGGGCCTGGAAAACCTTGTTGGGGATCACCCGCCCCGCCTTGGGGGTGGTGCCGAAGACGCCGAGCAGGATGTGGGCCCGGTGGATGCGTTCGCCCAGCCGGTCGTAGGGAACGGGCCCTTCGAAACGGACCGATTCCAGGCCCCTGGCCCGGTCACGGCAGGCTTGGCGCAAGGGGCCGTCGCCCAGCAGGGTCCAGCGCACCGGGGGGCCGGCATAGAGCCGCGCGGCCTCGACGATGGTTTCGGGACCCTGCAAGGGGATGAAGCTGCCGTAGAACAGGGCCTCGGTCGGCTCCGCGTCCCGGAGGGGCGGCAGCGGGGCCGGCTCGAACAAGCCGCCTTCCGCGCCCACGTAGACGACGGCGGTGCGCGCCCGGGTCACGCCCAGGGTTGCGGAAAAATAATCGGCGTGGCAGGCCGTATCGGCCAGCACCAGGTCGGCCGCCTGGAAGAGGCGCCGCTCCCGTTCCAGCAGGCGCCTGGCCCGGGGGCCGGCGGCATCCAGCTTGCCGCGCTCGTCCACCTGCTTGTCGTAGGCCGAGATCAGCGGGTCGAACAGCACGGGGACGCCCCGGGCACGGCTCCAGCGCAGGGCCGCACCCATATCCCGTTGCCGGAAGGCGGGCACCCAGACCAGGTCGGGGGACGGCAGGCGGCGCAGCAGCGCCTCCAGGTCGGCGGCGGCGCTGAAGCGGGGCTGGAAGTCGCGGACCTGCCAGCCCAGGCCGGCCAGGTGCTGCCGCAGGATGCGGTTGCGGGAATAGGCAGGGTCGAAGCGCCCCCACCACAGCACTGCCGGCATCATTTCTTCCTGTCTTGCAGGCGGTGCAATTCCCGGGCCTTGGCCAGCCGGATGAAACGCTGAAAGGCATACATGTGGCTGACCACGATGCCGTCGATGCCGTTAACGAACTCCCGGCGCAGGACGTACTGCTTGAAGAAGGCGAAAGCCGGTGTCAGCAGCAGGGCGACAAGGCCCGGGTCACGGCCCTGATCCACCAGCACCCGGGCCTGGGCACTGGAGTAGCCGTTGACCTTCTCCACGTGATGGGTGAGGGAGCGGAAGGATCGATGCCGTACCATGCCCTTCAGGTGGCCGATGGGGCCTGTCTTCACCACCACACTGTCGTGGACCAGTTCGGACTTGAAGCCGGCCATGTCCCGGCGATAAAGACGGACCGGGTGATGGAAGGCCGTCCAGGGATGGCCCCTGTCCTGGTAGGGATAGATGGGCAGGATGGGCAGGGTATAGGCGTTGCAGGGCGGGGCCCCGGCATTGAACAGGGCGCGGATTTCCGCAGCCAGTTCCGGGGATATCTCTTCGTCGGCATCCAGATTGAGCAACCAGGCATTGCGGCACAGACTCTCGCCGAACACCTTCTGGGGGCCGTAGCCTGGCCAGGCATTGAACACCGCCCGGGCACCCAGGCTCTCGGACAGGGCCACGGTGTCGTCGCTGCTGCCGCTGTCCACCACCACCACTTCATCGACCCAGTCCCTGACGCTGCGGAGCGTGGTGCCGATCCGGTCGCCCTCGTTCTTGGCAATGATGAACACGGAAATCGGCAGTTTTCCGTTCATGGCGCGTCCTTCGGGTCATAGGGGCATTTGTCGGGCAGGCCCCAGTCGTCGGGCCGGCCGGCCAGAATCCAGCTCAGGGGGTGAAGATAGCGTTGGGCCCGGGCCCGCAGGGCCGGGCGGCGCCCCAGGGTGATCAGGTTGAGGGTGCCCCAGAAGCTGCCGCTCAAGGCCAGGCGCAGCAGGCGATGGGCGAAGAGGAGCAGATAGCGCGGGCGGCCGAAGGCCTTGCGGTAGTAGATCAGGCGGGAGCTGAGCTGCTCGATGAGGGCCTCCTTGCGGACGGCCAGCGTGCTTCTTCCGCGCAGGTGGGTCACCCGCACGTCTTCGGCGACGTACACGCGCCAGCCATGGCGGCGCATGCGCAGGCACCACTCCACGTCCTCGTAGTAGAAGAAGAAGGCGCCCTCCAGGGGGCCGGCCTGGTCCACCGCTGCAGCCCGGACGGCCATGCAGGCGCCGACCACCCAATCGGCTTCCTTCAGGCCGTCGCCGGTCGTGGGGCGTGTTGCCGGGCGGGGGGCCGGCAGGCCCAGTTCGCCCCGGAAGGAGGGGAATTGGTGGGACGAATGCTGGGCCTCACCCTCGCTGCCCACCAGGCTGGCGCCGATGATGCCGGCATCGGGTTGGCGCCCGAAGTGTCCGTCCAGACGGGTCAGGATGTCGGCCTCCACCCGGGTATCGCTGTTGAGCAGCAGCAGGTAGCGGCCCCGGGCCAGGGCGATGGCCTGGTTGTTGGCCCGGGCGAAGCCGTGATTGCAGCCGTTCTCGATGATGCGGACGGCGGGATGGCGGGCGGCCACGGCAGCGACGGACCCGTCGCTGCTGCCGTTGTCCACCAGGAACACCTCGTCGGCCTCCCCGTCCAGGGCGGCGAACAGGGCGTCCAGGGTGCCCAGCAGCATGTCCCTGCCGTTGCGGTGCACGATGATCACGCTGAAACGCCGGGATTCCCCGGGCTGGGTGGCTGGGGGGGGGATAGGGTGGGCGTGGCCGGTCATGGGATAGGGGGCAGGCATTCAGCGGCGCGCCATGTCCTGGAGCGTCGTGGTGATCTTGCCCAGGGTGTCCGCCACGGCCACCCAGGGGCGCTGGCGTCGCAGGGTGTGGCGGGAATGGATGACCGCGCCGGGCAGGGGGCCCAGGGTCCGGTCGTGGCGGGCCTCGATGGTCCGGGCCAGGAGCGCGAAATAGTTGTGTTCGTACAGCACCCGGCGCCGGGCCTCGACGATGGCGGGCAGGCGCTTTTCGTATTCGCCGCCGGCGACCGCGGCGCGGATGATGCGGATGGCTTCGTCCGGGCGGTCGATGTCCAGGGGGATGAAACTGTCGGCGGGAAAATAGTCGGCCGCGTTGGTGCAACCCACATAAAAGGGCAGGGCCAGGCCCAGGAAGGGGTCGGCGAGCTTCTCGGTCCAGTGATGGATGCCGACGTAGTTCTCCACGGCGATGTGGTAGCGGAAGGGGTCCAGGGCTTCCGCCTTGTCGTCCACCGGCCGGAAGCCGCGTCCGTAGACCTGGATCTCCGGCATGCGCTCGCGCAGGTGGCGCTGGAATTCGAAGCGGCGCCGGTGCAGGGTATGCCACTGGGCCTTACGGGTGGCCACCATGGAAACATCCTGCTGCTTTCCTTCGGGACGGGCCGCTTCCAGCGTCTCGAAACTGCGCGTCGCCGCCGGGCAGGTGCCGTAGAACCAGGGCAGTCCGGTCTGGGAAAAGATGCGGCGGGGATGGGGCAGGGCCCATTCCGGCTGGCTGGTCAGCACGTGGCCGAACTGGGCGGTGAAGCCCTTGCCGTAGTGCTTGACGGCCGGCGGCTCGGTGGTGGAGAGCAGGGTGTGCAGCGGATGGCAGGCCAGGATCTCGGTCTGGTCCGGCGTGGGTTTTCCGCCGGCCGGCCGCAGGTCGTCATACACCACCAGCCAGTCGTAGTCGCGGCAGTCGGGGTCGAAGAGGAAGTCGCAGCGGCCCCAGCGGGGCTGGCTGCCGGGAAACTGGCGGGGAAACAGGCGGGTGGTCAGGGGCAGGGTGGCCCGGACCTTGACCCGGATGCGCCCGTCGGCCCCGTTGCCGGTCGGGGTGTTCATCGTGCCGGCCTGCCCGCGTGTTGCCGGGCGAATTCGGCATGGGCCGCGCGCAGGCCGTCGCGCAGGTCCGTCCTGGCCTTCCAGCCCATGGCCGTCAGCCGCCCCACGTCCATGAGCTTCCTGGGCGTGCCGTCGGGCTTGGTCGAATCGAACACGATGCCGCCCGGGTAGCCCACCACCTCCTTCACCGTCTCCGCCAGTTCCCGGATGCTCAGGTCGTGGCCCACGCCGATGTTCACCACCGGCGGCATGAACACCCCGGTCTTCGCTTCGTCGCTGCCCAGCAGGGTCTGGAACTGCGCCTCCGGCAGGTTCATCAGGTACACGCAGGCGTCGGCCATGTCGTCGCTGTAGAGGAATTCCCGTTTCGGCGTGCCGGTGCCCCACACCGTCACCGCGGGGGCGCCGCTCAGCTTGGCCTCGTGGAACTTGCGGATCAGGGCCGGGATCACGTGGCTGTTCTGGGGGTGGTAGTTGTCCCCGGGGCCGTACAGGTTGGTGGGCATCACCGCCAGGTAGCGGGTGCCGTATTGCCGGTTGTAGCTCCAGCACATCTCGATGCCGGCGATCTTGGCCAGGGCGTAGGGCCGGTTGGTGGCTTCCAGGGGGCCGGTGAGGAGGTGTTCTTCCTTCATGGGCTGGGGCGCCATTCTGGGGTAGATGCAACTGCTGCCCAGGAACAGCAGGCGCCGGACTTCGTTCTTCCAGGCGGCGTGGATGACGTTGCCCTGGATGGCCAGGTTGTCCCGGATGAACTCGGCGGGGTATTCATTGTTGGCGTGGATGCCCCCCACCCTGGCGGCAGCGAGAAAAACGTACTCGGGTTTTTCTTCGGCAAAGAAGGCGTCCACCGCGGCCTGGTCGGTCAGGTCCAGTTCGGCGTGGGTGCGGGTGAGCAGGTTGGCGTAGCCCTTGGCGGCGAGGTTGCGCGTCAGCGCCGAACCCACCAGGCCCCGGTGGCCCGCCACGTAGATCTTGGCGTTCAGGTCCATGGTCTTACTCGTGGTAGTCCATGGCCTTGTAGCCGTGCTTCTTGACCAGTTCGTCCCGCTCGGCGGCCTTCAGGTCTTCACGGACCATCTCGGCCACCAGTTCGGCGAAGGGGATCTTGGGCGTCCAGCCCAGCTTGGCCTTGGCCTTGGCCGGGTCGCCCAGCAGGGTTTCCACTTCCGTGGGGCGGAAGTAGCGGGGGTCCACGGCGACGATGGGCTGGCCCATCTCCCCATGGGGGGACGGGGGGGTGAGGTAGCCCTTTTCATCCACGCCGGTGCCTTCCCAGCGGATGGCCATGCCCAGTTCCCGGGCGGCGGCGTTGACGAAGTCCCGCACGCTGTACTGCACGCCGGTGGCGATGACGAAGTCTTCGGGTTTGTCCTGTTGCAGCATGAGCCACTGCATTTCCACGTAATCCCTGGCGTGGCCCCAGTCCCGCTTG
Organism: Thiobacillus denitrificans; assembly: GCA_020723405.1. Lineage (GTDB taxonomy): Bacteria > Pseudomonadota > Gammaproteobacteria > Burkholderiales > Thiobacillaceae > PFJX01. Next base: position 55,671 of record DYIY01000001.1, on the reverse strand, counting down.
GCGTCCAGGTTGCCCAGGTAGAGGCAGTCCTGCAGGCCCAGCTTGATGCGCGCCAGGGCCCGGGTGATCTTGCGGGTGACGAAGGTCTCGCCCCGGATGGGGCTCTCGTGGTTGAACAGGATGCCGTTGCAGGCGTACATGCCGTAGGCTTCCCGGTAGTTCACCGTGATCCAGTAGGCGTAGAGCTTGGCCACGGCGTAGGGGCTGCGGGGGTAGAAGGGGGTGGTTTCCTTCTGGGGGGTCTCCTGGACCAGGCCGAACAGTTCGCTGGTGCTGGCCTGGTAGAAGCGGGTCTTCTTTTCCAGGCCCAGGATGCGCACCGCTTCCAGGATGCGCAGGGCCCCCAGGGCGTCGGAGTTGGCGGTGTATTCCGGTTCTTCGAAGCTGACCGCCACGTGGGACTGGGCGGCCAGGTTGTAGATCTCGTCGGGCTGTACCTGCTGGATGATGCGGATCAGGCTGGACGAATCGGTGAGGTCGCCGTGGTGCAGGATGAAGCGTCGGTCGGTCTCGTGGGGATCCTGGTACAGGTGGTCGATGCGGTCGGTGTTGAACAGGCTGGTGCGGCGTTTGATGCCGTGCACTTCGTAGCCCTTGCCCAGCAGGAACTCGGCCAGGTAGGCGCCGTCCTGACCGGTGACGCCGGTGATGAGGGCGATTTTCTTGGGCATGGGCGGAATCCTCGCAGTGTTCAGAGCAGCAACAGGGTGGCCAGCCCCAGGAAGATCAGGAAGCCCATGCTGTCGGTGATGAAGGTGAGCAGCACGTGGGCGCCGAAGGCCGGGTCGTGGCCCAGGCGGGTGATGATCACGGGGGCGAAGTAGCCGGCCATGGACGCCACCATCAGGTTGAGCAGCATGGCGGCGGACATGACCAGGGCCAGGGGGAAGCTGCCGTAGAGGCCCCAGGTGACCAGGCCCATGATGCCGCCCCAGAGCAGGCCGTTCAACAGGGCGATGCCCATCTCCTTCACCATGAGCCGCTTGGCGTTGTCCTTGGAGATGAGGTTGAGGGCCAGGCCGCGCACCATGAGGGTGAGGGTCTGGCTGCCGGAGTTGCCGCCCATGCCGGCGACGATGGGCATGAGGGCCGCCAGGGCGGCCAGCTTCTCGATGCTGCCCTCGAAGGCCCCCACCACCCGGGAGGCGAACAGGGCAGTGCACAGGTTGATGCCCAGCCACAGCCAGCGGTTCTTGGCGGCCTTCCAGACGGTGGTGAACAGATCCTCGTCCTCCCGCAGGCCGGCGGCCTGGAGCATGTCCTGCTCGGACTCGGCGCGGATGTAGTCCATCATCACGTCCACCGTGAGGCGGCCCACCAGCCGCTCCCTGGCGTCCACCACCGGGGCGGAGATCAGGTCGTAGCGCTCGAAGGCCTGGGCGGCGTCGGAGGCGTCGTCGGAGGGATGGAAGCGCACCGGCGCGTCGGACATGACGGCCGCCACGTGGACGTCCGGATCGTGGATCAGCAGGCGCTTGAGGGGCAGCACGCCCACCAGGCGGCCGTCCCGTTCCACTACGAACAGCTTGTCGGTGTGGCTGGACAGGTCCCCCAGCATGCGCAGGTAGCGCAGGGCCACCTCCAGGGTGACTTCGGAGCGGATGGTGACGAAGTCGTAGTCCATCAGGGCGCCCACCGAGTCCTCGTCGTAGGACAGGGAGGATTCCACCTGGGCCCGCTTGGCCTGGTCCAGGGACTTCATCAGCTCCTGGACCACGTCCTTGGGCAGGTCCGGCGCCAGGTCGGCGATCTCGTCGGTGTCCAGGCTGGCGGCGGCGGCCACCAGTTCCCGGTTGTCCATGGATTCGATCAGGGATTCCCGGACCGCGTCGGACACTTCCAGCAGGATTTCCCCGTCCCGTTCCGCCTTGACCAGGTCCCAGACCAGCAGCCGGTCTTCCAGGGGCAGGGCTTCCAGGATGTAGGCCACGTCGGCCGGGTGCAGGCCGTCCAGCTTCTTGGACAGGTCCACCAGGTTCTGCTTGTGCACCAGGGCTTCCACCAGTGCGTGGCGGGGCATCTCGGGGCGGGAGGTTTCCTGCTTGTGGACGAGTTCCTCCACCAGCTTGTGCCGGGCCAGGGCGTCCATCACCTGGCGGAGGTTCTCCTCCACCGGGGCGTGGGCTTGGGCTTCGTGCTGGTCGATCATGGCGGGGGGGGCTTCAGGCGTCGGGTTCCTGGAATTGGGCGGCGTGCATGGCCAGATAGAGTCCTCCCCTGGCCATCAACTCGGCATGGGTGCCCATCTCCACGATGCGGCCCCGCTGCATGACGACGATGCGGTCGGCGTTCTCGATGGTGGACAGGCGGTGGGCGATGACCAGGGTGGTGCGATTCTGCATCAGATTGTCCAGGGCGGTCTGCACCATGCGTTCCGATTCCGTGTCCAGGGCCGAGGTGGCCTCGTCCAGCATGAGGATGGGCGCGTCCCGGTAGACCGCCCGGGCGATGGCCATGCGCTGCCGCTGGCCGCCGGACAGGCGGGCGCCGTCCTCCCCCAGGATTTCGCCGTAGCCCAGGGGCAATTGGGCGATGAACTGGGCGGCGTTGGCGGCCCGGGCGGCGGCCTCCACCCGGGCCGGGTCCGGATTCGGGTCGGCGTAGGCGATGTTGGCCGACACGGTGTCGTTGAACAGGGTCACGTCCTGGCTCACGGTGGCCAGTTGCCGGCGGTAGTCGGCCAGCCGGTAGTCCTCGATGGGCATCCCGTCCAGGCGGATGTCCCCGCCGTGGCCCGGGTAATGGCGGGCGATGAGGTTGATGAGGGTGGTCTTGCCACTGCCCGAATGGCCCACGAAGGCCACCGTCTCCCCGGGCTGGATCTCCAGGTTGATGTCCTGGAGCACCGGCGGGCCGTCCTCGGCATAGCGGAAGCTCACGTCGCGCAGGCTCAGGGCGCCTTGGGCCCGCTCCAGGGGCAGCGTGCCCCGGTCCGGCTCCCCGGGCAGGTCGATGAGGGCGAACACCGACTGGGCGGCCGCCATGCCCCGGTGGAACTGGTCGTTGACCCGGGTCAGGCTCTTGATGGGGGTCTGCATCATGAGCATGGCGCCCATGAAGGAGACGAAGTCGCCGGCCGTCAGCACCCCGGCCTGGGCGCGCATGCCGGCGAAATAGACGATCAGGGAAATGGTCACGGCCACCAGGAACAGGTTCACCCCGGAATTGATGGCGGTCGTGGCGGCCCGCTTCAGCACCAGGCGCCGCACGCGCTGGTTCACCTGGGCGAAGCGGCCCGCCTCGAAAATCTGGCCGTTGAACATCTTCACCACCTTGTGGCCCCCCAGGGTCTCGTTGAGGATCCGCGCCAGGGCGCCCATGCTGTCCTGGGTCTCCAGGGACAGCCGGCGCTGGCGCTTGGCCACCATGCGCATCGAGAAGGCCACCCCGGGCGCCAGCAGGGCGCAGAACAGGGCCATCTGCCAGTCGGTGTAGAAGAGGATCACCAGGAGCCCCAGGGCCATGACGCCGTCCCGCACCACCACGGTGATGACCTGGAGGCCCGCGTCCAGGATGCCGTTCACGTCATAGGTGACCCGGGACAGGAGTTCCCCCACCGAGGCCTTGTCGTAGGTGGAGGTGGGCAGGCGCAGCAGCCGGTCGTACATGTCTGCGCGCACGTCGTGGGTGACCTTGGAGGAGATCCAGGTGCTGGCGTATTCGTAGCCGTAGCCTGCCACCATGCGCGCCAGGCCCACGCCGAACAGGATGGCCGGCATGAGCCACAGGGGCCGGGTGCCGGCGGCCAGTTCGGCGAATCCGTCGATCAGATCCTTCAGCAGGCGCACCATCAGGGCCTCGATGCCGCCGGAGACGGCCATGAGGACGATGGTCAGGGCCACCATGCCCCGGTAGGGGCGGAAGTAGCCCAGCAAGCGGAAATAGAGGTCCCGGGTGGTGCTCATCGGCAGTCCAGGATCAAGCGTGCCAGGGCCAGGACCCGCCGGCTGTCGTTGTTGCCGAAGCGGTCCAGCAGGGGGGCCAGCCAGGTCACGGGCCGGGCCAGCAGGGCCAGCCTGGCCAGCAGTTGCGCCTGGACGGGGGAGCCGTTGGTCGTCCGGTACTGCGCCAGCAGGGACCGGGCGAAGTCCCGGCCCTCCGCCGACGGGCCGGCGAAGTCCAGCACGTCGGTGAGGAACAGCAGCAGGTCGTAGACCTGGAGCAGGGGCAGGGTGAGCAGACCGTCCAGATCCTCCTCGAAGTCGATGCGGCAGAAGCGGGGCCCGTCCGCCCCCTCCACCACGATCTGGTTGCGGAACTGGGTGCCGCCGTGCCAGTGGCCGGCCCCATGGAAACGGGCCAGGTCCGCCAGGGCCAAGGCCATCAGCCGGCGCCGGGCCGGCTGATCCAAGGGGCGCAGGACGTGGTCCAGGTCCAGCCCGCAACGGCCGTAGACCATGGCATCCGGCAGTTCCAGGGCGATGTCCGGAACCAGCACGCCGGCGGCGGCCAGTGCGCGGATGCGCCGGGCCTCCATGAGCCCGTCCACGGGCGCCAGGGTCCCGGCCAGCACGTGGCCGGGAAACAGCAGCCGGCACAGTCCCCGCAGCAGGGCGAGCTTGACGGCCGCCCGGGGCTTGGCGGCGTGGCGCTTGACCACGTAGTCCCTGCCCTGCCAGCGGGCGAACACCACCCGCCGCCGGGGCAGGGCCGCCATGGCGGCCCGGGCGGCGTCGCGCAGGTCTTGGGGTTCCCGGGAGGGGGGGGCGGTCATGGCTGGGCAGGGGTGAGGGGGCCTAAAGGACGCGCATTGTAGCCGGCCCGGACCGGCCCACAGACTGGACCATGCCCCATTGGCCATCCCGGCCCCGGACCCGCTCAACCCAGGGTGCCCCGGCTGGCCGAGAAACTGTCCAGCACCCGCATGTAGCTGGCCCGGGCCAGGGCGATGGGGTCCGGCAGGTTTTTCTGGCCCATGCTGCCCTTCATCTGGGCCACCGACTCGTACTCCCGTTCTTCCAGCCAGCGCACCATATCGGCCAGGATCTCGCCCAGCCGGTCCGGGCCCCGTTCCAGCAGGCAGGAGGCCAGGTGCACCACGTCGGCCCCGGCCAGCAGCAGTTTGAGCGCCTCCTCGGCGGAATGGACCCCGCCGGTGGCCGCCAGGGTCAGCCTGGTACGGCCGTGCAGGATGGCGATCCAGCGGATGCGCAGCAGGGCTTCGTCCGGGTAGGACAGGTGCAACTGGTCCACGGTGCGCAGACTGTCCAGATCGATGTCCGGCTGGTAGAAGCGGTTGAACAGGGAGACCCCCCGGGCCCCCGCGTTCTCCAGTTGCTTAACGAAATGGGGCAGGGAGGAAAAGAAAGGCGTGAGCTTCATGACGATGGGCAGGTTCACCATGCCGCGCAGCTCGGTCAGCAGACTCACGTAGCGGGCTTCCACCGCTTCCCCGGAAAAATGGGCGTCGGCCGCCACGTGGTAGACGTTGAGTTCCAGGGCGTCGGCGCCGGCCTGTTGCAGTTCCTTGCCCAGATCCACCCAGCCGGACAGGGAAATGCCGTTCAGGCTGGCCACCACCGGAATGGACAGCCTTTCCTTGAGCAGGCGCAGGTGTTCCAGGTAACGGTCCAGGCAGCTCTGGAACTCCCCGTGGTCGGGCAGGAAGCCGTCCGCCTCCCCGTGGCCCAGGTCAGCGTGGAGCAGGAAGCGCTCCGACATGGCTTCCTCGGCCCGCAGTTCCTCTTCGAACAGGGAGTGCAGGACGATGGCCGCCGCCCCGGCATCCTCCAGGCGCAGCACCGTGTCCAGCTTCTTGGACAGGGGCGAGGAGGAGGGCACCAGGGGGTTCTTGAGCTTCAGGCCCAGGTAGTCGGTGGTCAGGTCGATCATCTCAGGCTCCTGTCTTGGGGGCGTCGGGGACGTCGGGGCCCTGGGCCAGGGCCTGATAGGTGCGGAAGCGCTGTTCCGCCTCCCGCTGGGCCGCCGCCAGGAAGCGCTCGGCCTCTTCCGGGTGGCTGCGGGCCAGCATGGCGAAGCGGGTCTCGCTTTCCATGAAGGCCTTGATGGGCTGGCTGGGGGCGGCGCAATCCAGCTTGAAGGGATGGACGCCCTCCCCGGCCAGGCGCGGGTCGTAGCGGAACAGGGGCCAGTGGCCGGTCTTCACTGCCAGTTCCTGCTGGCGCTGGTTGTAGAGCATGTCGTAGCCGTGGGCGATGCAGGGGCTGTAGGCCACGATGAGGGAGGGTCCGGCGTAGGCCTCGGCCTCGTGGAACACCCGCAGGGTCTGGGTGTCCTTGGCGCCGTAGGCCACGGTGGCCACGTAGACGTGGCCGTAGTCGCTGGCCAGCCGGGCCAGGTCCTTCTTGGCCGTGGCCTTGCCCCCGGCGGAGAACTTGGCCACGGCGCCGATGGGGGTGGCCTTGGAGGTCTGGCCGCCGGTGTTGGAATAGACCTCCGTGTCCAGCACCAGGACGTTCACGTCGTAGGGCAGGGCCAGCACGTGGTCCAGGCCGCCGTAGCCGATGTCGTAGGCCCAGCCGTCGCCGCCGATGATCCACACCGAGCGGCGGATCAGCCACTCCGCCACCCCGGCCAGTTCCCGGGCCCGGGGATGGGTGGAGCCGGCCAGCCGTTCCAGGAGCAGGGCCACCCGCTGGCGCTGGGCCTGGAGGCCCGCTTCCTCACGCTGCTCGGCTTCCAGCAGGGCCTGGGCCAGATCGCCGCCGATCTCATAGACCAGGACCTTTACCAGGGCCTTGGCGTGTTCCATCAACTGGTCCGCCGCCAGGCGCATGCCCAGGCCGAACTCGGCGTTGTCCTCGAACAGGGAATTGCTCCAGGCCGGGCCCTGGCCCCGGCTGTTCACCGTGTAAGGCGTAGTGGGCAGGTTGCCGCCGTAGATGGAGGAGCAGCCGGTGGCGTTGGCGATGAGCATCCGGTCGCCGAACAACTGGGTGGCCAGGCGGATGTAGGGGGTCTCACCGCAACCGGCACAGGCCCCGGAATACTCGAACAGGGGATCCAACAGGGCCGAACCGGGGATGGTGGTGTGCTTCAGGGCCGCCCGGTCGAACTCCGGCAGGGCCAGGAAGAAGGCGTAGTTGTCCCGCTCCGCGTCGCGCAGGGGGCCCACGGGGGCCATATTCACCGCCAGGCGGCTGACGTTGCTCTTGTCGTGGATGGGACAGGCAGCCACGCAGTCGCCGCAGCCCGTGCAGTCCTCCGGGGCCACCTGGTAGCTGATGTGGGTGCCCGGCGGGTAGTCCTTGCTGCGGGTGGGCACGTGCTTGAAGGTGGGCGGGGCCCCCGCGGCCAGTTCCGCCGGGAAGGCCCGGGCACGGATGGCGGAGTGGGGGCAGACGAACACGCACTTGCCACACTGGGTGCACAGATCCGCTTCCCAGACCGGGATTTCCAAAGCGATGTTGCGCTTCTCGTATTGGGCCGTGCCCACCGGGTAGGTGCCGTCCAGGGGCATGAGGGACACGGGCAGCCGGTCGCCGTGGCCGCGGTAGATGGGCAGGGTGACCGCCCGGACGAAGTCGGGCAGATCCCCCTCGCCGCCACCTCCTCCGCTCCCCCCTTTGTAAACGGGGGGTTGGGGGGAATTTAAAACGCCAGCCTCCTGGATCTCCGCAGAAATCCCCCCTACCCCCCCTTTTTCAAAGGGGGGAACCGGGTGCAGATTCTCCAGGGTCATGTCGATGGCCCGGTGGTTCAATTCCGCCAGGCGCTTGCTCTTCTTGCCGTAGGTCTTGTCCACCGCCTGCTTGATGGCGGCCATGGCTTCCTCCCGGGGCAGCAGGCCGGAGATGGCGAAGAAGCAGGTCTGCATGATGGTGTTGATGCGCCGGCCCATGCCCGCCTCGTGGGCCACCTGGTAGGCATCGATCACCCACAGCTTCAGGTTCTTTTCACGGATGCCCTCCGCCAGGGCGGGGGGCAGGCTGGCCAGAACCGTTTCCGGCGGGGCCGGGGTGTTGAGCAGGAACACCGCCCCCGGGGCGGCGTGGGCCAGCAGGTCGTAGCGTTCGGTGAACACGGTCTGGTGGCAGGCCACGAAATCCGCCATGCCGTCTTCCACCAGATAGGCGGAGCGGATGGCCTCCGGGCCGAAGCGCAGGTGGGAGACGGTGACCGCGCCGGATTTCTTGGAGTCGTAGACGAAGTAGCCCTGGGCCTGGAGGTCCGTGTCCTCGCCGACGATCTTGATGCTGTTCTTGTTGGCCGAGACGGTGCCGTCGGCCCCCAGCCCCCAGAACACGGCATGGTGCTGGCGGCTGCTGGCTGCGCTGCGGAAGGCGGTGTCCCAGTCCAGGGACAGGTGGGTGAGGTCGTCATGGATGCCCACGGTGAACGTCTTCCGGGCGCCGCCGGCCGCCAGCCGGGCGGGAGCAAGGGCATCCAACACCGCCTTGACCATCCCCGGGGTGAACTCCTTGCTGGCCAGGCCGTAGCGGCCCCCCACGACCCGGGGCATGGGCCGGCCTCCCTCAGCCGCCGCCTGGGCCAGGGCGGTGACCACGTCCTTGTAGAGGGGCTCGCCGTCGGCGCCGGGTTCCTTGCAGCGGTCCAGCACGGCCACGGACCGGACGCTGTCGGGCAGGGCGGCGAGCAACAGGTCGGGGGCAAAGGGCCGGTAGAGGCGCACCTTGACGAGGCCCACCTTCTCGCCCTGGGCCAGCAGGTGCTCCACGGTCTCCTGGGCCGTTTCGGCGCCGGAACCCATGAGCACCAGCACCCGGTCCGCGTCGGGGGCGCCCAGGTAGTCGAACAGCCGGTAGGACCGGCCGGTGAGCCGGGCGAAGCGGTCCATGGCCTCCTGCATGATTCCCGGGAAGGCGTCATAGACCCCGTTGGCCCGCTCCCGGGACTGGAAGAACACGTCCGGGTTCTGGGAGGTGCCCCGGATCACCGGATGTTCCGGCGACAGGGCCCGGGCCCGGTGTTCGCCCACCCGCCGGTCGTCGATCATGGCCCGGGCGGTTTCTTCTTCCACGGCGTGGATCTTGGCCACCTCGTGGGAGGTGCGGAAGCCGTCGAAGAAGTGGATCACCGGCACCCGCCCGGCCAGGGTGGCGGCCTGGGCGATGAGGGCGAAGTCCTGGGCCTCCTGCACCGAGTTGGCGCACAGCAGGGCGCAGCCCGTGGCCCGGCAGGCCATCACGTCGGAATGGTCGCCAAAGATGGACAGGGCGTGGGTGGCCACCGCCCGGGCTGCCACGTGGAGCACGAAGGGGGTGAGTTCCCCGGCGATCTTGTACAGGTTGGGAATGAACAGCAGCAGCCCCTGGCTGGCCGTGAAGCTGGTGGCCAGGGCACCGGCCGTGAGGGCCCCGTGCAGGGTGCCGGCGGCGCCCCCCTCGGACTGCATCTCGATGATGCGCGGTACCGTGCCCCACAGGTTGGTCCGGCCCTGGGACGCCCATTCGTCGGCCCACTCCCCCATGTTGGAAGAGGGGGTGATGGGATAGATGGCGATCACCTCGCTGCCGAGATAGGCCATGCGGGCCGCAGCCTCGTTGCCGTCGATGGTCAGGGTGTGGGCCATGTTGGTGCTTTCCCGTGGTGCGGTGGACAGTCAGGATTGTGGACAGTCGTGGGGCGGGAGTCGAGAGGAGCCGGTAGAGGGTAGTCGGTAGTCGGTAGTCGGTAGTCGGTAGTCGGTAGTCGGTAGTCGGTAGTCGGTAGCGATTCATGCGCGCCGAAGGCGCGGAAATATAAAAGCTACAGACTACCCACTACCGACTACCCGCTATAAGAAGCTACCGACGACCCGCTATAAGAAGCTACCGACTACCCGCTCGCCCGAAGTGCGCCCCGCACCAATATGTTCCTGCCGGTGGCCTGCTTCTTGCTAATCTGAGTGCGATACCCGACCAATCGCCATGTCTCCCGTCGCCCTCCCCCCTACCATCGATATTCTGGCTACCGCCGTGATCATCGCGGACCAGCGGCGGGTGACCCGTTATCTGAACCCGGCGGCGGAGAATCTGCTGAGCATTTCCGCCCATCATGCCCTGGGCCGCCCGGTGGGAATGCTGTTGGGGGAGTGCACAGAATTGGTGCGCGCACTGGATAGTGCACTATCCGAGGGCGCCAGCTACACCGAACATGACCTGGTCATCTGTCTCAACGGCCATACCCTGGTGTTGTCGGCCACCGTTTCTCCCCTGGACGACGAGCGGGGCGCGGCGGTGATCGAACTGCACCCGGCCGCTGGCAACGTGCGCATCGCCCGGGACGAGCAGGTCATGGCCCAGACCCAGGCCAGCCAGGCCCTGCTGCGCCAGCTGGCCCACGAGATCCGCAATCCCCTGGGGGGCATCCGGGGGGCCGCCCAGTTGCTGGAAGGGGAACTGGAATCCACGGACCTGCGCGAATACACCCAGGTCATCATCCAGGAGACCAATCGCCTGCAAGGCCTGTTGGACCGGCTGCTCACCCCGGCCAAGCGGCCGGTGATCCAGCCGGTGAACGTCCACGAGGTGTTGGAGCGGGTGCGCAGCCTGTTGCAGGCCGAATATCCCCGCCTGCGTTTCAAGACCGACTACGACACCAGCCTGCCGGAATTGGCCGGGGACCCGGAACAACTCATCCAGGCCGCCCTGAACATCGCCCGCAACGCCGCCCAGGCCCTGAACGGCGACGGGGAGATCACCCTGCGCAGCCGGGTGGCCCGCCAGGTGACCCTGGCCATGAAACGCTGGAAGCTGGCCATCCGCCTGGACGTCATCGACAACGGCCCGGGCATCCCCGAGGACATGATCTCCAAGGTCTTCTTCCCCCTGGTTTCCGGCCGGGAAGGGGGCTCGGGCCTGGGCCTCACCCTGGCCCAGAGCCTGGTGCAGCGCCACGAAGGCGCCATCCACGTGGAGAGCGAGCCGGGCCGCACCTGTTTTTCGATTTACCTGCCGATCAAATGAAAACCAAGTCGAGCGTGGAGAGTGGAGAGTCGAGAGAGGGGCGCCTGCGGCGCCCCGGCCCCGCCTTTCTCTCTCGGCTCTCGACTCTCAACTCTCGACTGGAAAACACATGAAACCCGTTTGGATCATCGACGATGACCGCTCCATCCGCTGGGTGTTCGAGAAGGCCCTGACCCGGGAGAACCTGCCCCATCGCATCTTCGACACCGCCGAGGCCGCCCTGCGCGCCCTGGATCGGGAAACCCCCGGGGCGGTGCTGTCGGACATCCGCATGCCGGGCATGAGCGGCCTGGAGTTCATGGAGCAGATCAAGGCGGTGCAGCCCCGCCTGCCCATCATCATCATGACCGCCTACTCGGACCTGGATTCCGCCGTGTCCGCCTTCCAGGGCGGCGCCTTCGAATACCTGCCCAAGCCCTTCGACGTGAACCACGCCCTGGAACTCATCCACCGGGCCCTGGAAGAGGGCGGCCGGGGCGATGAGGCCCCCGGCCTGGATTCGGGGCTGGTGGGCCAGGCCATGCTGGGCCAGGCACCGGCCATGCAGGACGTGTTCCGGGCCATCGGCCGCCTCTCCCAGAGCCACGCCACGGTGCTCATCACCGGCGAAACCGGCACCGGCAAGGAACTGGTGGCCCACGCCCTGCACCGGCACAGCCCGCGCAAGGAAAAGCCCTTCATCGCCCTGAACACGGCGGCCATCCCCAAGGACCTGCTGGAATCGGAACTGTTCGGCCACGAACGGGGCGCCTTCACCGGCGCCACCGCCTCCCGCCGGGGCCGCTTCGAGCAGGCCGACGACGGCACCCTGTTCCTGGACGAGATCGGCGACATGCCATCCGACCTGCAAACCCGTCTGCTGCGGGTGCTGGCCGACGGGGAGTTCTACCGGGTGGGGGGCCATTCCCCGGTGCGGGTCAACGTGCGGGTCATCGCCGCCACCCACCAGAATCTTGAGGACCGGGTGCGCCAGGGCCTGTTCCGGGAAGACCTGTTCCACCGCCTCAACGTCATCCGCATCAAGCTCCCCGCCCTGCGGGAACGGCGGGAGGACATCCCCCTGCTGGTGAAGCACTTCCTGCAGAAGAGCGCCCAGGACCTGGGGGTGGAAATGAAGCAGGTGTCCGAGGACGCCCTCAAGGCCCTGACGGCCCTGCCCTATCCGGGCAACGTGCGGCAACTGGAAAACCTCTGCCACTGGCTCACCGTCATGGCCCCGGGCCAGGTCATCGAACCCAAGGATCTGCCCCCGGAAGCCCTCCAGGAATCGGCCGGTGCCGCCCTGGACTGGATGGATGCCCTGGCCCGCTCGGCCCAGTCCCGCCTGGGCCGGGGTGAGACCGGCATCCTGGATGATCTGACCGCCGACTTCGAGCGCACCCTCATCAAGGTGGCCCTGGCCCAGACCGGCGGGCGCAAGATCGAGGCCGCCAACCTGCTGGGCTGGGGGCGCAATACCCTGACCCGGAAGATCCAGGAGTTGGGGATGGAAGGCGGGGAGGAGTGAGGAGTGAGGGCGCCAGCCACATTGAGCCTTGCGTAGGATGTGGTGAGCGCAGCGAACCGCATCGCGCTGCTCGAGGACGGGACAATGGGTGGGAATGAAGGCAACGCCGGTGCGGTTCGCGTTGCTCACCACACCCTACGGGACCGTGGTCATGGGCAGGATCCGGTGAGCGTAGCGAACCGCATCACGCCACGTTAAGTCCCGGGAGCGAGTTCCTGATACACCCCCAGATACTGTCTGGCGCTGTGCTCCCAACTGAAATCCTTGTGCATGCCGGCCAGCATCATGCGTTTCCACTCCGCCGGCCGTGAATAGAGGTCAAATGCCCGTTCCACGGCCAGCCACAGGCTGTGGGGGCTGGGCTCGGCGAAGACGAAGCCGGTGACGCCGTTCTCCACGGTGTCCCGCAGGCCCCCGGTGGCGTGGACGATGGGCGGGGTGCCATAGCGCAGGCTGTACATCTGGTTGAGGCCGCAGGGTTCGAAGCGGGACGGCATGAGGAAGCAGTCGGCTCCGGCTTCGATGCGGTGGGACAGGCCCTCGTCGTAGCCGATGAAGCAGGCCACCCGGCCCGGGTGGCGGGCGGCGGTGACGCGCACCGCCTGTTCCAGGAGCTTGTCTCCCGTGCCCAGCATGATGAGCTGGCCGCCCCGGTGGACGATGCCTTCGGCCACGGCCAACACCAGATCCAGGCCCTTCTGGTGGGTCATGCGGGCGATGAGGCCGAAGAGGGGCGCCCGGGGTTCCTGGACCAGGCCCAGTTCCTGCTGCAAGGCGGCCTTGCACTGCTTTTTGCCGGCCGGGGCCCGGGCCGAGTAGCTGCCGGGCAGATGCAGGTCGGAGGCCGGGTTCCAATCCCCCGTGTCGATGCCGTTGAGGATGCCGCGCAGGCTGCCCCGGCGGTTGGCCAGCAGGCCCTGCATGCCCATGCCCAGGTGTTCGCCCTGGATCTCCTCGGCATAGCTGGGGGAGACGGTGGTCAGGCGATCACTGTAGTACAAGCCTGATTTCAGGAAGGACAGGTTGCCGTAATACTCCAGGCCTTCCATCTGGAAGCTCTGGGGTGGCAGGTCCAGGTTGGCCAGCACGTGGGGCGGGAAGATGCCCTGGTAGGCCAGGTTGTGCACGGTCATGACGCTGGGGGTGGGGCGGCCCTGGTAATGCAGGTAGGCCGGGGCCAGGCCCGTCTGCCAGTCATTGCAGTGCAGGACGTCCGGCTGCCAGTCCAGGGGGGTGGCGGGGCCGGCCAGGCGGGCGGCCACCTTGCCCAGCAGGGCGAAGCGCCAGGCGTTGTCGGGGAAGTCGTGGCCGGTCACGTCCTGGTAGGGGCCTCCGGGGCGCTGGAACGCCACGGGGATGTCCAGGGCGTACACCGGCACGGTGCTGTTGGGCAGGCTGCCTTGCAGCAGGCGGCCCTCCAGTCCACCCGGCAGGCCACCCAGGTGGGCCACTTCCCGGACCGGGCCCAGCCGGTCGAGCAGGGGGCCGTAGCCCGGAAGCAGCAGGCGGCAGTCCACGCCCAGATCCTGCAGGGCCGGCGGCAGGGCGCCGGAAACGTCGGCCAGTCCGCCGGTCTTGATGAGGGGCTGAGCCTCGGAGGTGGCGAAAAGTATTTTCATATCTCTATGTGATCAGGTCTTCAGTAATTCCGAGTACATCCGTTATGTATTGCGCAAAGCCGATGCTTGCCACACCGACAACCTGCCAGGAAGCCGACAATGCGAAACAACCAACCCATCATTCCCGTGGAGCACGTGATATCCGCGGATGCCGCCATCGTCAGCCGGACCGATGCCAAGGGGCTCATCACCTTCGTCAATGACGAATTCGTCACCCATGCGGGATTCAGCCGGGATGAGTTGCTCGGCCAACCCCACAACATTGTGCGCCACCCGGACATGCCCGAGGAAGCCTTCCGGGATTTGTGGGCCACCTTGAAGCTGGGCCGGCCCTGGACCGGCATCGTCAAGAACCGCAGCAAGGACGGGGGGTTCTATTGGGTGAAGGCCACGGCCACGCCCACGCCGGATGGGGGCTTCATGTCGGTGCGGGTCAAGCCCGGGCGGGATGAAGTCCAGGCTGCGGAGGCTCTGTATGCGCGCATGCGGGCCGATCCCGCCCTGCGCCTGGAGGGGGGGCTGCCGGCCGCCACGGGCCTGGGCAGGCTGTCCGCCACCCTGGCCAACCTGCGTTTGAGCAGCAAGCTCTGGCTGTCCACCGGAGCCTCCATGGTGGGCATGCTGGTTGCCGTGGCCCTGGGCCTGGCGGGTATCCGGGCGGCGGGACCGGCCGCCCAACTGGCGCCTTACCACGACGGCCTGGTGGCATTGGGCATCCTGGTGGTCATCGCCTGGCCGCCGGTGGCCTGGTGGGTGATCCGCACCTTCAGCCGTCCCTTGAACCAGGCCATCGATTCGGCCCGGGCCATCGCCAGCTTCGACCTGTCCAAGCCGGTGCCCCTGACGGGCCGGGACGAGGTGGGGGAGCTTCTGGAGCAGTTCGCCATCATGCGCAACAACCTCCAGGAGGGAGCAGCCATGATCAAGCAGAACACCCGCCGGCTGGATTCCGTGGTGCATAACCTGGCCGAGGCCAGCCGCATGGCCACCAAGGTGGCCGAGGATCAGGCCGAATCCGCCTCGGGCATGGCTGCGGCGGTGGAGGAGTTGTCGGTGTCCATCGACCAGGTGGGCGAACACGCCAACGAGGCGGATGCCGTGTCCAGGCAGTCCGGCGATGCTTCCCGGGATGGCGCCAGGGTGGTGCGGGAAACGGCCGAGGAAATCGGCCACATCGCCGAGGCGGTGAACGGTTCAGCCGGCACCATCCGGGAACTCCAGACCTATACCGGCGAGATTTCCGCCATTGCCGACGTGATCAAGGACATCGCCGATCAGACCAACCTGCTGGCCCTCAATGCCGCCATCGAGGCGGCCCGGGCCGGGGAACAGGGCCGGGGCTTCGCCGTGGTGGCCGATGAGGTGCGCAAGCTGGCCGAGCGCACCGCCAAGTCCACCCAGCAGATCACCGCCATGATCAGCAAGGTGCAGGAGGGCGCCCGGCGCTCCGTGACCGATATGGAGGAGGGGGTGCGCCAGGTGTCCAGCGGTGTGGACATGGCCTACAAGGCCGGTGACACCATCGCCGACATCCAGAGCCAATCGGAACGGGTGGTGCGTTCCGTGGCCGACATCAATCTGGCCCTCAAGGAGCAGGGCGTGGCCGCCCGGGAGATTGCCCAGCGGGTGGAGCGGGTGGCCCAGATGACGGAACGCAGCGCCGAATCCAGCCAGCGGGTGTCCGCCGTGGCTGACGAGGTGGCGGAACTCACCGGCGAAATCCGCCGCCTGGCCGACCTGTTCCGGATCTGATCCTCAGGGTTTCAGGTACACGAAGCCCTCCCGGGACTGGAGCCGGCCGATTTCGGCCACGCCGGAGGGCACCACCTGGGCCTCCATGATCACCGCCTCGTCGCTGAGGTTGCGACCCTTCAGCGTGTTGCGGCAGACCCGGAACTCCACCCCCTTTTCCTTCAGGCCGGCCACCTGGGGCGCGTAGGCGCCCTTGTCGTCCTTGGCGTCGTTGAGCAGGAAGTCGATGCCCTTGCCATGGGTGACCACCACGATCCGGGCATCCGGGCTGGCGCTGAGATGGTTTTCCACGTTGCGCATGGCGATGCGGGCCACGCTGGCGTCATTGACGTGATAGACCACCTTCTCCTGGGCGGCCGCCACGGCAGCGGGGGTCTGGGCGGCCTGGGCCGCCGGTGACAGGGCAAGACTCAGACTGCTGGCCAGGAACAGGGCGGAAAGGCTGGGGCGTGACATGGGTTGACTCCTTGTAGGGTATTGCCGTGGGGTATTCCACGTAACGTAGGACGAACCGGCATGGCAGCCTATTCCGTTGCGCCGGGTGGAATATTCGGACCAGGGCCAACGTCCTACGGGACGTGCAAGATGCAAAACGTCCCTTCCTCGGAAACCCTGAGCGCCATGCGTGACCTGTTCGCCCTGCTCAACCTGCCGGCCAAGCGTCGCCTGGATGCCTTGCGCCCGCGTCTGCACAGGCTGGCCTATGCCTGGTGCCACGATGCCGCCCTGGCCGACGATCTGGTCCAGGACTGTCTGGCCAAGGCCCTGGTGCGCCGTGAGCAACTGCGCGACGAACAGGCTCTGGAGGCCTGGCTGTTCAGCATCCTCAACAACCTCTGGCGGGATCACCTGCGCAGCCGCCGGGACTTCGTGGACGTGGCCGACCTGGACGAGGTGATCCTCTCCGAGGCACCAGGCCCGGAGCAGGATTACGCCAGCCGCCAGATCGTCCGCCGGGTGCGTGACGCCATCGCCACCCTGCCCCTGGGGCAGCGCCAGGTGGTCACCCTGGTGGACCTGGAGGAATGTGCCTACGCCGATGTGGCGCGTATCCTGGCGGTGCCGGTGGGCACGGTGATGAGCCGGCTGCACCGGGCCCGCCAGGCCCTGAGGGAACATTTCCAAGCTTTACAGGCCGCCGAAGGGGCAGCCCGAAGTGCCAACAGCAAAATCAGGAGGATCAAATGAACTCGCCCATGAACCCCCCCCCCACCCCCGAACTGCTGCAATCCTTCGTGGATGGCGAGTTGGCCGCCGAGGAACGGGCCCGGGTGCTGGCCTGGCTGGAGCGGGATTCCGACAGTCGGGCCCGGGCCTGCGAACTGCGCACCTTGAAGGAACTGGTGAAGGGCGCCTATGCCGAGGTGCCCCGGAGCGTCGCCCCGTCGTCGCTCCGGCCCTGGCGGGAGGGGGCCTGGCGCGCCCTGGCCGCCGGGCTGGTCCTGGCCGTCGGGCTGGCAGGGGGCTGGTTGGCCCGGGACCGGGGGTTTGCCGGTGATGAGCCGGGCATCCAGCACCTGGCCGGCCTGCCCGGGGGATACCATGCCGTGGCCCTGGCCGAGCAGGTGGACCCGGGCAAGGTCATCCTGCATCTCGATTCCGGGGAGCCGGGCCGCCTCAAACAGGTCCTGGACCTGGCCGACCAGATCCTGGCGGCCAACGGCCCCGGCGCCCGGGTGGAAGTGGTGGCCAACAGCTATGGCCTGGACCTGCTGCGCAGCGACGTGACCCCCCTGGCGCCGCGCATCGCCGCCATGGCCCGCCGCCACGCCAACCTGAGTTTCGTGGCCTGCGGCCAGACCGTGGCCCGCCTGAAGCGGGAGGGGGTGCGGGTGGATCTGTTGCCCGACGCCCACATGGCTTCCTCGGCCATCAACGAGATCATGACCCGCATGGGCCAGGGCTGGGTGTACGTGAAGGTGTGAATTTTCCCGCGCCGGGCTGATACTTCAGGCAGCGCATCAGCCTGGAGGGAGTCATGCTGGAAATCGGTCTCTACGGCCTGGGCCGCATGGGCGGCAACATGGCCCGGCGCCTGGCCCGGGGCGGGGTGGAGGTCCACGTCCTGAACCGCAACGTCCAGGTGGCCCGCAGCCTGGCCGGCGAGGAGCCCAAGGTCACGGCCCACGACGGCGCCGCCCAACTGGTGGCCGCCCTGGCGCCGCCCCGGGTGGTCTGGCTCATGCTGCCGGCCGGGCCGGCCACCGATGGAGCCATCGCCGAATTCGCCGGGCTGCTGGGCCCCGGCGACCTGCTGGTGGATGGGGCCAACGGCGACTACCGGGACGCCCAGGCCCGGGCTGCCCGCCTGGGTGGCATCGGGCTGGGTTTCGCCGACGTGGGCGTGTCCGGCGGCATCTGGGGCCTGGACAAGGGCTACTGCCTCATGGCCGGCGCCGCAGCGGCGGACATGGCGCGGCTGGAGCCGTACCTGAAGGTGCTGGCCCCGAGTCCCGACACCGGCTGGCTCCACGCCGGGCCGGTGGGGTCCGGCCACTTCACCAAGATGGTCCACAACGGCATCGAGTACGGCATGATGCAGGCCCTGGCCGAGGGCTTCGCCCTGCTGGGGGCCAAGCAGGAGTTCGGCCTGGACCTGGCCGCCGTGGCGGAACTGTGGCGGCACGGTTCCGTGGTCCGTTCCTGGCTCCTGGATCTCACCGCCGATTTCCTCAGGGGCGACCCGTCCCTGGCCGACGTGGCCCCCCGGGTGGCCGATTCCGGCGAGGGACGCTGGACCGCCCGGGAATCCATCGACCTGGGGGTGCCCACCCCGGTGATGACCCTGGCCCTCATGAGCCGCTTCGCCAGCCAGGGCAAGGGCGATTACGGCAACAGGCTGCTGGCCATGATGCGTCAGGGCTTCGGCGGCCACGCCGTCCAGGCGGAGCCGGGCGCCACCCGGGGCCAAGGCGGCTGACCGGCCGGCGCGGAAGATTCCCATGTTCGATTCGGGCTCTCCCCTGCCGCCGTGCAGCTTCGTCATCTTCGGCGCCACCGGCAACCTGGCCAGCGTCAAGCTGCTGCCTGCCCTCTACCGGCTGGAAGAGGCGGGCCGCCTGCCCGCCGGCCTGAGCCTCATCGCCCAGGGCCGCCGGCCCTTCGACGACGGGGCCTGGCGGGACCAGGTGCGCCAGGTGTTGGCGCCCCGGCTCAGGCCGGACCCGGCGGTGCTGGACCGATTTCTGGAACGCTTCGACTACCTGCAAGGCGATCTGGCGGCGCCGGACACCTACACCCGGCTCAAGGACATCCTGGCCCGGCCGCGCATGGGCGTGTGCTCCAACGTGGTGTTCTATCTGGCCATCAAGCCCGGCGACTTCGCGGACGTGATCCGCAACCTGGACGCCTGTGGCCTCAACAAGCCCCGGGGCCTGCACCGCATCGTGGTGGAAAAGCCCTTCGGCACCGACATCGAGTCGGCCCGTACCCTGAACCAGCTCCTGCACCGCCATTTCGAAGAGGAGCAGGTGTTCCGCATCGACCATTACCTGGGCAAGGAGACGGTGCAGAACCTGCTGGTGTTCCGCTTCGCCAACACCCTCGTCGAGAACCTGTGGAACCGCAACTACATCGACCACGTGCAGATCACCGTGGCCGAGGCAGTGGGCATCGGCAGCCGGGCCGACTACTACGACAAGGCCGGCGCCCTGCGCGACATGGTGCAGAACCACCTGTTGCAGCTCCTCACCCTGGTGGCCATGGAGCCGCCTCCGGCCCTGGAGGCCGACGCCCTGCGCGACGAGAAGGTGAAGGTGCTGCGCTCCATCCGCCCGGTGCCCCGCCGCTTCGTCCACGCCCACGCCTTCCGGGCCCAGTACGCTGCGGGCCAGGCGGGGGGCGAGCCGGCCGTCGGCTATCGGGAGGAAGCCGGTGTGGGGGCGGATTCCGTCACCGAGTCCTACGTGGCGGCCAAGTTCTACATCGACAACTGGCGCTGGAGCGGCGTGCCCTTCTACCTGCGCACCGGCAAGCGCTTGCAGGAGAACCTGTCCATGATCGCCATCCGCTTCCGCCACCCGCCCCAGCAGTTGTTCCGGGAAACGCCCCTGGCCCAGTTGGAGCCCAACTGGATCGTGCTGTCCATCCAGCCGGAGGAATCCATGCACATGGAGATCCACGCCAAGCAACCCGGCCTGGGCATGGATACCCGGGTGCTGAAACTCAACGCCTGCTACCGCAACCCGGAGGAAAAGCCCCTGGATGCCTACGAGGCCCTGCTGCTCGACGTGATCGAGGGGGACCGCACCCTGTTCATCCGCTTCGATGAGGTGGAATGGGCCTGGCGGGTGGTGGACCCCATCCTCAAACATTGGGCCCAGGAGCGGGAGTTCATCCACACCTATCCGGCGGGTTCCTGGGGGCCGGGGGAATCCCAGCGCCTGTTCGACGGGGAGGACACGGCCTGGCGCAACGGGGTGTGAGGCGGGGGTTGGCGGGCCCTCAGTTGCCGGCTGCTGCCGGCACGCCGAAGTAATAGCCCTGGGCGTGGGAGAAACCCAGGCTGATGACCCGGTCCAGCAGTTCCCGGTTCTCCACCCCTTCGGCCACCAGTTCATAGCCGGCAGTGATGACCAGGCCGGCGATCTCCTCCAGCATGAGTCTTTGCCGTGGGTCCCCTTCCAGGAGCATGCGGATCATGCTGATGTCGAACTTCACCAGATCCACCGGCATGCTGGCCAGATAGCGCAGGGAGGAATAGCCGCTGCCAAAGTCATCCAGGGCGGTCAGGGCGCCGGCCTCCCGCAGCCGGCGGATGTTGGCGCTGGCGGTGTCCATCTGGGTGATGAGGGCGGTTTCCGTGATCTCCACCACCACTTTCCGCTCTCCCCGGTGGGCCAGCAGGGACAGCAGGGTTTCAATGACCTGGTTGTCGACGATGCCGGCGGCCGAGAGGTTGATGGATATGCCCTGGCCGGGAGGCAGCAGGCCGCCGTCCATGTCCCGGGCCACGGCGGCCAGGACCGCCCGGTCGAACTCGGCATCCAGACCCCGGGCGGAGACGATGGGCAGGATGGCGCCGGGGTTCAACAGATTGTCGCCATCGCGGATGCGTACCAGGGCTTCGGCGTACTCGGCCTTCATGAAGGGCAGGCGCAATACGGGCTGGTAGTGCATCTCGATGAGATGGTGGTCGTGCAGGGCCCTGAACACGGCGTTGATTTCCTTGTTGCCCACCAGGGCCGACAGGTCGCCCATCTCGTCGTTGTAGAAGACGATCTTGCGGTTGCCCGGCCGTTTGGCGGTGTACATGGCCAGATCCGCCCGTTTCTGCAGTTCGGTCAGATCCAGGTGGCTGCCCGGGGAGATGGCCAGACCGATGCTGATGGTGACCGGTTCGGCGATGCCGTAGGCACGGAAGTCGTGGCCCAGGATGTGGGCCTGGCAGCGTTCCGCCACGGCTTCGGCGATGTCGGCGTCGATGTCCGCCAGGACGGTGGCGAATTCGTCCCCCCCCATGCGGTAGAGCCGGTCCTCGGCGCGCAGGGCGGCCTGGAGCCCCTGGGCGATGGCGCGGATCACCGCATCGCCCACGGCGTGTCCATAGGTGTCGTTGATGGCCTTGAAGTGGTCGCAGTCGAACAGCATGAGGGCCACGTGGCGGCCCAGGCGCCGGTCGGCCCGGGCCTTGCCCCAGTCTTCCTCGAAGGCGCGCCGGTTGTGCACGCCGGTCAGGGCATCCCGGTGGGCCTGGTCCTGGAAATCCCGGCTGCTGCGTTCCAGGCTGGCGTTGAGCTCGCTCAGGCGGGCGTGGTAGTCGTCGAAGGACAGACGCAGCTTGTCCAGTTCCAGTACGGGCAGGGGCTGGCTGGGGGGGATGGCCACACCGGCCACCGGGTCGCCCAGGGCCTCGATGCGCCGGGACAGCTTGCCCAGGGGACGGACCAGCAGATAGTTGAGCAGGCCGCTGGCCAGGAACAGGGTGCCGAGCACCAGCAAGCTGAGACGGGCCAGGGCGGACTGGAACAGCTTCTGCAATTCCTGGGACTGGGGGTCGCTGGCCGGTTCGTAACCGGCCAGGCGGGGCAGGTCGGCCAGGCCCAGCCGGGCACCGCCGGCCGGGGTGAAGCGGATGCGGGCCGGATCGGCGTAGCGGAACATCCACTGGTGGCGCAGTTCGTCGGCCAGATCCACCTTGAGGCCCACGTGGCCCAGCAGGACGCGGCCTGCCGGGTCGGCGTGGACGGGCACGAAATAAAGCAGGGTGCCCTGGCTTCCCTGGTTCAGAAATTGGGCCTGGCCCGTTGCCACGGGTAATTCCAGGGGCATGGGATCCGGCCCGGGGACACCGTTGAAGATGCGGCCCTGCCGGTCGTACAGGGCCACCACCCGCAGGCCGCCCCCCAGCAGGCCCGCGTCACGCACCCGGTCGTCCCGCCACAGGGCGTAGTAATCGGGATGGTAAAGCTGTTGCAGCGTCTCTTCCCACTGGACGATGGTGTCGGCCCGGCTGCGCACCCGCTGGGCCAGGGTGGTCAGGGCCTCCTCCACTTCGACGCGTGCCGCCTGGCGCTCCCTGGCCAGGATGGCAGCACCGGTGCGCTCGATCTCCACCCAGAAGAACAGGCCCAGGCCTGCCACCAGGATGCCGGTGGCCAGGACGTAGAGCAGCGCGAGCCGGGCCAGGCTGGGGGGGCTCACGGGCGCTTGTCCCCCAGTTCCTCGAGGACCATGTCCAGCAGGTCGAATTCGTATTCCCCATCCATGAAGTGGTCGGCCCCGGCAATGATCCGCACGGTGGCCCGGGTGCGCTGCAACTGGCCAATCCAGTCCGGGCCCAGGCGTTCATCCTTGCCGCCCATGATGAAAGTGGCCGGCACCCGCAGCCGGCCCACCTCCCGCAGCACCCGCTCGGGGGACCAGGCCAGGTAGGAGGCCAGGCTGGCCTGGGGCGCCCGGTATTTCTTGCAGAAGGAGAAGGGCTGGGTGACGAAGCCCTGGTCGTCCGCCAGGGTCTTGGCGGGCATCCTGCCGCCGCTGAGGCGGCCTTCGATGATGCTGATGCCGATGAGTCCCTTCACCATGGGGTTGGGCCGGGTGGCTGCATATGCCAGGGATTGCATGCTGCCGAAGCTGTGGCCCAGCAGCACCACCGACCTGACGCCCTTGCCCTTGAGCCAGCCCAGCCAGGCGTCCAGCTCGGCGATGGCATCCGCCTGGCTGTGGGTGTGCAGGGCTTCGCAGGCCAGGCTGCGCTTGCGCAGGGGAATACCCAGGGTGAGGGTGGGGGCCAGCACCGTATGGCCGGCGCTGTTGAGGCTTTCCGTCAGGCGGTGGATGACGGGGAATTCGTGGGTCTGGAGAAAGCCGTGCAACAGCAGGACGGCCGGCTTGTCCGGGGAGCCGGCACGGTATTCGGCCCGGGCGGGGGCCTGGCCAGGCCAGGTCGATTCCACCAGGTCGGCCCGGGGCGCCGAGACCAGGGTGGCAAGCAGTAAGAAAAGCCAGATGGGCATGGAAACAGCTCCTCTCGGGGCGCCGGCTGCTACGCCCCCTGCGCTGCTAGACTCTCGCCATGGATCTGGACGAAATCTTCACCGAGGGGGGACCGCTGGCGCGAGTCATACCGGGTTATCGGCCCCGGCTTCAGCAACTTGAGATGACCCGGGCCATCGCCCAGGCCCTGGAAGACCGGGGCCGGCTGGTGGCCGAGGCGGGCACCGGCACCGGGAAAACCCTGGCCTATCTGGTGCCGGCCCTGCTGTTCGGCGGCAAGGTCATCGTCTCCACCGGCACCAAGACCCTTCAGGATCAGCTTTTCCACCGGGACATCCCCGCTGTACGGGAGGCCCTGGCCCGGCCGGTGACCGTGGCCCTGCTCAAGGGCCGGGCCAACTACCTCTGTCCTTACCACCTGGAACGCAATCTGGCCGGCGCCCGCCTGGGCAGCCGCGAGGAGGCCATCCATCTGCAGGCCATCGCCCGTTTCGCCAATGTCACCGACAGCGGCGACCGCATGGCCTGTGCCGAAGTGCCCGAGGATTCCCCGGCCTGGGCCTGGGCCACCTCCACCCGGGACAACTGCGTGGGCGGCGATTGCCCCCACCACAAGGCCTGCTTCGTCCTCAAGGCGCGCAAGAAGGCCCTGGAGGCCGATCTGGTGGTGGTCAACCACCACCTGTTCTTCGCCGACGTGTGGCTCAAGGACGAAGGGGCCGGGGAACTGCTGCCGGCCAGCAACGCCATCATCTTCGACGAGGCCCACCAGTTGCCGGCCACCGCCAGCCTGTTCTTCGGCGAGACGGTGACCACCGGCGTGCTGGTGGACCTGTGCCGGGACACCCGGGCCGAAGCCCTGGTGTCGGCCCCGGATTTCCGCGATCTGCCCCTGGCCGCCGCCGAACTGGAGACCGCCGCCCGCCAGACCCGTCTGGTCCTGGGGCCCAATCCCCTGCGTCTGCCCGCCGCCCGGGCCCTGGAGCGGGAAGGTTTCAGCGACGCCCTGGCCGAACTGACCCACTGCCTGGCCCATCTGGATGCCCTGCTGGAAAGCCAGGCGGAACGTTCCGAGGAACTGGGCCGCCTGCACGAGCGCTGCCGGGAGGCGGCGGGCCGCCTGGAACGCTGGCAGAGTCCCGGCGCCACCCCGGAAGCGGGGATCGTCCGCTGGCTGGAGTCGGCCACCCATTCGGTCCTGTTCCACGCCACCCCCCTCAATGCCGGCGACCTGTTCGCCCGGCAGATCGAGGACGATCCCCGGGCCTGGGTGTTCACCTCGGCCACCCTGTCGGTGCGCGGCGACTTCTCCCATTATCTGGCGGAGATCGGTCTGGCCGGCCTCAGCGAAGAGACCGCCACGGCGGTGTGGGACAGCCCCTTCGACTACCCCAGCCAGGCCATGCTCTACGCCCCCACCGGCATGCCCGATCCCAACACCCCGGACTACACCCGGGCGGTGGTGGAGGCCGCCTGGCCCCTGCTCCTGGCCAGCGGCGGCCGGGCCTTCCTGCTGTTCACCTCCCTGCGTGCCATGAACGAAGCCCACCGCCTGCTGGCGGCGCGCATGACCGGCACGGGCCGCTCCTATCCCCTGCTGTTGCAAGGGGAGAAGAGTCGCAGCGAGTTGCTGGACGAGTTCCGCGCCCTGGGCAACGCCGTGCTGCTGGGCAGCCAGAGTTTCTGGGAAGGCGTGGACGTGGCCGGCGAGGCCCTGAGCCTGGTGGTCATCGACCGGCTGCCCTTCCAGCCCCCGGACGACCCGGTGCTGGCGGCCCGGGTGGATGCCCTGAAACGGGCCGGCAGAAACCCCTTCTTCGACTACCAGTTGCCCCACGCCGTCATCAGCCTGAAACAGGGGGCCGGCCGCCTGATCCGCCGGGAGACGGACCGGGGCGTGCTGATGATCTGCGACCCCCGCCTGGTGGACAAACCGTACGGACGCCGGGTCTGGCAATCCCTGCCGCCCATGCGGCGCAGCCGGGTGCGGGAGGAGGCGGTGGCTTTTCTGGCGGGCGGGCTGTGAGCTGCGTCGCAGGATGCTTCCGAAACACTTTGTAACATCTGGTAGCAATCCCAGCACCGCCCGCTAACATCCCCCCCCTAAGCTGACAGTGCGCCAGACAGATGCAAGCGCCCCATTCACAGGAGAGAACCATGACCAACCGCAGAAATTTCCTGATGGCCTTCCTGGCCATCGTCACCCTGCCGGCCTTGCCGGCCCTGGCTGTGGACACCGCCGCCAATCCCCCGGGCGCCATGGATCGACCCGGACCCCGCCTGTCCGACGAGGAACGGGCCAGACTGGAACAGATGAGCCCCGAGGAACGGCGCGCCTACATGCGCGACAAAATGGGTGACCGTCCCATGCGCGACGGGGATCGCATCCCCGAGCGGCTGGAAGACCGCCTCACCCCCGAGCAGAAGGAAAAGCTCCAGGCCATGAGCCCCCAGGAACGCCGTGAGTTCATGCAGAACATGCGCCAGAAGCGCCAGCCCGTGGACGCCAACAAGGATGGCATCCCCGACCGCATGGCCGAACGCCTCAGCCCCGAGCAACGGGAAAAGCTCAAGTCCATGAGTCCCGAAGAGCGCCGGAGCTTCTTCAAGGAGCGGCGTGCTGACCGCATGGACCGGGACAACAATCCCCCCGGGCGGCGTGGCGGCCCCGGCACCAACTGGGAAAACCCCCCCGGCCCGCAAGGGGGCCCGGGCGCCAGCCCCGACCCGGTGCAGCGCCATCTGAGCCCGGAGGAGCGGGCCAAGCTGGAGAAGATGAGCCCCGAGCAGCGCCAGGCCTACATGCAGGAGATGCGCAGCAAATACAAGGATCGGCTGGATCGGGACAACAACCCCCCCGGCCCGCAAGGCGGTCCCGGCACCAACTGGGAAAACCGGCCGGGCCCCCAGGGCGGTCCCGGCGCTTCGCCCGACTACCAGCGCTACGACCGGGACAACAATCCCCCCGGCGCGGCCGGTGGAACCGGCACCAACTGGGAAAACCGGCCTGGTCCCCAGGGCGGTCCTGGCGCTTCCCCCGACCGGCGGCAGTATCGCGAGCGGCCCCAGCGTGAACGGGGTGGCTATCGCTGACCTGTCCGAACTTGCATGATCGCGGGCCGCTCCGGCGGCCCGTTGCTTTTCGCCGCGCCGCCTGGCCCCCTACAATCCGGGTCCAGATCATACGAAACAGGGGAGTGGGGTGACCCTCGTGACCACCGGCGCGGCATTGGCCTCGTTGCTGCTCGGCATGCCCGCCCTGGCCCAGGGCACGGCGGCCCGGCTGATCCTGCAAACCTCGCCTCTGGCCGGCTTCCAGCACCATGCCGGCCCGGCGCTCTTCTCCCTCATGGAGCCAGGCCAGTTTCTCACCCTGCGCCGGGAACCGGACAACCCCTACGATCCCCTGGCCGTCCGGGTGGAATGGCGCGGCGTGCAGATCGGCTACGCGCCCCGGGCCGACAACGTGGATCTGGCCCGGCTCATGGACCGGGGCCAGGCGGTGGAAGCCCGCATCCTCCACCTGCAAAAGAGCCGGGACCCGTGGAAACGGGTGCTGATGGAGATTTACCTGCTGGAACCGTGAGCCGGGACGGCTCCGGTAAAATGCCCGCCCCGGCCAGAAAAGACCAAGCCTTGAACCTGCTCGCCTTCGACACCGCCAGCGAATGGTGCACCGCCGCCCTGTGGCAGGACGGCGCCGTGGCGTTCCGTGCCATTCATGCCGGCCAGACCCATTCCGACCTGCTGCTGCCCATGCTCATGGAACTGCTGGCCGAAGCCGGCTTCAGCCTCAAACAGATGGACGGCCTGGCCTACGGCATGGGCCCCGGCTCCTTCACCGGCCTGCGCATCGCCTGCGGCGTGGCCCAGGGCCTGGCCCTGGGAGCGGATTTACCCGTGTTGGGCATCTCCACCCTGGAAGCCCTGGCCGAGGAAGCCCGGCAGACCCTGGGGGCCCAGGCCGTGCTGGCCTGCCTGGATGCCCGCATGAACGAAGTCTACGCCGGCCGTTACCTCTGGTCGGAGGGCAACTGGCAATGCCAGGGCGGGCCGCTGGTATGCCCGCCGGATGCCCTGCCAACGGTGGAAGGCGCCTGGTTCGGCGCCGGCTCGGGTTTCGCAGCCTACCCCGGCCTGGCCCGGGGGCTCACCGGGGCCCGGGCAGACCTGCTGCCCCACGCCCGCGCCATCGCCGCACTGGCGGCAGCCCGCTTCGTCCGGGGTGAGGGCCTGCCCGCCGAAGGGGCCGAACCCCTGTATATTCGCGACAAGGTAGCCCGCAAGATCAGCGAACGATGAGCGCCGTCCTCAAACCCCTGGAGTTCGACTTCCGCCCCATGAACGCGGCGGATCTGGACGAACTCGTCCGCCTGGAACGGGCGGCCTATCCCTATCCCTGGACCCTGGGCAACTTCCGCGACTGCCTGGATGCGGGCTATTCCTGCTGGGTGGCCCAGATCGAAGGGCGCCTGACCGGCTACTGGATCATGATGATGGCGGTGGGGGAAGGGCACATCCTCAACTGCTGCGTGGCCCCCGCCTGGCAGGGCCGGGGTTTCGGTCGCCAGCTCATGGAACATCTCATCGACACCGCCCGGGCCCACAACACCGGTTTCCTCTTCCTGGAAGTGCGCCCCAGCAACCTCCCCGCCCTGGGCCTCTACCGCCGCCTGGGCTTTGACGAAGTGGGCCGGCGGCGCAATTACTACCCCGCCGACCAGGGCAACGAAGACGCCATCGTCATGAGGCTGGATCTGTGACCCTGGACCGGGCGGAGCGCCTCAAGGCCCTGGGCCTGTGGCCGGTCTGGCGCCTGCGCGACGTGCCGCCGCCCCCTGGGGAGACGCCTGTCCTGCCGGACGAAGAACGTGGGCCCGCCCCCCCCCTGGCCGGGATTGCCCCCCCCGCCCCCTTGGGAGATCTGGACTGGGAGCAACTCACCCAGGCCATCCGCGCTTGCACCCGTTGCCCCCTCTCGGCCAGCCGCACCCAGGGCGTGGTGGGCGTGGGGGATCGGCAGGCGGAATGGCTGTTCGTCGGGGAAGCCCCGGGGGCCGACGAGGACCGCCAGGGAGAACCCTTCGTGGGCCAGGCCGGCAAGCTGCTGGACGCCATGCTGGGCGGCATCGGCCTGCAACGGGGCCGCAACGTCTACATCGCCAACGTGCTCAAGTCCCGCCCTCCGGGCAACCGGGACCCGGCCCCGGAGGAGGTGAAGGCCTGCCTGCCCTACCTGGAACGGCAGATCGACCTGGTCCGCCCCAAGCTCATCGTCGCCCTGGGCCGCTTCGCCGCCCAAAGCCTGCTGCTCACCGACACCCCCATCGGCCGGCTGCGGGGCCACGTGCACCGCTACCGTGGCGTGCCCCTGGTGGTCACCTATCACCCGGCCTACCTGCTGCGCAATCCCGCCGACAAGGCCAAGGCCTGGGACGACCTGGTGTTGGCCCGGCGCACCCTGCTGGGCTTGAAATCCGAGCACCCCACCTGATATTTCCGGCAAGCTCGTCCCGGCTTGCCCTTTCCCTGGAGGAAACCATGCGCCGCACCCTGCTCCTCGTCCCGCTCCTGGCCGCCAGCCTGTCCCTCTCCGGCTGCGGCTACAACACCCTGCAATCCCAGGACGAAGCCATCAAGGCCAACTGGTCGGAAGTGCTCAACCAGTACCAGCGCCGGGCCGATCTGGTACCCAACCTGGTGAACACGGTGAAGGGCTATGCTGCCCACGAAGCCAAGGTGCTCACCGAAGTCACCGCTGCCCGGGCCCGGGTAGGACAGATTTCCGCCGGCCCCGGTCTGGTCAACGACCCGGCCGCCCTGCAACAGTTCCAGGCAGCCCAGGGCGAACTGTCCGGTGCCCTGTCGCGCTTGTTGGTGGTGGCGGAAAATTATCCCCAGCTCAAGGCCGACGCCGGCTTCCGCGACTTGCAGGCGCAACTGGAAGGCACGGAAAACCGCATCACCGTGGCCCGCAAGCGCTACATCGAGGCCGTCCAGGCCTACAACACCACGGTGCGTTCCTTCCCCAGCAACCTCACGGCCATGATGTTCAGCCACGAGACCAAGCCCAATTTCACCGTGGAAAACGAAAAGGCCCTGGCGGCACCGCCCACGGTGGACTTCGGCGGCGACGCCCCGGCGCCGGCCGCCACACCGGGGTACGACAGCGGCCGGTGATCGTGGCGCTGGTGCGGTTCGCTACGCTCACCACACCCTTGTTTTGGCGGGGTGGGGGCTGCGCCGGGGGACGTAGGATGGGGTGAGCGAAGCGAACCCCATCGGCCTTTACCCCTTGGGGTGGCGGGCGAGGGGGCCTTGCCCCTACTCCTCAAAGATCCCCATTGGCGCCCGCGCGCATGATTTCGTCCATCTTGTCGCGGATGTCCAGGGCGCCTTGGGCCAGTTCCGGGGTGACACCCATGGAACCTTCGTAGCCCTTCACCCAGTCCAGGTTCCAGTCCAGCATCATCACCCAGATGTCCTTGTTGGCATCTTCCATGATGCCGATGCGGCATGGCAGGAAGACCAGGAATTCCGGGCTGATCTTGAGCAGATCCCGACCCACCTTGATGTCGCAGTAGCTGTGCACCTCGATGCGTGGCGCGTCCTGGTCGTTGAGAACGGCCTTGAAGTCCTTCCACATGAGGTTGGAGCCCACGTATTTGAAATTCAGCTTGTTGGCGCGCAGGTTCATGGATTCCAGCACGTCGTCGAAGGACAGGCCAGGCTTGGCCTTGTATTTGTGGGACATCCAGGCCATGGCGTCGGGCATGGACATGCGCATGACGTTGGTCATCATCGGCATCATGAGCTGCATCATCTGCCGCTTGGCTTCCGGCGGAATGGTCTGACGCATGGTGTAGGGTTTGGGCGAGACAGGCTGGCCGCTGCCGAACAAGAGCAGGGGGTTGAAGCCAATCCCGGGGATGGCGGCGGGCAGGCTGGGCAGGGTAGGCAGGCTGGGCAAGGCACCCGGTACCGGCAGGTATTGCAGGAAGGGGTTGCCCTGGGTGGGGGCGCCGGGGCCGATCAGCACCGGTGGGTAGCTGGGGGTGTACTGGGCCGTGGCCGCCAGGGCGGTGCCGCCGGCCAGCAGGGCGAGCAGGGATTGGGTCAGTGTTTTCATGTCGTCTCCTTGTTGGTGGTGCAACGGGTCGAACCGAACGCCTCCCTGCCTGCCGCCCCCGGTGGGGCGGCCCTTTTCCGGCCTCAGGCCAGGAGTTGATCCAGCACGTAAGGCAGGATGCCCCCGGCCTGGTAGTACTCGATTTCGATGGGGGTATCCAGGCGCAGCTTGACCGGCACATTCTGACTGGAACCGTCGGCCCGCTTGATGACCAGGGTCAAGTCCTGCTGGGGGGTGATGCCGTTTTCCAGGCCCATGAGGTCGAAGCTTTCGTCACCCTTGAGGCCCAGGTCGGCGGCGCCGGTGCCGTCCTTGAACTGCAAGGGCAGCACGCCCATGCCGGCCAGGTTGGAGCGGTGGATGCGCTCGAAGGACTTGGCCACCACGGCCTTCACGCCCAGCAACTGGGTGCCCTTGGCGGCCCAGTCCCGGCTGGAGCCGGTGCCGTATTCCTCGCCGGCGAAGACCATCAGGGGGGTGCCTTCCGCCTGGTATTGCATGGCGGCGTCGTAGATGGACATCTGCTGGCCGCCGTGGAGGGTCACGCCCCCTTCCGAGCCGGGGATCATCAGGTTCTTGATGCGCACGTTGGCGAAGGTGCCGCGCATCATCACCTCGTGGTTGCCCCGGCGTGCGCCGTAGGAGTTGAAGTCGGCCTGGGCCACGCCGTGTTCCACCAGGTACTTGCCGGCGGGGGCGGCGGCCTTGATGTTGCCGGCGGGGCTGATGTGGTCGGTGGTCACCGAGTCGCCGAAGATGGCCAGGGCCCGGGCATTGCGGATGGCCGGGTCGGGTTGGGCCGCCTGGGTGAAGAAGGGCGGCTCCTGGATGTAGGTGGAGGCGCCGTCCCAGCCATAGACCTGGCCGGAGGAGGAAGGCACCGCGTCCCACAGGGGGTTGTTGGCGCCCACGTCGGCATAGATGGCCCGGTAGGTCTCGGCGTTGGCGGCGTGGCCGAGCAGGGCGGCCACTTCGGCGGCGTTGGGCCAGATGTCCTTGAGGAACACCGGACCGTCATGGCCCATGCCCAGGGGCTCGCTGGCCACGTCGATGTCCACCCGGCCGGCCAGGGCGAAGGCCACCACCAGGGGTGGGCTCATGAGGAAGTTGGCCTTCACGTTCTGGTGCACCCGGGCCTCGAAGTTGCGGTTGCCGGAGAGCACCGAGCAGGCCACCAGGTCCTTGTCGAGGATTTCCTTCTCGATGGCTTCCGGCAGGGGGCCCGAGTTGCCGATGCAGGTGGTGCAACCGTAGCCCACCACGTTGAAGCCCACCTGGGCCAGGGAGTCCAGCAGGCCGGCGGCGGTCAGGTATTCGGTCACCGCCCGGGAGCCGGGGCCCAGGGAGGTCTTCACGTGGGCCGGGGTCTTCAGGCCCTTGGCCACGGCCTTCTTGGCCAGCAGGCCGGCGGCCAGCATGACGCCGGGGTTGGAGGTGTTGGTGCAGGAGGTGATGGCGGCGATGACCACGTCGCCGTGTTGAAGTGCGTGAGGCGTGAGGGGTGAGGAGCGAGGAGTCGGGGTCTTGCCGTAGCCGCCCTGGTCCTTGGGCAGTTCCAGCAGGGTTTCGAAGCTCTCCTTCAGGGCGTACAGGTTGATGCGGTCCTGGGGCCGCTTGGGGCCGGCCACGGAGGGCTTCACGCTGGACAGGTCCAGGTGCAGGGTCTGGCTGTAGTCGCACTGGCCGGCCTTGGGGATGCCGAACAGGCCCTGGGCCTGGTAGTAGGCGCGCTGGGCGTCCACCCTGGCCGGGTCACGACCGGTGGCCAGGTAGTACTGGCAGGTGGCCTCGTCCACCGGGAAGAAACCCATGGTGGCGCCGTATTCCGGGGCCATGTTGGCGATGGTGGCCCGGTCGGTGACCGGCAGGGCCTCGGCGCCCTCGCCGAAGAATTCCACGAACTTGCCCACCACCTTGGCCCGGCGGAGCATCTCGGTGATGGTCAGCACGATGTCGGTGGCGGTGACGCCGGCGGGGATGGAACCGGTCAGTTCCACGCCCACCACGTCAGGGGTCAGGAAATACACGGGCTGGCCCAGCATGCCGGCCTCGGCTTCGATGCCGCCCACGCCCCAGGCCACCACGCCCAGACCGTTGATCATGGTGGTGTGGCTGTCGGTGCCCACCAGGGTGTCCGGGTAATAGACGCTGTCCTTCTCCATGACGCCCCGGGCCAAGTATTCCATGTTCACCTGGTGGACGATGCCCACGCCGGGGGGCACGACTTTGAACGTGTCGAAGGCCTGCATGCCCCATTTCATGAACTGGTAGCGCTCCCGGTTGCGCTGGAACTCGATCTCCATGTTCTGCTGCAGGGCGCTGGCGTTGCCGAACACGTCCACCTGGACCGAGTGGTCCACCACCAGTTCCACGGGGGCCAGGGGTTCCACCTTCTTGGGATCCTTGCCGGTGCGGGCGGCATGGGAACGCATGGCGGCCAGATCGGCCAGCAGGGGCACGCCGGTGAAGTCCTGCAACAGGATGCGGGCCACCACGAAGGGGATTTCCTCGCTGCGGGGCGCGTTGGCCTGCCAGTTGGCCAGTTCCTTCACGTGCTGCTCGGTGATCTTCCTGCCGTCGTAGTTGCGCAGCACCGACTCCAGCACCACGCGGATGGACACGGGCAGCCGGGAAATGGCGCCCAGGCCGGCCTTCTCCAACTGGGGCAGGGAATAGTAGGTGCCGGTGCGGCCGTTGCCGGCGTCGAAGGTCTGGCGGGAGTCGAAGAGGTTGTGCATGGCAGGGGGTCTTTGTTTTGCGAAAGTCAAAATTCTAACCAAAGCTGGCCGGTCTGCCCGCTTCCCTTGTGGGCGATGCCCCCGGCGCTAAAGAAAATCCGTCGAGGGTCGAATATAACTTAAGTAATATCGGCCCCTGATTCCACGCCGGTTTTTCCCGGAAAGGTACGCCCATGCCCCGCCTTGCTTCCCTGTTCGTGGTCTGGCTGCTCTGCCTGGTGCCGGCATGGGGGCAACAGACCGCTCTGCGGCTGGGCATCATGCCCTTCAACAGTACCCTGGCCCTGATCAAGACCCACCAGCCCCTGCGCCAGCATCTGGAGGCGAGTCTGGGCCGGCCGGTGGAGATCTATACCTCGGCGGACTACGCTGCTTTCCACCGGGACTCCCTGGCCGGGGCCTTCGATCTGCTCATCACCGGCCCCCATTTCGGCGTCATGTGCATGGAGCAGGGCTACGTCCCCCTTTTTCACTACAAGGCCAGCCTGCGGCCCATCTTCGTGGTGCGCGCCGATGCCGGCATCCGTGCCGCGGACCAGCTCAAGGGTAAGCGGGTCGGCCTGTCCAACCGCTTGTCGGTGTCTTCCATCGTGGGGCTCAAGTGGCTGGCGGACAACGGCCTGCAAGCCGGGCGGGATTTCGACGTGCTGGAAAAATCCACCCATGGGGCGGCCATCGCCGCCGTGGCCGTGGGGGACCTGGATGCCGCCCTCACCACCTACACCCCCCTCAAGCAAGTGCCCCCCGACGTGCGGGCCAAGGTGGCGGAACTGCCCACCACGGTCCAGGTGCCCCATCTCATGACCCTGGCCCAGGGCCGCCTGGGCCAGGCCACGGTGGACCAGGTGCGCGACGCTCTGGCTGCCTTCCCCGCCACGCCGGAGGGCCTGGCTTTCTTCAAGGACACCGGTTACCAGGGTTATGACGCCATCGGGCCCGGGGATCTGAAGATCCTGCAACCCTACGTGCCCATCGTGAAGCAGATGATGGGCCTCTGAGCCGGACTGCCATGGTGCGTTGGAGCAACCTGTCCCTGCGCGGCAAACTGCTGCTGGCCAGCGTGCTGGTGGAGGTGGTCATGCTGGCCTTGCTGGTGGGCAACAGCGTGCGTTTGATCCAGGGCCACCTGGAGCAGCAGGCGGCGGCCCGGATCCAGGCCATCGAACTGGCCTACAAGACCGCTGTGGCCTTGCCCCTGGCTTCCCGGGACTACGCCACCCTGCGGGACATCCTGGATGGCTGGCGCAAGGCCGACGACGTGCGCTATCTGGTGGTCACCGACCAGGGAGGACGCATCCTGGCGGCTTCGGGGTGGAACGATGCCGAACCGCTGCCCGATCCGGGCCCCGGTGCGGGCGATCTGGCCCACGTGCGCTTTGCGGTGGATTATCTGAACCAGATATACGGCCACGTTCAGTATGGCTATTCCACGGCCTACATCCATGCCGCAAAGGCCGAAGTGTTGTCCCAGGGCGGCCTCATTGCCCTGGTGGAGATCGCCACCACCCTGGTGCTGCTCTCCCTCATCGGCTTCTGGCTGACCCGGCATCTGACGGCGCTCATGGACGCCAGTGCCCGGGTGGCCCAGGGAGACTATGCCGCCCGCCTGGATTTGCAGGCCGGTGACGAGGTGGGGCAGTTGGCGGAGCGCTTCAACCGCATGGCCGGCGCCGTGCAAAGCCGGGTGGATGCCCTGGCCGAGAGCGAACAGCGCTCCCGGGCCATCGCCGACTACACCTACGGCTGGGAGAATTGGTTCGCCCCGGATGGCCGCCTGCGCTGGGTGAACCCGGCGGTGGAGCGGGTTACCGGCTACACCCCGACGGAATGCCAGGCCATGGCCGACTATCCCCTGGGTCTGGTGCACGGCGACGACCGGGACCTGGTGGGCCGCTGCCACGATCTGGGCCTGTCGGGCAAGACCGGCCAGGATCAGGAATTCCGCATCCGCCGCAAGGACGGGCCCACCATCTGGGTGGCCATGTCCTGGCAGCCCATCTTCGCCGAAGACGGCAGCGCCCTGGGCTACCGTTCCAGCATTCGCGACATTTCCCTGGAACATCATGCCCGGGAGGAACTGGCCTACCAGGCCAGCCACGACGCCCTCACCGGTCTGCACAACCGCCGTGCCTTCGAAGTCCAGGTGGATGCCGCCCTCCAGGCCCTGGCCCGGGGCGGCCAGGCCCGGGCCTTGTTGTACATCGACCTGGACCAGTTCAAGCTGGTCAACGACACCTGCGGCCACTCCGCCGGTGACCAGTTGCTGCGGGAGATCAGCAGCGTCATGCGCAACAGCGTGCTGGAAGGTTTCCTGGCCCGCCTGGGGGGCGACGAATTCGGCCTGTTGCTGGATGCCGGCCTGGTGGATGCCCGGCGCCGGGCCGAGAAGCTCATCGACAGCATCCGCAGCCACGTCTTCGTCTACGAAGGCCAGTATTTCCATATCGGCGCCTCCATCGGCATGGTGGAGTTCAAGGACGCCAGCCAGGGCATGGACGAACTGCTCATCGCCGCCGATCAGGCCTGCTACGCCGCCAAGGACAAGGGGCGCAACCGCATCGAGGTCTATGACGCGGCCGACCCCTACTACCAGTCCCAGCGGGCCCAGTTTCTTTCGGTGGCCCAGATCGCCACCGCCCTCAAGGAAGACCGCCTGTCCCTGCATTACCAGCGGGTGGTACCCCTCCAGCCGGGCCTGGGGGAACACGTGGAAATCCTCTTGCGCATGGTCAGCGAGCAGGGCCGGCTCATTTCCCCCGGGGTGTTCATCCCCGCCGCCGAACGCTTCAATCTCATGCCCCAACTGGACCGCTGGGTGGTGGATCGGGTCTGCCAGGCCGTGGGCCAGGATACGGGCATGGACCGCTGCCCCCTGTGTCGGGACGCCACCATCGCCGTCAACCTGTCCGGCGTCACCCTGTCGGCCGACGACCTGGGGGACTACGTGGCCAGTTGCTTCACCCGCTACGCCGTGGACCCGGCGCGCATCTGCTTCGAGATCACCGAGACCGCCGCCATCGGCAACCTGGACCGGGCCCTGGCCTTCATCCAGCGGGTCCGCGCCATGGGCGCCACCGTGGCCCTGGACGACTTCGGTGCCGGCCTGTCCTCCTTCGCCTACCTGCGCCGCCTGGAAGTGGACTTCCTCAAGATCGACGCCCTGTTCGTCAAGAACCTGCACACGGATGCCCGGGACTACGCCGTGGTCCGCTCCATCATGGAGGTGGCCCGGGTCCACGGCATCAGGACCATCGCCGAATACGTGCACAAGCCGGTCATCGCCGAGATCCTCAAGGAAATGGGCGTGGACTACGCCCAGGGCTTCGCCCTGCACAAGCCGGAGCCCCTCACCGGCCCCCTGCTGGAAGAACCGGCGGGTCAATAAACCCCACCGCCGGCCGCCTGTTTTTTTGCAATGCAGCAAGCTAAACTTTGGCCACGGTCGCCAACCGCTGGCGTATAAATCAACGAGCGACCGCGCTTTTCAGCCATCGAGAGGAAGACATGAGCGACCTGAACCAGAAAGCCCTGGAGTACCACGAGTTTCCCCGTCCCGGAAAAATCTCCGTGGAATCCTCCAAGCCCTGCGCCACCCAGTACGAACTGTCCCTGGCCTACACCCCCGGGGTCGCCGAACCGGTGCGCAAGATCGCCGAGGACCCGGCCAACGCCTACCGCTACACCAACAAGGGCAACCTGGTGGCGGTCATCACCGACGGCACCGCCATCCTGGGCCTGGGCAACCTGGGTCCCCTGGCCAGCAAGCCGGTCATGGAAGGCAAGGGCATCCTGTTCAAGCGCTTCGCCGGCATCGACGTCTTCGACATCGAAGTCAACGCCCCCAGCGTGGCCAGCTTCATCGAAACCGTGGTGAACATCTCCCCTACCTTCGGCGGCATCAACCTGGAAGACATCGCCGCCCCCCACTGCTTCGAGATCGAGGAAGCGTTGAAGGCGAGACTCGACATCCCCGTCTTCCACGACGACCAGCACGGCACCGCCGTGGTCATGTGCGCCGGCCTGCTCAACGCCCTCGACGTGCAGGGCAAGCAGCTTTCCGACATCAAGCTCACCTGCCTGGGCGCCGGCGCCGCCGGCCTGGCCTGCATGCGCCTCTTGATCGCCATGGGCGGCAACAAGGCCAACATGACCCTGGTGGACAGCAAGGGCGTCATCCACAGCGGCCGCACCGACCTCAACGCCCACAAGCAGGAATTCGCCAAGACCACCGACATGCGCACCCTGGCCGACGCCATGGCCGGTGCCGACGTGTTCATCGGCGTCTCCGGCCCCAACCTGGTGAGCCAGGACATGGTGAAAAGCATGGCCCCCAAGCCCATCCTCTTCGCCATGGCCAACCCGGACCCGGAAATCACCCCCGCCCAGGTTCACGCCTGCCGGGACGACGCCCTCATGGCCACCGGCCGCTCCGACTACCCCAACCAGGTCAACAACGTCCTGGGCTTCCCCTACATCTTCAAGGGCACCTTCGACGCCCGGGCCAAGGCCATCACCCAGCCCATGATGATCGCCGCCGCCCAGGCCCTGGCCGGCCTGGCCCGGGAACCGGTGCCCCAGGAAGTGCTGGACGCCTACAAGTTGAGCAGTCTGGAATTTGGCCGCGACTACATCATTCCCAAGCCCTTCGACCCGCGCCTCATCGAGCGGATTCCGCCGGCGGTGGCAGCGGCGGCCAAGTAGGCCGAAGCGCACCCAGCAAAGCCTCCGCATTGCGGGGGCTTTTTTGTTGCTGCACGGTTGAGGGGGTCGTCCGTGGTTCTTACCCGCGGCGTGGCCCAAAGGAAACCCGGCTCACCTTTTCCAGATACCCCACCACCAGTACCGCGACCATCCCCAGGCTGGCGATGGCGGCCAGCCAGAAGCCCGCCGCGCCCCGGGCCGGGCCCAGCCAGTCGGTGATGCCCAGCACCACGCCGCCGCCCAGGCCCAGGCCCCACAGGCAGGTGGTGTAGATGAACATGGGCACGGCAGTGCGCTTGTAGCCGCGCAGGGCGTTGACCGCCACGGCCTGGAGGGCGTCGGCCAGGTGATAGATGGCCACCAGGGCGATGAGGGGAACGGCCAGGGCGCGCACCTGGGGATCGGTGGTGTAGGCGGTGGCGATGGCGGTTGCACCAAGCCAGAAGGCCAGGCTGGCGGGCATGGCGAAGGCCAGGCCCAGGGCCATGGCCCGGTGGCAGACCTGCCGGGCGAGCGGGAGGTCGCCGGCTCCCAGGGCCCGGCCGGCCAGCACGGCGGCGGCGTTGCCCAGGGACAGGGGCAGCATGAAGGCGAACACCGACAGGTTGGCGGCGATCTGGTGGGCCGCCGAGGCCAGGGGGCCCAGCCGGGCGATGAACAGGGCCATGAAGGTGAAGGCGGTGACGTCGGCGATGAAGGTGAGGGCGATGGGCACCCCCAGCTTGAGGAAGTCGCGGATGGCCGGCCAGTGGGGCCGGGCCAGGGGGGCGCCCAGGCGGTAGGCGGCGAATTCCGCTTTGCCCAGGCACCAGGCCCAGGCGGCCAGGGCAATGAGCCAGTATTCGATGGCGCTGGCCACGGCGCAGCCCGGCCCGCCCAGGGCCGGGGCGCCCAGCAGGCCGTACATGAACACGGCGTTGAGGGGCGGTTTGATGGTCAGGGCCGCCAGATTGAAGACCATGATGGGCCGGGTGTGGCCCAGGCCGGTGAACAGGCCCATGAACAGGCGGAAGGCCAGGGCGGCGGGCACGCCCCACACGGAAGCGGTGAGGTAGGCCCGCACCTTGGTTTCCACGTCGGGTTGCAGTCGGGAGAGGGCCAGGAAGGGCTCCGGGTTGAGCAGCAGCAGGCTGGCCAGAAGCCCCAGGGCCATGGCGATCCACACGCTCTGGTGCAGTTCCCGGCCGATGTCCTCCGCCCGTCCGGCCCCGTGCAGGTGGGCCACCAGGGGCGGCAGGGCGAACAACACGCCCATGAGGGACATGAGGATGGTGACCTGGATGGTGCTGGCCACGCCCACGGCGGCCAGGTCCAGGGCCGAGAGGCGTCCGGCCATGGCGGTGTCGATGACGCTGTTGGCCATCATGGCCAGTTGCGCCACGTACATGGGACCGGCCAGGCGCAACAGGGCGCCGGTGGGGGAGGGGGGATTCACGAAGGGAGGCGCCCGGCCGGGCCGGGTGGTGGGGTCAGGCCTGGGCCGGGTTCGCCTCGCTGGCGGGGGCAGGCAGTTCGAATACTTCCCAGAGGGGAATGCCCTGGTCGGCCAGAGTCTTCAGTTCCAGCATCTGGTCCGGGCCGAAGACGGTGCCCTTGTCGTAGCCGTCGTCGGTGAGGAGGAAGCGGATGGCGTAGTTTTCCAGGGGATCCACCACCAGATATTCGCCCACACCGGTGCGTTCGTAGAGGGCCTTTTTCTCCCGCAGGTCCCGGGTGGAGGTGTGGGGGGACAGCACTTCCGCCACCAGTTCGGGGGCGCCTTCGATGTGGGTGGGGGTGATGCGGGTGGGGTCGCAGACCACCAGGATGTCGGGCTGCACCACGTCCTGATCACTGAGTTTGACGTCGGTGGGGGCGATGAAGGGTTTGCAGGGCTTGCCCACGGTCATCTGGGTGAACTTTACGAACAGATTGCCGCTGACGCGTTGATGCCGGGTCGAAGGTGCCGGCGACATGGCGTAGGCCACGCCGTCGATGAGCTCCCAGCGTTCCTCATCGGGCCAGGCTTGATAGTCCTGCCAGGTAAATCGGTCGTCGGCGTGGAACAAGGTGGGGGCGTGCATGGGCCTCTCCCGGATGGCGGTGCTGCCAACATGATAACCGGGCAATCCGGCTTTTTTCCGGTTCGGAAGCCCGCTTACGCCGCGCCGGGCCAGGGCCGTGATACCATCCGCCGCGTCCGGCGCCGGGGTTTCCCGGGAATGAAAAAAGCCGGCTGAAAAGCCGGCTTTTTGTTTGACTTGGTGCCCAGGAGAGGACTCGAACCTCCACGCCCTTGCGAGCGCTAGGACCTGAACCTAGTGCGTCTACCAATTCCGCCACCTGGGCCAAGAAGACGCGCATCTTAACGATCTCCCCATTTTCATGTCAACGAAAAAATCATCCTCCAAAACATCCACAACACCCCCCGCCACCCCGGCCAAGACGGCCCCCGGCAAGAAGGCTCACCGCAGCCATAAATCCCTGCGCTGGCAGGATCCCTTCCTGGAACGAGAGCGGGCCAAGTACGGCCAGGCCCTGCCCAGCCGCGAGTTCGTCCTGGACCTGCTCACCGAGGCCGGCGAGCCCGTGGAGCCCGACGACCTGGCCTGGCGCCTGGACATCCTCCCCGAAGAGGCGGAAGCCTTCACCGCCCGCCTGCGGGCCATGCAGCGGGACGGCCAGTTGCTGTTCAACCGGCGCGGGGCCCTGTGCCTGCCGGAAAAGATCGAGGTGAAGGCGGGGCGCGTTGAAGGCCACAAGGACGGTTTCGGCTTCTTCGTACCCGACGACGGGTCCGGCGACATCGCCCTGCCCGAGAAGGAAATGCGCGGCGTGCTTCACGGCGACCGGGTCATGGTCCGGGAACACGGCCAGGACCGTCGCGGCCGCAAGGAAGGCAAGGTGGTGGAGGTGCTGGAACGGGCCAATGCCACCCTGGTGGGCCGGCTCTACCGGGAACGGGGCTACCAGTGGGTGGTTGCCGAGAACAAGAAGATCAGCCAGGACATCCTCATCCCCAACCACGAGGACATGGGGGCCTCCAATGGCCAGGTGGTCATGGCCGAGATCACCGAACAGCCCACCCGGCACGCGCCGCCGGTGGGCAAGGTGCTGCGCATCCTGGGCAACTATGCCGATCCGGGCATGGAGATCGAGATCGCCCTGCGCAAGCATGATCTACCCCACGACTTCTCCCCGGCGGTGCTGGCCCAGGCCAAGAAGCTGCCCAAGAGCGTGACCAAGAAGGACCTGGCCCCCAGCGACGGCCTGGAGCGGGAGGACATCCGCGAACTGCCCCTGGTGACCATCGACGGCGAGGACGCCCGGGACTTCGACGACGCCGTGTTCTGCCAGCCGGAAGGGCGGGGTTTCCGCCTCTGGGTGGCCATCGCCGACGTGTCCCACTACGTCAAGCCCGGCGCGGCCCTGGACAAGGAAGGCTACGAGCGGGGCAATTCGGTGTACTTCCCCCGCCGGGTGATCCCCATGCTGCCGGAGGAACTGTCCAACGGCCTGTGTTCCCTGAACCCCAAGGTGGACCGGCTGTGCATGGTCTGCGAGATGGAAGTCTCCAGCGTGGGCAGCATCAAGAAATACCGCTTCTATCCGGCGGTGATGCACTCCAAGGCCCGCCTCACCTACAACCAGGTGTGGGGCTGGCTGTCTGGCGAGGTGCCGGCGCCCAAGGAAATGCTCTGGGCCCTGCCCCACCTGCAGAACCTGCAAAAGCTTTTCAAGGTGCTGCTCAAGGCCCGGGGCAAACGGGGGGCCATCGATTTCGAGACCCTGGAAACCAAGATGCTGTTCGATGAGCACGACAAGATCGAACGCATCGTGCCTTCCGCCCGCAACGAAGCCCACCGGCTCATCGAGGAGTGCATGCTGGCGGCCAACGTCTGCGCTTCCGAGTTCCTGGCCAAGAAGAAGCACCCGGCCCTCTACCGGGTCCATGAAGGCCCCACGCCGGACAAGCTGAAGGCCCTTCAGGAATTCCTGGCCGAGTTCGGTTTCTTCCTCACCGGCGGCGACGATCCCCACGCCAAGGACTATGCCGACCTGCTGTCCAAGATCAAGGGCCGGCCCGACGAACAGCTCCTGCAGACCGTGCTGCTGCGCTCCCTGCGCCAGGCCATCTACAGCCCGGAAAACGTGGGCCACTTCGGCCTGGCCTACGAGGCCTACACCCACTTCACCTCCCCCATCCGCCGCTATCCGGACCTCATGGTGCACCGGGCCATCAAGGCCTGCCTGCGCAACGAGACCTATGCACCGGGCGACTGGTCGGCCATCGGCCTGCACTGCTCCATGACCGAGCGGCGGGCCGACGACGCCACCCGGGACGTGGTGGCCTGGCTGAAGTGCTATTACATGCAGGACAAGCTCAACGAGGAGTTCGACGGGGTGATCTCCGCCGTGGTGAGCTTCGGCGTCTTCGTGGCCCTGAACGACGTGTTCGTGGAGGGCCTGGTCCACGTCACCGAGCTGGGCCAGGACTACTTCCACTTCGACGCCGCCCGGCACCAGATGATGGGCGAGCGCAGCGGCAAGCGCTTCCGCCTGGGAGACAAGGTGCGCATCCGGGTGGTGGCGGTGGACATCGAAACCACCCGCATCGACTTCGCCCTGGTGGATGACACGATTCCGGTGGTCAAGCCCGGTCAGCGGCCTGGCCAGAAACCTGCCCAGGAAGGGAAGGGGCAGGCCCGCGGAGGGAAGCGCAAATGAGTCAGCGCCAACTCATCCACGGGTTCCATGCCATCGTCTCCCGCCTGCGCCACCATCCGGAAAGCATCCAGGTCATCTACCTGGACGAAACCCGCAAGGACCGGCGGGCCAAGGATCTGCTCAAGTCCGCCGAGGACAAGGGTGTGCGGGTGGTCATGGCCGACGGCGCCCGGGTGGAGGAGATGGCCCGGGGCAAGTCCCAGGGCGTGGTGGCCCTGGCCGATCCCATCCAGTTGGCCAAGGACCTGGATTCGGTGCTGGAGGACCTGACCGAGCCGGCCCTGCTGCTGGTGCTGGACGGGGTCACCGACCCCCACAACCTGGGGGCCTGCCTGCGTTCCGCCGACGCCTTCGGGGTCCATGCCGTCATCGCCCCCAAGGACCGGGCGGCGGGCCTGTCCGCCGTGGCCATCAAGGCTGCTTCCGGGGCTGCCGACTCGGTGCCCTACCTGACCGTCACCAACCTGGCCCGCACCCTGCGGGAACTGAAGGAACGGGACATCCTCATCGTCGGTACCGACGACGAAGCCCCGGGTGCGGTCACCGATGCTGACTTCAGCGGCCCCGCCGCCCTGGTGCTGGGGGCTGAGGGCAGCGGCATGCGCCGGTTGACCCGGGAACACTGCGACCTGCTGGTGCGCATCCCCATGTTCGGCCAGGTGGAAAGCCTGAACGTGTCGGTGTCCGCCGGGGTGTGTCTGTACGAAGCGCGCCGGCAACGCAGCGTGGCGGGCTGATGGGCTGTTCCCCCCTTTCGCAAAGGGGGGTAGGGGGGATTTAAGCAGCGACGCCTTGGCCAACCTGGCTAAATCCCCCTCGGTCCCCCATTACAAAAGGGGGAAGAAAACCAAGCCGGCAATCATGCAGCCGGAGGCGCTTGAGGCTACGTCCTTGGGGGCAGGCAGGATTTCACCCTCCAGACCGGTGTAGCATCGCAGGCCTTGAATCTACCCACCCGCCTTCTCAAGGGCGGGCGCTGCCTTCCAACTGTTTCACCAGAACGCACATGGACAAACGCATCAACGACGCCTGGGCCATTCTCAACAACGCCGACCTCATCGTCAGCGCCACCCAGGTGGAACGGGCCCTGGACCGTCTGGCCGGCCAGATCGGCGACGCTCTGGCAGATCGCCTGCCGGTGGCCCTGTGCATCATGGGCGGCGCCGTGGTGTTCGCCGGCAAGCTGCTGCCCCGCCTGGAATTCCCCCTGGAGTTCGACTACCTCCACGCCACCCGCTACCGGGATGGCACCCGGGGGGGCGAGATCGAATGGGCGGTGCTGCCGCGGAAGGACCTGGCCGGGCGGTGCGTGCTGCTCATGGACGACATCCTGGACGAGGGCCACACCCTGGCGGCGGCCAAGTCCAAGCTCCTGGAACTGGGGGCGGCCGAAGTACGCATCGCCGTACTGGCGGACAAGGCCATCGGCCGGAAAAAGCCCGTCCAGGCCGACTTTGTCGGCCTCACACTGCCGGACCGATACGTGTTGGGCATGGGCATGGACGCCTACGGCCTGTGGCGCAACCTGCCCGGCATCTACGCAATGAAGGAGCAATGATGCTGGCCATCATCGGCGGAACCGGCCTGACCAAGCTGCCGGGCCTTTCCATCCAGCGGCGCCAGGTGATCCGCACCCCCTATGGGGAACCCTCCGGTCCCCTGACCTTCGGCGAACTGGACGGCCATCCGGTGGTCTTCCTGGCCCGCCACGGCTACGGCCACACCATACCGCCCCATCTGGTGAACTACCGGGCCAACATCTGGGCCCTGTCCTCCGAGAAGGTGAGCCACGTGGTCTCGGTGGCCACCGTGGGCGGCATCCACGCCGGCCTGACGCCGGGGCGCTTCTGCGTGCCGGACCAGATCATCGATTACACCCACGGCCGGGAAACCACCTTCGCGGAATACAACGGCAAGCAGGTGGTCCACCTGGATTTCACCTGGCCCTATTGCGAGGACATGCGCCAGCGCTGCATGCAGGCCCTGGCCCAGGCGGGGGAAGACTACCTGGCGGCGGGCGTCTATGCGGCCGTCCAGGGCCCCCGCCTGGAAACCAAGGCGG
Organism: Thiobacillus denitrificans; assembly: GCA_020723405.1. GTDB lineage: Bacteria > Pseudomonadota > Gammaproteobacteria > Burkholderiales > Thiobacillaceae > PFJX01. The sequence continues at coordinate 11,151 of DYIY01000001.1, read as the reverse complement.
AGATCGAGCGCCTGGCCCGGGACGGCGCCGACATGGTGGGCATGACCGGCATGCCGGAAGCCTACCTGGCCCGGGAGATCGGCCTGTGCTACGCGGCCATTTCCGTGTCGGTGAACTGGGCGGCGGGCCGGGGCGACAGCGCCGACGGCATTTCCCCCGAAGTCATCGAGGACACCCTGGCCCAGGTGATGGAACGCATGCGCAACGTACTGAAGAACCTAGCCTGCATGACGTACAAGGCGGTTCCGCAGAACTGAGAGGGGCGCGGGTGGCGGTGGGCTTCACTCTGGACGAGTGGAGCCGGGGGGGATTTAAAGCCGGCCGGATTCCGCGCCACGGCAGCCCCCCCGAGGGGCTTACTTCACCCGGTTCTTGTATTCGCCGGTGCGGGTGTCGATTTCGATCTTGTCGCCGATTTCCACGAAGGCGGGCACCTGGATGGTGTGGCCGGTGGGCTTGATGCGGCAGGGCTTCATGACCTTGCCGGAGGTGTCGCCCTTGACGGCGGGTTCGGTGTATTCCACTTCCCGCACCACGGTGTTGGGCATTTCGATGGACAGGGCCTTGCCCTCGTAGAACACCACCTCCACGGGCAGGGCGTCGTCCAGGTAGGGCAGGGCGTCGCTCATGTTCTCCGCTTCCACCTCGTACTGGTTGTACTCGGCGTCCATGAACACATACATGGGATCGGCGAAGTAGGAGTAGGTACACTCCTTGCGCTCCAGATTGACCGTTTCGAACTTCTCGTCGGCCTTGTAGACCGTCTCGCTGGCGGCGCCGGTGAGCAGGTTCTTCAGTTTCATCTTCACCACGGAGGCGTTGCGGCCGGATTTGGAGAATTCGGCCTTCTGCACCACCAGGGGATCCTTGCCGACCATGATCACGTTGCCGGCGCGCAGTTCTTGAGCGATTTTCATCGGGAAATCCAGGAGGGGGAGGAAAGCCCGCTATTCTAGCTTTTTTTTGCAAAAAATCATCAGGTTGGACGCTTGGTCCGGTTGTTTTTCCAGGCATTCGCGCCAATGCCGCGCCGCCTGTCCAAGGTCCGGCAGGGCGGCGAGCCAGGCGGGCCACAGGGCGGCCAGGTCCCCTTCCCGGTTCCAGGTTTCCCAGGCGGCGCGGGTGAGCCCGGCCAGATCCGCCGGCATGGCCGCGCAGTAAAGGTCCAGAAATGCCGCCAGCTTGGCGAAGTGGGCCTCCTCCTCCTGGCGGTAGGCCTGCCAGACCAAAGGCCGGTCAGCCAGTTGGGCGCGCACGAAGGAGTCCTCGCCGCGCACGAAATTCAGATCGCAGGCCCACAACAGCCGGTCGTAGGTGTCCTGGTCCAGCATGGGCAGCACATGGAGGCTCAGGTGACCCCGGTGGAGCAGGGTGCCGGGGGCAGGGACGGCTGCCAGACCGAACCAGCGGGCCACCTCCGGCAGGGCCTTGCCCGTGGGCAGCAGCACCCGCACCGGCCGGTTGCCTGCCCGCCAGGCGGACAGCAGGCCCGCCAGGGCGGCGTTTTCGTATGCGAACAGGGAGACCCGCAGCTCCTCCGGGGTTTCGGCCGGGATGCCCAGGGCGGACCAGAAGCGGTTGCGGGCCGCCGGGTCGGCCTGGAAGGCGGCCCGTTCCCCGGCCAGCCAGGCTTCCCGTGTCAGACCGCCGCTGTCCGGGGTGTAACCGGGCATGAAGAAGTATTTCACCAGGGGCAGACGGGGGTGGGGCGACGGCAGTCCATGGACGCCCCGGGCCCAGTCCTCGGCGGTGAGGTATTCCAGGTTCAGCCAGAGGGGCTTCGGTTCCCGGGCCGCCATGGCGGCCATGAAGTCCTCCGGCAGGTTGCAGGCCAGGGCTTCGATGACCACGTCGCCTGGAATCACGGGGGGGAAAGGCGAAGTCCAGCGGCGGATCTCCACGCTGGCCCCCCGGGGTTCTCCCCCCTTTGTAAAAGGGGGGCTGGGGGGGATTTCCGCACAGGCATGGGCCATGCCTGCCGACTGATCCTTCTCCGTGCTCCATTCCCGATGAGGGGCGCCAATTGGAACCCTCTGAACGGCAAGGTGTTGCACCTCCCGTGTGGGATCCACCTCCGGGCGAATGTGCCAGAACGCCTCCAGGTCATCCACCCACAGGCGCACCGCCACCGCGTGTTCCGCCGCCAGTTGGCGAGCCAGCCGCCAGGTGACGCCGATGTCGCCGTAGTTGTCGATGACCGTGCAGAAGATGTCGAGAATCATGGGGGCGGAAGAACATAAAAAAAGCCGGCCCACAGGCCGGCTTCAGGGGCGAAGCAGGATGTTACTTCACGGTCACCGTCATCTGGTCGCTGGCGGTGGCACCGTCGTCATCGGTCACCGTCAGGGTCAGGGTCACCACGGTGCCCACCCGGGCCCGGGCGCCGGCCTTGATGGTAGGCGTTGCGGTGGTGGCTCCGGCGGTGATCTTCACCACAGTGGGCTTGTTGCTCACCCAGGAGTAGCCCACCACGCTGCCGTCCGGGTCGGTGGAATTGGCGCCGCTCAAAGTGGTGGTGGCGCCCCGGGTCAGGTTGATGTCGGCGCCGGCATTGGCCACCGGGGGCAGGTTGCTGGGCGTGCCGCCGCCATCCAGGGAGGCCAGGGCGGCCGCCAGGTTCATGCGGCCGCCGGTGACGGTCTTGCCGGCCAGGGCCGGGATGGGCACCACGGTGTTCATCAGGGCGTCCTTCACCTGGGCATAGGTCAGGGTGGGGTCGGCGGCCAGCAGCAGGGAGGCCGCGCCGGCCACGTGGGGGCTGGCCATGGAGGTGCCGGAGAAGGAGGCGTAATCGTTGCCGGGAATGCTCGACAGGATGGCATCGCCAGGGGCGCCCAGGTCCACGCCGACGGCGCCGTAGTTGGAGAAATAGGCGATGGCGTCGGTCTTGGTGGTGGCGGCCACGGAGATGATGTTGGCGTTGGTCAGGGAAGCCGGATAGCTGGGCCGGCTGTCGATGTTCCGGGTTTCGTTGCCGGCGGCCACGGCCATGACGATGTTGGCGTTCTGGGCGGCGGTGAAGGCGTCGGCCAGGGACTGGGAATAGCTGCCGCCACCCCAACTGTGGTTCATGACCTTGGCGCCCTTCTCGATGGCGTAATAGATGGCTTCCACGGCGTCGGAAGTGGCCCCGGAGCCGGCGGCGTTGAGGAACTTCAGGGGCATGATCTTGGCGAAGCGGTTCACGCCCACCACGCCCTGGCCGTTGTCGCCCACGGCGGCGATGGTGCCGCTCACATGGGTGCCGTGGTCGTTGTCGTCCATGGGGTTGTTGTCGTTGCTGACGAAATCCCAGCCCCGGGTGTCATCGATGTAGCCGTTGCCGTCGTCGTCGATGCCGTTGCCGGCGATCTCGCCCGGGTTGGTCCACATGTTGGCGGCCAGATCGGGGTGGGTGTAATCGGCACCGGTGTCCACCACGGCCACCACGACTTCACCGCCCACCAGGGTGTCCCAGGCTTCCGGGGCGTCGATGTCGGCGTCGTTGGTGCCGCCGGTCTGCCCGGTGTTGTGCAGGCCCCACAGCTCATTGAAGCGGGAATCGTTGGGGATGGCGGTGACGCTCACCAGGTAGTCGGGTTCCACCCATTCCACGCCGGGCAGCCGGGCCACCTTGTCCATCATGCGCGCCAGATTTTCCTCGGAATTGAAGCGCATGACCCGCAACGTGCGGGCGGATGCAGACCGGGCCTGGCCACCTGCGCGCAGCTTGCGCACCTCGCGGATGCCCGCATCGCGGGCGGAAGCGGCGGACCCATCGGCATCCACTTCGGATTTGAACTTGACCAGCAACTGGCCGGCCACGTGATCGCCAGCCACGGCCTGCTTACCCTGCACGGCCTGGGCATTGCCGAACCAGGCCAGGGCCAGGGCGGCGGCGATGGCGGACAGCTTTCTGTTGAGGGGGGTCGTCATGTAATGGGCTCCTTCTTGGGTGTTGTTCGGTGGCAGGTCCGGGGAGGGGCGCCTGGCGCCCCGGCAGCGTGACCCTGATCACTAGCAAGGCCCGTGCCTTGCGGCTGGCCCCACGGGCCCCGCCCAGGGCGCCGCTATGCCTTGATTTGATTGTTAAAACACGTAAAGAAACCGGCCCCACTGCAAGACCGGCACCCGCCGCTGTCGAAGGATGGACGAGCCTGACGAAAAGTCGTCTGGAGGGGGATCACCCGGGCAGGGCGATTCTGCCGTCCTTGCTGAACTGGTAATCCTTGAATACGTGTTCGGCGGAGAGCAGGGTGTAGTCCCCGTCCGACCCCTTCACCGAGGTGTCCTTCAGCCGGTAGGTGTAGTGGCCGCAGGTCCAGATGTCGAAGTCTCGCATGTGGGTGCACAGGCAGGTCTTGTCCTTCACGGCCACCTTCTTCTGTTCGGGATTGGCCGCCACTTCCTTGTTGTAGGCATCGATGTAGCTGCACCGGCCGTTGGCGTCCAGCAGATATCCGAAGGATTCGCAGTTGGGATGGGTGCCCGCGCCGATGCCCGGGCTGGACTTGATCATGCGCATGGGATAGCCGGTGGGCGAGACGCCATTGACCTCGATGTCGTCCTCGTCGGCCTTGAAGTATTCCTGCTTGACCGGGTCGGGCAGGCCGCATTCCTTGGTGACGGTGAAGCGGGTGGCCACCTGGACGGCGCCCGCGCCCTGTTCCAGGAAGGCCGTGGCGTCGGAGCCGGTGAAGATGCCGCCGGCCGGGATGAGGGGAATATCCAGTTGTTCGGCCTGGAGCCAAGCCTGGATTTCAGCCACGATGGTGGCCAGATCGAATGCCTTCCAGTCCATGCCAAAGCCCAGGTGGCCGCCGGCCAGGGGACCTTCCACCACCACGAAGTCGGGCAGCCGGTTGGTGCGGCCGTTCTTGCGCAGGAAAAGCTGGAGGGCCCGCAGGGACGAAACGATGATGCCCAGCTTGGCATCGCGGAAGCGGGGGTGGTCTTCGATGAGGCCGAAGGAGCCCAGGTGCAGGCCGGCGGCCAGGGTGATGCCGTCGATGCCGGCGTCCAGGGCGGCGGACAGACGCACTTTCAGGGTTTCCTTGGGCGCGTTCATGGTGAGCTTTTCCATGCAGTTGATGAACACCATGCCGGAGCCCTGCTTGGCGTCCATGGCCCGGCGCACGTGCAGGCGAGTGGCTTCTTCCAGCTCGCCCAGGTGGAACTTCACCAGGGACTTGTCGGCCAGGTTCTTGACGTTGTGCTTGTAGAGCTGGAGCTTGTCCTTCACGTAGCGGGTCTGGAAATGCCGGTCGATGACGGTGGGCACCATGGCGTCCGAGATGTGCCCCACGCCCCCCAGACGGGCCGCTTCCAGGGCCAGTTCCACGGTGGAAATGTCCACCCCCATGCCGCCGATGACGATGGGGACCAGCTCATGCTGGCCAAGGCGCAGGCGGAAGTCATCCACGCATTTCATAGTGATCCTGGGTATCGAAGAAGTCCTGGCGACAGGGGTGGGCCAGGCGGGCGCTAGGCGGGCTCACAGGGGCTGACAAGCGACCCTCGTTGGAGGAAGGACACGGATGATAAGCCTTTGCCGGGGATATTTCACCGCTGTTGCATGGTCGGGTTTCTGGTCAAAAGGAACCGAATCCTTAAAACCGACCTCCCTGGCGGTGGAACAGAATCGCCGCCCGGAACAGGGCCATCCCCAACCACACCGCCGAAAGGGCTAGCAGCACGCCGCCGGGCACCGCCAGCCAGGGCAGGAAGGGTGCCCCCAGAAGACAGGCCAGGGCGGCCAGATGCAGGCGGAACTGGATGCGGGCCCGTCCGTCCGGCAGATAGTCCTTCATGCTGGGCAGGCCCTGGGCGAGGATGCCCTTCTGGGCCTGGAGGTGAAACCAGGCCAGGAAGGGAACAATCTTGAACAACATGCCGTTGACCACCGCCACGGCGAAGCCCGCCAGGAACAGGAGCCCGGCCAGCACCCCCGTCCGCCCTTCATCGGCCACCGGCAGCAGCAGGACGGCCGCGATCAGGCAGGCCATGCCCAGGCGCCAGTAATCCAGGGTCACGTCGGGCACCCGCCGCTTGCGCCGCCATTGCCGGTCCAGGGTGCCCACCGCGAAGGCCAGGGCGGCCAGGGCCAGCAGGGTTTCCCCCGCCCAGCGCCAGGCCGGCGGTGCCAGCAGGATGACCGCCAAGCCCAGGGCGCCGGCCAGCAGCAAGGCACGGGTCAGGGCCGGCGGATAGGCCGGGGTGAGTTGCAGCATGGGCACCACCTGCCAGGCCACCCCCATGACCAGGATGCCGATCCATCCCCCCAGACCCATCAGGGCATGGCGGGCCAACAGATCGGCCGGATCGGCAGGGCTCCACAAGCCCGCCAGCCAGGTCAGCAGGACCAGGCCCAGGGCCAGGGTGGCCGCCAGGGCCAGCAGGGCCAGGGCCATGGCCCGGGTGGTGTCCAGGCGTCGGCCCCGGGCCAGGCTCAGGGCCGTGGCGAGCAGGAAGGGAAGGAGGCCCAGGGCCAGCAGACACCCAGCCCCCGTCAGGGGCAGGGGACCGCCGCCGGCCAGGCCCCAGGCCAGCAGGGGGGTGCCCAACAGCAAGCCGCCGTGGGCCAGGCGGATCACCCCTTTGAGACCAGGCAGGGGCGCGCCGGCCAGCACCGGCAGCATCTGGGTCAAAGCCCCCAGCATGACCATGCCCAGGAAACCCAGCACCAGCAGATGCACCAGGGCCAGGCTCTGAAGGGCCTGGACATCCCGGGACCAGGCCGCGTCGGCTGCCGCCAACAAGCCGGCCGCCGCCAGGAAGAGGGGGGCGCCGAGAAAAAAGCGCAAGGGCGCCGCGAAGGGGGGCGCCTGGGTGAGGTCGAGTCCTGGCGCGGCCATCAGCTCCCCCTTTTCCGGGCTTCGATGAGGATCTCGAAGCACTGATCCTCGATGGGCCGGGTTTCGTGCCGGAAGCCCATGCCGTCCAGGATGCCATAGAGGGGGTAAGGCTCCCGGTGCAGCAGGAAGCGCAGGCGCCGGCCCGGAGACAGTGTCTCCAGGGCGGTCAGCACCCGCTCCATGGGTTCCGGCGGCAGCAGCCAGCGGCCGTCCACCAGCAGATCCCCGTCCTCCTCCCCCATGCCGCCGCTTCCCTCAGGCGCCCAGCACTTCCATGCGTTCCAGCAGATCAGGCTGCTGGTCCGCCAGGGCCTGATCGCTCATGGGGTAGAGAATGTTCTCCTCCTTCAGGTTGTGCTGGCGCATCAGCATCAGCAGGGTCTCGGCCTGACCCAGGAAACCCGGACCATCACTGCGCTCAAGACGCGCCGCCATGTCGGCCAGGAGACCGTTCATCTGCACGTGCTCGGAGCGCATCACGAAGGTCGGGCCGCCGCTGTTGCCGGTGCGGGCTTCGAAGGCTGGAAACAACACCGTCTCCTCCCGGGCGAAATGCCGGGCCATGGCGGCAGCAAACAGGCCGAAGCGTTCCCGTGCCTGGGCCCAGTCCTTGACCGCCGCCGCGTTCTCGGCAGCGGCGAACAGGTCATCGCAGGCATGGTGGTCGTCGGTAAGGAATTCACTGAGACTGGACATGATCGAAAGCGGTTGTGGCGATGGCGCCATGGTCCCGGGGGGGAATGTCGCGATCCTTGATCTTGGACAAGGACTTTTTTCCGGCGGGCTCAATCAGGAAGGGAAAATGGTCAAGCTGACTTCCCAAACATTTGCACGGCCCCGTGCCTGAATCCTGTTCCCCTTGCCAGCCCGCCCGCCCCTGAACTAAATTTCCCACCAGCCGGCCAGACCGGCAATCCATAAAACAACGGGAGGTCCGTTATGAACCACGTCATGCCGTGGTTCCCCTGGTTGCATGACCAGCAGCCCACGGGGAGCCCCTATCCGTCTGTCGCCCTGCCCATTCCCTTTGGTGGCGTGCCATCAGCGGAGCCCACCCCATGGCGCCCCTGACCGCCCCCCTCGGCACCCCCTGGACCCAGACCGACCGTCTCCTCCGCCTCACCACCCCCGCCGGCCCCGACGTCCTGCTGGCCCACTCCGCCCGCATCAACGAAGTCCTGGCCCCCATCACCGGCCACGCCGGCTTCCGCCTGGAGATCAACGCCGTCTCCCCCGACGCCCACCTGGATCTGGACGACTTCATCGGCCAACCCGTCCGCCTGGACCTCCTCACCCAATCCAGCCGCACCACCCTGCGCCCCTTCCACGGCCACGTCACCGGCATGGACCGCCTGGGCTCCGACGGCGGCTTCGGCCGCTACCGCCTCATCGTCGAACCCTGGCTCGCCTACCTGGGCATGAACCGGGACAGCACCCTGCACCAGGACCAGACCGTCATCGAAATCGTCGACGAAGTCCTCGCCCGCTGGCAAGGCCAGGGCAAACTCACCCCCGCCTGGCGCTGGGCCCTGGCCGACCCCGCGATCTACCCCAAACGCAGCCTCACCACTCAGTATCAGGAAAGCGACCTCGCCTTCCTCAAACGCCTGCTGGCCGATGAAGGCCTCTTCTACTGGTTCGAACACCAGAGCAGCGACGATCCCGACGACCCCGGCCTGGGACTGCATACGATGGTCATCGCCGACCACAACGGCGCCTTCGCCGACGACCCGGACCAGCCCACCTGGCGCTATACCCAACCCGGCGCCCCCCTCCCCGAAGACAGCATCGACCGCTGGCGCGGCCAACGCCAACTGGGCAGCACCCTCAGCCAGGCCGCTACCTGGGACTACCGGGCCCACACCCGCGACGAACAACAGGCCCAAAGCGCCATCGACAACGGACCCGTTCCCCAACTGGAAGACATCGACGACCCGGGCCAATACGCCTGGCCCACCCGGGAAGAAGGCCAACTGCGCCTCGCCAACCAGCGCCAGGCCCTGGACGCCCGGCACAAACACTTCCAGGCCGGCGGCACCGTCCGCAGCGCCGCCCCCGGCCGCCGCTTCACCCTGGCCGACCACCCGGAACACGACCCGGACCCCGAAGACCAGCGCCACTTCCTCATCACCGCCGTCAGCCACGTCATCCTCAACAACCTCAGCCTGAGGGACTTCGGCAGCCCCACCCCCCACGCCGCCTTCGCCGTCCCCCCCGGCACCCCCCACTACCGCAACCAGCTCACCGCCCTGCGCAGCTTCGTCCCCTGGCGCCCCCTCCTGGCCGACGGCCAGGGCCGGCGCCGCCACCCCCGGCCCACCGTCCAGGGCCTACACACCGCCCTCGTCGTTGGCAACGGCCAACCCACCCACACCGACCGGGACCTGCGCATCAAAGTCCAATTCCCCTGGCAACGGGGCAGCCGGGCCGCCAACCGCCAGCCCCACCCCAGCGGCGCCGACAACGCCCCCGCCGACGACCGCCTGGGCGTCTGGCTGCGCCTCCTCGCCCCCCAGGCCGGCGGCAACTGGGGGGGCCACACCCCGCCCCGGCCCGGCCAGGAAGTCCTGGTCACCTACCTCAACGGCGACATCGACCGGCCCCTGGTCATGGGCGCCCTCTACAACGGCCAGGGCCTGATCGATGCCCAGGGCAACCAGTTGGGCGCCGGCGAAGGCGGCGCCACCCCCAACGCCCCCGCCTGGTACGCCGGCCAGGAAGCCGCCCAGGCCCACCACGCCGCCCTCTCCGGCATCCGCACCCGCCAGCTCGCCGAAAGCCAATCCCCACAGGGCAGCCACAACCAGCTGGTCTTCGACGACAGCCCCGGCCAATCCCGCCTGGAACTGTCCAGCGACCAGCACGACAGCCGCCTGCATCTTGGCCACCTGAAGGAACAACAGGACAACCGCCGCCTGGCCGACCGGGGCCACGGCGTGGAACTGGCCACCCAGGCCGCCGCCGCCCTGCGGGCCGGCTCCGGCCTGTTGCTCAGCGCCGACGCTCGGCCCCAGGCCCAGGGCAACCACCTGGACAGCCGGGAAGCCCGGGACCGCCACGCCGCCGCCCACGATCTGGCCGCGAGCCTGGCCGAGACCGCCAGGAACCAGAACGCCGGCCTGCCGGAAGACCCGGACAGCCTGCCCATCCAGGCCAGCCTGGCCCACACCCGGGAGGTGCTGGAAGGCACCACTGCACTGGAAGAAGCCCCGTCCGATACGAACGGCAGCGACACCACCGACGACAGCCCCATCAAAGCCACCCAGGGCGGCACCGGCACGGTCCCCGCCTGGAGCGAACCCCACCTGCACTACAGCGCCCCCGCCGGCCTGGCCTTGGTCACCCCCGCCGACGCCCTCCTGGCCAGCGGACAGAACCTGGGCGGCGTGGCCGAGCAGGACATCAACCTCCTGGCCCAGGCCAACCAGGCCCTGGCGGTGAAAGACGGCCTGGCCCTCTTTACCGTGGGCCAGACGCCCCCCCCAGGCAAACCCAACCAGGAGACGGGCATCCGGCTCCACGCCGCCAGCGGCAGCGTGCGGGTGGAGGCCCAGAGCGGCCAATTCAGCGCCGCCGCCGACCAGGACGTGACCCTGGCCAGCACCACCGCCAGCCTCACCGCCCAGGCCGCCACCCACCTGCTGGCCACGGCCCAGGGGGCGTATTTGAAGATCGAAGGAGGCAACATCGAACTGCATGCCCCGGGGAGGGTGGAGTTCCAGGCCAGCATGAAGGATTGGTCCGGGCCGGCGAGTGCATCCTATGGCGAACTGCGGTTGCCAGACGGGGAGTTCGAATTGCCGAAACTCGATCCGGCCTTACGCAGCCTGCAATGGCAACTCCACTCCGGGCTGGATGGCGAACTTCAGGCGGATGTGCCGTACCAGATCGTCAGCGACGGGGTCATCGTTGCAGAAGGGCTGACCGATTCATCCGGCCAGACCCAGCGGCACGACGAAGTGGACCTCTATAAGCCCGCAGAAGTCTGGTTCGGCGAATCGAGCTGGACCGTTCAGTTGGAGCCGGACGAGGACGGACCGCCCGCTCCGCTGGATGAACAGATCTACGACGATGAAGATGATGCGGCGGAGGCATAGACATGGCTTCTGAAACCTACACCGTCCGGCCGAACGACACCTTGTCGGCCATTGCCAGCCATCATGGCGTGAGCATCGATGACATCGTGGCGGCCAACCGGATAACCGATGTCAACAAGATCAACGTGGGGCAGGTTCTGACCATTCCGACAGCGGAACCGGAATCTTCTGAATCTGAAGACGACAGCAGTTGGTCGGAAACGCTCCTGGCCTTCTTCGAT
>DYIY01000012.1 GCA_020723405.1 Thiobacillus denitrificans | reverse complement strand
CAAGGTGGCCGGAGGCGGGGGCCGACTGGCCGCAGCCCTGCCCGCCAAGGCCGTCGCCCCGCGCCGGGCCGAGCCGGGACCGGTACGGGCGGTGGCCCGGCGGGTGCCGGCAGCCCCCGGGGGCGATGACGAGTGGGAGGAGTTCTGAGCATGGCAGAGAGTGGTGTTCCGCAAAGGGAATTCGCTTTCTCCCACAAGGATTTCGAGGAAGTCCGCAAGCTGATCTACCAGCATGCCGGCATCTCCCTGTCCGATGCCAAGGAAGACATGGTCTACAGCCGGCTGGCCCGTCGGCTGCGGGCCACGGGCCGGAAGACCTTCCAGGAGTATCTGGCCCTGATCCGCTCCGGCGACGATGCCGAGTGGGAAGCCTTCGTCAACTCCCTGACCACCAACCTCACCGATTTCTTCCGTGAGCAACACCACTTCCACATCCTGGCGGATTTCCTCAAAACCCGCCGGGAGCGGCCCATCACCATCTGGAGTTCCGCTTCCAGCACCGGCGAGGAACCCTATTCCATCGCCATGACGGCGGTGGAAGCTCTGGGGGGCTTCAACACCCAGGTACAGATATTGGCCTCGGACCTGGATACCAACGTATTGCGCAAGGCCGAGGAGGGGGTTTATCCCCTGGACCGCCTGGGCAAGCTCAGCGAGGCCCGGCAGCGCCAGTTCTTCCTGCGTGGCACCGGCGACAGGGCGGGCATGGCCCGGGTGAAGCCGGAACTTCAGTCCATGGTGAGATTCTTCCGCCTCAACCTGCTGGACGCCATCTGGTCGGTGCGCCAACCCCTGGACGCCATCTTTTGCCGTAATGTGATGATCTATTTCGACAAGCCCACCCAGTACGCCATCCTGAAGAAGATGAAGCCCCTGCTGAAACCGGATGGCCTGCTCTTCGTGGGCCACTCGGAAGCCCTCTACCATGCCACTGACCTGTTCCGCCTGCGCGGCCAGACGGTCTACGAACATGCGGCGGCGAAAGGGGGCAAGTGAGCCAGACAGGCTTCGAGGAAGTCCTCGCCCCCAATCATTACTTCGATCGCAACTTCAACATCGAGGCGGCGAAGATCCTGCCTGGCGAGTATTACGTCACCGGACGGGACATGCTGCTGGTCACCGTCCTGGGGTCCTGCGTGGCGGCCTGCATCCGGGACCCCCTGACCGGCATCGGCGGCATGAACCATTTCATGCTGCCGGAAGGGGGCGGCGACCAGCACGACATGTTGTCCAGTTCCGCCCGCTACGGCAGCTATGCCATGGAAGTGCTGGTGAACCAGTTGGTGAAGCTGGGCGCCAATCGCGGCCGGCTGGAGGCCAAGGTGTTCGGCGGTGCTGCGGTGTTGCGCGGTTTCACCACGGTGAACGTGGGCGCCATGAACAGCGAATTCGTGCTGGACTATCTGCATACCGAGCGGATCCGCGTCCAGGCCGAGGATCTGCAAGGCTTGTTCCCGCGCAAGATCTACTACTTTCCCAATAGCGGACGGGTGATGGTCCGCAAGCTGAAGAGCGTGCACAACAACACCATCATCGACCGGGAGAAGGACTACGGCCAGCGCCTCAAGGCCGTGCCCATCGCCGGCGAAGTGGAATTGTTCTCCTGATCCAACGCAGAGAGTCACCGATCCCCACGATGCGGAAAATCAAGGTTCTGATCATCGACGACTCGGCCCTGATCCGCAGCGTCATGAAGGAAATCATCAGCGCACAACCGGACATGGAAGTGGTAGGCCAGGCACCGGATCCGGTCACCGCCCGGGAGCTCATCAAAATCCACAATCCGGACGTGCTGACCCTGGACGTGGAAATGCCGCGCATGAATGGCCTGGAGTTCCTGGAAAAGCTCATGCGTCTGCGCCCCATGCCGGTGATCATGGTTTCCTCCCTGGCCGGCCAGGGCAGCGAGGTCACCCTGCGCGCCCTGGAACTGGGCGCCGTGGATTTCGTCACCAAGCCCCGGGTGGGGTTGAGCGACGGTCTGAACGGCCTGGCCCAGGAAATCGGCGACAAGATCCGCGCCGCCGCCCGGGCCCGGGTGCATCGCCACGAATTGAACGCCGCCGCGCCCAGCACCCCCCGCCCCCTGTCCAGCCATTTCATTTCCACCACCGAGAAGCTGGTGTGCGTGGGCTCATCCACCGGCGGCACCGAGGCCCTCAAGGAATTTCTGATCCGCATGCCGGCCTCCTCGCCCGGGGTGCTCATCACCCAGCACATGCCCGAGACCTTCACCAACTCCTTCGCCCAGCGGCTCAACACTTTGTCGGCCATGACCGTGAAGGAGGCGGAGCACAACGAGCGGGTGCTGCCCGGCCACGCCTACGTGGCCCCGGGCCATTCCCACTTGCTGGTGAAGAAAAGCGGCGCCTACTACTTCACCGAGCTTTCCAAGGCCGAGCCGGTGAATCGGCACCGGCCCTCCGTGGACGTGCTGTTCCATAGTGCTGCGGAAGCCCTGGGGCCCAACGCCGTGGGCGTGATCATGACCGGCATGGGCAAGGACGGCGCCCAGGGGCTCCTGGCCATGCGCCAGGCGGGGGCCCACACCATCGCCCAGAACGAAGCCTCCTGCGTGGTCTACGGCATGCCCAAGGCGGCCGTGGAACTGGGAGCTGCCATGGAAGTGGTCCCCCTCCAGGACATCGCCGGCCGGGTGCTTGGCCATCTGGGCAGCCGGTGATCCCCCACGACATGCCTAAAGTGATGGCGAAAAAAGCCGTTATTCCAGCGGTATCCGACATGATGGAGTGACGCATGCAAATCGCCAGCGAAGCAACGGGCAGCCGGGCCGTCCTGAGCCTGAACGGACGTTTCGACTTCCATTCCCACCGGGATTTCCGCGGCGCCTACGAACAGATTCTGGATGCCCAGGGCGTGCGGGAGATCGAGATCAACTTTTCCGGCGTGGATTATCTGGACAGTTCGGCCCTGGGCATGCTCCTGCTGTTGCGGGAAAAGGCCGAGGGCATGGGCAAGAGCGTGCAGCTTTCAGGGCTCCAGGGCACCGTCAAGCAGGTGCTGGAAATCGCCAACTTCGGCAAGCTCTTCGCGGTGAAGGACTGAGGCCCGCCGTGCCCGGCACCCCCCTCAGAATCCTCATCGCCGACGATACCCCGACCAACGTCAAGCAACTCGAAGTCCTGGTCCGGCGTGCCGGACACACGCCCCTGCTGGCTGCGGATGGCCGCATGGCGGTGGCCCTCTTCCGCGACCAGGCGCCGGACCTGGTGTTCATGGACATCATGATGCCCGGCATGGACGGCATCAGTGCGGTCAGGGAAATCCGCGCCCTGCCCACGGACAAGTGGACCCCCATCATTTTCTACTCCGCCCTGGACCGCATGCAGGACATCGTCCGGGGCCTGGAGGCCGGGGGCGACGACTACGTGGTCAAACCCGCCTCCATCCAGTTGCTCCAGGCCAAGATCAACGCCTACGCCCGGCTGCTGGCCACCCAGCGGCGGGAGCAGAGCTACATCGAGGAATTGCGCAACTGGCGCCAGGACGCCGAGGAGCAGACCCGCCTGGGGGCCCACGTCATGACCCGGCTCACGGACATGGCCGGACTGCGGGACCCCATGTTGCGGCACTTCAATCTGCCCGCCGACACCTTCAGCGGCGACCTGCTGTGCGCCGCCCGGGGACCGGGGGACGTGCTCAACGTCATGCTGGCCGATGCGGCGGGCCACGGCCTGTCGGCGGCCCTGACGGCCATGCCCCTGACCCAGGCCTTCTACAGCATGACCGCCAAGGGTTTTCCCCTCTCGTCCATCGCCGAGGAACTCAATCGCAAGTTGAAGGCCATCCTGCCCGCCGACCGGTTCGTGGCGGCCACCCTGGCCAGCGTGGACGTGCGCAACCAGACCGTGGAGGTATGGAACGGCGGCAATCCCGACGCCCTGTTCTTCTCCAGCGACGGGGAAGTGGTCCTGGAGTGGGCTTCCGCCCATCCGCCCCTGGGCATCCTGCCGCCCCCCGTCTTCTCCGCCACGACGGAGACCGCCGTATGCCACGAACCCGGGGACCTGCTGCTCTGCTCCGACGGGCTGGTGGAGGCGGAGGACCCCGCTGGCCGGTGGTTCACCCTGGATGGCGTGCGCCGATCCTTCGCCGGGGTATCCGACCACGAGAGCCGGTTCGATAGCCTGCGCCAGAGCCTGGAAGCCCATCTGGCCGGCCAGGCGGCCCGGGATGACGTTTCTGGCATGCTGGTGTCGGTGCCCATCGAGCGGCGCCGCCAGGTGCGTTTCACCGCCCCGGCCCCCCAATACCAGGGCCGGGTCGCCGAATGGCGCCTGGAGTTGACCTACAGTGCCCAGGAATTGCGCTACATCGACGTGGTGCCCGGCGTGCTGGGCTTCATGGCGCAGGTGGAGGCCCTCAGGCCCCACCAGGGCACCTTGTTCCTCATCGTCTCGGAACTGTTCAACAACGCCCTGGACCATGGTCTGCTCAACCTGGATTCCCGCATCAAGGGGATGGTCGGCGGCTTCGAACTTTACATGCAGCACCGCTCCGAGCGCCTGGCCGAACTGCGCGAAGGGCGCATCACCCTGGCTTTCCTTGTCCACGACGATGAGGGCGAAGCCCTGCTGGACGTGGATGTGAGCGACAGTGGCCCCGGATTCGACCATGCCAGCCTGCTGCGCGACGAACCCCTGGCCGGCGCCGACACCCGACCCCACGGACGGGGCATCGCCCTGGTGCGGGGCTTGTGCCGGGAGGTCCATTACTTTGGTACCGGCAACCGGGTGCGGGCGCGCTATCGGCTCTAGCCTGGAGCGGCGAAAGCGAGCTTTGACCGGTCCCGGTCTTGGACTATCCCCCGGCCAGGGCAATCCGGTTGCGGCCCCCGTGCTTGGCCTGGTAAAGGGCCTCGTCGGCCCGCTGGATGAGGCCGTCCGCTTCCCCCCTGTCGGGTTGATCCGGGTTGAAGCGGGCCAGGCCGCCAGAAAAGCTGCACTGGAAGGTGGTCTTGCCGGCGTATTGCTCGATGGCCGCGAAGCGCTTGCGGATGTCGTCGAGCAGGGCTTCCGCCCCCTCCAGGCCGGTATCCGGCAGGGCCAGGGCGAATTCCTCACCGCCATAGCGGCCGATCAGGTCCGTGGCCCGCAGGCGCTGGCGCAGCAACCGGGCCAGGTTCTTGATCACCTGGTCCCCGGCCGGGTGGCCGTGGGTGTCGTTGACCCGCTTGAAATGGTCGATGTCGATGAGACCCACGCTCAAGGCCTTGCCCTGGCGCCGGGCCCGGGCCACCTCGATGCGCAGCCGTTCCTTGAAATTGGTGTGGTTGAGCAGGCCGGTCAGGCTGTCCCGCACCATGAGGGCCCGCAGGGCCCGGTAGCGGATGATGCGGGTACGAACCGCCGAGATCAGGTGTTCGGGCTGGATGGGTTTTTGCAGGAACTCGTCGCCGCCCTGGCTCATGGCCTCCCGTTGCCGGCCCATGTCGGTCTCGGCGGACAGGAAGACGATGGGGATGGACAGGAACGCATCCTGCTGGCGCACCACCTGGGCCAGTTCCGGGCCGCTGGCCCCGGGCATGTGCATGTCCAGGAGGATGATCTCCGGGAGGCTGTCGGCCAGGGCATCCATGGCGCGCAGGGGATCGTTGACCACCTGGGTGACGAAGCCCGCCTGGTTCAGGTGGGCCGCGTAGAAGCCGGCCAGGGAAGGCGAGTCGTCCACGATCAGGACCTTGCCCGCTTCCGCCTGGGGAGGCGAAGTGAGACGGTCCAGGGCTTCCAGCAGTACCGCCATGTCCAGAGGGCGGACGAAGTAGGCCCGGCAGCCCATGCGGGCGGCGGCCAGACGGGCCTCGATGCGGCCATCGCCGGACAGGCAGGCCAGGGGCACCGTCAGGGCCAGATCCCGCAGGCGGTCCTGGGTGGCCTCGGGTAACCGGCACAGGGCGCCGCAATCCAGGAGAACCGCCGCCGGGGCCTCCGGTGCGCAGGCGGCCGCCAGGAGATCCGGGGCGCCGACCGGTTCACAGGCATAGCCGAAGTGGCCCAATTGCACGCCCAGTTCGCGCAGGTCCGCCGCGTCACCGGGACACAGCAGCACCTTCTTCACGGCATGGGCGTCAGTACCGGACAGGGGGAGGGGGGACATGGCGTCTGCTGGGGCGATGGGTGTGTCGATATAACCAATGTTATATCGACAGCCTGGGACAATCCTTTAACCTAAAAACCGCAGTTGAACGCGCACGAAAGCGTGCTCACGAGGCCGCAAGTGGGCGTGTAGCGGGTTCAGCCGATGGTTGATCTGAATCGAAGCCAAAACCCGGTGAATGTTCATCACGTTACGATGCCTGAGGAGCGATCAACTGCGGTTTTTAGGTTTAACCTTCATGCCTGGGTTCAACACGCCAGCTCACGGCTCCGTGGTGGCTTGGCGCTGGCTCACCTGTAGGATGGGGGTGGCGCAGGCGCCAGATCCGGCATGCTTGCGACATGGCGAGGGCATTGGAGCGGTCGACTGAGGCTCAAGCCATAACCGTCAACACGATGCGCCGCCATGAAAGTCCGCTTCCACTATCCCCAATCCTTCCTGAAATTCACCCTGCTGGGCTTCGTGGTGGCGGCCATTCCCATCCTGGCCGGGCTGTTCTACAGCGTGCTGTCCCTGGATCGCCTGGCCCGGGACAGCCAGCGGGTGGTCTATCAGGGAGCCCAGGCGGTCAACGGTGTGCGGGATCTCAGTGAATCCCTGGTGGCCATGGAACGGGGGGTGCGCCAGTTCGCCATCCTCGGCGACCAGGAACTGCGTGGGGTCTATGACCAGGCCCATGGCCGCTTCACGGAGACGGGCGCCGGCCTGGCGGGCCTGGCCTGGGCCCCAGCCCAGCGCCAGCTCCTCGCCGATCTGCTGGAGGGGGAGGCAGCCCTGCACGGGGCCCTGGTCAAGGGGGACTTTTCCGAACGGGTGGTCCGCCGCAAGACCCGGGAATTCACCCGGCTGGTGGGCATGGCCCGGCAACTGGCCCAGCACAGCCACCAATTGGTGGACCGGGAGATCGCCGGGCTGCGGGAGCGGGCCGAACAGACCCGCACCCGGGTCAACTGGATGCTCCTGGGCCTGGTGCCCCTGGGCATGCTGCTCGCCCTGGGGGTGCCCCTGCTCATCGCCAAGCCGGTGCGGCAGATCGACGCGGCCATCCGCACCCTGCGGGAAGGGGACCTGACCCGGCCCATCGTGCTGGAAGGCCCCAGCGACGTGCGCTACCTGGCCCAGCGCCTGGACTGGCTGCGCCAGGGCCTGCTGGACGCGGAAGCCGACAAGACCCGTTTCCTGCGCCACCTTTCCCACGAGTTGAAGACGCCCCTGGCCGCCCTGCGGGAAAGCGCGGATCTGCTGTTCGACGGCACCCTGGGCGATTTGAGCCCGCCCCAGGAGGAGGTGGTGAGCATCCTGCGCCAGAACAGCCTGCGCCTGCAAAAACTGATCGAGGATCTGCTGGCGTACCGGTCCCTGCTGGCCGCGCCGGGCAGCGTCCAGGTCCGGGAATTCCGCCTGGGGGAGGTGCTGGAGCGGGTGCTGGAGGACCAGCGGGCCGCCCTGCTGGCCCGCTCCCTGGTGGTGTCCCGCAGCGGGGATGACCTGCACCTGTGGGCCGACCCGGAAAAGTTGCGGGTGATCGTGGATAATCTTCTCTCGAATGCGATCAAGTTCTCCCCGCCGGCCGGCCGGATCCGCCTGGAGGCCCGGGAGACGGACGCGGAAGTGGTGCTCGAAGTGGCCGATCAGGGGCCCGGGGTGGACCCGGCCGACCGGCCCCGGGTGTTCGACTCCTTCTACCAGGGCCGCCCGCCGGATGCCGCCCCCGTACGGGGCACCGGCCTGGGCCTGGCCATCGCCCGGGAACACGCCCTGGCCCATGGCGGCAGGATCGAGATCGTGGATGTACACGGGGAGGGCGCCTGTTTCCGGGTGACCCTCCCGAAGGGACAAGGTATCGGCAAGTGAAACATAGTGGTTCATTCATGCACTCGTGGCTCATCGGCCTGGCGTTCACCCTCCTGGCCGGTTGCGAGACCCTGATCCAGCGGCCCGATGCCCCCCCCGCCGTGGAGGTGGCCAAACCCCCGCCCCCGCCGCCCCCTGCGCCCAAACCCGTGGAAGAACTGGCCACCTACCTGGAACGCATCGGCGGCGCATCCCCCGGGGAACTGGCCCGGGAATACGAAAGCCTGGCCGTCCTGCCGGAAGGGCAGCGGGAACCCGGCATCCTGCTGCGCCTGGGCCTGCTGCTCTCCCAGCCCGGCCTGCCCTTTCGCGACGACGCCGCAGCGTTGCGGGTTCTGATGGAATGGGAATCCCGCCAGGCCGGCGCCGATCCGGCCGTGAAGGCTTTCGTGCGCTGGCTCAGGACACAGCTCGGGGAACGAACCCGGCTGACCGCCGGTCTGGATGAAACCATCCTGCGCGCCCGCGAGGAAAAAAAGCGGGCCGACGTCTGCAAGGACAAGCTGGAGGCCCTCAAGAACATGGAGAAGAGCCTGATTGAACGCGACAAGCAATGACCTCCCGGAGGCCCGCCGGATCCTGGCCGTGGACGACGACCCGGATCTGCTGCGCCTGTTGTCCATCCGCCTGACGGCGGCCGGTTACCAGGTGGCCAGCGCCACCAGCGCCGAGGAGGCCCTGGACCGGCTGGTCCTCACCCAGCCCCAGGTGGTGGTCACCGATCTGCGCATGGGGGGCATGGACGGCATGGCCCTGTTCCAGCGCATCCAGGCCAGTTGGCCGGGCCTGCCGGTCATCATCCTGACTGCCCACGGCACCATCCCCGACGCCGTGGCGGCTACCCGGGACGGGGTGTTCGGCTATCTGACCAAGCCCTTCGACGGGCACGCCCTGCTGGCCGAGATCGGCCGGGCCATGCAACTGGCTGCCGGTGCCCATGCCCAGGTGGCCGATGCCCCCTGGCGGGCGGACATCGTCTCCCGCAGCGCCGCCATGGAGGAAGTCCTGCGCCGGGCCGGCATGGTGGCGGCCAGCGACGCCAGCGTGCTCATCCAGGGGGAGAGCGGCACCGGCAAGGAACTGCTGGCCCGGGCCGTACACCTGGCCAGTCCCCGCCGGGCAGCGCCCTTCGTGGCGGTAAACTGCGCCGCCATCCCCGAGAACCTGCTTGAATCTGAACTGTTCGGCCACGTGAAGGGGGCCTACACCGGCGCCTCCCGGGACCGGGCCGGCCTGTTCCTCTCGGCCACCGGCGGCACCCTGTTTCTGGACGAGATCGGCGACATGCCCCTTTCCCTCCAGGCCAAGCTCCTGCGGGCCCTGCAGGAGCGGCGCATCCGCCCCATCGGATCGGAAACGCCGCTGGACGTGGATTTGCGGGTGGTTTCCGCCACCCACCGGGACCTGCGCGAGGAAGTCCAGTCCGGCCGATTCCGGGAAGACCTCTATTACCGGCTCAACGTGGTCTGTCTGCGTCTGCCCGCCCTGGGCGAGCGGCGGGAGGACATCCCGCCCCTGGCCAACCAGGGCTTGAGCCGGTTGGCCGAGAAATACGCCAAGCCCATCAAGGGCTTTGCCCCGGACGCCATGGAACTGCTCATCCAGGCCGCCTGGCCGGGCAACGTCCGACAACTGCTCAACGTGGTGGAGCAGAGCGTGGCCTTGTGCACCACGCCCCTGGTGCCCGCTTCCCTGGTGGCCGACGCCATGCAACACACCCAGTCCCAGCCGGTTCCCCTGGAGGAGGCCCGGCGCCGTTTCGAGCGGGACTATCTGGTCAGCCTCATGCGGGCGGCCGAAGGCAACGTCAGCCGTGCCGCGCGCATGGCCGGCCGCAACCGGACCGAGTTCTACCGGCTCATGCAACGTCACCAGTTGTCGCCGGTCCAGTTCAAGTCCTGAAAACTGTCGCCGTCAGGCGACAGCCCCCAATCCCTTATCCATCAAGGCCTTTCCGGGATTTCCCGCTCCGGTTGTCGCCCGACGGCGACAGCGGTGGGTGGGCTTGCTTTGGGTGAATGTTGGTAACTGGCTGTATTTAAAAGACAAAAAAAGTTGGCACGGCGCTCGCTATAGGAGATCGGACGCAACAGTCCCCATTTCAATCAATTTCGGGAGATTCACATGCAACACACCCAATTCAGCAAGAAAGTCTTCATCGCCGCCGCCTTGGGCCTCATGGCCGGGATGGCCCAGGCCGCCGTGGATGACACGGCCATGGACGCCTTCAAGAAAATGGATGCGGACGGCGACGGTTTCGTGACGGCCAGGGAGGCAGTCAGCGGCCTGATCACCACGGAGGCCTTTGCGGCCGCCGACAAGGACAAGGACGGCAAGCTCAACACCGACGAATACGCGGCGGCCGGCCTGGGAAAGTCCGAGGCCAAGGCGCAGTAATCAGCGCATTCGATCCATGAACCACGGAGTCAACATGAAATTGTCAGCTGCTTCTTCCTTACGTGCGGGCGCCCTGATGCTCGCCCTGGCGGGTAGCCTGGGCAGCGCCCAGGCCCAGGACATCTTCGAAACCTCGGGCACCATGATCGGCGGTGCCCAGTTCGCCAGCTATACCTTCGAGATCACCGATGCCGGTGCGGATTACATGGCCAGCCTGTTGGACTACGTGTTCCCCTCCAGTTTCGACGTGCTCGGTCTGGCCATCACCCAGGGGGCGGATATGCTGGGCTCCATCCAGGGGAGCGGCAGTTTCATGTTCTCGCCGCTGGAGACTGGAACCTACACGGCCCTGGTCTTCGGTGATCCGGGGGGCATGTTCGACGCGGGCAGCTACGGCGTCACCGTGACCAACCTGTCGGCCGCCGCCGTGCCCGAGCCCCAGACCTGGGCCCTGCTGGCCACCGGTCTTGGCCTGGTGGGCATCGCGGTTCGCCGCCGGGAGCCGATGAAAGCCGTGCAGGCTGGCTGATGGGCTGAATCCCCAAATGGGCTGAACCCCCTATACAGAATGCTGGGTTTCCGGGTGGCAGCAATGCCCCCGGCTTTTTTCATTTTGGGGCCCGGAAAACGTGCGTTGCCCGGATCCCCTGGCCCGCCGCTTACCGGTCAGGCGTTGATCTTCTCCAGCAATTCCAGGATGCGCTCCGGCCTGCCGGCCTTGAGGAGCTTGCGCACCAGGGGAGCGAGATGGGCGGTGTTGCTGCGCATGACCTGTTGCTTGACCGAAAGCACGTGGGCCGGATGCATGGAAAACTGGGTGAGGCCCATGCCCAGCAGCAGCCGGGTGAGCCGGGCATCGCCGGCCATCTCCCCACACACCGACACGGGTTTGTTGAGCTTGCGCCCCACCTTCAGGGTGTGATCGATGAGGCCCAGTACCCCGGGGTTCAAAGGGTCATAGAGATGGGCCACTGCGTCGTCGGTACGGTCGATGGCCAGGGTGTACTGGATCAGGTCGTTGGTGCCCAGGGAAAGGAAATCCAGTTTGCGGGCGAACCACTCCGCCGCCAGGGCAGCGGCGGGGATTTCGATCATGCCGCCGATGGGCACGGACTCGTCGTAGGGCAGTCCGGCCACCTTCAGGCTGCCCCGGGCCGCGCCGATGAGGGCCAGGGCCTGGTCCAGCTCGGTGAGGCTGGCCAGCATGGGCAGCAGGATGCGCACCTTGCCGTAATGGCTGGCCCGGTAGATGGCACGGATCTGGGTGATGAAGATCTGGGGTTCCGCCAGGCACAGCCGGATGGCGCGCAGGCCCAGGGCCGGATTGATGCTGTCGTCCTCCATCCAGCGCACCGATTTGTCGGCCCCCACGTCCAGGGTGCGGATCACCACCGGCCGTCCGCCCATTTCCCCGGCCACGCTGCGATAGGCCTCGAACTGCTCCTCCTCACCGGGCAGATCGTCCCGGTTGAGGAAGAGAAACTCGCTGCGGAACAGGCCGATGCCGGCGGCGTTCTCGCCCAGGGCCTGGGTCACGTCGCTGGGCAGGTCGATGTTGGCCATGAGGCCCACCTCCACCGCATCCAGGGTGATGGAGGGGCTGCTCTTCAGCCGGCGCAGTTTTTTCTGTTCCAGCAGCCACTGGTTGCGGCGCAGCTTGTACTCGTCCAGGACTGCGGCATCCGGGTCCACGATGACCACCCCGGCCACCCCGTCCACGATCAGCCAGTCTCCTTCGCGGATCATGGCCCGGGCGTTGTGCAGGGCCATGACCGAGGGCAGGGACAGGCTGCGCGCCAGGATGGCGGTGTGGGAGGTGGTGCCCCCCAGATCGGTGATGAAGCCGGCGAAGGTATGCCGCTTGAACAGCACCATGTCCCCAGGGGACAGGTCATGGGCCACCAGGATGCTGTCGCCCTCGTCGGCGGTCTTCAGGGGGGTCTGGCCCGGGTGGCCCATGAGGGCCTTGAGTACCTTGTCGGCCACCTGGCGCACATCGTGGCGGCGTTCGCGCAGGTAATCGTCGTCGATGGATTCGAACTGGGCGATGAGGGCCTCGGTCTGCTGGGCCAGGGCCCATTCGGCGTTGCAGCGTTCACTGCGGATCAGCCGCTTGGGCACCTCGGAGAGCATGGAATCCGACAGGATGAGGGCGTGGACCTCGATGAACACCGACAACTCCGGCGGCGCCCCGTCGGGGATGTGGGTCTGCAGGGACAACAGCTCCGCCCGCACCGTTTCCACCGCTTCGGCGAAGCGGGCCACCTCGGATTCCAGGTCTTCCTGGCGCAGCACGTAATGGGGGGCTTCCAGCCGTTCGTGGGAATAGAGCTGGGCCCGGCCGATGGCATAGCCGCCGGAAACGCCGATGCCGTGCAGGGAGAAGCTCACTCCCCCTCCCCGAACTTGTCTTCCACCAGGGCCACCAGGGCGTTCATGGCGTCCTGCTCATCGCTGCCCAGGGTTTCCACGTGGATGGTGGTACCCCGGGCGGCGGCCAGCATCATCACGCCCATGATGCTCTTGCCATTGACCCGGCGGCCGTTGCGGGACAGCCAGATGTCGGACTGGAACTGGGCGGCGGTCTGGGTGAGCTTGGCGGAGGCCCGGGCGTGGAGGCCCAGCTTGTTGATGATTTCGATGTCCCGTTCAGCCACAGGCCGACTCCGATTGAATGTTGAAGATGCCCGCCTGTCCGCCGGCCACGGCCTTTTGCAACAAGATGTCCATGCCCTGGTCCCGGTAGGTGAGGGCCTTGAGCAGCATGGGCAGGTTGACCCCCGCCACAGCCTCGATCTGATGGCCCTGGAGGATCTTGCACACGGTGTTGCACGGGGTGGCGCCATACACGTCGGTCAGGATCAGCACCCCGTCACCCTGGTCCATGCGGGCCAGGGCTTGCCGGGCCTGGACCAGCATCTCGGCCGGGTCCTGGCAAGCGGACAGATCCAGATTCTCCAGGGCTTCCGGGCGCTTGCCCAGCACGTGGCCGGCACACTGGATGAGGCTGTCGCCCAGATTGCCGTGGGCGACGATGAGCAAGGCGATCATGGATCCGGCTGGAAGAATGGGATGGCGCATTTTACGCCCCCGGCCCGCTTTGGCATCGGCGCCTCCCCGCTCTGGAACAACTCGCCGGGGGGGCGTGGCGAAGGCGAGACGGAGCCGGCGTCGGAAGTTTTGCTGGCATAATGTTGCTTCGCAGCAATCCCCCTATCTCCTTGATGGCAAAGGGCTGTGTTTGAGCCGCCTCCCCCCGGACGGTAGAATCCCCAGCCTTTCCCCGCCCTTTCTCCCATGTCCGCCGAACGCATCCGCGAGATCCCCTACAACTACACCTCGTTTTCCGACCGGGAGATCGTCATCCGCCTGCTGGGCAGGGACGGCTGGAAACTGGTGGAGGAGTTGCGCGCCGAGCGGCGCACCGGCCGTTCAGCGCGCATGCTCTTCGAGGTGCTGGGCGACATCTGGGTGGTGACCCGCAATCCTTACCTGGAAGACGATCTGCTCTCCAATCCCGGCCGCCGGGACCTGCTCGTCCAGGCCCTGCGCCACCGCCTGGCGGAAATCGAGAAGCGCCGCCAGGGCAACGAGCGGGTGGGGCGCCTGCTGGTGCTGGCCAACCAGGCCGTGGAGCGTTTCGCCGCCAGCTTCGGGCAGACGGAAGCCCGCCGCCGGGCCATCCTGGCCCGCCTCTTGCCCCACACCCGGCGGGACAACATCGCCTTCGACGGCATGGCCCGGGTCAGCCACGTCACCGACGCCACCGACTGGCGGGTGGAATACCCCTTCGTGGTCCTCACCCCGGACACGGAGGCGGAAATCCCCGCCCTGGTGGCGGGCTGCGTGGATCTGGGTCTCACCGTCATCCCCCGGGGCGGCGGCACCGGCTACACCGGGGGCGCGGTGCCCCTGACCCCCCTGGCAGCGGTGATCAACACCGAGAAGCTGGATCAGTTCACGCCCATCGAGCACCGGGTATTGCCGGGCCACGACTTCCCCACGCCGGTGATCACCTGCGGCGCCGGGGTGGTGACCCGCCGGGTCATGGAAGCCGCCGAGGCCCAGGGCCTGGCCTTCGCCGTGGACCCCACCAGCGCCGACGCCTCCTGCATCGGCGGCAACGTGGCCATGAACGCCGGGGGCAAGAAGGCCGTGCTGTGGGGCACGGCGGTGGACAACCTGCTGTCCTGGAAGATGGTGACCCCCCAGGCCGACTGGCTGGAAGTCACCCGTCTCGACCACAACCTGTCCAAGATCCATGACGTGGACACGGCCCGCTTCGCGTTGCGCCGCTTCCATGCCGACGGCAAGCCCAAGGGCGAGGCGGAAATCCTGGAAATCCCCGGCCGGGCCTTCCGCAAACAGGGCCTGGGCAAGGACGTGACCGACAAGTTCCTGGCCGGCCTGCCGGGCATCCAGAAGGAAGGCTGCGACGGCCTCATCACCCAGGCCACCTTCGTCCTGCACCGCATGCCGCCCCAGGTGCGCACCGTCTGCCTGGAGTTCTTCGGCCCCGTGGGCGAGGCCGTGCCGGCCATCGTGGAGGTGAAGCACCTGATGGACAGCCGGCCCGGCGGCGTGCTGCTGGCCGGCCTGGAGCACATGGACGCCCGCTACGTGAAGGCGGTGGGCTATGCCACCAAGGCCGACCGGATTGGCCGGCCCAACATGGTGCTGCTGGCCGACCTGGCCGGGGAGGACGCCGCCGCCACCGACGCCGCCGCCGCCCGCATCATCGAATTCGCCCGGGCCCGGGGCGGCGAGGGCTTCGTGGCCGCCACCCCGGAAACCCGCAAGAAGTTCTGGCTGGACCGCTCCCGCACCGCCGCCATCGCCGCCCACACCAACGCCTTCAAGGTCAACGAGGACGTGGTGATCCCCCTGGACCGGCTGGGGGACTATTCCGACGGCATCGAGCGCATCAACATCGAACTGTCCATCCGCAACAAGCTGGCCCTGCTGGATGCCCTGGAAACCTTCCTCCAGGGCGACCTGCCCCTCCTGGAGGACGAGGAGGGCGTGGCCGATCCGGTGATCACCGAAGCGCGGCGGGAGCGGGCCCTGGCCATGCTGGCCGAGACGCGGGGCCGCTGGAGCGGCTACCTGGCCGACCTGGACGCCCCCCTGCCCCCCCAACTGTGCGACCTGGCCGCCCACGCCCCCCGGCCGGATGGCCCCAGCGTGTTCCGCGCCCTCCAGGACCACAGCCTGCGGGTGTCCTGGAAGCGGGAGGTCCGGGCCGAACTGCGGCAGATCTTCACCGGCCGGGAATACGAGAAGGTGCTGGCCGAGTGCGACGCCCTGCACAAGCGGGTGCTCAAGAGCCGGGTGTTCGTGGCCCTGCACATGCACGCCGGGGACGGCAACGTGCACACCAACATCCCGGTGAACTCCGACGACTACGCCATGCTGGCCGCCGCCAACCAGGCCGTGGCGCGCATCATGGCCCTGGCCGAGGACCTGGGCGGGGTCATCTCCGGCGAGCACGGCATCGGCATCACCAAGCTGGAATACCTGTCGGACAAGGCCCTGGCGGAATTCGCCGCCTACAAGCAGCAGGTGGACCCGGAGGGCCGCTTCAACCGGGGCAAGCTCATGCAGGGCGCCGACCTGGCCAACGCCTACACCCCGTCCTTCAGCCTGCTGGAACTGGAATCCCTGATCATGGAGCAGTCGGAGATCGGCGCCATCGCCGACTCCATCAAGGACTGCCTGCGCTGCGGCAAGTGCAAGCCGGTGTGCAACACCCACGTGCCCCGGGCCAACCTGCTCTACAGCCCGCGCAACAAGATCCTCGCCACCTCCCTGCTCATCGAGGCCTTCCTCTACGAGGAACAGACCCGGCGGGGCGTGTCCCTGGCCCACTTCGCCGAGTTCGACGACGTGGCCGACCACTGCACAGTCTGCCACAAGTGCGTGAACCCCTGCCCGGTGGACATCGACTTCGGCGACGTGACCACGGCCATGCGCAACTTCCTGCGCGCCGCCGGCCAGTTGAAGAAGGCGCCCGCCACCCGGCTGGCCATGAGCTTCCTCAACAGCACCGACCCGGACGCCATCCACTTGCTGCGCCAGGGCGCCATCCGCACCGGCATCCTGGGCCAGCGCCTGGGGGCCGCCATCATGCGCACGGTGCCCGCCGTGCGCGAAGCCATGCAGCATCCGCCGGCCACCGTGGGCAAGCCCGACCTGCGGGCCCAGGTCATCCACTTCTTCAACCGCCGCCTGCCCGGCGGCCTGCCGCCCAAGACGGCCCGGCAGATGCTGGGCCTCAACGACCCCAAGGTGGTGCCCGTGCTGCGCGACCCGGCCAAGGCCGGCGAGGATTCCGACGCGGTGTTCTACTTCCCCGGCTGCGGTTCGGAGCGGCAGTTCTCCCAGATCGCCCTGGCCACCCTGGCCTGGCTCTACGAACTGGGGGCCCAGACCGTGCTGCCTCCCACCTACCTGTGCTGCGGCTATCCCCAGACCGCCGGCGGCGACCGGCCCAAGGGCGACGCCATCACCATGCAGAACCGGGTGCTGTTCCACCGGGTGGCCAACACCCTCAACTACCTGGACATCAAGACCGTGCTGGTGTCCTGCGGCACCTGCCTGGACCAGCTCCAGGAATACCAGTTCGACAAGATCTTCCCCGGCTGCCGCATCATGGACATCCATGAATACCTGGCGGAGAAGGGCGTGAAGCTGGAAGGCGTGGCTGGCACCGGCTACCTCTACCACGACCCCTGCCACAGCCCCATGAAGCAGAAGAGCCCCCTGGCCACGGTGAAGAGCCTGGTGGGCGACGGCGCCCGGGTAACCGACCGCTGCTGCGGCGAGGCGGGCACCTTCGCCACCGCCCGGCCGGACATCGCCACCCAGGTGAAATTCCGCAAGGCCGAGGAACTGGACAAGGGCCTCAAGGCCCAGCAGGCCGCCGGCGCCGGTTCAGTGAAGGTGCTCACCTCCTGCCCCGCCTGCCTCCAGGGCCTGTCCCGTTACTCCGACGACAACGGCATGGACGCCGACTACATCGTGGTGGAACTGGCCAAGACGCTGCTGGGCCAGGACTGGATGGCGAAATTCGTCGAACGGGCCAACAATGGCGGCATCGAAAAGGTGTTGCTGTAGGAGGGAGCGATGGGTTTGCCGGAATTGAAATCCGCGACTTACGACGACTTGTTTGATCTGCCTGAGCATGTGGTTGGCGAGATCATCAATGGTCGGCTGGTGAGTCATCCACGGCCGGCGCCAAAGCATGCGCGGGCGTATTCACGGCTGGGCGGCGAATTGGATGGCCCCTTTGACCAAGGCCGCGGCGGTCCCGGCGGCTGGTGGATCCTGGACGAACCGGAAATCCACCTGATGGGCGACATCCTGGTCCCCGATCTGGCCGGCTGGCGCCGGGAGCGCATGCCCAGGCTGCCGGACACGGCCTGGTTCGAGCTGGCCCCCGACTGGCTGTGCGAAATCCTCTCCCCCTCCACCGCCCGGGTGGACCGGGCGGAAAAGCTGCCCCTCTACGCGCGCTGGGGCGTGGCCCACGTCTGGCTGGTGGACCCGGACCTGCGCACCCTGGAAGCCTACGAAAACCAGCAGGGCCGCTGGGTGCTGCTGGCCACCCTGAAGGACAACGAACCGGTGTCCCTGCCCCCCTTCGACGCCATCAGCTTTGCCCTGGGGGGGCTGTGGGCGGATTGATTTCCCAGCCATGACCGCCGGCCCCTGCCCCCTCTGCCATCCCACAGCGGAAGCCGTGCTCTGGCAGGATGCCCTGTGCCGGGTGATCTGGGTGGACGACCCGGACTATCCGGGCTTCTGCCGGGTGATCCTCAACGCCCACGTGAAGGAAATGACCGACCTCAACGGCGGCGAGCGGCGGCGCTTCATGGACGTGGTGTTCGCGGTGGAGCAGGCGGTGCGGGAC
Organism: Thiobacillus denitrificans; assembly: GCA_020723405.1. GTDB lineage: Bacteria > Pseudomonadota > Gammaproteobacteria > Burkholderiales > Thiobacillaceae > PFJX01. Next base: position 101,733 of record DYIY01000012.1, on the reverse strand, counting down.
AGCCTGAAACCGGACAAGATCAACCTGGCCAGCCTGGGCAACATGGTGCCCCACCTGCACTGGCACGTGATTCCCCGCTTCGCCGACGACCGGCATTTTCCCGATGCCATCTGGGCCCCGGCCCGGCGGGATCCGGGCTGCCGGCCGGGGCCGGACAGGGGCCTCCCAGGCCGGCTGGCCGACTGCCTGCAACGGACGCTGGGCGCCGCCTGAGCCGGTCCGCTTCCTGGTGGGCGTCTGCCGGCTGGCCCCGGGGGCCCAGGCACCCGGTTGTGCAGTTGCAGCAAGGCGCAATGTCCCGCCACCTCCGGCTTCTTCTGTGGTGATGCCGGTGCGGTAGATTGCTGCAAATATCGCAATTGCGATATTTGCAGCAGCGAATGACAATGCCGGCATGGCAACCTTCGACGACATCGAGATCCGGCGGCCGGCCCTGGCGGAGAGCTATCTGGCCCTCCTGGCGGCCCAGCCCGGGCGTCCCCTGGCGCTGTTCGCCCCGCGCCGGGTGGGCAAGACCTACTTCCTCGACCACGATCTGGCGCCGGCCGCCCAGACGGTGGGGATCCTGCCCGTCTATGCCGATCTCTGGTTGCACAAGTCGGCGCCTCTGGAAGCCCTGAACCATGCGCTGGAGGAAAGCCTGGACGACCTCAGCGTTCCCGGGAGCCGGGTCGGGCGTCTGGCGAAGACCCCGGTGCGCAAACTGGGGGGCCTGGGGGTCAGCGTCGAACTGGGGGAGGTGCCCGACCGCCGGTCCCTGCCCGAGGCGCCGGGTCTGCGGTTGGATGCCCTGGCCACACGCATCGTCAAGCAGGGCGGCAAGGTGCTGTTGATGCTGGACGAGGTGCAAACCCTGGCCGATGCCGCGGACGGCGAGACCCTGATCGCCACCCTGCGCGCCGTACTGCACAAGCGGCGCGCCGACATCGCCGCCGTGTTCACCGGTTCGTCCCGGGAAGGCCTGGCCCGGCTCATGAGTGCCGCCGGGGCGCCCATGTACCAGTTTGCCCAGATGTTGGATTTCCCAGTGCTGGGGGAGGAATTCCTGGCCATGCTGGCCAAGCATTTCGCCAAGGTGCATCCGGGCAAGTCTCTGGAATTGGCGGCCCTTCAGGAGGCCTTCCAGCGAATCGGCTACAAACCCGCATTGATGCGTGACATCGTCAAAGGCATGTCGGCGGAAGGCCTGACCGATGTGGGGCAGGGGGTGGCCCATTTTCTGGCCAGCGACAGCCAGCGGGCCATCTGGGCGGCCCTCGTCGCCCCTCTGGATACCTTCGAGCGAGGCGTGTTGCTGGCCATCGCCCAGGGACGCCCACCCCTGGGGCGAGAGACCCTGGCGGCCTTGCCGGTCCATGGGGGCAAACCGACCGTCTCCCGGGTGCGCACCGCCATCGACAGGTTGCGTCGCGCCGGGCTGGTGTCAAAGAGCGCGGCCGGATTGCTGGTGGATGACCCCCTGTTCGCCGAATTCCTGCTGGGAAGCGGAAAGACCTGATGGCCTGCCGTCCCGGCTATTCGCCGATTGCCTGCTCGTCGGGGCGTTTGCCGGGAATGACCCGCTCGGCCGGGAAGACGGCCGTAAAGGTGCTGCCCTTGCCCACCGTGCTTTCCACCCGCAGCTTGGACTGGTGCCGTTGCAGCACGTGCTTGACGATGGCCAGGCCCAGGCCGGTGCCGCCGCTGGCCCGGGAGCGGCCCCGGTCCACCCGGTAGAAACGCTCGGTCAGGCGGGGGATGTGCTGGGGCTCGATGCCTTCGCCGGTGTCGCTGACCTTGAAGCCCATGCCGCCGTTTTCCGTGGCGCTCCAGGCCAGGCTGATGTGGCCGCCGGCCGGGGTGTAGCGCACCGCGTTGGATACCAGGTTGGCCAGGGCGCTGTACAACTCCTGGCTGTTGCCGATGAGCCGGGACTGGCTCTCCAGGTTGAGGGTGACCCGGTGCCGGCCCTGGCTCATGGCTTCGGCTTCCGAGGCCAGACGGCGGGCCAGGGCGGGGATGTCCACGGTCTCGTCCTTGGTTTCCGGCTCGCTCTCCAGGCGGGCCAGGGTGAGCAGGTCGTCCACCAGGCGGCGGATGCGGTCCGACTGCTCGCGCATGAGGGGAATGTGCTTGCGGAATTCGGCGGGGCTGGGGTCGGGCATGTCGTCGAAGGCTTCCAGGAAGCCGACGATGACGGTGATGGGGGTGCGCAGTTCGTGGGAGACGTTGGCCACGAAATCCCGACGCATGGCATCCACCCGGGCCAGGTCGGTCACGTCCCGGGCCAGCAGCATCTTCTGCAGCCGGGGCAGGGGTACCAATTGCAGGGACAGGTGTTTTTCCCGGCTCACCGGAGAGTCCATGGCCAGGGTCTGGGCGTAGTCCTCCCGGTTCAGCCATTCCACAAAGCGGCCCTGGCGTACCAGATAGGGGATGAACTGGCCCAGGTCCCGTTCCTGGGAGACGCCCAGGAAGCGTTCAGCCGCCAGGTTGAGCCACTGGATCCGGTTGCTTTCGTCCAGGATCACCACGCCGTCGGGCAGGTTGCGGGTGGCTTCCAGCATCTGCTCCAGGTCGGCGGCGGCCTTCTGCTGGGCGCCCTGGCGCAGGCGCAGGAGCTTGTCCAGGCGATAGAGCACATCGCCCCATACGCCGTCGGAGGTGACCGGGGAGCGCTCGGGCCGGGCCAGCCACTGGGCCATGCGCTGGAGCTGGCGCAGGTGATAGAAGAGATAAAGGCCCAGTCCGCCGACGAACAGCTTCCAGCCCGATCCGGTGCCGAACTGGCCGGAAAGCAGCAGGGAAAGCACCGCCAGACCCAGGACGATGCCCAGGGGACGCCACCAGAACGACACCATGACCCCGTTCAGGCCGTTGTGAAGGGTGTCAGTTTACGCCGGGCGGTCAGGCCGGGGTGGCGGAGAAGCGATAGCCGGCGCCGCGCACGGTCTGGATCAGCCGGTCATGGCCAGTGCCTTCCAGGGCCGAACGGAGACGGCGGATGTGCACGTCCACGGTGCGTTCCTCCACGAACACGTGGTCGCCCCACACCTGGTCCAGCAACTGGGAGCGGGAATAGACCCGCTCCGGGTGGGTCATGAGGAAATGCAGCAGGCGGAATTCGGTGGGGCCCAGGTCCAGGGGCTGCTGGTTGCCGAACACCCGGTGGGACAGGGGGTCCAGCTTCAGGCCGCCGATCTCCACCACGTCCTCGGTCATCTGGGGGGCCCGGCGGCGCAGCACGGCCTTGATGCGGGCCATCAGTTCCCGGGGGGAGAAGGGCTTGGTGATGTAGTCGTCGGCGCCGATGTCCAGGCCCTGGATCTTGTCCCGCTCCTCGGAACGGGCGGTGAGCATGATGATGGGGATGCCCTTCAGCCGGCCGTCACCGCGGATGCGCCGGGCCAGGTCGATGCCCGACATGCCGGGCAGCATCCAGTCCAGCAGCATCAGGTCGGGCAGGGCGCCGCGCAGCAGGCTCAGGGCCTCTTCCGCGTCGGGGGCGACGATGACGTCATGGCCGTGCTGGCCCAGGTTGAACTTGAGAACCTCCTGGATTCCCGGTTCGTCCTCGACGACGAGGATGGTGGCGGACATGGGTGCCTCCGTGTGTCTGAATTGCGGCCCATGTTATGACGGTTTCATGAACGTTTCGTGACAAGGCAAGGCTCATCCGCCACTTTCCCGGGCCGCCAGCCAGGCCCGCCAGCCGCCGAACCCGGTGATGTCCCTGGCGCCGGCCACGGCCAGGCCCTCGCAGATGAACCCGTTCACCTGGCTGCCGTCCTCCAGTTCCAGCTTGCCGATGCCCAGGGGGGCGGGGATGCCGGCGACGAAGGAACCGAACTGGGCCAGGGGCATCTCCCACACCTCGCAGGCGATGGCCGCGCCCCCTTCCGCCACCTGGATGAGGCCCGGGCGCTTGCCGTCGGGCAGGGCGTAGAAGCGGTATTTCGCTGCCGTGCGGGTGGCGGCCACCCGGCGGGCACCCCGCTCGGTGAGCTGGCCGTTGAGGGGCAGACCAGACAAATGGGCGCCCACCACCGCCACCCGCACCTGGCCGCCGGGCAGGCGGGGCGGCGACCAGGCTTCCGGCAGGGGCCCCCGGCCGGCGGTCACCCCCGCCGCCCGCTGCATGCGGGCCGCCAGGCGCAGCAGGGGGCCGTCCTGGTCCCGCCGGGCGAACAGGGTGACGCCGAAGGGCAGGCCATCCTTCTGGAAGCCGGCCGGCAGGGCGGTGGCGGCGTAGTCCAGCAGGTTCATGAAGTTGGTGTAGTAGCCCAGGTTGGCGTTCAGACGCAGGGGATCCGCTTCCATTTCCGCGATGGGGTAGAGGGTGCCGGCCGTGGGCATGAGCACGCAGTCCAGGGCGGCCAGCAGGCCGTCGCACTGGCGTTTGGCGGCCTGCAGCCGGTAGCCGTAGGCGTAGGCGTCGGTGGCGGACCAGCGCCGGGCGCCGCCGATGATCTCCCGGATCACCGGCAGGGGGGCCTCCGGATGGGTGTCGAAGAAGTCCCGGATGGCGGCGTGGCGCTCCGCCACCCAGGGGCCCTCGTAGAGCAGGCGGGCGGTGTCCAGGAAGGGTTGCAGGTCCAGTTCGACGCACTGGCCGCCCAGGGACTGGATGCGGGCCACCGCCTCGCCGAACAGGCGCTCCGTTTCGGCGTTGCCGAAAAAGTTGAGCTGGTTGGCCCGGGGGATGCCCACCCGGAAGGCGGGGGCGCTGCCGAAATCGAAACCGTGGCCGGCCACCGGCCGGGAAAAGGGGTCGGCTGCGTCGAAGGCGGCGGCCACCGTCAGCACCGCTTCCGCGTCCTCGGCCGTCAGGGCGAACACCGACAGCGTGTCCAGGGAGCGGCAGGCGGGCACCAGGCCCGTGGCCGACAGCCAGCCCAGGCTGGGCTTGTGGCCGACGATGTTGTTGAAGGCCGCCGGCACCCGGCCGGAGCCGGCGGTGTCGGTGCCCAGGGCGAAGCTGGCCAGACCCAGGGCCACGGCCACCGCCGAGCCGGAACTGGAGCCGCCGGCGATGTAGGCCGGGTCGAAGGCGTTGCGGCAGGCGCCCCAGGGGGAGCGGGTGCCGTTGAGGCCCGTGGCGAACTGGTCCAGGTTGGTCTTGCCCAGGGGGATTGCGCCGGCATCGATGAGCCGCTGCACCACGAAGGCGTGCCGCTCGGGGGTGTAGGCGTACTCCCGGCAGCCGGCCGTGGTGGGCAGGCCCGCCAGGTCGATGTTGTCCTTGATGGCGAAGGGAATGCCATAGAGGGGCAGGTCGTCCGGGGAACGCCCGGCCAGGGCCCGGGCGTAGTCGCGCAGGGTGTCGGCGGGCAGGCGGCTGATCCACACCCGGTGCTCGTCCGGGGCCTCCAGGCTGGGCAGCAGGGCCTCCACCAGGGCCAGGGGGGTGAGGGCGCCGCAGCGGTATTGGCTGAGCAGGCTGGCGATATCCAGGTTCATGATCTCAGTCTCCCACCAGCACCAGCAGGTCCTGGCCGGCGGCCACCTGGCCTCCCTCCCGGCAGAACAGGCTGTGCACGGTCCCGGCGCAGGGGGCCGTGACGGCGAATTCCATCTTCATGGATTCGACGATGACCAGGGTGTCCCCGGCGGCCACCCGGTCCCCGGGGGCCACGGCCACCTGCCAGACGTTGCCCGCCACGTGGCTGGCCACCGGCCGGCCGTTGTCGGGCAGGTCCAGTTCGCTGTCCGGGGCGGCCTCGGCCACGCTCAGGTCCGAGGCGTACTCCGCCTGGCCGGCCGCCTTCCAGCGTTCCCGCTCGGCTTCGAAGGCTTCCTGCTGGGTGGACTTGAAGGCGGCGATGGAGGCGTCGTTGTCGGCCAGGAACCGGTTGTAGTCGGCCAGGCGGAAGGTGGTCTCCTCGATCTTCAGGGCGTAGCGGCCCAGGGGGAAGTCCTCGCGGATCTGCAGCAGTTCCGCTTCGCTCACCGGATGGAAGCGGATCTGGTCGAAGAAGCGCAGCAGCCAGGGCTGGCCGGCCCGGAAGGCCGTGGCACCCTGGCGTTCGTCCCGCCAGCGGTTCCACATCTGCAGGGTGCGGCCCACGAACTGGTAGCCGCCGGGGCCTTCCATGCCGTACACGCACAGGTAGGCGCCGCCGATGCCCACGGCGTTCTCCGGAGTCCAGGTGCGGGCCGGGTTGTACTTGGTGGTGACCAGCCGGTGGCGGGGGTCCATGGGTGTGGCCACCGGCGCCCCCAGGTACACGTCCCCCAGGCCCAGCACCAGGTAGCGGGCGTCGAAGACGATGCGCTTCACCTCATCGATGGACGCCAGGCCGTTGATGCGCCGGATGAACTCGATGTTGGACGGGCACCAGGGGGCGTCGGGCCGCACCGACTGCATGTATTTCTCGATGGCCAGGCGGGTGGCGGCGTCGTCCCAGGACAGGGGCAGGTGGACGATGCGGGCCGGCACTTCCATGTCCTCGATGGCCGGCAGGGACTGTTCCGCTTCCCGCAGGGTGTCCAGCAGCCGGGAGAGGGGCAGCACCCGGGAGTCGTAGTGGACTTGCAGGGAACGGATGCCCGGGGTCAGGTCCAGGATGCCCGGCAGGCCCAGGGCCTGGAGGCGGGTCATGAGGGCGTGGACCCGGAAGCGCAGGTTCAGGTCCAGTACCAGGGGGCCGTATTCCACCAGCAGGTACTTGTCGCCGGCCCGGCGGTAGACCACCTCCACCGGGTTCTCGCCGGCCGGGATGCGGCCCAGGATGGGGGTGGCGAGTGCCGTCACCTCCGCAACGGACACTCCCCCCTTTTCTAAAGGGGGGTTGGGGGGGATTCCAGACGCTTGCGGGGGGGATGCGGCGTCAAATCCCCCCTGCCCCCCTTTAAGAAAGGGGGGAAAAAGAGAGAGGTCAGAGGGGGGCGACAAGGTGGCGATGGCCCGGTCCTGCTCCGCCTCCAGCCGTTCCGCCGCCGCCTGGCTCAAGGGCACGAAGCGCACCGTGTCCCCGGGGCGCAACTGGCCCATCTTCCACAGTTCCGCGTGGACGATGGTCACCGGGCAGACGAAGCCCCCCAGGCTGGGGCCGTCCGGGCCCAGGATCACCGGCATGTCGCCGGTGAAGTCCACGGCGCCGATGGCGTAGGCGTTGTCGTGGATGTTGGACGGGTGCAGGCCCGCCTCGCCCCCGTCCCGCCGGGCCCACTGGGGCTTGGGGCCGATGAGGCGCACCCCGGTGCGGCTGGAGTTGTAGTGCACTTCCCAGTCGGTGGCGAAGAACTGCTGGATGTCGGCTTCGGTGAAGAAGTCCGGCGCCCCGTGGGGGCCGTAGAGGACGCCGATCTGCCAGGCGTGGGTGTAGGGGACGGTGACGGACGCGGCCACCTGCTGTTCTCCCCCCTTTTGTAGAGGGGGGTTGGGGGGGATTTCGCCGGGCGTTGCGGATGGGGAAGCGTGGCCCAATCCCCCCACCCCCCCTTTTGCAAAGGGGGGGACAGCGGAAACCGCGTCGGGATTCAGGTGCAGCACGTCCCCCATGCGCAGGGTCCGGCCGCCGTGGCCGCCGAACTGGCCCAGGGTGAAGGTGGACTTGCTGCCCAGGTAGTCGGGCACGTCGAAGCCGCCGGCCACGGCCAGGTAGGCCCGGGCGCCGGGGCCCCGCACCCCGCCCAGCTTGAGGACGGCCCCGGCGGGCACGGCGTGGGCGGACCAGTTGGCCAGGGGCCGGACGGCGCCGGCGGGATCGTGCAGTTCCGCGTTCAGGTCGGCGCCGGCCAGGGCGATGCGGGCGGCGCTGTTGAAGCGCAGGGTGGGGCCCGTCAGGGTGAGTTCCAGGGCGGCGGCGCCTTCCGGGTTGCCGGCCAGGCGGTTGGCCAGGCGGAAGGCCAGGGGGTCCATGGGGCCCGAGGGGGGCACGCCCACGTCCCAGTAGCCGGTGCGCCCGGGCCAGTCCTGGATGCTGCTCTGCACCCCGGGTTCCAGCACGTCCAGGGTGGCGGGCCGGTAGACGAAAGCGTTCAGGTAGCGGGTGGTCTGGCGGCCTTCGGCAAACACGTTGTCGGCGACGATCTGGCGCAGGTAGTCCAGGTTGGTCTCGATGCCCGCCACCCGGGTCCGGGCCAGGACCTGGGCCATCTTCGCCAGGGCCCCCGGCCGGTCATCGGCCTTGACGATGAGCTTGGCCACCATGGGGTCGTAGTAGGGGGGCACTTCGCCGCCCCGTTCCACCCAGGTTTCCACCCGGGCCTCGGCCGGGAAGATCGCTTCGGTGAGCAGGCCGGCGGCGGGCTGGAAGTCCTTGCCCGGGTCCTCGGCGTAGAGGCGCACCTGCATGGCGGCTCCCCGGGGCCGGGCCACGTAGCCGGACAGGTCCAGTTCCCCGGCGGCTTCCTGGACCATCCATTCCACCAGGTCCACGCCGGTGACTTCCTCGGTGACCCCGTGTTCCACCTGGAGGCGGGTGTTCACTTCCAGGAAGTAGAACTGGCCGCTGGCGGCGTCGTAGACGAATTCCACGGTACCGGCCGAGCGGTAGCCCACCGCCCGGCCCAGGGCCACGGCGGTGGCCAGCAGTTCCGCCCGCTGGGCGTCGCTTAGACCCGGGGCCGGGGTTTCCTCGATGACCTTCTGGTTGCGCCGCTGCACGGAGCAGTCCCGTTCCCCCAGGGCCACCACCTGGCCCCGGCCGTCGCCGAACAACTGCACTTCGATGTGCCGGGCGTGTTCCACGTACTTTTCCAGGAAGATGCCGGCTTCCTTGAAGTTGGCCCGGGCCAGCCGGTCCACGGAGGCATAGGCTTCCGCCAGTTCGTCCGGGCTCCAGATCAGGCGCATGCCGATGCCGCCGCCGCCGGCGGTGCTCTTCAGCATCACCGGGTAGCCGATACGGGCCGCCTCGGCCTGGGCGTGGCCCGCGTCGGCCAGCAGGCCGGAGCCGGGCAGCAGGGGCACGCCGTTGGCTTGGGCCAGGTCCCGGGCGGTGTGCTTGAGGCCGAAGGCGCGCATCTGCGCCGGGCTGGGGCCGATGAAGGCGATGCCGGCGGCGGCGCATTCCTCGGCGAAGCCCGGGTTCTCGGAGAGGAAGCCGTAGCCCGGGTGGATGGCCCGGGCGCCGGTGGCCCGGGCCGCTTCGAGAATCCGCTCGGCGCGCAGGTAGCTCTGGGCGGCCGGAGCCGGGCCGATCTCCACGGCCTCGTCGGCCTGGCGCACGTGGAGGGAATGGCGGTCCGCCTCCGAATACACCGCCACGGATTTCACCCCCATGCGGCGCAGGGTGCGGATGATGCGGCAGGCGATGGCGCCCCGGTTGGCGATCAGTACCTTGTCGAACATGTCACTCCTGGTGCGGGCCGTCCCGCGTGTCCATGGTGTCCGGCGGGTCGTCCCGGCGGGTTCTTGAACGGTTTCTCTCTCGCAAAAGCGGAGAGAGTCGTTTTGTAGGATGTGGTGAGCAAAGCGAACCGCATCGATGCTGCCGGCCTTGTCTGATGCGGTTCGCTGCGCTCACCACATCCTACGGGGGTCTACGGTGGTCAATCCCAGACCAGGAACTGCACCGGGGTGGGGTTGTAGGCGTTGCACGGGTTGTTGAGCTGGGGGCAGTTGGAGACCAGTACCCACACGTCCATCTCGGCCCGCAGTTCCACGTACTTGCCCGGGCCGGAGACGCCGTCGTCGAACTTCAGGTCGCCGTCTTCCGTCACCGGCACGTTCATGAAGAAGTTGATGTTGGGCACCAGGTCGGCCTTGCCGAGGCCCGAGTCGGAGTGCTGGATGGCCAGCAGGTAGTTGTCCCGGCAACTGTGCATGAACTTCTTTTCCAGGGCGTAGCGCACCATGTTGCTCTCCGCCGCGCAGGCGCCTCCCAGGGTGTCGTGGCGGCCGCAGGTGTCGGCCACGATGGTCAGCAGGGGCCGGCCCTCGCTGCTGTAGAGCACCGAGCCGGTGGTCAGGTAGATGCCCCCCTGGCGCAGGATGGTTTCCGTGGCGCTGTAGTGCTCGTCGGTGTCGTGGCGGTTGTAGAAGATCACGTCGGCGGCCTGGTTGCCTTCCAGGTCCACGATGCGCAGGGTCTGGCCCCGCTTCACTTCATGGAGCCAGGGTTCCCCGGCGGGCAGCACCACGTCGAGGACGGCCCGGGCCGGGTCCAGTTCGCTTTCCCGGATGCGGATGGCGGCGGCGGTCATGGCATCTCCTCAGGCCAGGTAGTAGAGATCGGCCAGTTGCAGGGCCCGTCCCCCCTCGGGGCGGAAGGACCGGCAATAGTCGTCGGCGGGGGCGGGGCCGGACCGCCAGGCGGTCACCTTCACCAGGGCCGGGGCATAGGCGGGGCGGGGGTCCAGGGGGTGGGGCGCGGTGGATACGGCGACGATGGCGTCCATGTCCAGGCGCAGGTCCGCCTGGGCGCCGGCCCGGCAGTGGCCCGGGTGGGCGTGGAAGCGGCCTTCCGGATCCACGCTCACCTTGCTGAAGAAGTTCACCGGAGCCACCAGGTCCCGGCGGGACAGGCCGTACTTGCCGATCTCGATGAGCAGGCCGTCCTTGCCGGCGCGGTACATGCCGTTGCGATGGACCTGATAGTTCTTCTCGCCGTATTTCTCGTGCATGCGCCCGGCGTCCAGCAGCAGGCCCAGGGGGTCGTGCCAGCCCAGGGTGTCGCCGGTGATGGAGGCCAGGGCCCGCCCCATGTCGCTCATCAGCACGTGGCCCCGGGTGAAATGGGCGGTGTGCTGGGCCTTGAGGGAGTCGGGCATGTTGTAGCGTTCCAGGGGCTGCCGGGCGTGGTAGAGCACCAGGGACAGGTTGGCGTCGTCCCCCAGGGCGGTGAGGCGCAGGGTCACGCCCCGGGGCAGCACCCAGGACCAGTGGCAGCCGCCGGGCAGGGTTTCCTCCCAGAGCAGGCGGTCCGGGGAAAGGTCGGGAAGGGAAGACTTCATGTGGGCACTCCACCCAGGTTGAGTCGGTCCAGCATGTCCTGGTCGGTCTGCATGCCGGAAGTGTCCTTGATGCGCGCCAGGATCTCCTTCTTCAGGCGCAGGAATTCGGGGCTGTGCTTCATGTCCTGGTCCCGCTCGGCGGGCAGGGGCACGGGGTAGATGCTGTCGATGCGGCCCGGCCGGGGGGCCATGAGCACCACCCGGTCGGCCAGGTAGATGGCCTCTTCCACGTCGTGGGTGACGAAGGCGATGGTGGGCTTCTCCAGCTTGTGCACGTGCAGGATCAGGTCGTGCATCACCTCCCGGGTCTGGGCGTCCAGGGCGCCGAAGGGCTCGTCCATGAGCAGCACCTGGGGCCGGCCCATGAGGGCCCGGGCGATGGCCACCCGCTGCTGCATGCCGCCGGAAAGCTGGTTTGGCCAGGCCGCCGCCGCCGCCGACAGGCCCACCAGGCGGAGCAGGGCGTCGGCCCGGCCGGCGGCGGCCTCCACGTCGGCGGAAGTCAGGTCCTCCCGGCCGTGGCGCAACTGCCGGCTGAACTTGATGTTCTCCAGCACGTTGAGCCAGGGGTAGAGGCTGTAGTGCTGGAACACCATGGCCCGGTCGGCGCCGGGCCCGTCCACGGGCCGGCCGTCCACTTCCAGGGTGCCGGCGGAGTGCCACTCCAGGCCGCCGATGATGCGCAGGAGGGTGGACTTGCCGCAGCCCGAGGCGCCCACGAAGGTGACGAACTCGTTGTCGGCGATGGCCAGGTCCACCCCCTTCAGGGCTTCCACCTGGTGGGCGCCGTAGCCGAAGGTCTTGCCGACCTGGCGGATGCTGATCTTGTCGGCCATGGTCAGGACCTCAGGTAGAGCCAGGGGAAGGCCTTGCGGTGGGCCAGGCGGAACAACTGGTCCATCACCAGGCCGATGAGGCCGATGAGGATGATGCCGACGAAGATCTTGTCGGTCTGCAGGAAACGCTGGGCCTTCAGGATGGAGTAGCCCAGGCCCGAGTTGGCCGCCACCAGTTCCGCCACCACCAGGTAGGTCCAGGCCCAGCCCATGGTCACCCGCAGGGTGTCCATGAGGGCCGGCTTGGCCGACTGGAAGATCACCAGGCGCAGGGTCTCGGACCGGGTGGCGCCCATGGTCTGGGCCGCCTCGATCTGGGCCATGGGCACCCGGCGCACGTCCTCGGCCATCATCAGCATCATTTGAAAGAAGGTGCCGATCCAGATGATGGCGATCTTGGACGACTCCTCGATGCCCACCCAGAGCATGACCAGGGGAATGAAGGCCACCGCCGGCATGTAGCGGATGAAATCGGTGAGGGGCTCCAGGAAGGCCTGGACCGGGCGGAAGGTGCCCACCAGCAGCCCCAGGGGCAGGGCGATGACCGCCGATAGGACGAAGCCCGCCGTGACCCGCCAGACGCTGACCCACACGTCGTCCAGCAGGTCGTCCTCGCTGTACCAGGTGACCAGCCGGTTGAACACGTCCAGGGGCGAAGGCATGAACACCTTGTTCACCCCCTCGCCGCTGGCCGCCAGCCACCACAGGCCCAGGGGGACCAGCAGGCCCAGCACGGCCAGGACCCAGTAGGCCCGGGGCGACAGGGGGCCGCGGATGGCCCACATGCCGGGGCGGCGGGGAGAGGATGTCGTCATCGTTCAACCTTGTCGTTGCGCTTTTCACCCCCCCTCTCCCGCAGGCGGGAGAGGGGGGTGAGGGAGGCTCATTGGGGAAGTCGGGGCCCTGCACGCCAACCCCCTCCCTGCAGAGGGAGGGGCGTCGCCCTTACTTCACGCCGGCCACTTCCTTCACCAGGGAGGCATCCAGGCCCTTGGCGAAGTCGGCCTTGCCTTCCATCAGCTTGTTGTCCAGCAGGAACTTGCTGATGGTGGGGGCCACGCCCAGCAGGCTGGTGGCATCCGACGCCGGGCCGAAGGCCTGGAGGTTGAGCTTCTGGTCGAAGAACTTGGTGCCCGGCAGGAACACCGCGTACTCCTTGGCCTCCATGCCCACCACCTTGGCCATGATCTTGGCCGCCTCGTCCGGATTGGCGCGGATGAAGGCCTCGGCCTCGTACCAGGCCTTGATCATGCCCAGGAAGTCCTTCCGGTTGGCTTTGATGGATTTCTCCTGGGCCACCAGCAGGTCGGGAATCATCCCCGGCACGTCCCGGGAGGTGAACAGGGCCCGGCCCTTGCCGCTGCTCTGGATCTTGTTCACCCAGGGGTTCCACACCACGGCGGCGTCCACCCGGCCGGCCAGGAAGGCGGCAGCCGCGTCGCCGGCGGACAGGTTCACCACGTTGACGTCCTTCAGGGTCATGCCGTGCTTCTTCAGGGCCAGGGTGAGGAGGAAGTGGGATACGCTGAACTCCTCCAGGGCGATCTTCTTGCCCTTCAGGTCGGCGAAGGACTTGATGCCGGGGCCGGCCATCACCGCATCGTTGCCGGCGGAGTTGTCGTTCACCAGGATGGCCTTGAGGGGCAAGCCCTTGGCCAGGGGCGCCATGGTGTCGCTCCAGGTCTGGGAGTTGGCGTCCACCTGGCCGGCGGACAGGGCGCTGATGGAGTCGGTGTAGTTGGCGAACCAGACCAACTTCACGTCGGCGCCGTGCTTCTTGAAGAAACCCTTCTGCTCGGCCACATACCAGGCCACCCAGCCCGGCCAGTCGGACAGGCCGATCTTCACCTGGGCGGAGGCGGGGGTGGCCAGCAGGCCGAAGGACAGGGAAAGTGCCGCGAAGGCGAGGATGAAGCGGTTCAGAAAGCGCATGGCCGAGCTCCTGGTTGGGAAAAAAGGGCGAGAGGACCGCGAATCGCGACCTCCCGGGCTTTTATCCCTCCGTGGAGCCCCGCCCGGAGGCAGGACCGGTCGGCTCTCGGACCAGCCATCCCCTGGGGGACCGGAACCCTAGCCAACCTAAGGCACGTTCACGCGCCTCTCGCACAAAGCCTTAGCAGATGGCGTGCCAATTCGGCGCACGCCGGATAAGGCCAAAGAAACAACAAGATAGGTGGGGCCTGCGGGAGGCGGCAAGGGCCCATGGACAGGGTGGCGCACCAATTACGTGCACAGGGGAGGCGCCATGCGTCATGCCGGAGCATTCCGGCTGCCCAGGAACCTGCCGGACTGGAAGAATCGAAGCGAAAACGAGCTTGCGAGTTTCGGCGCAAGGCAAAATTCGCCAGAGTGGGGACGGTTTTGGTCGATTTTGCCGGGCAATAGTCGAAGCATTGCCCAAGAAAGCGGCAAAAAATGGACCGCTCCGGCGGATTTGCAGCCGATTTCCCTTCAAGTCCGACAGGCTCCTAGGGTTCCCTCCAGCGCTCTTCCATGTAAGCGTCGGCTGCATCCCCTTTCAGCAGGGGCAGGGTCACCGGCGCGGTACGGGCGTCCTGGGCCAGGGCCTCCACGTTGTCGCCGGTGAGGGTTTTCAGGAAGGCCACCAGGTCGGCTTTTTCCTGGAAGTCCAGGTTCAGGGGGATCAGCAGGGGAGATTTGTTCTCGTTGTCGATGCCGCCCTTGTCGTAGAACGCCACCACGTCCTCCAGGGTGGCCAGGGAACCGTCGTGCATGTAGGGCTGGGTGACGGCCACGTTGCGCAGCATGGGAGTCTTGTAGGCCCAACGGTCCTTGGGGTCGATGGTGACCTCGTAGCGGCCCACGTCGGGCTGGGGCGGCTCGAAGGACTTGAGCAGGGCACCCATGACCTGGACGAAGATGCCCGGGGCGAGCTGCACCTTGTAGCTGCTGCGCTCGGGGAACATGGTGCGTTCCCAGCCCAGGCCGGTGTTGTGGAACCGGTGGTCGGTGAACAGGGCGGATTTCTCCCCCACCAGGTGGCAGGTGGCGCAGCGGCCCTTGCCCATGAAGGCCTGGAACCCCCGCTGCTCCTGGATGGTCAGGGCGTTCTTGTCGCCGCCGAAGTACCAGCGGTCGAAGCGGGAATTGCCGGAAAGCAGGGTGCGCTGGTAGCTGGCCAGGGCCAGGCCGATGCGTTCCGCCGTCACCGGCCCGCCAAAGGCGGCTTCGAACAGGCCCCGGTACTCGGGCAGGCGGCGTAACTTCTCCACTACGTAGCCGATGGAAGGCATGTCCATCTCCGCCTTGGTCAGCAGGGGCCCCCACACCTGGTCTTCCAGGTGGGGTTCCCGGCCTTCGTGAAAGAGGCTCTTATGGTAGGCCACGTTGTACACCGCCGGGGAGTTGCGCCGCAGGCTGCGCCCTTCCATACCGATGGCCGCCCCCAGTTCATGGGAGGTGAAGCCCTGTTCGGGCACGTGGCACATGGCGCAGGACATGGTGTTGTTGTGGGACAGGCGGCGGTCCAGGAACAGGCGCCGGCCCAGGTCGATCTTCTCCCGGGTGAGGGGGTTGGCGGCGGGAACCGGCACCGCGGGCAGGCCCAGGGGCGGGGCCAGGGTGACGGGGGTGGCGGCCCGGGGGGAGGCCAGCGGGACCAGGCCCAGGGCCAACCCGCCCAGGACCCCCGCCAGGTAACGCCCCCACTGCTGCAAAGGGGGGAAAGGCCAACCCTTCCCATTGCTTGTCACTTCAAGCCCTCTTCCATGAGCAGGGTGAGGATGTCGTTGTACACCATGTCGGCGTTGAGGTAGACCGTGGTGTAGACCTCCCGCACCGTGTGTCCGGCGTCGATGAGGAACACCTTGAGCACGTGGCTGTAGGTGCCCAGGTGGGCCTTGCTCACCGGGTCCACCTCCAGGAACACGTCCTGGCCGAAGTCGTCCAGGATGGGCAGCAGGTCGGGCAGGCCGCTGGTGGTGAGGAACGCCCATTCCACCGGCTGGCCGGGTTTGGCGTGGTCCCCCGCGTAGAGGCGCAACATGGCGGGAGTGTCCCGCCCGGGGTCGAAGGACAGGCTCACCAGCCGTGCCCGGCCGTGCAGGCGGGGATCCTGGGCCAGGCGGTTCCTCAGGTTGTGGAACACCAGATAGGCGTAAGGGCAGCCGTTGGGGTCGGCGCAGGTGGTGTAGATGAAGGACAGCAGGGTGACCTTGCCGCCGGTGAACTCAGAGAGCTGGCGGGGGGTGCCCTGGACGTCCAGCACCCGGCCTTCGCCCGCCTTCATGATGTGCTGGAGTTCATAACTGCCGGCGGGGGGCGGAATGAAGGTCTCCACCGGGGCGGGGGCCTGTTCCACAGGTTTGAGTTCGCCGGCCCGGGCCATGGGCAGCCAGACGGCGAACCCCAGCCCTAGGAGCAGCCAGGCCAGGCAGAGCAGGAGGAGGGGGCCTCCCCTGGCGGGGAGGCGGCGGGCCGGGGCCATTACGGCTCGTTCATGACCATTTTCAGGTTATCCAGGCCTTCCGCCTGGGCGTGCAGGGGCTGTAGCCGGCTCATGTCCCGCACCTGGAACTTCATATGGTGGGCGCGGCCCAGTTTCTCCTTGTAGAAGTCGATCTCGAAGCCCAGTTTCAGTTCCTTGCCGTCCCAGTGGTACATCTTCAGGAACTGCTCGTCGTCCTTGCCCTTCTTGTCCCAGTTGCCCAGCAGGGAAGTGGTGTAATAGACCCGCTTGCCGTCGTAGCTCTGGGACACCATGTTGACCTGGGAACCCACCTTCATCTTGTACACCTCCTTGGGATGCATGCGGTCGCTGAAGTCCCAGTAACGGGTGGTGCCGTCCATGAAGGTGTTGATCCAGAAGCTCTTGCCGTCGTTGCCGATGGAAATGTCCACCGGCAGGGGGATGTCGGCCGGGTTGCCGATGGTGCCCACGTTATGGGCCTGCCATTCCCCCTTCTTGTCCTGTTCGAAGAGCCAGATGTTGGAAGTGAGGGCGGTGGTGGTGACGGCGAAATTGTCGCCCTTGGCCCAGGACCAGCGGGCTTCCAGAGGGGCGCCCGGGGTGTTGAAGACCTTGATGGGCTTCATGGCCTTGAAGTCCCACATGACGGTGGTGTTGCCGAAACGCTTCATGGCCTCCGGATCCTTGACCATCTTGCCCAGGTCCATCATGTAGTTGTTCCAGCCGGTGAAGGAGGTGGAGATCATGGCGTTCTTCTTCGGGTTGATGGCCACGTCGTAGTTGTAGCCGTCGCCCTGGCCGCCACCCACCTGCCCCGTGGGAACGTGCACCGTCTTCACGAACTCGCCCTTGTTGTTGTAGATCACGTGGGCACTCACTCCGCCGTGGTCCTTGTTGTTGGACAGGCCGGTGATGATCATCCGGCCGGGGGCGGCGTAGAAGGTGTGGGGGCCGACGATGCCGCCGGATTTCTCCACGAAGTCGTTGATGGTCTTCACCAGCTTCGGCTTGGCCGGGTCGCTGTGCACGTCGAAGATGAAGATCTTGCTGCTGTCCAGGCCGCCGCCCCACAGATAGCGGCGGTCGTCGGACAGGCCCACGTGGTGGGCCTCGTTGCGGCCGCCCACGGACAGGCTGGCGATGATCTTGCCGTAGGTCTTGGACTTGGGGTTCACGTCCACGGTGACAAGCTTGTCCGAGCCGTCACCGACGCCTTCCACGCCCAGGGTCCAGACGTAGACGAAGTCCTCCTGGCCCTTGATCAGCGGCGTGAAGGGGGAGCAACTGGTCTCATCCGCGTGGCTGATCGCCGGCAGGCCGGCGACGCCCAGGGCGACGAGGGTGGAAACAGCGGCCGCCAGGGTCTTGGCGGAAAAACGGGGGGTGGTTCTGGTCATGTCAGTCTCCTCATGCAGGGGTGTCCAAGCGTACTGATGCCAGGGTCCGGCACGTCTGAAAGACGCCCGGATTGCGAGCCATGCGACGCTCGGTTCCTCATCGCAATAACCATGCCACCTAGATATGTCATTGAAAAACAAAGTGATATTGCTGTCCAACGGGAAAGCTGCGTCCTTCGTCCGTGACAGAGTGACCACGCCCGGGTGTGACAGATTGTCGCGGTGGCGGGCCGTGTTCCCGGACCCGCCCCGGGAGGAGGGCCGGCCAGGAACGATCGCCGTCCCAGGGCCCAGCCCCACCGGGATCCGCCGCCGTGACAGTGTGTCACGGACCCGGGCCGGACCGGGCCGGAGCAGGTTCCGGGGGGTGTCCGTAACTGTTTGATCCATAATGCGAATACCCTGCCCGGACGGTTTCTGCCGGCCATGGCATGGGATTTGCTGATTTCTCCAGGACCATCAGCCAAGCGGAATCCCCATGTCCACCCATATCTCCCCACCGGCGCCAGACGGTGCGGCCCCCCAGGCCGGCCTGCTGCCCGCCCTGCACCGCGTCCAGGCTGACCTGGGCCACATCCCCGACGCAGCCGTGGCAGAACTGGCCCGGGCCCACAATCTGTCCCGGGCCGAGGTGGAGGGGGTCATCGGCTTCTACCACGATTTCCGCCGCCAGCCGGCCGGCCGGCATACTCTGCGCCTGTGCCGGGCGGAGTCCTGCCAGGCCATGGGCGGCGACGCCCTGGCGGAACACGCGAGCCGGGTCCTGGGGGTGGAATTCGGCGCCACCACGGCGGACGGGGCAGTGCACCTGGAAGCCGTGTATTGCCTGGGCAACTGCGCCTGTTCCCCGGCCGTCATGCTGGACGGGCGCCTGCTCGGGCGGGTCTCGCCGGCCAGCCTGGACGCCCTGCTGGCCGAGGAACTTCCCCGGTGAGCCGGCGTATCCACATTCCCCGGGATGCCGCCGCCCGTTCCGTGGGGGCCGACCGGGTCAGCGCGGCGGTGGCCGCCGAAGCCCGGCGGCGCGGTCTGGCCGTCGAGATCGTGGCGACCGGTTCCCGGGGCCTCTACTGGCTGGAGCCCCTGGTGGAAGTGGACGTGGCCGGCGTGCGCCACGCCTACGGGCCGGTGACCCCGGAGGCCGTGCCGGACCTGTTCGCCGCCGGCTGGCTGGAGGGGGGCGCCCATCCCCTGGCCCTGGGACCCACGGCCGATCTTCCCTACCTCAAGGGCCAGACCCGTCTGGTGTTTTCCCGGGTGGGGATCAGCGATCCCCTGTCCCTGGCGGACTACCGAGCCCAGGGCGGCCTGGCCGGCCTGGAGCAGGCCCTGGCCCTGACGCCGGAGGCCATCGTCGCCCAGGTGGAAGCCTCGGGCCTGCGCGGCCGGGGCGGGGCCGGCTTCCCCACCGGCGTCAAATGGCGCACCGTCCGCAATGCCGGCGCAGGGCAGAAGTACATCGTCTGCAATGCCGACGAAGGGGATTCAGGCACCTTCTCCGACCGCATGCTCATGGAGGGCGACCCCTTCTGCCTCATCGAGGGCATGCTCATCGCCGGCCTGGCGGTGGGCGCCGACAGGGGCTACATCTACCTGCGCTCCGAATACCCGGACGCCTGGGACACCCTGGAGGCGGCCCTCCGCATTGCCCGCCGGGAGGGGGTGCTGGGGGATGACGTGCTGGGTTCCGGCCGGCGCTTCGAATTGAGTCTCTTCAAGGGGGCCGGCGCCTACGTCTGCGGCGAGGAGACCGCCCTGCTGGAGAGCATGGAGGGCAAGCGGGGCCTGGTGCGGGCCAAGCCTCCCCTGCCGGCTCTGGAGGGACTGTTCGGCATGCCCACGGTGGTCAACAACGTCATCACCCTGGCCAGCGTGCCCTGGATCCTGGCCCACGGGGGCGCGGCCTACGCCGGCTATGGCGTGGGCCGGTCCCGGGGCACCCTGCCTTTCCAGTTGGCCGGCAACCTGCGCCGGCCCGGCCTGGTGGAAGCCCCCTTCGGCATCACCCTGGAGGCACTGCTCCACGACTACGGCGGGGGCAGCGCCAGCGGCCGGCCCCTGCGCGCGGTCCAGGTGGGCGGCCCCCTGGGGGCCTATCTGCCCGCCAGCCAGTTCCACCTGCCCCTGGACTACGAGACATTCGCCACCGTCGGCGCCAGCGTGGGCCACGGCGGCATCGTCGCCTTTGACGACACGGTGGACATGGCGAAGATGGCCCGCTACGCCCTGCACTTCTGCGCCGAGGAATCCTGCGGCAAATGCACGCCCTGCCGCATCGGCTCCACCCGGGGGGTGGAGTTGCTGGACGCCATGCTGGCCGGGCGGCCGAATCAGACCAACGACGACACTTTGCTGCGCGACCTGTGTCAGACCCTCCTGGAGGGGTCGTTATGCGCCCTGGGCGGCATGACCCCCTATCCGGTCCTGTCCGCCCTCAACCACTATCCGGAAGACTTCGGCCTGGCGCCGAAGGGAAAGGAAGACCCAGCATGAGCCTTTCTTGCCAGCACGACCGGGGCACCCCGGCCCGGCTCTCGACCCGGCAGGTCAGCCTGCGCATCGACGGCCTGTCGGTCAGCGTGCCCGCCGGCACCTCGGTTCTCCATGCCGCCGCCGTGGCGGGCATCGACATCCCCAGGCTGTGTGCCAGCGAGGCCCTGGAGGCCTTCGGTTCCTGCCGCCTGTGCGTGGTGGAGGTGAAGGGCCGGCGCGGCTTCCCCGCCTCCTGCACCACCCTGGTCGAGGAGGACATGGAGGTCACCACCGAAAGCGACGCCCTGTTGCGCCTGCGCCGGGGTGTCATGGAGCTGTACATCTCCGACCATCCCCTGGACTGCCTGACCTGTTCCGCCAACGGCAACTGTGAGTTGCAGGACATGGCCGGCCGGGTGGGCCTACGCGAGGTGCGCTACGCCGACGGGGCCAACCACCTGAAGGAAGAGGCGGACGTCTCCAACCCTTATTTCGCCTACGATCCGGCGAAATGCATCGTCTGCTCCCGCTGTGTGCGGGCCTGCGCCGACATCCAGGGCACCTTCGCCCTGACCACCACGGAACGGGGCTTCGCTTCGCGCATAGCGGCGGCGGGCGGCGCCGACTTCCTGGATTCGGAATGCGTGTCCTGCGGCGCCTGCGTCGCCGCCTGTCCGACGGCGGCGCTGATGGAAAAATCGGTGATCCAACAGGGCCAGCCCCAGCGCGGCGTCACCACCACCTGCGCCTACTGCGGCGTGGGCTGTTCCCTGAACGCCGAGTTGCAGGGCGAGAAGCTGATCCGCATGGTGCCGGACCCGAAGGGCGGCGCCAACCGGGGCCATGCCTGCGTCAAGGGCCGCTTCGCCTGGGGCTACGCGACCCACGCCGACCGCATCACCACGCCCATGATCCGCCAATCCATCCGCGATCCCTGGCGGGTGGTGGGCTGGGAGGAGGCGATCCACCACGCCGCCGCCGAGTTCAAGCGGCTGCAAGGCAGGTACGGCGCGGAATCCGTCGGTTCCATCACCTCGTCCCGCTGTTCCAACGAAGAGACCTACCTGGTGCAGAAGCTGACCCGCGCCGCCTTCGGCGTGAACAACGTGGATACCTGCGCCCGGGTCTGCCATTCCCCCACCGGTTACGGCCTCAAGCAGACATTGGGGGAATCCGCCGGCACCCAGGATTTCGACTCGGTGATGCAGGCCGATGTGGTGCTGGTGATCGGCGCGAATCCCACCGACGGCCATCCCGTGTTCGGCTCCCGCCTGAAGCAGCGTCTGCGCCAGGGGGCCAAGCTGATCGTCGCCGACCCCCGCACCATCGACCTGGTGGACACCCCCCATGTGCGCGCCGTCCATCACCTCAAGCTGCGGCCCGGCACCAACGTGGCCCTGGTCAACGCTCTGGCCCATGTGATCGTGGCGGAGGGGCTGGTGGACGAGGCCTTCGTCGCGGCCCGCTGCGATGGGGCGTCCTTCGCCAAGTGGCGGGCCTTCGTGGCCGATCCGCGCCATTCCCCGGAAGCGACCGCAGCCGTCACCGGCGTGCCGGCCGCCACAGTGCGCGGTGCGGCGCGCCTGTACGCTACTGGCGGCAACGGCGCCATCTACTACGGCCTGGGCGTCACCGAGCACAGCCAGGGGTCCACCATGGTCATGGGCATCGCCAACCTGGCCATGGCCACCGGCAACATCGGCCGGCCCGGCGTCGGCGTGAATCCGCTGCGCGGCCAGAACAACGTGCAGGGTTCCTGCGACATGGGCTCCTTCCCCCATGAACTGCCCGGCTACCGGCACGTATCCGACGACGCCACCCGGCATCTGTTCGAATCCGCCTGGGGCGTGAAGCTGTCCGACGAACCCGGCCTGCGCATCCCCAACATGTTCGACGCCGCCCTCTCCGGCAGCTTCAAGGGCCTCTACGTGCAGGGCGAGGACATCGCCCAGTCGGACCCCAACACCCAGCACGTGACCGCCGCCCTCGAATCCCTGGAATGCCTGGTGGTGCAGGACCTGTTCCTCAACGAGACGGCCAAGTTCGCCCACGTCTTCCTGCCCGGCGCGTCCTTCCTGGAAAAGGACGGCACCTTCACCAATGCCGAGCGGCGCATCTCCCGCATCCGCAAGGTGATGCGTCCCCTGGCCGGCCACGCGGACTGGGAGGTGACCCAGATGCTGGCCAACGCCCTGGGCTATCCCATGAACTACGGCCATCCGTCGGAGATCATGGACGAGATCGCCCGCCTGACGCCCAGCTTCCACGGCGTCAGCTATGCCCGGCTGGACGAGCTGGGCAGCCTCCAGTGGCCCTGCAACGAGGCCCATCCCCAGGGCACGCCCACCATGCACGTGGAGGAATTCGTGCGCGGCAAGGGCCGCTTCATGCTGACCGAGTACGTCGCCACGGAGGAACGGGTCAACCGCCGCTTCCCCCTGCTGCTCACCACCGGCCGCATCCTCAGCCAGTACAACGTGGGCGCCCAGACCCGGCGCACCGCCAACACGGTGTGGCACCCGGAGGACATCCTGGAACTGCATCCGCTGGACGCGGAGGACCGGGGCATCCGCGACGGCGACTGGGTCGGCTTGCAGAGCCGGGCCGGCGAGACGGTGCTGCGGGCGCTGATCAGCACACGCATGCAGCCCGGCGTGGTCTACACCACTTTCCACTGGCCCGGCTCCGGCGCCAACGTGGTGACCACGGAGAACTCCGACTGGGCCACCAACTGCCCGGAATACAAGGTCACCGCCGTGCAGGTGTCCCGGGTGGAGGAACCCTCGGAGTGGCAGCGGCGCTTCGCCCGCTTCAACCGGGAACAACAGACCCTGCTGGACAACCGGCAGCGGGATGACCATGCGACCGTCTGACCTCCCCGACCCGCAGCGGGCCCTGCCCTCCCCCCTGCTGGAGACGCCCGTGCACGAGCCCGGCGGGATGCGCCTGGACACGGTGCCGGAAGAGGTGCCGGTGGCCCTGTCCTACAACGGCATCGCCCACGCGGTGATGCTGGCGAGCCCCGCCGATCTGGAGGACTTCGCCCTGGGCTTCAGCCTGAGCGAGGGCATCCTCGCCACGCCGGCGGAGCTTTACGGCCTGGAAGTGGAGACGGGCGATACGGGGGTGGTGCTCCACCTGCGCATCGCCGAGGCGCGTTTCTTCGCCCTCAAATCCCGCCGCCGCGCCCTGGCCGGCCGCACCGGCTGCGGCCTGTGCGGCGTGGAAAGCCTGGACCAGGTGGCCCGCCCCCTGGCCCCCCTGCCGGCCGGACCGGTCTTTCCCGCCGCCGCCCTGCAGCGCGCCCTGGACGGCCTGGCTGGCAGCCAACCCCTGCGCCAGCGTACCGGCGGCGTCCACGCCGCCGCCTGGTGCGACCCGGCCGGGAACGTCCTGCTGGCCCGGGAGGACGTGGGCCGCCACAATGCCCTGGACAAGCTCATCGGCGCCCTGGCCGGCGGCGCTGGCGACCCCCGGGGCGGGTTCGCTCTGGTCACCAGCCGGGCCAGTTTCGAGATGGTGCAGAAGGCCGCTACGGCGGGCATCACCCTGCTCGCGGCGGTGTCCGCACCCACCGGCTACGCCATCCGCCTGGCCCGGGAGGTGGGCCTGACCCTGGCGGGGTTCCTGCGGCCGGGCCGCCACACCCTGTACAGCCACCCCGAACGCCTGGACGGATCAACCCGGAAGGACCCCTGACCCATGGATATCGCCCGTTTGATCCACATGGCCAATCAGGTCGGCGCCTACTTCGAAGCCGAGCCGGAGCGGTCCGCCGCCCGGGCCGGCGTGGCCGACCATCTGGCCCGCTTCTGGGAACCACGCATGCGCGCCCTGATCCTGGCATACCTGGACCAGGCGGAAGAGGGCGATGCCCTATCCCCCCTGGTGCGGGAGGCCCTGCTGGAGCATCGGGCCCGCCTGGCCCGCCGGGGAGCCGTGCCATGAGCCGGGCCTTCGTCGCCCTGGGGGGCAATCTGGGCCCGGTGGCGGACCGCCTCCTGACGGCCATGGCCGAACTGGACGAATTGCCCCGCACCCGGCTGCTGCGCGCCTCATCCCTTTACCGGAGCGCACCGGTGGGCTATGCCGACCAGCCGGATTTCGTCAACGCGGTGGCCATGCTGGAAACCAGTCTCACCCCCACGGCCCTCATGGCCTCCCTGCTGGCCCTGGAGGCGGCCCATGGCCGGGTGCGGAGCATCCCCAACGGACCGCGCACCCTGGATCTGGATCTCCTCCTCTACGACGGACTGAGGCAGGGCGACGGCTTCCTGGTCCTGCCCCACCCGCGCATGCATGTCCGGGCCTTCGTGCTGGCCCCCCTGCTGGAGATCGCCCCGGATTGCGTGCTGCCCGGCCTGGGGCCGGCCCGGGGACTGCTGGCGGCATGTGCCGACCGGGAAGACCTGCTGCGCCTGGACGGTGTGGGCTTCGACAGCGGCTTCCAGACCCTTTGCCGGCTGGGCCGGGGGTCGGTGCCCCGGCCCGGTGCCGGGGAAGGGACGGCGCTTCAGTCCGGCAGCAGGGAGAGGATGTAGCCGGCCAGTTCCTTGGTGGGCGAGCCGTACATGAACACCCGGACCAGGTGGCCCTGGGGATCCACCACGTAGGTGTTCACCGTGTGGTCCACCGTGTAGCTGGAACCGGTGGGGACGTAGCGGAAATGGGCACCGTACTGGGCGGCCACCCGGCGCAGTTCTTCCTCCTTGCCGGTGAGGGCCAGGATGCCGCCGCCGAAATGGCCGATGTAGGGTTCCAGCACCTCCGGCGTGTCCCGGGCCGGATCCACGCTGATGAACACCGGCTGGACCCGGCCGCGCTTGTCCGCCGGCAGCCGTTCCAGCAACTGCTGGAACTGGAGCAGCTCGGTGGGACACATCTCCGGGCAATAGGTGAAGCCAAAGTAGAGCAGCACCACCTTGCCGCGCAGGGACGACAGGGAGACCGGCACGCCGCGCGGGGTTTCCAGGGTGAAATCCCCCCCCAGGGGCAGGGGGGCGGCCGTGGCCCGGGACAGGCCAAACAGAATGCCGAGGAGCAGGGTCAGGCAGATTTTCATGGAGATGATCCGAACAAGGCAGCGTCAAGTCATTAGCAGGAACCGTGCCGTGGGTTGACCTTGATTGCTCGGTTGACCGCTCCCTTGCTCTCGGCAAGACGCAAGGATGTTGAAACCCGCGCCTACGATCACCGTGACCCTTGGGTGACCCCGCTGCACCCCCGCTCTCGTCGCTTCGCGCCACCCCCCCCGCACAACCACGGCTTCGGACGTGTTCAACTGAGGAATCACGGTTTACCCCCCCTGGAATCGTCCCCGGGGCCGGGGGAGTGTCACGATAACGGGACACACTGTCCCGGCACCTCCCCGGCCCGTGTGCTGGTATATTGAAACTTGATGCATTTTCTCGGAAACCCGGGTCAGGACAGACCGGCGCGGCGGTCAGGGGCCGCGCCCGCTGCCCGCCCGGGTTGCACCACCAGGCCCCGGTCCGGGGTCCGGGTCACACCAAACCAGCAGAACCCATTCCAACCGAAACAGTCTGGCGCGGATATTGCTTTTGCGAGGATGGAGCGATGCAGAGTCAGGAAACCTTGGAACATGCCCGTCTGGTAAATGCGGTGGTCGGCCTGGGTGGCGCGATGGAGCAGGCGGAAGTGATGCCGGCCATCGCCCGCTCGTGGAACCGGTGCGCCCACGAATTCGGCCTGGACCCCATGCGGGACGAGCCGGTGGTGGTGCTGGACGGCCGTGAGCTGAAGGACCGCCAGGAGCCCCTGGCCGGGCTGCGGGCCATTGCCCAGGGGGAGATGGCCACCCTCTACCAGCAGCTTTCCGGTTCCGGGTTTTCCGTGCTGCTCACCGACCGGGAAGGCGTGGTGCTGGATTTCCTGGGAGATCCTTCCTTCACCGACAGCGCCGCCGATTGCGGCATGGTGGAGGGCGCCTTCTGGAGTGAACGCTTCCAGGGCACCAACGGCATGGGCACCTGCGCCATCGAGCAGCGGCCCCTCCTGGTCCACCACAACGAGCACTACCTGACCCGCAACGTGGGCCTGACCTGTTCGGCCGCCCCCATCTTCGACCACGAGGGGGGGCTGCTGGCCGTGCTGGACGCCTCCAGTTTTTCCCACATGGCCCAGCAGCACACCCTGGTGCTGGTGAACATGTCGGCCCAGATGATCGAGAACCGGGCATTCCTCTGCCGCTTCCGCGAGCACTTCGCCCTGCGCTTCCACAGCCGCCCCGAGTTCATCGGCACCCTTTGGGAAGGGGCCCTGGCCCTGGACGAGGAAGGCCGCGTTCTGGCCGCGAACCGCAGCGCCCTGTTCCAGTTGGGCTACAAGAAACCCCGGGACCTGGTGGGCCGCCAATTGCCGGAACTCTTCAATACCGGCATGGCCGCCCTGCTGGGCCGCAAGACCCAGGGCTGGCTCAATCCGGTGCCCCTCTACGAGGCCAAGCACGGCAACCGCTTCTTCGGCCTCATCCGCCCGCCGGAAAGCCGTGGCGTGCCCCTGCCGCCCCCCGCCCGGCGCAGCGTGGCTCCCGGCCACACCCCGGGGGAGGCCCGGACGGTACGGCTGGACGATCTGCAATTCGGCGACCAGGGCATGGAATACAACGTGCGCTGTGCCAAGCGGGTGCTGGCCCGGGACATCCCCATCCTGCTGTCCGGCGAGACCGGCACGGGCAAGGAGGTGTTCGCCCAGGCCATCCATTGCGAACAGAGCGGCATGAACCGGCCCTTCGTGGCGGTCAACTGCGCCTCCATCCCGGAAACCCTCATCGAGAGCGAACTGTTCGGCTACAAGGCCGGTGCCTTCACCGGCGCCACCCGGGAGGGCCGGCGCGGCAAGATCCTGCAAGCCAGCGGCGGCACCCTGTTCCTGGACGAGATCGGCGACATGCCCATCCAGCTCCAGGCGCGTCTGTTGCGGGTGCTGGAAGAACGGGAAGTGATCCCCCTGGGGGGCGAGACGCCGGTCAAGGTGGACATCAAGCTGATCAGCGCCACCCACCGGGACCTGAAGGGTCTGGTGGCGGAAGGCCGCTTCCGGGAGGATCTCTACTACCGGCTCCAGGGCATCACCCTGCATCTGCCCGCCCTGCGCGAGCGCCAGGACAAGCGGGAACTGATCCGCCACGTCCTGGCCCAGGAGTGCGCCGGGGAGGAAACGGTGGAACTGAGCGAGGCCGCCCTGCGCCAGTTGGAGGCCTACGCCTGGCCGGGCAACATCCGCCAGTTGCGCAACGTCCTGCGCATCGCCCTGGCCCTGCGTGACGGGGAGCAGATCACCGTGCACGACCTGCCCGAGGAAATCCACCCCGCCGGCCCCGGCCAGGGCCCGGCAGCCCCCCCCGTGTCCGCCG
Organism: Thiobacillus denitrificans; assembly: GCA_020723405.1. Classification (GTDB taxonomy): domain Bacteria; phylum Pseudomonadota; class Gammaproteobacteria; order Burkholderiales; family Thiobacillaceae; genus PFJX01. The sequence goes on along the minus strand of DYIY01000012.1, from coordinate 74,343 downwards.
CCTCCCTTCCGCCGGCTGGGGAACGCCACCTGGGCGCCCTGGAGTGCGCGGAACGGGACGCCATCCTGCAAATCCTGGAGAAAAGCCGCTGGAACGTCACCCTGGCGGCACGGCACCTCAACGTCAGCCGCAACACCTTGTACCGCAAGATGAAGAACCTGGACATCCGCATCGAAGGGGAGGGCTGATTTGCCGGCACCACCCCGCATCGCCTGGGGCCTCACCGGGTCCGGCCACTTTCTCCGGGAAAGCCTGGACATCATCGACGGCCTGCCGGACGTGGACCTGTTCCTCACCCGGGCCGCCGCCGAAGTCCTGAGCATGTACGGCGTCCCCCTCAAGGTCCTGCGGGAAAAGCACCGCATCTACCAGGACCATACGGCCAGCAGCGTGCCGGTGGGCTTCCTCTACGGCGGCCACTACCACACCCTGATCATCGGCCCGGCCACCTCCAACACCGTGGCCAAGTGCGTCGCCGGCATCTCCGACACCCTGGTCACCAACCTCTACGCCCAGGCGGGCAAGTGCCGCATCCCCAGCATCGTCTTCGCCTGCGATTGCGAACCCACCGTGGTCACCGAAGCCCCCGGCGGCAGCGTCACCCTCTATCCCCGGCCCATCGACCTGGAAAACACGGCCCGCCTGAAGACCTTCCCCCTCACCACGGTGGCGGAAAACATCGCCGGTCTGCAAGCCGCCATCGCCGCGCGCCTGGCATGCCTGAGCACATCCTGTTCCTGACCGGCCGCCTGGCCGAGCCCCAGCTCAGGCGGGTGCTGGCCGGCCTGGACGGGGCCGGCTTCACCTGGGAGGTGCGGGTGCTGGGGGTGCAGGTGGCGGCCCTGCTGACCGCCGACCTGATCCGCCGCCGCCTGGAGGACACCGGGGGCGCCGACCGCATCCTGGTGCCCGGCCGCTGCCGGGGCGACCTGGACGCCCTGTCCGAGCACTTCGGCCTTCCCGTGCAGCGGGGCCCGGACGAACTCATGGATCTGCCGGAGTTCTTCGGCCGCCAGGGCAGCCCGCCGGACCTGTCCCGCCACGGGGTGCTGATCTTCGCCGAACTGGTGGACGCCCCGCGCCTGCCCCTGGAGGCCATCCTGGCCCAGGCCGCCGCCTACGCCGCCGACGGGGCCGACGTCATCGACCTGGGCGGCCTGCCCCAGACCCCCTTCCCCCACCTGGAGGACGCCGTCCGGGCCCTGAAATCCCGGGGGCACCGGGTCAGCGTGGATTCCCAGGACCCGGAGGAACTGCTGCGCGGCGGCCGGGCCGGTGCCGATTACCTCCTCTCCCTCACCAGCGAGACCCTGGACCTGGTGGAGGCGGTGCCCTCCACCCCGGTGCTGATCCCCAGCCGCCCCGGGGACCTGGACGATCTGGTGGCCGCCATGGACACCCTGGAGGCCCGGGGCCGCGCCTATCTCGCCGACCCCATCCTGGACCCCCTGCCCTTTGGCTTCACCGCCTCCATTGCCCGCTACCATGAACTGCGCCGGCGCAAGCCCCAGGCCCCCCTGCTCATGGGCACGGGCAACGTCTCCGAACTCACCGATGCCGACACACCGGGCATTCATGCCCTGTTGCTGGGGATCATGGCGGAACTGGACATCCGCGCCCTGCTCACCACCCAGGTCAGTCCCCATTGCCGCAGCGCGGTGCGGGAAATCGACGCCGCCCGGCGCCTCATGTTCGCCGCCAAGGCAGCCCAGAGCCTGCCCCGGGGCCTCTCCGACGCCCTGTTGGGCCTGCGCCAGCGCAAGCCCTTTCCCTACGGCGCCGGGGACATCGCCGCCCTGGCCGGCGCGGTGAAGGACCCCGGCTTCCGGGTCCAGGTCAGTGCGGAAGGACTGCACGTCTTCAATCGGGACGGCCTGCACAGCGCCACCGACCCCTTCGCGCTATGGCCCCATCTCAAGCTGGAAGAGGACGGCGGCCACGCCTTCTATCTGGGGGTGGAACTGGCCCGGGCCCAGATCGCCTGGCAGTTGGGCAAACGCTACAACCAGGACGAAGAGCTGGCCTGGGGCTGCATGGGCCCGGGCCGGGAAGACGAACCCAGCACCGCCCGCGATCCATGAGCCTGATCCACGAAACCCTGCTCAGCACCGCCACCCCGGCTGGCGGCACCCATCTCGCCCCCCTGGGCTTCCGGCGCGAGGGGGAATTCGTCGTCCTGGCCCCCTTCCACCCTTCCCGCACCCTGGACAACCTGCGCGCCACCGGCCTGGCCGCCCTCAACCAGAGCGACGATGTGCGGGTCTTCGCCGGCTGTCTCACCGGACGGCGGGACTGGCCCCTGCTGCCCTGCGCGCACATCCCCTGCGGCCGCCTGGCCGGGGCCCTCAGCCACGTGGAACTGGAGGTGGCCCGGGTGGAGGAGGATACCCTGCGGCCCCGTTTCCTGTGCCGGGAGGTGGCCGTCTGCAACCATGCTCCCTTCCCCGGATTCAACCGGGCCCAGGCCGCCGTCATCGAGGCCTGCATCCTGGTGAGCCGCCTGGCCATGCTCTCCCCGGAGAAGGTGGATCGGGAGATGGACTACCTGGCCATCGCCGTGGCCAAGACCGCCGGTCCCCGGGAACTGGAGGCCTGGGGCTGGCTGCAGGAACGCATCGCGGCCCACCGGGCGGCCCATCCGGCGGAATCACCATGAGGGGCTGGCTGGCCAGCGTCACCGGCGTAGCCGAAGCCAGGATGGTCCTGGCGGCGGGGGCATCCATCGTCGATTGCAAGAACCCCGGGACGGGGGCCCTGGGGGCGCTGCCCGTGGCCACCGTGGCCGCCGTGGTGCGGGAGGTGGCCGGCCGGGTACCGGTCAGCGCCACCGTGGGCGATTTCCCGGCCATGGACCCGGAGGCAGTGGCCGGCGCGGTGGCGGAAATGGCCGGCAGCGGCGTGGATTACGTGAAGATCGGCCTGTTCCCGGCCCCCCGCCTGGCCGCCTGTCTGGAGGCCCTGGCCGGCTGGGCCGGGCGCCGGCCCCTGGTGGCCGTGCTGTTCGCCGACCGGGCGCCGGATTTTTCCCTGCTGCCCCGCCTGGCCGGACTGGGCTTCGCTGGCGCCATGCTGGACACCGTGGGGAAAGTGCAAGGCACCGGCAACGGCGGACTGCTGGCCCACCAGACGCCGGCCGCCCTGGGCGATTTCGTCGCCCGGGCCCGGGACCTGGGCCTGCTCACCGGGCTGGCCGGTTCCCTGGGGCTGGCTGACATCGACCGACTGCGCCCTCTGGCGCCCGACTATCTGGGTTTTCGCGGCGCCCTGTGCCGGGGCCGCGCCCGGGCCGCCGAACTGGATCCGGCGGCCCTGGCGGCGGTGGCGGAGCGGATGGCCGGGGGTGCCCTGGGGGTTCCCTTGCCCGGGCAAGGGGACGGGGCGGCAGCGTCACTTACCCCGTTTGTGGGTTGATGGGGGGCGCTGTACTCATCACACCCTACACCTGCATCTGGCTTCGGCTGGTGTGACTGGTGCGGTTCGCTGCGCTCACCACACCCTACGTTTTGTGGGGCGGGGCGTGCCGGGGGGCGTAGGATGTGGTGAGCGTAGCGAACCGCATCGTGCTGGACTCACCCAGCCTGACGGGACCCTGGCTTCCCGGGACCCTCGCCCAGCCAGGTCCGGCATCCGGCCACGTCCTCCCGGCCGAACACCCGCAGGGGCATCGGCCAACGGGCCATGAAGGCCGGAAAGGCCTCGTCCACCAAGCCCGCCCGGGCCAGGCCCGGGGCGTCCAGTCCCGGCTCGGGCAGCCTGGACTTCACCAGCCCCAGGGCCGCCGCTCCCAGGTGTCCGGCCAGCCACAGGGCCAGACTGTCGGAAGTGACAGCCCAGCTTGCCGGGATGTCCGGCTGGGCCAGGCAGAGCCGGCTGGGCAGCCAGACCGGGGTGGCTGCGCCGGCCAGGGCGGCATGGATGTCCTCCCGGCTGGCGGCGGGGCGCAGCCGGGCGTCCAGGCCGCACAGCAGCAGGCCGTACTGTTCCATGGCCAGGAGGGCCATGTGGTGGGCGGTGGCATCATCGAAGCCCAGCCGCTGCTGGGCGGCCCGGACCTGGTCGGCGAAGGGGCCGCCTCCGGGCACCAGTACCACCTGTCCCCCCCCTTCCCCCAGGAGCCCCAGCCAGGCTGCCAGTTGCGGGGCGTCGTGGAGGCTGCCGCCCAGCTTGATGACCCGGATCAACGGATGGCCTGCCCGCTGTCGCCCAGACGGTGCCGTTGCATGAGGCCGAGCAGGGCCGCCGCCTTGTCCAGGCATTCCTGGTACTCGGCGTCGGCCCGGGAATCGGCGACGATGCCCCCGCCGGCCCAGAAGCGCATGCGGCCCTCCGAGGAGACCAGGGTGCGGATGGCGATGTTGGTGTCCATGTCGCCGTTGAAGCCCAGCCAGCCGATGGCCCCGCAATACAGGCCGCGCCGGTGGGGCTCCAGTTCTTCGATGATCTCCATGCTGCGCAGCTTGGGGGCGCCGGTGATGGAGCCGCCGGGGAAGGCGGCGCGCAACAGGGCCGTGGCCTCCAGCCCTGGGGCCAGACGGCCGGTGACGGTGCTCACCAGGTGGTGCACGGTGGCGAAGCTCTCCAGGGCGAACAGCCTGGGCACCTGCACGGAACCCGGGGCGCAGACCTTGCCCAGGTCGTTGCGCAAGAGGTCCACGATCATCAGGTTTTCGGCCCGGTCCTTGAGGCTTTCCCGCAGCTCCCGGGCCAGGGCGGAATCCGCTTCCGGGGCGGCGGCCCGGGGCCGGGTGCCCTTGATGGGTTTGGTCTCCACCTGGCCCCCCCGCAGCGCCAGAAAGCGTTCCGGTGACGAGGCCAGGACGCGGCAGGCCGGGTGGTTGAGGTAGGCGGAGAAGGGTGCCGGATTCAGGCGGCGCAGGGCCTGGTAGGCCAGCCAGTGGTCGCCGGCCACGGGGGCTTCGAAGCGCTGGGCCAGATTCACCTGGTAGCAGTCGCCGGCCCGGATGTAGCGCTGGATGCGGGCAAAGGCATGGCGGTAGGACTCGGCGTCGAAGTTGGCGGCCACCGGGGCGGTGACCTGGAAGTCCTGGCGTTGGCCGGGGGGCGGCGGGTCGGAAAAGAGGTCCACCAGTTGCTGCCAGCGGGGTCCGGTGCGGGGGTCCCGGCCGGCCGACAGCAGCCAGGCGCGGCCGGCCTGGTGGTCCACCAGTACGGCCCAGTCGTAGAGGCCTACGGCCATGTCCGGGATGCCTTCCGCGTCCCTTGTCCGGGCCGGCAGACGTTCCAGCCGGCGGGCCAGGTCGTAGGCGAAATAGCCGATGGCGCCGCCGTTGAAGGGCAGGGGGCCGGCCTGGCCATCGGCAGCCAGTTCCTCCCGCAGCAGCGCGAAGGGATCGGCGGGGGACAGGCGGACTTCCCCGTGGCGGCGGATTTCGGTCATGCCGCCCCGGGTGACCAGGGTGGCGTAGGGCCGGGCCGCCAGGATGTCCATGCCACCGGCGGTGGAGCGGGGGCGGCCGCTGTCCAGGAATACGGCCCAGGGCTCGTCGGCGATGGCCTCGAAGAGTTCGGCACTGTCCGGGCGGTAGGGGAGGGGTTGCAGACGGGGCGTCATGGTCGGGGATGAAGGGTAGCTGGGCGTGGGCGGTGGGGCTTCATGGACGGTCCTCGCGCAAGAGCCAGCCCACCGCGATGGCCGGGGCGCACCAGCCACTCTGCTCCGGGTCGGCATGTTCGCCCAGCAGGGCCGGGAAAGCCAGGGTGGGACGGCCCAGGCGGGCGGCCAGACGTTCCCCCAGGAAGGCGCCGGTGCCGGCCGTCACCAGGGGCGCGTCGGCGCGCAGCAGGGTCCGGGACAGGACCTGCCGGGCGGCCCGGGCCATGCGGGTCAGTTGGGCGTCGGCGAACCAGGCCGCCAGTTCCGTCCAGGCGGCCTCCGGCAGTTCCGCCGCGTCGCGCCCCACCATGCGGGCCAGCCGGGTCCGGCTGGCGGCCACGGTCTTGGGGCCGCCGTCGGCGCTGTCCTGGAGATCGGCGTGTTCCGGCAGCCAGCCCAAAATCCGGTACACGTCGGCGCTGGTGGCGAAGTGCTCCGCCATCAGGGGCAGCCAGCGGCCCTGCACCGGCGCCCCATCGGCCAGGGCCATGAGGGGGGTGCGCACCACGCCGCCGTAGACCAGTTCCCCGGCGGCCAGGCGTTCGGCGTCCCCTTCGCTGGCAGTGGCCACCTGGCGGCCGCGGATCGGGATGAGATCGCAGGTGGTGCTGCCCACGTCCACCAGCAGGCCTTCCCCCAGGCGGGCAGCCACCAGGGCGGCGCTGGCATGCCAGTTGGCCGAGGCCACCCACTGGGGGCGAAGACGCGCCGAACCGGCGTTGAGCCAGCCCTCGGGGCCGGCGTAGAAGCGTACCTTCTCGGCACCCAGGCGGTGGCAGAGCCGGTCCACCAGGGACTGGACGCCGCTCTTCCGGTCGGCGAACAGGTCGGTCATTTCCCCCGTCATGGTTACGCCATGTTGCGCCGGGGGGGCGGCCAATTCCCCCAGGATCCGGTCCAGGGCCCGGTCCAGATGGTCCAGTCCCCGCCAGAGGGGGCAGGCCTCCTGCCACACCCGATCCACCCGCCCGGCACCGTCCAGACAGGCCGCTTTCAGGTGGGCGCCGCCCACGTCCCAGCCGAGCACGGCTTCAGTGGGCATGGTCCGTCTCCAGGTGGACGGCCCGCCGGCCCTGGCAGGGGGTGAAGGCCGGCAGGTCCAGCAGGCGCTGGGCCGGGTTGCAGTCCAGGGCGGCGCGCAGGCCGGCGTAGGAGACCGTGGGCCGGGGATTCACCTCCACCACGATGGGGGGGGCGGCGGTGCCGGCGATCAGGTCGATGCCCACGTAGCCCCACAGTTCCGGGATGGCCGCCGCCACCTGGCTGGCCAGGTCGGCGAAGCGGCCGTCCAGGTCGGCCAGGGCGTTGACGGTCACCCCGTGGAAACCGAAGCGGCCGTCCCGGGCTTCCACCACCTGGCGGTTGACGGACAGCAATTGGGCCTGGCCGTCGGCACAGAGCAGGGACAGGGACAGGGCGTCGCCGGCCACGTAGGGCTGGAAGATGCACCCCCCGGTGGCATGCTGGCGGCTCCAGGCCTGGGCCTTTGCCACGCTGGCGAACAACAGGGTGTCCTGGCAGCCGGCACCGTCGTCGGGTTTCATGACCACGGCACATTCCTCTTCCATGAAATGGGGGGAGGTGTAGCACGGAATGGCCGCCACGCCGTATTCGGCCAGGCGCCGGGCGGTGGCGGTCTTGCTGGCGGCGACGCGCACGCCGCCGGGCCGGCTGCCGAGGAGGCGTTTGCCTGCTGCCAGCACTTCGGTGGCGATGGCTTCCAGGATGCCGCCGCTTTCCGGGGCCACGCTCCACACGGCGTCGGCATCTTCCAGGCAGGCGCGGAAATCCGCCGCGAAGGTGGATGCCCGGGTGGCGACGATGCGGGCCCCGGCCAGACGGGGCCGGGCCAGACGCTCGTCGCGCAGGGTGATGGCTTCCACCCCGGGGATGGCGATGAGATCATCCAGCAGCGCCCGCCACATGAGTTCCCCGTCCGCGAGGAAAGGGGGCAGGGGGGTTCCGGCGCAGCCTCCGCCGGTGACGAATTCGTAGACGAACACCTTCATGGCCGACTCACTTTCCCTGATTCCCGTACTCGACCTGATGGCCGGCCGGGTGGTGCATGCCCGGGAGGGCCGGCGCGACCAGTACCGTCCCCTGGAGTCGTCCCTGTGTGCTTCGAGCCGGCCTGAGGCGGTGCTGGAGGCCTTGCTGGCCTTGTTTCCCTTTCGCTGCTGCTACATCGCCGACCTGGATGGGATACTGGGCCGGGGCGACCACCGCGAGGTCGTCGCCGCCCTGGAACGTGATCATCCGGATCTGGTGTTCTGGCTGGATGCCGGGGGGCGGGCCGTGCCGGGCGTCAGGGCCCGGACGGTGGTGGGCAGCGAGAGCCTGCCCGGCGATGTCGTGCCGGTGCTGCCCGGGGACGGGGTGCTGTCCCTGGACTTTCGCGGTGAAACCTTTCTTGGTCCCCGGGGCCTGCTGGAAGACGGGCAGGCCTGGCCCGGGGAGGTCATCGTCATGACCCTGGAGCGGGTGGGCAGCGGCCAGGGTCCGGACCTGGAGCGCCTGGCAAGCCTGCGCGCCCGGGCGCCGGACAAGCGTTATTACGCTGCCGGCGGCGTGCGCGACGGTGCCGATCTGGGCGCCCTGGCCCGGGCGGGGGCCACCGGCGTGCTGTTGGCTTCCGCCCTGCACGACGGTCGGCTCGGCCGGGAGGAACTGGCCCCTTGGCACGCTGCTGTTCCCGAGGGAACGGCCCCGGCCCCTTAGACGTGGGCGGCGAAGGGGTGGCCGGTGGCTCCCTTCTTGGCCACCACTTCAGCCGCCGTGGGCTGGCCGGTGACGGCGCGCTGGATGGCCTGCCGGGTGGCTTCGTAGTTGAAGTCCTGGATCCGGGCGTCGTCCTCGGCCTGCCAGTGGATGAACACGCCCACGCTGATGAAGATGTTCTCCGCTTCGTCCATGGGAATGGTGCCGTCCTCCACGCTGTCGGCCACGGCCATGGCCACTGCCCGCTGGGCCGGGCCGAACATCTGCACCGCCTGCTTGGCGCCCTTGATGGTGACCTTGTTGAACATCATCGTGTGGGGCTTGCAGGGCAGGTTGGGTGCCACCACCGCCAGCAGGCTGGTGAAGCCATCCTTGTTGTTGACCAGGCCGTTGCAGAAGGCCGTTTCCGCTGCGGAGCCGCGCGGCCCCATGATGAGATCGATGTGGGCGATCTCGTTGCCTTCGCCCACCAGGGACTCACCTACCATTACGCGATCGATCTTTGCCATGACACCCTCCTTGGGTTGAAAAGAAAAAAGTCGGCTCGGCCAACCCGGGCGCCGGACGGACTGGAGGCTGATCGACGCTGCTCGTGGCGGGAGCGGTGCGGATTTCCCCGCTTTCCCGGAGGATGGCATGGCCATCCGCCGCGAAATCGTGGACATCCGTCCCCGCTCTCCCACTCGTGCCGCTGCGATCGCTCAAGTCCGACAGGCTCCTGGGGTCGCGTTCCGGCGCCGAGCCAGCCACCGGTACACGTTGTGAAGCGGAATCCGGCAGCAGGCGTTCCACCAGGCAGGCCGCCACGGTGAGGTCGGCGCTGGTGCCGGGGTTGATGCGGGCGGCCTTGAAGACCGCGTCCAGGTGTTGCAGCCGGGCCCGGGCCGCCGGCCAGTCGGCGCAGCGCTCCAGGTCGGCCTGGCAGGCCATGGCCTGGGCCCGTACTTCCTGCCCGGTGGCCGGGCCGTATTTGCGCAGCACGTGGCTGTCCGGAAAGGCGGCCAGGAAGTCCATGAAGGCGGCACCCACCGCCCGCGTCTCGTCGCCCCAGCGGGCCCGGCCCGCGCGCAGTCCGGGCAGGCCGATCGCGAACACGTCGGCGTAGCCCCGGGCGTACTGCCGGGCGATGCGGTCCCGGGCCGCGGCTTCATGCATGGCCGCCAGCAGGGTCACGGTGGCGGGGCGGGCCACGTCGTGGCGCTCGCTGCGGCCCAGGCCGCCGGGGTTGGCCAGGCGGATGGCCTGAAACACCTGGTCGGCGTCTTCCCGGCCCAGGCCGGCCAGGGTGCGGCTCAGCCGCTGGGGGAAGGATTCATCGGGCAGGCGATGCTGGGCGGCGTGGATGAGGGGGGCGGCCAGCAGCAGGATGCCCAGGTTGGTGTTGCAGCCCACTTTTTCCCGGGTGGCCGCCACGGCCCTGTGGATGCGTTCGCCCACGCCGAGCCCGCAATCGCACAGGTGGGGCGCGGCGGCCTGGGCGCTGGCGCGGAAGTCTCCGGCGGTCATGCCGTGGCCGGGGGAATCCACACTGACGTTGCCCGGTTTCAGGGCCAGGACGTCCAGTTCACAGGCAGTCAGGAAGGTGGCGGCCCAGGCGTTCATGCGCGCCGCTCCTCGGGGCGGCGGGCCAGGTGGCGGTCGATCAGATCGTCCGCCAGCAGCCCGGCGATGTCGGCCCGGGTCACGCTTTGCAGGCCCCGCCAGGCGGGGATGCTGTTCACCTCCAGCACGGTCAGTCGTCCCGACCGGTCGCGCATCAGGTCCACCCCGGCGTAATCCATGTCCAGGGCCCGGGTGGCGGCTTCCGCCAGGCGCCCCAGTTCCGGGTCCCCGGGGGCTGGGGCGCAGGCCGCCCCCTGGGCCACGTTGTTGATCCAGGTGGCACCCCGCCGGGTCATGGCGGCCCGGGCCGCGCCGCCCACCACCAGCACCCGGTAATCCTCCCAACCCGCCGCCGGTCCCACGTAGCGTTGCAGGTAATACACCCCCTGGCACGCTTCGGCCGGTGGCAGATCGGCGGGGCTGGCCAGGCGGCGCAGGCCCTTGCCCTGGGAACCGAACAGGGGCTTCAGCACCAGTTCCTGGCCCCGGGCGCATTCCCCCATGAGCAGGCTGCGGGCCTGGGCTTCCGATTCCATGGCCCAGGTGGCCGGGGTCGGCACGCCGGCCAGCTTCAGCAGCAGGCTGGTCATGGCTTTGTCCACGCTCTTTTCGATGGCCCGGGCCGGGTTGTACACGGGCACCCCCAGGGCCGGCAGGACGTGCAGGAAATCCAGGCGCAGCACCACCTGCTCCAGGCTGCCGCCCGACACACCGCGCACGAAGGCGGCGTCCGGAAGACCATCCTCGAAGCCGGGAATGACGACGCCGCCGGCTTCCAGGTCCACCCGGCAGTCGGCCAGGGCCACGGGCCGGGCCTGGTAGCCGCGCCGGGCGAAGGCCCGGGCCAGGCGCTCTCCGTGCCAGCCCGGGTCGTCGGTGAACAGGGCGATGCGGCCGTTCATGCGAATGACCTTTGCAGCAGTTCGCTATTGATCTGCCCCGCGTGGAAGCTGCGCCCGGTGTCCAGGCTGGTCACCGTCACCCGGGCCGGGGCGAAGAGCAGGGGGTCGATCTTGTAGAAGTCGTGGCCCGCAGCCTTGAACACCTGGGCGAAGGGCTGGCCGTAGTCCTTGGAGGCTGCGCTGGGCAGGCGCTGGGCCAGATCCCGGGCAGCTTCCTCCGTGCCGCTGACGAACAGGTGGACCCGTCCGCCGAACAGGATGGCGTCGTTGGTCCGGCCCATGGCGGTGAGGAAGTCCGGCGAGGGGGGGCAGAGGGGGGCGCTGCCCAGGCCGTCCACGATGTGGGCCAGGGGAAAGCCCAGGTAATGGGCCTTGTGCAGGGCCACTTCCAGGACCCGGGCCACCACCTGCACGGAACCGGCCAGACTGCGGGTGGGCGTGAGGATCAGGGTGAGCCGGTCCGGTGTGACCCGGCAGGCCTCGGCGATGCGTTCCTGCAAGGGGGGCGGGGGTATCCGGTCGGTCTCCAGCACCAGGCAGGCGCTGTCGGCCTGGTCCCGGTAATCCAGTTCGGCGAACAACTCCTCCTTGCGGGCCAGGGCCCGCCCCGGCCCGGAACCCAGGGCGAAGAAGGCCTCCTTGCCCTCGCCGTGGGCCAGGCTCCAGCCGGCGTACTGGCTGCCCAGGCAGGCCAGCACCGGTTGGGCGGTGGACACAGCCAGTTCCCAGGGCCAGTCGGTCTGGCTGCCGGCGGGCAGCACCGCCACCCGGCCCAGGCCCCCCAGGCAGATCTCGGCGATGCGCCGGCCCGCCTCGATGCCGCCGGCCGCCTGGATGCCGGCGTCCACCAGGCGCACGCCGCTGTCTTGGCGAAAGACGGCCAGGCGCAGTTCCCGGGCGCCCATCACCAGGTCGGTCAGCAGGGGCTCGGCCAGACGGTTGATGCTGGGCAGGCTGGACGGGTTCATGGGGTGGCCTCCCTGGGGGCGCTTGCCGGGTGGGGATGGGGCCGCAGCCGGTGCAGGATGTCCCGGCGCAGATCCACCGCCCGGCAGGCGGCCGCCTGGCTGTCATTGCCCTGGGCCAGCACGGTGCAGAGGGGGGTCCCGGCGGAAACCCGGGAGCCGGGGATGGTCTGGTCGGCACACCAGCCGGGCCAACGGAAATCTCCGGGGATGCGCAGCCCGTCGCCGGCATAGGCCACGGCGCTGGCCAGGCCGCCGGCGGGCCGTTCCAGGTGGCCGGGCAGCCGGCCCCGGCAGGCTTCCAGGTGCAGGTCGAACAGGGGGGGCATGGGGGCCACGTCCCACAGCTCCACGCTGGCCGTGGGCCGGGGATTGAGTTCCAGGAGCTTCCAGCCCCGCTGGCCGGGGATGAAATCCAGGCCGTTCAGGCCCCGCAGGCCCAGGGCCCGGGTCAGGGCCCGGGCGGCGGCGGCGACCGCCTCGCCCCGTCCGGCAGGGCAGCCGGCCAGGCGTACGGCCCCGGCATAGGCCCAGGGGGAGGGGGCCTCGGGGGGTGCTGGCAGGGCCTGGTTGAAGCCGATGGGCAGCACGTCCCGGCCATCGGCCAGGAACAGCAGGGAACAGACCGGGCCGGGGACCTGGCGTTGGTAATAATGAGGGGCGGCGGCCGCTTCGGCTGCCGGCACATCCGTCGCCCGGGATACGTGCAGGCCGCCGCAGGCTCCCGCCCGCTTGGCCAGCCAACCGCTGCGCCTGGACGGCGGGGTGAGGCGGGTCGGGGGGTGGGGGATGCCCAGTTCGTCCAGCAGGGGGAAGAAGCGGCCGGGATCGGCACAGTGCAGCAGCACCCCGGGGTCGTTGCCCCACAGGGCCCGGCCCCGGGCCAGGCGGGCCAGAGCGGCCGGGTCCGCCTCGAAGCCGGAACCATACACCAGGCCCAGACAGCGCTCGGGCGGACACAGGGTCCGGGCCGCCTGTTCCAGGGCCCCGGGGTCGAAGCGCCAGGGACTGGCCAGGGGGACCCGGCCCCAGTGGCTGGCCAGGGCCCGGCTGTCCTGGTCGGCATAGGCGTCCAGGCCTACCACCTGGCGGCCGGCCCGGGTTGCCGCCCGGGCCAGGCCCCGGGCCGACAGGGAGGCCACCAGGAAGGCGTCAGGCGACATGACGGCGGGCCTGGGCGAAACATTCGGCGAAACCCAGGAGCAGGGGGCTGTCGGCCTCGATCATGGCGCGCAGCAGGTCCTGCTGGACCCGGTATTTCAGGTTGCCCACCGCCAGGGGGCCCACCCCCACGGCCTGGCCCGAGGCGGCGGCCAGGGGGGCGCCGTCGTCCAGGGGGGCCAGGCCTTCCACCCCGGAGGGGGGTACGGCGTTCAGGTCCGCGGCCACCTTGAGGCGGGTGGCCTGGGCCAGGTCGGCGGCGTCCACCACCCGCACCCCGGCCTTGGCGGTGGCCAGCAGCACCTCGCTGTCCGCCACCAGGGCCTGGCGTCTGGCCGTGCTGCTGGCGTCGGCCGGCAGCAGATCCAGCCCGAAGCGGGCGTTCAGGGCATCCACGGCCTGTTGGGCGCGCTCCAGGCCATCGTGGCCGGGCAGGGTCACCCGGGCGCCGGCCCGGGCGGCCAGCAGCGCCGCCATCATGCCCACCGGGCCGGTGCCGCCGAACAGGGTCAGCGTGCGTCCTTCCAGGGTCTGGCCGTGGACCCGGGCCAGGACCTGTTCCACCTTGGCCACCAGGGCTGCCGCCGTGGTGAAGGCGCCGCTGGGGTCGGCGCAGACCGAGACCTGGAAAGGCGGCACCATGGCCTGGCTGGCTGCTTCCAGCATGTCCAGGGCGAGCAGGGCGTCACGGCCGCCGATGAAGATGCCGGTGCGTCTGGCACCCTTGGGACCCCGGGAGAAGATGGCGTCCTGGGTGAAGCCGGCCATGTCCTCCAGGGTCACGCCGGCATAGGGGATCACCGCGTTCCAGCCGGCGTCGTAGGCCATGTTCACGTCGAAGGGGCTGACCCGGGCGGCGGGGGTGGCGAAGTGCAGCAGATAGGGTTTTTCCATGGGGGGTCCGTGATGTCTCGGGGGTCACACCGCCAGGGCCCGGGCCGGGTGCCGCGCGACGTGGATGTCGGCGCCCCGGTTGCGGGCGGTGCAGACCATGAATTGCAGCCCTTCGCCGGCCAGTTCCAGGCGGGCGGCCCGGGCCAGGCCGTGGGCTGCGACCTGTGAATCCACCAGGGCGAAGCCGGTGGGACCCCAGGAACTCTGGCCGATGCCGGCAGCCCCCCGCCCGTGCAGCCAGGCCAGGGCGCGGCCGACCCGGGGGCTGGCATAGCGGCCGCCCTGGGCGGGGGCGAAGTGGTCGCCCACCAGGGCCTGGATGTTGCTGACGGCGGTGCCGAAGGCGCGGATGTCCCGTTCCACCAGGGCGGGCAGGGCGCCCATGAGGGCCAGCCGGCAGAGCCGGCCGGCACTTTCCTCGGAGAATTTCGGCAGGGCGGCGAAAGCCTGTTTCTCCCCCTCGCCGTGGAGGCCCTGGAAGGCGGGGTCGAATACCAGGATCAGGCGCCAGGCGGCAGGGTATTCCAGGCGGGCAATGGCGGTGGGGGGCTCGTCCTGGTCGGCGCGCCGGCCGCCATCCACCAGGAAGCCGCCCTGGCCGAACAGGCCCAGGCCGATGCCGGACCGGCCGCCCCGGCCCAGGGTCCGGGCGATGTCCCGGGCCGGCCAGTCGATGCCGTGCAGGCGGGATACGGCGGTGCCCACGGCCAGGGCGAGCTGGGTGCCGGAGCCCAGGCCGGCATGATCGGGAATGGCCGTCTCCACTTGGATATGGGCGCCCGCTTCCAGGCCCAGGGCGGTCAGGGTCCGGCGGCAGAAGTCGGCGGCCCGGCCGGCCTGGGGGCCCTGGGCGGTGACCCCGCTGCCCGGGTGGGCGGTGACCCGCACCGCCAGCTCGTCCAGGGCCAGGCCCAGGCTGCCAAAGCGCCGGCCCAGGCTGCCGTTGAGGTCGAGAAACCCCATGTGCAGCCGTGCCGGTGCATGGACGGTGACGCTTTGGGAGAGGGCCAGTGGCATGGTTGTTGTAGGCATCGTTGGGCTTGAGCCGGACCATTAGCAAGCCCCATGCCATGGACGAATCTCCTTGCCAATCAAGCGACTAGCCTGGCGTGGCGAGGCCGTCCGTGACACTGTGTCACGGGGCTTGTGCCAGGGCCGTGACAGTGGAATGGGGCCCTGGCGCAGGCTCCGGGCCAGGTGGGCCCGGGCCGGGGCCGCTGCCCGGCAGGGCTGGTCTGTGCTGCAAGGAGAGGTGGCATGATCCCTGCATGTGGATGCCTCTTGCCATGAACCCTTCCCTTTCCGTGTCCCCCATTCCCTGTCCTTTCTGTGGTCTGCTCTGTGATGATCTGGAGGTGGCTGTCGTCGCCGGCCACGCCCGGATCACGTCCGCCGGGTGTGCCCGTGCCGCGGGGCTGTTCGATGTCCCCGGCCAGGGCCAGGCCCGGGTCCGGGGTCTGGCCGTTGCGCCGGAGGTGGCCATCGCCGCCGCTGCCGGCCTGCTGGCCGCCGCCCGCCGGCCGCTGATCGGTGGCCTGGGCTGCGACGTGGCTGGCCAGCGGGCCGCCATCGCCCTGGCGGAACGGGTGGCGGGCGTGCTGGAGCACATGCACGGCGCCGCCCAGTTTCGCAACACCCTGGCTTTTCAGGACGGTGGCTGGATGACCACCACCCTGTCGGAAGTGCGCAACCGGGCCGACGTGATCCTGTTTGCCGGCACCGACGCCAGTGCCTTTCCCCGTTTCCGCGAACGCCTGTTGACCGGTGCGTCCCAATTCGGTCCCGCCCGGCGGCGCATCCTGGCCCTGCTCCCCCCGTCGGAAGCCTTGCCGGAGGAGCTAGGCGGGGACCTGGTCATCCCCTGTCCCCGGGAAGGGCTCGCCGAACTGGCCGGGGTCCTGCGCGCCCGCCTGGCCGGCAGGCGGGCGGACCGTGACCCTGTGGCGGGCGTGCCGGGTGAGCGCATCGAGGCCTTGCTCGATGCCTTGCGCGGAGCCCGTTACGGGGTGCTGGTGTGGAATGCGGCGGAGCTGGATTTTCCCCAGGCGGATCTGACCGTGGCGGCCCTGGTGGATCTGCTGAAGGATCTGAACCGGGACACCCGCTGGGCCGGTCTGCCCCTGGGCGGCAACGATGGCGGCACCTCCGCCGCCCAGGTCTGCGCCTGGCAGACCGGTTATCCCCTGCGCACCGCCCTCACCGCCAGCGGCCCCCGCTACGATCCCATCGGCTTCGCCGCTGAACGCCTGCTGGCCCGGGGCGAGGTGGATGCCCTGCTGTGGATTTCCGCCCTCGATCCGGCCCGCCTGCCCCCGGCGGCGGATTGTCCCGTCATCGTGCTGGGCCGGGCCGACATGGAATTGGCGACGGCGCCGGAGGTGTTCATTCCCGTGGCCGTGCCCGGCGTGCAGAGGGCAGGGTATCTGCACCGCATGGACGGCATCGTCGCCCTCCCCCTGGCCGCGCCGCTGGCCTGCGATCTGCCCGGCGTGGCCCCCATCCTCACAACCATCACAGAGGCGCTGGATCATGCTGCGGCTTAAGGGCGGACGCCTCTATGACCCTGCCCGGGCTATCGACGGCCAGGTTGGCGATCTTTATCTGGAGGGGGGACGCATCGTCGCCCCGCCCGGGCCCGACGGGGTGATCGATGGGGAAATCGATGTCACCGGCCGGGTGGTGATGGCCGGCGCCATCGACCTGCATACCCACATCGGCGGCGGCAAGATGAACATCGCCCGCATGCTGTTGCCCGAGGACCACCGGGGCGACCCGGTGCCGGCCCGGGATCTGCACGGGGGCGGCCATCTGCACGGGGGCTGCGGCCATGCGGCGCCGGCCACCTGGACCACCGGCTACCGGTATGCCGAGATGGGCTACACGGCCTGTTTCGAGCCGGCCATGCTGCCCGCCAATGCCCGCCATGCCCACCTGGAGATGGGCGACATTCCCATGGTGGACAAGGGTGCCTATGCCATGCTGGGCAACGACGATTTCTTCCTGCGCCTGCTCTCCTCCGGCGCCGACCAGCGCCTCATCAACGATTACGTGGGCTGGACCCTGGACGCCACCCAGGCCATGGCCATCAAGGTGGTGAATCCGGGCGGTATTTCCGCCTTCAAGTTCAACGCCCGCAACCTGGACCTGGACGAGGCCCATCCCCATTACGGCGTCACCCCCCGCCAGGTCATCCAGGCCCTGGCCCGGGCCGTGCACGACCTGGGGGTGGCCCATCCCCTGCACGTGCACGCCAGCAACCTGGGCATCCCCGGCAACGCCGACACCACCCTGGCCACCATGGCTGCCGCCGAGGGTCTGCCCATCCATCTGACCCACATCCAGTTCCACAGCTACGGCACGGAAGGGGCGCGCAGGTTCTCTTCCGAAGCGGAGCGCATCGCCGCTGCCATCAACCGCATGGCGAACGTGTCGGCCGACGTGGGGCAGATCCTGTTCGGCCAGACCGTCACCGCCTCCGGCGATACCATGGGCCAGCACCGCAACCACCGCCATGCCAGTCCGGACAAGTGGGTGGTGATGGACATCGAGTGCGACGCCGGCTGCGGCGTGGTGCCGTTCCGCTACCGGGACAAGAACTTCGTCAACGCCCTGCAATGGGCCATCGGCCTGGAACTGTTCCTGCGCGTCTCCGATCCCTGGCGCCTCTTCCTCACCACCGACCATCCCAACGGCGCCCCCTTCACCAGCTATCCCCACCTGATCCGCCTGCTCATGGACCGGGACTTCCGCAACGGCAAGCTGGACGAGATTCATGCCGAGGCGGCGGCCCACAGTCAGTTGCGCAGCCTGGCCCGGGAATACAGCCTGTACGAGATCGCCATCATGACCCGGGCCGGTCCGGCCCGCTCCCTGGGTCTGGCGGACCGGGGCCATCTGGGTCCGGGAGCCTGGGCCGACGTGGTGGTCTACCGGGATGAGGCGGACCGGGAGGCCATGTTCGCCAAGCCGGAATACGTGTTCAAGGACGGTGAACTCATCGTGCGCGACGGCCGGGTGGTGAAGGTGGTGAACGGCGCCCTGCACGCATTGAAACCCGAATACGACAAAGCCATCGAGCAACCCCTCAGGGAGTATTTCGACCGCTACATGACGGTGAAAATGGAACACATGAAGATCGGCGACGACGAGATCTGCGCCTGTGGGGCGAGCAAGCTGATCCCCCACAAGTGCGGGAGGCAGGCGTGATGGCGGGCTGGGGTATGCAGGGCCTGGCGCTATGGGGGCCGGGGTTGAACCCCCCTTTGTGCAAAGGGGGGAGCCCCCATGCAGACCACCGCGCCTGCTCCCGCCTTTGGAATAGGGGGGCTGGGGGCGTTCCCGCTGCCTTTGAATCCACCGCCTGGACCCTCTTCGGAGCTGCCGCATCATGATCCTCAACGGCGTCGCCATCGACGACACCTATGCCGAGGCCTTCGGCATGAAGGCCACCCGCATCCTCATCACGGCCGACTCGATGACCTGGGCCAGGCACGCCGCCACCGCCGCCTTCGGCTTCGCCACCTCGGTCATCGCCTGCGGCTGCGAGGCGGGCATCGAACGGGAGCTGGCCACCGAGGAGACCCCCGACGGCCGCCCCGGTGTGGCGGGCCTGCTGTTCGCCGTGTCCACCAAGGAACTGGCCAAACAGCTCGAACGCCGGGTCGGCCAATGCGTGCTCACCTGCCCCGGTACCGCCGTGTTCGCCGGCAGTGACGGGGAGGAGCGCTTACCCCTGGGCAAGAACCTGCGTTACTTCGGCGACGGCTGGCAGATGTCCAAGGTGCTGGCCGGCCGGCGCTACTGGCGCATTCCGGTCATGGACGGGGAGTTCCTGGCGGAGGAAAGCAGCGGCCTGCTGCGCGCCATCGGCGGCGGCAACTTCCTGGTGCTGGCCCGCTCCCGGGGCCAGGCCCTGGCGGCCTGCGAGGCGGCGGTGGCGGCCGTCGCCCGGGTGCCCGGGGCCATCACCCCTTTCCCCGGCGGCGTGGTGCGTTCCGGCTCCAAGGTGGGGTCCAGGTACAAGACGCTGCCCGCCTCCACCAACGACGCCTTCTGTCCCACCCTGCGCGGCGTGTCCAACAGCGAGCTGGGCCCTGAGGTGGAGGCGGTGCTGGAGATCGTCATCGACGCGCTGGATGACGCAAGCATGAAGGCGGCGATGCTGGCGGGTCTGCACGCGGTCTGCGCCGTGGGCGCGGCGGGCGGCATCGTGCGCCTGTCGGCGGGCAACTACGGCGGCAAGCTGGGGCAGTTCCACTACCGCTTGCGGGAGTTATTGGCATGACCACCCTGACTTTGCGTGAGGGCGTTCCCGGCCGGGTGGATCTGGCCGGCATCCTGCCGGACACCCTGGCCGGGCTCGCCCCGGCGGCCATCTCCACCCTGTCCCTGGAGCATGACGGGCGCCGGGTGGCCCTGGGGGAACTGTTCGAGGTGGAAGGCGGCGACCCGGATACGCTGCTCATCCAGTGTGACCGGGCCTGCCTGGACAACCTGGGTGCCGGGCTGGGCAGGGGCCGCTTGATCGTCGAAGGCCCTGCCGGCGATGGCGCCGGGCGGGCCATGAGCGGCGGCCAACTGCTGCTGGGCGGGGACGCGGGGGACTTTCTGGCCAGCGCCATGCGCGGCGGGACGATCCATGTCGCCGGCAACGTGGGCGATTGGCTGGGGGCGGCACCCATCGGTGAGCGGACCGGCATGGCCGGCGGCGTGGTGGCGGTGGCCGGCAGCGTCGGCGCCCGGGCCGGGGATCGCATGCGCCGGGGCCTCATCCTGATCCGGGGCCAGGCCGGCGAATACTGTGGCAGCCGCCTGTTGGCCGGCACCCTGGTGGTTGCCGGCGGGTGTGGCGCCCTGGCCGGCTTCGGCCTGCGCCGGGGCACCCTGGTGCTGGGCCGGCCGCCGCTCCATCTGCCAGCCACCTTCAACGACGCGGGCCCGGTCGAGCTGACCTACCTGGGCCTGCTGGGCCGCCACGCCGAAGGGATCCTGCCCAGCGTCCTGCCCACCGGCACCCGGGTCCGCCGCTATGTGGGGGATCTGGCCTTTGGCGGCAAGGGCGAGGTCCTGGTGCCGGCGTGAAACTGCTCTTCCTGCGCCACGGCGAATCCGAGTACAACCTGAAGGGGTTGTGCAATGCGGACCCCGCCGTGCCGGTGGGGCTGACGTCCACCGGGCGCCGCCAGGCAGAGGCCGCCGCCGATCGCTTGCATTCCTTGCCCATCCGGCGGGTTTACGTCTCGCGCCTGCTCCGGGCCCGGGAGACCGCGCAAATCGTCAACGCCCGCCATGGCGCCGAGATACGGGTCGATGCCCGCCTGGACGACCGCAACAGTGGTTTCGAGGGCTTGCCGGTGACCCGTTACCTGGACACCATGGGCAGCGCCCCCGATCCCTTCTCCTGGAAGGCCCCCGGGGGCGAGTCGTACATGGAGATGGTGGCGCGGGTGCAGGCTTTCCTGGCGGAGGTCCGCCAGTTGGACCTGCCCGCCATCCTGGTGGTGACCCATCACGAAGTGCTGCAAGCCGTGGCCGGCTGCATGGGTGGCCTGGACCCGGCCCACATGTGGCGCATCCCGGTGGACCATTGCCAGGTTCTGAGGTTCGACGGCCCGGGGGGCTGAGGCGGGCGAGACGCGCAAACGGCCACCGGGCGGAGACCAGGAGGGGTGAGATTCCGATGAGCGAAAACGAAAAGGGCCTGCGTTTCCGCAAGCCCTTGTGATACTTGGCGCGCCCGGCAGGATTCGAACCCACGACCCCCTGGTTCGTAGCCAGGTACTCTATCCAACTGAGCTACGAGCGCGTAAAGAGGCGCGAATTATATAGAACTCCCGCCACTTGGCAAGATGTTCAGGATTTGGCGGAGACGAAGGGATTCGAACCCTTGATGCAGTTTTTGACCGCATGCTCCCTTAGCAGGGGAGTGCCTTCGACCTCTCGGCCACGTCTCCAGATGGGTTCCGCCGGGGCGGAAAAAAGCCGCGCAAGGATACCCGCGCGGCCTGCTTAAAGCAACGACAAGGGGATTACGCGTCGGGGGCCTTGTCCAGGTCGAAGGCCTGGTGCAGGGCCCGCACGGCCAGTTCCATGTACTTGTCTTCCACCACCACGGAGATTTTGATTTCCGAGGTGGAGATCATCTGCAGATTGATGTTCTCGGCGGCCAGGGTGCGGAACATCTTGCTCGCCACGCCGGCGTGGGTGCGCATGCCCATGCCCACCAGGGAGACTTTGGCGATCTTGTCGTCGCCGGTGACTTCCCGGGCGCCGATCTGTTCCTTGACCGCGTTGAGGACTTCCATGGCCTTCTTGTACTCGTTGCGGTGCACGGTGAAGGTGAAGTCGGTGGTGTTGTTGGCCCCCACGTTCTGCACGATCATGTCCACGTCGATGTTGGCGTCGGCGATGGGGCCCAGGATGTGGGCGGCGACGCCAGGCTTGTCGGGCACACCCTGGACGGTGAGTTTGGCTTCATCGCGGTTGAAGGCGATGCCGGAGATGATGGGTTGTTCCATGCTGTCTTCCTCGAAGGTGATCAGGGTGCCTTCGCCTTCCTCCTGGAAGCTGGAGAGCACCCGCAACTTGACTTTGTACTTGCCGGCGAATTCCACCGAGCGGATCTGCAGGACCTTGGAGCCCAGGCTGGCCAGTTCCAGCATTTCCTCGAAGGTGATGGTGAGCAGGCGCCGGGCCTCGGGGACGATGCGCGGGTCGGTGGTGTAGACCCCGTCCACATCGGTGTAGATCTGGCATTCGTCGGCCTTGAGGGCGGCGGCCAGGGCCACGCCCGTGGTGTCGGAACCGCCCCGGCCCAGGGTGGTGATGTTGCCGTTCTCGTCCACCCCCTGGAATCCCGCCACCACGACCACGTGGCCGCTGTCCAGGTCGCCGCGCAGGTTGTCTTCGTCGATGGAGAGGATGCGGGCCTTGGTGTGGGCGTCGTCGGTGACGATGCGCACCTGGGCGCCGGTGTAGCTCTTGGCCTTGAGGCCCAGATCCTTGAGGGCCATGGCCAGCAGGGCGATGGTGACCTGCTCGCCGGTGGAGACCAGCACGTCCATTTCCCGGGGGTCCGGTTCCTTCTGGATTTCCTTGGCCAGGGCGATGAGCCGGTTGGTCTCGCCGGACATGGCGGAGACCACCACCACCACCTGATGGCCCAGCATCTTGAACTTGGCGACCCGCTCCGCCACGTTGCGGATGCGATCGATGGAGCCCACCGAGGTGCCGCCGTACTTCTGAACAATTAGCGCCATGATTGGGTTCGGTGCACGAAAAAGCGGCATTCTACAGGAGCCGGTCCGGGCGTCGCCAGTTTGCGACACTTTCTCCCGGGCCATTGAAACTCTTTCCCATCGCCCTTAGTCTTAAGGTCGTTTTCAACCGCTGTGGAGATTCCACGATGCAAACCCGATTCGAGAATGTGGCGCGTATGGACGGCGCCGTTGCCGTTGAGGAGACCAGCAAGGTCCTGCGCAATACCTACATGCTCCTGTCCATGACCCTGTTGTTCAGCGCCGCCATGGCCGGGCTGTCCATGGCCCTGAACGTGCCCTACTTCATGAGCCTGGTGGCCAGCCTGGTGGCCATGGGCCTGCTCTGGTTCGTGGTGCCCCGCACCGCCAATTCCGGCGCCGGCATCGGCGTGGTGTTCGGCGTGACCGGCCTGCTGGGCTTCGGTCTGGGCCCGGTGCTCAACCATTACCTGGGCCTGGCCAACGGCGCCGAGATCGTCATGCTGGCCCTGGGCATCACCGCGCTGGCCTTCTTCGGCCTGTCCGGCTACGTGCTGATGACCCGCAAGGACTTCAGTTTCATGGCCGGCTTCCTGGGCATCGGCGTGCTGGTGGCCTTCATCGCCGGCATCGTCTCCCTGGTGGCGGCCATGGTGGGTTACCCCCTGCCGGCTCTGGCCCTGACGGTGTCCGCCATGTTCGCCGTGCTGATGTGCGGCATGATCCTCTGGCAGACCAGCGAGATCGTGAACGGTGGCGAGACCAACTACGTGCTGGCCACCGTGGGGCTGT
This sequence comes from Thiobacillus denitrificans, assembly GCA_020723405.1. Taxonomy (GTDB): domain Bacteria; phylum Pseudomonadota; class Gammaproteobacteria; order Burkholderiales; family Thiobacillaceae; genus PFJX01. Next base: position 51,458 of record DYIY01000012.1, on the reverse strand, counting down.
ACGTGTCCCTCTACAACCTGTTCACCAGCCTGCTGCATCTGCTGGGCGCCTTCATGGGCGAGCGGGACTGATCGTTCCCTGACAGAACAGGGGCGGCGCGAGCCGCCCCTTTTTTCTTTTTCCAACACCATGACACGACCCCTGGTCCTCACCGTCGGCGAGCCCGCCGGCATCGGTCCCGATCTGGCCGCCACCCTGGTTTCCTCGGCCCGGGCCGGCACGGAACCCGTCGTCCTGCTGGGCGACCGGGTCGTGCTGGAGGACCGGGCCAGGGCGCTGGGGCTTGCCTGGGCCCTGCCGGCCTACCAGCCGGACCAGCCGGCGCCCCTGAGCCTGCTGCACATGGCCGCCCCCCGGCCGGTGCAGGCCGGACGCCTGGACCCGGGCAACGGCGCCTACGTGCTGGAGACCCTGCGGCGGGCGGCGGAAGGCTGCCTGTCCGGGGAGTTCGCCGGCCTGGTCACGGGGCCGGTGCACAAGGGCGTCATCAACGACGCCGGGGTGGCCTTCACCGGCCACACGGAATTCCTGGCCGAACTGAGCCACACGCCCCGGGTGGTGATGATGCTGGCCGGCGGCGGCATGCGGGTGGCCCTGGCCACCACCCACCTGCCCCTGCGTGAGGTGGCCGACGCCATCACCCGAGACGGCCTGACGGAGGTGCTGACCATTCTCCACGCCGGACTGGTCCGGGATTTCGGCCGGGCCCGGCCGCGCATCCTGGTGGCGGGCCTGAATCCCCATGCGGGGGAGGGCGGCCACCTGGGCCGGGAGGAACTGGAGGTCATCGAGCCGGTGCTGGCCTGCTTGCGCGGCGCCGGCATGGACCTGGCCGGCCCCCTGCCGGCCGACACCCTGTTCCAGCGCCGCCTGCTGGACCGGGCCGACGCGGTGCTGGCCATGTACCACGACCAGGGCCTGCCGGTGCTCAAGCACGCCAGCTTCGGCGAGGGGGTGAACATCACCCTGGGCCTGCCCTTCATCCGTACCTCGGTGGACCACGGCACGGCCCTGGACCTGGCCGGCACCGGCCGGGCCGATGCGGGGAGCCTGGGCGTGGCCCTGGCGACGGCGCGGACCATGGCCCATTGCCGGGCGGAGGCGCGCTCATGAGCCTGGCCCTTCCCCAGGCCAAGAAGTCCCTGGGCCAGCACTTCCTGGTTGACGGCCACTACATCGGCCGCATCGTGGCGGCCATCCGCCCGGCGGCGGGGGAGCGCATGGTGGAGATCGGCCCGGGCCCGGGCGCCCTGACCCGTCCTCTGCTGGGGGTGCTGGGCCGCCTGGACGTGGTGGAAGTGGACCGGGACATGGTGGCCCGCCTGTCCGCCGAATTTCCCCCCGAGCGGCTGGTCATCCACCAGGCCGACGCCCTGCGTTTCCCCTTCGCTGATCTGGGGCCGGATCTGCGGGTGGTGGGCAACCTGCCCTACAACATCTCCTCGCCCCTGCTCTTCCATCTGGCGGATTCGGCGGCGTCCATCCGCGACATGTGCTTCATGTTGCAGAAGGAAGTGGTGGACCGCATGGCGGCCGAGCCCGCCACGCCGGATTACGGGCGCCTGTCGGTCATGCTCCAGGCCCGCTTCCGGGTGGAGAAACTGTTCGTCGTGCCGCCGGGGGCCTTCCGCCCGCCGCCCAAGGTCGATTCGGCCATCGTGCGCCTGACGCCTCTGCCGGCCGAGGGGGTGCCCTACCGGGACGGCGCCGTGTTCGCCGACGTGGTGGCCCGGGCCTTCGGGCAGCGGCGCAAGACCCTGCGCAACACCCTGAAGGGCCGGGTGGACGATGCCCTGTTCGCCGAACTGGGCATCGACCCGGGCCGGCGCGGCGAGACCCTCAGCGTGGCGGAGTTCGCCGCCCTGGCCAATCGCCTGGTGGGGGGCGGGTAGAATCCCGGTCCATGAACCCAGCCCAAGAGATACAACAAAACCCCTGCTTCCACTGCGGCGAGCCCGTTCCCAAAGGGTCTCCTTACCGCATCGTCTATGGGGGTGAGTCGAAACAGGCCTGCTGCCGGGGCTGTGAGGCGGTGGCCCAGACCATCATCGACTCGGGCAACGCCGATTACTACCGGCTGCGCACCGACCTGCCCAAGACGCCGGAAGCCGCCCTGGAGGAACTGAAGAATCTCCAGCTCTACGATCTGGCGGAAGTGCAGACCAGTTTCGTCAAGAGCGACGGCGAGATGCGGGAGGCGAGCCTGATCCTGGAGGGCATCGTCTGCGCCGCCTGCGTCTGGCTGAACGAGCGGCACCTGCACCAGTTGCCCGGCGTGCTGGCGGCGGACATCAACTTCTCCACCCGGCGGGCCCGGGTGCGCTGGGACGAAAGCCGCATCCGCCTGTCGGACATCCTGAAAAGCATCCAGGACATCGGCTACCACGCCTATCCCTTCGACACCAGCCGCCAGGAGGAGCTGTTCCGCAAGGAGCGGGAGACGGCCATCCGCCGGCTGGCCATTGCCGGCCTGGGCATGATGCAGGTGATGATGTACGCCGTGCCCGTCTATCTGGCCCGGGAAGGAACCATGGCCCGGGACATCGAGGCCCTCATGCGCTTCGCCAGCATGATCCTCACCACCCCGGTGGTGTTCTATTCCGCCTGGCCCTTCTTCCAGGGGGCCTGGCGGGACCTGAAGTTGCGGCGGGCCGGCATGGACGTGCCCGTGGCCCTGGGGGTGGGGGCGGCCTATGCGGCCAGCGTGTACGGCAGTTTCATCGGCAGCGAGGAGGTGTATTTCGACTCGGTGACCATGTTCGTCTTCTTCCTGCTCACCGGCCGCTTCCTGGAAATGAGTGCCCGCAAGCGTTCCGCCGAGGCGGCGGAAAGCCTGGTGAAGCTGATCCCCGCCGCCGCCCTGCGCCTGCCTGGCTATCCGGCGGACCGTCGGGAGGAGACCGTGGCGGCGGTGAAGCTGGCCCCCGGCGAGCACGTCATGGTGGGCCCCGGCGAGAGCTTCCCTGCCGACGGGGCGGTGGCCGAGGGGCGGTCCAGCGTGGACGAATCCCTGCTCACCGGCGAATCCCACCCGGTGGCCAAGCACCCGGGCAGCCCGGTCATCGGCGGCACCCTCAACTTGGAAAGCCCCCTGGTGGTGAAGGTGGAGAAGGTGGGCTCGGACACGGTGCTGTCCGGCATCGTCCGCCTGCTGGACCGGGCCCTGGCGGAAAAGCCGCGGCTGGCCCAACTGGCCGACCGGGTGGCGGCCTGGTTCGTGCTGGCCCTGCTGCTGGTGGCGGGGGCGGTGGCCGCCCTCTGGTATGCGGTGGACCCCTCCCGGGCCTTCTGGATCACGGTTTCCGTACTGGTGGTGTCCTGCCCCTGTGCCTTGTCCCTGGCCACCCCGGCGGCCCTCACCGCCGCCCTGGGCCGGCTCACCCGCATGGGGCTCCTGTCCACCCGGGGGCACGCCCTGGAGACCCTGGCCCACGCCACGGATTTCGTTTTCGACAAGACGGGGACCCTGACCACCGGGGAATTCCGCCTGCTGGACGTGGTGGTGGAGCGGGGGGATCGGGGGCAGGCCCTGGCCCTGGCCCGGGCCCTGGAGCAGGGCGCCACCCATCCTGTGGCCATGGCCCTGCGGGACAGCGAGGAGGGACCTGCCCTGGCGGCGGACGAACTGCGCTACCTGCCGGGCAAGGGCGTCGAAGGGCGGGTGTCGGGCGCGTCCTATCGCCTGGGGGCCCCCGAGTTCGTCGCGGCCCAGCCCCCCGCCGGCCGTTTCCCCGGCGGCGTCACGGTGGTGGGCCTGGCCGACGACGCGGGCGTGCTGGCCTGGTTCGGCCTGGGGGACGCCCCCCGGGAGCAGGCCCGGCAACTGGTGGCGGAGTTGCAGGAACTGGGGGTGACCCTGCACCTGTTCTCCGGCGACCGGGCGGAGAACGTGGCCGCCCTGGCCGCCGACCTGGGCATCGCCGACGCCCGGGGCGCCATGCTGCCGGAAGACAAGCTGGCCGCCGTGCGGGCGTTGCAGCAGGGGGGTGCCATCGTGGCCATGACCGGCGACGGGGTGAACGACGCCCCGGTGCTGGCCCAGGCCCAGGTGTCCATCGCCGTGGACCAGGGGGCGGAAGCGGCCCAGGCGGCGGCGGACATGGTGCTGCTGTCCAGCGAGATCGGCCGCCTGGCCGACGGGGTGCGCATGGCCCGCCGCACCCAGACGGTGATCCGTCAGAATCTCTCCTGGTCGGTCCTCTACAATGCCCTGGCCATTCCCGCCGCCGCCCTGGGTTACGTGACCCCCTGGCTGGCTGGCATCGGCATGTCCCTATCCTCCTTGCTGGTGGTGCTCAACGCCATGCGGCTTTCCGGCCTGAACAGGTCATAAGATATATTGATTGCGCAGTCGGTTGGTTCGGAAATACCATCCGGCCGCGCATAAAAGAGATCAATGGACATCCTCTATTTATTGATACCGCTCAGTCTCGTGTTCGTGGCCGCCATTGCCGGCGTGTTCCTGTGGGCCGTGAGAAGCGGGCAGTTCGAGGACATGGAAGGGCCGGCCCACCGCATCCTCATGGACGACGACCTGGAACCGGGCCCCCGGGATACGGGGGGCCGGATAAAATCAGATAACAATGTCGATTGACATGGATCAAGTGACTATTTAGGATTTGAATGTCGTTTTTTTGTCGTTCGTAAGTAAGTTCAACCAACCCAGCCTCAAGTGCATAGGAGACCCGTATGGAAGCTACATACAACTACAAGGTCGTCCGACAATTCGCCATCATGACGGTGGTGTGGGGGATTGTCGGGATGCTGGTGGGCGTGATCCTGTCCGCTCAGCTCATCTGGCCTGCTTTGACCGAAGCCCTGGGACCTCTGGCTCCCTACCTTTCCTACGGGCGTATCCGCCCCCTGCACACCAACGCGGTGATCTTCGCGTTCGGTGGTTGTGCCCTGTTCGCCACTTCCCTGTTCATCGTCCAGCGTACTTGTCAGGTTCGCCTGCTCTCCGACGCGCTGGCCTCCTTCGTGTTCTGGGGATGGCAACTGATCATCGTCCTGGCCGCCGTGTCCCTGCCCCTGGGCGTGACCACCGGCAAGGAATACGCCGAACTGGAATGGCCCATCGATCTGTTGATCACCGTGGTCTGGGTGGCCTATGCCGTGCTGTTCATCGGTACCGTCATCATCCGCAAGACCCAGCACATCTACGTGGCCAACTGGTTCTTCGGCGCCTACATCATCACCATCGCCATCCTGCACCTGGTGAACAGTGCGGAACTGCCCTGGATCCTGGGTGGCGGCGTGGCCTGGTGGAAGTCCTACTCCGCTTACGCCGGTGTCCATGACGCCATGGTCCAGTGGTGGTACGGCCACAACGCCGTGGGCTTCTTCCTGACCACCGCCTTCCTGGGCATGATGTATTACTTCGTGCCCAAGCAGGCCGGCCGGCCCATCTTCTCCTACCGGCTGTCCATCGTGCACTTCTGGGCCCTGAACTTCATCTACATGTGGGCCGGTCCCCACCACCTGCTCTACACCGCCCTGCCCGACTGGGCCCAATCCCTGGGCATGGTGTTCTCCCTGATGCTGATCGCGCCGTCCTGGGGCGGCATGATGAACGGCATCATGACCCTGTCCGGCGCCTGGCATAAGCTGCGCACCGACCCCATCCTGAAGTTCCTGATCACCGCCCTGTCCTTCTACGGCATGTCCACCTTCGAAGGTCCGATGATGTCCGTGAAGACGGTGAACGCCCTGTCCCACTACACCGAATGGACCATCGGTCACGTCCACTCCGGCGCCCTGGGCTGGGTGGCCATGATCTCCATCGGCTCCCTGTACTACCTGATCCCCCGGCTGTTCGGCCGCGAGGAGATGTACAGCACCCGGCTGATCAACGTGCACTTCTGGTGGTCCACCATCGGCGTCGTGCTGTACATCGCCGCCCTGTGGATCGCGGGTGTGGCCCAGGGTCTGATGTGGCGTGCCACCAACGCGGACGGCACCCTGACCTACAGCTTCGCCCAGTCCGTGAACGCGATGTATCCCTTCTACACCATCCGTCTGATCGGCGGCACCATGTTCTTCGCCGGCATGCTGCTCATGGCTTACAACGTGTGGAAGACCGTCGCCGCCGGGAAGGCCGTCAACGACGCCCGCATTCCCCAGGCCGTCGCCGCCTAACGGACAAGGAGACATCGAATGTTTACGCACAAGACGCTTGAAAAGAACATCGGCTTGCTCCTGGTGCTGACCTTCCTGGCCGTCTCGGTGGGTGGTCTGGTCCAGATCGTGCCCCTGTTCTTCCAGAAGTCCACCACCGAGGCGGTGCCGGGCCTGAAGCCCTACAACGCTCTGCAACTGACGGGTCGCGACATCTACGTCCGGGAAGGCTGCTACACCTGCCATTCCCAGATGGTGCGTCCGTTCCGCGCCGAGACCGAACGCTATGGCCACTTCTCCGTGGCCGGCGAGTTCGTCTACGACCGCCCCTTCCAGTGGGGTTCCAAGCGGACCGGTCCCGACCTGCATCGGGTGGGAGGTCGTTACTCCGACGACTGGCATTACACCCACATGATGAATCCCCGGGACGTGGTGCCCGAGTCCAACATGCCTGCCTATCCCTGGCTGGCCGACGCAGCGGCCGACGCCGCCAACATCCAGGGCAAGATGCGGACCCTCAACGTGGTGGGCCACGGCTACACCGAAGAGGAGATCGCCGAAGCGCCCAAGATGCTGGAAGGCAAGACCGAGATGGATGCCCTGATCGCCTATCTGCAGGTGCTCGGTACTTCCGCTCCCAAGGCCAACTGACATGGACGCTGGCTTCATCGGCTCGGTGATGACCGTGCTCTCGTTCCTGGTTTTCGTTGCCATCGTCTGGTGGGCTTTCCACAAGGGCAACAAGCAGAAGTTCGAGGACGCCGCCCACCTTCCCTTCCGGGAAGATGCCGATGAAGCCCGCAAGCCGGACTGAATAGGAGATTCACATGATTGCTGGATACGCGGTTCCCGACTTCGTCAGCGATTTTTGGCACTACTACATCGCTGCGATCACCATCCTGGGGATTTTGTTCTCCCTCTGGATCCTCAACAGCCAGACCACCCAGAAGCTCGCCCCCGGCGAGCAGGCGGAACTGATGCACCACGCCTGGGATGGCGACCTGCAGGAGTTCAACAACCCCCTGCCCCGTTGGTGGATGTGGCTGTTCTACGGCCTGATCTTCTTCAGCATCGCCTACCTGATCCTCTACCCCGGCGTGGGCAAGTTCGCCGGCGTGTGGAACTGGTCCTCCGCCGATGCCTACAAAGCCGAGAAGGATCGGGTGGATGCCGAGTTCAACAAGGTGTTCCAGCCCTTCATGGGCCAGGATCTGATGGCCGTGGCCGCTGATCCCAAGGCCAAGGAAATGGGCCAGCACCTGTTCCTCACCTACTGCTCCCAGTGCCATGGTTCCTCCGGCCAGGGCGGCAAGGGCTTCCCCGACCTGACCGATGCCAGCTGGCTGTTCGGCGGCACCCCCGACGACATCAAGGCCAGCATTGCCGGTGGCCGCGTGGGCGAAATGCCCGGTGGCCTGGCAGGTGACGAGCAGAGCGCCAGGGAGATCGCCAACTACGTCCTGTCCCTGGGTGGCAAACAGCACGATGCCGCCATGGCGGCCGCTGGTCAGGCCAAGTACGCAGCCTGTGCCGGCTGTCACGGTGAGAACGGCAAGGGCATGGCTGCCGCCGGCTTCCCCGATCTGACCGACGACGCCTGGCAGTACGGCGGCAGCGTGGATGCCATCACCGAAAGCATCGTCAAGGGCCGCAAGGGGGGCATGCCTGCCCAACTGGAAGCCCTGGGTGAAGCCAAGGTGCATCTGCTGACCGCCTACGTGTGGGGTCTGGGTGGCGGCGTCAAGCCCGCCCCCGTGATGGAACCCGCTCCCGTGGCGGAAGCCGTGCCGGCTGAAGCCGCGCCGGCCGCGCCTGCCGCAGCGCAGTAAGCAAGCAGTCGATGCCGGCCCGCGGGCCGGCTTCGGAACCCAGTCCATTCCCCCTTGGGGGAGTGGACTGGCTTCCGAGTCCAGGCTGAAATGCATGTTCGCCCTACCTGCGAAACCCAGCACCGCCAGTCGCCCCAGCGCTGGATCCAGTCAACCTCGGAACCTAGAAGAGAGCTCAGATGGCCGCCCAGAAGCCCCCTGAAATACCCATCATCAAAAACGCTTCCGGAGAGATGGAGAAGTCCCTCTACGAAGTGCACCAGAAGATTTATCCCCGAGCCGTCTCGGGCATCTTCAACTATTGGCGTGTCGGCCTGGTCCTGTTCACCCAGATCATCTTCTACGGCCTGCCCTGGCTGGGCTGGAATGACCGTCAGGCCGTCCTGTTCGACCTGGGGGGGCGCAAGTTCTACCTGTTCGACCTGGTGTTCTGGCCCCAGGATTTCGTCTGGCTGGCCGCCCTGCTGATCATCTCCGCCCTGTCCCTGTTCCTGTTCACCGCCGTGGCTGGTCGCCTGTGGTGCGGCTATGCCTGTCCCCAAACCGTCTACACCCTGCTATTCACCTGGGTGGAGCGTTGGTTCGAAGGGGACCACATCAAGCAGAAAAAACTCAACGATGCCCCCTGGCATGGCGAGAAGATCCTCCGCCGGGGCGGCAAACACGTGGCCTGGGTCCTGCTCTCCCTGTGGACGGGCTTCACCTTCGTGGGCTATTTCACCCCCATCACCGTGTTGGGCGAATCGTTCCTGACCTGGAACCTGGGCCCCTGGGAAACCTTCTGGATATTCTTCTACGGCTTCGCCACCTGGGGCTTCGCCGGCTTCATGCGCGAGCAGGTGTGCAAGTACATGTGCCCCTACGCCCGCTTCCAGAGCGTGATGTTCGACCAGGATACCCTGATCATCACCTACGACTACAAGCGCGGTGAATCCCGGGGCCAGCGCAAGAAGGGCGCCGACTACAAGGCCCAGGGCCTGGGGGACTGCGTGGACTGCGGCATCTGCGTCCAGGTCTGTCCCACCGGCATCGACATCCGCAACGGTCTGCAATACATGTGCATCGGTTGTGCCGCCTGCATCGACGCCTGCGACCAGGTCATGGACAAGATGGGCTATCCCAAGGGCCTGATCCGCTATTCCACCCAGAATGCCGTGGACGGCAACTACGCGGACAAGGACATCCTCAAGCACACCATGCGCCCCCGCACCCTGTTCTACACCGTGGTGCTGTCGGGGATCATCGTGGCCTTCCTGTACACCCTGGCCAACCGCATCCCCCTGCGGGTGGACGTGATCCGGGATCGCCTGACCCTGTCCAGGGAGGTGGAGAACGGCCAGATCGAAAACCTCTATCGCCTGCAGATCATCAACATGGATGGCCAGCCCCACCGCTATGCCATCTCTGCCAAGGGCATCGAGGGCCTGGCCGTGACCACCGGCACCAGTGCCCAGATCCCGGCCCTGGGCACCGTGGAACTGAATGTGGTCCTGCGGGCCGACCGGCTCAAGCTCAGCAAGCCCAGCCAACCCGTTTTCTTCACGATCCAGGCCGAAGATGCCCAGGACATCGTGCGAGAAGCCAAATCCAGCTTCCTGAAATGAGCGCCCTCGTGAATCCTGACGGTCTATCCCAAACCCCCCCCCAGCGTGCCTGGTGGAAGGAGCCCATGGTCTGGCTCATCGCCGGCCTGCCGGCTCTGGCGGTGGTGGCCGGCATCTCGACGGTGTTCATCGCCGCCCACGATCCGGACAGCCTGGTCAACGACCAGCCGGACAAGCAGGGCATGACCGTGGTGGAGGCCCGCACGCCCGCTGATCTGCGGGCCGGAGAACTGGGCATCGCTGCGGAGCTCAGGGTTGACGGCAATGGCCTGAAACTGCACCTGCGCGGTGCCCTGGCACCCATGCCCGCCCAGGTGCGCCTGACCATCATCCATCCAACCCGTACCGAGCTGGACCAAACCCTGGTTCTGAACGGTATGGACGGTATGTATGCCGCCGCCCTGCCGGAGGGCCTGTCGGGGCGGCGGGAATACGTGCTGGAAAACGAAGATAAAGCCTGGCGTATTGCCGGCGAGGGGGTTGTGTCCGCCGGGGGCATCCCCCTCGTTGCCAAGTCGTCCCATTCATCAACCCACCCGTAAGGGCTGAAAGGAGTACGCAAATGGACGTTGTGATGCATGAGCTCTTCAATACCGATATCGGCTTGCTGAGCCTCTTCACCATCGGCTTCATCATCGCCATGGGACTGTTCATGTGGGCCAAGATTTCCAAAAAGGCCCACGAAGGGGATCGCTGATCTCGCTGCACGGGAACCGCTCGGCCCTGTGCCGGGCCGGTTCACGATTATTTACCGGGTTGACCGGGGTGCATCCAGGTCAGTCCGGACTGCGCAGCCTGCACGGGATGCGTGACAAACCCAGGGGGGCGGGAGTTCAGCCAGGCAGCAGCGCGTCCAATTGCACCCGGCTGGCCGGATAGTCTTCCTTGCGCAGAAAGTCCTGGACCAGGAACTGTTCCATGCGCGGGTAGAGGGCGATGGCTTCATCCAGTTGGGGGTCGTTGCCCTTGGCGTAGGCGCCGATGGTGATCAAGTCCCGGCTGCGTTGATAGCGGGCGTACAAAGCGCGAAAGCGCCGCACCTTGTCCAGTTTGTCCTTGCTCAGCAACTCGGTGATGGCCCGGGAGATGGACGCCTCGATGTCGATGGCCGGGTAATGGCCTTGGTCGGCCAGTTGCCGGGACAGCACCACGTGGCCGTCCAGGATGGCACGGGCTGCGTCGGCCACCGGATCCTGCTGGTCGTCCCCTTCCATGAGCACGGTGTAGAAGGCCGTGATGGAGCCTCCCTCCCTGCGTCCGTTGCCGGCCCGTTCCACCAGTTGCGGCAGTTTGGCGAATACCGAAGGGGGGTATCCCTTGGTGGCGGGGGGCTCCCCCACGGCCAGGGCGATCTCCCGCTGGGCCTGGGCGAAGCGGGTGAGGGAATCCATGATGAGCAGGACGTGCAGCCCCTGATCGCGGAAATGTTCGGCGATGGCCGTGGCATAGGCCGCGCCGTGCAGGCGCAGCAAGGGGGGGGAGTCAGCCGGGGCGGCCACCACGGCGGCCCGGCGTAAGCCCGCCTCGCCCAGGATGTTCTCGATGAAGTCCTTCACCTCCCGGCCCCGTTCGCCGATGAGCCCCACCACCACCACGTCGGCTTCGGTGTAGCGGGCCATCATGCCCAGCAGCATGGATTTGCCCACGCCGCTGCCGGCAAACAAGCCCATGCGTTGGCCCCGGCCCACCGTGAGCAGGGCGTTGATGCTGCGTACGCCCACATCCAGGACATCCTTGATGGGTTCCCGCTCCATGGGATTGAAGGGCCGCGAATAGAGCGGTGCACGCCGGCTGGTCTCCAGGGGGCCGAGCCGATCCAGGGGGCGCCCGGCCCCATCGATCACCCGGCCGAGCAGTTCGCTGCCCACGGCCACCTGGCGGATACGATCCTCGATGCGCCGCCGGGGGGCATACGTGCGATGGACCCGGGGCGGGTCGAAACCACAGGTGGAGGCAGCCGTCTCCACCGTGGCGCCAGGGCCCAGGCCGTAGATGTCTGTGGCCGGCATGAGATAAAGACGCTCACCGGAGAAACCCACGACTTCCGCATCCACCTGTTGGCCGCCGGGCATGTTGACCCGGCAGGAGACGCCGGTGGCCAGCTTCAGGCCGGAGGCCTCCATGATGAGACCCGCCACCCGGGTGAGGCGGCCGGTGACCTTCCAGGGAGACATCTGGGTGACCGCTTCCTGGCAGTCGCGCAGATAGGTGATGACCGGTTCGGCAGGGCTCAGCTCAGCCATTTGCCGTCAGCCCCCAGGCATTCGGCGATTTCCTGCCAGCGGGTGGTCAGGGTACCGTCCAGTTCGCTGTAGGCACTTTCGAACCTGAAAGCGCCCGGCTCCAGCCTGGGGTCGGCCAGCACCTTCCAGGACAGGTGGCCGTGTTCATGGCCCAGCCAGGTCTGGACCATCTCCACGTGGTCGGGATGGACGATGATCTTGTGGTGGCCGTTCAGGGCGGGCAGTGACAGGAGGGCCTCGCGGATGCCATCAAGCAACAATTCGGGCTGGACCATGAAGGCCCGGCGCACCACCTGTTGGGCCACCACCAGGGCCAGGGCCAGGGTTTCCCTGGCCAGGGCTTCGTCCTGGCGCAGACGGCCCCCTTCCAGCAAATCGGCCAGGGCGCGCAGACGGCGGGTTTGTTCTGCGGCGTCCTGGCGGCCTTCGGCGAGGCCGGCCTGGTAGCCTTCGGCCTTGCCCAGGTCATGGCCTTCCCGCCAGGCTTCCTGATGCAGACGTTCCAGATCCTCGGCGGTGGGCAGGGCCATCTTTTCCACGGGTTCCTGGGGCGGTTCGGCGGTTTGCCGGGCGGGCCCGTTGTGCGGGTCGCCGTCGAATGCGGCCAGTTCCCAGCGCTGGTAGGCGGTGAGCTGTTCCTTGGGGATCACCCGGGACATGGTTCAGGCCGCCTTTGCCCAGGTCATTCCACCAGGCCCTCTTCGCCACCTTTGCCGCCCAGCACGATCTGGCCTTCGTCCACCAGTTTGCGCACCACCTTGAGGATCTCCTTCTGTTCGGCCTCCACTTCGGAAAGACGCACCGGACCCTTGGCTTCCAGGTCCTCCTTGAGGGCCTCGGCGGCCCGGCTGGACATGTTCTTGAAGATGAGGTCCTTGAGTTCCTGGCTGGTGCCCTTGAGGGCGATGATGAGGGTTTCCGATTGGACCTCCCGGAGCAGGAGCTGCACCGAACGGTCGTCCAGATCCAGGATGTTGTCGAAGGTGAACATCTGATCCTGGATCTTCTGGGCCAGTTCGGCGTCGTGTTCGCGGATGTTGGCCAGCACCGAGGCTTCGATGGCCCCGCCCATGTAGTTGAGGATGTCCGCTGCCGCCTTGACCCCGCCCAGGGAGCTCTTCTTGGTGATCTCGCCGCCGGACAGCAACTGGGTCAGCACCTCGTTCAACTCCCGCATGGCCATGGGCTGGACGCCCTCCAGGGTGGCGATGCGGATCATGACGTCGTTGCGCAGGCGTTCGGGCAGCAGGTTGAGGATTTCGCTGGCGTGATCCCGTTCCAGGTGCACCATGATGGTGGCGATGATCTGGGGGTGCTCGTTGCGGATCATTTCCGCCACGCTTGCCGAGTCCAGCCACTTCAGGCTTTCGATGCCGGCGCTCTCGTTGCCTTGCAGGATGCGGTCGATGAGGTGGGCGGCCTTGTCGTCACCCAGGGCCTTCTTGAGCACCGAGCGGATGTATTCATCGGAATCGGCCAGGCTCACCCGGCCCTCGGTCTCACCGATGAAGGAATGCAGCACCGTCTGGATCTGATCCCGGCTCACGTTGCCGATGTTGGTCATGGCCGTGCCAAGTTTCTGGACTTCCTTGGGCCCCAGGTACTTGAAGACCTCGGCCGCCTCCTCGCTGCCCAAGGCCAGCATGAGAATGGCGCACTCGTTGACGCTGGTGTCGCTCATTCCTTGTTCATCCATTCCTTGACGATGTCGGCGGTCACCTTGGGATTGGCCTTGGTGAACTCCTTCACCTTGGAGAGAGCGTCGCCGTACTGGTCGGCCTTGCCGGGTTCCTGGCCCTCGCCGCCTTCACCCAACTCGCCACCGATTCCACCGTGGACACCGGCGCCTGCAAGGGCCGGGCCATGTTCCGGGGGCTTGACCAGATCCCGCAGCAGGGGACGCAGGACGCCGAAGACCAGATAGAAGGCCAGACCGAAGACGATGATGTTCTTCAGGGCCGATTTGGCCATGGATACGTTGTCAGGGTCTTTCCACAGGGGGATGTCGATTTCCGTCTTGGTTTCGGTGAAAGCGGCGTTCACCACGTTCACCGTGTCACCCCGCTGCTGACTGAAGCCCATGGCTTCCCGGACCAGATTGTTGATCTGCTCCAGTTCCTGGGCGTTGAGGGGGGTGGGTTTGCCCTCCGGCTGGCCTTCGGCGGCAGGGGCGGCGGCCTTGTAATTGACCACCACCGCCACCGACAGGCGCTTGATGCGGCCCAGGGGCTCCTTGGTGTGGCGGATGGTTTTGTCCAGTTCGAAATTGACCGTGCTTTCCTTGCGGCTGGAGCCCGCATTGCCCGTGCCTACGGCCTGGCCTGCGCCATTAGGGCCGGCGTTGGCGCCGGCCGGGGCGTTCAGGGGGGCCGTGGCGGGGCCCGGCGGCTGGTTGCTCAGGGCCCCGGGAACCCCCTGGGCCTGGTTGCCGCCGCCGTTCACGTCCTCCACGCTCTGCTGGCTGCGTATGGCCTGGGCATCGGGGGTGGGGTTGGGCCGGAAGGTTTCGCTGGTGGCTTCCGATTCGGAGAAGTCCAGGTCGGCCCGCACCTCGGCTTTGACGTTTTCCTTGCCGACGATGGGTTCGACGATGGCCTCGATGCGTTGCGCGTAGTAGTTTTCCATCTGCCGCACGAAGTCCAGCTGGCTGGCGTCCAGGCCGCGCAGGGCGGCGCTGTCCTGCTTGGCCGTGAACAGGTTGCCCGTCTGGTCCACCACCGTCACGTTGTTGGGTGACAGCTCAGGGACGCTGCTGGCCACGATGTGCACGATGGACTGCACCTGGCCCGGATCCAGGGCCCGGCCGGGGTGCAGATTGACCAGCACCGAGGCGGAAGGGGCCTGTTTGTCGCGGATGAAGACGGATGGCTTGGGGATGGCCAGGTGCACCCGGGCCGATTCCACCGGCGCCAGGGACATGATGGTGCGCGCCAGTTCCCCCTCCAGGCCCCGCTGGAAGGCCAGTTGTTCCTGGAACTGGGTCATGCCCAGGCGCGGCGTGTCCATCAGTTCGAACCCCACGCCGCCGCCCTTGGGCAGACCCTGGGCGGCCAGTTTGAAGCGCAGGTCGTAGACCTGGTCGCCGGGGACCAGCAGGGTACCCCCCGCCTCGGTCTTGTAGGGCACGTTCAGTTGCTGGAGGGTGGCGGTGACCGAGCCGGCGTCCTTCTCCGACAGATTGGAGAAAAGCACCCGGTAATCCGGCGTGCTGGACCAGAGGAACAGACCCACGATGAGGGCGATGGACGCCGCCAGGGCCGCCGCCAACCCCATCTTCCGGGAGGCGGGAAGCTCGTTGAAGCGGTGGGCGAAGTTGGAGAAAAGCTGCTGGGGCTGCAGGGCCATCCGTCAACCGTGCCTGATCAGACCTGCATGTTCATGATTTCCTGGTAAGCGGAAACCAGTTTGTTGCGGACCTGCACCATGGTCTGGAAGGACAGGCTGGCCTTTTGCAACGAGAGCACCACGTCCTGGAGGTTGACATCGGGATCCCCCGCCTCGAACTGGCGGGTGAGCTGCTTGGCGTCCATCTGGGCGCTGTTGACTTCGGCCACGGCGGACTTGAGCAGGGCGGCGAAATCCTGACCACCCGCTTCCTGAGGCGCGGACGAGCTCGACGCTTGCGCCGCGACGGCGCGAAGCTGGTTGACCATTTGATCGATATTGCTCATCGCCTTGCCTCCTGACACTGATTATAGGAGGTCATCTCCATCCAGAAAGCCTGCTTCACGATACTGCTTGAGCTTGTGGCGCAAGGTCCGCTCGCTCATGTCCAGGGCCTCCGCCGTCCGCCGCCGGGAGCCGTCCATGCGTTTCAACGTGCCCAGGATGGTTTCCCGCTCCACATCCTTCAGCCCCACCTCGCCAGGCACGCCTGGGATGTTGGCCGGTGCCACCACCGCTGTGGGGACGTTTCTGGGCAACATCAGGTGCTCGGGGCGGATGACGCTGTCGGCGGCGAGGATCATTGCCCGCTGAATCACGTTTCCTAGCTCACGGATGTTACCGGGCCACCCATACCCCGTCAATTCAGCCAACGCCGCGTCCGACAGGGTGAAACCGCCCCGGCCCACCAGGGCCTCCGAGCTTTTGAGGAAGTGCCGGGCGAGGGGGCCCACGTCGGCGGGGCGGACGCGCAGGGGGGGAATTTCCAGGGGGAAGACGTTGAGGCGGTAGAACAGGTCTTCGCGGAACTTCCCTTCCCGCACCCAGGCCCCCAGGTCCCGGTTGGTGGCGGCGATGACCCGTACGTCCAGAGACACGGGGCTGCGGCCGCCCACCCGTTCCACTTCCTTCTCCTGAAGCACCCGCAGGAGCTTGGCCTGGAGGTTCAGCGGCATTTCGGAAACCTCGTCGAGCAGCAGGAAGCCGCCGTTGGCCTGCTCGAACTTGCCCGGCTGGGTGGTGGAGGCGCCGGTGAAGGCGCCCTTCTCGTGGCCGAACAATACGGATTCCAGCAGGTTTTCCGGAATGGCGGCGCAGTTCACCGCCACGAAGGCCCCTTTATGCCGGACCGAGTGGCGGTGGATGAAACGGGCGAACACCTCCTTGCCCACACCGGATTCACCGGTCAGCAGAACCGCCGCTTCGCTGGCTGCCACCCGCCGGGCCAGATCCAGCACGGCCAGGCTGGCTGGATCCTCGGCCACCACGCCGGCCGCCGGGGCTTCGCCGGCCCGGCGGAAGTGGCGGGCCACCGCCGCCAGCAGGCGGTCCGGTTCGAAGGGCTTGGGCAGGTAATCGGATGCGCCCTCACGCATGGCGGTCACGGCCCGCTCGATCTGCCCGTAGGCGGTCATGAGGATCACCGGAATGTCCGGCCGGCGGGTTTTCAGGGTGCGCAACAGGGTGTGGCCGTCCATGCCCGGCATCTGCACGTCGGACAGCACCAAGCCCGGGTCGCCCCGTTCCAGCCAGGCCAGGGCCTGTTCCGCGTCGGCTGCCGGGATGGCCGTGTAGCCGGCCAGTTCCAGGGTGTCGGCCAGGGCTTCGCGCAGGGCGGCATCGTCTTCCACCACCAGCACCGGCAGGCTGTCAGGCATGCTCCCGCTCCCTTTCCGTAAAGGGCAGATAGAGGGTGAAGCGGCTGCCGCCCTCTTCCCGGGGCGCGGCTTCCACCCAGCCGCCATGGGCTTCCGCCACCTGTCGGACGATGGCCAGGCCCAGGCCGCTGCCTTCGCCCCGGGTGGTGAAGAAGGGCTCGAACAAGCGCTCCCGGGCTGTTTCGGCAATGCCTGGGCCGCTGTCTTCCACCCGGAAGGCAGCAAAGGGGCTGCCCAAGCCGCCGACGGTCAGGGATACCCGGCCGCCGGCCGGGCTGGCCTGGATGGCGTTTTCCAGCAGATTGATGAGGGCCCCGGCGATGGCCTGCCGGTCGCCCCACAGGGCCATGGCCTCGGCGGGGTGTTCCAGGTTCAGTGCCACCTGGCGGGCCTGGGCATGGGGTTCCAGGGTCTGGAGCAGTTCTTCCATGAGGGGCGCCAGGGGAAACGTGGCTTCGCTGAGCCGGGCCCCCTTCACGAACAGCAGCATGTCCTGGATGAGGCGTTCCAGATAGCGCAGCCGGGACAGGGTTTTCTCCGCGAAGCGTATGCGATCCGCGTCGGCCAGTTGGGGGCGGGCCAGATGGCCGGTATAGAGCAGGGCGGCGGCCAGGGGCGTACGCAACTGATGGGCCACCTGGGCGGCCATCTCCCCCAGGGCGGAGAGCCGCTCACGGCGGGCCAGTTCGCCGTTGGCATCGGCCAGTTCGCTGGTCAGCCGGGCCACCTGGGCCTGGAGTTCCAGATAGGTGCCCGCCAGCTTTTCCGAAGTCTCGCTGAACAGGGCGAAGGCCTGGCGCAGTTCGTCGTCTTCGGCGGACTTGGAGGGCAGGGCGGGCGGTACGGACATGGGGTCAGGATATTAAACTAAGGGGAGACTAAAGTTTTCCCCGGCTTGGGCCGATGATGGCCTGACCGACCCAGCGGCATGTGCTATGCGGCCGCACGACCATTCGAGGTGGACATGTCCGATCTGTTGAGACGCATCGACGCGCGCACCAAGCTCGCCGGTGCGAACAAGCTGGAGATCCTGCTATTCACGCTGGGCATGGACGTCAACACCAGCCGCAAGGAAACCTTCGGCATCAACGTCTTCAAGGTGCGTGAAGTCATGCGCATCCCCCAGATCACCCGGGCCCCCGACATGCCCTCCGCCGTGGAGGGCATGGTCAGCCTGCGCGGCGTGCTGGTGCCGGTGGTGGATCTGGCGAAATACATCGGCATCGCCACCGACGCGCCTCCGTCCATCATGATCGTCACCGAGTACAACGGCCACACCCAGGGATTCCTGGTGGGTGAGGTGGACACCATCCTGCGTCTGGACTGGGCCGAGATGAAAGTTCCGCCCAGCATGCTCACCGCCCGCATGGGGGGCATGGTCACCGCCGTCACCGAACTCAAGGATGGCCGTCTGGTGATGATGCTGGACGTGGAGAAGATTCTCGCCGACACGGCCCAGGTGGACGACAGCCATCTGTTTGCCACCCTGACCCCGCTCAACAAGCCCAACCGGACCATTCTCTATGCGGACGACTCCTCGGTGGCGCGCAAGCAGATCGAACGCACCCTGGAGGCCCTGAGCGTGAACGGCATCAGTGCCATCAATGGCCGCCAGGGTTGGGAGGAACTGCAAAAGATCGCCGCCCAGGCGGACATTGCCGGCCGCCCGGTCATGGACTACGTGCAACTGGTGCTCACCGACGTGGAAATGCCCGAGATGGATGGCTACGTGCTCACCAAGAACGTCAAATCGGACCCGCGCTTCGCCGGCATCCCCGTGCTCATGCATTCCTCCCTGTCCTCGGACGCCAACCGGCAACTGGGACTGTCCGTAGGGGTGGATGAATACGTGCCCAAGTTCGAGCCCCACCGCCTGGCCGAAGTGTTGAACCGCCTGCTCAAGTAAGGGGAACGGAAACTCATGAATCCGCTGGAACCCAACAAGCTCCTGGAAGCCGTGGATGCCCGCACCAAACTGGCGGGCTCCAACAAGATGGAACTGCTGCTGTTCTCCCTGGGCACCCACGAGACCTTCGGCATCAACGTGTTCAAGGTGCGGGAAGTCTCGCCCACCCCACCCATCACCATGACGCCGAACATGCCGGCCGGGGTCGAAGGGGTGATCTCCCTGCGCGGCAGCATCATCCCGGTGATCTCCCTGGCCCGTTTCATCAAGCTGGAAGGCGCTCCGCCGGGCATCGGCGCCACCATGATCGTCACCGAGTTCTCCCGCCACACCCAGGGTTTCCTGGTCCAGGACGTGGACCGCATCATCCGGGTGGACTGGGACAAGGTGAAGCCGCCGGAAAACATGCTGGCCGGCCAGGACGGCATGATCACCGCCATCACCGAACTGGAGGACGGCCGCCTGGTGTCCATCCTGGACGTGGAACGGGTGCTGGTGGAAGTGCTGGGCGAGAAGGCCATGCCCGTGCTGCCGCAGATGGAAGCGGGCCGGGAGGCCACCATCTTCTTCGCCGACGATTCCTCGGTGGCGCGGAAGGAAATCGTCTCCGTCATGGACAAGCTGGGCATCAAGTACATCCAGGCCAACGACGGTCTGGAGGCCTGGGAAAAGCTTGCCAACATGGCCAATCGGGCCACGTCGGAGCGGGTCCCCCTGCGCAACCACATCCAGCTCATCCTGGTGGATGCGGAAATGCCCGAGATGGACGGCTACGTGCTCACCCGCAACATCAAGTCGGACAACCGCTTCGAGGGCATCCCCGTGGTCATGCATTCCTCCCTGTCCTCCGAAGCGAACCGCACCATGGGCCAGAAAGTGGGCGTGGACGCCTACGTGGCCAAGTTCGATCCGGCGGTGCTGGCCGATACCGTTCTTGCCTTCCTCAAGCGCTAGGGGGCCGATGCTCATTACAATGCCGGGGCAACGCGGATGAAGAGGACCTAGGATGGCCGACAAGAACCTGAAATTTCTGGTGGTGGACGATTTCTCCACCATGCGGCGCATTGTGCGCAACCTGCTCAAGGAACTGGGCTACACCAACGTGGATGAGGCTGAGGATGGCTCCGCCGCCCTGCAGAAACTCAAGGGGGGCGGCAACTTCCAGTTCGTCGTCACCGACTGGAACATGCCGGTGATGACCGGCATCGAGTTGCTCAAGGCCATCCGCGCCGATCCCACCTTGAAGCACCTGCCCGTGCTCATGATCACTGCCGAGGCCAAGAAGGAAAACATCATCGAGGCCGCCCAGAACGGCGCCTCGGGCTATATCGTCAAGCCGTTCACCGCCGCCACCCTCGAAGAAAAGATGGGCAAGATCTTCGAGAAGTACGGGATGTGAGCCGGGCGACCCCCTACAGCAAGGAGCAACGATGAGCGGCGACTCCCCCGAACTGGAAGCCTTGTTCGACAGCATCGCCTTTACCCCGCCCCCGGAGCCCACCAAGCCCGAGCCGGCGGCTTCACCCACCAGCGACACGCCGGAACTGGAGAACCTGTTCGACAGCATTGCCCGGGCGGTAAGCCAGGGCGAGGGTGGCGAAGAAGGTGGGGCCAGCGGAGAACGGGTGTTCGCCCGGCTGGGGCAGATGACCCGGGGCCTGCACAACCTGTTGCGGGAACTGGGTTACGACAAGACCCTGGAAAAAGTGGCCAACCAGTTGCCCGACAACCGTGACCGGCTGAACTACATCGCCGCCATGACCGCCCAGGCTGCCGAGCGGACCCTCAACGCCGCCGAGATCGCCAAGCCCATCCAGGCGCAGATGGGGGGCACGGCTCGGGACCTGTCCGGCAAATGGGACAAGCTGTTCGAAAAACAACTGGGCGTGGCCGAGTTCAAGGACCTGGTCCGCGACACCCGATCCTTCCTGGCCCAGGTGCCGGAACACAGCGATGCCACCAAGGCCCAGTTGATGGAAATCATCATGGCCCAGGATTTCCAGGATCTCACCGGCCAGGTGATCAAGAAAGTGCTGGAGGCGGCCCAGAGCCTGGAAAGCCAGTTGCTGGCCCTGTTGATCGAGACCACCCCCGAGGAGAAACGCCAGTCCGTGGATCCCGGCCTGCTCAACGGTCCGGTGGTCAACACGAGCGGACGCAGTGACGTGGTGACCAGCCAGGAACAGGTGGACGACCTGCTGGAAAGCCTGGGCTTTTAACGATTGCGGGTGGCCGGGCGGACCAGAGTGGCCGCCCTCCCGCCTGAGGAGAGGCATATGAGCGACTTTGCCGGAATGGAAGAACTGCTCCAGGATTTCCTCCTGGAAGCGGGAGAACTGCTGTCCCAGGTGGACAACAAGCTGGTGGAGCTGGAGAAGCGGCCCGAGGACCGGGAGTTGCTCAACGACATCTTCCGCGGCTTCCACACCATCAAGGGCGGTGCCGGCTTCCTCAACGTGGAGAACCTGGTCAGCCTCTGCCACCGCACCGAGAACCTGTTCGACAAGCTGCGCAACGCCGAACTGCACCTGTCCGCCGAGCTGATGGACATCATCCTGGCCGCCACCGCCTCGGTGCGCGACATGTTCGGTGCCCTGTCCCAGAGCGTCCAACCCCAGCCCGCCGATCCCCACATCATCGTCGGCCTGGAAGATGCCCTGGCCGGGCGTCCGTTGGGCAAGGCGGCGCCCGCACCTGCCGCCCCGGCCGCCCCGGCCGCGGCGCCGCTGCCGACGCCGCCCGAACCCGTGGCGGCAGCGCCCACCGCCCCCTCGGCGGGGGAGGATGACATCAACTGGGACGTACTGCATGCCGTGCTCACCGGTGCCCCCATTCCCCAGCCGGCCGCCGCACCGGCGCCCGCCCCGGTGGCGGTGGCCCCGTCCGCTCCCGAACCGACGCCCGCACCCCCCCCAGCGGCAGCCTCTCATCCCGCCCCGGTCCAGGATCTGCCTACCCCTTCCCGGGCACCCCAATCCGGCAACGCCGCCCCGCCCCAGTCCCTGCAGAAGGAAACCACCATCCGCATCGACACGGCCCGGCTGGACCAGGTGCTCAACCTGTCCGGGGAGATCGGCCTCACCAAGAACCGCATCGCCAACCTGAAGACCCAGATCATCCACGGCCGCAACGACCAGGAGACCCTGAAGGCCCTGGACACGGCGGTGAGCCAGCTGGACCTGCTGGTGTCGGACCTGCAGAACGCGGTGATGAAGACCCGCATGCAGCCCATCGGCCGCCTGTTCCAGAAGTATCCCCGGCTGGCCCGGGACCTGGCCCGGCAACTGGGCAAGGACGTGGAACTGGTGCTGTCCGGCGAGGAGACCGAGCTGGACAAGACCATGATCGAGGATCTGAACGATCCCCTGGTCCACCTGGTGCGCAACGCCGTGGACCACGGCATCGAAACCCCCGAGGAGCGCAAAGCCGCCAACAAGCCGGCCAAGGCCATCGTCACCCTGTCCGCCAGCCAGGTGGGGGACCACATCTACATCGAGATTTCCGACGACGGCAAGGGCATGCGCCCCGACGTGATCCGCCGCAAGGCGGTGGAAAAGGGCATTCTGGACGTGGAGACAGCCAACGGCCTGGACGACCGGCAGTCCCTGCACCTCATCTTCCTGCCCGGCTTCTCCACCAAGGACCAGATCTCCAACGTCTCCGGCCGGGGCGTGGGCATGGACGTGGTGAAGACCAACATTTCCCGCCTCAACGGCAAGATCGACGTGATCTCCCTGCCCGGCCAGGGCTCCACCTTCACCATCTCCCTGCCCCTTACCCTGGCCATCCTGCCGGTGCTGGTGGTGCGCCTCAACAACCAGTCCTTCGCCGTGCCCCTGTCCATGGTGCGGGAGATCATTCCCATCAAGCCCGACGAGGTGCAGCGGGTGTCCGGCCGGGCCACCATGGTGGTGCGGGATGAAGTCCTGCCGGTGCGCAGTCTGGCCACCCTCATCGGCTGGGAGGGCCAGCGGTCGCCGGGTTTCGGCGTGCTCATGCATGCCTCGGACAGCACCTTCATCATGGCGGTGGACGGTTTCGTGGGGCGCGACGACGTGGTCATCAAGCCCCTGTCGGACATCAAACCCCGGGGCATTGCCGGCGCCACCCTGTCGGGCGACGGCTCCATCGTCCTGGTGCTGGACATGGAGGAACTGCTGGGGGACATGAAGGCCGACACGCCCTCCCGCCTGTTCACCCATCCCTGATCCCCGCCGGCCGGCCGGCCTGTCCGCCGCCGGCCGGTCATCCCGCCCCGTCCCGGTTTCCATGAGCAACGACGCCTTCATCGCCCGCCAGCCCATCGTAGACGTGCGCCACCAACTGGTGGCCTATGAACTCCTGTTCCGGCATTCCGCCCACGCCCAGACGGCCCGGGTCGAATCCGACGTGGACGCCGGCATCACCGTCATCTCCAACACCCTCTTCAACATGGGCACGGAATGGCTGCTGAAGGGCAAGCTGGCCTTCGTGAACATGGAAGTGTCCATGCTCATGTCCAGCTTCTCCACCTTGCTGCCCCATGAGAACGTGGTCATCGAAGTGCTGGAGACCGTCCAGGTCACCCCGGAGATACTGGCGCGCATGCAGGAGCTCAAAACGGCGGGCTACCGCTTCGCCCTGGACGACTTCCACTACATGCCGGAATCGGAATCCCTGCTGCCCCTGGCCAACTACGTGAAACTGGACGTCCTGGCCCACAGCCCTGCCGAATTGGCGCGCATGGTCAAGCAAATCCGCCGCTATCCGGTGAAACTGGTGGCAGAGAAGGTGGAGACCCTGGAGCAGTTCCGACATTGCCGGGACCTGGGTTTCGACTTCTTCCAGGGCTATTACTTCGCCCGGCCGGAAAACCTGGTTGCCAAGATCATCAACCCCAACCACGCCACGGTGCTGCAACTCCTGGAGAAGGTGCGCAACAACGCCGAGGTGAAGGACCTGGAAGCCCTGTTCAAGAAGGACGTGGCACTGACCTTCAAGCTGCTGCGCTACATCAACTCGGCCGGTTTCGGCCTGTCCTGCGAGGTCCAGTCCATCCGCCACGCGGTGAGCATCCTGGGCATGCAGCCCCTCTACCGCTGGCTGACCCTGCTGTTGGTGACGGCGGGCAACTCCCCCACCTCGCCCACCCTGTCCCGCACCGCCATCACCCGGGGCCGCCTCTGCGAACTCCTGGGCAAGCACGTGCTGGCCCGGTCCGATCAGGACAACCTGTTCATCGTCGGCGTCTTCTCCCTGTTGCCCGCCTTCCTGGAAATGCCCATGGAGGAAGTGCTGGAGCGGGTGGTGATCACCGACAAGCTGGCCGACGCCCTGCTCGACCGTTCCGGGATCTACGGTCCCTTCCTATCCCTGGTGGAAGCCGTGGAAAGCGGCGACGAGAAGCAACTGGAAGACCTGGCCCTGTCCCTCATGCTGGCACCCCAGCAGGTGAGCGAAGCCCACCTCCAGGCCCTGGCCTGGGTGGAACAACTCGGCTTGGATTAACCCCCCAGCATCTCCACCGTCATGGCCGCCTTGAGGATGGTCTGGGGCTGGCTGCCCCTGACCCGGTTGGTCAGCCACAGCACCCCGGCCTTTTTGAGGCTCAGGGGCCGGGCCTCACCGAACAACAACAGACTGGCGGCTTCACCCAGGGTGGGCTGGTGGCCCACCACCAGCACCGTGCCGGAGGCGTCGGGCCAGCCGGCGGCGGCCAGCACGTGGACGCCATCGGCCCCGGGGGCGATTTCCCCGACCACTTCGTACTCCAGGCCCAGCGCATCGGCGGTCTGGCGGGTGCGCACGGCGGGGCTGGCCAGAATGCGGGTATCCCTGGTCAGGCGGGGCAGCAGCCATTCCGCCATGATGCCGGCCTGGCGTTCGCCCTTGTTGGTCAAGGCCCGGTCCATGTCCGGCTCCCCGTCCCGGGCATCCGCGTGACGCCAGAGGATCAAATCCATGCCTGGTTCTCCCGACAAAACGGCCATGATCCTAGAAACCGCAGTTGACCGCTCATGTTCCTTTGATGTGCCTCATGGATATTGATGGCGCCCCTTCGAAACGGTCACCCGTCAGGCGAGCCCGCTACGCGCCCGCTGGCGCGTCCAACTGCCGTTTCCAGGATGATGGGACGCCACTGTTACAGGGCTGTGACCTCAACTGTTGTCGCCGTCCAGCAGGCCGCCCAGCACCGAGCCCTCCCCGGACTGCTTCCCGCCCAGGCTGGGTGCGGCGGCGATGATGCGGTTGGCCAGGCGGGACAGGGGCAGGGTCTGCAACCAGACCTTGCCCGGGCCGGTGAGCTTGGCGTAGAACAAGCCCTCACCACCGAACAGGGCGGTCTTGATCTTGCCCACGTACTGGATGTCGTAATCCACCGAGGGTTGCAGGGCGGCCAGGCAGCCGGTATCCACCCGCAGCACTTCCCCGGGGGCCAGGGTCTTTTCGGCGATGGTGCCGCCGGCATGGAAGAAGGCCATGCCATCCCCCTCCAGTTTTTGCAGGATGAAACCCTCGCCGCCGAAGAAACCCGCTCCCAACCGGCGCTGGAAGGCCAGCCCCAGGCTCACACCCTTGGCGGCGCAGAGGAAGGCGTCCTTCTGGCAGATGAGGGTGCCGCCGATCTGGCTCAGGTCCACCGGCACGATCTTGCCCGGGAAAGGGGCGGCGAAGGCCACCCGTTTCTTGCCCTGGCCCTGGTTGACGAAGACCGTGGTGAACAGGGATTCGCCGGTAAGCAGGCGCTTGCCCGCACCCATGAGCTTACCCAAGAGCCCGGACTGGCTGGCGGAACCGTCGCCGAACACCGTCTCCATTTCCACCCCGTCCTGCATGAACATCATCATGCCGGCCTCGCCGATGGCCGCCTCACCCGGGTCCAGTTCGATTTCCACGTACTGCATGTCGTCGCCGAAGATGTCGTAGTCGATGACGTCCATGGCCATGTCGCTCTCCTTGATCAACTGGTTTGTTCGATGAGCCGCAGTATGCGGCGGTAATCATGACAGCCCATACGCCGGGCCGCCGATGCTTCGGCAACCGGGTCCGCCATGTTCATGACCTGGCCGGCGGTTTCCGGTTCCGCCCCCGCCGCCAATGCGTCCAGCAACCGCAGCCAGCGGGTCCAGCGAGGGGCGGCGTGGCCCGGATGGAACGGCGGGTGGCCGGCCCGGGTCAGGGCGTGGCGCTGGCGGGCCAGTTCCTGGCGGGCCGCCTCCAACTGGGGGCCCAGGGGTAGCTCCAGATCGAAGGCCAGGGCCACCTGGCCGGCCGCCAGGGCGGGAAATGCATCGTTGGCCAGGGGGGGCATGGGAATGGGGATGTGCCGCCAGGTCAGGTCCGGGGGGAAATCCTCGGCCGGATCGGGGGGGAACTTGCGGAAGCCCCATTTTTCCCCCATCCAGCATTCGATGAGCACCTGGTCTCCCTCGCCGGGGCAGGCCTCCAGGCTGCACCCGGCCAATCCGGCCTGGGTCCGCCAGGCCCGGGGGTCCTGTTTCCAGTGGAAGTAATCCCGGGTCGGCGGTGTGCCATAGTCCGTCTCCAGGGCCCGCCAGGTGGCGATGAACCAGGCATGGTCGGCCCGGTATTCCGGACAGCGGCGCAGGAACTGCCAAGCCCAGCCAGCGGCGTCCAGGTCTGCCGCAAAGGCGTAGTCCTCGGCCCGGCGCCAGTCCATCAGGTCATCAGATGGGCAGGAAGGCGAAGGAGGCGGCGTTCTGGAAGACCCGGCTGATGGAACGATTGCCCCGGTCCTCCATGATGAGCGCCAGCAGGTCCTGCTGGGCGATGAGCTTGCCGAACTCCCGTTCGAAGGACAGGTTCTGCACCTCCCCGTCCATGCTGTTGCTGATCAACATGCGCCCACCCGTGCCGCCGTAACGGGCGTTGGACAGCTTCCACACCGCCGTTTCGATGTTGCGGGCACTGTTGTACAGCTTCTGGGCGGAGACTTCGTCGGGCAGGAAGAAGGCCGTCTTATGGTTGTAGGAGGCCATGACCATGGTGGTCAGGGCGGTCATGAAGGCATAGACCCGGTCGCCGCCATAGGCGTCCTGGAAGGCCAGCTTGAAATTGTCCTCCCAGTTCAATTTGGCCAGGGGGGACTCGGGCCAGTTGGCCAGATGTTCAAAGATGCGTTCGGTGGCGGCCTCCGGGCTCTCGAAGCCCGTCTTGCGGTACTCGCTGGGGTTGCGCCGGTAAAGCTTTTCGGCGATCAGGCGCAGGCTTTTGTGGATCTCCCGCTGATTGAGTTCGGTGATGATGTCCACGTCGCTCTTGGCCAGACTGGACAAGGTGAAGGTTCGGGCGGAACTGGTGCCGTCCTTGCGCTGGATTTCCTGGTTTGCACAACCGGCGAACAGGGACAGCAGGAGCGGGAGGAGCAGGCTCAGGGGGCGCATTATGGATATCGATCTCCGAAAAACCGGGCCATTGTAGCGGCGGACCGGGTCCGTCTCCAGCGGGCTGGGCCGGGTCGGGGAAACCGGGGTCCAAGCCCAAAAAAAATTTATTTGCAAAGAAATAAGTCTGATTAGTGAGGGGGGGTGGCGGGTGCTATTCTCGCGGCCCATTCGGCTTATCAGCCTATTCTAATCAACACGTCCCTAGGAGCCCCCCATGACCCGACTGGTGAACCCCCACGGCGGAGACGAACTGAAGCCTCTGCTGCTCGAAGGCGCCGCCCGCGACGCTGAACTGGCCCGCGCCCAGAGCCTCACCAAGATCAAGATGTCCTCCCGGGAGACCGGCGACCTGATCATGATGGGCATTGGCGGCTTCACCCCCCTGGAAGGGTTCATGACCCACGGCGACTGGCAGGGCGTGTGCGACGGCTACAAGATGGCCAACGGCCTGTTCTGGCCCATCCCCGTCACCCTCTCCACCGACACCCAGACCGCCCAGACCCTGACCCTGGGCCAGGACGTGGCCCTGGTGAGCAGCGAGACCGGCGAGATCATGGGCACCATGAAGGTCACCGAGATCTACGGCATCGACAAGGGCCACGAGTGCATGATGGTCTACAAGACCACCGATCTGGCCCACCCCGGCGTCAAGATGGTCATGGACCAGGGACCCATCAACCTGGCCGGCCCGGTCAAGGTCCTGTCCGACGGCGGCTTCAAGGAAAAGTACGGCGACCAGTTCATGACCCCCGCCGAGACCCGCGCCAAGTTCAAGCAAATGGGCTGGACCCGCGTGGCTGCCTTCCAGACCCGCAACCCCATGCACCGCTCCCACGAATATCTGGCCAAGATCGCCATCGAGACCATGGACGGCGTGCTGGTCCACTCCCTGCTGGGCGCCCTGAAGCCGGGCGACATTCCCGCCGAAGTGCGCTCCGAGGCCATCGCCACCCTGATCGACAACTACTTCGCCCCCAACACCGTGATCCAGGCCGGCTACCCCCTGGACATGCGTTATGCCGGTCCCCGCGAAGCCCTGCTGCACGCCCTGTTCCGCCAGAACTATGGCTGCTCCCACCTGATCGTGGGCCGGGACCACGCCGGCGTGGGTGACTACTACGGCCCCTTCGACGCCCAGAAGATCTTCGACGAGATCCCCGCCGGCGCCCTGGAAACCAAGAACATGAACATCGACTGGACCTTCTGGTGCAACAAGTGCGGCGGCATGGCCTCCCAGCGTACCTGCCCCCACACCAAGGATGACCGCATCCTGCTGTCCGGCACCAAGGTCCGCGCCATGCTCTCCGAAGGCCAGGACCTGCCCGTGGAGTTCAGCCGTCCCGAAGTCGCCGCCGTGCTGAAGAAATACTACCAGGGCCTCACCGCCGAGCAGAACGTCAAGGTGGAACTGAAGGGGCATTCCGCCGCTTGAGGCGGAATGCAGTCGGTAGAGAGTAGTTGGTAGTCAGTAGCTTTTTCATGCGCGCCCTTGGCGCGGAAATTCAAGCTACCGACTACCGACCACCGACTACCCGCTCAAGAGAATTTAGGACCCCGAGCCCGCCGGAAGCGGATTCGCGATACGCCCCCCGGCCAAGGTGGGGCTCGGATTTACTGAATGGGCCGCGTGAAGAGCGCGGATTGTTAGCTAACAAGGAGTGTTTGAATGCCTACCTTCGTCCGTACCGACAAGTGCGACGGTTGCAAGGGTCAAGACAAGACCGCCTGCATGTACATCTGCCCGCACGACCTGATGAAACTGGACCGCGATGGTTCCGAGACCGGCCACGCCATGAAGTCCTTCAACCAGGAACCCGAGCAGTGCTGGGAATGCTATTCCTGCGTGAAGATCTG
This sequence comes from Thiobacillus denitrificans, assembly GCA_020723405.1. Lineage (GTDB taxonomy): Bacteria > Pseudomonadota > Gammaproteobacteria > Burkholderiales > Thiobacillaceae > PFJX01. The sequence continues at coordinate 22,476 of DYIY01000012.1, read as the reverse complement.
CCCCCAGCAGGCCATCGAAGCCCGCCACTACGCCGACGTGGTGCCTCTGGGCGGTTCCGTGCAGCCCCTGCGCGGCTCCGACTCCATCATGTGGACCATCAAGTTCCGCAACGGCGTGCTGAAGCGCTTCAAGTTCCCCATCCGTACCACCCCGGAAGGCTCCATCGACCCGTTCGGTGGCAAGCCCGTGCCCACCCTGGCCGACATTCAGGCCGTGGGCAACTTCACCGCTGGTGTGATGGGCGGTTTCCGCGCCGGCAACCCCGCCGAACTGATCCGCAAGTAATCGAAAAGAGGTAAGAGAAATGGCTGAATTTGGAAATCCCGACGTCATCCAGGAAGAAGTCGACATCCTGCTGATCGGTGGTGGCATGGCCTGCTGCGGCGCCGCCTATGAAGTCATGCGCTGGGCCGAGGTCGCCAAGGCCGAAGCCGGCGTGGACCTGAAGATCAAGCTGGTCGACAAGGCCGCCATGGACCGCTCCGGCGCCGTGGCCCAGGGCCTGTCCGCCATCAACACCTACATCGGCGACGCTCAGGACCCCGCCGACTACGCCCGCATGGTCTCCAACGACCTGATGGGCATCACCCGTGACGACCTGGCCTACGACGTGGGCCGCAACGTTGACGACTCCGTGCACCTGTTCGAAGAGTGGGGCCTGCCCATTTGGAAGACCGACGCCAACGGCGAGCGTCACGACGGCGCCGCCGCCATCGGCGAAGGCCTGCCCTCCCTGAAGGACGGCGGCAAGCCCGTGCGTTCCGGCAAGTGGCAGATCATGATCAACGGCGAATCCTACAAGTGGATCGTCGCTGAAGCCGCCAAGAAGGCCCTGGGCATGGACCGCATCCAGGAGCGCGTGTTCATCGTCAAGCTGGTGAACGACGCCGCCGACAAGAACCGCATCGCCGGTGCCGTCGGCTTCTCCACCCGCGAGCACAAGCTGTTCGTGTACAAGGCCAAGACCATCCTGCTGGCCGCCGGTGGTTGCGTGAACATCTTCCGTCCCCGCTCCGTGGGTGAAGGTACCGGCCGCGCCTGGTACCCCGTGTGGAACTCCGGCTCCACCTACTCCATGGCTGCCGAAGCCGGCGCCGAGCTGACCATGATGGAAAACCGCTTCGTGCCCTGCCGCTTCAAGGACGGCTACGGCCCGGTCGGTGCCTGGTTCCTGCTGTTCAAGGCCAAGGCCACCAACGGCTACGGCGAAGACTACCTGGCCAAGAACAAGGCCATGCTGGACCAGTACCCCCCCTACGGCCAAGCCGCCGTTCCCGCTTCCTGCCTGCGTAACCACGTTATGCTGAAGGAAATGAAGGAAGGCCGTGGCCCGATCTGGATGGACACCGTCACCGCCCTGGGCAACCTGGCCAAGACCCTGTCCCCCCGCGAGGTGAAGCACCTGGAAGCCGAAGCCTGGGAAGACTTCCTGGACATGTGCGTCGGCCAGTGCGGCATCTGGGTGGGTGAGAACGTCGAGCCCGAGAAGAAGAACTCCGAGCTGATGCCCACCGAGCCCTACCTGCTGGGTTCCCACTCCGGCTGCTGCGGCATCTGGGTGTCCGGTCCTACCGACGTGGGCGCCCCCACCGCTGCCGATCCCGAGATCGACGGCGTGCCGGCTCACCTGCCCCGTGGCTGGAGCTGGGGCTATCGTGGCATGACCACCGTGAACGGCCTGTTCACCGCCGGTGACGGCGTTGGCGCTTCCGGCCACAAGTTCTCCTCCGGTTCCCACACCGAAGGCCGTCTGGCCGCCCGTGCCATGGTCAAGTACTGCCTGGACAACAAGGATCTGAAGGTCGAGCTCGACACCCCCGTCGACGCCCTGGTCGAAGAGATCTACCGTCCGGTCCGTACCTACCTGGAGTTCAAGGACTACACCACGGCCATCGACGTCAACCCCAACTACATCACCCCCAAGATGCTGCAATTCCGTCTGCAGAAGATCATGGACGAGTACGTTGCCGGTGTGGCCACCTACTACAACACCAACGACAAGATGCTGGAAGTCGCCGAGCAGAAGCTGGAAATGCTGAAAGAAGACGCCATGAAGATGCGCGCCAAGGATCTGCATGAACTGCTGCGTGCCTGGGAAAACTACCACCGCATCCTGACGGCCGAAGCCCACATGAAGCACATCCAGTTCCGTGAAGAGTCTCGTTATCCCGGTTTCTACTACCGGACCGACAAGAACTTCGTGGACGAAGAGAACTGGAAGGTCTTCGGCAACTCCATCTACGACAAGAACACCAAGAAGTGGACGAACTTCAAGCGTCGCCACGTGGACCTGGTGGACAAGTCCAAGCTGTTCAAGCCCGCCGCCCACTAAGCGGTCGCCTTGCCGGAAGAACCGGACGCCCACAAGGCGTCCGGTTTTTTCATTCCGGAGCCGCCATTCCCAAGGCCCACCTTGCGAATGCCCGTTCCGCCCCCATCTAACATTGCCTGTCAAATCATCGAGGTGCCGCCATGGACGACTCCCAATTCAAGAACCTGGCCGAGGATGCGCCCTTCGAGCTCAGCCCCGTCACCCCCAACATGCTGTCCGGGGACAAGGTCATCCAGTTCCGCTGCCATCGGGACGTGGGCTGCTGGAATGCCTGTTGCTCCAACATCGACATCACCCTCACCCCCTATGACATCCTGCGCCTGAAGAACCGCCTGGGCCTGTCCTCCGGCGACTTTCTCAAGGAATACACGGTGCCCTACGAGATGGACCAGGACGGCACACCCGGGGTCAAGTTCCGCGCCGTGGAAGGCGGCACCGCCTGCCGTTTCATGAAGCCCGAGGGCTGCGGCGTCTATGAGGATCGCCCCACCGCCTGCCGCTACTATCCCGTGGCCCTGCTCTCCCTGCGCAACCAGGACGAATATACGGATCGCACCTCCTATGCCCTGGTGGAAGAAAAGCACTGCCTGGGGCACCGGGAACCCCGTTCCCTGACCATCGACGAGTACCGCCAGGAACAGGGCGTGGACGTCTACGACGAGAAGGGCCGGGGCTGGCGGCAACTGGTGCTGAAGAAGAAATCCGCCGGACCGGCCATCGGCAAGCCCCCGGCCGTCTCCAACCAACTCTTCTTCATGGCCAGCTACGACGTGGACCGCTTCCGCGCCTTCGTCATCAGCGAGTCCTTCAACAAGACCTACGACGTGCCCATGGATGTCATGGCCGTCCTGGTGGCCGATGACGAGGCCCTGCTGGACTTCGGCTACAGCTTCCTCAAGCACGCCCTGTTCGGCGAGCGCTTCCTGGAAGAGCAGCCCGGCGCCTATGAAGCCCGCATGGAGCGGCTCAAGTCCCGGGCGGAGAAGATCCGCGCCGAATACGAGCAAGACCGGGAGCGGCTGGAAGACGAGAAATACGCCGACCCCGGCCGGCCTGGTGATCTGAGCTGCGGCAGCAAGGACTGCGGCTGATCCGCGTTCCCCGCGTGCCGAAGCAGCGAGGCCGCCCAGGGGCGGCCTCGCTGCTTTTGCGGGAGTGTGGATCAGCGACGACCGCCCTCGAAGGGACCAGGGAAGGGACCCGCAAAGGGACCTGCGAAGCGCCCTTCATAGGAGCTCTTCAGCCCAGCCCGGTCCGCGTCACGCTTTTCCCAGCGGATGTGCTGGCTGGCCACGTCCATGCGCCGATCCAGGTCGGCCAGCTCGTAGGGGCCGAGACGCCCGTCGCGCAGGTACTTGCGCTCCAGGGCATTGATGGCCTGGTGCTCCTGCAACAGGTGGATGGCCTCGAGCATGGTCACCCGGCCGTTCTCCATGCCATCCAGGATCCGCTGCAGTTGCTCGTCAAGGCGGGCATCCAACTGGGCGATCTGCTGTTTGAAGGCGCCGTCGAACTGGGTGGGAGCTGGGCCTTGCAGATAGGGGTTGCCACGGAATCCGTCCCGGTGCCCATCGAAATCGGCCAGGCTGGCGCCGGCATGGAGCCCCAGGGTGGCAAGGCTGAGGACACACAGGGTTTTTACGTTTTTGGCGATGTTCATCATTTCACTCCAGTTTGGGTTGAGAGCCGCCTTGATCTGTTCGTCAGCGGACGCTTCCCACTCTAGGGGCCGGCTGTAAGCGCCTTGTTGGCTGTCTGTTGTGAAGATGTAAGCAGGTGTTTCCGGAGCGGGCGGCGCGGTCACCCCAGGCCGATGATGTAGCGCTGCTTGCCGGAAGCGGTGGCCGCGATGGCGGCGGGGTAATGGATCTCCAGCGCCATGGCCTGGTCCACCTGGGCCCCCAGCGCCCGCTCCAGCGCGGCCACCTGCTCGGGGGCCAGGGGAGCGGGGCAGAGGAGATCCAGGGCCATCCGGTCCGGGGCCACTTGGCGCCACTGGTATTGGCGGACCTGGGTAAGCCCGTACAGCAGACGATTGAACACTGCCGGATGGACCGTTTTCCCCCCGGGGGTGCGGATCAAATCGTTGTGACGGCACAGGCCCATCTCCATGCGGGGGAAGGGCGACCCGCAGGGACAGGCACCTTCCAGCAGACGGCCTGCGTCTCCCAGTTCATAGCGGATGAAAGGCATGAGCCGGTTCGTCAGGGAAGTGACCAGGAGCCGATCCTCCCCGTCCGTGGGCACCGCTTCCAGGTGGACCAGATCGGCCATGACGTGCATGCCGCCATGGCGGCATTCCCAGGCGATGTTGGGCACTTCCCGGCAGCCGTACTGGTTGAAGACCTTGCAGCCGAAGGCCCGCTCCATGAGGCTGCGCCGGTCCTCCAGGAGCATTTCGGCGGTGGAGTAGGCGCCTATGAGGCTGGTAGGCAGGGTCTGCTTCCGTTCCAGGATCCTCCGGGCCAGTTCGTGGAGGGCCGAGGCGTAACCGTAGAGCAGGGTGGGACGCCAGCGGCGGATCAGCTGGATCCACTGATCCAGCAGGGCGTCGCTGTAGGCCGTGGCGGCCACGGTGCGTTCCCCGGCGAGCAGATCCGTCAGGCGGTTGGCGAAGACGCCGCCCTTCCCCGTGTCCTGGCGGGCGCCCCACAGGTAGAGCACCTTCTGGCCCGGCCGCCAGCCGGACATCATGAAGCCGCGCATCATGCCGGCGCGCATGAGTTCGTGCTTGGCCTGGTCGTACCAGAAGGCCAGGGGCTGGCCGGTGGAGCCGCCGGTGTGGCCCAGGCCCACCCGGGTCCGATCGGCGTCGCGGTCCAGCAGGTCGTCCAGGTGGGTGCGCACGTCCTCCTTGGTGAGGATGGGCAGGGTGGCGGGGTTGCCGTCCCAGTCGGCCAGGCGCCGGGCGTAGTAGGGGACCCGGGTCCGGGCGTGGTGGGCGATGGCGGCCAGGGCTTCCCGTTGCTGTCGTGCCAGGGTAACGGGCCCGAGGGACTGGTTGGCCAGCAGGCGGTCGAGCTGGGCGTAGCGCTCCGGATAGCGCAGGCGATGGAGGCCGTGGCGCAGGGGGAAGATCATGGGCCGGGACGGGGGCCTAGACCAGAGTCCCGCCTTCCACCACCTTTCCGCCGGGAGGGGGAGTCAGCCGGGCCAGGGCCTGGCGCCAGGTCTGGCGGTGGCGGGGCAGGTTCAGGATGGCGTCCATTTGCCGGGCCTGCCAGGTGGCCAGCCGTTGGGGATCGTCCAGGAGGGCCTGGGCCAGGGCCCGGGGGCCGAAATTGCGCGCCAGGTTGTCGGCGAAGGTGCGGAAGCGGGCCACGGCTTCCCGATGTTGCCCGTTCTGGTTCCACCAGTGGCCCGGGTCATCCAACACGCTGTCCAGGCGGGCCAGGCGGGCCAGCATGGCGGCCTGCTTGTCCCGGTAGCGGCGGGCCATGTCGGCCCGGGTGTCAGCCAGCACGGTCCGGACGGTGGCTTCTTCCAGGGGGCTGGCCGGGTAGCCCCGGGCGGTGAGCCGTTCCATGGCGAACAGCAGCACGTCGCCGTGGAACTGGCGTTCGAACTCGTCCGACAGATCCACCAGGGCGTCCCGGTCCACCACGCCGGGGCGGAATTCCGACTGGCCGGTGTCGTCCAGGGTGCGCCGGTGCAGCATGGGCAGGTTGGCGGCGACGAAGCCGTCCCCCAGCTCCGCCTTCAGGAGGCGGCCCATGGTGGGGCCCGACATGCGCAGGCGCAGGGGGGCGTAGGGGATGAACCAGTCCAGGGCGTCCGGGCGGAACACGTAGTTGCCGGTATAGACGGTGCGGGCCGGGGCCAGGGAGGCCAGGGCGTCCTCGTGGCGGTAGTAGGTGACCCGGGTGGGATGCTCGCCGTGGAAGAAGCGGTTCAGGCGGCGGGCGAAGTCGGCGAAGCAGGCGGCGTTGTCCGGTTCCCCCGCCAGCCCGCAGCGGAAGCGGTAGGTCTCGCCCCCGGCCCTGAAGCCGAACAGGTCGGCCATGTCGTGGTAGGCGGCCTCTCCCGATCCCCGGGTGCTGGCGATGTGGCGGGGATAGGGCAGGCCCGCTTCGGTGTGGGCCATCTCAGCCAGGAAGGCGAGCACGTCGTCCAGGAAGTTGCCGGCCATCACCGCCGGGGACACGGGGGGATCTCCCACCACCTTGCCGGTGAGGACCCGGACCGAGGCGTCCTGGAAGATGGCGTCCATCTGGTGGAAGAAGCTCAGGGCCGCCACCTGGGCGTCCCCGGCCGCCGTGGCCACCTTCACCTGGAAGGTCTGGTCCGCATCCAGGGTGTAGCAGAGCAGGGGGCCGCCCAGGGCCCGGCTCTCCGCCTCGGCCATGGCCGCCACCTGCAGATAGGCGATGTTGCGCATCATGGCCTGGCCCTTGTGGCCGAAGCCGGGGCGGGCGTGGTGGCCCACCACGGGGGTCAGGTCCAGGTGGGCCAGGCCGTCCAGCAGGGCCATCTGCTCCCCGGGGCCGAAGTAATGGATGCGCAGGCCCCGGGCCCGGTAGTCATCCGCCAGGGCCCGGTGGCGGGCCAGGGCGGCGGCCTCGGCGGAGTCGTCGGCCAGCAGCACGGACAGCTTGCGCCATTGGCCGGCTGCCGTGCGGCCGCCATAGCCGTAGGCCTCGCACAGGGCGAGCAGGCTGTCCAGGCAGGTGGCCAGGTGCCGGGGGCTGTCGGCCACGGGAATCACCAGCAAGAAGCCGTGGCGCGGGTCGGGGTTTCCGGTGGCGGCCATGAGGTTTTCCAGGTGCCGCCAGGCAGCCTGGTAGGCGGGCAGGTGCTTTTCGTTGAAGCCACCCTCCCAGAGGGCGGCTTCAAGGCGGGCGATGGTCTGGCGCTGGGCCACCAGGGCCGGGGAGCCGGCTTCAGCGTGCCGAGAGGTAGCTGGGGAAGACATGCTTGTCCAGGAGGATCTCGATGAGGTTCTGGCCACCTTGCAGGTCGGCCTGGGCGAACAGGGTGTCCAGGTCGGCCTCGCTGCCGATCCGGTGGTGGCGGATGCCGAAGGCCGCGGCCAGCAGGGCGAAGTCCGGGTTGACGAAATCGCAGTCGATGTAGCGCTCGCCATAGAGCTGGAACTGGTTCTTGCGGATCAGGCTCATGCTGCCGTTGTTGATGACCACGGTGTTGAGGGGAATGCCGTAGTTCACGGCGGTCATCAACTCCATGCAGCACATCTGGAAGCCCCCGTCCCCCAGGATGGCGAAGGTGGGGGCCTCGGGCAGGAAGAAGCGGGCGCCGATGGCGGCGGGAATGGCATGGCCCAGGGAGGAGATGCCGGAATTGGGGAAATAGTGATTGGCGTGGGACACGTCCAGGAAGCTCTGGGCGAAGACGATGTTGTCGTCGAAGATCAGGGCATCCTCGGGGAAGCGCCGGGCCAGGTGGACGAAGAAGGCTTCCATGAGCCGGAAGCGCTCCCGTTCACCGCCCCGGGCGGGCTCGGGCGCGGCCAGGCGGTGGGCGGCCAGGCGGTCCAGGTCCTTGGCCGGACAGTCGGCCAGCCGGTCCAGGAGTTCCCCCGCCACGTCGCGGATGTCGCCGTGAACGGCCACGTCCGGCTGGAACACCTTGCCCAGTTGGGCGGCGTCCCGGTCCACCTGGGCGATGCGCTTGCCGGCCAGGAGCCGTTCGTCCCACAGGTAGCTGGTGCGCTCGTTGAAACCGGCCCCCAGGAAGACCAGCAGGTCCGCCTGCTCCACGATATAGCGGTAGGCCTCACCGCTGGAGGTGACGCCCAGACAGCCCAGGGACAGGGGCGAACCTTCCGGCACCACGCCCTTGCCCTTCAGGCTGGTGGCCACCGGGATGTTCAGGGCTTCGGCCAGGCGGGTCACTTCGCCCCGGGCGCCCGCACGGATGCACCCATAACCCGCTACCAGTACCGGATAGCGGGCCTCGCGGATGAGGCGGGCCAATTCCGGGAGCGGGCCGGCGGCAACGGGCATCGGGGCGGACGGGTGGGGGATGTGCACTTGGTCCAGGAGGGTTGCGTCCACCAGTTCCTTCTGCACGTTGAAGGGAATGGACAGCAACACGGGGCCCGGGTCGGGGCCCAGCAGGGCCTGGGCGGCCCGATTGAGCACCTGGCCCAGATAGTCGGTGCGCTCGATGAGTTTCCGGTAACGGGTGATGCCGGCGAACAGGGCGCACTGGTCGATGGCGCCTCCCTCCCCTGAGCTCTCCTGGAGCCCTCCCTTGCCGAAGATGTAGGTGGAGGTCTCGCCGGTGATCACCAGCACCGGCAGGCGTTCCGCGTGGGCGTTGGCGATGCCGGTAACGAGATTGGTGGCGCCGGGACCGGCAGTGGCGATGCAGGCCGCCACCCGGTGGGACACCCGGGCATAGCCCCCGGCCATGAAGGCCGCGCCCTGTTCGTGCTTGACCAGCACGCTCTTCACCGCCGAACCGTGCAGGCGATCGTAGATCGGCAATACGTGGGCCCCCGGCATGCCGAAGAGGACGTGCACGCCGAGCCGCTCCAGATAACGGACGATCAGTTCGCTGACGGTGATTTTCATGACAGGGGCGCGGAACCGGAAAACAGCCGCGCCGGCGGACGCCGAAAAGGAGGGAATTGGAGCACAAGACGGGCCCCAACGGAATGCGTGCAGGGCTCGGACGGCAGGATTCCCCGGCCGGCTCCCCTACAATGCCGCGATCATGAATTCACCCCGCCCCCTGGTCGTCGTCCTGGGTTCCGGCCGCAGCGGCACCTCCCTGCTCATGCAAGCCCTGGCCGGCCTGGGCATGGCCGTGTCCGAGCAGCTCATCGCGGCCCGGCCGGACAATCCGGAGGGCTTCTACGAGGACGCCGCCCTCGTCCGCCGCCAGGCCGACCTGATGCGCAGCCTGGGGGCCTGGCCTTTCCACCCGTTGCCGACGGACTGGCTGGACCATCCGGCCACCCGGGAAGCGGCCCGGGACCTGGGGGCCCTGCTGGACGACCGGCTGGCCCGGGCAACCGGGCTGTGGGGCTTCAAGGACCCCCGCACCGCTCCCTTCCTGCCCCTCTGGCAGGAACTGTTCGCGGCGCGGGACCTGGCGCCCCGCTACCTGCTGGCCCTGCGGCAACCGGACAGCGTGATCCGCTCCTTCATGGCCGCCTACGGGGTGGACGCCGGGACGGCCGAGGCGGTGTGGCTGCGCCGGACCTGGGAGGCCCTGTGGCATACCCGGGCCGATTGCCACGTCGTCCATTACGAGGACTGGTTCCGGCGGGGCAGCCGGGTCATTGAAGACCTGGCCCGCCATTGCGACCTGGCCGTGGCCGACCCGGAAAGGGTGCTGGCCGGCCTGATCCGGCCGGACCTCAACCGGTCCGGGCATGGGGGCCCCCGGCTCCCAGGGGGGGACGGGCTGGGCAGCCCGGCCGCCAGGCGGTTGCTCGCGGCCCTGGCAACCTGCCGGGGCGGGGACTTCGCCAGGGCTGACCTGTTGGCGGTCCTGCACGCCTGCCGTCCGGAGCCCTGAGCCGGGCTCCCCGTCCCCATCCGGGATGGAGCCTCAATACCAGCCCCACGGGTGGCCGTGATCCCGGCCATGGCCGTAGTGCTGGCCGTAGCGATCCCGGTCGTGCTTCTCCTCGTAGATCTCCCGGGAGGATTCCCGCAGGCGGTCGTTCAGGTCCGCCCATTCCCCCCGGGTGAGGCGGCCGTCGGCCAGGTAGCGTTGTTCCACCTTGTCGATCTTGCGCTGGTCGCGGAACAGTTCCTCCGCTTCCCTTTGGGTCAGTTGGCCGGACCGGATGCCCTGGAAGATGCGCTCGCGTTGATCGGCCTGGGCGGCGTTCACCGGCTGATAGGCCACCCGGGGAGCCACCTGGGGCGGGCACCAGGCGCCGGGCTTGCCCATGGGGGGCGGGGGCATGAAGGCCGGCGCCGGGGGGAAGCCGTTGTTCACGTAAAAGCCCCAGCCATCCGCCTGGCTGGCGCCGGACAGGAGGGACAGGGAGGACAGGGCGGCCAGGCCCAGGATTTTGGCGATGCGAGTGGTGTTCATGTTGACTCCTTGGTCACGTTGCCGACACCTGTGTTTGCTGTGTCGGTGCTGGGCAGTCTAGGCAGCGCCTGTAAGGGAGCCGTGTCCGGCCTGTGTGGGGTTGTAACCAATCGTTACCGGAGCCCGTCTGGAATAAATCCGCTGCCCGGCCGTCCTATCCTGGCCAGCCCTTGCTGGTTTCCAAACCGATCCATGCAATCAACGAGGAGACGAACATGCACACCCCCCGTGGCCTTCTGGCCTCTGCCCTGACCGGCCTGATCCTGCTGACCAGCCAACTGCCTGCCCAGGCCGCGGACAAGGCCAAGGTGGTGGTCCAGGTCAGCGAAAGCGATCCCGCCAAATGGAACCTGGTGTTGAACAACGCCAGCAACCTGCAAAAGGACCTGGGCAAGGAGAACATCGATGTGGAGATCGTGGCCTTCGGTCCGGGCATCAACATGCTCAAGGCCGATTCAGAGGTGGGCAACCGGGTCCAGGAAGCCAGCGAGGCGGGCATTGCCGTCATGGCCTGCCAGAACACCATGCGCAAGCAGAAGCTCAACAAGGAAGACATGCTGGCCCCCGTGGGCTACGTGCCCTCCGGGGTGGTGGAAATCATGAAGAAGCAACAGCAGGGCTACGCCTACCTGCGCCCCTGAGCCCCGCTCAGGGCTTGGCCGCTTCAGCTTCCCGCCGGCGCGGTGCCGCTGGCGGTTCGCAGCCCGCCGCCTGGCCCAACCCCTTGAGATAAGCCCGCCGCACCACCCCGGCGGAGATGGCGGCGGCCACAGTCCGGGCATGCTTCTCCGCCCCGGTCAGCTTGCGCACCCAGGCACGGAAGGGCATCACCCCCTCCGCCGCGCCCCGCACCGCTCCCCAGGCCGCGTCGCCGACGAAGGCGGCGCCCCGCTGGGCGAGGCCCGGGTCATCGGGGTCCAGGGGGGCGTCCAGGTCCGCGCCCAGAGCCCCGTCCAGCGCCTTCAATTCCTCCGCCAGGCCCGTGCAGCCCGCGCCGGCGGGCGCACCGTAGGGGTTCTTCTGGGCCGCCAGGAGCGCCGGCGGAATCCTTGTCCGCACCAGGTTGAGGTCGCTCAGGGGCGTACTGGCGATCTCGGTGATCTGCTGCCCGGACTTGGCTCCGGCCCCGGTCGGTTCGGCGGCCGAGGTCAGCGGCCTGTCCACGGCGCAGGCGGTGACCAGCAAGGGGAGGAGCAGGATGGCCGAGCGGCTCAGGGCGAAGGGTATGGCAAGAAACGGGGGGCGGGAATGAGTGTGCATGTCACGCATCACGGGGGCGGGTTGTTCGAGGGGCGTCTGTCGGAGCGAAGGGAGCAGGGGGCATGGTCCGTTTTGCAGACAGAGACCCATGGGCCTGCGCTTGCACATTCCGCTGGGGTGCTCCCTGGGCGGAAGCAGGGCTGGTGGGACTTGCGGCGAGGATGTCAGAGTTCCGGCGATCACACTTACAACCACGATGCGGTTCGTACCTCACCACATCCTACCCAATGCCCAGTCACGTCCGTACGGGGTGGTGAGAACAGCGGACCGCACCACAGTGCGGTCCCCCATGAACTGCCTGGCCCAAAGGCCGTTTTCAGGGGGGTGGGGTAGGGCTCAGGCGGAATCCCGGTGGGCCCGGCTGGCTACCTGGCTGTCCCTTTCCAGCCACTGCTTGATGCGCTGGGCGTCGCCGATGCGGCTGAATTTTCCCCAGGAATCCAGGAGCACGATGATGACCTTCTGTTCGGCGATCTGGGCCTGCATCACCAGGCAGTGGCCGGCCTCGTTGATGTAGCCGGTCTTGGAGACGCCGATGTCCCAGTCCTTGCTGCGGGTCAGGGCATTGGTGTTGTGGAAGGCGATGTGCTTTTGCACGTCCCGGGTGACCCGGCGGACCTTGCCCTTTTCCTTCACCCGCACCACCTTGCGGCCCGGCACCGACACGTCGTAACTGCCGGTGCTGGAGATTTCCCGGATGATGGGGTAGCGGTAGGCAGCGTCCACCATCTTCACCAGATCGGCGGCGGTGGCCTGGTTGCGGCTGTTGAGGCCCGTGCCGTCCACGAAGCTGGCATGCCGCATGCCGATCTGCCGGGCCTTGGCGTTCATGGCCGCCACGAAGGCGTCGCGACCGCCGGGATAGGCCCGGGTGAGGGCGGCGGCCGCCCGGTTTTCCGAGGCGATGAGGGCCAGGTGCAGCAATTCCCCCCGGGTCAGGCGGGTGCCCAGGGACAGACGGGAACCGGTGCCCTTCAGGCGATCCAGATCCTCGTTGGAAATGGTGATTTCCTCATCCAGATCCAGGCCCGCGTCCAGGGTCACCATGGCGGTCATCAGCTTGGTGATGGAGGCGATGGGGGTGGGCACGTCCACATTCTTGGCGTAGAGGGACGTCCCGCTCTTCTGATCCACCACCAGGGCGGCGGCGGAACGCAGGGCCAGATCCCCGCCCACCAGGGCTTCGGCGGATTGCAGGTTCATGGCCCGCAAGGGGGTGTCGGGTTGCTGGACACGCAGGTATTGCTTCCTGGTCTTGCCGCTGCGCAGGTACTGCTTTTTGGTTTTGCCCGTGCGCAGATGGGATTTCTTGGTCTTGCCGGCCCGCAGATGGGATTTCTTGCTCTTGCCCGCCGTCTTGGCGGCGCTCTTCTTCGATGAAGACTTTTCCTGACCGGCAGACGCCACCTGCGGCACGCCCATCAGGGGCGTGGCCACGAAGGCCGACAGGGCCAGAAGCAATAAGGGTTTCTTCAGTCGATCAAGCATGGGACAGGGCTGGGTGGTTGTCCGCAATGTAGCAAATATCGGTGCTTGAGGCTAAATCTTTAGACGGCACTTTAACAAAGGGTTGATAGGCCCATCAGTTTGACTCATGGCGTCAGCGACGACTGCCCAGCAGCCCCTCCAGGGATTTCATCAGGTCCCCTGGCAACACCACGGTGCGGCTGCCCTGGCCATTGGCCAATTCCTTCAGGGCGGCCACGTATTTTTCGCCCAGCAGGTAGAGGGCGGGCAGTTCCCGATCCGGCACTGCGGCGGTGATGAGCTTGATGGCTTCGGCACTGGCGTTGGCCAGGCGCACCTGGGCTTCCGCGTCCCGCTTGGCCGATTCAAGGCGGGCTTCGGCTTCCAGAATGGCGGCCTGCTTGTCCCCTTCGGCCCGGGTCACCGTGGCCTTGCGTTCCCGTTCGGCGGCGGCCTGCATTTCCATGGACTTCTGCATGGTCATGGAAGGCTTGATGTCCTGGATTTCCACGGACTTCAGGGTCAGGCCCCAGTCGGCCACGTCGTCGGCGATGGAGTCCTTCAAACGGGCCTTGATCTGGTCCCGGCTGGACAGGGCCTGGTCCAGGTCCATGTCGCCGATGATGGCGCGCAGGGAGGTCTGCACCAGGTTCATGACCGCCATCTGGAAGTTGGTCACCCCGTAGACCGCGCTCTGGGTGTCGGTGACCTTGACGAAGGCGATGGCGTTGGTGATGAGCACCGCGTTGTCCCGGGTGATGACCTCCTGCTGGGGGATGTCCAGGATCAGGTCCTTGGTGGTGACCTTGTAGGCCACGTTGTCCACGTAGGGCACCAGCACGTGCAGGCCGGGCATGAGGGTGTTGAGGTATTTGCCCAGTCTTTCCACCACCCACTCCTCCCCCTGAGGCACGATGCGCACACCCTTCCAGAGGGTGAGGAAGAGGAAGAGGATCAATGCGATGGAAACGATTTCGCCGCCCATGGTGGCTCCTTTGGGGATGGGGGATGGGAGGGGGTCAGGTTTTCTCGACTTTGAGGGTCTGGCCCAGGACGTCGGTGACCCTGGCCCGGGCGCCGGCGGGGATGGGCTGGTCGGCTACCACGGGCCAGCGGTCCGAGCCCAGCACCGGGCGCTGGAAGAGGATTTCGCCCGGGCCCTGGCCCAGGTCGCCCACTTCCCGGGTGATGAGGCCCACCACGCCCAGGGCCCCTTCCTTGGCCTGGCCGGCGGCGGTGCGGTCGGGGTTGCGGAAGTATTTGAGCCAGACGGCCACCATGGTCACCGAAGCCAGGCTCCAGAGGATGAGCTGGGCAGTGAAATCCAGGGGAAGCAGGGCCACCAGCAGGCCGGTGAGCAGGGCGCCCAGGCCGAACCAGATGAGGTAGAAGGCGGGCAGGAGCAGTTCCGCGCCGATCAAGAGCAGGCCCAGGGCCACCCAATGCCACCATGCCAATTCCATGCAGGACTCCCTGGAGAGAAGGTCGGGGTCGTTCGGCCACGGACTTGCCGGACCAGGGGGTATTGTGCCCGAGACCTGAGGATCCGGCAGGGCCGGGTTTTCTTGATGGCCGTCAAGTTTGCAGTGATCGGGTCCACGGTGCCCCTCCCCAGGCGGGGCTGGGGCTGGGTATCCTACTCGCTCAATACATACCCGCCAGAGAAACCATGAACCCAGACCACCCGGGACCCACCAGTCGCTTTGCCCCGTTCCTCGCCCTGTTTTTCCTTGCCGCTTCTGCCCAGGCCGGTGACGCCGCCAAGGCGGTGGGTCTGGCCGCCAATCTGTGTGCCTCATGCCATGGGGAAGACGGTAACAGCCTGGTGCCCGCCTTTCCCAAGCTGGCGGGTCAGCAGGCCGTGTATCTGTTGCGGGAGTTGAAGGACTACAAGAGCGGCAAGCGCAGCAGCGAAGTGATGGTGCCCATCGTCAGTTCCCTCAACGAGGAGGATCTGGCCAACCTGGCGGCCTTCTATGCCTCCCAGAAGGCAACCCCGGGCACGGTGGGGGACGCCGGTCTGTTGCCTCTGGGCAAGGCCCTTTACCTGAAGGGCAATGCCAAGAGCGGCATCCCGGCCTGTGACGGCTGCCACGAGGAGGGCGGTGGCGGCGACGGGAAATTTCCCCGGGTGGCCGGCCAGAACGTGGATTACGCCCTGGACCAGTTCCGCCTCTATGCCAGCGGCAAGCGGGGCAACGGCACCAAGGTCATGCAGACCATCGCTGAACGGATGACCCCTGAAGAAACCAAGGCCGTTGCCGAATACATGGCCAGCCTGCCCTGAGCATTTTAGGAATCGACATGACCCGCACCCTCATCAGCCTCGCCCTGGCCTGCCTCTTCTTCCCCGGCATCGCGGGGGCCACCGAGAAACAGCCCCGGGCCAAGGGCATCGAAAGCCCCGGCTATGCCTGGAACACCCCCGACCCGGACCTGAACCGGGCCCTGGCGTACAAGGCCAGCGCCCGGCGCGGCAAGGTGGCCTACAAGATCTGCCGGGGCTGCCACCTGCCCGACGGCACGGGCCAGGCCGGCGAGGTCTATCCGCAATTGGCCGGCCAGCATCCTTCCGTGGTGCTCAAGCAGATGATGGACATCCGCGCCGGCCGGCGGGACAACCCGAAGATGTTCCCTTTTTCCGGGGAGTGGATCGTCAGCGTGGAAGAACTGGCGGACATCGCCGCCTATCTCAAGACCCTGCCGCCCCCGGCCGGCAACGGCAAGGGCGACGGCACCGCCCTGGAGCGGGGCAAGGCCCTCTACGACAAGGATTGCGCCGGTTGCCATGGGCGCAACGGGGAGGGCGACAACAAGCGCTTCCATCCCCTGGTGGCCCACCAGCATTACGACTACCTGTTGCGGGAGACCCGGGAAAGCCGTGACCAGGGCCGCCGCAACGCCAGCCCGGAGATGGTCAAGGTCCTCAGGGGCTACAGCGACGCCGACGTGGCGGCGGTGAGCGACTACATGTCCCGCCTGACCCTGCCGGCAAGGCCCTGATCAGACCGCCAGGGCGGCCACTTCGTTTTCCCAGTCCTCCAGGTCGGCGGCGGTGAGGAACAAGCGGCGGGCGGTTTCCGCCTGCCAGCCGTTTTCCCATTCGTCATCGGCGGCACCGCTTTGCCGGTTGTGCAGGTGGCAGGCGAAATTGAGCAGGGCGCACAGGCGCTGGGTCGGCTCGTCCAGGTCCTCCCAGGACAGCACGTGGTGGACCCGGATGGCCTGGGTCACGTCCTCGGGCAGCAGCCAGTTGCGGGCCACCATCTGGCCGATGAGGGTGTGGTCGGTCTGATGGGCCCGGTCCAGGGCCGGGATGTCGGGCCAGGGGCCGGGTTCGGAAAGGGCCCGGGCGTAGGCGGGTTCGCGTTTGCACAGCAAGGCCAGGCCGCAGTCGTGGAAGGTGCCCAGGGTGTAGGCGGCATCGTGGGGGATGCGCTTGACGTGGCCGGTCTTCAGGGCCAGCACCGACAGGTCGGCCACCGCCGTGCCCCGGTTCCAGATGGCTTCCAGGGCCCGGGCCTGATCCGGCACCTGGAAGGCCTTGCGCAGGGATTCGCTGCGCACCACGGCGGCGGCATTGCGCATGCCCAGCATGACGATGGCCTTTTCCACGGTTTCCACCTTGGCCCGCAGGCCGAACACGGGGGAGGCCACCAGGCGGAACAGGGCGCCGGAGATGGCGCCGTCCCTGGCCACCAGATGGGCCAGTTCCGCCGGACCGGCATCCGGGTCGGCCAGCAACGCGTTGAGCCCGGCCAATACGCCGGGCATGGGCGGGATGCGCACCCCGCTGCTGAGCACCGCCTGGATCAGGCGCTCGTCGCGCTGCTCATCCACCACGGGATGCCGTTTCCGCTTACTTGACCAGGGTGACCGGCACCTTCACCAGATGCAGCACTTTGGTGGAGATGGAGCCCAGCAGCAGGCCTTCCAGGGAGCCCATGCCCCGGGTGCCCATGACGATCTGGTCACAACCGCATTTCTCCGAGAAGGCGGCGATGGTTTCCGCCACTTCGCCCACTTCGTGGTGCAGGGTGTAGGTGAGCTTGGCTTCGTCCAGGATGGTCCGGGCC
Organism: Thiobacillus denitrificans; assembly: GCA_020723405.1. GTDB lineage: Bacteria > Pseudomonadota > Gammaproteobacteria > Burkholderiales > Thiobacillaceae > PFJX01. The sequence goes on along the minus strand of DYIY01000012.1, from coordinate 5,324 downwards.
GCCTGGGTGGCTTCTTCGGCCAGGGCGGCCTGCATGGATTCGATCTCGGTGTCGCGCAGGAAATGCTTCACTTCCCAGCCGCTCACCGGGGGCTGCACGTGCAGCAGATGCACGTCCAGGGGACAGGACAGGCAGCCCAGGGCCACCACGTGGCGCACGGCCCGTTCCGAGCCGGGGGATCCATCGATGGGGATGAGCACTTTCTGCATGGGGTCTCCTCGTGGGGTGTGGCGCTGGCGCATTTTCGCAGGCCCGGGGGAGGAAATGGGCCTGCCTGGCCGGCCAGGGGTGACAGAATCCGTGATGCGGCGCAATATAACGCCATATCCCCTAGCAAGCCATGGTCATGAAAACAACAGCCCGCTGCGGCGGCCGCCTGTGGGCCGCCGCTGTGCTCTTCCCAGCCCTGAGCCTTTTTTCCGGGGCCGCTCTGGCCTCCGCCAGTCCCGAAGTTTTCGGCATTCCCCTGGACTTCATTCTCTTTGCCCTGACCCTGCTGGGAGTGGCCCTGTTCCACCATCACACCCTCCAGGTGGCCCTCACGGGCCTTGCCACGATCGCCCTCTACAAGCTGGGCTTCAGCGACTTCCACGGGGTGGCCGGCCTGGCCGGCCTGGGCGGACACCTGCTCCACGAATGGGTCACCATCGCCAACCTGCTGGGGCTGCTCCTGGGCTTCGCCATCCTGGCCCGCTATTTCGAGGACAGCGGCATCCCCCACATTCTGCCCCGCTATCTGCCGGACGACTGGAAGGGGGGCTTCGCCCTGCTGGTCATGGTGTTCATCATGTCCTCCTTCCTGGACAACATCGCCGCCGCCCTCATCGGCGGCACCGTGGCGGCCAGCGTGTTCCACCGCCGGGTGCACATCGGTTACCTGGCGGCCATCGTCGCCGCCTCCAACGCCGGGGGCTCCGGTTCCGTGGTCGGCGACACCACCACCACCATGATGTGGATTGACGGGGTGGCCCCCCTGGACGTGGTCCATGCCTACGCCGCCGCCATACCGGCCCTGCTCATCTTCGGCGTCATCGCCGCCCGCCAGCAGCAGGGCTATGCCCCCATCCAGAAGGACGCCACCCTGGAAGCCCGGGTGGACTGGGCCTACGTGGGCATCGTGGTAGCCATCCTGGTGGGGGCCATGGGGACCAACATCGTGGTGAACACCCATTTCCCGGAGGTGTCCGACGCCTTCCCCTTCCTGGGCGTCGCGGTGTGGGTGGTGATCTTTGCCCTGGCCGCCTGGCGCAAGCCCGAGTGGGGCCTGTTGCCGGACGCCTTCAAGGGCAGCGTTTTCCTGCTTTCCCTGGTGCTGTGCGCCTCCATGATGCCGGTGGAGAAGCTGCCCCCCGCCTCATGGGAGACCGCCTTCGGCCTGGGCTTCGTCTCCGCCGTGTTCGACAACATCCCCCTCACCGCCCTGGCCCTCACCCAGGGGGGCTACGACTGGGGCGTGCTGGCCTACGCCGTGGGTTTCGGCGGTTCCATGATCTGGTTCGGTTCCTCCGCCGGGGTGGCCGTGTCCAACCTGTTCCCCGAGGCCAAGTCGGTGGGCGCCTGGCTTAAGGCGGGCTGGCACGTGGCCCTGGCCTATGTGATCGGCTTCTTCATCATGCTGGCCCTGGTGGGGTGGCATCCCCACGAGCCCCACAAGGAGCCACGGGGCGGCGGGGCGGCGCCTGCGGCCCTGGACCAGCCGGCCCATTGAGTCGGGGCGGGCCGGCAAGCGGTTGGCCGGCTTAGGTGTTAACCTTGGCCTGATCGCTCAGGCCAATCCTCCCATTTCATGTTCCCCTTCCTCGGCGCCCTGACCGGACGGCATCCCCTGCGCATTGTTCTGGTGGGCCTGTTCCTGGTATTGCTCGGCGCCCTCTACAACCTGGACGTGATGCAGCGTCTCACCCTGTCGCCGGGCTGGGACGTGCCGGGCAGCGGCTCGGCCGAGTCGGTGCGCCTGCTGCGCGACAAGATGGATCGGGACGAGACGCCCGTGTTCCTCCTCTTCCGTCCCCGGGATCCGGCCCTGGGCAACGTGGACAGTCCCGCCTACCGGGCGGCGGTGGAAGACGTGCTGGCCGGCATCTCCCGCAACCCCGACGTGAACAGCGTGACCAGCTACCACGGCAATGCGGTGGAACGCATGCGCAGCGTGGACGGGACCCTGAGCTATGCCGTGGTGCAACTGGACCGGGGCGGGGACGAGGGCATCGGCGCCTTCCGCCGGCTCCGGGAGCAGGTGCATTCCCAGCGCCTGGACGTGCTCATGGGCGGCGAACTGGCCACCTACGTGGACATCCGCGACCAGTTGGCCCAGGACATCTGGCATGCCGAGTTGGCCAGCTTCGCCGCCCTGGCCCTGCTGCTGATCTGGGTGTTCGGTTCCCTGGTGGCGGCCATGCTGCCCCTGGTGGTGGGGGGCGTGACCATCATCCTGTCCATGGCCTGCCTGAAGCTGTTCACCCAGGTGCTGGACGTGAGCGTCTATGCCGCCAACGTGGTCTCCATGCTGGGCCTGGGCCTGGCCATCGACTATGCCCTGTTCATCGTTTCCCGCTATCGGGAGGAGTTGGCGGCGGGGCAGAGCGAGGGGGATAGCCTGCGCCGCACCCTGGCCACCGCCGGCCGCACCGTGGCTTTCAGCGGGCTCACCGTGGCGGCCAGCCTGCTTTGCCTGCTCATGCTGCCCCAGCGCTTCTTCCAGAACATGGGGCTGGCCGGCAGCCTGTCGGTGGCCGCCGCCATGCTCACCTCCATCGTCCTCCTGCCGGCCCTGCTGGCCCTGCTGGGCCGCCGGGTGAACAGCCTGTCCCTGCCCATCCAGCGCCGCCGTCGGGAACGCAGCCTGGAAGGCGGGCGCTGGTATCGCTTCAGTCATTTCGTCATGCGCTATCCCTGGTGGGTGTTGTTCACCACCCTGCTGTTGCTGGTCACCATGGGTCTGCCGGTATTGCGCATGGACATCGGTCCGGCCGACAGCCGCACCCTGCCGATCAGCGCGGAAAGCCGCCAGGTCCAGGAAATCCTGGAAACCCGTTTCCGCCAGGCGGATTTGAGCCCTCTGGTGGTGGTGGTCCGCACCCGGGGGCCGGTGGAGGGGGAGGCCAGCCTGGCCGGCCTGGACGCCCTGACCCGGGCCATCCAGGCCACTCCGGGCGTCACCCGGGTCCAGGGCCTGGTGAGCGTGGACGCCAACATGACGCTGGCCGATTACCAGTTGCTCTATGCCTATCCGGAACAGTTCCCCCTGGCCGGGGAGACCCTGGCCACCTACGCCCGGGAAGACCATGCCCTGATGTTCGTGGATTACACGCCGCCGCCGGTGAGTGAGGCGGCCCGGGAACTGGTGGGGCGTCTGCGCGCCATCCCCCTGCCCGAGGGCCTGGTCGAGGTGCACGTGGGGGGCTTCCCGGCCTTTCACCTGGATTACCTGGAAACCCTGGCCGCCTGGGTGCCCTGGACGGTGCTGGCCATCGTCTGCGTCATCTTCGTGCTGCTCTTCTTCATGCTGGGCAGCGTGCTGATCCCCCTCAAGGCGGTACTCACCAATCTGCTGTCCCTGTCGGCCACCTTCGGCGCCCTGGTCTGGGTGTTCCAGTTCGGCCATTTTTCGGAATGGATGAATTTCACCCCCCAGGGCAGCATGGACGGGACCATCCTGGTGCTCATCTTTGCCGCCGCTTTCGGACTGTCCATCGACTATGAGGTCTTCCTCCTGTCGCGCATCAAGGAAATCTGCGTGCGCACCCAGGACAATTTCCAGGCCGTGGCCGCCGGCATCCAGAAAAGCGGGCCCATCATCACCAGCGCCGCCCTGCTCATCGGCATCGTCCTGGGGGCCTTCGCCATGGGCGAGGTGGTGTTCATGAAGGCCATGGGCCTGGGCCTGTTGCTTTCCGTGCTGGTCGATGCCACCCTGGTACGCATGTTGCTGGTGCCCGCCAGCCTGCGCCTTCTGGGGCGCCTCAACTGGTGGGCCCCCAAGCCCCTGCTGGCCCTCTACCGCCGCTTCAATCTGGGTGAGGAGCAGGATGTTCCCCGGCCCCACTCGGAGAATCCATGAAGCAAACCCTATCGGCCCTGATCTGTCTGTTCCTGCTGTCGGCCCCGTCGGCCCATGCCGACCTGAGCCTGTCAGGACGCAGTACCGTGCTGGCCATGGGCATGCAGGGGGTGGGGCAGGAGGGTCTCTGGCTGCGCAAGACCAAATTGCGCCGGGACCTCATCGACCGGGGCAAGGCCTACACCCATCTTTACGATCTGGCCACCCGGGAGATCACCATCGTTGATCATTCCCAGCGTCTGGCCAGTATCTTCGCCATGTCCGCCTTGAATCAGGATGCCGATGCCCGTTTCGCCAGCAAGGACCTGAAGCTGGATCTCAACCCCACCGGCCGCCGCCATCAGCTCCAGGGCTGGAACTGCCAGGAATTCAAGCTGCTGGCCGCCATGCCCGCCGAAGTGGCCGGGGAGAAGGTGAGCTTCGAACTGGAGGGCACCATCTGGCTGGCCAAGAACTCTCCCGAGCAGACGGAAACCGCCGCCTTCGTGAAGGCCGCTCAGGAACCCGATTTCTTCATGGGCATCCCCGTACTGGCCAAGAAGTCGCCCAGCCAGGCCAAGGGCATGAGCGAAGTGGTGCGCCGCCTGGCGCCCCTGGGCCTGCTCTGCGCCGTGGACGTGGACACCCGCTACCAGGGCAGCGGGCGCATGGCCGAACTGTCGCGCAAGATGGCCAGCCATATCGCCGTCACCTACGAACGCTACACCACCGATCTGGTGAAGGATGAAGTGTTCGAGATTCCCCGGGGCTACCGGGTGGTGCGCCAGTAGCGCACTGCCGGGCAACCGGGGCCGCACAGGAACGCGAACATGCTGAAATGGTTGGCCGGACTGTTCGGAAACCGGGCCCGGGAAGCTGCCTCGCCAGAACCCGCCGCGACAGCGCCCACCGATCCGCCGCCCCCGCCGCCCTTCCTGCGCCGTGAGGCCCTGCTGGATCGGGACGGCCAAGCCAGCGCCTACGCCTTCGGCATCGAAACTCCCGCTTCCCACCAGGGCCATGCCTGGCATGGCGCCACCCGCAAGTTCTTCGACGGCGTCCTCATCGACCATTTCGCCAATGGCCACCTGGACATCCTGCTGGAACGGCGCCTGGCCTTCCTGCCCCTGGGGCCGGCCGGTCTGGTCCACCCGCGCATCGGCGAACTGCCCCGGCGCAACCTGGCCATCGAGTTCGTCCCGCCGCCGGGCGGTGATTTCGACCCCGCCGCCGCCCTGGCCCGGCTGGCGGCCCTGCACGAGGACGGTTTTCAGATCGCCTGTGC
>DYIY01000031.1 GCA_020723405.1 Thiobacillus denitrificans | reverse complement strand
GTTAGGGGGGATTTGGCAACGCTGGCAGTAGGCCACCGGTCTTGAATCCCCCCCCGCCCCCCTTTTCCAAAGGGGGGAGTGATCATGGTGGGGATGCCGGTCGGGCCAGGGCACGACCCTTCCGTTACCCACCTCCCTGTTTCCCCCCTTTTGCAAAGGGGGGTTAGGGGGGATTTGGCAACGCTGGCAGTAGGCCACCGGTCTTGAATCCCCCCCCACCCCCCTTTTGCAAAGGGGGGAGTGATCGCGGTGGGGATGCCGGTCGGGGCGGGGCATGGCCCTTCCGTTACCCCTGTTCCCTCCATCACTGCATCTGCCCCAATTCAAACTCCGCCGCAGCCACGGGCCGCACCCGCACATTGCTGTAGCGCATGTCGGTCTCGCCATCGATGATGGCGTCCCGGATGACCATGCGGCTGACGAAGGGAATGCGCCGGCCCTCGAAGCGGATCTCGTTGCCGTAGTCGAAGCGGGCGGTTTTCAGCAGCTTGCCGGAAAGGGAGTAGAACTCGGCCTGGACGGCCACTTCCCGTTTGCTGGAGACCCAGTAGCGCACCCGGTCGTAGGTGGTGCGCTTGTGTTTGGCCGCCAGTTCCAGGATCAGGCAGGGTTCGCCGTCCAGGGTGTCTTCGCCGGCCAGGGTGGCGGTGTAGTCGGCGGCGTAATTCGTGGCGGCGATGTCGCCGTTGGAGGCCTGGCCGGTCATGCGCTGGCGCGGGGAGACGGGGATGGGTTTGGCCAGGCCGCTCTTGGTGAGCCACATGTTGCGGCCCACCTGGAGGATCTTGGCGCCCCGGAAGCGGGCCGGTTCCAGGGTTTCAGCCACGCTGGCTTCATCGACGGCGCGCACTTCGATGCGCTGGGGTTCCAGTTGCCGGTCGCCTTCCCGGGCCTGGATGCGGATTTCCCAGACGATGCCGGGCAGGCCGCCGCCCCGGGCCTGGTCGGCCCGCTCCAGCAGGGCCTGGGCGTCGGGGGCGGCATGGAGGGGCGTTGCCACGAAGAGAAGGAGCAGCAGCAGTCGTTTCATGGTGGGGGTCCACAGGCGAGTTTGTGACAGGCGATCAGACATGGCCCAGGGCGTCGATGATGGGTTGTCCGGCGGCCCGGCGGGCCGGCACCCAGGCGGCCAGGGCCCCCACCCCGGCCATGAGCAGGGCGGTGAAGCCGATGCGGACCAGGTCCAGGTCCACCAGCAGGGGCACCGGGGCGGTCTGGTTGGGGGGCACGTAGGAGATGTCGGCGCCGTTGACCGCCCAGCGGACCCCCACGGTGAACACCAGGCCGGTCAGGCAGCCCAACACGGTGAGCAGGCCGGCTTCGCTGACGAACAGGCGTATCACGCCCGCCCGGCGCAGGCCCACCGCCCGCAGGGTGCCGATTTCCCGGGTGCGTTCCACCACGGTCATGCCCATGGAATTGGCCACGCTCATGATCACCACGGTGAGGACGATGCCGAAGATGAAGCCGAAGATCATGTCGAACATGCCGTGGACCTGGGTGTAGAAGGCCGACAACTCGTTCCAGGTCTGCATTTCCACAGCGAAGCCGGCCGCCTTGAGTTTTTCCAACAGGCGGGTGCGGGTTGCTTCGGTGGCGGCCACGTCGTCCAGCAGCAGGGTGAGCCGGTCGGCCCGGCCCTCGGCGTCGTAAAGATTACGCACCAGGCCCAGGGGCATGAAGGCGTAAAGGTCGTTGGTGGCGGCGTTGCCGGTGTTGAAAGCACCGCCCACGCTCACGTCCAGGGCGTTGGCCTGGCCCGACAGGGTGTTGGACAGGAGGGCGGCCTGGCCCCCGGGGGCCAGGTGGAGCAGGTCGGCCAGGCCCTGGGCCAGGGCCACCGTGTCGGGCTTGGCCGGGTCCAGGACTTCGACGCCGCCCTCCGACAGGCGGGACAGTTCGCTGCCCATGGCCTGGCGAAGCCCTTCGTGGATCTGCCGGGCTGCGCCGGGTTCCACGCCTTCCGCCACGAAGATGGTGCTGGCCCGGCCATTGGAGACGATACCCGACAGGGTGAGGCGGGGCGTCACCAGCACCACGTGTTCGTCTTCCTGTACGAGGGCGGTGATACGGGCCACTTCATCGGGGGTCATGAGGTAGCGTTCCGGGTCCAGTTTGCCTTCCCGGCTCATGCCCCGCTTGGCCAGGGTCAGGTGGCCCAGCAGTTCGCCGTGGATGGCCTGGAGGGACAGGCCCTGGTAGATGTTGTGGGTGTAGCCGGCGAACAGGGCGATGGCGGCAAAACCCAGGGCGATGGCCAGCAGGGTGGTGAGGCTGCGCCGGCGGTTGCGCAGCAGGCCGCGAAAGGCCAGGGCGAGGAAGTTCATGGGGTGGCTCCTGGATGGAAGGTGGCCGGATGGGGCGTTAGGGGGGATTTTCTGCGGGGGTCAGGGAAGCTGAGGTTTTGAATCCCCCCCAGCCCCCCTTTTTCAAAGGGGGGAGTGATCGCGGCGGGGGTGCCGGCCAGGGCAGGGCGCACAGCTTCTGCTCCCCACCACCCTGTTTCCCCCCTTTTGCAAAGGGGGGCCAGGGGGGATTTGCCGTCGTCAGCAGTAGCAGGTAAGCCTTGGTCTCGCGTTCCCTTTCCCCCGCCGTTTTCCAACGCTGAAAATGTTGGTTCAGCACCTCGACGCCTCACTGCACCACCTCGTCCTGCACGATCCGCCCGTCGAGCAGCAGCACCTTGCGGTCCACGTGATCCAGCAGGCGCGGGTCATGGGTGGTGAAGACGAAGGTGACACCGTGGCTGCGGTTCATCTGGCGCATCAGGTCCACCACCATGCGGCTGTTTTCCGAATCCAGGTTGGCAGTGGGTTCGTCGGCCACCACCAGGCGGGGTTCAATGGCCAGGGCCCGGGCGATGGCCACCCGTTGGCGTTGACCACCGGACAGGCGGTCGGGGCGGGAATCCAGAAATCTGTCCAATCCCACCTCGGCCAGGATGCGGCCGGCTCTGTCCCGGGCTTCACCCTTTGCCATGCCCTGTATCTGTAGCGGCAGCATGACGTTTTCCAGGGCGGAGAGGACCGGCACCAGGTTGAAGCTCTGGAAGACAAAGCCGATGCGATCACCGCGAAAGCGGGTCAGGGCGTCGTCATCCAGGGTCCGGCTGTCCGCCCCGTCGAACCAGACTTCTCCCGCACTGGGGGCGTCGATCAGGCCCAGGATGTTCATCAAGGTGGATTTTCCGCTGCCAGAGGGGCCCCAGACCGCCATGAATTCCCCGGCATGGATGTCCAGGCTGACGCCAGCCAGGGCATCCACCAGGGTTTCTCCCAAGTGGAAGCAACGGCGAACTTCGTTCAGGCGGAGCAGGGGCATGGCGTTCATGGCGAGGTCGGCGTTTATGTGTTGCGCCCACCTTAAGCGGAGGCGTGGGACCCAGCCAGGCCTTTGCGATGAACCGACGGAAACAGGGAGCCAACCGTGACCACCCGGAATCGGGGGGGTGCTCAAGCCCTCCGAATAGGTCTATTCTTATCAGGGTTATTGATCTGCAAGACCGTTTTTGCCCGCCAACACGAAGATGAAGGAGACATCATGCTCAAAGTGCTGTTCGCTTCCTCCACCGGCATTCTTTCCATAGTCACCGTGCTGGGCGCCACCGTGGTGGTGGTGGGCATCTGCTTCTGGATGTATCGAAAATCCCTCAAGCCGGGGGCCTGAACCCCTGACGGTCCCGGTTGGCAGGAATTGGCGCTAATGGCCCGGGTCCAGCGGGCGTGAGCCTGCCGGATTGGCCAACCCCGGGGTCAATTGCAATACCGCGCCACCCGGCGTCCCCGCCGGACCAGCCCCAGCAGGCCCAGTCCCGCCAGCATCATGGCGTAGGTTTCGGCTTCCGGGACGCTCGACACCACGTTCAGGGTGATGCTCTTCAGAATGAAGGCTTCGTCGTCGGCTTCCAGCCAGACGGTGTGCACGTTGCCGAAGGCCGGGTCATTGGCCATCACATCGTAGGTGGTGTCGGTGTTCACGTAGCCGTTGATGGCAAAGCTCTCCCAAATGGGATATTGCCCTCCGGGGACGTAGCCGGTCAGGGTGGCTGAGTCGTAGCCGCAGAAGCCTTGGTAGCAGGCAAACCCCGCATGGCCTTCCAGCGTGATGCTGCCCACCGAGAAGGCTTGGCCATCCAGGCGGGTGATCTTCATGGCGTAACTGATGCCGAAGGCCCCGCCGTCGAAGAGCCCCCCATCGAAGATGGCCAGACTGTTGTAGGCCGCTTCGAAGCGCCAGCCTTCAATGTCCACGTACTCCGAGGCAATGGTGCCCCCGGTGCCGTAAGTGGCCTGGATCGGCGTGCCGGGCGGAAAGGTGATCACTGTGCCCTGGGCGATGGCTGGGGCAAGGACAAGTCCGAGGGTGAGGGCATATTTCAGCATGGGGGCCTCTCTTCCATCATCTCAGGGGAAGGATGGATAGATTAATCCATGCGTGAGATAAATGCACACGTAGTGCGGTTTGGCCGACCGCTGTTGCGAGGAACCCGTGGAGTGTGCCCAAGGAGGACATGCCCAAAGCAAAAAGGCCCGCATCGCTGCGGGCCTTGCTGTATCTGGCTCCCCGACCTGGACTCGAACCAGGGACCTGCGGATTAACAGTCAGAGGAATAAGGCATTGACCGGCATTGACCAACACCCCAGAAATGCACGCACAGCGTGCATAAAAACAGGGATATCCATGTAATACAAATAATCCGAGCGTTGACTTACATTGATCGAAATGCCATGCTTTGGGTTACATAGTGGTTACATGGAAGACAATCGGATCATGGCAAGGGTCAAACTGACGGCTGGTCGGGTAAGGGACTTCAAGTGTGAGGAGGAGGCCTCGCAATCCTTCCTATGGGACACCGAAGCCCCAGGTCTGGCCGTCCGGGTCACCAGCAACGGCGCCAAGGCCTACGTCTTCCAGAGCAAGCTGAAGGGCAAGACCATCCGCATCACCATCGGGGACGTGCGCACCTGGGATATCGAGTCTGGCAATCCAGAACGCCCCGGCGCCCGTGAGCAAGCCCGCCACCTGCAATCCTTCATCGACAAGGGCATCGACCCACGCCAGGAGAAGGAAGAGCGCATAGCCAAAGCCGAGGCGAAGCGCGAGGAAGCCTCACGCCATGACATCACGGTTGCCGATGCTTGGGCGGCCTACGTGGAAGCCAGGAAGCATAAGTGGAGCCCCAGGCACCTGGTTGACCATGAAAACGCAGCCAACCCCGGGGGGAGGGTGAAGAAGCGGGGCTCAGGCATGACCGAACCCGGCCCCCTGGCATCGCTGATGCCGGTGAAGCTTGGCGAACTCACTCCGGCCCGTGTGGAGGAGTGGCTGACGCTGGAAGCCTCAAGGCGCCCAACCTACGCAGCCCTGTCTTATCGCCTGTTGCGCGCGTTCATTCGTTGGGCTTCCGGGCACCCGGATTACGCAGAAGCCGCCCGGGTCGATGCGGTTGGGGCGCGTGTGGCCAAGGATCATGTGCCCCGGGTGAAAGCAAAGGAGGGCGACAGCCTGCAACGGGAGCAACTGGCCTCCTGGTTCAAAGCCGTGCGGGAGATCGGAAACCCTGTGATTTCTGCCTATCTGCAAACCCTGCTACTCACTGGCGCCCGGCGCGAGGAATTGGCGGGGCTGACCTGGACCGACGCCGATTTCCAGTGGAAGAGCCTGACCATCCGCGACAAGGTGGAAGGGGAGCGGGTCATTCCCCTGACCCCCTACGTTGCAACCCTGCTGGCCAGCCTGCCCCGCCGCAAGGATGCCAAGGGAAAGCCCCTGCCCTGGGTGTTTTCCAGCCTCACCGCCGCAAATGGCCGACTTCAGGAGCCCCGTGTCCAGCACGTGAAGGCCCTCGCTTGCGCCGGCCTACCCCATGTCACCCTGCACGGCCTGCGCCGCTCCTTCGGCACCCTGGCGGAGTGGACGGAAGCCCCGGTGGGCATCGTGGCCCAGGTCATGGGGCACAAGCCTTCCGCCCTGGCGGAGAAGCATTACCGCAGGCGGCCGCTGGACCTGCTTCGCATGTGGCATACGAAGATTGAGGCGTGGATCCTGGAACAGGCGGGCATCGAGCAACCCAAGGAAGACGCCAAGGGGCTGCGCCTCGTGAAGAGCAACAACGCCACCTGACACCGCGAGCGACGAGATGATCCAAACCCAGACTATGACCTTTCTTGGTCTCGACGACGCAGCGGAGGCGCTTGGCCTGCATCCAAACACACTCCAGGCCCGGGCGAAGGCCGGGGAAATACCCGGCGCCAAGGTGGGCAAGGAATGGCGCTTCCTGGACGTTGATCTCGCCGAATACATGCGTTCTCAGTACCCGGCCAACAAGCTGGAGGCGCATAAGTGGCTCTCTACTGGCGAGGCGAAGTCTGGTGGTACGACATCACGGTCAAGGGGCACCCCAGGGCTAGAAGAAGCACTGGGTTTGCCGACCTGGACCAAAGCGCAACGCCGGCACGACGAAATCAAAGCGGTCAAAGGGCAGCCCCGGCTTCGAGGAACTACTGGCAGCGACGATAGGGGCCAGTAAGCGCAGGTAACCGACCGTCCCCGGTGCGGTTCACCGGGAAGCGGGCCGAAAGGTGAGGACACACCAGTCGGCCCTGACCAAGACCCAACTGAAAAGGAGTTGAACCATGGCTGCACAAGAGAATATCAGTCACCTGGACATCATTGACCTGCTTGGCGAGAAAACGGCAATCCTCGCCGCCATGCTGGCCATGACAAAGGGCTCAGCATTCGAGACGTTCAACGCAAAGTCGGACAGCATCAGGGATAGGTACATGCAGGGCTGTTGCAATCTCTCCGACGAAATCGGCGAACTGGTTAAAGCCGCGCACCAAGCCCATCTCCGCGAAACTGGCGGGGTGCGGCATGAAATCGCAGCGACCGAGGGAGAATCAGCATGACTACCCTAGCCGTCATCAACGACCAGGGCCACCAAGAGCAGGTTGCCATTTCGGAGGATCAAGCCTGGGCGCTCGCGCAACTCTGCAAGCGGATCGGCTTCACCGACTGCCGGAAGAACGCTGTCAGCCAGGAAGAGGCATACCTGATGATCGACGCGACAACATTGGTCGGCCGTGTTCTGGCAGATGCCGGGTACTCTCCGCGATGATGTATTGCCCATGACTCAACCCCGCTACGGCGGGGTTTTTTCTCCTTGATTTCATATAATCTTTTATATAATCAACCCATGAAGCAGCTACGATTCCTTGGCTCCTCCCTTGAGGATCTGCGCCAGTTTCCATCCGAGGCAAGACAGGAAGCCGGCTATCAGTTGGACAAGGTTCAGCACGGCATGGAACCTGCCGACTGGAAGCCGATGAAGACGGTGGGAGAAGGGGTGAAGGAGATTCGCATCAAGGATGATGCCGGGGCATTCCGGGTGATCTACTTGGCGAAGCTTGCGGATGCCGTCTTCGTGCTGCACTGCTTCCAGAAAAAGACGGAACAGACCAGCCAGAAGGACATCGCGTTGGCAAAAAGGCGGTTGAAGGACTTGATGAAGGAACGGACATGAAGACTCAGGAATTCACCAGCGTATGGGATGCCATCGAGGACACACCCCAGCAGGCTGCGAGCATGCGCGCCAGGTCCGCCCTGATGATGGAACTGGAGCGGGTAATCCAAAAGCGCGGAATGACCCAGGCCGAGGCTGCCAAGCTGTTCGGAGTCACCCAACCACGAATCTCCGACCTGATGCGCGGCAAGATCAATCTGTTCTCGCTGGACACCTTGCTGGACATGGCCACCACTGCCGGACTTAACCCGGTTATCAAGCTGGCGCCAGCGAGGCGGAAGAGGATGGCGGAGGCGGTTATCGCCTGAAACACAGAAACCGCTCCGCACCAGAGTTCTAGCCCCGGCCAAGTGCCGGGGTTTTTCTGTCGGCAATGTGGGCGAATTGAAAAATAACTTGACAGCGCGCCTAGCCTCGTAAGCTACCCACTACGTCGCTGTTCTCTATAGCCCTGTGGGGCGGCTGGTTGTGCAGTTAGCACGTCCAGTTGGCATTGTTTGCCACCGGCAGTTGTTACCGAACGCGCATTTGTGGAAAAGCGCTATTAGCCAACTGCCGGGAAGATGAACGGGCGTCTCCACGCCGAAATGGAGACGTGATGAACACAAAAGAATTGGCGGGCAAACTCGGAAAGCAGCCCCAAACCTTGGTTGCCAGGCTCTGTCGCTTCGGGAGCTACTTTGGCCTGGTTCCTCAAAAACTTCCCTGCGGTTCCCTGATCTGGCCTGACGATAGTCTCGATCGGTTGGTGAGCTTCGCCAAGGAGTCCGGCGTCTCTAACCGCGCCGCCAAGGCCCGTGCTGCCAAGGCCGCGAAGGCCGCTGCAAGAGTCCAGCAGGCCGGGGGTTGATCATGGGCTCCCGCATCAAACAAGCCATCGTTTGGCTGGCGACACGACGCTTGGTCCCTGCGCAGGTGGCAACTTGGGTCATCAATAAACTCGGACTTCGGGAAGAGTGATGAGCGCGGACCCCACCCGCGCCGCCGAAGCCCTGCGCCATCTGGACCCCGGCTGTCCCCGCGAGGAATGGGTGAAGATCGGCATGGCCGCCAAGGCCGCCGGCTTGACCCTGGATGATTTCACCGCCTGGTCCAGTACAGCCCCCAGCTTCTCAAGCCCAAAGGACTGCGCCCAGGTCTGGCGCAGCTTCCGGGAGGACGGTGGAATTCAGGCCGGCACCTTGTTCAAGATGGCTATCCAGGCCGGCTGGCGTCCGACATCAGCCCAGGGAAGCCCATCTCATCCGCCAGCCTCATCCCCTAAGCCCGTCCCAAAGCCAGTAGCCTCGGAAAAACCGAAGGCAAGCCCGGAATCCCTCTGGGCCAAGTTCCAGCCTGCCACGGCTGACCACGCCTACATCGCAAAGAAGACGGGGATCCCGGATGGTCTCCGCCTCGTCCCTGATGGGGTGGATCTGACCATCGCCGGGCAGAACGTCGCCGGGTGGCTGGTGGTGCCTGCCATGTCCCTCACCGGTAATCTGCGCACAATGCAGTTCATTCCGCCGCCTGGCCAGGGCAAGAAGCTGAATCTGGCCGGCTCGTCCTTCGAGGATGGATTGTTCCTGGTGGGGGGCCTGTCCGACTCCGACCGCATCCACGTTGTGGAAGGTATCGGCCAGGCCTGGGCCTGCTGGAGGGCTACGGGGAAGGCTGCCGTGGTCTGCTTCGGTGCTGGACGCATGGGCACGGTGGCCGGGGTCATGCACAAGGCGCACCCGGACAAGCGCCTTGTCATCGTCCCGGACAGGGGCAAGGAAGCCCAGGCAGAGAAGATTGCCAAGGACGTGCAGGGAGAATGGATCGGGCTCCCCCAGGACAAGCCCGCCAACTACGACGCCAACGACTACGCCTTGGAACATGGTGCCGACGAACTGGCGGAACTGCTGACCCGCACCCAGGCACCGCCCCGTCGCTTCAAGCTCCTGACGGCCGGGGAACTGGCCTCCACCCCGCCCATGAAGTGGTTGGTGCGTGGAGTGCTGCCCAGGGACGGTATCGGGGCGATCTACGGCCCATCCGGGTCGGGGAAAAGCTTCTTGGCCCTGGATCTTCAGGGCGCCATCGCCTGCCATCGTGGCTGGTTCGATCACAACACCAAGCCGGTGCCGGTGCTCTACGTGGCCCTGGAAGGGGAAAGCGGTATCCGCCAACGGTGTGAGGCTTGGGAGCAGCAGCACGGCGCACTTCCGAACTCGTTCCGCTTCCTGTTGGCACCCCTGGACATCCGCCTGGAGCGTGACCGGGCGGAACTGGTGGAGGCCGCCAAGGCTGCCCACCTGGCGGGTGGCGTCCTGGTCCTGGACACCCTGAACCGGGCTGCCCCGGGCCTGGACGAAAACGACAGCCGGGACATGGGCCAGGTCATCGACGCCATGAAGGCCCTACAGGCTGAACTTGGTGGACTGGTGCTGGTTGTACACCATAGTGGAAAAGACCAGACCAAGGGCATGCGTGGCCACTCAAGCCTTCATGCGGCCCTGGACTGTGCCATCGAGGTATCCCGCACCGATGACCGCCGGGAATGGAAGGTGGCCAAGTCCAAGGACGGGGAAGATGGCAAGGCCCACCCCTTCCGCCTGGACCTGGTGGAGATCGGAGTCGATGAGGACGGGGAAACTATCACGTCCTGCGTAGTGGTTCCCGAGGAAGTGGCCGAAGAGGTCACCAAGCGCACCTTACCGAAGGGAGGGAATCAGCGCGTGGTCTGGGACTCCTTAGGTGACCTGTTGCGCAACTCCACACGCTTCGGCATGGGTGGAGCACCGCTTACCCGACCGTGCGTGAACCTTGAGGAGGCCATTCAGGCCATTGCGCCGCGTCTGACTTGTAAAGACAAGCGAAAGCATGAACGGACCAGGCAGGCATTCACCGGCCTTCTCGCGTCCGGCGCCATCGAACATCGGGAGGGGTGGGTATGGATTCCCTAACTTCCCGAACTTTCCCGAAACGGGAGGAACGGGAAGCCTTCCCGAACTTCCCGAACTTTCCCGAAACGCCCCATTTCGGGCAGCCCGAATTCCCGATTTCCACCACACCCCCCTTTAGGGGGGTGGGGAGATCGGGACGACTACTTCGGGAAAGGTTTCCCGAACTCTATTTCGGGAAACCCACCCCTTGGAGGCCCAAGCCATGATCGACGCCATCATCGCCGGCAAGTTGACCGGCAAGCCCACCCAGCGAACCGGCCCCTCTGGGAAACCCTTCGTCACCTGCAAGGTGCGCGTGGTGACCGAGGCGGAAGCCCTGCTGGTTTCCGTCATCACCTTCAACCAGTCCACCTCCACCGCCCTCCTGGCCCTGGACGAGGGAGACACCGTGGCCCTATCCGGAAGCCTGACGCCGAAGGCCTGGACGGACAAGGCCGGGGAAGCCAAGCCCGGCCTTGACATGGTGGCCCACGGTGCCCTGACCGCCTACCACCTGACCCGCAAGCGCACCGCCATGAAAGGGACCGAGCAATGACAACCCTGTTCGCAGGCATCGACCCTGGCGTCTCCGGTGCCGTTGGATTCATCCACCCGGATGGAGGCTTCGCCGCCGTGGCCGACATGCCCACCCTGGTGCAGACCACGGGCCGCCGTCTGGTGGATGCCGGGGCACTGGCTGAAATCCTGCGCCAGAAGGCCCCGGCCTTCGTGCTGGTGGAACGTGTGGGACCCAGGCCTGGAGAGGCTGCATCCGGCGCGTTCAGCTTCGGCCACACCTACGGTTCCATCCTGGCCGTGCTGGCCACTCTGGGAATCCCCCATGACGTGGTGCAGCCCGCCGTGTGGAAGCGGAAGGCAGGCATTCCACCTGGAGCAGACAAGGCCGCCAGCATCAACACCGCCAAACGGTTGTTGCCCGGCGCTGCTGATCATCTGGCCCGGGTGAAGGACGATGGACGGGCGGAAGCCCTGTTGCTGGCCTTGCAGGCCTGGGAGCGGCGCACATGAGCGGCGATTTCAAATGGCTGGCTGAAGAGTTGGCGCGGATCTCCCGCTCCCAGGCACAAAGCGGCGCGGCGCGAACCAACCCGAACCCGGCCGGGACCATCCACGAAGGCAGCACCACGGATGCCGTGCTTGCGGTGCTCAAGGCCAATGCCCCCCGGTTCATGACCTTTGCCGCGATCAAGGAAGCCACCGGCCGTAACGGGAAGGCCGTGGGCTGGGCTGTTTGGTATCTCCGAAGCCTGGGCAAGGTGGAGGCCCGGGGGGCTGGTGATCGGCGTTCACCGCTGTACCAGCTTTACCAGGTAAAGGAAGGGGGCGCCAATGAATGACCCCACCCTTAGCCGGGAAGAATCGGACTACGCCGAAGCGGTTGGCGTGGCAGAAGTTCTCGAACTCTGCCTGAACATCATCGCCCGGGATGCGGGTTTCCTGGCTGCTTCAGCTCGCTTTATTTCCGAGCAGTCACCCGAGGCGCAACCCGAGTACACCCAGCAACTTGCGTACATGGCGGCTCAACTTGCGGCGAAAGTGAGCAAGATGACCCGCGATATCGCCAGCCCCATGCTTGGGCCGGTGGTGCTGAAGGATGCCCTGGCCAAGTGGAGACGTGTGGGTGAAGTCGAGCCCTTCCACTGAACCTCGTCGCCTGGTTGAAGACGCCGACATCCTGGCCGCTGCCCGGTGGCGCCTGTCTGCCTGGACCGGACCGGAGATCGAGGCGGCATGCTGCGAAGTGGGGGCGCTCCTGGCCCATGGCGTGCTGCCTGAAAGCCGGGATCCCCGCGTGGTGGCTATTCTTGGCCGCCTGGCCCGCCCCGGGGATCGGCGCGGGGCCTGGTCAGCCCTGTGTGCCTTGGTGGTCCTGTGTGCCGATGCCAGGGGCCTGGAACGCCTGTTCCTGTTGGCGGGCTTCGAGGTGCTGGGCGCCTGGCGCAATGCCCGGGCCAAGGCGGATGGCAAAGAATCTCCGTTGACCTGCCTGATGCGGGAATACCAGCGCAATCAACCCCAGGCAACAGCCGGGGAGCATTTCGACCTTCTGGCCGGCCTGGCCGGCATGGATCCCTTGATCGTGGATTACGACCCGGTGGCTGATGCCATTTCATACGACTGGGCAGGCCGCTTGAAGGATGTGACCCGGGCCAGCTTCGCCCGGCAATTCCGTCGCGTGGCGGAGGAAAAACGGACGCAAGGCGATGTGTCCGTTTCGTCCTCTAGGCTGTCTCCATCGCAACATTCTGGAGCATGACCATGGGCCGCCGCCGCATCAACAACGCCGCCGCTTTCTTCGAGGGGTTCAACACCGCCTACCGATCAATCGGCGAAGTCCTGAAGGACAACGAACTGCGGAAGCTATCCGGCGCCCAGGTTGAGGAAAGCCCGGTGACCCGGGCCGCCACCGGGGAGGAAGTGAATCGGGCTCAAGCGGAAACGCAGGCCCTGGCCACCCAGGACGCCGCGACCTTTGGCGAAGGGGCGAATGCTGACCTGGCCACCGGCAGCGGCATGGGCTCCCAGGTGAAGACCGGCAACCGGTTCAAGTACCTGGGCCAGGAATACGACCGGGCGCCCAGCAAGGGGCAGCAGAGCATTGCCCGGATTCTGGCTTCCGCCGATGTGTTGGAGAAGTTTGGCGACCCGGGCGCCGCCGTGAAGTTGCGCGCCGCCGGCATGCAGGCTGAGGAAGCGGAGAACGCCCGAACCTATCGGGAGGAATTGAAGCTGGCCATGGGTGACAAGCTGCCCAGCGTGAAGGATGCCGTCGATGGTGGCCCGTTCAATGGCGGCAACATCAATGCCCGGGCCGCAGCCAACCAGGTGAGGCAACCAGCACCGGATGACCTGGGCAGCTACCTGGAGAAGGTGGCGCCCCGCACCATCCAGGTGATGCTGAAGAACGGTGACGTGGAGGGGGCCAAGCGGTTCCAGGATTTCGTGGGCAGCGAACAAGGCAAGGCCTACACGAAGGGATGGGTCACCGGCCTGCGCAAGCTCTCCATGGGCGACAACAAGGGCGCCATCCAGGACTTCGAGCGGCTCTACAACACCCAGCTCTACGGCGACGGCATGACCGTGAAGCTCGAACCCAACGAGGATGGCAGCCAGTACGTGGTGACCCAGTATGGACAGGATGGACAGACCCTGGGCAGCCGGACCATGAAAACAACCGACCTGGCGAAACAGGCCGCCCTTGCCCTGGAGCCCGCCACCGCCATCAAGGCCCTGGCGGAAGAGGAATCCCGGCGGGCCACGGAAGGGGCTGCCCTGGAAAAACAAACCCTCATCGAGACCCACCGTGACCAGCGGGAGGCAACCAAGGAGGAAGCCCGGGACCAGCGCACCGAAGCGGCAGAGGACCGGCGGGACGCCCGCCTGAGCAAGCAACTGGCCAGCATGGAACGCCGCGCCCAGGGTAGTGGTGGTGAACGGGTCACTCTGACCCAGAAGGCCAACAACGCGGAGATCGTCGCGGCCCGCCGCAGGGTGGCCGGCCTGTCCGCCGAGGACATCCGCAAGAAAACCCAGCAATACACCGACACGGGCCGGAGCAATGAAGCGTTCGACCCCCAGCTTGCGGCGGCGGTGCGCAAGGCCAATGAACGCATGGTGGGCGAGGATCCCGAGTTCGACCAGTACAACGCCCCCAAGAAACCCACACCCCAGCCGGCGCAACCCACCAAGCCCGCTACCCAGGCAGCCCAGGCAGCCCAGCCCGCCGCCACCCGCCAGGAGTTGGCCAAGAAATTCAGGTCGGACCACACCATGCATAACTACAAGCTTGGCAACGAAACAGCGCATGGCGTGGAAGTCCTGGACCGGTCCGGCAAGCTGGTCGGCTACTACCGCTGAACCAGGGAGAAACCCATGCCCTTCATCCCCCTGGAACCCATCGAACAGAAGCCAGCGCGTAGCGGCTTCATTCCCCTGGCCGACATCGAGCAGTCCGACCCGCCCGAGAACGGGGCATTGAAGACCCTGCGCGCCATCGGCGAGGTTTACCCGGTCCTGGAAACCGGCGCCAACCTGGTGACCCAGGGTGTGGCCTTGCCCGTCGCCGGCCTGGCCGGTCTGGGTGCCATCGCCACCAATGCCATGGGCCTGACAGAATCAGATCCCGGCAACGTGGTCCATGCGGTGGGCGGGGCACTGACCTACCAGCCAAGTACCGACCTGGGCCAGCACCTGACCAAGGCGGTGATGTACCCCTTCGAGAAGCTGGCGGAAGCCGGCCAGGCCGCCGGCAATGCCACCCTGGAAGCCACCGGCAGTCCGGCCGCCGCCACGGTAGTGGACACGGCCATCAACGCCTTGCCCATGGCCATCGCCCCGGCGGTGAAGGCCGTTCGCACGGCCAAGAGCCCCCGAACCGGGTTCACCCCCCTGGAGGAAGTGGAAGCGAGCAAGGCGCAGGCAGCCCAGGGCGCCACGCAAGCCGGCCGGGATGCACCCGAACCGGCCCGCACCCCGGAAAACGCAAAGGAGGCTGTCAATGCCGAGGAAGCCAAACCCGCACCGCAGGGAGTTGAACGCCTGGCGGGTGATGAAGCGGCGCTGCCTGGAACCGAGCTTCAAGGACTTCCCGAGGTACGGCGGGGCGGGGATCCGGGTTTGTCCCCAGTGGGTGGCGAGCTTCGAGCAGTTTCTGAAGGACCTGGGGCCGGCGCCGACGCAATCCCATTGGCTGGGACGGCTGAACGTGCGGGGGAACTACGAGCCTGGGAACTGCCTTTGGACGACACAGCCACCCCAGGAGCGGCGGCGGGCCTATTGCCGGAAGGTGAGCGTGTACGGCCAGACGGTGACAGCAGCAGAAGCGGCGAGATTGCCAGGGATGCCGAAGCGGGACTCGATACTCCGGCGCCAGGCGGCCGGGCTGCCCCTGGAGAACCCCCCGGCAGCGAAGCTCTACCGGGCATCGAAGTGGCTGACCCACAACGGCGAGACCCTGCCCTTGCCGGAATGGGCGCGGCGGATCGGGTTGCCGTCTCCGGTGCTGATCGGCCGGATCAAGCGGGGGTGGTCAGTCGAGAAAGCCCTGACGCCCCATCTCTTCAGCAACCGAAGAGCGCCCGCTACGCCCTGATCGAGGCCGACAACCTGAAGGCCGCTCACGATATCGACATGCGCCCCACCGGCCCCGAGGTCCGTAACGACTGGAGCCGGGCCGAGGCAGAGCAAACCGTTCAGGGCATTACCCGGGACTTTGATCCCGCCCGCCTGGTAGAGGCGCCGGACGATGCCACCGGAGCACCCATCGTTACCCAGGACGGCACTGTCCGGACGGGCGAGAAGCGCGCCATTGCCATTCAACGCATCTACCAGGCCAACGGCGAGAAGGCGAACGCCTACCGTCAGCACCTGCGCGACAGTGCCGGGGCACTGGGGCTGGATCCTGCGGCGGTTGACGGCATGAAGGCGCCTGTCCTGGTGCGCATCCCCGACGAGCCTCCCCGGCAGGATATGGCCGCCGGCACCCTGAACGCTTCCTGGGCGCCGGGCGCCAACTACATGCCCTTCGTGGATGCAGTGCGCCCCCCGGTGTCCCAGGCCAGGACGGCCGCCGACCTGCCGGCCCCCATCCGGCGGGAGCAGATCATCAAGGACTTCGCCCGGGGCATCGGCACCACGGTTTACCAGGGGCGGGTGAAGGGCAAGAACCGGTTGGGCTTCTTCCGCCCCCGGAATGAGGAAGTGCGGATCAAGAACGCCAACGACATCGAGACGGCGGCCCATGAGGTGGCCCACCTGATCGACAGCCGGGTCCCGGCCATCTCCAGCATCTGGCGCAGCGACAGGGAAATCCGCGAGCAACTGAAGTCTGTGTCCTACGACCATTCCAGCGTGACGGAAGGCTTTGCCGAGGCCATGCGGCTCTTCCTGACCCAGCCCGACGCCCTGCAAGCAAAGGCCCCCAAGGTCTTCACCTGGCTGGAGGGTTTCACCCAAACCCATGAGTACGGGCCGGCGCTGAGGCAGGCCCAGGCCGACATGACGGCATGGTTCGGTCAGGATGCCCTGAACCGCGCCCGTTCCAAGATCGGTACGGACAAGCCCCTGGCCGACTACCTGGATGGGTTCTGGGATCGCTTCCGCCAGGCCACGGTGGACGATCTGCACGGTATCTACAGGATGGAGCGGGATTTGAAGGGCAAGACCGAGCCCAACGGCCCCTATGAAGCCGCCCGCCTATCCCGGGCTTCGGCCAGCATCGCCGATGGGGCGGTTCGCTACGGCCACCCGGTCAAGAAGCCGGATGGTTCCTTCACCTTCCGGGGCAAGGGCCTGGAGGACATCCTGAAGCCGGTCTCCGAGAACCTGGAGGACGCGCTGTTGTACTTCGTGGGGCGCAGTGCCCGGGAGTTGCAGGCCCAGCAGCGGGAACACCTGTTCACCATCGCCGAAACGGACGCCATGCTGAAACTGGCCACACCGGAGCGGAAAAAGGCCTTCGAGGAATATCAGGCCTGGAACAAGGGCATCCTGGACTTTGCCGAGGCTGAGGGCGTCATCAATTCCCAGGCCCGGGCCATGTGGCAGCGCACCCAGTACATGCCGTTCCACCGGGTGGGCGCGCCCGGAGAGTTCAAGGGGGGCAAGCCTGGGGACTGGAGCGGAGTGCAGGCCCTGACCGGCGGCACGGAGAACCTGCGCGACATCCTTTCCAACATGGTGCAGAACGCCGCCAACCTGGTGGACAAGGCGGTGAAGAATGAGGCCCGGGTGAAGGTGGCCGACTTGGCGGACAAGGCCAAGGGTGGGCGGTTCATGGTGAAGATCCCGGCGGAGTCCAGGCCGGTGAAGGTGGACCCACGCACCGCTGCGGATGCTGTCTTGAAGGCTATGGGCATCGACCGGGCGGAGTGGCGGGCCAGGGGGCAGAAGCTGCCCAAGTGGGCGGAGCGGATCGTCAAGGAGTTGGAAGCGGCCCCCGACTTCATGGAGTTCATGATCGGCAATCAGCCCCCGGCCGGCTCCAACGTGGTGGCGGTGCTGCGCAACGGGAAACCGGATTGGTACGAGGTGGGCGATCCCCTGCTGTACCGTGCCCTGTCCAGCATCGACCGCAGCTATCAGCACTGGCTCATCAACTGGCTTGGCCTGCCCAAGCGGGTGGGCCAGGCCACCATCACCCTGACCCCGGATTTCTGGATGGCCAACCTGGCCCGGGACACGATCATGGGCAGCGTCATGAGCCGGTCCGGCTTCAAACCGGTCATCGACTCCCTGCAAGGCATGCGCCTGCGCCTGACCAATGACCCCATTTACCGGGAGTACATCGCCAACGGAGGCGGGCTGTCTTCCATCTATCTGGACGAGCAGAAGCTACGGGCCAAGCTGGAGCGGTTCTATACCAAGCAGGGCATCGATTACCGCACCGTCCTGGACACCCCGGACAAGCTGCTGGGCTTCATCGAGACCCTGGGGGATGCCTTCGAGATGTCCACACGCCTGGGCGAGTTCAAGAAGGCAACAGCAGCCGGCAATCACCCCCGGCATGCCGCCTACCAAGGGCGGGAGGTTTCCACCGACTTTGCCATGCGAGGCGATAGCCAGGCTTTGGGGATGATGTACGACACGGTGATGTTCCTGAAGCCCGCCGTGCTGTCCTGGGACCGTCTGGCCCGGGGCCTGTCCCATGACCCCAACCGGGGCGGCATCGCCATCAAGGCCGGCGCCCTGGCCCTGGCTTCGGCGGGGCTCTACCTGCTGAACCGGGAGGATCCCCGTTACCAGGACTTGCCCGAGTGGGACCGGGATGCCAACTGGCATTTCTTCGTTGGCGATCAGCATTTCCGCTACCCCAAGATCTGGGAGATTGGCGCCCTGGCTTCCGCAGCTGAACGGACGGTGGAACGCACCCTGGACGAGAATCCCGAGGGGCTGGGCAAGGACTTCGCCCGCATCCTGGGGGCCACCTTCAATGTCAACCTGATGCCCCAGGTCATGGCCCCCCTCTACGAGCAGGCCACCAACCACAACAGCTTTACCGGCTCGCCCATCGAGACCCCGGGCATGGAGAACATGCAGCCCTTCCTGCGGGCGAAGCCGGGCACCAGCGAGACCATGAAGGCCCTGGGCATGGCCACGGCCGACATGCCGGAGTCCATGCAGGTGAACCCGGCACGTGCCGAGGCCCTGGTAAGGGGGTATTTCAATACCTGGGCACAGTACGGCCTGATGCTCTCCGACTCCGCTTTCTTCGGTGACCAATTACCCGAGCGCCGGGCCGATGAACTACCTGTGATGCGCCGCTTCTATGCCCAGGATCCGGCACGGCACACGAAATATGAAGAGCAGTTCTATGACCTGCTGGAGGAATCCAAGCGGCTGCGCGGCACCTTGCGGGAACTGGACCGGATTGGCCGTTCCGACCTGGCGGACGAGAAGGAGTCTTCCCCCATGGCCGGCGAGGCCAAGCCCCTGGAACGGGCCTCCCAGAACTTGCAGGAGATCAACGCGGAGATGCGCCAGGTTCGGCGGGATGAAGCCCTGTCGCCAGAGCAGAAGCGGGAGCGCCTGGACGCCCTGACCATCGAGCGGAATGGCCTCATGAAGCGGGCCGTGCTGGACGCCAAGGGATCCATCGAGGACAAGGAATGAAGCCGGAACGGAGGATGGTCTGATGCCCCTCACCCCGAAACAAGCGGCCTTCGTCGCTGAATACCTGGTTCACCACAACGCCAGCGAGGCAGCGCGGCGGGCGGGGTATTCAGTGAAGACAGCGGGTCAGATCGGGGAGAAGTTGCTGAAGAAAGCTGAAATCCGCGCCGCCATCGCCGCAGGGTTGGCAAAACAGGCCGACACCCTGGAAATCACCGCCGAGCGCATCCTGAAGGAACGTGCCAGGCTGGCCTTCCTGGATCCCCGCAAACTGTTCGATGAGGAGGGGGCGCCCATCCCCATCCAGGACCTGGACCCGGACACGGCGGCCGCCATCGTCGGTATTGATGTCCTGGAGCAGTACGAGGGCAGCGGCGAGGATCGGCGCTTCGTGGGGTACGTGAAGAAGTACCGGCTGGCCGGTAAGGATCCCAGTCTCGCCGCCCTGGAGAAGCGTTTCGGCCTGGTGGAGAAGCCAGTCCGCTTCAAGCTGCACCCGGTAACGGATGCCGCCTCCTGTGCCCAGGCCCAGGCGGCCATCATTGAAGCCCTGGCCGGTGGGCAGTTGCTGCCAAGCGAGGCCGATGCGCTATCCCGCTTGGTGGAGAACCACCGGCGCAGCCTGGAGACCCAGGAACTTGAACGCCGCGTGGCGGCATTGGAGGAACAGCATGGGTAGGCTGGACGCCCGGATCGGGAAGCTGGAAACAGTCCTGATCAAGCCGGCCCCAAAGGAATGGCGGTTGCTTTCCCGTCTGGACCCGGAGTTCAAGCGTCAATGTGCAGAAGCGGAGGCGGCGGGGGCTCAAGTTATAGCGCTGGTTCCCCTGGAACCGCTTGCCCAGCCAGCACCTGCATGAAGCCCATTGAACGCCGCATCCTGGCCATGGAAGCCGCCTTGGCGCCACCGCCTCAAGGGCCGGTCATCCTTGAAGCCAGGGAGGGGCCGGAGTTCCAGGTACTGCTTGCCCAGGCAAGGGCCAGCGGTGCCCGGGTGATCGTGGCCCATCGGGATTGGTTGGAGCGTCAGAAGGAAGTGGTGGGCGGGGTGGAGCACATGGCCTGGGCGGTGGCTGGCTTTGAATACTGCGCCGGCATGCCCTCGAAGGAAGGACGGAGGAGCCTCCTGGAGGACATGATTTGTGGGCTCCAAGGGAACGTCATCGGGCCGGTGACACCTACTTACTTATGAGAGGTTGACCAGACTATGGATAACAGAAAACTCAATTCTATTGCTGCCCGTCGCCTGTGCTCTCTATCACGTCAGCAAGTATTGTTTCCCAAGCCTCGCGGTGGGTTTGCAGAGCTTGGAAGAAGGATTCTGGCATTCCTGAGTACATGGTTCGTACAGCATGATCCTCAGCCATTTCTCGGAAGTTCTGAAGCAGAAGAGGTTGGTCGGGCAGTTGCCTCAAAGCGGCTGCCAAAAGCAACCGCATAATTGCCAAGTCAGCGGCCTGACTGTTTACCACTTTTGATATGTCATCCATCACTTTACCTCCCCGATCTTTCCGGGATTGATCAAACCCGGTTACAAAGTGGTTACATGGACGTGTAACCGTTCCAATGCAAAAAGGCCCGCATCGCTGCGGGCCTTGCTGTATCTGGCTCCCCGACCTGGAC
>DYIY01000030.1 GCA_020723405.1 Thiobacillus denitrificans | reverse complement strand
CGATGGCGTTTCATGGGACCTCCGTTATGACGTGCCGGCTCAGGGCCTGTAGGTTTCCTGGAGCCAGACCACGGTGTTGCTGTCGATGCCCTGGGCCCGCACGGTGATGCGGTAGTAATAGGTCTTGTCGTCGCCGGAGCCGGCCACGGCCCTTTGGGTGCCTTCGATGACATAGCGGGGCTGGGCGGAGACCAGGGGAATCTCCTGTGCGTCGGTGAACTGGCCATACTCCACGCTGGGCGCGCCGGTCATGCTGTTGGTGATCCAGGGTTCGTCGCCGCTGGCATAACCGTCGGCGCCGTTGTAGCAGAGGCCGTCGTCGTCGTCGCTGCCACCGGTGGAGGCACCGCAGTCTTCCGAGAAGTTGCCCAGGTTTTCAATATTGTCGGGGCGGGGGTTGGTGGCACCGTATTCCCCGCTCAGGTCCCTTTCCGCGTCGCGCAGGGCCATTTCCGCGGCCTGGAGGGCCACGGCCCGGTCCCGCAGGTTGCCGGCCATGCGTTCTTCCAGGATGGACACCCGGGAGGCGGTGACGCCGATGAGGGTGAGGATAATGAGGAAGATCAGGCCGGCCAGCAGGGTGGCGCCCCGTTGCCGGCCAGGGGCGGCCGGGCCACGGCGGATGTTGGCGATGGGGAGGCGGGCAGGAGCGTTCATCAGTTGTCCGGACGGATGTTGATGCGGTTGCGCAGGTTGATGGTGGTGACAAAGGCCCGGCGCAGGCGGGTGTCGGCGGCCGTGGTGAAGTCGTTGTCCGGGTCGTCGTCCAGCGCCAGGGCGCCGTTGCAGTTCAGGTAGCGCTGGTTGTTGCTTTCCACCAGGCCGGTGTTGTCCGAGCGCACCAGTATGCAGACCTTGACGGCGATGACCCGGCCGAAGTCCGGCGCCGAGGTGTATTGGTTCACGTTGGGAACCGGTTCTGCTTCATCCACCGTATCCACCCCGTAGAGCACCTGAAAGTCTTCCACGTTGCTGAGGATTGCCGTGCCGTTGCCCGGTGCAGCGGGGGCGGTGGCGATGCTGCCGTCACAGCGCAACTCGGCCGTGGCGGTGTTGATGTTGATGCTGTCCTGGATGATGTCGCCGTCCGCTTCGTCCGTGGCCTCGAACAAGTCGTTGTCGCAGGATCGGTCATTCTCGATGCCGTCATACTGGATGGTGAGAACGTCCGGTGCCCCGTCGGCCCCGTCCGTGCCGTCGATGGCCGTGCCGCCGAAGGCCGTGGAATTGATGGGGTTGTTGTTGGCGGGGATGTTGTTGAAGCCGGCCTGGCGCACGCTGCGGCTGATGATCTCCAGGGCCATGCGACCCGTTTCCTGGAGGCGGCCCACGTCGTCCTGGACCTTGTAGGAATCGGAACTGCTGATGTAGATGGTGCCGATGGCGATCATGAGCAGCAGGCCCAGGGTCATGGCCACCATGACTTCCATGAGGGACATGCCCGATTGCCGGAGGGGGAGGGAGATGGTGTTGCTCATGGCCGGAATGCGGTGCAGAAGCCCTGGGTCCTGCTGCCTGTTGCTTCTTCATCCTTGGTGGTCCGTTCGGTCCACTCCACCTGGATGATGAAGGGCAGGTTGGGGTCGTAGGCGGCGGCATCGACGCAGTTGTTTTCGCAGGGATAGACCAGATCGATGTCGTCCTCGTCAGCATCTGTGAGGCACACCGTTCCCCCCCCGTTGGGCAGGACCCGGTCGGCCTGGGCCCGCCATTGCCGGTAGTCTTCCGTGGCCAGGTCCGCCGCCGTGCAATCCTCGTCCAGGCACTCGGGCACCAGTTCGGGCCGGGTGGCCCAGACGGTGTCGATGTCCCCGTTCAGGTCGTTGTAGACGCCCGCCTGGACTCCGGTCAGGTTGACCCGCATGCGGTCGGCCATGTCCAGGGCCAGTTGGGAGGCCAGGGAGCGCAGGTAGGAGGTCTGGGTATCCCGCAGGTTGGCGGCCTGGAGGCCTGCCAGGCCCAGCAGGCCCAGGGAGATCACCACGATGGACACCAGGATTTCCAGCAGGGAGAAGCCGGCCTGACGAGGGGGGGTGAGGGGGAGGCGCATGATCAGGGGCATGATAGGTTGGTGCCGCTTCCGTCTTCCTTGATGGTGTCGGCGTCGTTGCTGTCCGTGGCGGCCCGGGTGCGGCCCTGGAGGGTGAGGATCACTCCCTTGGCCGAGGTGGGGCCCCGGTTGTCGCAGATGGCGTAGGTACCCATATCGCCAGAGGTGAAGCCAGTGCCCAGGAAGGTGATATCGGTCTGGCCAGCACCGTAACAGACGTTCACGCCGGAAGAAGGGTCCCACTTGCGCAGGGCGGTGGCGCCGACCGCGTCGTCTTCGCAATTGCCGGTCTGGACCCGCCAGCCGTTGCTCCAACCGGCTCCTGCGCCGGGGCAATCGGTGTCGGCGTCGTTATTGGCGCAGAGGTAGACCCGCACGTTGCGTTTGACCGCCTCGCTCTTGGCGTATTGCAGGGCCAGGGTCAGGTCGGTGCTCATGGTGCTGATGCGGGTGTTCTGCACCATGACCCAGAAGTTGGGTACGGCGATGGTGGCCAGGATGCCGACGATGGTGATGGTGACCAGCAACTCCACCAGGGTGAAGCCCCCAACGGCAGCCGGCCGGAGAGGCTTGCTTCCGCTGGTGCCCGAAGGTGGGGTGGCATTGGTCATGGTGGCGCTCGTGAATGGGTCCCTGCCCGTAAGATAGCCGTGCCGGCCGGAGGGTGTGGGGTTAGGGCGCTGAACGGCGCCTTTGTTAGAATGAACGGACATTTTTCTCGGGGTCTCCTGGTGCACGCGGACTTCCTCATCATCGGCGCCGGCGTCATCGGCTTGAGTTCGGCCCTGGAACTGGCCCGCCGTGGCGCGCGGGTGACGGTGCTGGACAAGGGCGGGGCCGGTCAGGAATCCACCTGGGCGGGTGCCGGCATTCTCTCACCCCTGTTGCCCTGGCAGTACCCGGAGGCCATCAACGCCCTGTCCGAATATTCCCGGGCCCTGTACCCCGCCTGGTGCGAGGCCCTGCACGCCGCTTCCGGGGTGGATCCGGAGTTGCGCCAGACAGGAATGCTGATCCTCCCCCCCTTCGATGCCCGTGCAGCGGAGGACTGGTGCGAACGCCATGCCTGGCGCTGGGCGCTGCGGCCCAGCCGGGAATTCCTCTCCCATCTGGGGGAGGAGGAATTGCTCTGGCTGCCCGACCTGCGCCAAGCCCGCAATCCCCGGCTGATCCAGGCCCTGAAGGGGGCGGCCCTGGCGGCCGGCGTGCGCCTGGTGGAACACGCCCAGGTGTCCAGTCTGGTGGCAGAGAACGGTCGGGTAACCAAGGTGATGGCCCGGGGGGAGAGCCACGCCGCGGCGGCCTTCGTGGTGGCCGGCGGTGCCTGGACGGGCTGGATACCGGGCCTTGAGGCCCTGCGCCCCCGTATCTTTCCGGTGCGCGGCCAGATTCTGCTGTTCCGTCTGCCCGCCGGACGCTTGGGCAGCGTGGTCTATGGTGAGGGGCAATATCTGGTCCCCCGGGTGGATGGCCACGTCCTGGCCGGCAGTACCTTGGAGCCGGTGGGCTTTGACAAGGCCACCACCGAAGCCGCTCGCCGGGACATCCTGGCTTTCGTGCAGCGGGTGCTGCCCGAGGTGGGGGAGACGGATCTGGTGATGCAATGGAGCGGGCTGAGGCCCGGATCACCGGATAACGTGCCCTGCATCGGCCGTCATCCGGATTACGCCAATCTTTATCTGAACGGTGGCCATTTCCGTTACGGCGTCACCATGGCGCCGGGTTCGGCCAGGCTGCTGGCCAGTCTCATCCACGGCGAGGCGACGCCCATTCCCGCTTCGCCCTATGGTTTGCCGGGCGCTTGAATGCGGCCCGGTTTTGCGGTCGAATGGGCCGTGTTGCCGATGCGGTTCGTTCCCGGTCCGGGTGTCGCAACGCGGTATGCAGAATGACAATGAGGTGATGCAATGCGCAGGTTGAGCAAGGGATTTACCGTGATCGAGCTGGTGGTGGCCTTGACCATCGTCTGTCTGCTGGTGGCGGTGGCGGTGGCCTCCTACCAGGACCACATGACCCGCAAGGTCAGGACCCAGGCGGGTACGGCGCTGCTGGACAGCGCGGATTTTCTGCGCGTCCACAGCCAGCGGACCGGTTCCTTCCTGGGGGCGACCCTGCCCGTCACCCAGGTTCCCGGCAGCGGCGAGGCGGACTATTACCTGAGTCTGGCGGCCACCCCCGTCAACGGCAGCGATCCCCAGGGGACATTCCCCGCCACCGGTGACCAGAATTTCACCCTCCAGGCGGTGCCTGTGGGCGATGACGCCTGCGGCATCCTCCTGCTGGACCAGGATGGGCGGATCGGGGTGACCGGCATCGGCGCCAAGGCCGGCGAGTGCTGGGGCCGCTGAACGTCGGCCGGGCGGGCGGTTATTCCATCCATGTCCCCGCGCCTGTTGGCGGTTCTGCGCCAGCTTTCCCACGCTGAATTCCGCTCCGGGCAGGGCCTCGCCGCCCAATTGGCGTGTTCCCGGGCCAGTGTCCATGGCGCAGTGGCTGAAGCCCAGGCGCTGGGCGTGCCCATCCATGCCCTGCGCGGCCGGGGGTATCGGCTGGCGGCCCCCCTGTCCTGGCTGGACGGGGAGAAACTGGACTCCGCTCTGGGCAGGCGGGGCATGAGCCTGCGCCTGTTCGACGAACAGGAGTCCACCAACACCACCCTGATGCGCTGGGCCCAGGCCGGGGCGCCCCATCGGGCCGTGGTGGCGGCGGAATGGCAAACCCGGGGCCGGGGCCGTCGCGGGCGCGACTGGCTGGGCGGATTGGGCGGCAGCCTGGCGTTTTCCCTCCTCTGGCGCAGCACCCGACCGGCCTCGGGCTTGTCCGGCCTGTCCCTGGCCGTGGGGGTGGCACTGGTCCGGGCACTGCGCGGTCTGGGCGTGTCGGGGGCCCAAGTCAAATGGCCCAACGACGTCCTGGTGGCCGAGGCCAAGCTGGCGGGAGTGCTCATCGAATTGACGGGGGACGTGCTGGGCCCCAGCGCCGCCGTCATCGGCGTGGGCATCAACGTTGCCGGCGGGGCGCTCCTCACAGATCGGCTGGGATTGCCGGTGACCGATGTACAGGCCCATGCCGGCCCTCTGGATCGTAACCAGATCCTGCTGGCGCTATTGGCGGAATTGGATGGGGCGCTCCACCAATTCGAGCAGGAAGGTTTCCCGGTTTTCCGGACGGAGTGGCAAGCCTGCCATGCCCACCGGGACCAGCGGGTGCGCATCGACATGGCCTCAGGGGAAGGTTTCTCCGGGCTGGCCAGGGGGGTGGACGAGCAAGGTGCCCTGCTGGTGGATACCGGCACGGGAATGCGCCATGTGCATTCCGGCGAGGTGAGTCTGCGGCGGGTGGCGTCGTGATCCTGCTGATCGATGCGGGGAACAGTCGGGTGAAGTGGAGTCTGGTGGCTGCGGGGGAACGGATCGCCCGGGGTGTCCTGGCCAGCGACCCGGCCGGGATT
The DNA here is from genome assembly GCA_020723405.1 of Thiobacillus denitrificans. Taxonomy (GTDB): domain Bacteria; phylum Pseudomonadota; class Gammaproteobacteria; order Burkholderiales; family Thiobacillaceae; genus PFJX01. Next base: position 16,610 of record DYIY01000030.1, on the reverse strand, counting down.
CTGGCGGAACCATGGCAAAGCCATGCACCTGAGGCGGCGGTGGTTGCCTGCGTGGCCGGGGCAGAGGTGCGGCAGGCTTTGGCCACCACCCTGGAACGCCCTGGCCTGGCTGTCCACTGGCTGACCCCGCAAGCGGAAGGCCATGGGCTGAGCAGCCGCTACGAACCCCCGGAGAGTCTGGGGGCCGACCGCTACGCTGCCCTGCTGGGTGCCCTTCGACGCCAGGCCGGCGATTGCCTGGTGGTGGGGGTGGGTACGGCCGCCACGGTGGATGTGTTGTGTGCCGAAGGTGTGTTTCTCGGTGGTTGCATCGTTCCTGGTCCGGCATTGATGGCCACTGCCCTGGCCGGTGGAACCGCACGCCTCGGTCAGGTTGCGCCCCGCTGGCCCCGGGAGTGGGACGGCCGATCGGTGCCCCGGGATACCGCCGCTGCCATGGGCGAAGGCATGCTCTTGGCCCTACGCGGCGTGATACTGGCCATGGGGGAGCGTCTGGCCGCCCGGAGCCGGGCGGGGGGGCGGGAGGGGGGCCATACGGTGTTGCTGCATGGCGGGGCGAGGGGGTTGCTGCTGCCTTTCCTCACCATTCCGGTGGTGGAGGTGGAAGATCTGGTCATGGAGGGGTTGGCATGGGTCGCCAGGGATTTGGGTTACGCGGTCTGACGGGCCTGCTGCTGGCCCTCAATGGCGGCGTGCTGCTGGTCGGGCTGTGCCTGGCCTACTGGCCTGGGCATGAGGTGCCCACCCTGGAATTCAATGCCGACAAGGTGGGCCTGCTGGCCCGTCCGGACGCGCCCTCGGCCGCTGCGCGCAGCAGTACGCCGGCCGGGCCGGTCACAACGGCCCCATGCCTGCTCTGGGACAAGCTGGCGGCCGATGACCTGGAGACGGTGGAAGCCACCCTGGGCAGCTTGGGATTGGGCCAGGGCCAATATGATTTTCTGCTGGACAAGCCCCTGGGCTGGTGGGTCTATCTTCCCCCCTTCCCGGATGCTGCCGCCCTGGGCCAGGCCATGGACGCCATCCGGGCCAGGGGCGTGACCGATTTTGCTCCGGTACGCGGTGGCAGCATGGCCAACGCCCTGTCCCTGGGGGCTTTCCCCTCCCTGGCCAAGGCACGGCTCCAGGCCAGGCTGCTGGCCGACAAGGGCGTGGCCGGCGTGCGCTACGGTCCACGGCCGGGCAACGGCCCCCTGCGGCTGGTGCTGGTGGGCGGAACGGCTGGAGCAGCCGGAGAGGATTGGCCGTCCCGGCTCAAGGCGGAACTGCCCGCCAGCCTTCAGCCCGGCGCTTGCCCGGGGACCACGCCCTGAGGAGATGGCGCCCGGCACAGGCCGGCCGGGTCGCACAGGCGTCCCCGCAACCAGTCTGCCGACACGGGGAGCAGGATGTCGTCGAAGGCTCCTCCCGGACGGTCTGCAGCCCGCGGGGGGTGCTGGATGAAGCGCCCATCCCCATCGGTGTTTTCCAATTCCTCCGCTGCGGAGGAGGGCAGGTTGTGGCCGCCGTGTCCACTGCTGGCGCCAAACCCGTTGGGCCCGTGGGACATGAGCAGGGCGGCGGCGGGGAGGGGTGACGGGCAACGGAGATCAGCGCAGATCTCCAGGCCGGGGGCGGCCCTGTTACCCGCGTCAACCTGGCTCCAGGCGGGGGCCACCGCGTAGCCCAACCGGTTGCCCCAGGCATCGCCATCGGCCAGGCCCAGGGTCATCCAGGGCAGATTTCCGCTGTTGACCAGGCAGTTCCCCTCGGGAAGGCGGTCTTCCAAGCCGTCGTTGGGCACGCCATGGTCCATGGCCGTCTGGGCGTCAGGGCAGGGCAGATGGCCCATGCCCAGGCCTTGGCGGGCCAGGGCGTAGCCCACCAGGGCGGTCTGGGCCTGGGCCAGGTTGAGCCGGGTCTGGCTCACCCGGCGTTCCTGGATCTGCTCCCCCAATGGCGTCAGGATGCCGCCCAACAGCAAAGTGACCACGAACAGGACGATGGCCAGTTCGATGAGGGTGAAGCCGTGGGTCCGGCGGATGTCCCGTAAGGCCAGGACAGTCCTCCGCTCAGGCGGGTCAGTTCTGCAGGTGCACATCTTCCCAGGTCCACCAGTTCAGCCGGCAGTCGGCCTGGCCGGCCGGGCTGCCGGACGGGAAGGCCAGTCCGCAGCGTTCCACGGTGAATCGGCCGGGAGCCAATTCCGCGAGCCGTTCGAGGAAAGCTCCCAGGCCGGCGGCATCCACCCTGCTCAGGGTGATGTCCATGTCGCTGCGGGACAGTCCAAGCAGCAGGCTGCTGGGGGCCCGCGGCCAGACCCGCCAGGTGACGCTTTCCACACCCAACTGGCTGCGGGTCCGCCCCAGGGCGGTGATCCAGCCCACCTGGTTTTCGGCTTCCAGGAAACCACTGGCCTTGACCTGGCGGAAGGCCATCTGGTTTTGCCTGTCCCGGGCCAGCCGCTGCGGTGCTTCCTCTGCGGCCCGGCGCGCCTGGATCTGCAAGCCTTGCTCACGGGCCATGGCCGCCTGGCCCTGGCCATGCAGTCGCCAGGCCAGGTTCAACATGGCGCTGCCGAACAGCAAGGCCGCCAGCAGCAGGGCAATGGACAAGCGGGGTTCCCGCAAGAGGGGGGGGAGTTTCACGGCAGGGGCTCCGCTTCCATGCGAAAGACCGCGTGCAGATTGCTGTGGCCGAATTCACCGGACAGTTCTCCCGGCGCGGCGGTGGCGGCCAGAGGCCAGGCCGTCACCGTAACCTTCATACCCGGTCCCAGGCGGCGGGCCACATCGTTCGCCAGGCTGCGGACCAGGGCATGGGCGCGTTGATAGTCGCCCTGGAAGGGCTGTATCTCGCCTTCCAGAGACAGTCCGGGGCGGGGGGACTCCGGATGGGCCGTCCAGGTCAGGCGGCGAGCCTGGGTCTCACCCGTTGCTGCCAGGGCGTCGAGTACGGCCTGGAAGGCCGGCGTGGGTTTGCGATCCAGGGCGGCAACCTGCGTCCAGGCGTCCATGGCGTCGAGGCGTTGATGGATGGCTTCCTGGCCGCCGGCGGGGGCCAGAACGTCGGCTTCCCGGATCCGTAGGCCTTCGGTGTCCCGGCGCAGGGTGTCCGCCCGGCCTTCCAGGCGCCAGGCATCCAGCAGGAGGAGCAGACAGGCCAGCAGGCTGCCGGCCAGCCACAGGCCCGCCAGCATGCGCAACTTGCGCTTGCGGGTCTGCACCTGGGCGATCTCCCGTTGTTCCCGGGTGATCAGGTTGCCGTTGGCGGGGGCCAGGGGGAGCAGATAAAGACAGAGGGCGTCGGGGGATTGGGTGAGGAGGCCGGGGGCGACGTCCAGCCTGTCCAGCAACTGGGAGCGCTGGATGAGCTCGCATTCGAAGCCGGCACTGGGGGGCAGGAATCCGGGCAGTCCGGCCAGGCTGTTGATGGGGTCCAGGAGCACGGTGCGCAGGATGTCGGAACGGGCCAGGAGGCGTTGGCCCACCAGGGCCTGGCGGGTCCGTTCGATCTCGCCGGCATAACCCTCCAGGGGATTGTCGAACTGGCTGCTGTCCACCGGCGCCAGCCGGGAGAAACGCAATTCCCCCTGTTCCAGATAGGTCAGGCGCAGGCCGCCGGATTGCTCGGACACCAGCAACATGCGGCTCTTCTCCAGCCCGAACCGGCGGATCAGCGGCAGAGCGAGGGCAGGCAGCAGCCACAGGCCCTCCAGGTGGCTGTCGCGGATGTGGATGATGTCCAACCAGGGGCGGATCAACTCCGGGCTGGCCAGACCCATCATCAGGTAGCGGTCCCGCTTCTCCCCCCGGGCGACGGGGCCCTGGCGCATGGCCGTCTGGTAGGGGGTGTGGTGGATCAGTTGCCGCAGGCGGCGCGAGGTCATTTCCAGGCGGTCCTGGCCCAAGGCCCGGGGCAACACATCCTGGCGATAGATTTCATCCACCGTATCCACGGCGATGCGTACGGGCAGGCCGGGATGGGCCATGAGCAGCGTGTTGAAGGCCTCCCAGCCTTCCTCCCCCGGGGGCAGGTCCTGGAGGCTTTCGACGCGGCCACGCCGGAACAACCCCCAGGTGGCGCCCGATGAAGAAACATAGAGCAGGATTCGGGCGGCGCGGGGCAGACCTGGCAGGTTCACAGGGGTAACTCCCCGATGATCTGATAGACCGGCAGGAAGACCGACAGCAGGAGCAGGGCCAGGAGCAGGCCCAGCAGGGCAGCCATGCCGGGTTCCAGGAGCTTGAGGGAGCGGGTGATGGTCTCCCGGGAATCCCGTTCGAAGAACCAGGCCACGTTGTCCAGGGCTTCCGGCAGGGCGCCGTTGCGTTCTCCGGTATGGATCATGCGCAACACCAGAGGGGGGAACAAATCCTGGCGCCCCAGGCTGTGGCCGACCCCGCCCCCGCTGGCGATCAGTTGCACGGCATTCAACAGCTTGCGCTGGATGGCCCGGTTGTCCGCGCTGTCGGCGCAGGCCTGCAAGGCATCCAGCAATCCCACCCCGGATTGCAGCAACAGGGAAAGGAGGCCGGTGACCCGGGCCAGGATGTGCTTCTTCAGAGCGGTGCCCAGAGCCGGCAGGCGCAGCAGTATCTCGTCCCGGCGCATGGCCAGGCGTTGGGAGCGGCGCAGCAGGACGGCCAGGCCCAGGCTGCCCCCGGCGAACAAAGCCAGCAGCCAGACGAAATGGTGGCGCACCAGTTCCGACACGTTCACCAGGGCCCGGGTGGTGAATGGCATGGGCAGGTTGAGGCTGGTGACCAGCAGGGCCAGCTTGGGCGTGAGGTAGAACAGCAGTACGGCGGCGGCGACCAGGACGGCCACGGCGGCCAGGCTGGGGTAGATGAGCAGCCGGGTGAACTCGGCCTGGAGTTCGTCCTGCTGCTTGAGGCGGGCCTCCAGCCGGGAAAACACGGTTTCCATCTGGTCGCTTTTCTCGGCGGCCCGCACCAGGGCCACGAACACCCGGTCGAATACTTCCGGATGGCCGGCCAGGGCCTCGGAGAGCAGTTTGCCGCCTTCCAGGTCGTCGGCCACCAGGGCCAGCAACTCCCGGAAGCGGGAGTTCTCCGTGCTGTCGATGAGATCCTTCAGGCCATCCAGGAGGGGGGCATTGGTGCGGGCGATCTGCTGCATGTGGAAACAGAAGCTGATCAGGTCCCTCCGGCTGGCGTGCCCATGGACCCACAGGCCCCGCCGCCGGGCTGGCCGGGCACGGATGAGCATGAAGCCCATGCGGCGCAGGCGCAGGTCCAGGTCGATGTCGTTAAGGGCGGACAATTCCCCCTGGACCCGGTTGCCCTGGAGGTCGGCGGCCCGGTAACGGAAACGGGGCATCAGCGTCTGGCCATGTCCACCACCCGGCGGATTTCCGCCAGGGAGGTATCGCCGCTACGCACCCGCTCCAGGCCATCCTCGGCCAGGCGTTTCCAGCCCTTCTGGCCGGCCAGATCGGCCAGTTCCCGGGGTGTGGCGCCGCGCAGGATGGCTTCGTCCAGGTCACCGTCCAGGAGCAGCAGTTCCATGAGGGGCAGGCGGCCCTTGTAGCCCTTGTATGCGCAGTGGATGCAGCCCCGGGCTTTGTAGATCCTGGCCGGGGCCTGGTGGTTCAGGAGGGCCAGTTCGTCCTCCTTGGGGGCGTAGGCCCGCTTGCAGTGGGGGCACAGGCGGCGCACCAGGCGCTGGGCTACCACCGCCACCACGTTGCCGGCCAGGATGGCCGGGCGGATGCCCATGTCCACCAGGCGGGGAAAGACGCCCAGGGCGGAATGGGTGTGCAGGGTGGTGAATACCAGGTGGCCGGTCATGGCCGCCCGGAAGGCCATCTCGGCGGCTTCCCGGTCGCGGATCTCCCCCACCAGCACGATGTCCGGATCCTGACGCATGATGGCCCGTACCCCGCCGGCAAAGTCCACTTTGGCCAGTTCGGTGATGGAGGTCTGGCGGATCAGAGGGTGGGGATATTCCACCGGATCCTCCAGGGTCATGATGTTCACTTCTTCCCGGTTCAGGTGGGCCAGCAGGGAATAAAGGGTGGTGGTCTTGCCGGAGCCGGTGGGGCCGGTGACGATGATCAATCCCTCCGGCCGGGCGATGGCCTGGTGCAGGCGCCCCAGGGTATCGGGCTGGAGACCCATGTGGTCCAGGGGGATGATGGCTTTTTCCCGATCCAACACCCGCAGGACGATGTTCTCGCCGTGCAGGGTGGGCAGGCTGGAAACCCGGAAGTCGATGCTCCGCCCATAGAGGGTGAGGGACAGGCGGCCATCCTGGGGTGCCCGGGATTCGGCGATGTTGAGACCGGAGATGACCTTGAGGCGCACGGAGATGGCCGGCCAATACTTGCGATGCAGACTGCGGATGGGTTCCAGGACCCCATCGATGCGGTAGCGCACCCGCAGGAAGGCGGATTCGGGTTCGAAGTGCACGTCCGAGGCGCCCCGCTTCACGGCTTCCGCCAGCAGGGCGTTGACCAGGCGGACCACCGGCTGGGTGTATTCCGCCCCCATCTGCAGGGAGTTCCAGTCCACCTCGCCGGTTTCGATCTCCTTGAGGATGCCGTCCACCGACAGGTCGAAGCCGTAGAACTTGTCCAGGTGTTCCAGTATCTGGGCTTCAGCGGCCAGCACGGGGCGGATTTCGTAGCGCCCCTCCAGGTGGGCGCGCAACTGGTCCAGGGCCACCAGATTGAACAGATCGGGCACTGCCACGCTGAAGGTGTGGTTTTCACTGTCCACCGCCAGGGGCAGGATGTGGTGGCGGCGGGCCAGGTTTTCCGGGGCCAGGGCGATGGCTTCCGGGTCGGCCACCACCTGGGTCAGGTCGATGCTGGTTTCACCGGCGTTCTGGGCCAGCACGTCGCGCAGCACCGATTCGGTCATGAAACCCAGCTCGATGAGCTGCCGGCCCAGGGGCAATCCGCTGACGGCCTGCTCCAGCAGGGCGATGCGCAACTGGTCGTGGCTGATCAGGCCCTGGGCCGCCAGCCATTCACCCAGCTTGGGAGGTTCGGGAAAGTGGGCCACGGGGTCGCCGGGCGGGTTACGGGTTGGTCAGATTGACCGCCCTCCCGCTCCTCAATCGTTCTGGTAGGTCTGCATGCGGCTGTAGAGGGTGGTGCGGTTCACCCCCAGAATCTTGGCGGCCTGGGACAGGTTGCCGTGGGTCATGCCCAGGGCCGCTTCCACGTAGCTCTTTTCCCACTGCTTCATCACCTGGTCCAGGTTGAAGTTGTGCACACCGCGCAGGTGGCTCTTGGCGTAGTCCTGGAGGGCATTGGCATCGGTGGGCAGGGGGATGCTGGAAGGGTTCACCACATCCAGGTCGAACTCGTCCTCCAGTTCCCGGGCGTTCACCGTGCGGCCGGCGTACTTGGTGGTGAGGCGGATGACGATGTTACGCAATTCCCGCACGTTGCCGGGAAAATGGTAGTCCTCCCACAAGCGCTGGGCGTCGGTGGAGAAGGTGAAGGGGGCGGCGCCCACCTCCCGGGAGAAGTGGTTGCGGAAGAATTCCAGCAGGGCCTGCTTGTCCTCCCCCTGTTCGCGCAGGGGCGGAACGTGCACCGAGAACACCGACAGGCGGTGGTAGAGGTCGCCTCGGAAACGCCCCTCCCGCACTTCCTTGCGCAGATCCCGGTTGGTGGCCGCCACGATGCGGGCATTCGAGAACCGGCTCACGGTTTCGCCTACCCGCTGGAATTCGCCGTTCTCCAGCACGCGCAGGAGCTTGGCCTGGAGTTCCAGGGGCAGCTCGCCGATCTCGTCCAGGAAGAGGGTGCCGTCCCGGGCGTCTTCGAAGTAGCCCGAATGGGCCTGGTTGGCACCGGTGAAGGCGCCCTTGGCGTAGCCGAACAGGGTGGGTTCCACCAGGGTAGGGGAGATGGCTGCACAGTTGAGGGCCAGGTAAGGCTTGGCACTGCGTTTTGACCACTGGTGCAGGCTCTTGGCCACCAGTTCCTTGCCGCTGCCCGATTCACCCTCGATGAGGACGGGAAAGGGGGCGTCGGCGTAGAGTTTGATCTGGTTGCGCAGGCGGTCGATGGCGAAGCTGGTGCCAACGATTCCCCCGGGCTCCGCCTGGGCCGCTTCGGGCTTGGCCAGCGGCGGGGTTTCCTGGTCGAAGCGCAGGGCGGAGAGGAGCGCCTGCTTGATGGTCTCGGGTTCGGCCGGCTTGGCGATGAAGTCGATGGCACCCAAGGCCCGGGCATGGCGGGCGTTGGCTTCGTCGTTCTGGCCGGAAAGGACCAGGATACGGATCCTCTTGGAGTGATTGAGCAGGTCGGTGATCAGGGCGAAACCCTCGTCCGGCTTGTGCTGGCTGGGGGGCAGACCCAGATCCACCAGGGCCAGGGGCGGCGCTTCCTGGATCTGGGTCAGCAGGCTCTTGACCTGCTGCCGGCTTTCCGCCACGAAGACTTCGAAATCGCTGGACAGCACGAAGTGCAGGGTGTCGGTGATCAGCGGATCGTCATCGACGATGAGCAGGGCGGGTTTTGCGTTGGCACTCAAGCTGCTTCTCCTTGTGGTGGCCTGGCGGTCGGGCCGGGTGCTGCGCCACCGGCTTGGCCGTCAGGACACCTGGGTGTAGGTGGTCATGAGCCAGCCGTCTCCCTTGTCGCGCACCGAATCCAGGCGAATCAGTCGCACGCCCCGGGCATCGCGCAGTTTGTACTGGCGGCCGTGGGCATAGCGCGCGCTTTCCATGATGATGGTGTTGCTGGTCTTGGTTGCCGGGAAGACCAGGGCCTGGCTGCTGGGCTGGACTTCGTAGCTGCTGTTGTCTATCGAGTAGCTCAGGCTGGGAGCGGCCTCGTAGGGATCCAGGTCGGCCACCAGGGGACTGGTGTCCAGGATCTGCACGCCGATCTTGCGCATGTCGTCGCGCAGACGGGTGATGCGCCGGACGGCGCCGATTTCCCAGGGCTGGGAGGGGTCCAGGCGGAGAGCCAACAGCTTGCCCACCTTGACCCACTCGCTGTCCTCGCCCTTCAGCATGATGCCCAGGCCGGTGTCACTGCGGTCGTGCAGGGGCCATTGCTCCGGGCTCATGTCGGCCTTGCCGATCTGCCGCTGGGTGATGGCCGACTTGGTGCGCTCGGTGACGAAGCCGTACAGCTTGATGTCGAGAATTTCCTCGGAACTCAACTGGTGGTTGGGACTGGTGCCGGTGGCGATCTCCACTTCGGTACGGATGCGCGAGCAGATGTTGCCCAGGTCGCGCAGCACTTCGCAGCGGCCCTCGGCCGAAGCGCGTGGGGCGATGCGCCGCTCCCTTTCGTTGCTCGACGACCATTCGCTGCTGACGTGGCTCAGCAGATCATAGCCATCGGGCAGGCGGAATTCCTCGCCCAGGCCCAGGGAAGCGGGCAGGGCTCCGCCTTTGAGGGAACGCTGCACTTCCTCGATCCGTTCCAGGAGCCGGTCGGTGTTGAGGAAACGGAAGCTGGCCTCGGGTGCCATCTCGGTGCGTACCCGCTTGAGCCCCTGTCCCTTGGCGGCATCCACGTAGAAGAAGTGGAGGGCGGGATCGAAGCGGTTTTCCATGCCCACCAGTTCGGCCCAGTTGTCCAACCACAGATCCACCATCTCGATCTGCTTCGGGTTGAGGCTGCCCGCCCCCAGGGGGGAAAGGAGCAGGGCCTGGAGGTATTCCTCCTGGCAACTGGAAGGTTTGGCATCGCTGGGATAGAGCTTGAAGCGGTTGTTCTGGAAACCGTCGAATTCGGCAATGCGGTAAAGGTTGTGTACCCGCAGCCAGAGTTTGTCCTCCACCTTCTCGTAGCGGAAGTTGCGCCACTTGAAGATGTCCGCGAAACCGCGCAGCGCCCGTGCGGTGATCAGGGGGATGGCCGGCTGTATCTTGCTGCCCCCGGGGTTGGCCACGAAGTCCATGAGAAAGGCGTGGTAGCCCCGGGTGATCTCCCAGTAGAAGGCGTGGATGGCGGTCCACAGGCGGGACTCGATGACCTTGGACATGCGCGGGTTGCGCAGGTACTGGACGCACAGGGAGTACTGCATGTCCCGGGCCTGGTCGTCCAGGTGCATGAGCACCTGCAAGCGTTCCTTGGACATGGCCAGGCCGGCGTGGTTGAACTGGATGAGGCTTTGCACCACCTGTTCCTGGGCGGTGTAGATGTCTCCCGCCGGCAATTCCTGCATCCAGCGGGATACCGTCTTGAGATCGCTCAGGGGATCCTCTTCGTTCTTCTTGCTGCGTTTGAAGAACCCGAACATAGCCTTGAGCCCTCGATCAATTAAGTTTGCCATGCACCCAATCCACCACCGAAGCCAGCGCCCCGGGTAACTTGTCAGGCTCGGTTCCACCCGCCTGGGCCATGTCCGGCTTGCCACCGCCGCGACCACCCACCTGGCCTGCCACGAAGCTGACCAACTCACCGGCCTTCACCCGGCCGGTCTGGTCGGGGGTGACGGCGGCAAGGAGGACAACCTTGCCTTCCACCGCGCTGCCCAGGACCAGGACGCAGGACTTGAGCCTGTCCCGCAACTTATCGGCCATTTCCCGTAAAGCTTTAGCATCCGCCGCTTCAATAGTCGCAGCTAATACCTTGATTCCGTTGATGTCAATGGCTTTTTCCAACAGATCGTCGCTTTGGCTGCCGGCCAGCTTGGATTTATAGCGGGCCAATTCCTTCTCCAGGGCACGGACCTGATCCTGGATTTGCTGGATGCGGGCCGCCACTTCGCCGGGCTGGGCCTTGAGCCGTTCGGCCACGTCCTTCAGGGTATCTTCCTGGGCTTGTACGGCAGCCACGGCCCCCGGCCCGGTGACGGCTTCGATGCGGCGGATGCCGGCGGCCACGCCACCCTCCGCGACAATCTTGAACAAGCCGATGTCGCCCGTGCGCTGGACGTGGGTGCCCCCGCACAGTTCGGTGGAGAACCCGCCCATGCCCACCACCCGTACCTCGTCACCGTATTTTTCGCCGAACAGGGCCATGGCGCCGGCCTTGATGGCGTCCTCGTGCTTCATGAGACGGGTTTCCACCCGGCTGTTGCGGCGGATTTCAGTGTTGACCAGTTCTTCGATGCGGCGCATCTCCTCGTCGCTGACCGGTTGGGGATGGGCGAAGTCGAAGCGGGTGCGCTCGGCGTTGACCAGGGAGCCCTTCTGCATGACATGGGTGCCCAGCACGGTGCGCAGGGCGGCATGCAGCAAATGGGTGGCGGAGTGGTTGTAGGCGGCCCGCTGGCGGGATTCCGCATCCACCCGGGCCGTCACCCTGTCACCCAGGGCCAGGCGGCCGGTACTGAGCTGGCCGGTATGGCCGAACACGTCGGCCTGGATCTTCTGGGTATCGGCCACGCTGAAGGTGCCGTGGTCAGTCACGAGTTCGCCAATGTCCCCGGTCTGGCCGCCGGACTCGGCGTAGAAGGGGCTGCGGTCCAGGACGATGACGGCCTGATCGCCGGCCTGGATCTCGTCCACCGGGCTGCCATCCCGGTACAGGGCCACGATGCTGGCCTCCTGTTCCAGATGGTCATAGCCCACGAACGCGGTTTTCTCCCCGGTGAATTCCAGGCCCTTGCCCATGGTGAACTTGCTGGCCGCCCGGGCCCGCTCCCGCTGCTGTTCCATGGCCGCCTCGAAGCCGGCGAAGTCCACGGTGATGCCCCGCTCCCGGGCAATGTCGGCGGTCAGGTCGAGGGGAAAGCCGAAGGTGTCGTAGAGCTTGAACACCGTCTCGCCGTCCAGCATCTTGTCCTCGGAGGCCATGGCGGTCTCCAATACCCCCATGCCGTTCTCCAGGGTCTCGGCGAAGCGTTCTTCCTCCTGGCGCAGGATGGCGGTGACCCGCTCCTGGGCAGCCACCAGTTCCGGATAGGCTTCACCCATGACAGCAGCCAGATCTGCAACCAGCTTGTGGAAGAAGGGTGTCTTGCAGCCCAGCTTGTAGCCGTGGCGGATGGCCCGGCGGATGACCCGGCGCAGGACATAGCCCCGGCCCTCGTTGCCGGGGATGACCCCATCCACCACGAGGAAGGAACAGGCCCGGATGTGGTCGGCGATGACCTTCAGGGAATTGTTGTGGGGATCGGTGGCGCCGGTTTCCCGCATGGCGGCCCGGATCAGGGCCTGGAAGAGGTCGATCTCGTAGTTGGAATGGACGCCCTGCATGACGGCGGAAATGCGCTCCAAGCCCATGCCGGTATCCACGGAAGGCTTGGGCAGGGGGTGCAGTACGCCGGCCTCGTCCCGGTTGTACTGCATGAACACGTTGTTCCAGATCTCGATGTAGCGGTCGCCGTCTTCCTCCGGGGTGCCCGGGGGGCCGCCGGCCACTTCCGGGCCGTGGTCGTAGAAGATTTCCGTGCAGGGGCCGCAGGGCCCGGTGTCCCCCATGGCCCAGAAGTTGTCCGAGTGATACTTCTGGCCACCCTTGTCGCCGATGCGGGTGATGCGCTCCCGGGGCACGCCGATGTCGTCGGCCCAGATGGCGTAGGCCTCGTCGTCATCCTGATAGACCGTCACCCAGAGCTTGTCCCTGGGCAGTTTCAGGACCTCGGTGAGGAACTCCCAGGCGTAATGGATGGCGTCCTGCTTGAAGTAGTCGCCGAAGCTGAAGTTGCCCAGCATCTCGAAGAAGGTGTGGTGCCGGGCCGTGTAGCCCACGTTTTCCAGGTCGTTGTGTTTGCCGCCGGCCCGCACGCAACGTTGAGAGGAAGCGGCCCGCACGTAGGGCCGGGATTCCCGGCCGAGAAAAACGTCCTTGAACTGCACCATGCCGGCATTGGTGAACAGCAAAGTGGGGTCATTGCCCGGAATGAGGGGACTGGACGCCACCGGGGTATGCCCCTTGCTGGCGAAAAAATCGAGAAACTGGCGGCGGATTTCGCTGCTTTTCATGGCAAACGCTGCAAAATGAACGAGTTGCCGGATTGTAGCGGCGAATATCAGGCCATGGGAGGTGAGTCCCTTATTTTTCGGGGCCTGCGGCCCGGCGGGCAGCCTTGCGGATTCAATGGAACAACGAGGGCTGCTGTCCGGGAATGCGGACCGAGTAGTGTTCCGCCGAGAGCTGGCTGCGGATCTCCACCCGGCGTCCCAGGAGCTCCAGGAACTGCTGCCGGCTGGTCAGGCCCAGGTTGATGGGGATCCCGGTATGCCCGTCTTCGAAGCGGAGCATGGGCCGATGGCCGTTGCCTTCGATGAGCCAAGCGTACATGGTCGTATGGGGATGGATACTGGTAACCGGATCTCGCATATCCCGTGCCAGGACTGGCCTGGTCCATTCGCTGCGCCTGGCGGGGAACCCCGGCGTGGCAGGGAGCGGGACATGACGAAGGACTGACAGGGATGGCGCTTAATCGCCGTACCGCCTCAACGGCGGATGAACACCAGGTCCCACACCCCATGACCCAGACGCAAGCCGCGCTGTTCGAACTTGGTCAGGGGCCGGTATTCGGGACGGGGCGCATAACCCCCGGCACTGTTGCGCAGGAGAGGGGCGTTGGACAGGATCTCCAGCATCTGGGCGGCATAGTCCTCCCAGTCAGTGGCCAGATGCAGGTAGCCGCCGCGCTTGAGGCGGCTGGTCAGCAGCTCCACGAAAGCCGGCTGGATCAGGCGGCGCTTGTGGTGGCGCTTCTTGTGCCAGGGATCGGGGAAGAAGATGTGGATGCCGTCCAGGCTGCTTTCCGCCAGCATGTGGCGCAACACCTCCACCGCGTCGTGGCGGACGATACGCACGTTGTCCAGGCCCCTTTCGCCGATGAGCTTGAGCAGGGCACCCACGCCGGGGGTATGCACTTCCACGCCGAGATAGTCGTTTTCCGGGTGCCGTTCGGCGATTTCCGCCGTGGCTCCTCCCATCCCGAAACCGATCTCCAGAATCAGGGGCGCCTGTCGGCCAAAAACGGCAAAGGAATCCAGGGCCCCTCCGACATAGGGCAGGACGAAGCGTGGGCCCAGCTCATCCAGGGCCCGTTGCTGTCCGGTGCCCAGCCGCCCGGCGCGCAGAACGAAGGAGCGGATGGCCCGCGGGGGGGCTTCCGTGGTCACGTCCCGCCGTCCTTCAAGTGCCGATGATGCCGGTGGTGGGGGAGGACGGACTGGCCTGATAGACCTTCTTCGGCATGCGTCCGGCCAGGAAGGCCTCCCGGCCCGCTTCCACGGCCTTCTTCATGGCCGAGGCCATGAGCACCGGCTGCTGCGCTCCGGCGATGGCCGTGTTCATCAGCACCGCGTCGCAACCCAGTTCCATGGCGATGGCGGCGTCGGAAGCCGTACCCACCCCGGCATCCACGATCACCGGCACGGTCAGGCGGTCGATGATGATCTGCAGGTTCCAGGGATTGAGGATGCCCATGCCGGAACCGATCAGAGAGGCCAGGGGCATGACCGCCACGCAGCCGATGTCCTCCAACTGCCTGGCAACGATGGGGTCGTCGCTGGTGTAGACCATGACCTGGAAGCCATCCTTCACCAGCACTTCTGCTGCCCGCAGGGTTTCCACCACGTTGGGGTACAGACTTTGCGGGTCCCCCAGCACCTCCAGTTTCACCAGGCTGTGTCCGTCCAACAACTCACGAGCCAGGCGCAGGGTGCGGATGGCGTCATCGGCGGTATAGCAACCGGCCGTGTTGGGCAGATAGGTGAACTGGCTGGGGGGGAGGGCGTCCAGAAGGCTGGGTTGATTGGGGTCCTGGCCGATGTTGGTACGGCGGATGGCCACTGTGACGATGTTGGCCCCGGAGGCGTCGATGGCCGCCCGGGTTTCACTGAAATCCTTGTATTTGCCCGTCCCCACCAGAAGACGGGAAGAGTAGGCACGACCGGCGATGACGAGAGAATCCATGTTCTGAAAGCCAAGAGGTGAGAGGGGTGAACAGACGGAGTAGATAGGCAGGAACCGTTGCCGGTCTCAGCCGCCACCGACGGCGACCACGATTTCCAGCTGGTCGCCATCCGCGACCCGGGCGTTGCCATGCTGGCTGCGCGGCACGATCTCGCCGTTCTTCTCGACGGCGATGCGTTTGCCCGCCAAATCCAGCGCCACCACCAGATCAGCAATGGACAAGGGAGCCGGAAATTGGCGTGGCTGGCCGTTGATACGCAGGTTGATCACTTTTGGGCGCCCTTGAATTCAAGTAGCATTCGGGCCCACAAGTTTACCTTGCGGGTGTAGTTCAATGGTAGAACGGCAGCTTCCCAAGCTGCATACGAGGGTTCGATTCCCTTCACCCGCTCCACTCTCTGCCCAATCCCATGCCTGCCATCGAAGACGCCCTTGCTGTCATCAAGCGCGGCTGCGACGAGCTTCTTGTCGAAGCCGAACTGATCGAAAAACTCAAAACCGGCAAGCCCCTGCGGGTCAAGGCGGGGTTCGACCCCACCGCTCCAGACCTGCATCTCGGCCACACCGTCCTGCTCAACAAGATGCGCCAATTGCAGGATCTGGGCCATCAGGCCGTGTTCCTCATCGGCGACTTCACCGGCATGATCGGTGATCCCACCGGCAAGAACGCCACCCGGCCGCCCCTCACCCCGGAGCAGGTGGAAATGAACGCCCGCACCTACCAGGCCCAGGTGTTCAAGATTCTGGATCCGGAGCGGACCGAGGTGGAATTCAACTCCCGCTGGATGGGCGGGATGAACGCCGCCGACATGATCAAGCTGGCCGCCACCCATACCGTGGCCCGCATGCTTGAGCGGGATGATTTCAGCAAGCGCTACAACGGCAACCAACCCATCGCCATCCACGAGTTCCTCTACCCGCTCATCCAAGGCTACGATTCCGTCGCCCTGGAGGCAGACCTGGAATTAGGCGGCACGGATCAGAAATTCAACCTGCTCATGGGCCGGGAGCTGCAGAAGCATTTTGGCCAGAAGCCCCAGTGCATCCTGACCATGCCCCTGTTGGAAGGACTGGACGGCATCAACAAGATGTCCAAGTCCCTGGGCAACTACGTGGGCATCACCGAACCCCCCAGCGAACAGTTCGGGAAACTGATGTCCATCTCCGACGAGTTGATGTGGCGCTATATCGAACTGCTGTCCTTCGAATCCCTGGCTGTGATCCGGCAGTGGAAGCAGGAAGTGCTCCAGGGTCGCAATCCCCGGGACATCAAGGTGGCGTTCGCCCAGGAAATCATCACCCGCTTCCACGATCGCACCGCCGCCGAAGCTGCCCTGGCGGACTTCGAAGCGCGCTTCCGCCAGGGGGCCATCCCAGACGAACTGCCCGAGTTCGACTTCGCAGCCCCTGCGGAAGGCCTGCCCATCACCCAGTTGCTCAAGATGGCCGGCCTGGTTCCCAGCACCTCGGAAGCCATGCGCAGCATTGCCGGGGGTGGCGTGAAAATGGATGGCGAAAAGGTCTCGGACAAGGGTTTGCAGGTCGCCAAAGGGTCCTGCGTGGTCCTCCAGGTGGGCAAACGCCGCTTTGCCCGCATCCGCTTGAACTGACTAAGTGACTGAGCGATAAGGGGTTTGCGAATTCGTTGAAAAAATCTTGCAACAAACGCTTGACCAAGCTTTTTAGCTCCTTATAATGCCGGTCTCTCGCTGCTGCGACGAACACCGCGAAACAGCGAAAAACGTAGTAAAAACAGTTCTTTAACAAACTACTTACAGCCTTAAGGTGTGGGCATTGGGTTGAGTGG
>DYIY01000029.1 GCA_020723405.1 Thiobacillus denitrificans | reverse complement strand
GAGGAGTGAGGAGTGAGGAGTGAGGAGTGAGGAGTGAGGAGTGAGGAGTGAGGAGCGTGCGAGCGCGTTGCGGGCGCTGATCGACGCGGCCAACTATCACTACTACGTCCTCGACGCCCCCACCATTCCCGATGCCGAGTACGACCGGCTGTTGCGGGAACTGCAAGACCTGGAGGCTGCCCACCCGGCGCTTTCCACTCCCGATTCGCCCACCCACCGGGTCGGCGCCCCACCCCTCAAGGATTTTGCCTCGGTCACCCACCAGGTGCCCATGCTGTCCCTCAACAATGCCTTCTCCGACGAGGAGGTGGCGGCATTCGACCGGCGGGTCCGGGAAGGTCTGGGGCGCGAAGGGGAGGAGATGGAGTACGCCGTGGAACCCAAATTCGACGGCCTGGCCATCACGCTCCTTTACCAGGACGGCCTGTTCGTCCAGGGCGCCACCCGGGGCGACGGCTACAGCGGTGAGGACGTCACGGCCAATCTGCGCACCGTCCACGCCATCCCCATGCGCCTGGCCGATCCAGCCCCTCCCGTCTGGCTGGAAGTGCGCGGCGAGGTGCTGATGCTCAGGCGGGATTTCGAGAAGCTCAATGAAACCGCCCGGGAGAAGGGCGAGAAGACCTTCGCCAACCCCCGCAACGCTGCCGCCGGCAGCCTGCGGCAACTGGATTCCCGCATCACCGCCCGCCGCCGCCTGTCCTTCTTCGCCTATGGGGTGGGCCGGGTGGAAGGCGCCACCCTGCCCGCCAGCCACAGCGCCATCATGGATTGGCTGGCCGCCCGGCGCCTGCCGGTGTCATCAGAACGCAGGCGGGTGAAGGGCGTGGTCGGCCTGCTGGACTACTTCCGGGAACTGGGCCGGCGGCGCAACGACCTGCCCTTCGACATCGACGGTGCGGTCTACAAGGTCGATGCCCTGGCCGACCAGGAGGTCCTGGGCTACGTGGCCCGGGCCCCCCGCTTCGCCATCGCCCACAAATACCCGGCCCAGGAAGAACTCACCACCGTGGAAGCCATCGATGTGCAGGTGGGCCGCACCGGCACCCTTACCCCGGTGGCCCGCCTGGCGCCGGTTTTCGTGGGGGGCGTCACCGTCACCAACGCCACCCTGCACAACGAGGACGAGGTACGGCGCAAGGACGTGCGGGTGGGGGACACGGTCATCGTCCGCCGGGCCGGCGACGTGATCCCGGAAGTGGTGGGCGTGGTGCTGGAACGGCGCCCCCTGCGCGACCTGCTGACCCCCCTCCACGAGCCCTTCCGCATGCTGGAAGCCTGTCCCGAATGCGGCGCTCCGGTGATCCGCCTGGAGGGCGAGGCGGCGGCCCGGTGCAGCAACGGCCTGGCCTGCCCGGCCCAGCGCAAACAGGCCATCCTGCATTTCGCCTCCCGCCGGGCCATGGACATCGAGGGTCTGGGCGACAAGCTGGTGGAGCAGTTGGTGGACAAGGGTCTGGTGGCCACGCCGGCCGACCTCTACGATCCGGCCAAGGTCAACCGGGAATCCCTGGCGGGCCTGGAACGCATGGCCGACAAGTCCGCCGAGAACCTGATCCAGGCCATCGAGGCCAGCCGGGGCCGGCCCCTGGCCCGCTTCATCTTCGCCCTGGGCATCCGCCAGGTGGGGGAACAGACCGCCAAGGATCTGGCCCGCCACTTCGGCCACCTGGATGCCTTCGCCGCCGCCGACGAGGCGGGGCTCATGGCAGTGCCCGACGTGGGCCCGGTGGTGGCCGCCGCCATCCGCGCCTTTCTGGCCGAGCCCCACAACCTGGCGGTCATCGAGGCCCTGCGCGCTGCCCGGGCCTGGGTGGATGGAGAACCTGCGCCGCGGCTGGCCGCCCCCCTGGCCGGCAAGACCTTCGTGCTCACCGGTACCCTGCCCAACCTGACCCGGGACCAGGCCCGGGAGCGCATCGAGGCCCGGGGCGGCAAGGTGGCCGGCAGCGTGTCGAAAAAGACCGATTACGTCATCGCCGGAGAAGAAGCCGGCAGCAAACTGGCCAAGGCCCGGGAACTGGGGATTGCCATCCTGGATGAAAACGGGTTAATTGCCCTGCTGGACGAATCTGGCGCGTAAAGCGAGGAGAAGCAGCATGCAGAAGGTCACCAAGGCGGTGTTCCCGGTCGCCGGCATGGGCACCCGATTCCTGCCCGCCACCAAGGCCAACCCCAAGGAAATGCTGCCCATCGTGGACAAGCCCCTGATCCAGTACGCCGTGGAGGAAGCGGTGGCAGCGGGCATCACCGACCTCATCTTCATCAACGGCCGCAACAAGCGGGCCATCCCGGACCACTTCGACAAGGCCTACGAACTGGAAACCGAACTGGAGGCCAAGGGCAAGAAGCGGCTGCTGGAGATCGTGCGCGGCATCATTCCCGACCACGTGAACTGCATCTACATCCGCCAGGCCGAAGCCCTGGGCCTGGGCCACGCCGTGCTGTGTGCCGAGCCGGCGATCAACGACGAGCCCTTCGCCGTGCTGCTGGCCGACGATCTCATCGACGCCAACCCGGGGGTGACCCGGCAGATGGTGGAGCAGTACAGCTACTTCAACTGTTCCCTGGTGGGGGTCCAGGAGGTGGCCCGGGAAGACACCGACCAGTACGGCATCGTCGTGAGCCACCCCATGGACACCCGGCTGTCGCGCATCAGCGCCATGGTGGAAAAGCCCGCCCCGGCCCAGGCCCCCTCAACCTTGGGGGTGGTGGGACGCTACGTGTTCACCCATCGCATCTTCGACCACCTGCGCGGCATCGGCCGGGGCACCGGCGGGGAGATCCAGCTCACCGACGGCATCGTCAGCCTGCTTCGGGAACAGCAGGTGCTGGCCTATCAATATCAGGGCAAGCGCTACGACTGCGGCAGCAAGCTCGGGTATCTCCAGGCCACCGTGGAATTCGGCCTGAAGCACCCGGAACTGGCCGGAGAGTTCGCCGATTGGCTGGATCAACTCCACGCCAGCCGGCATCCTGACTGAGCAGGAACGGGCGCAAACTGAAATAATCCGCCAATCCTGATGCGGGACAATAGCCTGCGCAGGTCCACGGGATTATGATTGTTAAGTTTTGTAAACTCGTGATCCACCGCACTATCACAAAAAAAGGAGTGAATTCGTGAAACGCGTTACCAAGGCGGTTTTTCCCGCCGCTGGCATGGGCACCCGTTTTCTGCCCGCCACCAAGGCCAATCCCAAGGAAATGCTGCCCATCGTGGACAAGCCGTTGATCCAGTACGCGGCCGAAGAAGCCGCCGCCGCCGGGATCACCGACCTGATCTTCATCATCGGCCGCACCAAGCGGGCCATCGCCGACCACTTCGACAAGGCCTACGAACTGGAAGTGGAATTGGAGACCCGGGGCAAACTGAAGGCCCTGGAAGACCTGCGCGGCATGCTGCCGGTGAACGTGAACTGCATCTACATCCGCCAGGCCGAGGCCATGGGCCTGGGCCACGCCGTGCTGTGCGCCCAGCCGGCGGTCAACGACGAGCCCTTCGCCGTCCTGCTGGCCGACGACCTCATTGACGGAGAACCGGGCGCCACCAAACAGATGTGCGACCTCTACACCTACTACCAGTGCTCCATGGTGGGGGTGCAACACGTGGATCCGGCGGAAACCGGATCCTACGGCATCGTCGCCACCTCGCCCCTGGCGGAACGCATCTCCCGGGTCAACCAGATCGTGGAGAAACCCAAACCGGCCGACGCACCGTCCGACCTGGCCGTGGTGGGCCGCTACGTGCTCACCCCGCGCATCTTCCACCACCTGCAACACATCGGACGGGGGGCCGGCGGTGAACTGCAACTGACCGACGCCATCGCCGCCATGCTCAAGGAACAGCAGGTGCTGGCCTATGAGTTTATCGGCAAGCGCTATGACTGCGGCAGCAAGCTGGGGTATCTGGAAGCCACCGTGGAATACGCCCTCAAGCACCCGGAAGTGGCGCCGGAGTTCAGCGACTACCTGACCAAGCGTTTCTGCGGACCCTGCCAGACCGTGAAGGAAGGCGGCGCGGACTAGGAACCTGGCTGACTTGAAGAATTTTCCTTCAAGTCAACCGGGCTCCCAGGCCTGGGGCAAGTCCCGGGGGCCCGGTTACCCGGGCCCCCCACCCGGCCATGCGGAATCCGGCGGCCGGGGCAAAGGGTGAAGGTCAGGCAGCCCCCACGTCCTTCAATTCCACCCGCTTGCCCCGCCATTCATCGCCGTCCCCCCCCATCAGCAGCACCAGTTTTTCGGCCAGATCCTCCGCCTGGGGCAGGAGGGTCTTGTCCTCGCCGGGGTGGCTCTTCTGCCGCTGGGGGGTGTTGGCCGGGCCGGGAATGACCAGGATCAGGTTGACAGGCTTGTCCGACCATTCGTCCGCCTGCACCTTGAAATAGGCTTCCAGAGCCGCTTTGGATACTGCAAAGCCGCCCCAGTAGGCGGCAGGCACCTGGCCATGGGTTTCACCCACCAGGATCACCGGGGCTTTCTCCGCAGCTTCCAACAGGGGCGCGCAGGCCCGGTTAATGGCCGCCGGAGCCGCGGCGTTGACCCGGAACAGGCGCAGCCATTCCTCCACGCTGTCCAGTGGCTGGGGGCGCAGGGTGTCGAAGGCCGCCGCGCAATGGACGATGCCGTCCAGACGCCCCATCTGGTAGCCGATGGCCTGGGCCATGGCCTCGAAATCCGCGTCGCCGGCCGCTGCCAGGTCCATGGGGAAGATGGCTGGCTGGGGGCCCCCATCGGCCACGATCGCGTCGTACACCTTTTCTAGCTTGCTCACCGTGCGGCCCAGCAGGATTACCGTGGCGCCACGACGGCCCAGAGCCCGGGCGGTTGCCCGGCCCAGGCCCTGGCCGGCGCCGGTGACCAGAAAGACGCGGTCTTTGAGGGAGGAAGC
This sequence comes from Thiobacillus denitrificans, assembly GCA_020723405.1. Taxonomy (GTDB): domain Bacteria; phylum Pseudomonadota; class Gammaproteobacteria; order Burkholderiales; family Thiobacillaceae; genus PFJX01. The sequence continues at coordinate 20,210 of DYIY01000029.1, read as the reverse complement.
GGTGTCGGTCATCCTGGATTCCTCAGTTGAAGACGCCCGAAGGCATGGCTGGCGCGCAGCGACGACGCGGCAGGGGCACCCGAAGGGGGGCGGAGTTCGAAGGAGTGAGCATCAGCATCCATGGGATCTCACGAAGGCAAAGGCGCGGGCAAACAAGGAATCGGGGCTCATGGCGTGCGTTCAGGAATGGACGTGGGCAAGGGTGGGTTCATGCCCCCTGTTGTAGCAGGGTCGCGCATTGTAGCCCGCTGCGTACGGCCCCTTCGAGGGTGGCGGGATAATCACCGGCGGTGTAATCCCCGGCCAGGTAGAGGCCGGGCAGGGCCGTGACGTTGTCCGGCCGGGCCAGACCGGGCGTACAACTGAAGGTGGCCCGCTTCTCCACGATGCGCAGGGAATCCAGGAGGGGGGGCAGGGGGCCCAGGCGCCGGGCCAGCAGATCCAGGTAGTGGCTCTGGAGGGCTGCCGGGGCCAAGTCAAGATGGGGGCCCCGGGCGCTGGTCACCAGGGATACCAGGCCGGCCGCCAGGTCGTCCCGTTGAAAAGCCCAGGGGTCCTGGTCTCCCCCCAGGCCCAGCAGGGGGAGGGGGAAGCGGGGCGTCCGGGCGAAGCGCAGCCAGAGGGTGAGAATGGGTTGCCAGTCCATAGTAGAAACCTGGCGGACCACGGCAGCCAGTTCCGGCAGGTCGGCCAGCAATTCGGGCACGCGGGTGGCGTGGGTGGCCAGGACCACCCTGTCCGCCGCTTCATCCGGACCGGCCAGGAACCAGGCGCCATTCCGCCGCGCGATCCTTTCCACCTTGGTCCCCAGCCGCACCCGGCCGCCGTGGCGGGCCAGGTAGGCTTGGGCGGCGTCGGGTAACAGCTTTCCCAGGTCGGCGCGGTTGAGCACCAGATCGCTGTCGGCCCGATCGCCGGCCAGGCTGTCCCGCAGGACATGGCAGAACACCTGGGCCGAAGCCGACGCCAGGGGGGTGTTGAGGGCGGCGACGCAGAGGGGCCCCCACAGCTTGTCGATCAGGCTGGCTGGTTGCTGCTGGCGGGCCAGAAAACGTCCGGCCCCTTCATCCCGGGGCAGGCGGAAGCCGGTTTCCCGCAGGACGTTCATCAGCCGGGCGGCAGCCAGCTTGTCCCGCCAGCCCAGACCCCGGCAGCGGGCCAGACCCCAGGCCAGGTTCAGGGGGGCAGGCAGGCGGGGCAGGGCCAGGTGGAAGTCGGGCAGATCCAGAACCAGGGGACGTTGGGCTACTCCCTGACGGGTGGCCAGCCGGTCCAGGAGTCCCAGGGTGGCCCGGTAGGCGCCCACCATCAGGTGCTGGCCGTTGTCCACCGCCAATCCGTTCCAGTCCACCCGCCGGGCCCGGCCGCCCAGTTGCCTGGCGGCCTCGTAAAGGGTGACGGGCACCCCCGCCCCGGCCAGTTCCACCGCGCAGGCCAGGCCAGCCCAGCCGCCGCCGACGATGGCTACCTGGGTCACAGCCTCAGCCCTTCAACCAGGTGGTCCAGGCGATCCACAGCTTGCGCAGGGGGGGCAGGGCGATGCGCCGGTCCAGCACGTGGAAGCCGTCGGCCCGGATTTCCTCCAGCAGGGTGCGGTAGATGGCGGCCATCACCAGCCCGGGCAACTGGGCTTTGCGGTCGGCGGCGGGCAGCAGGGCCAGGGCTTCGGTGTAGGTGCGCAGGGCCCGCTGATACTGGAATTCCATGAGGGCCGCGAAGGCGTCGCCATGGCGACAGTGCAATAAATCGGCTTCGGACACCCCGAAGCGGGCCAGTTCGTCGGCGGGCAGGTAGATGCGCCCGCGCCGGGCGTCCTCGCCCACGTCGCGGATGATGTTGGTGAGTTGAAAGGCCAGACCCAGCCGGTTTGCGTATTTCAGGGTGGCCCGGTCGCTGATGCCGAAGATCAGGGCCGCCACTTCCCCGACCACCCCGGCCACCCGGTGGCAGTAGAGTCCCAGACTGCGGAAATCCGGGTAGCGCACCGTACCCAGGTCCATTTCCATGCCGTCGATGATCTGCTCGAAGGCTTCCCTGGGCAGGTGGAAGGGTTCGATGGCTTCCACCAAGGCCCGGGTCACCGGGTGTTCCGGAGCCCCCTCGTAGAGCCGGCCCACTTCTTCCCGCCACCAGGCCAGCTTGATCCGGGCGAGGGCCGGGTCCCGGCATTCGTCGGCCACGTCATCCACTTCCCGGCAGAAGGCGTAGAAGGCGGTGATGGCCCGGCGCCGGTCGGGGGGCAGAAAGCGAAAACTGGCCGTGAAACTGGAACCGCTGGCGGCGGCCTTTTCCTGGCAGTAGGCGTGGGGGTCCATGTCAGTGCCGGCAACCGCCGCTGCCGCAGGATGTGCCGCCAGGAGCCCGCTTCCGGGCCGGGGCCAGGGCCCGCCAGAGCATGCTGGCGGCGTCCTTCCAGGCCAGGCGGGGACGGTGGTGGAATATGTCGCCCCGACTGTCGTGCAACTGGTGGAGGATGCGTTCGCCCCCCAGGATGATGAGGCGCATCTCCAGGCCGATGCGGCCCTTCAGGGCCCGACCCAGGGGGGCGCCTGCCTGGAGCATGCGTCGGGCCCTGTCGATCTGGCCCTTCATGAATTGTTGCCACAGGGCATCGACCCGTCCTTCGCTGATCTGCCGTTCGCTGATGCCGAACTTGGCCATCTCGTCCTGGGGCAGGTAGATGCGGCCCTTCCGGTCATCCTCCGCCACGTCCTGGAGGAAATTGATGAGTTGCAGGGCCGAGCAGATCCCGTCGGACCAGGCCTGGTGTTTTTCATCTTCATCGCCGTACAGCTTGAGCAACAGCCGGCCTATGGGGTTGGCCGAACGGCGGCAGTAGTCCATGACCTCGCCGAAATGGGCATAACGGGTCTTGGTGCAGTCCTGCTCGAAGGCGGAGAGCAGGTCGTGAAACAGGCTGTAGGGCAGGGCGTGGGCCCGGATGTGGGGCGCCAGGGCCTGGAATACCGGATGGTCCACCGTCTCGCCCCGTTCCAGGGCATCCAGGTGGGCATGGTATTCCGACAGACGGGCCAGCCGCCATTCCACGGCGTGTTCGCCCTCATCGGCGAAGTCGTCGGCGGTGCGCGCGAAGGCGTAGATGGCCCGCACCGCCGGACGCAGCCTTCCAGGCAACAGGATGGAGGCCACCGGGAAGTTCTCGTAGTGGCCGGCATTCACCGGGTTGGCCTGAAGATGAAGGGTCATGTGCTTAAAAAACAATGGGTTGCGTTCTTACGCCAGGCTGTGCCCGGTGGCGGGGAGGGGGCGGGTAGTTTACACTTGGCCGTTTTCGCGAAAGTGGCGGAATTGGTAGACGCACTGGATTTAGGTTCCAGCGCCTTTGGCGTGGGGGTTCGAGTCCCCCCTTTCGCACCAGGCCCGGGTCGCATTCGAACCATCCACGCCGGGATTGGCGCGTTTCGGACATTGTCCCTGACGGACCGCCATCCGGATCGTGTTGATTTGATTACAGGCTGGGCAAGATTGTACTTGGCATGAATATTGATCGTTTAAGGAAAACCTCATGACTGCAACCGTGGAAACCCTGGAAGGCCTCAACCGCCGTATGTCCCTCAACCTCAATCAGGAGGAGGTGGAGGCGGAAGTACGCAAGCGCCTGGCGCAAGTCGCCCGGAACGTGCGCATGGACGGTTTCCGCCCGGGCAAGGCCCCCATGAAACTGGTGGCGGCCCGCTACTCCAGTGAAATCCGGGGCGAAGTGCTGGGCGAGGCCCTGCAGAAGCAATTTGGCGAAGCGGTCCAGGCCAACCAACTGGCGGTGGCGGGATATCCCCAGTTCTCCGGCGGCCAGGACGGGGCCTTTACCGCCACCTTCGAGGTGTTCCCCGACATCAAGCTGGGGGATCTGTCCCAGGTGAAGGTGAACCGGCCGGTGGTGGACGTGACCGACGCCGACGTGGACCGCACCCTGGAAGTGCTGCGCAAGCAGCGGGTCCAATACCACGCCGTGGAGCGGGAATCCCGCACCGGTGACCGGATCCACGTGGACTACCTGGGCAAGATCGAGGGTAACCCCTTCCCCGGCGGTGAAGCCAAGGACTTCCCGGTGATCCTGGGCGAAGGCCGCACCCTGAAGGACTTCGAGGGCAGCCTCACCGGCGTCAAGGCCGGCGAGAACAAGACCTTCGACGTGGCCTTCCCCGAGGACTATTTCGCCAAGGAACTGGCCGGCAAGACCGCCACCTTCGAGGCCACGGTGAAATCCGTGCACGAGCCGGTGCTGCCTGAGGTGGATGACGCCATGGCCCAGAGCCTGGGCATTCACGAAGGCGGCGTGGCCAAACTGCGCGAAGAGATCCGTTCCAACCTGGCCCGGGAAGCCAAGCGCCGCATCATGGCCAAGGTGAAGGAACAGACCCTGAACGGCATGCTGGAAGCCACCCCCTTCGACGTGCCCGGCAGCCTGGTGTCCATGGAGCGCCAGGCCCTCCTGGAAAAGGCGGTCAACGACCTGAAGGCCCGGGGCCTCAAGGAACAGGACATCAAACTGGGCGAGGAAATCTTCGACCACCAGGCCAAACGCCGGGTGGCCCTGGGCCTGCTCATGGACACCCTGGCCCGGGAGCAGGGCATCGTGGCCAAGGAAGAACAGATTCGCGCCATGGTGGAAGAGTTCTCCCAGAGCTACGAGGATCCCAGCGAGGTGATCGGCTGGTACTACCAGGACCCTGCCCGCCTCAAGGAAGCCCGGGCCCTGGTCATGGAAGAGAACATCGTCAATTGGGTGCTGGAACGGGCCCAGGTGACCGACGAGACCACCACCCTTGAACAACTGATGGGGAATGCCTGATGAGTCAGTGGACGCAGGAACCTTCCGGCCTGGGGTACATCCCCATGGTCATCGAGCAGAGCGGGCGTGGCGAACGGGCCTACGACATCTACTCCCGCCTGCTCAAAGAGCGGGTCATCTTTCTGGTGGGCCCGGTCAATGACATGACCGCCAACCTGGTGGTGGCCCAGTTGTTGTTCCTGGAGTCCGAGAACCCGGACAAGGACATCTACCTGTACATCAACTCCCCGGGCGGGGCCATCACCGCCGGCATGGGCATCTACGACACCATGCGCTTCATCAAGCCCGACGTGTCCACCCTGTGTGTGGGCCAGGCTGCCAGCATGGGCGCTTTCCTGCTCTCCGCCGGGGCCAAAGGCAAGCGATTCGTGCTGCCCAATTCCCGGGTCATGATCCACCAGCCTCTGGGGGGCTTCCAGGGCCAGGCGACGGATATCGAAATCCACGCCAAGGAAATCCTATATTTGAAAGAAAAGCTCAACCGGTTGCTGGCCGACCACACCGGCCAGCCCATCGAAACCATCGAACGGGACACCGACCGGGACAACTTCATGAGCGCAGAGCAGGCCGTGGCCTACGGTCTGGCTGACAAAGTGCTGGCCAGTCGGAGCGACCCCGCGTAAACTTGAGTTAAATGATCGGGTATTTGAGAGGACTGCAAAATGGCGGACAAGCAAGGCGACGACAAACTTCTTTACTGCTCCTTCTGCGGCAAAAGCCAGCATGAGGTGCGCAAGCTCATCGCCGGCCCGTCGGTGTTCATCTGCGACGAGTGCGTGGACCTGTGCATCGACATCATCCGCGAAGACGTGGGCAAGGATCCGGAGAAGGAAAGCGGCGACAAGCTGCCCACGCCCCAGGAGATCAGTGCGGTCCTGGACCAGTACGTCATTGGCCAGTCCCTGGCCAAGAAGGCCCTGGCGGTGGCGGTGTACAACCACTACAAGCGTCTGCGCAATCCGGGCGGCAGCAAGGAAGACGAGGTGGAACTGGCCAAGAGCAACATCCTGCTCATCGGCCCCACCGGCTCCGGCAAGACCCTGCTGGCCCAGACCCTGGCCCGTCTGCTCAACGTGCCCTTCGTGATCTCCGACGCCACCACCCTCACCGAAGCCGGCTACGTGGGTGAGGACGTGGAGAACATCATCCAGAAGCTCCTGCAGAAGTGCGACTACGACGTGGAGAAGGCCAAGAACGGCATCGTCTACATCGACGAGATCGACAAGATCTCGCGCAAGTCGGACAACCCCTCCATCACCCGGGACGTGTCCGGCGAAGGCGTGCAGCAGGCCCTGCTCAAGCTCATCGAAGGCACGGTGGCCTCCATTCCTCCCCAGGGTGGACGCAAGCACCCCAATCAGGAATACATCCAGGTGGACACCACCAACATCCTGTTCATCGTGGGCGGCGCATTCAGCGGCCTGGAACGGGTGATCCGCAACCGCACCGAGAAGTCGGGCATCGGTTTCGGCGCCGAGGTGAAGTCCAAGGACAACCGCAAGGACCTGGGCGAAGTGTTCAAGATCGTGGAGCCCGAAGATCTGATCAAGTTCGGCCTGATCCCCGAGTTCGTCGGTCGCCTGCCGGTCATCGCCACCCTGGAGGAACTGGACGAGAAAGCCCTGGTCAAGATCCTCACCGAGCCCCGCAACGCCCTGGTCAAGCAGTTCCAGAAACTGTTCAAGATGGAAGGTGCCGATCTGGAATTCCGCGAAGAGGCCCTGGCCGCCATCGCCCGCCGGGCTTTGAAGCGCAAGACCGGTGCCCGGGGTCTCCGCTCCATCATCGAGCATGCCCTGCTGGACATCATGTATGAACTGCCGGGTATGAAGGACGTGACCAAGGTCGTGGTGGACGAAAAGGCCATCAGTGGTGAAACCAAGCCCCTGCTGCTCTACGCCGAGCAGGCCAAAGCGGCAGGTTGAACGATCTGAGCTCTTTTTTTGCACCGCCGGGTTGAATTCCGGCCCGGCGGCGGCATGTAGCTCCAACCGAACGGGCGGCCCAGCCGCCGGAGAATCGCATGAGCCAGACCAGCCAATTCCTTGAATCCGTGAATCTCCCCCTCCTGCCCCTGCGGGACGTGGTGGTGTTCCCCCATATGGTGATTCCCCTCTTCGTAGGCCGGCCCAAGTCCATCAAGGCTCTGGAAACCGCCATGGAGGCGGGTAAGCACATCCTGCTGGTGGCCCAGAAATCCGCCGCCAAGGACGAGCCCGCCTTCGAAGACCTGTACGAAGTGGGCGCCATCGCCAGCATCCTGCAGATGCTCAAGCTGCCCGACGGCACCGTGAAGGTGCTGGTGGAAGGCAACCAGCGGGTGAAGGTGGACGAATTCGTCGATGAAGGCAGCCATTTCATGGCCCGGGGCGAGCCCCTGCCCGAGACCGGCGGCGAAGACGCCGAAATCGAGGCAATGCGCCGGGCCCTGCTCGCCCAGTTCGACAACTACGTCAAGCTGAACAAGAAGATCCCCCCGGAAATCCTGGCCTCCCTGGCCGGCATCGACGATCCGGGCCGGCTCACCGACACCATCGCCGCCCACCTGCCCCTCAAGCTGGAGCAGAAGCAGGCCATCCTGGAAATGTCCGACCTGAAGGCCCGCCTGGACCACCTGATGGGCTTCATGGAAACCGAGATCGACATCCTCCAGGTGGAAAAGCGCATCCGCGGCCGGGTCAAGCGGCAGATGGAAAAGAGCCAGCGGGAGTACTACCTGAACGAGCAGGTCAAGGCCATCCAGAAAGAACTGGGTGACGTGGACGAAAGCCAGGACCTGGACGAGCTGGACAAGCGCGTCAAGGCCGCCCACATGTCCAAGGAAGCCACCAGGAAGGCCGAGGCTGAACTGAAGAAGTTGAAAATGATGTCCCCCATGTCGGCGGAAGCCACCGTGGTGCGCACCTACATCGAGACCCTCATCAACCTGCCCTGGAAGAAGAAGACCAAGATCAGCAAGAGCCTGGACAATGCCCAGGACGTGCTGGATGCCGACCATTACGGCCTGGAGAAGGTCAAGGAACGCATCGTCGAATATCTGGCCGTGCAGCAGCGGGTGGACAAGCTCAAGGCCCCCATCCTCTGCCTGGTGGGGCCCCCCGGCGTGGGCAAGACCTCCCTGGGCCAGTCCATCGCCCGGGCCACCAACCGCAAGTTCGTGCGCATGGCCCTGGGCGGGGTGCGGGATGAGGCCGAGATCCGTGGCCACCGGCGCACCTACATCGGTTCCATGCCGGGCAAGATCCTGCAAAGCCTCACCAAGGTGGGGGTGCGCAACCCGCTGTTCCTGCTGGACGAAGTGGACAAGATGGGCCAGGACTTCCGCGGCGACCCGTCCTCTGCCCTGCTGGAGGTGCTGGATCCGGAACAGAACCACACCTTCCAGGACCACTACGTGGAAGTGGACTACGACCTGTCCGACGTGATGTTCGTGGCCACCGCCAACTCCCTCAACATCCCGGCCCCCCTGCTGGACCGCATGGAAGTGATCCGCCTGTCCGGCTACACCGAGGACGAAAAGATCAGCATCGCCCAGCGCTATCTGCTGCCCAAGCAGATGAAGAACAACGGCCTGGCCGACGCGGAACTGCATGTGGCCGAAAGCGCCCTGCGCGACATCGTCCGTTATTACACCCGGGAATCCGGCGTGCGCAGCCTGGAGCGGGAAATCTCCAAGATCTGCCGCAAGGCCGTCACCGCCCAGACCCTCAAAAAGGCCAAGGGCAAGATCAGCGTCACGGCCAAGAATCTGGACAAATATCTGGGCGTGCGCCGCTACACCTACGGCATGGCGGAAAACAACAACCAGGTGGGCCAGGTCACCGGCCTGGCCTGGACCGAGGTGGGCGGTGAACTGCTGACCATCGAGGCTTCCCTGATGCCCGGCAAGGGCAACATCACCCGCACCGGCCAACTGGGCGACGTGATGAAGGAATCCATCGAAGCCGCCCGTACCGTCATGCGCAGCCGGGCCAAGTCCCTGGGCATCACCGCCGAGGCCTTCGAGAAGAACGACATGCACATCCACATGCCGGAAGGGGCCACGCCCAAGGACGGGCCCTCCGCCGGCATCGCCATCACCACCGCCATGGTTTCGGTGTTCTCCGGCATCCCGGTGCGCTGCGACGTGGCCATGACCGGTGAAATCACCCTGCGCGGCGAAGTGCTGCCCATCGGTGGCCTGAAGGAAAAGCTCCTGGCGGCCCATCGTGGCGGCATCAAGAAGGTACTGATTCCGGACGGCAACGTGAAGGATCTGGTGGAGATTCCCGACAACATCAAGAACCGTCTGGAGATCCAGCCGGTGAAGTGGATCGAACAGGTTCTGGAGGCCGCCCTGGAACGCATGCCGGAATCCCTGGTCGAGGAATCTGCGGCCGAAACCCCAGCACCGGTGCCGCCTGCCAGCGAAAAACCCGCTGTAATCAAGCATTGACGCGGGGGGCGGGGGGAAAAGTCCCTTGACATGCCGTTTTGCGCGTTGCTATAAAACCTGCGCAGGCCTTCCTGCGCAGGTCATCACAGCAGGTCTCAACGAGCAGGTCTCATCCACTGAAAGGGGGATTTCGTGAACAAAGCTGAACTGATTGACGCCATCGCCGCCTCCGCCGACATTTCCAAGGCGGCTGCCGGACGCGCTCTGGACGGCGCCATGGAAGCCGTGAAGAAGGCCCTGAAGAAGGGCGAAATGGTCACCCTGGTGGGCTTCGGCTCCTTCTACGTGGGCAAGCGGGCCGCCCGTTCCGGGCGCAATCCCCGCACCGGCGCCACCATCAAGATCAAAGCCGCGAAAGTTCCTAAATTTAGGGCTGGCAAAGCGCTGAAAGATTCAGTAAACTAGCGGTCTTTCCTGACGGGTGCTTAGCTCAGCCGGTAGAGCGTCGCCCTTACAAGGCGAATGTCGGCGGTTCGACCCCGTCAGCACCCACCAGCCGGTATTTGCAGTTCAGGATTTGCAGTATTTATCAGTATTAGAAGTTCAATGGAGTGGTAGTTCAGTCGGTTAGAATACCGGCCTGTCACGCCGGGGGTCGCGGGTTCGAGTCCCGTCCACTCCGCCAACACCTCAAAGGCGAACGCAAGTTCGCCTTTTTTTTTACCTGTGCCCTGCGCAGGCTTGTGTTCCATCAAGAGCGAGTGATTGCGAAGCCATGTTAGAAGCCATTCGAGAACGCGCCCAGGGTTGGATTGCCAAGGTCATCCTGGCCCTGCTCATCATCCCCTTCGCTCTGTGGGGGGTCGATTCCTACTTCACCGGGGGCGGCAAGGAACCCGCCGCTGCGGAAGTGGGCGACGGCGAAATCAGCCAGCGGGAATTCCTCAAGGCCCTCAAGGAGCATGAAGAGGAACTGGGCGGCAAGGTGGAGGACAAGGTGCTGCGCCAGCAGGTCATGGACCAGTTGGTGAACACTCGGTTGTTGGGCGAGGCCGCCACCAAAGCCGGTTTCGCCGTGCTGGACCCCCAGGTCCAGGCGGTGCTGGCGGGGGTGGACATTTTTCAGGACAACGGCAAGTTCTCCCAGGCCAAGCTGGAGGCCTGGTTGAAGAGCAAGGGCATGGCCCAGGGCGAGTTGCTGGCCATGATCGGCCAGGATCTGCTCCTCAAACAGGTGCAGATCGGTTACGGCGAAGGCGCCGTGGCCCCCCGCCCGGTGGCGGAGCGTCTCACCACCCTGCTGGGGCAGCAGCGGGATCTGAACGAAGCGGTGTTCGATGCCGGGGCCTACGCGGCCAACGTGAAGATCGACGACTCGGCCATCGAGGCCGAGTACAAGGCCCGCCAGTCCGATTACACCATTCCCGCCCAGATCCGTGCCCAGTATCTGGTCCTCTCCCAGGCTGCACTGGAAGAAGCCATCCAGGTCAGCGACGAGCAGGCCCGTGCCTTTTACAGCGCCAATGCCGCCCGGTTTCAGGAACCGGAACAGCGGCAGGCCGCCCATATCCTCGTCAAGGTGGACGGGAGCGCCGATGCCCAGTCCAAGGCCGCCGCCAAGGCCAAGGCGGAAGGACTCCTGGCGGAAATCCGCAAGAGCCCGGGCAAATTTGCCGATCTGGCCCGCCAGCATTCCCAAGACCCGGTGTCCGGCGCCCAGGGCGGTGACCTGGGGGCCTTCACTCGGGACATGATGGTCAAGCCCTTCGCCGATGCCGTGTGGGGAATGAAGCCGGGGGAGGTCTCCGGTCTCGTGGAGAGCCAGTTCGGTTACCACATCATCCGCCTGGACAAAGTGGTGGTTGGCGCCAAGCTGGGCTTCGAGGTGGTCAAGGGCGACATCATCCAGGAACTGCGCCAGCAGGAAGCCCAGAAGCGCTTCGCCGAAAGTGCGGAGAGCTTCAGCAACAAGGTCTATGAGCAGCCTGAAAGCCTGGAGCCGGCGGCCAAGGATTTCGGCCTGAAGCTCCAGGAGAGCGGTTGGTTGGCCAAGGACAAGGGCGAGGGGCTGCTGGCCAACGCCCGCCTGCTGGAATCCCTGTTCAGCCAGGATGCCCTGGCCAAGAAGCAGAACGTGGAAGCCGTGGAAGTGGCGCCCAATACCCTGGTGGCCGCCCGGGTACTGGAGCACCGACCCGCCGGCCTGCGTCCCCTGGCCGACGTGGCCGGCGAGATACGCGCCAGGCTGACCCAGGCCCGGGCCAAGATTCTGGCTGTGGAGGCCGGCAAGAAAGCCCTGGAAGCGGCCAGGGCGGGCCAGGCGCCGGCCGGACTGTCCGCGCCCATGACCATTTCCCGTATGCAGCCGCTGAACGTGCCCCGGGATGCCCTCAACGCCGTATTCCGGGCCGAAACGGGCACACTGCCCGCCTTCGTCGGCGTGGAGCTGGCCGATGGTTACCGGCTCTACCGGATCAACCGGGTGGATGCTGGCAGCACCCCGCCGGGCATGGCCGACAAGTTGCGCGGCGATCTGCGCCGTCTGGTGGCCCAGGAAGAGATGCGGGCTTACCTGGAGAGCGTGAAGGCCAGCGTCAAGATCAAGATCGCGCCGGAATCCCTGGAGCCGAAGAACGAGTAAGGCAAGGGAAAACGAAAGACGCCGGGGCGTGCTCTGGTAGTCCAAAGAGGGTGTTGGGATGGAAGGGGCGCTGGTCACAGCGCCCTTTTCTATTTGGACCCTTGGGCCACAGGGATTTGGATATCGGGGAGCGTTGCATATGGTTTTTGTCGCCCCGTATCAAGTCGCGCAGATGTCGGTGGCCGGGAGGCGGCCGGTGGGGTTCTCCCCCCCTTGAAAAAGGGGGGGTGGGGGGGATTTGCTGTTGCCCTTGTGCTGCCTGGATCGCGTAAGGACCGGGTCGCTCGCCGGGCGCATCCCGGCCAAAGCCCCTGGCCTTACGCGACGCTGGCGGGAAGAACCCAATTCCCCAACCCAAGCCTGGCGGCACAAATCAAGAAGCGGGCGGCCGTCTCGCCCGTTCATGTCTGACGACAGGTTCAGTCGTCGACCGCCAATCCCGCCGTGCAGTTGAAGCCCGCATCCACGTAGGTGATTTCGCCGGTGATGCCGCTGGCCAGATCCGACATCAGGAAGGCGGCGGTGTTGCCCACCTCGTCGATGGTCACGTTGCGGCGCAGGGGGGAGTGCTTCTCCCCCCAGGACAGCAGCTTGTTGAAATCGGCGATGCCGGCGGCGGCCAGGGTCTTGATGGGACCAGCGGACAGGCCGTTGACGCGGATGCCCTGGGGCCCCAGGCCGGCGGCCAGGTAGTAGACGCTGGCCTCCAGGCTGGCCTTGGCCAGGCCCATGACGTTGTAGTGGGGCACGTAGCGCACCGCCCCCAGGTAGGACAGGGTCAGCAGCGATGCGGCCCGGCCCTGCATCATGGGCAGGGCCGCCTTGGCCATGGCGGTGAAGGAGTAGCTGGAGATGTCGTGGGCGATGCGGAAGTTCTCCCGGTTGACGAAATCCTGGTAGTTGCCGGCCAGGGCGTCCTTGGGTGAGAAGGCGATGGAATGGAGCATTCCGTCCAGGCCGTCCCAGTGCCTGGCCAGATCGCTGAACAGGGCCTCGATCTCCTCGTCGCTGGCCACGTCGCAGGGGAAGAGCAGGGGGTTGGCGGAAAAGTCGCCGGCCAGGCCCAGGACCCGATCCCGGACCTTCTCCCCCTGGTAGGTGAAAGCCAGTTCCGCCCCCTCCCGGTGGCAGCTCTTGGCCACACCATAGGCGATGGAACGGTTGCTGATCATCCCCGTGATGAGAATTTTCTTGCCGGCAAGAAAGCCCATGTCGCGATCCAGTTTTTGGAAACCGCGAAATTATAACCAAGAGGCTGCCCCTGCCGGGGTTCCCGGCGCTAACATCCGCTTCTCGCAACGGAGTCGAAGCTATGGCAGCGAAAATCATCGCCGTGGTGAACCAGAAGGGCGGAGCAGGCAAGACCACCCTGACCATGCTCCTGGCCGGTGGGCTGGGGGACAAGGGCAAGCGGGTACTGGTGGCCGATGCCGACCCCCAGAACACCGCCCTGCATTGGGCGGGCATGGGGAATGGTTTTCCCGCCGAAGTGGAAGACGTTTCCGGGGAGGAGGGCAAACTGCACAAGGCCCTGCGAAAACGCCAGGAGGAGTTCGACTACATCGTCATCGACAGCCCGCCCGCCGCCGCCGCGCCGGTGACTGCCAGTGCCCTCAAGGCCGCCCATCTGGCCCTGGTTCCGGTGATTCCCTCGCCCCTGGACCTGTGGGCCTCGGTGCGCATCCGGGAGGCCATCGCCCTGGCCCGGCACAAGAATCCGGAACTGGTGGCCCGCCTGGTGGTGAACCAGATGCAGCCCAACACGGTGCTGGCCCGGGAAGTCCTGGGCATGCTGCCCGAGTTCGGCATCCCCCTGCTGGCGGCCAGCCTGAAAAGCCGTACCGCCTATCGCCAGTGCGCCGCCCTGGGCGCCAGCATCCATGCCCTGGGCAGCCGGGCCGCCCTGGCGGTGCTGGAGGTGGATGCCCTGCGCCGGGAGGTGGAGAGGTTGTTGCGTGGGCGCTGAAACCAGGGGTGCGCCCCGGGTCACCATCCTGGATTTCCTGCGTCATGGCGAACCCGTGGGTGGCAAACGCTACCGGGGACAGACCGACGATCCCCTGTCGGACAAGGGCTGGACCCAGATGCTCGCGGCCACCGCCGGGGAGCGGCCCTGGCAGGCCATCGTCACTTCTCCCCTGGCCCGCTGCCGGGCCTTCGCGGAACGCCTCGCGGCAGAGGCCCGGCTTCCCCTGGGGGTGGAGCCCGGGCTGATGGAAGTGGGCTTCGGCGCCTGGGAAGGCCTGCCCGGGGCCGAAATCAACCGGCATGGGCCCGACACGGTGTTCGATTTCAAGCGTGATCCCCTGGCCGGCCGGCCCTTGGGCGCCGAGTCCCTGGAGACCTTCTCGCTCCGGGTGGCCTCGGCCTACGAGGGCATCCTTGCCGCCCACGCCGGCAAGCAGGTGCTGGTGGTGGCCCATGCCGGGGTCATCCGCATGGTCGTCTGCCATGTCCTGGGCCTGGCGCCGGAGCGGGCCTATCGCATCAACGTGGGGTCCGCCGCCATGGCCCGGGTCAAGGTGGAGCAGCGGGGCGAAAAACGCCTGGATACCCTGTTGTGGATCAATCAGGGGGCCTGAGGGACTCAAGACATCCCCAGACCGGCCGATACCCGCCACATGAAAATCCTCCTCGCCGACGACCACGCCCTGTTCCGGGATGGCTTCAACCTGTTGCTCCAGCAACAGGAGCCCGGCGTGCAATGCCTGGTGGCCGGCGGCTTCGATGAAGCCATGGCCCTGTTGGCCCTTCATCCGGAGGTTGAACTGCTCATGCTGGACTACAACATGCCCGGCATGCGCGGCGGCGAGAGCGTGGCTGCCGTGCAGCGGGACTGGCCCGGCATGCCGGTATGCATCCTGTCCGGCGAAGAATCCCCGGAGTTGATGGGCAGCCTGCTGGCGGTGGGGGCCTCCGGGTTCATCCCCAAATCGTCCTCGCCCCAGGTCATGATGTCGGCCCTGCGCCTCATGCTGGCCGGGGGCGTCTACGTGCCGCCGCAGATGGTGGTGAGTCCTGCGACCCAGAAACCGGCGCCGTCCAGTTCGGGACGGGGGGCCGGCCTGACCGAACGGCAAATGGACATCCTGCGCCTGCTGGCGGAAGGCAAGCCCAACAAGCTCATCTGCCGGGAACTCAATCTCAGCGAAGGCACGGTGAAGACCCACATCAATGCGCTCTACCGTTGTCTGGGGGTGGAGAACCGCACGGAAGCCGCCGTCAAGGCCCGGCATATGGGTTTGGTGAAGTAAAGGCTTCATCCATTTGGATGAGGTGGAGAACCCTCTGGCGGATAGTGGATTTCCGGGAGGTGGGGCAACATGGCCCCACCCTAACCCAGACAGGAAAAAAACCATGAAACGGCCCGCCCAGACCCTGCTTGCCCTCGTTGCCGCCCTCGGTTTCTCCGCCGCCCAGGCCGATGCGGTCAATTTCGCTGCCGTTACCGCCAGCGCCAATGTGAACACCCCGGACTATGCCCACGACGGCGTCTTCCCCGCCGAATGGACGGATTGGACCACCACCACGGCTTGGTGGACGGGTTTCGATGAGTCCATGGTCTTCGAGTTCGACCAGGTCTATGTGCTCACCCATTACGACGTGAGCCTGGACAACAACGACTCCTACGAGATCCAGTTTTCCCTGGATGGCACGACTTGGGGCCTGAGCGGCGCCCCGGTCGACCTGTCCATCGGTGCCGGCGAAGGCAACGTGGGGTACGGGATGGATACTTTCTCCGGCGACATCGCCTCCATCCGGGCCAAGTACGCCCGGGTCATGGCCGTGGGCGGCGATGGGTACAACAGCGTCGGCGAACTGAGCTTCAACGCCGCCCCGGTACCGGAACCGGAAACCTATGCCCTGATGCTGGCCGGCTTGGGCCTGGTGGGCTTTGCCGCCCGCCGTCGGGCCCGTGACTGAACATCAAATTCGATAAAGATTGATCGACCCAGGGGGGTTGGCGATCCAAGGGCCGGCCGATTGGCCGGCCTCTTTTTTCGGGAAAGCGGAGGGTGGCTATGCGTGGTGCCCGGCCGGTTCCTGGGGCTATGCTCCCACCCATGCGCCATCTCACTTCATCCGCCGCTGACGAGGTCACGCAAGCGACCATGGACCCGGAAATTCAGGCCGACGCCGATGGCAAGAGCCAACCCGTGCGCCAGGACGAGCGGGTGACGGCCTATGCCATTGACTATCTCTATCGGGGCCTGCCCCTCATCGTCGGCAACCTCGCCCTTATGCCCATCGTCATGGGCGCGCTGATGTGGAACCGGGTCGAGCATTGGCTGGTCGGCGCCTGGGTGGTTCTGGCCCTGGCCACCGGCGCCTCCCGTCTCTTTCTCGCCCGGGCCTATTCCCGGCGCCAGCCGGTGGCCGATGAAGCGCGGATCTGGGCCCAGTATTTCACCGTGACTTCCCTGGTCTCCGGTCTGACCTGGGGGGCGGCCGGGATGCTGTTCTTCGTGCCCGGGGCGGTGGCCCACCAGGTGTTTCTCTACGTCTCCATCGTGGGCCTGGCTTCCGGCTCCCTCATCGTCACCGCCTATTGGCTGCCCTCGTTCTATGCCTACGCCTTGCCTTCGGTGGGCATGAGCGCGGTCTTTCTGGCATTTCAAGAGGACTGGGCCCACCGGGGCCTGGGTGCTCTGTTGCTCATGTTCCTGCTGATCATCGCCAAGGTGGCCCGGCAACAGAACCGTACCGCCATCGAAGCCGTGACCCTGCGTTTCGAAAACCTGGACCTGGTGGGCGAACTGCGCCGCCAGACCCTGGTGGCGGAACAGGCCAACGCCGCCAAGTCCCGTTTCCTGGCCGCCGCCAGCCACGATCTGCGCCAGCCCCTGCACGCCTTGCAACTGTTCGTCGCCAGCCTGTCGCCCAGCCTGAAGCTGGACGACCAGGTGGAAGTGGTGAGCGGCATCCGCCGCACCGTGGCCTCCCTGGATACCCTGTTCAATGCCCTGCTGGACATTTCCCGGCTGGACGCCGGCCTGCTCAAGCCCCAGGTCAAGTCCTTCCGGCTAAGTGAACTGCTGGACCGGTTTCTGCCTGAATTCCGTGTCCAGGCCCAGGCCAAGGGGCTGGATTTCCAGGTTCGGGCCGAGGGCTGGGTGGTGAAGAGCGACCCGGCTCTGCTGGAAACCATGCTGCGCAACCTGTTGGGCAATGCCCTGCGCTATACCCACACCGGACAAATCACCCTGGAGGTGGACGGAGATGCCGACACGGTGCGCATCCTGGTCCGGGACACGGGCATCGGCATTGCCCCGGAACTGCAAAAGGAAATTTTCGCTGAGTATTTCCAGGTGGCCAACCCGGAACGGGACCGGAACAAGGGTCTGGGGCTGGGTCTGGCCATCGTGGACCGGTTGGCCCGCCTGCTGGATCATGGCATCCAGGTCCATTCCCAGCCCGGCGTGGGGTCCGGTTTCATCCTGGAACTGCCCGCCGGGGAGCGGGAAGAGGCCCTCCACGAACGCACCCTGACCGGCCTGGAGCAGAACGAATTCGCCGGCATGACCGTGCTGGTGATCGACGACGAGCAACTGGTCCGGGAAGGCATGCGCACCCTGCTGGAGAGCTGGGGCTGCCGGGTGCTGCTGGCCGAGAACGCCGAGGAGGGCCGCCTGGCCATCGCCGCCAACGGCGTGGTGCCCGACCTGCTCATCGCCGACTATCGCCTGCGGGAACACCGCACCGGGGCCGAAGCGGTGGGCGAACTGCGCCAGCGCTTCGGCGCGGTCCTGCCGGCCCTGCTGATAACCGGCGACACCGCGCCGGATCGGCTCAGGGAGGCCCAGGCCAGCGGCCTGCCCCTCATGCACAAGCCGGTGCCGCCGGCCCGGCTGCGGGTCTTCCTGCGCCAGACCCGGGCCCGGGTGGCGTGAGGCTCAGTCCCGGGAGGCGGGGCCCCGCCATACCGGCTCGGCCCGCTTGGCCTGGCGGTTGATGCGCCGGGAGAGGATGAAGAACAGATCCGACAGGCGGTTGAGGTACTGGCCCAGCCGGGGGGAGAGGAGTTCCTGGTCGGCCAGGGCCGCCACCCGCCGCTCGGCCCGCCGGCAGACGGTGCGGCAGACGTGGGCCTGGGCCGCCGCCGGGGTGCCGCCGGGCAGGACGAATTCCGTGAGGGGCGGCAGGCCGGCGTTGTAGGTGGCGATGGCCTGATCCAGGCGCAGCACGTTGTCCTCGTGGAGTTGGCTCACTTCGGGCCAGGCCAGTTCGGCCCCCAGGTTGAACAGGTCGTGCTGGATGTCCACCAGCAGGGGGCGCAGATCGGCGGGCAGGCCGGCGTCCAGCAGCACGCCCAACTGGCAGTTCAGCTCGTCCACGCTGCCGATGGCCTCGATGCGCAGGGCGTACTTGGGCAGGCGGGTGCCGTCGGCGATGGAAGTGCTGCCGTCGTCCCCGGTGCGGGTGACGATCCCGGTGAGGCGCTTGAAGCCGGCCTCGGCCGGGCTGTGGTCCTCGCGGATTTCCCGGAAGTGTTCCAGGTCCGCCGCCGGCCGGGCTTCGCCGTTGGGCAGTTTCTCCCGGCATTCGCGGAAGATGCGGTCCGTACAGTGGCGGCAGCGCTCGCTGTCCAGGCGGGCGTAGATGCCAGCGATGGCGTCGGGTTTGTGGGCGAACACGTTGCTGGCGCCGATGTCCGCTTCGTAGCCCCCCTTCTTCAGCATGCCGCAGGTGGCGTCGCGCACCCCGCACAGGTAGAGGGCGCCCCCCAGCCGGCGCCGGCGCTGGGCCTCCCGGGCCAGGAGTTCGGCGCCGGCCAGGTCGATGGTGTTGATGCCCTTGGCGAACAGCAGCAGATGTTTCTGGCTGGGCACGTGCTCGTCCACGGCGCTGAAGGCGTGCTGGATGTGCTCCACGGCGCCGAAGAAGATGGAGCCCTCGATGCGCAGCATCTTGAGTTGCGGGCAGTCGGCCTCGGCGCCCGTCTCCACCACGAACTTGCGCCGGGGATTGGCCACGTCCCGGCCGTCGGGTACCAGGGAGCGGATGGCCGGCTTGGAGGTGCGCGACAGGTAGAAGATGAGGGAGGCCAGGATGCCGAAGAAGATGCCCTTCTCCAGGTCGATGACCGTGCCGAAGAAGCTCACCCCCAGCACCACGGCCTCTTCCCGGTGGGCCTTGAGGATGGCGGCGATGTGGTGGAAGTCGATGAGGTTCCAGGCCACCAGGAAGAGCACGGCGGCCATGGCCGGGATGGGCAGGTGGGCGGCCAGGGGCGCCACCAGGAACAGGATCAGCAGCAGGAACAGTGAGGAGAACACCGCCGCCAGGGGGGTGCGGGCGCCGGATTCGTAGTTGACCCCGCTGCGGTTGAAGGACCCGCTGGAGGCGTAGCCGGAAAAGAAACTGCCCAGCAGGTTGGACAGGCCCTGGCCGATGAACTCCTGATTGCCGTTGATGTGCTGCTCGGACTTGACCGCGATGGCCCGGGAGATGGACACGGCTTCGGTAAGGGCCAGCAGAGTGACCGCCAGGGCCGAGAAGAAGGTGCTCTTCAGGGCTTCCAGGGAGAAATCGGGAAAGGACAGGGGCGGCAGGCTGGCCGCCAGGGCCCCCACGGTCTTGATCCGGGTGGTTTCGTTGCCGAACTGGCTGTCCAGCAGGGCCGCCACCAGGCCGCCCACCACCATGGCCACGATCATGTAGGGCACCTTCTTCAGGTACTTGCGGGCCAGCAGGCCGGCGATGAGGGACACCACCGACACCGTGGTGATGTAGGGGTTCAGGTCGCCGATCTGGATCAACAGTTGCCGCACCACCTCGTAGGCCGGGGCGCCCCGGGCGATCTCCAGGCCGAAAAAGTTCTTCACCTGGCTGGCGGCGATGAGCAGGGCGGCGCCGGCCGTGAAGCCGATCACCACGGTGTGGGAGATGAAGTTGACCAGGGCCCCCATCTTGGCCAGGCCCATGGCCAACTGGAACACCCCGGTGAGGAAGGTCAGGGTCAGCACCATGCCGATGTACTGGGGCGTGCCCGGCTCGGCGTAGGGGGAGACGGAGGCGAACACCACGATGGAAATGGCCGTGGTGGGGCCGGAAACCAGATGCCAGGAGGAGCCGAACAGGGCGGCGATGATGGCCGGCACCATGGCCGCGTAGAGGCCGTATTCCGGCGGCAGGCCGGCGATGGTGGCGAAGGCCACCGCCTGGGGCAGGACGATGAGGGCCCCGGTGAAACCCGCGATGCCGTCGGCCTTCAGGCTCACCCGGTCCACCAGGTGCTGCCACTTGAGGAAGGGCAGGAACTGGTAGAGCCACAGGTTGCAGGCGAGGAACTCGTCGAAGCGGTCGCGTTTCAGCAGGGACATGGGGGGGTGAGGGGTGAGGGGTGAGGGGTGAGGGGTGAGGGGTGGGGGGGGGGGGGG
>DYIY01000011.1 GCA_020723405.1 Thiobacillus denitrificans | reverse complement strand
CAAACCACGTCCATTTATCACGCAGTTCCGGCCCGATTTATCACGCGCGCCTACAGGAGGACGAAGCCTTCCATGCCGCAATGATGGAGCTACGGAGCAGGGATACCCGGTCTTTCATGGCAGAAGTGCTGTTCCGGGCGGCTGGCAGGAAGAAGGTTGCGGGTTTCAAACTGATCACTGACCAGGCCCTTTCCCGGGTGTGCGAGGATGCCTGTGACTGGGTGGCACAACAGCCCGATATCCACCTGATATGGCTGCAGAGACGCAATTGCCTGGCGCGATATGTGTCAGCCCTGCTTGCCAAACAGGGGAGAGTGCTGGTCCTGAAGGACGGGCAGGTTCCCGAACAGACAACGACGAACGTAGATCCCGCTGAATTCGTGAAGGACTTGCACATCCAGCAGCAGGCGTTGGAGATCCTGCGACGGAAGTTCCGCCACAATCCTTCCCTGGATATCGTTTACGAGGACGTTGTGGACTCACCCGCGGCAGAATTCAGGCGGATGTTCGGCTTTCTCGGTGTGAATGAGGAGGAACATGTGGAGTTTCAGACGAAGAAAATCAATTCAGACAATCTGTACTCGGTGATTGGCAATCTCCGGGATATAGCAGGCCATCCGGAAATTTCGCGATTCATCGGCTAGCATGGTGTTGTGTCTTGACTGGCCAAATACTCAAAAACGTTGAGGATGATAAAAATTATGCAAGCTGAAGCAGTGTATGCCTTGGTAAGAAAAGATAAGGTGTCGAAGTGGCCAGACAAGAGCAATGTATCGCGCTTGGCACCTGAGTGCTGGCCCAGCCTGAAATCAAAATTCAAGATGCATGCTGGTGACACTGTTTTTACGATTGGAAGCTGCTTTGCGAGAAATGTTGAGGAGCATCTCGCAAGCATGGGGTTCAAGGTTCCCATGTTGGATCTGGTCGTGCCAAAGACAGAAACTTCTGGTAGGCCCAGTGGCATCATGAATAAATATACGCCACCCTCCGTCTTGTGGGAGTTGGATTGGGCTTCGCGACTTTGGGCTCGGGAAGAGATCGACGTTGAGGCATTGTCGGAGTCCTTGTTGTCGCTGGGCGATGGTCGATGGGTCGATTTGCAACTCGCCCACTTCAAGCCAGTTACCTATGAAAGAGCGGTCGAGCGGCGAAGGGAGATTTTGAAGTTATTTTTTCGGTGCTTTGATGCTGATGTGGTGACTATTACCCTGGGCTTGATAGAGTCATGGTGGGATGCGGAAAAGGAAATGCATATCCAGCAGGCACCCACTGTGGAAATGGTGGAGATGTGGCCTGGCCGATTCCATTTCGATATGTTGGATTATGTGCGGTCCTATGAATTCCTAAGAAAAGCTGTTGAAATACTTCTTTCAGTCGGCAATAAAGATAAGAAAATACTATTGACCACCTCGCCAGTTCCCCTTGGCAGGACGTTTTCGGGCATGGATGTGATCGTGGCCAATAACTATGCCAAGTCTGTGCTGCGTGCCGTGGCTGGCAAGGTGTCTTTGGAAAACGACGCTGTCGATTATTTCAGTAGCTACGAGAGTGCGGTTTTATCCGATAGGGATTTGGTATGGGAAGATGATCAAATCCATGTCAAGGATGGGTTTGTCGGAAAAATTGTTGATCATCTGGTCCAGGATTTTGTGGATGTGGATGTCAAGGTAGTGAAGGGGGTTGTGGACTTTGTTGACTCTGGTGTTGTCAAGGGGTGGGCATTCATGCCAAGTAATGCCGATGATCCTCTGGATGTCCATGTGGTCCATCGTGGTCGAGACTATGTGGTCAGAGCCGACCTGATGCGCGCAGGACTGCAACAACGTGGCATTCATTCAACAGGACGCTGTGGCTTTGAGTGCCGGCTGGAAGGGGTGGCGCAAGTGGTGAGGCGCTCCGATATCAATGTTTTCGTCATGACGCCAAACAAGGTGGAATTACCTTTCAGACCTGGGCTTGAAAGCCAGTGAAAAGTCCCAGCATGGCTAATGCGCCTGGAATATCCATGCCCTGGAAATGGAAACGGTCATATTCGACCATCGCCCTGCTGTTCATGGCCTTGTTTATTTCGATGGGAAAGCCCAATGCTGCAGGGGTGACTCTGGGCTTGAACAAGACAGAACTTCTCCAGCAATACCTGGGCACCGCCAGCGGGGGTGATGGTGGCCCTCGTTATCGCCAGGTCGGCATGGCCATGGCCAGAAAGGCCATGGCGGACGCCCAAGAAGTGGGCGCCCGGTTCCTGAGGGTTTCCATTACGGGCACTTTTCCGGTGAAGCCTGGCCAGAGGGGCGATCTCGACTTGTGGCGCCAGGATCCCCAACAGTACTGGCAGCGGGTCGATGCCATGATGGACGACCTGCGCCGGCATCAGTTGCGGCTGGTGCCGGTGTTCGTCTGGAACCCATCCCAGATACCGAATATCCAGGGCGATAGTTTGGGCAGTCTGATCAAGAAAAATGACTCGCGCTCGTGGCTTTTGCTGCAAGCCTATGTGACCGATTTCATCGCCCGCTACCGTGACAGCGGACTGATCCAGTTCTATGAGCTGACCAACGAACTGAACAATGCCGCCGATATCGACGTTGAGAAGCTGTGTGTCCAGGGTGCCAGCAAGTTGATTTGTTCCGGGGCAGAGAATTTCACCGTGACAGAGTTGATCGATTTCACGGGACGGCTGTCTCGTCTTATCCGTTCACTCGACCCGGGAGCCCGAATTTCTTCGGGGTTCACCATACCGCGACCGCATGCACAGGCACTGCGAGAGGGGTCTGCCACAATGCGCGGCAAAAGGGGGGAGGGCGGTCTGGACAGCGTCGAGGACCTGGAGGCATACCTATCTGCCACCCATCAGCACGTGGACATCATCAGCGTCCATCTGTACCCCCTCAAAAAAAACCGCCGCTGGGGGATGGCCCAGGGTGAGGAGCACAAGTTGTTGCGCGTGGTGCAACGCATCGCTGAACGCCTGGGCAAGCCCCTCTTTGTCGGTGAATTCGGTGATTTTGACACGCCGGCCGCGGGGCCCGGGTCGTTCACCGACAAAATGCTCAACGACATTCACCGGCTGAATGTGGCCTATGCGGCCCTGTGGGGATGGGAGTTCTACATCCGCAATCCCCGTGAACTGCAGGCCCGTTCCTGTGGTGATGACGCGGCGAGGGAATGCACGGTGGCGGTGGAACCGGGCAGGACCGACTATGTCGTGAAACGCTTCGCCAGGGCAACCGCCCTGGTTTTAGGCCGTGAGTTCTCGGCTTCACGGAACGGGAATCAACCGCCCCGTGTGCTCATCAGCTGGCCCCTGGACTGTTCCCGGATAGGCAATGGCGACAAGGTGCATGCCCTGGCCAGTGATATCCGGGATGGGATCGGCCACGTGTCCTTCTGGCTGGAAGACCGGCTCCTGGCCAGGGATGAATCCTGGCCCTATGAGGCGGAGCTGAAACTTGACGATATTCCCCCCGGTGACCACACGTTACGCGCCGTGGCCCAGGACAACAAAGGACAGTCGGCCGAGTATCGCGTCAACGTCAGCGTAGGGAAAGCACCCGGGGCCGCGCGATGTCAGGTGCAATGAGCGTGACGGGCGAGCAAGCCAGCGGCTTGATGACGGACTCTCCATGAGGCAGGGGCTTCACCTCTACATCGACGTGGTGGGCACTTGCAATCTGCGCTGCCCGTCCTGCCCCGTGGGCAACAGTCCGGGGGTGAAGAACGCCCGGGGTGCCATGTCCCTGGAAATGCTGACGGAGATTCTGGACAAGGCGGCCGGTGAAAGCGAATTGAAGAGCGTGGCCCTGTTCAACTGGACCGAGCCATTCGTCCATCCTCATCTCCACGAACTGGTGGCTTTGGTCGTGGGACGTGGGCTGACCTGCAACCTCAGCACCAACCTCAATATCGACAAGCCGGAGCGCTACCGGGCCGTGCTGGCGGCAGGTCCGCGATTGCTGCGGGTGTCCGTGTCCGGCTTCACCCAGGGGGTGTATCGCCTGACCCATGCGGGGGGGGATGTGGAACGGGTGAAACAGAGCCTGTCTGGTCTGGCCGAGATGCGCCGGTCCCTCAGGTCCCCCACTCGCCTCACTGTCGCCTACCACCGGTATCGGAGCAGCCTGGCTGAAGAGCAGGAGTTCAGTGTCTTCTGCGCGAACCTGGGCATCGCTTTCCAGCCCCACCATGCCTTCATGCTGCCCCTGGAAAAGGTCCTGACGACCTGCGGCGAGGTGGGCTATTCCCCACTGACGGATGAGGACCGGGCCGTGCTGGCCAATCTCAGCCTGCCCCTGGACGCTGCCTTGCGGGAGGCAGCAACCCAGCCAGGTTGGCCCTGTGCCCTGCTGGAAGATCAGGTGGTCCTCAACTGCCGGGGGGAAGTGCTGCAATGCTGCGCCACTTTCGATGAATCCCGGTTCACCCTGGGCCGGTTCCTGGACCGCCCCCTGGTGGACATCCAGGCGGCCCGCAGGCAAGCGGATGTTTGCCAGGCGTGCGTCCGGCACGGGGTCAGCAATTACTATCAGTACCGCATTCCCAGCCTGGACAATCTGACGTGGAGTCTGGCGGGGCCGCCGGGCAGTGCCAGTCCGGGCGGTCGGGTCTGAGCCGGCCGGTTGCCAACAGACCAAACGTAACTTGGATTGGAGAAGTCATGCCGGATAGGGAAGATTGTCTGTTCTTTCACGTGCTGGATTTGCCCGGCGGGGAGGTGACGGACGGCGCCTGGGATTTCCGCGCTACCGAATCGGAATACCACGGGGGCTTCGACTTCCGCGGCAAGCGGGTGCTGGAGATCGGTTGCGCGACGGGTTCCCATTCCTTCTGGATGGAAAGCCAGGGGGCCCGTGTCACGCCCTATGATCTGGCGCCGGACTACAGTTGGGACCTGATGCCCACCCATCAGCAGGATCCGGGCGAAACCCGGGCAGCCATGGTGGAAATCATCCGCAAGCTGAACAACGGTTTCGACTACTGCCGGGACCGGCTGGGCTCGGGGTTGGCCATGACCCATGGTTCGATCTATGCCATCGATCCGGGACTCGGGGATTTCGATGTGGTTACTTTCGGGTCCGTGCTCCTCCATACCCGGGATCCTTTGGGGGCGCTTCAGGCGGCGGTTTCCCGGGCGGGGACCATCATCATCATGGACCGCTGGCCACCCAACCTGGATTGCGACAAGCCCCTCATGCAATTCATCCCGGAATTGGCCAATGCGAAACCCTGGGGCGGGTGGACCTGGTGGTGGATCAGCCCCAAGGTCTTTGAGAATTTCCTGCGGATCCACGGTTTCACCCGGTTCCAGTTGACGGTCAGCGAGCATCTCTACGTGCCCACCGGCAATCGTCTGAAGCTCTTCACCCTGATCGCGGAACGATGAAGCGCAGGTCGGACGGGGTCTTGGGTGAGGTGGCCGGGCAGACATGAAGGCCGGGCGCATGTCCCACCTGCTCGCCCGGCTGGGCTGGGCTGGCAGGCACACAAGGCAGGTCACGGCCGGCAGACCCCTGTTTTCCTTGCTGATCAGGGGAGGCGGGGAAACGGAAACCGCCGCGACAGTGCGCTCGTTGCTCGCCCAGCGCCTTGCCGGCTGGGAAGCTTTCCTGATCCAGGACGACGGAAGCGCCGCGGACCGGCCCCCCCTTCCCGGCGACGACCGGATTTCACCGTTGCCCGTCAAGCACGGAACCGGGCTGATCGCCGCCCTGGACGTGGCTCGTGGGACGTGGCTGGTGGACCTGGCGGCGGGCAGTGTCCTGGCGGAGGATGCCCTTTCCGTTCTGGCCCGGGTCCTCGATCTGCGCCCCGATGTCCTGGCCTTCTATGCCGACACGGCCCTGACCGGCCCGGCGGGACATGTGACCGGTTTCCAATTGAAGCCGGCCTGGAACCCGGACCTGTTCGATGCCATCCCCTATGCCGAGGGATTGGTGGGGGTCCGCCTGTCATTCCTGGCCACGTTCCGGGAAGGTACGCGACCGGATGTGCAGCCCTGGTATTTCCCCTGCCTGAGGGAGGCCGGTCGGGTCCGGGGCGCGGTCCGGCATGTGGCCGAGGTCCTGCTGACCCGGCCGCAGGCCCTGAGTGAACCCTGGCCAGGGCTGGAAAGCCGGATGGCTTACCTGCGCTCCGTCCTGCCGCCGGAGTGCGGCGTCCTGCGGGAGCAGGATGCGCCGCCGGGCGCGATCCGGGTCGTCCATCCTGTTCCCCATCCCCCCCCGGAGGCGGAGATCATCATCCCGACCCGGAACGGTGGGGACATGCTGCGACGGTGTCTGGAAAGTGTTTTCGCGAAGACCGATTACCCGCACTACCTGGTGACCCTGGTTGACAACGGGTCCGATGATCCCCTCACCCTCGACCTGCTGGCCCGGCTATCCCTCAGCCCGGGGGTCAGGCTCGTCCGTGACGAACAGCCCTTCAACTTCGCCGCCATCAACAACCGTGCCGTGTCGGCCTCCGGTGCCAGGGTGGTGTGCCTGCTCAATGACGACGTGGAGGTGATCTCCCCTGGGTGGCTGACCGAGCTGGTGTCCCAGGCCCTGCGCCCGGAGGTGGGGGCGGTGGGGGCGCGACTGTTGTATCCCGATGGCCGGATCCAGCACGGCGGCGTCGTGCTTGGCCTGCGGCGCAGTGCCGCCCACGCGCACAAGGGGTTCCCCGGGAAGGCGCCGGGCTACATGGGCAGATTGCGGCTGGTACAGGACTGCACGGCAGTCACGGCAGCCTGCCTGGCCGTGGACCGGAAAAAATACCTGGGGGTGGGGGGGATGGACGAGCAGTCCCTGGCGGTGGCCTATAACGACGTGGATCTATGTCTCAAGTTGCGCCGCGCGGGCTACCTGAACGTCTGGACGCCCCATGCCGAGCTGTACCATCATGAATCCGCCACCCGGGGGCGGGACGTCTCGCCGGAGAAGCGGCTGCGCCTCAAGGCGGAGGCGGCCGTCATGAACGAGAGGTGGGGCATGAGGGAGTATCAGGATCCCTACTATCACCCCGCGCTCAGCCGGAAGTGCGAAGATTTTTCCCTGGCCGGCAAGCCATGGCCCCTGGGCCGCCGCCGCCGACCGCAATGCCGATGAACAGAACGGCGATCGGACTTCTGCCGTCCCGCCAGGTCAGGATGCCCTGAGGCCTGCCCGCGCATGCGCATCGCCTTCATCGCCAACAATCGCAGTCCCCGGCTGTTCCGGCGCAATCCTTCCTTCGTCTACCGGTGCGAGAACGTGGCGGCCTGGCTGGCCGAGCAGGGCCACCAGGTCACCCTGTGCCATCTTCGCCATGCCCCCGACCCACGGGAACTGGATGCCGCCGTGTTCCACCGTCCACGGGCGTCCCTGGTCTTGCGCTGGGTGTTGTGGCGGTATCGGCAGCAGGGTGTGGCGACCCTGGTGGATTTCGACGATCTGGTGTTCGATGAGACCCGGGTGCGTCATTCACCGGCCATCCGCAACCGGGTGCTGCCCCTGCCCATCCAGTGGCGTCTCTTCCGCCTGCATCGCCGGGCGATGGGCTGGTTCGACCGGGTCACCGTCTCCACCGCGCCGCTCGCCGATGCGGTCCGCCAGCTCTACCCGGGGAAGTCCGTGACAGTGCTTGCCAATGCCGTGCATTGGTCCTGGCGCCAGGATCCCGGCCTGTTGCCCCGGCCCCGGACCCACCCCAGGGTGATCGCCTATATGCCGGGCACGCGCAGCCATGACGGCGATTTCGCCGGGGTGGCGCCCGACCTGGGGCGATTCCTGCGGGATCATCCCGATACCCTGCTGAAAATCACGGGTCCCCTGAACTTCACCCTGGACGCATCTCCTTCCCAGGTGGTGCACGAGGAGCGGGTGGACTTCCGGGAGTATCCCCGCCGCTTCGCCGGAGTCTGGGTCAACCTGGCGCCCCTGGAAGCATCCCCTTTCAACACCTGCAAATCCGGCCTGAAGGCCATGGAGGCCGGCTTCATGGGGGTGCCCACCCTGTATTCCAACAACCCCGACATGGATCGTTTCCAGACCGCCGGCGCCGTGCCGGTGGCTGATGGTGACTGGTATGACGCCCTGGTGTGTTTGCGCGATCCCGCGATCCACGAAGCCCTGACGACCGGGTTGCGGGAACGGGTGCTGACCCTGGCCGACGTGGCAGACCATGGCGAGGGGCTGTTGGCCTTGTTGACGGGCACTCCCGCCGGAGGACACACATGGGGACCGTGACGGCTGACCGGGATATCCTCACCCTCCAGGACCTGGAAGGGATTGATGCCCGTTCCCTGGGGCGACTGGCCCGGATGCGGAAGGAGGCGGGACGGTTCGACCCGCTGACGCTGGCCTGCTACCGCCGCAGCGCCGGCTTGTCGCGCGATGCGTCCAGTCTGGTGGCATGGCTGACCTTCCGGCGCGAACTCGGCCGGCCGCTGCCTTCCTATGCCTTGCCCCTGCTGGAACGGGTGCGCTGGCGCCTGGGCCCCCGGGCCTGGCTGGACGCCTGTCACCTGGCGGCCGAGTGCGACGGATCGGCGTGGCGCCTGCCCCCTGCCTATAGCCTGTTCGCCAGCCGGTTCTGCGCCATGTCGGCAACGCTGGCCGCCGCGCGCGCGGGAACTCGCCCTGTGCGCGGATCCCCGTTCCTTGCCGGAGTTGCAGCGGTGGTGACGGAGCATTCAGCCCGCCATCGCGCCTGCATTGATCAGCTACGCTCCGCCTCACGCATCTGTGTGGTGGGCAATGCCGCCAGCATGAACGGCTGTGGCCTGGGGGCGGCGATCGACGCCCACGACTGCGTGGTGCGCTTCAACCAGTTCCTGGGCCCCCATACCCGCGCGGAAGACGTGGGCACCCGCACCCACGTGTGGGTTCGCATGCCGGGCGTCCCGCGGCCCGGCGTCCCGATGCCGGAGGACTGGGTGGTCCTGTCCGGTCCAGATGTAAGGTTCCGCTCATCAAATTGGCAGGCCATGGCACCGGTCATCGCCGCGGGCCTGCCGATTTTGACAGTCCCGCTGGCATGCTGGCGGGAAGTCGTGGCGCAGTTGGGTGCGCCACCTTCGGCTGGAGTGTTGTTTCTGGCTTGGTTGAGAAGCCTGCGGGCCCAGGGACTGGCCGGGGTTGGCCTGACCGGTTTTTCCCGCCGGGTCAGGGAGGGAGAGGCTTACCATCATGCAGTCCCTGGCAAGCAGCCCGGGTTGCGACATGAATGGATAGGGGAGCGGGCCTTGCTCGCGGATTGGGTTGCCCGGGATGGTGCGTTTTGGCTGGAAGATGGTAGGTATCATCCTAGCGAGGCGGTGTCGGCGACGTGGGATTCCAGTCACTAAACTTCATGTAAAATCTTCCGACAAATCCTAGGCCAAAATGTCTCTTGGCGGAGGGGATATCAGCTTGGAAAGCCGATCCACGGCACATTGACGGCTCCAGTTACAATAGGGCCGAATCAGTAATCAACACTAAGGGATGCTCAGGTTGTCGGAGAAGAACATGAAGATCGCCATCGTCGGAATGGCGTTTCGTTTCCCCGGAGATATCGCAACCGAGGAAGAATTCTGGCAAGTGCTGCGGAGCGGCAGGGACGTGGTCAGCCAGATCGGCGAAGACCGCTGGGCCACCCGGGTGCTGTCCCATCCCAAACGTTCCGAACCCGGGCGCAGCATCACCTTTTCGGCTGGCGTCCTGTCCCGGCTGGACGAGTTCGATGCGGCCTTCTTCGGTATTTCCCCTCGGGAAGCTGCCCGTCTGGATCCCCAGCAGCGTCTGCTGCTGGAGATGAGCTGGGAGGCCATGGAAAACGGCGGACTGCTGCCGTCCCGGCTGGCGGGTTCAGACTGCGCGGTCTTTGTCGGCATCTCCGGCCTGGATTACGGCATGCGGGCGCTGGATGACATGAGCAGCATGGATGCCTATTCCATGACCGGCAACACCCTCAGCATTGCCGCCAACCGCCTGTCCTACGTGTTTGACCTGCACGGGCCCAGCATGGCGGTAGACACCGCCTGTTCCTCCTCCCTGGTTGCTTTGCACCAGGCCTGCCGCTGCCTGCGCGACGGCGATGCCTCCATGGCCCTGGTGGGGGGCATCAACCTGTTGCTCCATCCCTATCCCTTCGTGGGCTTCACCAAGGCTTCCATGCTCTCCGCAGGGGGGCGCTGCAAGACCTTCGACGCATCCGGTGACGGCTACGTGCGCTCCGAGGGGGGAGCCATGCTGTTGCTCAAGCCCCTGGCCCAGGCCGAGGCCGACGGCGACGACATCCGGGCGGTGATCCTGGCCACCGGCTCCAATTCCGACGGGGGCCGCAAGAGCGGCATCACCATCCCCAGCATCGAGGGCCAGTCGGAACTGCTGCGCAAGGTCCTGGGGGAAGCCGGCGTGGCGCCCGCCGACCTGGATTACATGGAGGCCCACGGCACGGGCACCGCGGTGGGGGATCCCATCGAAACCAGCGCCATCGGCAGCGTCCTCGGCCAGGGCCGTGACATTCCCCTGCCGGTGGGCTCGGTGAAGAGCAATCTGGGCCACCTGGAGCCGGCTTCCGGCATGGCCGGGCTGGTGAAGACCGTGCTGGCCCTGGGCCGCCGGGCCCTGCCGCCGTCCATCCACCTGGAAAGCCCCAATCCCCACATCGATTTCGCCGGCCTGAACCTGGAAGTGGTCACCGGCTATCGGGAACTGCCGGATACAGGGCGGCCCTTGCGCATGGGGGTGAACTCCTTCGGCTTCGGTGGCGCCAATGCCCACGTGCTGCTGGAGGAGTACCGTCAGGGCAAAGGAAAGCAGGCCGGCGCACGCGCGACCGGGGTGCCCCCGCTCTTCCTGTCTGCTCGTTCATCTGGAGCCCTGCGCGATCTGGCAGGGCGTTACGCCGAGCAGTTGACGGCCCCGGATGCCCCGGACTACCACGATTTCGCCCATGCGGCCGCCCATCGCCGGCAGTGGCTGGACAAGCGCCTGGCCATCCACGGCACCGACCCGGCCCAGGTGGGCGAACGTTTGTCCGCCTTCGCCCGGGGCGAACCCACCCGGGGCGCGGTGGAACAGGATGCCCTGGCCGAGCCCGGCCCGGCCGCCTTCATCTACACCGGCAACGGCGCCCAATGGCTGGGCATGGGCCGGCGCCTGCTGGCCGAATCACCCGCCTTTGCCGCCACCCTGAAGGAAGTGGATGCCCTGGTGGCCCGCCAGGCCGGTTTCTCCATCCTGGCTGAACTGGCCGCCGACGAAGCCACGTCCCGCCTGGAATACACCGAGGTGGCCCAGCCCTGCCTGTTCGCTCTGCAGGTCGCCGTCACCCGGCTCCTGGGGGATCTGGGCCTGGGGGCCGGTTTCGCCGCCGGCCACAGCGTGGGGGAAGTGGCCGCCGCCTGGGCGGTGGGCGCCCTGAACCTGGCCCAGGCGGTGCGGGTCATCTGCGAACGGAGTGCCGCCCAGGCCCTGACCAAGGGCGGTGGGCGCATGGCCGCCGTGGGCTTGTCAGAGGAGAAGGCCCGGGAGGCCATCCAGACGGCCGGCCTGGCGGACGCCATCGAGGTGGCGGGCATCAACAGCCCGGGCGGGGTGACCTTGTCCGGTTCCTTCGCTGCGCTGGATGTTTTGGGTACCCAGATGGCGGCCCGGGGCGTGTTCTACCGCCTGCTGGACCTGGACTATGCCTTCCACAGCCAGGCCATGGATCCCATCCGGGAGCCTCTGCTCAAACGGCTCGACAAGCTCAAGCCGACCCAGGGGGCGGGGCGCTTCTTCTCCACCGTCACCGGGGCGGAACAGGCTGGCGATGGGCTGGATGCGCATTATTGGTGGGCCAACATCCGCCAGCCCGTGCGTTTCGACGCTGCCGTCGCCGCCCTGGCCGAGGCCGGCTGACGGGTCTTCGTGGAGATCGGTCCCCATGCCATCCTGCAACGCTACATGGCCGAAACCCTGGCCAAACGGGGTTTGGCCGGCCGTACCCTGCCCAGCCTGAAGAAGGACGATGACGGCGCCGAGCGGGTGTTGGAAACCGCCCTGGCTGCCGCTCTGGCCGGCGCCCCCCTGGACTTGAGCGTCCATTTCGGCGAGCCGGCCAGCCGGGTGCGGCTGCCCAACTATCCGTGGCAACGGGAGCGCTTCTGGCACCACACAACCAGCGAAGGCTACGCCCTCATCAGCCGCCAGCGGGTCCACCCCCTGCTGGGCCTGCGCCTCAAGGATGGCGAAGCCGTCTGGGAAAACCCCCTGGACGCCCAGGTGCTGCCCTACCTGGCCGACCACCAGGTGGGCGGCGCCGTGGTGCTGCCCGGCGCCGCCTACGTGGAGATGGCCCTGGCCGCCAGCCGGGAGTGGTTCGGCCACGACCGCCACGAGATGGAGGAGATGGACATCCTGGCCCCGGTGGTGTTCGACGGCGAGCATGCCCGGACCCTGCGTTTCGAACTTAACCCGGCCGACGGCGGTTTCCGCATCCGCAGCCGGCAGCGCCTGAGCCAGGACGACTGGACCCTCAACGCCGTGGGCCGCCTGCTGGGCGAACCCCAGACCGCCCGCCCCGAAGCCGCGCCCGCCTTGGCACAGAAGCGCCCCCCCTCCCTGGATGGCGCAAGGCACTACGCCCTGGCCAGCCGCATGGGCCTGGACTACGGTCCGGCCTTCCAGGGGCTGGATGAGGTCTGGGTCGAAGGGGACCGCCTGCTGGCCCGGCTGAAGGTGCCCGAGGCCATCGCCGCCGGCCTGGACGACCATCTGCTGCATCCGGCCCTGCTGGACGTGTGCTACCAATCCCTGCTGGATATTTTTCATGCCGACATCGAAGCCGGCCGGGGAGCCACCCTGCTACCCGTGCGGGTGGGCCGGCTGCGTTTCCACGGCGGCCGGCCGGCCTGGTTCAGCGCCCGTCTGGTGCGCCAGAGCCCCCGTTCCGTGCTGGCCGAGTTCCGCCTGCTGGACGAAGCCGGCGAGTGCGTGGCAGAACTGACCGGCTGCCGCTTCCGGGGTGCCGCCCTGGGTCAGCGGGGCCCTGTCCTGCCCGCCCTGTGGCGACACGATTACCGCCTCCAGCCCCATGCCTGGGATGCCCCCGGGGCACCCATCCCGCCCAGCGCCGACCTGGCCGGCCAGGTGCGTCGCGTCCTGGCGGAGCAGGAACCCCTGCTACACCGTCAGGATTATTTCCACAGCACCGTGCCCCTGCTCGACGCCCTGGTAAGTGCTTTTGCCTTCCAGGCCTTCCAGGAACTGGCCGAGACCCGGCCGGACTGGTTCCAGGCCGCCCTGACCGAACCTGCAACCCTGGCCGAGCCGGTGCGTCCCCTGGCCGCCTGGCTGACCAGTCTGCTGCAAGCCGAGGGCCTCCTGGCCCGGGACGGGGAGACCTGGCGGCTGGCCGAGGACGACGCCCCGCCCCCGGCGGAAGAGATCTGGCGCGCCATCCTGGGGGACTACCCCAACACCCTGCCCGACCTGGTGTTCGTCGGCCGGGTGGGGCGCAACCTGACTGGGCTGCTGACCGGCCAGGTGGATGTAGCCCCATTTCACGCCAGTCTGGCTCGCAGCCACCTGCTGGAGCAGTACCACGACGCCTCTCCCACCTATCTGGGCATGAACCAGGCGGTGCGGGAACTGCTCGCCGCCCTGGCGGTGGGCTGGCCCGCCGACCGGCGCCTGCGGGTGCTGGAGATTTCCGGCGGCTCCGAAGATCTGCCCCGCCAATTGCTGGCAGACCTGCCGGCCGACCGGGGCGACTATGTGATCGCCGAAGCCGATGGGGACCGGTTGGCCCGTCTGGAAGCCGAATATGCAGGTCATCCCCTGGTGCGGGTGGCCGCCTTGGACCTGACCGAGGGCTTAGCCCTCAGCAGCAAGGATGTCCTGCCCGAGCGCTACGATCTGATCCTGGTCCACCATTGGTTGCACCTGGCCGCCCAGGTGGCGCCCATCCTGGCGGCCCTGAAGCGCCGCTTGGCCAGTGGTGGCCTGCTCGTGCTGCTGGAACGCCATCCCGACCGGGCGGCGGATCTCCAGCATGGCCTGGACCCCGCCTGGTGGCATGACGCCGACGGCGGCCGGCGGGTATCCAGCCTGTTGCCGCCCGCCGGCTGGACCAGCCTCCTGGCCCAACAGGGCTACGCCGACCTGGAAGTGCTGCGGGAGCCCGCTGGCGACGACATGGAAGCAGGCGCCTTCGCCCTGCTGGCCCGCAACCCGGATCCGGAGAGCGAACCCGGAGATCTGCCGGTCCAGACCTGGCTCTTGCTGGCCGATGGGGAGGGCGAGTCCCGCCGTCTGCTGGACAAGCTGGCCACCCGTCTGCGGGGTCGGGGCCAGAAAGTCGTCCTGGCCTGCCCGCATCCTGCCGACGGCCCCGGCCTGCTGGCCTTCGACCCGGCCGAGGCGGATGCCTGCCGGCTTCTGCTGGCCCGGGCCCGGGACCTGCTGGGGGGCTGCGACCACCTGGTCCACGGCCTGGGCCTGTCCGCCGCGCCCGCAGGGGCGGACGTGCTGGCCCGCCAGGAACTGCGCTGCACCACCACCCTGCACCTGGTCCATGCCCTGACCGGGGGGGATCCGGTCGGCACCCGGCTGTGGCTGCTCACCGCCGGTGGTGCCCCCTTCAATCTGCCGGTCAACGGCGGCTGGCGCGCCCAGCCGGACCAGGCGCCCCTCTGGGGTTTCGGCCGGGTGCTCATGAACGAACATCCGGAATTGAACTGCACCCTGCTGGATCTGCCCCCCGATCGCCTGGACGACGACGCCCCGGGCTGGCTGATGGGGGAACTGCTGGCGCCGGACGGCGAAGACGAGATCGTCCTCACCCGGGCCGGCCGCTTCGTACCGCGCATGGTCCGGGAGGAAGCCCCGGTCCGGAGAGGCGCCGTTCCCGTGGAAGCGGGCTACCGCCTGGACTTCAGCGTGCCCGGCCAGTTGCGCAATCTGCACTGGCGACCCCTGGCGCCCCGGCCCCTGGCCGGCGACGAGATCGAGATCCGCCCGGCTGCCGTGGGTCTCAACTTCCGCGACGTCATGTACGCCATGGGCCTGCTCTCCGACGAGGCCGTGGAGAACGGCTTCTCCGGGGCCTCCCTGGGCCTGGAACTGGCCGGCCGGGTCACCCGGGTGGGGGACCGGGTGGCCGACTTCAAGGCCGGCGACGAGGTGGTGGCCTTCGCCCCCGCCTGTTTCTCCAGCCACGTGGTCACCCAGGCCGGGTCCGTGGCCATGAAGCCGGAGACCTGGTCCTTCCAGGAAGCCGCCACGGTGCCCACGGTGTTCTTCACCGTCTATTACGCCCTGAAGCACCTGGCCGACGTGCAGCCGGGCGAGCGGGTGCTGATCCACGGCGCCGCCGGCGGCGTGGGCATCGCCGCCATCCAGGTGGCCCGCTGGCTGGGCGCCGAGATCTTCGCCACCGCCGGCAGCGACGAGAAGCGGGATTTCGTGCGCATGCTCGGTGCCGACCACGTCATGAGTTCCCGCACCCTGGCCTATGCCGACGAGATATTGGCCCGCACCGACGGCCAGGGCGTGGACGTGGTGCTCAACTCCCTGGCCGGCGAGGCCATCAACCGCAACTTCCGGGTGCTGCGACCCTTCGGCCGTTTCCTGGAACTGGGCAAGCGGGACTTCTACGAGAACACCCGCATCGGCCTGCGTCCCTTCAAGGACAACATCAGCTATTTCGGCATCGACGCCGACCAGCTCATGGTGGAACGGCCAGCCCTGGCCACCCGCCTGTTCCGGGAAGTGATGAACCTGTTCGCCCAGGGCGTGCTGCGGCCCCTGCCCTACCGGGCCTTCCCCGCCGACCGGGTGGTGGACGCCTTCCGCTACATGCAGCAGTCCCGGCAGATCGGCAAGATCGTGGTGACCCTGGACGAGGCCCGGGTGCCGGTGACCGACACCCGGCCCGCCGGCCTGGCCGAGGCGCCGCCCCTGTCCCGGGACGCCACCTATCTGGTCACCGGCGGCATCGGCGGCTTCGGCCTCAAGTCGGCCGCCTGGCTGGCCGAGCGGGGCGCCGGCCATCTGGTGCTGCTGGGCCGGCGGGGCAAGGCCACCCCCGGCATCGCCGCCGCCGTGGCCGAACTGGAGGCCAAGGGCGCCAAGGTCCACGTGAAGGCCTGCGACGTCACCGACCGCAAGGCCCTCTCCGCAGTGCTGGCCCAGATCGGCCGGGACCTGCCGCCCCTGCGCGGCGTGCTCCATGCCGCCATGGTGCTGGACGACGGCCTGGTGCGGAACCTGGACCCGGCCCGCTTCCGCGCCGCCCTGGCGCCCAAGATCCAGGGGGCCTGGAACCTGCACCAGCTCACCCTGGATCGGCCCCTGGATTTCTTCATCCTCTACTCCTCGGCCACCACCTACATCGGCAATCCGGGCCAGGCCAACTACGTGGCCGCCAACCTGTTCCTGGAATCCCTGGCCGCCCACCGGCGGGCCGAGGGGCTGGCCGCCACCAGCGTGTGCTGGGGCGCCATCGGCGACGTGGGTTACCTGACCCGCCACGAGGCGGTGAAGGACGGCCTGCAATCCCGCCTGGGGGGCGAGCCCCTGGCCTCCGACCAGGCCCTGGCCCTGCTCGGCGCCATGCTGGCCCGGGAAAAGGACGGCCTCGCGGTACTGGACTTCGACTGGCATACCCTGCAACGCTTCCTGCCCGGCACCCGCTCGCCCCGCTACGAACCGGTGCGCCGGGCCGCAGGGCAAGCCGGCGCCAGCCTGGAGACGGGGGAGGACATCCAGGCCCTCATCGCCGGCCGCAGTCCGGAAGAGGTCAAGGAGATCGTGGCCGGCCTGCTGGCCGGTGAAGTGGCCCAGATCCTGCAAATCCCCGCCGAGCGCATCGACCCGGCCCGTTCCCTCTACGACCTGGGCATGGATTCCCTCATGGGCGTGGAACTGGTGCTGGGCATCGAGAAGCGCTTCGGCGTCAACCTGCCGGTCATGGCCCTCAACGAGGGCCCCAGCATCGAACGCATCGCCGAACGCCTGGCCGCCAGCCTGACCGGTGGCGGGAGTGGCGGCGAGGGAGGCCAGTCCGACGACGAATCCCGGCTCAAGGATCTGGTCAGCGGCATGGCGGCCCAGCATGCCGAAGACATGAGTCCGGACCAGGTGGCCGAGGCGGTGGATCAGGTCCGCGAGCAGGTGCGCCAGGGCGCCCGGCTGATTTCCTGAGGGGATGGGAATGGGCAAGGACAAAGCAGCGGGAAGTGGTCTGTTCGGCCTGTCCGGCCAGGCCAAGGACGAGTTGATCAAGCGCTTCCTGCACCGGCGGACGGGGGACGAGGCCGGCGAAGCCGATCCGGCCGCCGCCGCCCGGGCCCGGGTGTCGGCCAAGGGCATCCCCGACGCCTTCTGCCGCTTCGACCGCTTCCCCGGCTACGAAAAGCTGCTGGTGCCCCAGGCCGCCGCCCGGCGCATGGGCATCGACAACCCCTTCTTCAAGGTCCACGAGGGCGTGGCCGGGGCCACCACCCAGATCGGCGGCCGGCCCTACATCAACTTCTCCAGCTACAACTACCTGGGCTTCAACGGCCACCCCCGGGTCAACAAGGCCGCCCGGGACGCCATCGACCGCTGGGGTACCTCGGTATCGGCCAGCCGGCTGGTGTCCGGCGAACGTGCCATCCAGCGGGAGCTGGAAGCGGCCCTGGCCGCCTACCATCAGGTGGACGACAGCATCGCCTTCGTCAGCGGCCACGCCACCAACGTCACCAGCATCGGCTACCTGTTCGGGCCCAAGGACCTGGTGGTCCACGACGCCCTGATCCACAACAGCGTCCTCCAGGGCGTCCAGTTGTCCGGCGCCCAGCGCCGCTCCTTCCCCCACAACGACTGGCAGGCCCTGGACCAGTTGCTGGCCGAAGTCCGCGGCCGCTACGAACGGGCCCTGGTGGTGGTGGAAGGCATCTACAGCATGGACGGGGATTTCCCCGACCTGCCCCGCTTCATCGAAGTGAAGAACCGCCACAAGGCCTTCCTCATGGTGGACGAAGCCCATTCCCTGGGGGTGATGGGCGACAAGGGCGGCGGCATCCGGGAGCATTTCGGCGTGGCGGGCCGGGACGTGGACATCTGGATGGGTACCCTGTCCAAGACCCTGGCCTCCTGCGGCGGCTACATCGCCGGCGAGCGGGCCCTGGTGGAACACCTCAAGTACGCCGCCCCCGGCTTCCTCTACAGCGTGGGCATCGCCCCGCCGGTGGCGGCGGCGGCCCTGGAGGCCCTGCGCCTGCTCAACGCCGAGCCGGAGCGGGTGGCCCGCCTCCAGGCCCGGGGCCGGCTGTTCCTGGACCTGGCCCGGCAGCGGGGCATCGACGTGGGCACCAGCGCCGGTTATTCGGTGGTGCCGGCCATCATCCGCAATTCGCTGAAGTCCGCCAAGCAGTCCAACGCCCTGTTCCAGCGGGGTTTCAACGTGCAGCCCATCACCTACCCGGCGGTGGAGGAAGGGGCCGCCCGGCTGCGCTTCTTCCTCAGTTGCAACCACACGGAAGAACAGATCCAGGCGGCGGTGGCCGCCCTGGCCGAGGTGTCCGGCCGGTGACCGGGACGGCGGTGGCCACGCCCGTCCTGCCGGACCTGGTGTCCATCGCCCCCGCCGACCCGGCCCGCCGGGACCTGGCCGCCCTGTTTGCCCGGGCCTTCGCCGGGGACGCCCACATCGATTGGCTGCTGCCGGCCCGGGGGGATCGGGAAGGAGCCCGGCTGGCCCTGTTCAGCATCCTGCTGGACGGCCTGGGGGGCCAGCTCCAGGCCACCCCGGATCACCAGGCCGCCGCCCTGTGGTTCGCCCCCGGTGGGGGCTTGGACTGGCGGGCCCAGGCCCGCTTCTTCCGTTTCCTCGCGGCCAGCCTGGGGCCCCTTGCGGCGCTGTCCCGGGGCCTGGATCTCAAGCGCATGGACGGCCGCCATCCCAACCGTCCCCATTACTACCTGCAATTGCTGGCGGTGGCCCCGGAAAACCGGGGCCGGGGCCTGGGCCGGACCCTGGCCGGGGCCATGCTGGAGCAGGCCCGGCGGGACGATTGCCCGGCCTACCTGGAGACCAGCAGCCCGGCCAACGTGGCCTTCTACCGGGGGCTGGGCTTCGCCGTGAGCGCGGAAACCCGCCTGGCGGGAGGGCTCACCCTCTGGTCCCTGGTCTGGAACCCCGGCCGGGCCCCGCTCTGATACCCTTGCGCCCGCCATGACCCAGCGCCAGTTCCTCTTCCTCCAGGGGCCCATCTCCCCCTTCTTCAGCGAGATCGCCCGGGGCCTCGCCGCCCGGGGCCACGGCATCCACGGCATCCAGTTCAACTTCGGCGACCGCCTGTTCTGGCGGCACCCGGGCGCGGTGCGCTACCGGGGGAGCCTGGCCGACTGGCCGGCCTTCATCCGGGATTTCTACATGACCCGGGGCATCACCGACATCGTGCTCCTGGGGGAACAGCGGGAATATCACCGCATGGCCATCGAGCTGGCCCAGCAGCGGGGCATCCGCGTCACCGTCACCGACTTCGGCTACCTGCGCCCGGACTGGATCGTCCTGGAGAAGGACGGCATGTCCGGGAACTCCCACTTCCCGCGCACGCCGCAAGCCATCCGGGAACTGGCCGCCCGGTGTCCCCGTGCCGACCTGGCGCCCATTTACCGGGACAGCTTCTGGACCATGGCCCTGTGGGACATGGCCTACCACCTGGGCAACTACTTCCTGGGCTGGCTGTTTCCCCGTTTCCACAACCACAAACTGGAAAACCCGGTGCTGGTCTACCTGGGCACCGGCCTGCGCCTGCTCTTCGCCCAGCGCAACACCCGGCGGGCCGTGGCCAGCCTCCAGGGCCTCATGGACGGCGGCGCGCCCTATTTCGTCTACCCCCTGCAGATGGCCAACGACTTCCAGTTGCGCGCCTATTCCGACTTCGGCGACCAGGGGGAGGCCATCGTCCAGGTGATCCGTTCCTTCGCCGACCACGCCCCCACCGACGCCCACCTGCTGGCCAAGGTCCACCCCTGGGATCCGGGCCTGGTCAACTGGCGCCGCCAAGTGGACACGGCCGCCCGGGAGGCCGGGGTGGCCGACCGGGTGCATTACGTGGACGGGGGCAGCCTGGACGACATGTCGCGCCATGCCCGGGGCATGGTCACCATCAACAGCACCTCGGGGCTCAAGGCCCTGACCCTGGGCTGCCCGGTCATCACCCTGGGCCAGGCCATCTTCGACGTGCCGGGCCTCACCTTCCAGGA
This sequence comes from Thiobacillus denitrificans, assembly GCA_020723405.1. Classification (GTDB taxonomy): domain Bacteria; phylum Pseudomonadota; class Gammaproteobacteria; order Burkholderiales; family Thiobacillaceae; genus PFJX01. Next base: position 131,299 of record DYIY01000011.1, on the reverse strand, counting down.
CGGGCTGGACCGCTTCTGGAACGAAGCCGCCCCCCCCGAAGCCGCCCTGCTGGACGACTACCTGGCGGCCATGACCGGCACCCTCCTGATCCGTGGCGTGTTCTACAACCGGCCCGGTCTGGACGCCGGCGTGGCGGAAGCGGTGCGCCGCCTGGACGAAGGCCTGATCAACGCCCTCCCGCCGGAGCGGCGCCTGCCGTGACCGCGCCCGCGCCGGCCCGCCACGTGCTGATCAGCGGCGCCAGCGGAGGCATCGGCGCCGCCCTGGCGGAAGTCTGGGCCGGCCCCGGCGTGCTGTTGAGCCTCACCGGGCGGGACGTGGAGCGTCTGGCGGCCACGGCCCGCCGCTGCATGGCCAAGGGGGCCACGGTGGAAACCGCCTGCCTGGACGTGACCGACAGGAACGCCCTCATGGCCTGGGTGACGGCCCGGGACCAGGCCTGCCCGGTGGACGTGGCCGTGGCCAACGCCGGCATGACCAGCAGCATCGGCCCCGACGGCCGGGGCGAAGACTGGGGACGCATCGAAGCCGTGCTGGAGGTGAACCTGCTGGGCGCCCTGGCCACCCTCCATCCCCTGGTGGACGCCATGGCGGCCCGGGGGCGGGGCCAACTGGGCCTCATGAGTTCCCTGGGGGCCTATGCGGGCATGCCCATCTCGCCCGTCTACAACGCCAGCAAGGCCGCCGTGAAAATCTACGGCGAGGGCCTGCGGGGCTGGCTGGCGCCCCGGGGCGTGGGGGTTACCGTGATCTGTCCGGGTTTCGTGGAATCGGCCATGAGCGCCCGTTATCCGGGTCCCACCCCCTTCAAGTTGCCTGCTGCCCAGGCGGCAAGACGCATCCGCGCCGGCCTGGAATCCAACCGGGCGGTGGTGGCCTTTCCCTGGCCCTTGTGGCTGTCCATGCGCTTGCTGGGGCTGTTGCCCACCGACTGGAGCCTGGCTCTGCAACGCTGGTTCCGGTTCTGACCGCCCTCACCGGAGGGCGGATTTCCGGCTCTTGGGCCGCCCGGTGGCCCGGGGCGAAAGCGCTTACCGGGGACTGGGCAGCACCCGGTTGTCCCGCACCTCGACGCCACTCAAGGCCTTGCCCGTGACCCGGCGGCGCAGTTCGGCCCCCAGTTCGACGGGCAGGTCCACGCCGACGAAGGTGTTGCCGGTGACGCGGTTGTCGTCGTCCTCCACCCGCACCCCCACTGCCACCGATTCGAAGCGGTTTTCCGTCACCAGGTTGTGGCGGGCGTAGTCCGGAAAGTGGCTGTCCGCGTAGTAGGGTTTGTCGCCGCAGTCCCAGGTGGACAGATCCCGGCTTTGCCGGGAGGCGATCCACACCCCCACCTTTTCATCCCGGAAGGTGTTGCCCCGGATCACGTTGTGCTCGGACCATTGCCAGCGGGGCACGCTGTACAGCTTGGTGTGGATGTGCTCCTGGCAGTTCTTGTAGAGGAAGATGCCCCCGGCCGCGTTGCCCTCGAAACGGTTGCCCTCCACCCGGTTGTGGGCCGAGGAGTCGATGGCCAGGCCCTCCCGGCGGGCCTCCCCCAGGCGGGGCAGGGGAAAGCTGCCGAAGCCGTTGCCGCTGATGAGGGAATCGCGGATCTCGATCTCCCGGGTGCTGTGTTCCAGGTAGATGCCCGGGGAACCGGCGTCAGTCACCCGGGAGCCCAGGATGCGCAGGCGGGTGACGTAATCGTCCACGTAGATGCCCACCCCCCGGCTGTCCTCCACCCACACCTTGTCCAGGGTGATGTCCCGGGGGGTGAGGCGGTAGAGAGCTTCCCGGTCCAGGCGGGCGGTCTTGTCACCGTCGGGTTCCGTGAGGCCGACGAAGATGCCGTTGCCGCCGCCCAGGATATGGCAGTTCCGCACGGCGACCCGGCTGATGCCGGTCTGGCGGCCGCCGATGAGAATCCCGTATTGCCGCTTGCCGGGTTCGATGCGCGCACCCCGGCAGTCCAGGGTCAGGTCACCGGCCACGATGCGCAGGCTGGTACGGTAGACGCAGGCGGGATTGAGGGTGGTGTCAGCCCGGATCACCCAGGGGTCCGGGGCCTGGCATTCGGCCGGTGAAGTGCCGTTGGCCGGGGCCTCTGCCCAGGCCAGGCATAGCGCCCAGGCCAGAAGCCGTGCGGCGACCGGAGGGGTCTTGAGAAAAGCCATTAAGAAAATGCTTGAAGAATCCGATATAAACAATGTAAAGGTATGATGACACTCAATGCCCGTTTCGGGATGGAGAACCTGCTCATGGCCAATTCCTCTACGCTCTCGGTGCAATCCAAGATCGTATTGACCATCACCCTGCTCTTCGTTTTGGCCCTGGCCAGTTCGACCCTGCTGACCGCCCGCAACGAAAGGGCCCTGGCCGTGGACATCGGCATGGACCGGGCGCGCATCATGGCCCAATCCTATTTCGACGGGGTCAACACCATGATGCTCACCGGCACCATGGATCAGCAGAAGACCCTGCAACAGAAGTTCCTCGGCATGTCCGGCATCCGCGAGATGCGCATCGTCCATGCGCCGGGCAAACTGGCGGGCATCTCCACCCATGAGGCCAAGCCCCAGGATCAATGGGACGAGAAGGGCGTCAACGGTCAGACCATCACCGAATCCGGCGAGGATGAGAAGGGACGCTTCGTCACCGTGGTGATGCCCCTGACCGCCAGCGCCAACTACCTGGGCACCAATTGCCTGTCCTGCCACCAGGTGCCGGAGGGCACGGTGCTCGGCGCGGTCCGCGCCACCTACTCCCTCAACGACCTGGACAAGGAGTTCGGCGGCAACCTGATGATGGTGGCCGTCTTCAACCTGGTGTTGTCCGTGGTGGGCGTGGTGCTGGTCATCCTGCTCCTGCGCCGCATCGTGGTCATCCCCATGCTGGCCATGCGCCAGACCATGCACGAGATCGAGCAGAACGCCGACCTGGGCCGCCGCCTGGCCATCGAGAAGAAGGACGAGGTGGGGGCCCTGGCCCAGGCCATCAACGGCATGCTGGACAAATTCAGCAGCAGTCTCGGCCTGGTGGCCGAGACCACCCGCCGGCTGACGGGGGCCGCCGACCGGGTGGCGTCGGTTTCCGTGCTCACCGCCGAGGCGGCCAGCAAGCAGCTACAGGAAAGCGAAGCCACCACCCAGACCATCAATCACCTGCGCGACATCGCCGGCGAAGTGGGCACCAGCGCCGCCCGCACCGCCGAATCCTCGGTGGAGGCGGAACGGGATGCCAGCCAGAGCACCCAGGCCACCCGGGAAGCCATCCAGGGCATCCTGGCCCTGGTGGGCGAGATCCAGCAGGCCGCCCAGGTCATCGAGGAACTGGACAAGCGCAGCCAGGACGTGAGCAACGTGCTGGACGTGATCAAGGGCATCGCCGAGCAGACCAACCTGCTGGCCCTCAACGCAGCCATCGAGGCGGCCCGGGCCGGCGAAATGGGCCGCGGTTTCGCCGTGGTGGCCGACGAGGTGCGCAAGCTGGCCACCCTGTCCCACCAGTCCACCCAGAACATCGAGGGCATCGTCGCCCAGTTGAGCCAGGAAGCGCGCAAGGCCGTGCAGGTCATGCAGAAGGCCCGGGATACGGCCCAACAGCACAGCCATCAGTTGGAAGAATCCGTGGGTGGCCTGGACCACATCGTGGAAAAGGTGGGCGACATCCGGGAACTCAACGGCCAGATGGCCCAGGCAGTACGCCAGCAGAACGAACTCACCGAAGGCGTCAGCCAACGGGTAGCGGTGATCGGCGACGTGGCCAGCCGTACCGCCTCCGACGCCGTGGAAACCCGGGGCGTGAGCGAGGAACTGGTGGCCCTGGCCCGGGAAATGAACGACCTGGTGAGCCGTTTCAAGCTGGGGCGTTGAGAAGCCGGACGGGGCGGCTTGCCGAACCCCGCCTTGGGGAACCGATGCCGCGTAGGATGCGGTTCGCTGCGCTCACCACATCCTACGAAATGCCGGGGAGTGTCGGCGTAGGGTGCGGCGAGGAACGAACCGCACCTGCCCACCCGCCTCAATCCCAGTATTTCGCCTTGTCCGGCAAGATCCAGCGCACGCCGCCCCGGGGATCTGCCTTGTCACCCAGGTAGCGGGGAATCACGTGGATGTGCAGGTGGGGCACCGACTGGCCCCCCGCCTTGCCCATGTTGATGCCGATGTTGTAGCCGTCGGGCCGGTGTCGCTCGTCCAGGATGGCCTTGCAGCGATTCAGGGCGGCCAGCAGGGCGGCCTGCTCCTCGGCCGTGGCCTCGAACAGGGTGGGGAAATGGCGGCGGGGGATCACCACCGTGTGGCCCGGCGAGACGGGAAAGCCGTCCTTGTAGACCACGGTGAGTTCGTCCTCGGCCAGGATGCGGGCCTGGTCCAGGACGCAGAAGGGACAGGGTTTGCTCGTGCTCATGGGGGCGATTTTCGCATGCCGTCCCTACCCGCCGCCTTGGTATGCTTGGCCCGTCGAATCGTGTGGAGTCGCTCATGGCCAAGGTGGTGCCGGACGGCTGGCGGGAGTGCGGGGTCACCGGCGCCGCCCGCCGGGAGATCGAGACCCTGGAGCACCTGTCCCGGGGCCTGACGGACGACTATACGGTCTACCACGGGGTTCACTGGAGCAACCTGGAGCGGGGCCACGCCCTGCACGGGGAGATCGACTTCGTGGTAGTGAACCGGGCTGGCGCGTTGTTGCTCGTCGAGCAGAAGAGCGGCTTCCTGGAAGAGGGCCCCGAGGGACTCACCAAGCGTTACCAGGAAAAGACCAAGAACGTGCCCATGCAACTGGCCCGCAACCTGGCCGCCTTCGAGGCTCGCCTGAAAGCCCGGCCTGGCTGCGCCGGCGTGGGCCTGGACGCCTTGCTCTTCTGCCCCGACTACACGGTGCAGAAACTGGGCACCGCCGGCATCGTCCCGGAACGCATCGTGGATGCCCGCCAGGCCGGCCAGTTGGCCGAGCGGGTGGCGGCCATCCTGCCCCCGGGGGAGGCCCAGGAGCCGGCCCGTCAGGTGCACCGTTTCCTGCGCGACATCCTGCAACTGGAAACCGACGTGAGTGCCCTCATCGGCCGGGCGGAAGCCCTGGTGACCCGGGTGTCCGGCGGCCTGGCCCACTGGGCCCGGCAACTGGACTTTACGCCCTACCGGCTGCGGGTCACCGGCACGGCCGGCTGCGGCAAGACCCAACTGGCCCTGGCGGAATACGTCGCCACCCTGGCGGCGGGCAAGCGTCCCCTCTACCTCTGCTACAACCGGCCCCTGGCCGACCATTTCCAGCGCATCGCCCCACCCGGTGGCTTGGCCGCCACCCTGCACATGTTCTGCGACCAGCGCCTGCGGGCAGCCGGGGAAACGCCGGATTTCCAGCGTCCCGACGCCTTCGAATGGTTGCTGGAACGGGCCGCCATGCTGGCGATGGAAGAGGCCTGGCGCTTCGACACCCTCATCGTCGATGAAGGCCAGGATTTCACCGAAGCCTGGCGGGACCTGGCCCTGGCCCACCTGCGCCCGGCGGGCCGGGCACTGTGGCTGGAGGATCCCCGGCAGAACCTTTACCTGCGCCCCCCCGTGCCCCTGCCGGGATGGGTGGGGCTCCGGGCCGGCAGTAACTATCGCAGTCCCCGGGCCGTGGCGGAATTCCTCCACGCCCTCCTGCCGGAAGAGGAGGCCTTCGATGCCCGGGGACCCCTGCGTGGCGAACCCCCGGCGCTGCTGCTCTATCGGGATGCGGGGGAACTGGTGCGCCAGGTGAAGGAGGGCCTGCGCCTGTGCCTGGCCGAGGGCTACCGCAAGTCGGACCTGGCCCTGGTGAGCTTCCGGGGCCGGGAGCAGTCCCTGCTCTTTCCCTATGACCAGTTGGGCCCCCACCGTCTCAAGACCTTCACGGGCCGCTACGACCTGCTGGGCCAGCCCGTGTACGGCGACGGGGAGGTGCTGCTGGAGTCGGTGTACCGCTTCAAGGGCCAGTCGGCGCCCGCCGTGGTGCTGGCCGAGATCGACTTCGAGGCCCTGGATGAGCGGGCTCTGCGCAAGCTCTTCGTGGGCGCCAGCCGGGCCCGCATGAAACTGGTACTGGTGCTGTCGGAGCGGGCCGCCACCCTGCTGGAATCCCGCTGGCCGGCGGTCAGAACAGGCTCGCCACCACCTGGGCTTCCCGCCGGGCCAGCTTCTCCAGGGCCTTGACCACCTCCTGGCTGGCCCCCTGCCGGCGGGCGTGGTCCAGGAAGAAATCCAGGGCCCGGGCGTGATCGTAGTCCATGGGCTGCCATTCGGCGTCGAAGCGCTCCCGCTCCATGCGGCAGGCCGACAGGCGGCCGCTCTTCAGGGGCACGACGGTCACGTGGTGGCCCTCGTGACGGATCACGATGGCCGTGGTGCGATGGGGATTGATGACCACCATGGCGATTCCCCTTTCAGGAATGCAGTTCCAGGCCGGCCCGCAGCTTCTCGGCCACGTTCCGGCGCAGTCTGGCGGGGGCCAGCACCTCCACCTCGGGCATGTGGCGGAGGATGTCCATGACCAGTTCCCGGTCGTCGGCGTAGGGCACCTCCAGCACGTAGCGGCCGTTGCGCAACAGCTTGCCCCGTTGCTTGGGATGCCATTGTTCCAGGGCCACCCAGCGGGCCCGTTCGGCGCTGAAGCGCAGCCTGGCCCAGCCCACCTGGCGGCCGGAGAAGATGCCGTAACCCGCTCCCAGCACCGCGTCCAGGGTGCGGCCCGGCACTTCCCGGGCCGGGTGTTCCAGGATCTCCGCCAGGCGGATGCCGTCCACCGCGAAGCTGCGCAGGCCCTCGCGCAGGTGGCACCAGGCATCCAGGTACCAGTTCTCCCGGTAATGGACGAGACGCTGGGGCGACACCTCCCGCTCGCTTTCCTCGTCGCTGGACTTGGCGTAGTAGCGGATGAACAGGCGCTTGCGGCGCAGTAGCGCCGAACCCAGGGCGGCGAACTGGTCCATGGGCGTGGCCCGGGCCGCCAGGGGGATGAGCTTGATGCGCTTGCGCACCTCCTCCGCCGGATGCCGCCCGCTGCCCAGCAAGGCGGTGAGTCGGGCCATGAGGGGCTGGATGTGGGGCCCCAGCAGTCCGCCCGCATCCAGGTTGGCCAGGAGGTGCTGCATGGTCAGCAGGGCGTGGATCTCCTCGGCGGAAAACCACAGCCCGGGCAGCTCGTATTGCCCGCCCAACTGGGCATCCTTCTGGAAATGGTAGCCGCCCAGGTCCCGGTCCCAGACGATGGGCGCGTTGAGCCGGTTGCGCAGATATTCCAGATCCCGTTTCAGGGTGGCCCGGGACACTTCCAGCCGCTCCAGCATCTGCTGGAAGCTCACCACCCGGGAACCGGACAGCATCATGTCGATGATGTGGAAACGCTCGGTACGATCCATGGAGATCCTCGCGAAGGGCCTGGCGCCATTGTAGTCCAGGCGGGCTCATCTGGTGAGCCTGGCACCCCCTAGTCTGGGCGCCTGTCCAACGCAACGGAGTGCACCATGAGTCCTGCCCTGGCCCTGAGCCTCTATCTCATCCTGGCCCTGTCCCTGACGGTGCTGCGCCTCAACCAGGGCTGGCGTCCTGGGGACGCGCTGTTCAACGGGCTGTTCTGGCCGGCCGACCTGGGAAGGCGGGGCATTGACCTGCTGATGGCCGGCCTGCTGGACCTGGCTGGCCAGGAGGGACGGAATTGAAGGGGCATGGGCCATGCCACCTTCCAGTTGGCCTGCCGGCAAGCTTGCCAATCCCTTCTACCTGGCCATGGCTCCCTAAGCTGGCGACATGCCAATCAGTTAGGGACAGCCATCATGCAATACAACTTCACTGCGATCGTTACCAAGGTCCTCCCCGGATATTTCCGAGACCTGAACGCCATCCAGTCATCCGAGGCGAACTTCGCCTCACTGCTGTATCACCACCTCTTGCTGGGCGGTCACCTGCCCACGCAATTGTGCACCGAGATGTACACCGCCAATCTGTTGAAGGATGGCGTACGGCCGGATCTGGTGGTCTTCGACGAAGCCATCCAGGGACGCTTCAACTACTACAAGGATTGCGACAAGGGCCAGAGCAACACCCGGTTGAAGCAGGATCACCTGCGTTGCGTGTTCGAGATCAAAGGCGGTGCCCAGCAGCATGAAAGCGGCCTGGGCAAGTACTTCGAAGCGGACCTGCTGTGCGATGCCCTGCGCGGCAATCCGGAAAAGCGCGCCAAGACTCAGAACTGTGCCCTGGCCATCGACATCGAGAAGTTGGGCATGTGGTCCTCCCACTTCGGCAACGATGGCCGCGACTACGTTTTTCTCGCCATCGACCTGCGCAATCCCAAAGGCTTCTGGCCTGCCCGGGTGCGCGAGACCTATGGCGCCTATTGTGCGGAACACGGCGTCAACCTGATCTATCACGCCCAGGGTGAGAAAGCGTTTTGGCATTATCCCGCCCAGGGAAAACCCACCCGGATTCAGGTGGCATAGCCGCCCATGCCTGACTTTGTCCAAAATGCCCGGGAGCCGTCGGCAAGCTTGCCAGCACGCTCGCCCAGATCACCCGCCGCTATCCTGCGGTCTGACCCATAACGAGACGACACCATGGAAAACAAGACGCCCCAGCGCATTCTGCTTGCCGTGACCGGCTTGACGCCCCAAGTGGTCACCGAAACCCTGTTCGCCCTGGCCTGCCAGGGTGAAACCCCCTGGGTGCCGGACCGGATCCAGTTGCTGACCACCGCCACCGGCGCCGAGAGCGCGCGCCTCAACCTGCTGCAAGGCCAGGCCTGGTTCCACCGTCTGGTACGCGACTACGGCCTGCCGCCCATCCAGTTCGGCGAAGACGACATCCAGGTGTTGCGCGACAACGAGGGCCGTCCCCTGGATGACATCCGCACCCCGGATGAAAACGCCCTGGCCGCCGACTTCATCAGCGACACCCTGCGCCGCCTGACCCGGGATGCCGACAGCGAACTCCACGTTTCCATCGCCGGCGGCCGCAAGACCATGGGCTATTACCTGGGCTATGCCCTGTCGCTGTTCGGCCGCCCCCAGGACCGGCTGTCCCATGTGCTGGTCTCGGACCCCTACGAAACCAACCGGGACTTCTACTACCCCACGCCCTATTCCCACCCCATCCACGCCCAGCGGGGCGGCAAGGAATACACGGTGGACGCGCGCAACGGCCGGGTGGAACTGGCCCATATCCCCTTCGTGCGCCTGCGCGGCGGCATTCCCCAGCCCCTCATCGAGGGCGGGGCCCGGTTCTCGGAAGTGGTGGCCGCCGCCCAATGCGTGCGGCAGCCCCCCGCGTTGGAAATCCACATCCAGGACCGCAAGGCCATAGCAGGCGGGCAGACCATCAAGCTCACCGGGCAGAACCTCACCCTCTTGCTGTGGATGGCGCGGCAGCGTCTGGCCGGCAACGGCCCCGTCCGTTGCACCACCAAGGACGAGCCCAACATGGAAGCCGCCCGCACCTACCTGGCCGTCTGCCGGGAAACCCTGGGCTCACTTGCCAGCGAAACCGTCAAAGCCGAAGAAGCCCTCAAGCGGGGCATGGAAAGCGGCTGGCTCAGCCCGGCCAAGAACCGCCTGCACAACGCCCTGATCCGTGCCCTGGGCCAGCAGGGTGCTTCCCCCTATTTCATCCAGAACGTGGGTCCGCGCAAGGCCGCCCGGTTCCAGCTCGGCCTGGCCCCCGAACACATCAAGATCCACCCCTGACCCGGGCGCAGACACCATGACCGACACCACCCTCACTTGTCCCAACTGCGGCCAAGCCATACCCCTCACCGAGGCCCTCACCACCCAGCTCTCCGGGCAACTGGAAACCCGGCTGCGCGGCGAATACGACCACCGCATCAAGGCGGCCGCCAGCGAAACCGAACGGCGCATCCGCGACGAACAGAAGCTGGAACTGGACAGCCTCGCCAAGCAACTGGCCGACCAAACCCGCCAAGCCCGGGAAACCGCCGCCCGGGAACTGGAACTCAAGCGCCGGGCCATGGACCTGGAAGAACAGGCCCGCACCCTGGCCGAACGCACCCGTCTGGAAGTCGAAGCAAAACTCCGCACCGAGTCCGATGAACGGGCCCGCCAACTGGTGGCCCAGGCCGAGGCCCGCATCCAGCAACAAGGCGCCCTGGAAATGGACCAGTTGCGCAAACAACTCGCCAACGAACAGGCCCGAGCCGAAACGGCCCAGAAGCGGGAACTGGAACTGGCCCGCCAAGCCGCCGAACTGCGCCAGAAACAGCAGGAAATGGACCTGGAACTGGAGCGCCGCCTGGCCACCAGCCGCGTCGAAGACGAGAAACGCCTGCGTCAACTCATCGGCGAAGAACAATCCCTCAAGCTGGCCGAGCGGGACAAGCAGATCGAAGACATGAAACGGGTCATTGACGACCTGAAGCGCAAGAGCGAGCAGGGTTCCCAGGAAATGCAGGGCGAAGTGCTGGAGCTGGACATTCAGGCCGCCCTGGAACGCCAGTTCCCCCAAGACCTGGTGCACCCGGTGCCCAAGGGCATGACCGGCGCCGACCTGCTTCAGGAAGTGCGGGATGCAAGCCTGAACCCCTGCGGCCAGATCATCTGGGAGGTCAAGAACACCAAGCACTGGCAACCCGCCTGGATCGACAAGCTGAAGGCCGACCAGCGCCAGGCCGGCGCCGCCCTGGCCATCCTGGTGAGCACGGCCCTGCCCGACGGCATGCGCGGCTTCGGCCAGGTGCACGGCGTCTGGGTTGCCGATCTGGCCCACTACCCCGTCCTGGCCCAGGCCCTGCGCGAACAGATCCAGCAGGTCGCCTTCGCCCGCGCCGCCGGCCAGGGCAAAAACGAAAAAATGGAAATGCTCTACGCCTACCTGGCCGGCGACGAATTCCGCCACCGCATCGAAGCCATCGTCGAAGCCTTCTCCGCCATGCGCAGCCAGCTCGACAAGGAACGCCGGGCCATGACCCGCCACTGGGCCGAACGGGAAAAGCAGATCGAACGGGTCATCGGCAGCACCACCGGCATGTATGGCGCCCTGCAAGGCATCATCGGCCAGGGCATGCCCGCCATCGCCGCCCTGGAACTGGACGACGCGCCGCTGCTGGAAGCCGATGACTGACGCCGCCCGCATGCACCCCTGACGCCTGCGCCAGCCCCCCCAACCCATACCTACACCAGGAGTTTTTCATGTTCGGCGCCCTCATCGGAGACCTCATCGGATCCGTGTACGAATGGAACAACATCAAACACAAGAACTTCTCCCCCTTGATCGCCCCCCACGGCTTTCTTACGGACGACAGCGTCCTCACCGTGGCCGTGGCCGACGCCTTCCTCAACCGGCGCGACCTGGTCGCCAGCTTCAAGGACTGGGGCACCCGCTACCCGGATTCCGACTGGGGCGGCCGGTTCGCCAAGTGGCTGTTTTCTGATGCCAGTGCGCCCTACAACAGCTTCGGCAACGGCTCCGCCATGCGCGCTTCCCCCGCCGCGCTCCTGGGCGCCAGCCTGGAAGACGCCCTGGAACTGGCCCGCAAGAGCGCCGTGCCCACCCACGACCACCCGGAAGGCATCAAGGGCGCCCAGGCCACCGTCATGGCCATCCACCTGGCCCGGCAGGGACTCGACGCCCCCGCCATCCGCTCCGCCGTGGCCCGCTTCAGCGGCTACGACCTGGACCGCACCGTGGACGACATCCGCCCCGGCTACCGCTTCGACGTGACCTGCCAGGGCAGCGTCCCGCAAGCCCTGATTTGCGCCCTTGAAGCCACCAGCTTCGAAGACGCCATGCGCAACGCCATCTCCATCGGCGGCGATTCCGACACCCTGGCCGCCATCGCGGGCCCTGTCGCCGAGGCCCTTTTCGGCATCCCCGAAGACATCGCCCTGCAAGCCTGGGCCAGGGTGCCCAAGGACATGGGCGCCATCATCGAACAACTTTACGAAGCGGCCATGCCGGCCTTGCCGTCACCCTGAGCCACCCCGGTTGACAGACTCGCGGCAAGCTTGCCAACCCGGTAAATTGCAGCCCGACAGGAAAAAATAGCGAAATAAGGAAGGAGATACCCAGTGAAACAATTCGAATTCGCCGTCCGCTTCAATACCCCCGCTTTTCTAGGCAATGCCGAACAGAACGCCCAATGGCGCACACCGCCGTTCAAATCCCTGCTCCGGACATGGTGGCGGGTGGCCTACGCTGCTCAACACGGGTTCAAGCCCAGTGACCTGGCCACTATGCGGCGGGAGGAAGGGCTGCTGTTTGGCGTTGCCAGCGATGGGGAAGGCGATAGCAGGAAGAGCCTGCTACGCATCAGGCTCAGCAAATGGACCATGGGCCAATTGCAAAAAAGCCAATGGCCCCGCTTCGAATCAGTCCAGCATCCAGAAGTGCCCAAGCCGGTGGCCTCGGACCTCTATCTGGGATATGGCCCGGTTTCGCTACCCAAAGGTGGTGCGCCGACCCTGAAAGCCAACGCGGCCATCCAGGCCGGCGATGACTCGGCCACCCTGTCCATCGCCGTTCCGGAGGCACACTGCCCAACCATTGAACAGGCACTTCGTCTGATGGACCGCTTCGGCACCCTCGGCAGCCGCAGCCGAAACGGTTGGGGTTCCCTGACCTTGCTCCCTCTCCCGCAAGCGGGAGAGGGCTGGGGTGAGGGCGCATTGCCCCTTCGCCCGTGGCAGGACTGCCTGGACCGCGACTGGCCCCACGCCATCGGCCAGGACAGCAAAGGCGCGCTGATCTGGCAAACCGCCCCCCACGGCGACTGGAAAGCCCTGATGAAGACGCTGGCGGAGCTCAAGATCAGCATGCGCCGTTTATTTCTGTTCCCCCATGCCCAGCCCGATGGTGAGGTCCACGACCGTCACTGGCTGAGTTATCCGGTGACTCGACATAACGTGCGTGCTTGGGACAGGGCCAAGCTGCGTCTTCCCAACTCGCTACGTTTCAAGGTGCGACAAACCGCTGACGGCAAGCTGGTGGGCATCATTTTTCATATACCTCATCTGCCCCCGGCTGCGTTCCATCCAGACCGTCCTGCCATTGCCAATGTCTGGACACAGGTTCACCGCCACCTGGATGCAAAACAACTCGTCCGTATCGGGAAATAAAACATGAACAACGACATCCTCTGGCAAACCAAACTGGCTGCCCGCATCCACGACCCGGCGGAAAAGGCCCTGGTGTTGCTGCGTGACCCGGCGGGCCATGAAAACGGCACATCCAGGGCGCTAACACGCTTGCTGGCCATTGGTTCCGAGCCTCTGCCCGACACCATCGACCCGGATAACGACGCGGTGCTGTCCCGGGTCATCTTCAAGCGTGGCCTCAAGTCCAAAATTTACAAGCACGTGCAACGTGCCGACTGGTGGGCCGCCGCCGCTGATCGTCCGCAATGGCCCTGGCAGGAAATCACCGTTCAGACCAAGACAGGCGAGGTCACAACGATCAAGGTCGCCGACGGCGCGCAGGTGCGCTGGGCCAACAAACCGGTGCTGATCCATCCGCTGACCGGTACGCAGTTCGACCTTGGTCAGCATGGCGGCTTGAGAGACACCGATTTCCACGACATCAAAGCCCGCAGCTTCGAGCATTTTTCCGGTCTGCTGAAAACCCTTGGCATGGATGCCGACAGCATGACCGAGGACCACCTGCGCAAGACCCTGCTCGCCTTTTGGCGCTTCGGCCCGGAACTCTCGGTGACCGGTGCCGACACGGCAGATTTCGGCAAACTGGGCGCCTTGTGGGACATGCTGCCCGCCGACACCCGTATTCCGGACCACTCCATCTGGGACCACCTGGACCTGACTTCTGCCTTTGCCGGCGCCTTTGCCGCCGACCCGGAGGGCGAAGCGGCGCTGCTGGCCCTCTCCATCGGGCCGGTACAGGGCTTCATCGCCGCTGCCCGCAAGATGGATGACCTGTGGGCCGGTTCCCATCTGCTTTCCCGGCTGGCCTGGGAAGCCATGCGCCCGGTGTGTGAGGCACTGGGCCCCGACGCCATCCTGTTTCCCCGACTGCGCGGCATCCCCCAGGTGGATGTGTGGCTGCGGGATCGAATGGGCCTGCCGGATGAACTGTTTGCCCAGTGCGAATGGATCCAGGGCGGTACCGACGCCAACCCGCTGTTTTCCGCCGCGCTGCCCAACCGGTTTGTCGCCGTGGTGCCCGCCAGCCAGACCCAGGCGTTGGCTGAAAAGGTCACCGTTGCCGTGCGGTCCTGGCTGCTGGAAACCGGGCGAGACGTGGTTTCCCGGCTGCTGCAGGAGGCCGGCCTGGATGTCGAAACCGCCACGCCTTATGAGCAATTGAAGGAACAACTCGCCGGTTTCCCCGAGGTCCACTGGGCTGCCGTGCCGTTTTCCCTCGTCCGGCCGCGCAATACCGAAAAGCAGACGGATCTCGACACCACCGCCCTGTCCGCCGCCATGGCTCCGTTCTTCCACCCCTCTCCCGCAGGCGGGCGAGGGGACGGGGGTGAGGGGGCTTGTGGCTTCCTCGATTCCCCCGCCTGGAAAGCGCTGAATCAAGGCCAGGAAGCCAAACTTCACACCGATGACGGCAAGGAACTGACGTTCTTCGCCCCCAACCCCGGTGTTCTCTACCCGGCGGTCTACAACTTGGCTGAACGGGTCATGGCCGCTGCCAAGACGGCACGAGGTTTCGAGCAGATGGCCCAACAGGGCTGGCGCTGCTCACTCACGGGCGAGGCGGAATGGCTGACCACCGACCGGGCTCAACTCGATGTTCCGGCTGGCAAACGCAGAAGCCGCAAGGACAAGCGCGGTTTCAAGGAAAGTGAACACATCGAAACCCTGTGGACCAAGGTCGCAGACGAAAAGCCCGCCTGGGCGAAGCAAGGCGAGCACCTCTCTGCATTGCCCGCCATCAAACGGCTATGGCCCACGGTCTTTGCCCAGGAAGTGGAGAACGCGACCGGAAAGCCGATCGACCGCTTTGTCGTTTCCACCCACACCATGGCCCTGGCCCATCAGATCGACCAGTGGCTGGAAAAGGGTGGCCTGACCGGATCCGGTCTCGATGTAAATCAGGCCGAAGCCGTCGCCTTGCCACGCAAACTGGTCCGGCGCCACAAAGCCAACCCGGCCCTCAAAGACGCCAAACGCATCCCCGGTTTGTTTGAAGCCGCGCGGGATGGCGACGACGACGGCGCGTTGGAAAAAGCCCAGCGCCAGGTCAAACAAGCGATCGGCGCCGCCTTGGGCAAGGATGAAGCCCGGCTGGAAACCTACTTCGCCCTGCTCATGATGGACGGTGACCATATGGGCGCCATTCTCTCCGGCGACGAAAAGACCGCCATTCCCTACCGCGACAGTTTTCATCCCCAGGTCCAGAAGGGCTTCGACGAACGCGCCGCCCGTCAGCCCCTCATCGCCAAATATGGCGCTCAAAAGCGCCCGGTCTCCCCCAACCGGCACCTGGCCATTTCCGGTGCCCTGAACGACTTCTCCCAGATCGTCGTGCGCCAGGTGGTGGAGGAAGAACATCTGGGCCGGGTGATCTATGCAGGCGGCGACGACGTTCTGGCCATGCTTCCTGTCGCTGATCTGCTTTCCACCATGCAGCGGCTGCGCTACGCCTACTCCGGCAATGACCCGGAAAACGAGGGCGGCCTATGGCAAGGACTGACCCTCAACAACGGCTTTGCCGCCCTCAAATCCGGCGATCGCCTGCGCGTCATGCGCATGATGGGCGAGCACGCCACCGCCAGTTGCGGTGCGGTCATCGCCCATCACCAGGCGCCCCTGTCGGCGGTCATGCGCGAGCTGCGGGTGGCGGAGAAGCGGGCCAAGGGATATGCCCGACCGGGCCCAGATGGCAAGCCAATAGACCGCGATGCCTTCTCCATCACCGTCATCAAGCGGTCCGGCGGCGCGCTGCACCTTACCGAAAAGTGGGGGGCCCCCGTCACGCTGCTGGATGAACTCATCGCTTTTCTGCGCGACGAAGGCACTTCGCGCCGCGCCGTTTACAACAGTCTGGAATGGCTCAAGGACCTGCCCGATCCCAAGGGCCAGCCCGACATGCTGGCCGGACTGCTGGGTTATCAATTCGTGCGGCAGATCAGCGAGAAGGACAAGGAAAAGAAAGCCAAGCTGCTCGACATGGCACAAAAACTTTCCAACCGTCTCGCCACCCTGGCCGCCCAGCAATCCAAAGACGGCCTGAACTGGCTGGAGAACTTCCTCACCGTGGCCGAATTCCTGGCTCGGGAAACCCGCAGCGGAGGTGACGCATGAGCGTTGAATACCGATTCCTCGAACCCCTGGACGTGCTTTTCCTGCGGGGCAACAAACTGTTTGGCGACCCGGGCAGCCATGGCGAAGCCCTCATACCGCCCTGGCCCTCGGTGGCGGCCGGCGCGATCCGCTCCCGCATGCTGGCCGAGGACCGCATCGACGGCCAGCCGATCGATCTGGCGGCTTTCGCGAAGAGTGAAGTCGAGCATCCCACCCTGGGAACGCCGGCCGTGCCTGGCTCATTCCGGGTGACGGCGTTCCAGTTGGCCCGGCGCCTCGCTGATGGGCGGGTGGAAGCGCTCTATCAGATGCCGGCCGACCTGGTGGTCAGCGAAAGTGCGAACGGCGTGGCGACCATTCGCACCCTCACCCCGATTGCCCTCACCCCCTCCCCTCTCCCAACGGGAGCGGGGCTTCAATCTTCCGCGCCGCTGCCCCTCTTGCCCGTGCTGGCCGAAAGCGAGCGCAGCAAACCCACAGCCGGCTACTGGCTGACCCAGGCCGGCTGGGCAAAATACCTGGCCGGCGCGTCACCCCAGAGCAATGACCTGGTGAAATCCAGCGCGCTGTGGCAGATCGACCCGCGCGTGGGCGTGGGGCTGGATACCGACACCCGCCGGGCCGCAGATGGGCGGCTGTTCACGGTTCAGGCGGTGGCGATGCAAGCCGGTATCGGTTTCCTCGCCGCTGTCAGCGGCGCCATGCCCCCCGCCGCTGGCTCGGTGCGCCTGGGCGGCGATGGCCGCGCCGCTGCCATCCAGCGCGCCGACCCCACCTTGCCCGTCGCCGATTACGCGGCCCTGGCTCAAGCCCGCCGCTGCCGGTTGGTGCTGTCCACCCCCGGGGTTTTCCCGCTGGGCTGGCTGCCCACCGGCTTCAGCCAGCAGGCCGATGGCAGTTACCGCTTTGATCTCCATGGCGTAAAGGCCCGCCTGGTCTGTGCTGCCGTCCCCCGCGCCGAAGTGGTTTCGGGGTGGGATCTGGCCCGCAAGGAACCCAAGCCCGCCCAGCGCGCCGCCCCGACCGGTAGCGTTTATTGGCTGGACGACGTGGAGGCCACCCCCGAGTCCCTTCGCAAGCTTGCCGAGCAGGGGTTGTGGAGCGATGCCTGCGAAGATGCCGCCCGTCGAGCCGAGGGATTCAACCGGCTCTGGCTGGCGGCATGAAACTGAAAGGGAGACAAGAATGAGTGAACTGCTGATCTACGAAAGTGCCGACAAGCACATTGCCGTTCGCCTGGAAGGCGAGACCGTCTGGCTGACCCAGCGCCAGATGGGTGAGCTCTTCGACACCTCGCCGGAAAACGTGTTGATGCACCTCAAGAACATCTTTAGGGAAGATGAGTTGGATGAGGAAGCAACTGCTAAGGATTTCTTAGCAGTTCAAACCGAGGGCAAGCGTCAGGTGCAACGCAATCTCAAACACTACAACCTCGACGCCATCATCTCTGTCGGCTACCGGGTCAACTCCCGGCGTGGTGTGCGCTTTCGCCAATGGGCCACCCGCGTTCTGCGGGAACAACTGACCCAGGGCTACAGCCTGAACGCCTCGCGTCTGGCCGAACGGGGTCTTGCCGAAGCCCAACAGGCCATCGACCTGCTGGCGAGAACCCTGGCCAACCAGGAGCTGGTGAACGATGCCGGGCGCGAAGTGGTCACGCTCATCGCCAGTTACGCCAAGACCTGGCGCTTGCTGCTGCAATACGACGAGGACGGCCTGGCGTTACCCGCCACCTGCCAACCGGCGCGGGGCGTGCTGGACTACGCCACTGCCCGCGCCGCCATCGACGACCTGAAAGCGGCGTTACTGGCCAGGGACGAAGCCACGGACCTGTTCGGCCGCGAGCGCGGCGAAGGACTGCAGGGCATTTTGGGCAGCATCGAACAGACCATGTTCGGCGAGTCGCTCTACAAGACCCGAGAGGAAAAGGCAGCCCACCTGCTCTATTTCGTTATCAAGGACCACCCGTTCTCCGACGGCAACAAACGGACCGGCGCCTTCCTGTTTCTGCTCTATCTGCGCCAGGAAAGCATGGCCATGAGCCTCAACGCCAACGCCCTCACCGCCCTGGCCTTGCTGGTGGCCGAAAGCGCGCCCAACAACAAGGATCTGATGATCCGCCTCATCGTCAATCTGCTGGTTTCCAGCGACCCGAATTCCTGAATCCTGAAGGGAGAGCACGCCATGTTTGAAAAACACGCCGCCGTATTCCTCTACGCCGTCAGTCCTGTCCACATGGGCGCCGGCCAAGCCGTCGGAGTCATCGACAACCCCATCCAACGCGAACGGCACACCGGCCACCCCTGCTTTGCCGGCTCCGGCATCAAAGGCGCGGTGCGGCACGGGTTTGAAGCCTTGGGGGGCGACAAGTCGCTGATGGACCGGCTGTTCGGGCCCGATGCCGGCAGCAGCGACCTCCATGCCGGCGCCGTCAGCTTCGGCGACGCCCAGTTGGTCGCCTTGCCGGTGCGCAGTCTCAAGGGCGGCTACGTCTATGCCACCTGCCCCCAGGCCATTTCCCGTGCCCAGCGACTGCTGGGGCTGATCGGCGCCAAGGCCGACTGGGCCGTGCCCACCGTGGCCGAGGGGCACTGCCTGCTGGCCAACGCCAACCTGCTTTCGGGAGACAAACTCCACCTTGAAGCCTTCGAATATGTCGCCCAGGAAAAGGACAGCGCAGCGGTCAAGGCCATGGGCGAAGACCTGGCCACCCGGGCCTTGCCCGATGGCAGCGGCTACGACTTCTTCCGCACCAAGCTCAAGTCAGACCTGATCATCCTTTCCGACACTGATTTCGCCTACTTCGCCGAAAATGCCATGTTGGTGGAACCCCACGTTTGCATTGATCCGGACACCGGCGCCGCCAAGGGGACCGGCCTGTTCTACACCGAAAACCTGCCCCCCGAATCCCTGCTGGTGGCCCCCATGCTGGCCAGCCAGACGAGAACCGGCCGCAAGGACGACCACGCTCCGGCGGAAGTGGTGATGAGCCAGATCAAGGCTGTCATCAACGGCAAGCTGTTGCAGATAGGCGGCGATGTCACCACCGGGCGCGGCCTGGTGGTGGCCCAGGTGGTGGAGGGCTGAAACCATGAGCGAACAGACACTGGAGCAACAGCGTGCCCAGGATGCCTGGAACAAGAGTGCCGAATACACCAAGGAGCACGTCAACATTGCCAAGGGCCTGCCCGCCCTCATCATGAACAGCGGCCTCATGCAGGTGCTCGCCTTTTGCCACGAAAAAGGCAAGGCCAACGAACTGGTGGCCTCCCACCTGCGGCAATGGCTTGGCAAACGGTTCAACGGCGTGGATCGTGACCCGGGTTTCGAGGCCCTCATGGAGGCGCTTATGAAAGCTTCGCCCGGTGACTACCAGGCCATCACCGCCGAAGCGTTCGCCTGGCTCCGTTGGCTGCGTCAGATGGCAGCGGCTCGGAAGGGAGGAGACTGAAATGCCCGTCGCCGCCGTACCAGCCTACCTTCAGAAAGAAGGCCAGGAGTTCTATCTCACCGCACCGCCTGGACATCGTTTTCTTCTTTACTTTGCCGCTTGGGGCGACAACCTGGAAACGGACAGTGCCGACTGGCGCATGAAGGACCGGGTACCAAAGATGAGACGGCAGCAAGGACAACTGGTACAGCAGGGATGGGATGACCAGCCCAATGACCAGTACGCCTGCATCGTCGCGGCCTGCAAGACGCCGGCATTCGACGAAGAGAGGCCCCGGAGAACCCGACCAAGAACGGACCCAGGGCTCAAACCCTGGTTGCCATTGATGAATGGGCTTGCCACCCGCCAATCCGCCCTGGCCGCCACCGTCGCCCCGGACAACCTGCTCCGACTCGACGCCCTTGCCACTGCCCCCTTCACCACCGGCCTGGGCAACGAGCATCCCCTGGAAAACGGTTTCGCCTTCCTCAACCCCTATGGCTTGCCCTACCTGCCCGGCTCCGGAGTCAAAGGTGTGCTGCGCCAAGCAGCGCGCGAGCTGGCCACCGGCGAATGGGGCGACCCCCAAGGTTGGGACGCTTTCCTCCCCTCTCCCGCAAGCGGGAGAGGGGCCGGGGGTGAGGGGCTTTCCGCCATCGACGCCTTCTTTGGCAAAGAAGACAGCAACAACGCCCAACGGGGTGCCCTGGTCTTCTGGGACGTGATTCCCCAGATCAAGGGCGACAGCCTCATGGTGGAAATCATGACCCCCCATCAGGGCCACTACTACCAGCAGAAGGAAGCCGCCGGCAGCATCAGCCCCCACAACTCTGGCCAGCCCATCCCCATCAGCTACCTCACCGTGCCCCCCGGGTCCGGGTTCGCCTTCCATGTGGTCTGCGACCTGACATTTCTGGGCCGGATTGCTCCCGCCCTCACCGAAAGCTGGAAAGCCCTGCTCACCGCCGCCTTCGAACACGCCTTCCAATGGCTCGGTTTTGGCGCCAAGACGGCGGTGGGCTACGGTGCCATGCAAGCGGACAAGGAAGCCGCAGCCAAAGCCGCCAAGGCCCGCAAGGACCACGAAGATGATGCCGAACGGGCACGGCAGGAAGCCGAACGTCAGGCCCGGCTTGCCACCCTGACCCCCAACCTGCGTCTGGTGGATGAATTCAGGGTCCAGGCCGTCCAGCGGGCGGAACAACTCGGCACGCACAAAGACAAACCCAACACCGGCTTGCACAGCCAGGCCAGCCAACTGGCCAAGACCGCCCACGAAAGCAACGACTGGTCCGCCGATGAAAAGCGTGCCCTGGCCCAAGCCATCGAAGAATGGCTGCCAAAGCTCATCGAAAAATTCGACCGGAAGGACGACTGGAAGGAAGTGCGCAAGAAGCTCAAGCTCGCCGCACTAAAGGGCGAGGCATGAGCACCTACTTCATTACCCGCCACCCCGGCGCCATCGAATGGGCCGCCCGTCAGGGTCTGAAGGTGGACCGGAACCTTGCCCACCTGGACCCCGCCGATATTCGGCCTGGCGACGTGGTCATCGGCACCCTGCCGGTCAACCTTGGCGCCCAGGTGTGCGCCCGTGGCGGACGTTTTTTCAATCTCAGCCTCAATCTGACAGCTGAAGCGCGCGGCCGTGAACTCAGCGCCGACGAACTGGAGCGCTACGGCGCACGGCTGGAGGAATACCTCGTTGTACCTTCCGGAGACCCCCATGGCGCGGCCTGACCTGCATGTCTGTATCGCCACCGGCCAAAATCTGGCCAACCTGATCCCTGCCGTGCAATTAGGCGCGCGTGAAGTCGTCATCCTCGAGACCGCTGCCATGCGCCAGTCGGCCGAACGTCTCAAGGCAGCCCTAAAGGCACGCGGCATCGTCGTGCGCCGCCAACCCTTCGACGACGCCAGTCCCGAAGCGATCGTTGCCGCTGCCCAGCAGATTGCCTGCGAATTGGGCGAGGCCCCGCTGATCTTCAATGCCACCGGCGGTCACAAGCTCATGACGCTGGCGCTCACCCAGGAGTTTCAGGATTTGGCGGGCGATAACTTGCACCTGCTTTACTGCGAAACCCGCTTTGATCGGATCGACTGGTTGCGCCCGCAAGCCGTCACGGAGCCCATGGACGACCTGCTCAAGCTCGAAGATATTCTCTTGGCCCAGGGTTACCGCATGCGGACTCGTGGTGACCGCGACGTGCAATGGTGCGTCGATGCCGACCAGCGCGGCAGTCTCACCCGTGCGCTAGGCGACGGTGCCGACAAGCTGGCCCGCTTTTTCGGCACACTGAACTGGTTGGCTGACCAAGCCCTCAACGAGGCCGACGGCCCCTTCCGGCCCCGCCAGGAATTTGACTTCGCACCTGGTGGGCGCCACGCCGAATTGCTTCGAGACGCAGAAAAACTCGGACTGCTCAACTGGGATGGAGACAGCGAGATCGTCTTTGCTCACTCGGATGCCGCGCGCTACTTCCGCGGAGGCTGGCTGGAGGAATACGTTTGGCTCAAGCTACGCAGCCTCAAACCCGCAGACGTTGCCATCAATCTGGTCATAGAAAGCGTCGAAGGCAAAGCCTCTAACGAACTCGACGCCGCCATTGTCCACCGCAACCGCCTGCTCGTTGTGGAATGCAAGGCAAAACGGTTCGGCCGCGAGCACGCCAAGGACGCTGACCACATCTACAAGCTCGCCCAGCTAGCCCAGCAGACCGGCGGACTTATGGGCCGTGGACTGTTGCTTTCTGCCCGGCAGGTCAGCGAAGACTTGCGCGCCCGCGCCCGCGACCACCAAGTTGATGTGCTTGCAGCCGAGCAGGTAAAGGAACTGGCGTCCTACCTCAAACACTGGATGCGCGAGTGACCCTCCCCAACCCCTTCCCCCTCGCCCGCTATCGCTTCGACTGCCGGGTGACCAGCCCCATCCACCTCCCCGAATACGCTGGCTCCACTCTACGCGGCGCATTCGGCAACGCCCTGCGCCGCACGGCATGCATGACCCGGCAGAAAGACTGCAAGCCCTGCCCCCTCTATCGAAGCTGCCCCTACCCAGCCGTCTTCGCCCCCCCGCCCCCGGCGTCCCACGCCCTTCAGCAATTCAGCGACATCCCCGCCGCTTTCATTGTTGAACCCCCCGACTGGGGTGAAAAACACTACGAAGTTGGCGACACGCTGAGCTTTCACTTCGTCGCCATCGGCCAGGCCATCCACCAACTTCCCCTCATCATCCATGCCTGGCAACGGGCTCTGGAAAAAGGAATCGGTCGTGGAGAAGGCGCCGCGACGCTGCATAGCGTCGCACTGACGACCGACGAAGCCGCGCCGTCATTGGTCGTTTTTGACGTGGACCGTGGTCGATTGGACCCCCATACCGCTTACCTCCCACTGATCGAGCCCAACGATAACGACTCCCCCGTTCAACTAAAGCTCCACACACCCATGCGCATCCAGCGCAACGGCCACCCCCTGGGACCCGATGAACTCGAAAGCCGAGACTTGCTCGTGGGGCTGATCCGTCGCATCAGCCTCATCAGTGAATTCCATGCGGGTATGCGACTGGATCTGGACTACGGTCGTCTCGCTGAGCAAGCAAGCACCGTCGCCTCGGATAAAGCATTGACCTGGCGAGACTGGAAGCGCTACTCGAGCCGGCAACGTCAGGAAATGGCATTGGGCGGTGTGGTGGGCCAATGGACGCTTAGCGGCAACCTCCAGGCATTTCGCGAGTTCCTGTACTTGGGGCAATGGCTTCATGTAGGAAAGAATGCCAGCTTCGGCCTCGGTAGCTATCAGTGGGCGCCATGAGCGACACATCTACGGGCAGGCAGCAAAAAGTCGCTACCCGGTTCTTTAACAATCTGATTATGAAAGGATTCTCCCTGAACGGAGTTCAAATGAAGCCCTGATTTGAAAGGGATTAAGACGCCGTCGCACCACTCTTTGAGCATGCGGGCCACGTTCAAATGAAGCCCTGATTTGAAAGGGATTAAGACCGACACAGCCCGCGAGGCTTGCACCTGGCGGTCTGTTCAAATGAAGCCCTGATTTGAAAGGGATTAAGACGGCTCCCGAGGTGATGAGTTCGACTGCCCAGTTGGTTCAAATGAAGCCCTGATTTGAAAGGGATTAAGACGCGAGGATTTCCATATCTTCCAGGCTGCTTTCGGGTTCAAATGAAGCCCTGATTTGAAAGGGATTAAGACCACGAGCATTTGCAAATCATCCGGCATCCGTGGGTTCAAATGAAGCCCTGATTTGAAAGGGATTAAGACTCTGGCTGTGCATCCATCCACTCGATCAGCCAGGTTCAAATGAAGCCCTGATTTGAAAGGGATTAAGACCCGCCGCGCGGATCGTAGGTAGCGAGGATTTCGTTCAAATGAAGCCCTGATTTGAAAGGGATTAAGACTTTCCCGCTGAAAAGCATACATGGATCGTATGGTTCAAATGAAGCCCTGATTTGAAAGGGATTAAGACGAAGCCTTGCGCGTAAGCGTCTCGTGTACTCAAAGGTTCAAATGAAGCCCTGATTTGAAAGGGATTAAGACCAGCCCATTCAGGCCCACTTCTGACGCGGCCATGGGTTCAAATGAAGCCCTGATTTGAAAGGGATTAAGACTCAGTGTTGTACGTCACGGCCAGAAATATGTTTTGTTCAAATGAAGCCCTGATTTGAAAGGGATTAAGACTTCGGTAATGGCGGGAATTTCCGCTTGAGCCGGGGTTCAAATGAAGCCCTGATTTGAAAGGGATTAAGACTTTCACTGGCCTTATTAGCTCCATGTTTGCGTGCGTTCAAATGAAGCCCTGATTTGAAAGGGATTAAGACTTTTTTTGCCTGTCGGACTTCGGAAAAATTAGCGCGTTCAAATGAAGCCCTGATTTGAAAGGGATTAAGACATTCCGTCGTCGTCCCACATCCCGAGCCGCGCCTGGTTCAAATGAAGCCCTGATTTGAAAGGGATTAAGACTCGGTCAGCGGGTGGCTATCCGCCAGTTCGCGTTCAAATGAAGCCCTGATTTGAAAGGGATTAAGACTTCGATTTCGGACATGGTTTTCTCCAAAGTGGCGCGGGTTCAAATGAAGCCCTGATTTGAAAGGGATTAAGACGTCGTAGATTGCCGGCATGATAGTCTCATCGAAGTTCAAATGAAGCCCTGATTTGAAAGGGATTAAGACGCAAGTAGTCTTGTGCCATGGCTTCAATCCTTCTGTTCAAATGAAGCCCTGATTTGAAAGGGATTAAGACCATGATCGCGGCAAGAGCTTGGATTAAGGGGCTGGTTCAAATGAAGCCCTGATTTGAAAGGGATTAAGACGTGGTCTTCCGCTTCCAGTTCCGCGCCGTACTTATGTTCAAATGAAGCCCTGATTTGAAAGGGATTAAGACCAGGCACCGGCAGACATGTCCTGGGCGAGCTCGTTCAAATGAAGCCCTGATTTGAAAGGGATTAAGACAGTTGCGAAGCCTGGTTTTAACCGCGAAGGCCATGTTCAAATGAAGCCCTGATTTGAAAGGGATTAAGACCTAGCCTTTTCCGTGATTGCCACGTTACTATAAAGTTCAAATGAAGCCCTGATTTGAAAGGGATTAAGACCTCCCGTCGAACACATACCATCCCGACGGATACGTTCAAATGAAGCCCTGATTTGAAAGGGATTAAGACCTGGCAACAGGCTCCAGATAGGTGGAATTTAGTTCAAATGAAGCCCTGATTTGAAAGGGATTAAGACATAGGTGGAATTTAAAACTAACGCAAAGGGAGAAGTTCAAATGAAGCCCTGATTTGAAAGGGATTAAGACAAATCCAACTTGCCATTTTAGCCAAGTCGGAAGGTTCAAATGAAGCCCTGATTTGAAAGGGATTAAGACAAAAAGAAGTCCCAGACTTTTGTCCTCCTCCAAAGGTTCAAATGAAGCCCTGATTTGAAAGGGATTAAGACAACGCCATCCGGTAGGCATCGACCATCTTTGCGTTCAAATGAAGCCCTGATTTGAAAGGGATTAAGACGCTGCGGTCTTCGTGTTCCACGGCAACCTCCTTGGTTCAAATGAAGCCCTGATTTGAAAGGGATTAAGACGGTACTTCTCCTGCGCCTTCGGGATGCCCTGGACGGTTCAAATGAAGCCCTGATTTGAAAGGGATTAAGACGCCAACGGTGCGGATGTCGGCCTGCCTTCCCTGTTCAAATGAAGCCCTGATTTGAAAGGGATTAAGACGCTTGATTTCACGCACAATGCCGATTTCCACAGCGTTCAAATGAAGCCCTGATTTGAAAGGGATTAAGACGCCGTTTCCGCGTAGTGTTCCCCGGTGTTGCCGTTCAAATGAAGCCCTGATTTGAAAGGGATTAAGACGGGTTGTTCATCACATCACCTGTTGCGGAGCGTTCAAATGAAGCCCTGATTTGAAAGGGATTAAGACTTGCGCCACTCGTCGTACTCCAGGGGCGATTCTTGTTCAAATGAAGCCCTGATTTGAAAGGGATTAAGACGGCATCGAATCGCTTGCAATGCCTTCAAGTATTTTGTTCAAATGAAGCCCTGATTTGAAAGGGATTAAGACCTCGAACGTCATCCATCCGGTCTCGCTTCCGCGTTCAAATGAAGCCCTGATTTGAAAGGGATTAAGACTCATGGCGGCAACACGCTTGGCGGTTTTTGCAATGTTCAAATGAAGCCCTGATTTGAAAGGGATTAAGACACGGGCCAGGGCGGCAAGTTGAGCGGGGCTGGCGTGTTCAAATGAAGCCCTGATTTGAAAGGGATTAAGACGCGTCCAGGGTCATCATCCCGTCCACCACGCCGAGGTTCAAATGAAGCCCTGATTTGAAAGGGATTAAGACGTAGTTTGCCAGGGGGTGTCCCGGCGGTTTACGGTTCAAATGAAGCCCTGATTTGAAAGGGATTAAGACCTTCGAAGGGCTTCTCCGTGAGACAGACCAGCACGTTCAAATGAAGCCCTGATTTGAAAGGGATTAAGACCGCTGATGTCTCTGTCATAGGCAGCTTGAGCCGTTCAAATGAAGCCCTGATTTGAAAGGGATTAAGACCGGCGCCCAGCGGCGACCATCACCAGAGTCCGTTCAAATGAAGCCCTGATTTGAAAGGGATTAAGACTTCAGTCAACGCGGACCTTCGCGGCTACGCCGGTTCAAATGAAGCCCTGATTTGAAAGGGATTAAGACGTATCGGCAAACCACTCCCCGCCGATGATGCGTTCAAATGAAGCCCTGATTTGAAAGGGATTAAGACCAGTTCCCCCGCGCCGGCATCGGCACACTTTTCCGTTCAAATGAAGCCCTGATTTGAAAGGGATTAAGACCGTACCGGCGCCCCCGTGAACTTCGACGTTGGGCGTTCAAATGAAGCCCTGATTTGAAAGGGATTAAGACTCCCGCCCTGGTCGGCATGTCAAACATATCCGGGTTCAAATGAAGCCCTGATTTGAAAGGGATTAAGACGGTGGGCGCCGTCCGCAATCGCAAGCGCGGTTGGGTTCAAATGAAGCCCTGATTTGAAAGGGATTAAGACCGCCCCCTGTTCGGTGAGGTACACACCGACGAGCTCGTTCAAATGAAGCCCTGATTTGAAAGGGATTAAGACATTTGCTTGCGATAGTTGCGCTTGATCTTCGGTTCAAATGAAGCCCTGATTTGAAAGGGATTAAGACCGGCGGGGCTTGGGCGCTTTCGGATCGCGCAATCCGTTCAAATGAAGCCCTGATTTGAAAGGGATTAAGACAGCTTGTTGTATCCTTTTTCGGGGTGGCGGTCAGTTCAAATGAAGCCCTGATTTGAAAGGGATTAAGACGTGTTTTCCGGCATCAACCGTGATGCGCCAGCCTGTTCAAATGAAGCCCTGATTTGAAAGGGATTAAGACCCAGCGTTATGTTTCACTTGCGCGGCTTTCTGGGTTCAAATGAAGCCCTGATTTGAAAGGGATTAAGACTCAAAGATCCGTTCACCATCGGCGTCACCTTGGAGTTCAAATGAAGCCCTGATTTGAAAGGGATTAAGACCGATAGGCATCGACCATCTTGGCAGCCTTCTCCTGTTCAAATGAAGCCCTGATTTGAAAGGGATTAAGACTCTGTCAACTGGTGGTTATCGGCCAATTCCCCAGTTCAAATGAAGCCCTGATTTGAAAGGGATTAAGACAGGCAGTTCGGCTCCAGGGTCAGGGAATTGAATCCGTTCAAATGAAGCCCTGATTTGAAAGGGATTAAGACCCAGGCTGTTCAAAACACTTTCTTTGAACGCCTCCGTTCAAATGAAGCCCTGATTTGAAAGGGATTAAGACGTCGGAAACCGGGTCGAATGCCTCTTCTTCTGGCGTTCAAATGAAGCCCTGATTTGAAAGGGATTAAGACGCAAGTACAACGCCGCATGTCGCAAATGTAATGGGGTTCAACTGAAGCCCTGATTTGAAAGGGATTAAGACTTCTTGGGGTACATGCTTGGGTCCACGAGAAGGTTCAAATGAAGCCCTGATTTGAAAGGGATTAAGACGGTATTTGCAAGATATTTTAGTGTTTGACGAAAGTTCAAATGAAGCCCTGATTTGAAAGGGATTAAGACCTTGCCCGAGCTGAAAGGTAATCGCCCGGGACAGGGTTCAAATGAAGCCCTGATTTGAAAGGGATTAAGACGAATTGCGCCCGTTCCATTTCGTTTGCCATCGTCGTTCAAATGAAGCCCTGATTTGAAAGGGATTAAGACGCCTCCAAGGCGGCCTTCTCGGCAGCGATGCGGGTTCAAATGAAGCCCTGATTTGAAAGGGATTAAGACGCCGCGCAGGGAGTCCTTGCCGCCAAAGCCGTCGCGTTCAAATGAAGCCCTGATTTGAAAGGGATTAAGACGCTCTCTCGTAGGCTTTGTTCAGGGCTGCCCGCAGGTTCAAATGAAGCCCTGATTTGAAAGGGATTAAGACGGGGCGTCCCCGTGGCTCATCGAGGGGAGAATAGTTCAAATGAAGCCCTGATTTGAAAGGGATTAAGACGTTAAAGCCCTGGATTTTCCTGGCAGATGCCAGGTTCAAATGAAGCCCTGATTTGAAAGGGATTAAGACGTCGCTGATTGCGGCCTCATCAACGTCCACTCCGTTCAAATGAAGCCCTGATTTGAAAGGGATTAAGACGAGGAAGCTGCTGTTGTTCTTGGCGGACCAGGTGAGTTCAAATGAAGCCCTGATTTGAAAGGGCTTAACACTGGAGCAACTTATGGTGGGTGCTTGGCTGTGGTTGGCAAGCTTGCGAAGTCTTTAGCTTTCGCGGGTGACTCGTAGAGTGGCTTCTTTTCGGAAGGAGATGCGCTATGACCGCACAAGTACCCGATCTGCTCACTTTCAACGGTGAGGAACTCCTTCTTGTCTCCGAGCCCCTGGGGGTTTGGCTCCACGATCATCCTGAGCTTGCTCGATTTCAGGGTGGCGGTACGAGCCTGATGCGTGGGTACAGAGCGAAGTGGGCCATCGAAGGCCGGTTTCTTTTGCTAGTGGATATCGAGGCAGAGTTTCCGGATGGCAGTCCCGTTTCCTTGCAAGCGTTGTTTCCTCACGCCCGAAAAGGGAACCCGGTTGATGCGTACTGGGTGAATGGTCATCTTCGTTGCATGCGCGGGGAGATGCTCGAGTACGTTCACTTGGGCTACGCATCACGCTATGAGGAGGAGGTTCTGTTTCTTGTCCTGAAGGGGACCGTCCATCATGTTCATTACATCGAGAATTAGTGATGAGCGTGGTTCCGGGCTGGATTTCCGCCGCACTGGTGCGGGCGCTTGGCTCCGGAGCGTTTTGTTCGGCTTTGCAAGCTTGCCGGGGGCGGAGTGGGGGCGCCGCCGATCTATGCTGGGCTCATCGGGTTTCAGGTTTTTCGTCTTGTCGATGACTGCCACTCCTGCTCGTTCTCTTTATCTCGTTGCCTACGACATTTCCGATCACCGTCGGTTGGCCCAGGTGCATCGGTTTTTGCTGGGCTACAAGGTGGGTGGGCAGAAGTCGTTCTACGAGTGCTGGCTCACCGATGCCGAACGGCGGTTCGTGTTGGAGGAACTCGCCGAGATGATCGACCCGCTTGAAGACCGGGTGCATGTTTTCCAGCTCGATCCGCGCATGACGCCAAAGTGTTTCGGCGTTGCCCGGCCGATTCAGTCCACCACCTTCACCATCGTCTGAGGTTCCATGTCCACGCTTTATGTCGATCGCCGCAATGTGAGGCTCACCAGTGATGGCGAGGCCCTGGTCTTCCATGAAAACGGGGAACGGATCGGCACGGTGCCCATGGCGCCCTTGCAGCGAGTGTTCATTCGCGGTGGCGTGGAGCTGGATTCCACCTTGCTCGGCAAGCTGGGGGCCCATGGGGTGGGCATCGTGATTCTTTCCGGGCGGAAAGGTGAGCCCAGCCTGTTCCTGCCGCGGCCCCATAACGATGCGACGCGCCGCCTGGCCCAGTATCGGGCTGCCATGGACGTGCCGGCATGTCTGCGGATTTCCCGGTTTTTCGTGCGGGGCAAATTGTTGGCCCAGTTGGCGTTTCTGAAGGCCAAGCTGGATAGCCGTCTGGATGCCCGCTATGAGATCAGCCGGGCCCTGGCAGGTCTGGGGGGCATGCTGGAGCAGTTGGAGAGCAAGCCGACGGTGCAGGAGTTGCGCGGTCTGGAGGGGGCGTCGGCGAATCTGTATTTTTCGGCGATTGCGGCGCTGGTGCCGGATAGTCTGCATTTTCATGGGCGCAACCGGCGTCCGCCCCGGGACCCGGTGAATGCGGTGCTGTCGCTGGGCTATACCTTGCTGCATGCCGAGGCGATTCTGGCGAGTCATGGGGTGGGGATGGACCCGTGGGTGGGCTTCTATCACGTGCCGGCCTTCGGTCGGGAGTCTCTGGCTTCGGACCTGGTGGAGGCCGGCCGGCCTGATGTGGACGCCTGGGCGTTGACCATGTTCAACAAGCAGACCTTGCGGGCCGAGGATTTTTCGACCAATGCTGACGGTTGCTTTTTGGGCAAGGCGGGCCGGGAACGTTTTTACCGGGCCTGGGAGCCTTTGGCCGAGAATCTGCGCAAGTCGCTGGATGCACGATGCCGGGAGGTGCTGGCCCTGATCGGTGAAGATGAGGACGGCCAGTCCGAGGCCGAGGCCCGTGCGGCGTGGGGGGCGGCCTGGGATGGGGATGGGAACGTGGACAGTGCTGATCAGGCGGTGGAGCCAGACTGATGGCCGGCGACTATCTGATTGCCTACGACATCACGTCGCCCCGCCGGTTGGGGCGCATGCACCGGTATTTGTCCGAGGTGGCGGTGCCCATCGAGTACAGCGTGTTTCTGGCGACGGGGGAGTTGCCCTGGTTGCTGGGGGTGCTGACCGAGGCGGCGTCGCTCATCGACCGGAGCAGCGACGACCTGCGTTGCTATCCCTTGCCCAAGCGAGGCCTCAAACAGCGGCTGGGCAGGGCCACCCTGCCGGACGGGGTGTATTGGTCTGATCTGCCTGCGGCTTGGTTGGGGTAGGTGCTTTGCGGTGAAGTTGCCGGTGCCATTCGGCGACACCCCCATGGATAGGGGGTGGTGCCCGGGACGGGAATCGAACCCGTACGGCTTGCGCCGAGGGATTTTAAGTCCCTTGTGTCTACCAATTTCACCACCCGGGCGGGCGGCCGAAGGTATTTACTTGCGCCCGGCCTTCTTGCGCTCCTGGGCGATGAGTTCGTCCAGCACCTTGAAGGCGGCGGGCACGCTGCCGGCCATGTAGGCAGAGGTGACGTACTTGCCGTTGACGGCGAAGGCGGGCACGCCGTTGAGCTTGTAGGCGGCAGTCATCTGCTGGGCGCGCATGACCTTGGTGTTCACGGCGAAGCTGTTGTAGGCGTCGGCGATCTGCTTGCGGTCCACACCCTTGGTGACGGCCCAATCGAAGAAGCGTTCCGGCGGGTTCAGATCCATGCCCTGCACGTGGATGGCGTTGAACACGTCGCCGTGCAGGCGTTCCGCCTGGCCGATGGCCTCCAGGGCATAGTAGGCCCGGGCCAGGGCGGCCCAGCCGGGGTTGAGGATGCCCGGCACCCGGCGGATGACCACGTCCTTGGCCTGCTTCTTCGCCCAGGCGCTGAGTTCCGGTTCCAGTTCGAAGCAGTGGGGGCAGCGGTACCAGAAGAACTCCAGAATCTCGATCTGGCCGCGCTTGGTCTCCACGGCCTGGGCAGGGCTGAGTTCCTGGTAGTCCTTGCCGGCATCCAGGGCGAAGGCGGTGTGCTGGGCCAGGACCAGGGCGGCGGCCAGGGTCAGGCGGGTGAGGAGGTTTTTCATGATGGTCGGGGCTCCTAGGGTTTGACCGGTTCTTTGAGCAGCCGAGGCTCGAAATTGTTCTGCGCCAGTACATCCAGATCACCCAAGGCGTCGTCCTCCCGCTTGTAGGGGCCCACCCGCACCCGGTAGAGGGTCTGTCCGCCACTCTCGATCTTCTGGGTCGTGGCATGCAGGTTGAGCAGGAGCAGGCGGGCTCGCAGCTTGTCCGCGTCGCCGGGGTTCTTCAGGGCGGCAATCTGCAGCCACCAGATTTCATTGCTTTTGGGCGGGTCCAGGGGCTTGGCGGGCTTGTCCCCGGGCAGGATGCCATAGAAGGTCAGGGGCACCCGGCTCTTGCCGGACTGGGTGGGTTCGGCGGCAGCCGGTGTGACGGGTTTGGCCGGCGGTTCGGCGGCCGCCTGGTCCCGGGCCGGATCGGTTTCCGGTTTGGATTCCGGGGCGGCAGGAGGGGGGGGCGGCAAGGGGGCGTCCGGAGTCTTGTCCCGGGGGGCGGGATCCTCTCCGGCGGCCACGCCCACCGGACGGATGTTCTCCGAGCTCCGGTTGAAGTACCAGGCCAATCCGGCGGCCATCACCAGGCCCAGCACCAGGCCCACGATCAGGCCGGACAGCATGCCGCCGCCCTTGCCTTTGCGTTCAGCCGTTTCCGCCGGGCGCCTTGGGGCGCGGTTTTCCCTGCGAGCCATGGACCTCCCGGTGGGCTTACATCTTGTCCGGGGCCGATACGCCCAGGAGATTCAGGCCGCTGCGCAGCACCTGGCGGGTGGCTGCCACCAGGGCCAGCCGGGCTTGTTTCAGTTCCTCGTCCTCCACCAGGAACTGGCAGGCCACGTACAGGCCGTGCAGGTCGGCGGCCAGGTCCTTGAGGTAGTAGGCCACCGTGTGGGGCGCCAGGTCCCGGGCGGCGTTGGCCACGGTTTCCGGAAACTCGGCCAGGCGGCGCAGCAGGGCCAGTTCCTGGGGGTGTTCCAGGCGGGCCAGCTTGGCGTCCAGGAGATCCTTGTCATTGCCGCCCCAACTGCCCAGTACGCTGCTCACCCGGGCGTGGGCGTACTGGATGTAGTAGACCGGGTTGTCGTTGCTCTGGCTCTTGGCCAGGTCCAGGTCGAAGTCCAGGTGCTGGTCGGACTTGCGCAGCACGTAGAAGAAGCGGGCGGCGTCGTTGCCCACCTCGGCGCGCAGGTCCCGCAGGGTGACGTATTCGCCGGCCCGGGTGGACATGGAGGCCTTCTGGCCGTTGCGGTAGAGCACGGCGAACTGGACCAGGGCCACGGTGAGCCGTTCGGCGTCCTGGCCGGCGGCGGTCAGCGCCCCCTTCACCCGGGCGATGTAGCCGTGGTGGTCGGCGCCCCAGACATCGATGACCCGGTCGTAGCCCCGCTCGAATTTGTTCAGGTGGTAAGCGATGTCAGCGGCGAAATAGGTATAGACGCCGTTTTCCCGGCGCACCACCCGGTCCTTCTCGTCGCCGAAGGCGGTGGAGCGGAACCACAGGGCCCCGTCCTGTTCGTAGGTGTGGCCGTGTTTGCGCAACTGCTCCACCGCCCGGTCGATGAGGCCGGACTCGTGCAGGGTCTTCTCGGAGAACCAGCAGTCGAAGGTGACGCCGAATTCGGTCAGGTCGTTGCGCCCGTCGCCCAGTTGTTCCTCCAGGGCGTGGCCGTGGACGTAGGCGTAATCGGCCCCCAGCAGGGCCTTGGCGTTGGCGATGAGCCCGTCCAGATGGCCTTCCGGGTCGGTGGCCGCGTCGGGGACGTTGGCCGTCACATCGGCGGCGGCGCGCTTGTAGCGTTCCCCGTGCAGGGCGAAGATGCTGTCGGCCATGGTGCCCACGTAGTCGCCCTGGTAGGCGTTGCCGGGGAAGGGCACGAACTCGCCGCACAGAGCCAGGTAGCGCAGCCAGGTGGAGAGGGCCAGGATGTCCATCTGCCGGCCGGCGTCGTTGACGTAATACTCCCGGTGCACCGTATGGCCGGCATGCACCAGCACGTTGGCCAGGCTGGCGCCGAAGGCCGCGCCCCGGCCATGGCCCACGTGGAGGGGGCCGGTGGGGTTGGCGGAGACGAACTCCACCTGGATTCTCTGGCCCTTGCCGGTGCCCCGCCCGAACCGGTCCCCGCTTTCCAGCACGTCCCGGACCACCCGTTGCCAGGCCGCCGGGGTGAGGAACACGTTGATGAAGCCCGGCCCGGCGATCTCGCTCCTGGCCACGAATTCCGATGCCGGCAGGGAGGCCAGGATGGACTGGGCCACTTCCCGGGGATTGCGCTTCAAGGCCTTGGCCAGTTGCATGGCCGCGTTGCAGGCGAAGTCGCCGTGGCTCAGTTGCTTGGGCCGCTCCAGTTCCAGGGCGATGTCGCCCGCCTGGGGAAACTGGGCCAGGGCCTGGCGAAACAGGTCGGTGAGATGGGCTTTGGGGGAAAAGGGCGTGGGCATGAAAAGTACCTCGTTGGGCCGAAGATTATACCGGCATGGGCCCCGGTTCCGTGCGGCGGCTCACTGGTGGGGGCTGGGGGCTTGGCGGCTCCCCCCTCTCCCTTGCGGAGAGAGGGTGAAGCGAGCAGATCTCCGGAGACGACGCTGCACGATCCGTCCGGTCAAACAGAAACCCCGCCGAAGCGGGGTTTCTGTTTGACGGCAACCGGGACTTGGATCCCGGTCTGATGCAGGCAGACGGACTTAGAAGTCCATGCCGCCCATGCCGCCACCCATGCCCATGTCGGGGGCGCCGCCGCCGGCTTTCTTGTCTTCCGGCATTTCGGCCACCATGCAGTCGGTGGTTAGCATCAGCGCAGCCACGGAGGCGGCGTTCTGCAGGGCGGTGCGGGTCACCTTGGTGGGGTCCAGCACGCCCATTTCCATCATGTCGCCGTACTCGCCGGACTGGGCGTTGTAGCCGAAGTTGCCCTTGCCCTCGACCACCTTGTTGACCACCACGGAGGGTTCGTCGCCGGTGTTGGAGACGATCTCGCGCAGGGGCTGCTCCAGGGCGCGCAGCACGATCTTGATGCCGGCGTCCTGGTCGTGGTTGTCGCCCTTCAGGTTGTCGATGGACAGACGGGCGCGCAGCAGGGCTACGCCGCCGCCGGCCACGATGCCTTCTTCCACGGCGGCGCGGGTGGCGTGCAGGGCGTCTTCGACGCGGGCCTTCTTCTCCTTCATTTCCACTTCGGTGGCGGCACCGACCTTGATCACCGCCACGCCGCCGGCCAGCTTGGCCTTGCGTTCCTGGAGCTTCTCCTTGTCGTAATCGGAGGTCACTTCCTCGATCTGGCGATTGATCTGGGTGATGCGGGCCTTGATGTCATCGGCGGAACCGGCGCCGTCGATGATGGTGGAGTTTTCCTTGCCCACTTCGATGCGCTTGGCGCGGCCCAGGTCCTGCAGGGAAGCCTTTTCCAGGGTCAGGCCCACTTCCTCGGCGATCACGGTGCCGCCGGTCAGGATGGCCATGTCTTCCAGCATGGCCTTGCGCCGGTCGCCGAAGCCCGGGGCCTTGACGGCGCAGGTCTTCAGGATGCCGCGGATGTTGTTCACCACCAGGGTGGCCAGGGCTTCGCCCTCCACGTCCTCGGCGATGATCAGCAGGGGCTTGCCGGCCTTGGCCACTTGCTCCAGCACGGGCAGCAGGTCGCGGATGTTGGAGATCTTCTTGTCGAACAGCAGGATGAACGGGTCCTCGAGGACGGCCATCTGCTTCTCGGCGTTGTTGATGAAGTAGGGGGAGAGGTAGCCGCGGTCGAACTGCATGCCTTCCACCACGTCCAGCTCGTTTTCCAGGCCGGAACCGTCTTCAACGGTGATGACGCCTTCCTTGCCCACCTTGTCCATGGCGCTGGCGATGATGTCGCCGATGCTGGAGTCGGAGTTGGCGGAAATGGAGCCCACCTGGGCGATTTCCTTGCTGGTGGTGCAGGGCTTGGAGTTCTTCTTCAGCTCTTCCACCACGGCGGACACGGCCTTGTCGATGCCGCGCTTCAGGTCCATGGGGTTCATGCCGGCGGCGACGAACTTCATGCCTTCGTTGACGATGGATTGGGCCAGCACGGTGGCGGTGGTGGTGCCGTCACCGGCCACGTCGGAGGTCTTGGAAGCGACTTCCTTGACCATCTGGGCGCCCATGTTCTCGAACTTGTCCTTCAGCTCGATCTCCTTGGCCACGGACACGCCGTCCTTGGTCACGGTGGGGGCGCCGAAGGCCCGGTCCAGCACCACGTTGCGGCCTTTGGGGCCCAGGGTCACCTTGACCGCGTTGGCCAGGACATTGACGCCGGCCACCATGCGATGACGGGCGGAATCACCAAAACGAACGTCTTTAGCTGCCATGTCTTGTATCTCCTGAATTCGTTCTCAACGGCGCGAGAGTTACTTCTCGATCACGCCCATGATGTCTTCCTCGCGCATGACGAGGAGTTCTTCGCCTTCAACCTTGACGGTCTGGCCGGAATACTTGCCGAACAGCACCCGGTCGCCGACCTTCACGTCCATGGCGATGTGCTTGCCGCTGTCATCCCTCTTGCCGGCGCCCACGGCGATGATTTCGCCCTGGTCGGGTTTCTCGGCGGCGGTGTCGGGAATGACGATGCCGGAAGCGGTCTTGCGCTCTTCCTCAAGGCGCTTGACGATGACGCGGTCGTGCAGCGGACGGATTTTCATTGCTTTCCTCCTAACGGAATCCGTGGATTACAGGGTCGATGGGACTGGTGCTGTTAGCACTCAAGTCCAGCGAGTGCTAATGGTAGGGGCGGCCCAAGGCCATTTCAAGGCGGGAGGAGATAAAAAACTTTCTATGGGGGTGCTGCCAGGGAACGTCGGCTGCTTGAGAGGCGTGTGGACCTTGCCCCTCTCCCCTCAAGGGGGAAGTGGAAAGCCGGGATTTCCGTTCAGCCAGCCCAGTTGGGCGAAGTGAACGGCCAGTTCCCGGGAGACCCAGGCGTCCGTCGCTGCATACTGGATCTGGGCGGCCGTCAGCCGGGGGGCGGACCAGTTGGTGGTCTGCTGGCCCTTGGGGATGCGGAAGCCCAGCACCAGTCCGGCCAGGTTGCGCAGGCCCGACTGGGCGATGCCCTGGCGTTTGGCCACCCGGCCCAGGTCCAGGACGGTATTGGCGGTGAAGGGGAACAGTTGGGCCAATTCGCTCAGGTCGTGGGCCACGGCCACACCGGCCTTGACGATGTGCCGCTGTTCCATCAACTCGGCCAGGCCGGGAAAGCACGCCGTCTGACGCAGGGGGAAGACGTAGACCGCCCGGGCGGTGGCCACCTGGGCCAGGCTGGGCGGGTAGTGTTCACCCTTGCGGAAGGCCGGGCGGGTTTCTGTGTCAAAGCCCACTACTGTTTCCTGGTGGATGTCGATCATGGCCCGGCGCAGGGTATACATGTCTTCCACGAGAAAGACCGGGCCTTCGTAGCGGCGGATGGGGAGTTCCGCCAGGGCTTCCCGGGTGATGGTGTCCCCGGGGGCGTTGCCGCTCATGCCCCGGGCTTGCGTCGCAGGCTGGCGTTGGCCCGGGACACGGGTTCCACATCGCCGGCACCGGGAATCTCCAGCACCCGCACCTTCACGCTCTTGCCCTTGATGGTGCCGGCCGCCAGGCGGCGCTGGGCTTCCTGGGCGATCTGCCGGGCCACCGCCACATAGGTGTTGAATTCGGTGACGGTGATCTTCCCCACCTGGTCGGCCTTGAAGCCGGCGGCCCCGGTGAGGGCGCCCAGCACGTCGCCGGGGCGGAACTTGTCCTTGCGCCCGCCCAGGATCTGCAGGGTGGCCATGGGGGGCAACAGGGGCCGGCCGGCGCCGGGGTCCAGTTCGTCCAGGGTGTGCCATTCCACCGGCACGCCCAGGGATTTGGCGATGTCGTCCACCCGGCGCATCTGGTTGGCACTGGCCAGGCTCAGGGCCCAGCCGTCCTGGTCGGCCCGGCCGGTGCGGCCGATGCGGTGGACATAGACCTCCGGGTCCGGGGTCACGTCCACGTTGATCACCGCTTCCAGGTTGGCGATGTCCAGGCCCCGGGCGGCCACGTCGGTGGCCACGAGTACCGAGCAACTGCGGTTGGCGAACTGGATCAGCACCTGGTCC
Organism: Thiobacillus denitrificans; assembly: GCA_020723405.1. GTDB lineage: Bacteria > Pseudomonadota > Gammaproteobacteria > Burkholderiales > Thiobacillaceae > PFJX01. The sequence goes on along the minus strand of DYIY01000011.1, from coordinate 93,263 downwards.
CGTTCCCGCTGTTCCAGTTCCCCGTGCAGGGCCAGGGCGTGGAAGCCCCGCTCCCGCAGCACCTTGAGCAAGTCCCGGCATTGCTGGCGGGTGTTGCAGAAGGCCAGGGTGCTCACCGGCCGGTAGTGGTCCAGCAGGCGGGCCACGGCGTCCAGCCGTTCTTCCTTGGCCACTTCGTAAAAGCGCTGGCGGATCTTGTCGGCCTCATGGCGTTCGGCCAGACGTACCTCTTTGGGCTGGCGCATGAACTGGCGGGCCAGTTGCTCCACCCCTTCCGGGAAGGTGGCGGAGAACATCAGGGTCTGGCGCTTCTTCGGACATTGCTTGGCCACGAACACCATGTCGTCCAGGAAGCCCATGTCCAGCATCCGGTCCGCCTCGTCGAACACCAGGGTGTTGAGGGCCGACAGGTCCAGGCTGCCCCGTTGCAGGTGGTCCAGGATGCGCCCCGGGGTGCCCACCACGATGTGGGCGCCGTGCTCCAGGCTGGCCATCTGGGGGCGCATGGTGCTGCCCCCCACCAGGGAGAGGATCTTGATGTTGTCCTCGGCCCGGGCCAGGCGGCGGGTCTCCTGGGTCACCTGGTCCGCCAGTTCCCGGGTGGGGCAGAGCACCAACGCCTGGGGGGCGAAGCGGCGGGGATTCAGGTTGGCCAGCAGGGGCAGGGCGAAGGCCGCTGTCTTGCCGCTGCCGGTCTTGGCCTGGGCGATCAGGTCGTGGCCCGCCAGGGTCAGGGGCAGGCTGGCCGCCTGGATGGGGGTCATGGTCAGGTAGCCCAGGCGGGTCAGATTCTCCAGCACCGCCGGGGGGAGCGGCAGCGCGGAAAAGGCCTGCCCTGCCGGGTCAGGCAGGGCGGAATCGGGGATTTCGGTCGGCGCGGTAGTCATGCCCGATTGTAACCGGCCCCTTCCGCCCCACCCCCCATCCTGCCGGCGGGCGTTCGTTCAGCCTTTCACCAGACGCTTGAAGTGGCCCAGCAACTCGCGGAACTCGGCGAATTTGACGTTCACCGCGTTGAAATCCGGTGCTTTGCCGGGCTGGGCCTTGTCGATGGCATCGTCCAACTGGTTCACGAAGCCGTGCATCCGGCTGTCCAGCATCACCGAAAGCACGAAGCCGATCACCAGAGGAATGGGGGCCAGCAGGAGCAGGACCAGCATCAAGTGGGTGCGGGTGTTGCCCATCACTTCCCCGTAGCCGGCGCGGATGTCGATGACCCCCAGCACGTCGCCCTTCTTGGCCGAGGTGTGGCAGGCCAGGCATTCCGCGTTGGCTTTCATGGGGTAGAGGAATCGGATGCCGTCCGGACTGGAGATTTCCTTGTCCCGACCGGTCTGCATGGCCTGGGCGATGACGTCGTCGCTGTTGGCGTCACGAACGGCGCCGAACTGGCTGTTCACCGCCTCGCCGCGATGGAACTCGATCTGCATGGGGGTGCCCACCACGGACTTGGCCACACCGTCGGCGAAGCTGACCACCTGATCCCGCTTCCAGCCCTGGTTCATCACCTGGTACATGGACGTGAACGTCACCTTGCCCAGGGATTGCAGATGCTGGGCGGTGGTCTGCTGCAACATGCGGTCGCCGAAGCCGGTGAGCAGGAGATAGGTACCCCCCACGAGCAACAGGGAAACGGCCACCGAGGCGGCCAGGACGAGTCGGGAGATGGACAGCATGATGAACTCCGAGCGGTGTTGGATTCGCAATTCGGTGGAAGGGTGCTTCCAGAACTGTTATCGGCAATCTGCTCTCGACATTGAGACCGCACCTTGACTGGGATCATGGCTGGGCCCGGTTGCGGATGTCCCGGCTCCGGAAACGACGAAGCGGCCTACAGGCCGCTTCGTCGTAAAGACCGGGGTGAATCGCTTCACCCCTTCCTTCATCGGTTTCAGGATGGCCGGGTTTTAGCCCCGGCCTTTCTTGAACCCGCTAAAACCCGCCGATCCGGCTTCGCCTTGAGCGGCAGACCGTTTACTTGACCACCTCCTTGAGCTGGTCAAGGATCGCCGGGTTTTCCAGGGTGGACACGTCGGAGGTGATCTCTTCGCCCTTGGCCAGGGTGCGCAGCAGGCGGCGCATGATCTTGCCGGAGCGGGTCTTGGGCAGGTTGTCGCCGAAACGGATTTCGTCGGGCTTGGCGATGGGGCCGATCTCGTGGCCCACGTGGTTGCGCAGGTCGTTGACGATCTGCTTGGCCTCGTCGCCCGTGGGGCGGGCCCGCTTCAGCACCACGTAGGCGACGATGGCTTCGCCCTTGATGTCGTGGGGTTTGCCCACCACGGCGGCTTCGGCCACCAGGGGGTGGCTGACCAGGGCGGATTCGATTTCCATGGTGCCCATGCGGTGGCCGGACACGTTCAGCACGTCGTCGATGCGGCCCATGATGGTGAAGTAGCCGGTCTTGGCATCGCGCACGGCGCCGTCGCCCGCCAGGTAGAGCTTGCCGCCCAGGTCCTCGGGGAAGTAGCTCTTCTTGAAGCGCTCCGGATCCCCCCAGATGGTGCGGATCATGGAGGGCCAGGGCTTCTTGATGACCAGGAAGCCCCCCTTGCCCCATTCCACCTCATGGCCGGCTTCGTCCACCACGGTGACCATGATGCCGGGGAAGGGCAGGGTGCAGGAGCCGGGCACCAGGGGGGTGACGCCGGGCAGGGGGGTGATGACGTGGCCGCCGGTTTCGGTCTGCCAGAAGGTGTCCATGATGGGGCATTTGCCGCCGCCGATGTTGTCGTGGTACCACATCCAGGCTTCGGGGTTGATGGGCTCGCCCACGGAACCCAGCACGCGCAGGCTGCTCAGGTCGTAATTGCGCGGATGGGCAGCGGCGTTGGCTTCGCTGGCCTTGATCAGGGAACGGATGGCCGTGGGGGCCGTGTAGAAGATGTTGACCTTGTGGTCCTGGATCATCTTCCAGAAACGGCCGGCGTCCGGGTAGGTGGGCACGCCCTCGAAGACGATCTCCGTGCCGCCACAGGCCAGGGGACCGTAGGTGATGTAGGTGTGTCCGGTGACCCAGCCGATGTCGGCGGTGCACCAGAACACGTCGTTGGGCTTCAGGTCGAAGGTCCACTTGGTGGTCATGATGGCGTGCAACAGGTAGCCGCCGGTGGAATGCTGCACGCCCTTGGGCTTGCCGGTGGAACCGGAGGTATAGAGCAGGAACAGGGGATGCTCGGCATCCACCCACTCGGGCTCGCAGGTTTCCGATTGGCTGGCCACCACGTCGTGCCACCACAGGTCACGGCCGGCCACCATGGTGGCGGGGCCGCCGGTGCGCTGGTAGACCACCACGTTCTTCACGGAGTCGGTGCCGCCCAGGGTCATGGCTTCATCCACGGCGGGCTTCAGGGGGATGTTCTTGCCGCCCCGGCACTGTTCGTCGGCGGTGATGATGAGCACCGCACCGGCGTCTTCGATACGGTCCCGCAGGGCGGTGGCGGAGAAACCGCCGAACACCACGGAGTGGGTGGCGCCGATACGGGCGCAGGCCTGCATGGCCACCACACCTTCCACGGACATGGGCAGGTAGATGATGACCCGGTCGCCCTTCTTCACGCCCAGGCTCTTCAGGGCGTTGGCAAACTTGCCCACCTTGGCCAGCAGTTCCCGGTAGGTGACCTTGGTGACTTCGCCCTTGTCGGCTTCGAAGATCAGAGCCACTTTGTCGCCCAGGCCGGCTTCGATGTTTTTGTCCAGGCAGTTGTAGGAGACGTTGAGCTTGCCGCCGGTGAACCACTTGTAGAAGGGTGCGTTGGACTCGTCCAGAACCTGGGTGAAGGGTTCTTTCCAGACCACGTTTTCGTTGGCAAGCTTGCCCCAGAAACCTTCGTAATCGGCTTCGGCGGCAGCGCACAGGGCCTTGTAGGCGTCCATGCCCGAAACGTTGGCCTGGGCGACAAACTCGGCGGAAGGCTCAAAGACCCGGTTTTCGTGCAGGACGGATTCGATGGTGGTGCTCATGTGGTGCGTCTCCTCGACGGCAAATTGAGAACAAGTCGTTTCCTCCCCCAAGGAAGCGACAAAGTTAGGCCACTTCGTCTCGGTTGGCATTTTGCATTGCAACACCCGCATTTTCCAAGTCTGAAAATGGTCGTATCGTGGTAATCCCTACAAAAAGCCCCTGACCATGGAAACCCACGCCGCTCCTCCCAGCAACGCCGCCTCCGGCTACAGCCGCTGGCTGGCCGCCCGGCTCCAGGCCCGACCGGAGCTTGCCGGCTGGCTGTCCGACACCCTGGAGCGTCCCCTGGACGTTGCCGAGATGGCCGATTTCCTGGCCCCGCCCATGGCCAACGACGAGGACCTGAAGAGCCGCCTGCGCCGCCTGCGCGAACGGGTCTTCGCCCGGGTGATGGCCCGGGACCTGGCCGGCCTGGCGGACCTGGGGGAGGTGACAACGACCCTGACCCGTCTGGCCGAAGCCACCATCCGGGCCGCCGTGGATTTCCATCATCAGGACCTGGCCGGCATCCACGGCGAACCCCTGGACGGCGAAGGCCGGCCCCAGCGCTTGATCGTGGTGGGCATGGGCAAGCTGGGGGGCGGCGAGCTCAACGCTTCCTCGGACATCGACCTGATCTTCGTCTATCCGGAGGATGGAGAGACCGCCGGGCCGCGCAAGCTGCGCAACAACGAGTTCTTCACCCGCCTGGGCAAGCGCCTCATCAGCGCCCTGGACGACAAGACCGGCGACGGCTACGTGTTCCGGGTGGACATGCGCCTGCGCCCCTACGGCAACGAAGGCCCCCTGGCCTCCAGCTTCGCCATGCTGGAGGAGTACTTCTACACCCAGGCCCGGGAATGGGAACGCTACGCCTGGATCAAGGGCCGGGCCCTCACCGGCGAGCGTCTCGACGAACTGGAGCAACTGGTGCAGCCCTTCGTCTATCGCAAGTACCTGGATTTCGGCGCCTTCGCTTCGATGCGCGACCTGCATGCCCAGATCCGCCGGGAAGTGGCGCGCAAGGACATGGCCGACAACATCAAGCTGGGTCCCGGCGGCATCCGCGAAATCGAATTCATCGCCCAGGTGTTCCAGCTCATCCGCGGTGGCCGTCTGCCCCGCCTGCGCCAGCGGCCCACCCGGGTCTTGCTGCGCGAGTTGGCCGCAGCCGGGCTGATTCCCGCCGAGCAGTCCGCCGAGATGGACGGCACCTACGTCTTCCTGCGCAACCTGGAACACCGCTTGCAATATCTGGACGACGCCCAGACCCAGACCCTCCCCCATGATCCGGCGGACCGGGCCCGGGTGGCCCAGGCCATGGGCTACGCCGACTGGGAAGGCTTCGAGGCCCACCTGAACAGCCTGCGCAAACGCATCGCCGGCTACTTCGAGCAGGTGTTCGGCGCCCCCCAGGAAGACCAGTCCGGCCATGCCCTGGCCGGCCTGTGCGATCTGGCCGGCGACGATGCCGTGGCCCGGCTCCGGGCTGTGGGGTATCCGGACCCGGAGGCCGCCCTGCGCCTGTTGCAGGCCCTCAAGGGCGGCAGCCGCTATGCCGGCCTGCCGGCGGGCAACAAGGCCATTCTGGACGGACTGCTGCCGCCCCTGATCCAGGTGGCGGCCACCTTCCCCAACGCCGGCGAGACCTTGAAACGGGTGCTGGACCTGCTGGAAGCCATCGCCAAACGGGGCCCCTACCTGGCCCTGCTGCGGGAATATCCCCAGACCCTGCGCCAGGTGGCCCGCATCCTCAGCAGCAGCCCCTGGGCCGCCCAGTATCTGACCCGCCAGCCCCGCCTGCTGGACGAACTGCTGGATGCCCGCCAGCTCATGGCCCCGCCCGACTGGCCCCGGGCCGCCGAGGAACTGGCCCGGCGTCTGGCCGAGCAGGCCGGGGACGTGGAACGGCAGATGGACGAACTGCGCCACTTCAAGCAATCGGAAACCTTTCGCCTTCTGGCCCAGGACCTGGCCGGCCTGTGGACCTTGGAAAAGCTCTCCGACCACCTGTCGGATCTCGCCGACCTCCTGGTTCAGGCCACCCTGGACCTGGTCTGGGCCAACCTGTCCGGACGCCACCGGGAGCAACCCGCCTTTGCCGTGGTGGCCTACGGCAAGCTGGGAGGCAAGGAACTGGGCTACGCCTCGGACCTGGACATCGTCTTCCTCTACGACGACCCCCACCCGGACGCCCAGGACATCTACGCCCGCCTGGGCAAGCGGCTCAACACCTGGATGGGCACCCACACCGCCGCCGGCATCCTCTTCGAGACCGACCTGCGCCTGCGCCCGGACGGCGCCTCGGGCCTCCTGGTAAGCAGCCTGGAAGCCTTCGAGGACTACCAGCAGCACCATGCCTGGACCTGGGAGCATCAGGCCCTCACCCGGGCCCGCTTCTGCTGTGGCGACCGGGCCGTGGGCCAGCGTTTCGATGGCATCCGGGAAAGCGTTCTATCCCAGGCCCGTGACCCGGCCAAGCTGCGGGAAGACGTGCTGGCCATGCGGCAGAAAATGCTGGATGGCCACCCCAACCCCAGCGGCCTGTTCGACCTGAAACACGATCGGGGCGGCCTGGTGGACGTGGAATTCGCCGTGCAATACCTGGTCCTGGCCCAAGCCGGACGGCACCCGGAGTTGCTGGCCAACGTGGGCAACATCGCCCTCCTGCGCAGGGCCGGCGAACTGGGCCTGCTGCCTGCCGACATCGGGCATGCCGCCGCGGACGCCTACCGGGAACTGCGCCGTCGCCAGCACGCCCTCAAGCTGGAAGGCCTGGAGCACGCCCGCACCGACCACGGCGGGCTGGCCCGGGAGATGCAGGCGGTGCAGGCCTTGTGGTTGAACGTGTTCGGGGTGCCGTGATGGAGAGGGGTTTGCCCACGCACCCTTAAGAAATGTTCCCCATCTGCCGTCATTGCTGGCAATGCCTTGATTAAGCGGAGTTTTCATGCCCGGCAAGCGCTGGTGGGGCCCCGGCCAGTGGGCGGCTTTCCTGGAATACAAGGAGCAGCCCATCAAGCCTTCGACCCTGGCGGCCCTGGAGGCCCTGGAAGCGGGCTCCGAGGACAGCCTGTCCGCCCACGCCTATTCCGCCCTGCTCCTCGATGACCCCCTGCTGGCCCTGCGCCTGCTGCGGGAAGCCAACAAACGCCTGCCCCGCCGTCTGGCCCGGGACATCACCACCCCCCTGGGCGTCGTGCTGGCCCTGGGCACCCAGTTGTTCAAGGAACAGATCCGCTCATCGCCCCTGGTGGACGAAGACAACGGAGGCTTCCTGGCCGCCGAGGGGCGTGATGCCCGGGGCGCACGCATCGCCCTGGCCTGGGGCGGGCTGCGCCACGATCTGGATCCGGGGGAACTGGCCATGGCCGTGCTCCTGGCCAACGCCGGGGAAATCGAATTGTGGGCCTTCACGCCGGAGCTGCCGGCCCAGGCCCTGGAGGAACTGCACAGCGGCCGGGCCCCGCGCAGCGACCAGGCCCAGCGCCAGGCCTGCGGCTTCGCCTTCATGGACCTGACCCTGCTGCTCATCGACAACTGGGGGCTACCGCCCCTCATCCGCCAACTCATCCGCGGCGACGAGAACCTGCGCGCCCGGCTGGCCCGGCTGGCGGTGAACACCGCCCGGCACCTGGGCAACGGCGCCACGGATCCGGCCCTGCCCGACGACATGCGGGAAGCGGTCAAGCTCACGGGTGCCACCCTGGACGTGGTGGTGGGCGTGCTCCCGGGCCTGTCCGCCGAAGACAAGGCCGGCCTGCTCAACGCCACCCTGCAAAGCCTGCCGGACGCAGCCCCGGGCGGGCCCTGAGACCATGCCCGGGCTTTGTCGTATTGACGACAAAGCCCAGGCATTGTTGCGCTTGTGACAGACCGTGCCCGGGGGTGGATTCAGGGGGCGGGCCGGGCCATGCCGCGCCATCCCGGGCAATCCAGCAAAACATTTTATGGGGTGCTCTTGTGCCGGGACTGGTATGGATATTGCACAATGACAACAAACTATTCGGACCTCCAGATGATTTTTTCCCGTAGCAGCCAATACGCCATCCAGGCTCTGGTCGTGCTGGCTTCCGAGCCGGCGGGGAGCCACGTGCTCTGCCGCTCCCTGGCCGATCAACTGGATCTGCCCCTTCCCTATCTGAGCAAGCTCATGCAGGAGTTCTCCCGCCGGGGCATCGTGGGCTCCACCCGGGGCCGCCAGGGGGGCTACTACATGATGCGCGACGCCAGGGACCTGAATCTCATGGAGATCATGACCGTGGTGGGCGGGGAAAAGGCCACCAAGGAATGCTTCCTGGGCTTCAAGGAGTGTTCCGACGAGACCGCCTGTGCCATGCACTGCAACTGGCGGCCGGTGAAAGAGAAACTGTTCGAACTGCTCAAGGAGCAGAACCTGTCCAATCTGGTGGACGCCGTGCGCAAGGGGCGTTGCGAACTGAAGGGCCTGAACGTCGGCATGCTGGAAACCCTCTGAAGGGTCCCATCCCCGTATCCAGAAATCGTCTCGGCGCGGCAGCCTCCCCGACCCCGGCACCTTTTCACGCCATCACCGTCAATCGTCGTCGTCGTCGTCCGCCATGCGGCGGCGGGGCACCGAGGCGGGATCGGCGGTGATCTTGCGGTAGATCTCGATGCGGTCCCCGGCCTTCAGGGGGGCGTCCAGCTTGGTCTGCTTGCCGAAGATGCCCACCATCTGGGTTTCCAGATCGATGTGGGGAAATTGGCGCAGGATGCCCGACTTGATGATGGCCTGCTCCACGGTGCTGTCTTCGGGCACGTCGATGCGCAGCCAGGCTTGCTGGGCGGGGTCGGAATAGGCGACGGCGATCTGCATGGTCAGCTCCTCAGCTTGCAGCGGCGGGTTCCGGTACGACCGCAGCCGCCTTGCGCTCGGCCTGGCGGCGGTCGATGACCCGCTTGGCGGCCAGCAGGAAGCCCACGGCCATGAAGCCGCCGGGGGGCAGGATCATGAGCAGGAAGCCCCTGTATTCCGGAATCAGCTTCATTTCCAGGAAGGCGAAACTCTCCCCCAGCAGCAGGTGGGCATTGGCGAACAGGGTGCCGCTCCCCAGAATTTCCCGCACCCCGCCGATGGCCACCAGGGCGAAGGTGAAACCCAGGCCCATCATCAGGCCGTCCACTGCGGAGGCTGCCACCGGGTTCTTCGAGGCAAAGGACTCGGCCCGGCCAAGTACCGCGCAGTTCACCACGATGAGGGCGATGAACAGCCCGAGCACTTTGTAGAGTTCGTGGACCCAGGCGTTGAGGCTCATGTCCACCAGGGTCACCAGGGTGGCGATGAAGACGATGTAGACGGGGATACGCACTTCCGGACTGATGAAGCGGCGCAGGCTGGCGATGAGGATGTTGGAGGAGACCAGCACGGCGGTGGTGGCCAGGCCCATGCCCAGGCCGTTGGTGGCGGTGCCGGTCACGGCCAGCAGCGGGCACAGGGCCAGCATCTGGGAAAACACCACGTTGTTGTCCCAGAGGCCGTCCTTGGTGATGCGGGCGTAGTCGGTCATGGCGTTTCCTTCCTGGCGACGGCCTGGGTCTGGGCGTCCAGGAGGACGGCCTGCTCCTGTTGGAAGAAGTCCAGACCCCCCTTCACCGCCTTGACCACGGCCCGGGGAGTGATGGTGGCGCCGGCGAACTGGTCGAACACGCCGCCATCCTTCTTCACGGCGAATTTGTCCGGCGTCGGATCTCCGAGATACTTGCCTTCGAAGCTGTGGATCCAGTCGCCCTTGGCCGGCTCGATCTTGTCCCCCAGGCCCGGGGTTTCCGTGTGCTTGAGCACCCGCACGCCGATGATCCTGCCCTCCCGGTCCACGCTCATGATGCAGTCGATGGCGCCGGCATAGCCCCGGCCGCTGACCGGAAACACCACGGCCGCCACCTGGCCGGCCCGGCGGGCCCGGTAGATGGTGATGGGCTTGCCGCCGGGGCCGGGCATTTCCAGCGTGTCTTCGAGCAGGTTGTTCTCGTAGTGGCCCGGCAACACCTGGGTCAGGGACTGCTTCAGATCCTCGGCCGCCGCCTTTTCAATGTCCGGACCGGTGGCCCTGGAAGCCAGGGCCAGGGCGGCGCTGGTGAGCAGGGCCGTGCCGCCCAGCAGCAGGCCCTGGTAGGAAAGTTTGCCGCGCAGGCTGTCCAGATCCATGTCAGGCCCCCTTCCCGCTGGTTTCGGCCGGCAAGGGCTTGCCGTCCCGGGTGCGGCCATAGATGCGCGGCTTCACGTAGCGGTCGATGACCGGCGTGGCGGCATTCATGAGCAGGACCGCGAAGGCCACACCCTCCGGATAGCCGCCCCAGGTGCGGATGATCCAGGTGAGCAGGCCGGCCCCCAGGCCGAAGGCGAATTGTCCGGCGCTGGTATTGGGACAGGTGACCGGATCGGTGACGATGAAGAATGCCGCCAGCATGAGGCCACCGGACAACAGATGGGCGGCCGGGTCCAGATAGTGGGCCGGGTCCAACAGGCTGGCGATGAGGGCGGGCAGGGCCACGCCCAGCAGCATGGCCACCGGGGCGTGCCAGGTGATGACGCGCCGGGCGATGAGTACCAGGCCGCCGGCCAGCAGAAGCAGGGCCGAGGTCTCCCCCAGGCTGCCGGCCCGGGATCCCCAGGCGGCATCCCCCAGTCCGGTCTGGGAGTGGCCGAACAGGGCGGGCAGACTGTGGGCCAGGTCGATGCCCCGGGTGAATTCGGTCTTCACGTGGCCCAGCAGGGAAGCGCTGGCCATGGCGTCCATCGGGGCGCCGCCGAAGGTGATGGACAGACTTTCCAGGAAGCTGGGCAACTGGGCCGAAGGGAAACTGCCCGGGGTGGTCCACAGGGTCATTTCCACCGGGAAGGCGATGAGCAGCATCACCCGGGCGGCCATGGCCGGGTTGAACACGTTCTGGCCCAGGCCGCCGAACACCTGCTTGCCCACCAGGATGGCGAAGAAACTGCCCAGGGCGGCCAGCCACCAGGGCGCCCAGGGGGGCAGGGAGAGGGCCAGCAGCCAGGCCGTGAGGGCGGCGGAGCCGTCCAGCAGCACCGGTTTGGCGGCGCGGCCGGCCAGCCCCACACAGGCGGCTTCCGTGGCCAGGGCGGTGAGGATGGCCACCGCCCACAGGTTGAAGGCAGGCCAGCCGAACAGCCAGAAGCCGAACAGGGTGGCCGGCGCCAGGGCCAGCAACACCGTGGCCATGATCATGCCCACGCTGGTGGGTGCGTGGGCGTGGGGAGAGTGGGCGGGGGCGACGTGGATCATGGCTGTATGGCCCATGGGGGTTGGGAGAGCCGCTTGCGATACCAGGGGGCGGGCAGGGCGGAAGGGGGGCGGGGCCGGGAGTTCATAGGGCTTCCGCCTGTTCCTTGCCGCTCTGTTCCTTCTCCGCCTTCTCCCGGGCCGCTGCCTCGGCGGCCGCCTTCTTGGCCGCTTCCTGGGCGGCCTTTTTGGCGGCCCGGGCCTTGGCCGCCTCTTCCCGTTCCCGGGCGATGCGTTCCATGCGGGCGGTGCGTTCCTCGGCCAGCTTCTTGGTGGCGTCCTGCTTCAGCTTGGCCCGTTCCTTGGCGGCCAGATCGCCCTTGGCGTAGTTGAAGTAGTGCACCAGGGGAATGTGGGCCGGGCAGACGTAGGAGCAGGAGCCGCAGGCGATGCAGTCCTTGAGGCCCAGGTCCACGGCACCGCCCAGGTCGCCGGTGCGGATGTGGGCGGCCATTTCCAGGGGCAGCAGGCCCACCGGGCAGGCGCGCACGCAGGTGGAGCAGCGGATGCAGGGGGCCGGCTGGGGCTGGCCGATCTCGGCGGCGGTCAGGGCCAGCACGCCGCTGGTGCCCTTGATGACCGGCACCAGGGGGTTGGTGAACTGCTGGCCCATCATGGGGCCGCCCATGACCAGGCGGGCGGGGGTGTCCTTGAAGCCGCCGCAGGTCTCGAACAGGGCCTGGGCCGGGGTGCCGATGAGCACTTCCAGGTTGCCCGGCGCGGCCACGGCGCCGCCGCTCACGGTGACCAGGCGGGACACCAGGGGCCGCCCCAGGTTCAGGGACTGGGCCACGGCGTAGGCGGTGCCCACGTTGTGCACCAGCATGCCGATGTCGGCGGCCCGGCCACCGGCAGGCACTTCCTTGCCGGTGAGGGCCTGGATGAGCTGCTTTTCCGAGCCCATGGGATACATGGCCGGCACCGCCAGCACTTTCACTTCACTGCCCTGGGCGGCGGCGGTCATGGCGGCGATGGCCTCGGGCTTGTTGTCCTCGATGCCCACCAGCACCTCCCTGGCACCCACGGCGTGGCTGATCAGGCGGATGCCCAGGATCACTTCCGGCGCCCGGTCGCGCATGAGCCGGTCGTCGCAGGTCAGGTAGGGTTCGCACTCGCCGCCGTTCATGATCAGGGTGGTGACCCCGCCGCGGCGGCTGACGTTGAGCTTCACGGCGGCCGGAAAGGCTGCGCCGCCCAGGCCGACGATGCCGGCGGCCCCCACCCGGGCGGCCACTTCCTCGGCCGAGAAGGCGAAAGGGTCCCCCGGGGAGGCGATGTCCATCCAGCGATCCTCGCCGTCGGATTCGATGGTGATGGTGGGCACCGGCAGGCCGGAAGGGTGGGGGGCCGGATAGTCGCCGATGGCGATGATGCGGCCGGAGGTGGGGGCGTGGACGGGGGCTGACACGGCGCCCTGGCTGGCGGCAATGCGCTGGCCCTTGCTCACCTTGTCGCCCACCTGGATCACCGGGCTGGCCGGGGCGCCGATATGCTGTTGCAGGGAAACGAACAGACACTCGGGCAGGGTGGGCACCCGCACCGGCATGTCGGCAGACAGGTCCTTGCGCCCTTCCGGGTGGACTCCGCCCCGGAACTTGAAGCGGCTCAGGAAGCTCATGCGGCCTCCAATGCCGGCTTGGGCCAGTACCAGGATTGCAGGGTGACCGGAATGGGGCGCAGGGCCAGGGCTTCGGTGGGACACACGTCCACGCACTTGCCGCAGGCGGTGCAGGCCTCCCGGAACACCACGTGGATGTTCTTGGCCGCCCCCATGATGGCGTCGGTGGGGCACACCTTGTAGCAGCGGGTGCAGCCGATGCAGATCTCTTCCTTGACCTCCGCCACGCTGGGCACGTTTTCCTTCACCCCGGACAGGTCGGCTTCCACCCCCAGCTTGGCGGCCAGGGCCACCACCAGGTCCTTGCCGCCCGGGGGGCAGAGGGTGATGGGGGCGGCGCCGTCGGCCAGGGCCTGGGCGGCGCCGGTGCATCCCGGGAAGCCGCATTGGCCGCATTGGGAGCCGGGCAGCAGGGCCTCCAGTTCGGCCACCAGGGGGTTGCCCTCCACCTGGAGGCGCTTGGCGGCAATGCCCAGCACCAGGCCCAGGAACAGACCCAGGGTGGCGAGGCTGACGACGGCGGCGATCATGGCTGTTTCCTCCTCATTGGGCGCCCAGGCCGGCGAAGCCCATGAAGGCCAGGGCCAGCAGGCCGGCCACCACGAAGCCCAGGGGGGCGCCGGCAAAGGCCGCCGGGGCCTGGGCCAGGGCCAGGCGTTCACGCAGGCCGGCGAAGAGCAGCAACACCAGGGTGAAACCCACGGCGGAACCGAAGCCGTACATGAGGCTTTCGGCAAAGGCGTGTTCTTCCATCACGTTGAGCAGGGCCACGCCCAGCACGGCGCAGTTGGTGGTGATGAGGGGCAGATAGATGCCCAGCACCTGATAGAGGCCAGGGCTCACCTTGCGGATGACCATTTCGGTGAACTGCACCGTGGCGGCGATCACCAGGATGAAGGACAGGATGCGCAGATACTGGATGCCCAGGGGGGCCAGCAGCCAGTGTTCCAGCATCCAGCTGGCGGCGGTGGCGAAGGTGAGCACGAAGGTGGTGGCCATGCCCATGCCCAGGGCGCTGTCCATCTTCTTGGACACGCCCATGAAGGGGCACAGGCCCAGGAATTTGACCAGCACCACGTTGTTCACGAGGGCGGTGGAAAGAAGCAGTAGCAGGTAGGCGGTCATGGTGGTTCTCCATCCAGCTCCTTGCAGGCTTCGTGCCAGTTGTGTGATGCACGGGGAGGCCGCGAAAAAACAAGATGTTGCGATCTTTTGCACCAAAACGGTGCTGGCTTGCCCCTGTCGGGGGTGTGCCCTTGTCAGGCCGGCTGTCGCAAAAACGACAAACCCCGGCCACAACAGGGGCTTTGCGAACAAGGGCCTGTCTGTCATGACAGTCGGCACGCTTGTTGCTATACACCGGTAAACCCTACTGTGAAGAGCGCCTCACAATGAATGCAACCGCCCCCCAGGACAACCAAGCGGAAGCGCCCCTGGAAGTCTTCCGCCAGGCGGTGGAGCAATCGGCCCTGGCCATTTCCATCACCGACGCCAAGGCGCGCATCCTCTACGCCAATCCCGCCTTCCAGCGGGTCACCGGCTACAAGCGGGATGAGGTGCTGGGCCACAACGAATCCCTGCTCTCCTACCGGGTCACCCCCAAGATCGTCTACGAGACCATGTGGTCCCAGTTGCTGCGCCAGCGGGCCTGGAACGGCCTGCTGGTGAACAAGCGCAAGGACGGCAGCCGCTATCTGGCGGACCTGACCATCACCCCGGTGGTGGACGAGCAGGGCCAGACCAGCCACTACCTGGGCATGCACCGGGACGTGACCGAGGTGCACCGCCTGGAGCGCCAGGTGCAGAACCAGAAGACCCTCATCGAATCCGTGGTGGACGCCGCCCAGGTGGCCATCGTGGTGCTGGACGAGAACGAGCGGGTGGTCCTGGACAACCAGGAATACAAGAAGCTCATCGGCGACCTGGGCCGGGAACCGGCCCGCACCGTGCTGGACGCGCTGCGCGGCAGCGGCCTGGACCTGGACCCGGTCCGGCGCAGTTTCGCCCCCCGGGAACTGACCTTTGCCCGGCAGGGGGGCGAGGCCCGCTGGTTCGCCTGCGGCGGCACCTGGATCGAGGAACTGGACAGCAGCGCCGACGCCTTCTACGAACCGCGTCGCCGCCAGTACCTGCTGCTCACCATCCAGGACATCACCCCCCTCAAGGAGCAGCAGGAAGCCATCCGGGTCAACGGCCTGTCGGCCCTGCTGGCTGAGCAGGAGCGCATCGGCAGCCTGCGCGAGGCCCTGGCCGGCGCCGTATTCCAGTTGGAAGGCCCCTTCAACATGATCGCCGCCGCCGTGCGCATGCTGGAGCGGCGTGGCGAGTCCGGCACCGACAGCCTGGTGGAGGGCCTGGTACAGGCCCTGCGGGCCGGCAACGAAGCCCTGGAAGCCCTGCGCCGCTGCATACCCGCTTCGGCTGCCGAAGCACCCCAAGCGGTGGACATCAACGCCGTGCTGCGCGACGTGCTGCGCCTGGCCACGCCGCGCCTGCTGGCCGACGGGGTGGTGGTGGAATGGCAGCCGGCCGAGGAACTGCCCCCGGTGCGCGGCCGCCTCACCCAACTGGCCGCCTTGTTCAAGCAGGTGGTGGACAACGCCCTGGACGCCATCCATGAAGTCCGCGGCCAACGCCGGGAACTCAAGGTATCCAGCGCCCTGTTCAGTGACCGCATCGAGGTGCGGGTGGAGGACAGCGGGCCGGGGGTGCCGGAAAGCCTGCGCCTCAAAGCCTTCCAGCCCTTCTTCACCACCAAGGGTGCCAACGGCCGGCACATCGGCATGGGCCTCACCGTGGCCCAGGACGTGGTCAACGCCCATGGCGGTTTCATCGACATCGAAGCGGCGGGGGATGGCCTGGGCCAGACCGGCTGCCGCGTGCGTGTGCAATTTCCCTTGGGCGAATGAACATGGATTACGAAAATCGTTTGCCCGGCAATCGCGACCTGGGCCTGAGACGCAAGTACGAACAACTCCAGGCGGAACTGGAAACCCTGTTCCAGGTGAGCCAGGTGCTGTCCCGTTCACTGGACCTGCGGGAGACCCTGGCCGGCGTGCTGGGCGCCCTCCACGACGGGGGGGGACTGGAACGGGGCATGGTGACCCTCACCGACACCAGCACCGCCGAGCAACGGGTGGTGGCCGTCCACGGCCTGGGCACCGTGCGTCTGGACGACGTGCGCTACCAGCCCGGCGAAGGGGTGGTGGGCCTGGTCTTGGAGGAGGGCGACAGCGTGGTGTTGAAACGCATCGCCGACGAACCCCGCTTCAGCGGCAAACTGGGCATCTACGACGACGACGGCCCCTTCATCGGCGTGCCCATCCGGGTGGGGGCGGCCAGTGTCGGCGTGCTGGCCGCCCAGCCGTCCAGCGACGACACCGAACAACTGCGTGAACGGGCCCGCTTCCTGGAAATGGTGGCCAACGTCATCGGCCAGAGCGTGCGTCTGTCCTGGGAGGTGGAACGGGAGCGCCAGGAACTCACCGAGGAACGGGACACCCTGCGCCGCACCGTGCGGGCCCAGTACGGCTTCGACAACATCATCGGCCACACCCAGCCCATGCGCCGGGTGTTCGAGCAGGCCCGCCAGGTGGCCAAGTGGAACACCACCGTCCTCATCCGGGGCGAGACGGGCACCGGCAAGGAACTCATCGCCAACGCCATCCACTACAACTCGCCCCGGGCCAAGGGCAGCTTCATCAAGCTCAACTGCGCCTCCCTGCCGGAGAACCTGCTGGAATCGGAACTGTTCGGCCACGAAAAGGGCGCCTTCACCGGCGCCATGGCCCAGAAGAAGGGCCGCTTCGAACAGGCCGACGGCGGCACCCTGTTCCTGGACGAGATCGGCGAAGTCTCCGCCGCCTTCCAGGCCAAGCTGCTGCGGGTGCTCCAGGAAGGGGAACTGGAACGGGTGGGCGGCACCCGCACCATCAAGATCGACGTGCGGGTCATCGCCGCCACCCACCGGGATCTGGAATCCGACGTGCAGGCCGGCAAGTTCCGCGAGGACCTGTACTACCGCCTCAACGTCATGCCCATCTACCTGCCCGCCCTGCGCGAGCGCATGGAGGACATTCCGGACATCGCCCGCTTCCTCACCGGCAAGATCGGCAAGGCCCAGGGCCGGGAACTGGAACTCACCGACTCCGCCCTGCGGGTCCTCATGCACCACGATTGGCCGGGCAACGTGCGGGAGTTGGAAAACTGCCTGGAGCGGGCCGCCGTGATGAGCGAGAACGGCACCATCGACCGGGATGCCGTCCTGGTCACCGGCATCGAGGAAAAGGTCAGCATGGGCCGCACCGCCACCCGGGGCGTGGATCTGGACGATCCGGACCTGGACGAGCGGGAGCGGGTCATCGCCGCCCTGGAACAGGCCGGCTGGGTCCAGGCCAAGGCCGCCCGCCTGCTGGACATGACCCCCCGGCAGATCGCCTACCGGATCCAGACCCTGAACATCAAGGTCAAACAGATCTGATGGATGCCGCCGCCTGGGCCGATGGCGCCGAACTGGCGCCCCACGAGATCGACTGCGCCATCGCCCTGATGCTCAAGATCATCGACGGCAAGTGCCGCATGGACGACGCCGACAAGGCCATGATGGCCGTGCTCTACGACCGGGTGAAGAGCCGCCCGTCGCGCCTTCTGGGAGACGCCGAACACCAGCTCATCGCCGCCACCCGCTCGGGTGCCGACGAAGCCCAGCGCCTGGCCGTCTACGAACGGCGGGTGCTGGCCGAGACCATGATCTCCCGGCCGGTGATGAAAGCCTGGAAAGCCCGCCTGCGGGAAGCCGGCGTGCTGGCCCCCGCCGAAGCCCCCCTTTCCTGAACCTCAACCCCCAGACACCATGAGCACAGAAGACGTTCGCCATTTCCTCACCTACACCGGCGTGAAGCTGCCCTTCAACCTGGTGACCCCCCTCAGCCCCGCCGAGGTGGAGAACCGCAACACCTACTTCAAGGGCTACTACGCCGGCGACCGGCTCGTGGGCTTCGACAAGGTGGTCTACGGCGAAGTGGAACTGGCCCACCGCTACACCTACCGGGACGACGGCAGCCTGGCCGGCGCCGAGATCACCGACATCGACGGCGACTGCACGGTCATGGCCTTCGCCGCCGACGGGAGCCCGGCATGAAGACCTTCAAACCCTGCCAGGGCAAGGAGTATTGCAAGGACGACGGGGTCCAGTGCCTGACCTGCGGGCGCAGCCTGGCCGAAATCGAGGAAACCCGCCGGCTCATCGACGGCCTGGCCCGCCTGGCCCTGGAAAACGACTACGCCAACGTGGACGAATTCACGATCTACGTGGCCAGAAAGACCGCCAAGATCGTCCGCCACCGCCGGGCCGGGCGTCCTGCCGGGGACTGAGGAACCGGGCGGGCCGCGCCCGGGTTCGCCCGGACCAAAGAAAATCCCCTGCCCGTTTCGCAGCGCAGCAAAGCCATGCTATAAACATTAGCGTTCGCTTATATAAGGACTGCGTCATGACTCCCGAGGAAAAATCCCAGGCCGCCGAGCAAGCCTACGAGAAGGCCCTGCGTTACGAGTTGGACTACGGCTGTTGCCCCCAGTGCGTGTTGGCCGCCGTGCAGGAGACCGTAGGGGTCATCGACGACGCCACCATCAAGGCCAGCCACGGCCTGTCCGGGGGCGGCGGATTGTCCGGCCAGGGGGCCTGCGGCGCCCTCACCGGCGGCCTCATGGCCCTCAGTGCCAAGCGGGGCCGGGACCGGGACAAGCTGGACCGGGGCCGTTTCATCGGCAATTTCCAGAAGGGCAAGGAACTGGTGGAACGCTTCAAGGCCGAGTTCGGCGGCGTCACCTGCGAGGAGCTCCAGGCCCGTTTCACCGGCCGCACCTGGGACATGTGGAAGCCCGAGGAATACAAGGCCTTCAGCGATGCCCGGGGACTGCAATGCGCCGAGGCCACCGCCCGGGTGACCCGCTGGGTGGTGGAAATGATGTGAGTCCGGCGCCTCAGCCGGCGGCCTGCCGTTCCCGGATGAAGGCGCCCAGCCGCTGGTCGGTGTTGAGGATGTGGTTGATGAGCCAGTTGTCCAGGAAGGCCAGCAATTCATCCGGGGTGATGGGGTTGCCGGCCTTGATGCCCTCCCGCACGGCCACCACCTTGCTGGAGAAGGACCGGTGCTGGGCCAGGTGGATGGCCGCCTCCTCGGCTGAGCTTTCCTCGTAGCCGTACTCCTGCATGAGGGATTCTTCGGTTTCGAAGTGGTAGAGGGCGTAGGCCAGGAGGTCCTGGGTGATGCGGTCCAGGTGTTCCACGCTGGCATCTTCGGCCAGCTTGGTGGCGGCTTCGTTGAGGGTATGCACCAGGATCATGTGCTGCTCGTCGATGGCCTCCACGCCGGTGGCGTAGCGTTCGTTCCAGACCAGGGGTTCCCGGGGGGCGGGCATGATGGGCTCCTTCAGGCAGGGCGGGTGGCGGCGTCGCACTGGGACAGGATGTGCTGCAATTCCACACAGGCGGCATTGAATTCGGCCAGGGGCTGGTCGGCGTTCCCCACGCCTTCCCGGGCCAGTTGGTGCAGGATCTGAGCCCGCCGATGGACTTCCCGATGGGCTTCGTGGAAGCGATGGAAGGGCGGAATGTCGCTACAGTGGCGCCGGCCGCTTTCTTCGAACCAGGCCGCCAGGCGGCAGTGGCCCGGATCCAGTTCCGGCCAGGCGGCACCGTCCAGGCGGTGATAGGCGGCCAGCACCTGCTGCTGCCAGAAGCGGTGGATCACCCTGGCCAACAACAATTCGAAGTCGTGGCGGTTGGGAAAGTTGTCGGCCGCCCGCCAGCGGGGATCGGGCTGGAAGCCTTCCAGCCATTCCACCAGGCGTTCAGCGGGCATGGGCCGGGCGATGGCGTAACCCTGCATCACGTCGCAACCCAGATCCAGCAGGGTGAGGATGTGTTCGATGTCTTCCACGCCTTCGGCGATGACTTCCAGATGGAAGGCCCGGGCCAGATGGATGACGCCCTGGACGATGGTCAGGTCGCCCGGATCGTCCAGCATGTCGCGGACGAAACTCTGGTCGATCTTCAGGGTGTCGGCGGCCAGACGCTTCAGGTGGGTGAGGGAGGAATAGCCGGTGCCGAAATCATCCAGGTCGAAACGCACCCCTTCCTTGTGGTAGTGGTGGATGAGGCGGCTCACCGCGTTGATGTCCTCCAGCACGGCGGTCTCCACGATCTCGATGCCCAGGCGGCCCACCACCTCGGGGGGGTGGCCGGCCAGCATCTCCCCCAGGCGGGCGGAGAAATTGCCGCGCAGGAACTGGCGGGCGGCGATGTTCACGCTGACCGGCAGGTCCAGGCCGGCCTGGCGCCAGCGGCCCATCTGGGCCAGGGCTTCACCGACCACCCATTCCCCCAGGTTGATGATGGCGTCGTCCTGTTCGATGAGGGGCAGGAACTCACCCGGCGTGCGCAGGCCCAGAACGGGATGGCGCCAGCGCACCAGGGCCTCCACGCCCACCACCCGGCCCCGGCGGCAGTCCACCTTGGGCTGGTAATGAAGCAGGAACTGGCCCGCGTCCAGAGCGTCCTGGATCTTCTTCAGCAACTGCCGGGAAGCGCGCAGCTTGCCAGCGGCGGCCGGGTCGAAGATGTGGAAACAACCCTTGCCCGCCTCCTTGGCCTGGTACATGGCCTGGTCGGCATGGCGCAGCAGCAGGTCCGGATCGCGGATGTCGCCCGGGTAGAGGCTCACTCCCACACTGGCGGTGACGGCCACGGACTGGCCCTTGATCTGCACCGGCCGGGCCAGATCCTGGAGCAGCCGGTTGAGCACCTGTTCGCATTCCACCGAACCGTGCAGCCCGCCGATGAGCAGGCCGAATTCGTCGCCTCCCAGGCGGGCGGCCGTGTCATCGGCGCGCAGGGCGTTGCCCAGGCGGAAGGCGATCTCCTGGAGCAAGCGGTCGCCGGCCTGGTGGCCCAGGGTGTCGTTGATGGGCTTGAAACCGTCCAGGTCCAACATGCACACCGCCAGCACCTCCCCCCGCCGCTGGGCAGTGGCCAGGGCCAGTTGCAAGCGGTCGGCGAACAGCACCCGGTTGGGCAGGTGGGTCAGGGCGTCGTACTGGGCCTGCTCCTGGAGGACCTGTTCCTGGTGGACAAAGCGGCTTACGTCGAAGCAGGTGCTCACCACGCCCGCCGGCTCGCCGCCGGGGCCCGGTGGCTGGAGATAGGCCCGCACGCGCAGCCAGCGTTCCCCCCCGTCAGCCAGGGGGATGCGCAGCACCCGCTGGTTGTGCTCCATCTGCTGGGCGCCACGGGCCAGGTCGCAGATGGACAGGGCGGCAGAGGAGACCGGGCGGCCGGTATCGTCCAGACAGTGGCCGAACAACTGGGCGCAATTGTCCACCTGGGCATCGGTCGGCAATTCGAAAAGGGCGTAGGTGGCCGGGTTGGCGTACAGCAGCCGGCCGTCCGCCGACCAGACCTGCACCCCATCCAGCACGCAATCCAGATGGACCAGGCAGCGGGTGGCGTCCTGGCCTGGCGGGACGGCCGGTGGGAGGGGAAGAGCGGGGTGGGACGCGGACACGGACACCTTCCAAGGCTGATGGACGGCAGGCAACGCCGCCCTTCCAGGTTATGGACACCGACACGCTTGCTCCCCCGGGCTACAACGGGATGGAGCCTGTCGGACTGTGGCGTCGTCGGCTGCCAACCGACCGCACAGGGGCCGGTTCCTGCTGGTGACGAGCAAAGCCCGACAGCCTCCTGGTGCGGGGCCACCCCGGGGAGACGGTGATGGGAGGACCCTGATTAATATATAACTAAAGTTATACAAAAGGGGAAAGGATACGGGGAACGCCTTAAGAATGAGCCTGCATCAGGAGGGGCATGCCTCAACACTGCCTGACAGGGCGCTGCGGCTGATCAGGAGTTCCCGGCGCAAGCGGCCGGCGGATTCCAGTGCGCCTTCCATGTAGCCGCCGCCGTGGCTGGCGGTTTCGCTGCCGCCGAAATGCAGGCGGCCGTTCCAGCAGGGCATTTGCAACAGGGCATTGCCATAGGCCGGGTGTTCCTCGGCCGGGATCCGGTCCAGCCGGGAACTGGTCCAGGTCTCGTCGGCCCAGTCCTGGATGCGGATCTCCGCTTCCTGGGCCCGGGGGCCGAACCACTGGATGAGCTGGGATCTGGCCAGCATGGGCAGGCCCAGACGGAAGGCAGCCCGCAGCGGGGCCGTCAGGGCGAAGAAACCGGACAGGCCGGCCCGGGCGCCCAGGGCGTCGCAGGCATCATGGATCTCCCCCAGCACGGCCCGGGGATGGGTGGCCACCCCGTTGCCCGATTGGCCGTCGTCCCGCCAGAAAGCCGCCCGGTCGATACCCGCCGCGTCCATGCCGTCGGGTTTGCCATAGCTGGCCGCCAGCTTGGCGTGGGCGCCCATCCAGGTGGGGGTCTCGCGCAGGGTTTCGCGCAACTGGCCGTTGAGGGGCGGAACGAATTCGATCCTTTCCTCCAGCAGCCGGGGGGGCAGGGCCAGCACCACCTGCCGGGCCGGCACGGGCTCCGGCTGATGGCGGAAATGGAGTTCCACCCGGTCCTCCCCCAGCACCAGGCGTTCCAGCACCTGTTCCAGATGCAGGCTGGCACCGGGCAGGCGGGCGGCCAGGGCCTCCACCAGCCGGGCGGCGCCGCCTTCGATGCGTTGGGCCCCGCTGTGCATGTCGTCCATTTCCAGGGGAACCGGCGGCGTCTCCGGGTCGGGCAGGTTCAACAGTTTGCCGGTGTCATGCTGGGGAAAACTGGCCAGATTCAGTTTGCGCAGGAGGTGGGTGATGCGCGGCTGGGTCTGGGGCCAGAACCAGGCGGCCCCCATGTCCATGGGCAGCCCGTTGTTGCGCGCCTCCACCGTGTGGATGCGTCCACCCAGGCGCGGACGGGCTTCAAACACGGCGAACGTCAGGCCCTGGGCCTGAAGGCTGTTGGCCAGGGCCAGACCGCACAGGCCCCCGCCGACGATGGCGACATCCAGCATGGCAATGCTCCTTCGGGTGATGGCAATGACTTGAGCAATTCCCGTTCCAGCCCGACGCCGGAGGGCCATGCCGGCCCCGCCGCGGCGGGACGGGGTGGCGGGCTTGCGGCTGCCCTGGCATGGGTGCGGCAAAGACGACGAAACGACGGGATTTGAACAATCCGGACAGGGGGCCGGCGGGGGCATAATCCACTTCCCCTGCCATCGCGACCACGCTTCCATGGACGACAACATCACCCGCCGGGGCGGTTTCTCCACCCGGGCCATCCACCACGGCTACGACGCCTACGCCGCTCCCGGGGCCCTGAACCCGCCCCTCTACCTGAGTTCCACCTACACCTTCCCCACCACCGCCGACGGCAGCGCCCGTTTCGCCGGGGAGCAGCAGGGCTACGTCTATTCCCGGGTGGGCAATCCCACCACCGGCCTGCTGGAGGCCCGCCTGGCGGATCTGGAAGGCGGCGAGGCGGCGGTGGTCACCGCTTCCGGCCAGGGGGCCACCACCTCCCTGCTGTGGACCCTGCTCTCGGCCGGTGATGAGGTCATCGCCGACAAGACCCTCTACGGCTGCACCTTCGCCTTCCTCAACCACGGCCTGGCCCGCTTCGGCGTCAAGGTCCGCCACGTGGACCTGTCCGACCCGGCCAACCTGAGCGCCGCCCTCAGCCCGGCCACCAAAGTGGTGTTCTTCGAGACCCCGGCCAACCCCAACATGCGCCTGGTGGACATCGCCGCCGTGGCCGACATCGCCCGCCGCCACGGCGCCGTCACCGTGGTGGACAACACCTACTGCACCCCCTACCTGCAACGGCCCCTGGAACTGGGCGCCGACTTCGTGGTGCATTCCGCCACCAAGTACCTGGGCGGCCACGGCGACCTGCTGGCCGGGGCCATCGTGGGCCCGGCGGAGGTGCTGCAACAGGTGCGCTTCCACGGCCTCAAGGACATGACCGGCGCCGTGCTCTCCTCCCAGGACGCCTTCCTGGTGCTGCGCGGCCTGAAGACCCTGGCCCTGCGCATGGACCGCCACTGCGCCAGCGCGGCGCAGGTGGCGGAATTCCTGGCCGGCCGGCCGGAGGTGGCGGTGGTCCACTATCCCGGCCTGGCCGGCTTCCCCCAGCACGACCTGGCCCGCCGGCAGATGGCCCGCTTCGGCGGCATGGTGGCCTTCGAACTCAAGGGCGGCCTGGATGCCGGGGTCCGCTTCATGGACGCCCTGGGCCTCTTCACCCGGGCCGTGAGCCTGGGTGACGCGGAAAGCCTGGCCCAGCACCCGGCCAGCATGACCCACGCCACCTACACCCTGGAACAACGGGCCGAGCATTTCATCGGCGAAGGCCTGGTCCGCCTGTCCGTGGGCCTGGAGGACGCGGAAGACCTGCTGGCGGACCTGGAACAGGCCCTGGCCCGGGTGTAATCCGGGTGTAATTCCCGGCTGGGGGATCAGGCCAGGGCCTGGCGCAACAGCACCGCCGCGTGCACCGCCCGGCGCTGGCAGCCCTGGGCGATCTGTTCCCGGCAGGAGAAGCCGTTGGCCAGGATGGGCGTCTGCTCCGGCGCGGCGCGCAGGGCGGGCAGCAGGTCCAGTTCGGCCATGGCCAGGGAGAGGTCGGCGTGTTCCGCCTCCAGGCCGAAGTGGCCGGCCATGCCGCAGCAACTGGCCTCGATGAACTCGAACTCCAGGTCTGGGATGAGGCGCAGGGTCTTGCGCAGGGATTTCATGGCTCCCACCGCCTTCTGGTGGCAGTGGCCGTGGACCAGCAGCTTGCCCCCGGCCAGGGGCTTGAGGGCCAGCTTGAGGCGCTTCCGGTCCTGTTCCCGGGCGATGAATTCCTCGAACAGCCAGACCTGTTTCGCCAGGGCCTCCGCTTGCGGGCCCAGGCCCAGTTTCAGGTGGTCGTCGCGCAGGGACAGGATGCAGGAGGGTTCCAGGCCGACGATGGGGATGCCGGCGGCCAGGGCCGGGGCCAGGGCCGCCTGGAGGCGGCGGGCCTCCCGCCGGGCCGCTTCCACCTGGCCCAGGGACAGCCAGGTGCGGCCGCAGCACAGGGGCCGGGTCTCCGGATCCCCGGGGGCCGGCGCCAGGACCTGGACCCGGTAGCCGGCGGCTTCCAGCACGGCCTGGGCGGCCTCGGCGAGGTCCGGTTCAAATTGGCGGGCGAAAGTGTCCACGAAGAGGATCACCGCCCGCTCCGTCTCCTCGGGGGCCGGCACTGATGGGGGCGCCACGTAGGCCCGGGGCGCCGGTTCCGGCATGCGCCGCCGGGCGGTGATGCCCAGCCAGCGTTCCCCCAGGCGGGCCAGCAGGGCGCTGCGGTTGCGCAGGCGCACCAGGTGGCGCAAAACGGCCCGGGCGGGTTCCCGGGACAACCAGCGGGGCAGCCCGGCGAACAGCCGGTCCCGCAGGGGAATGCCGGCCAGGGCGTTGCGCTGGGCCAGGACCTCGATCTTCAGGGCGGCCATGTCCACCTGGTTGGCGCACTCCCGCTTGCAGCCCTTGCAGCCCAGGCACAGGTCCATGGCCGCCGCCAGGGCCGGGCTGGCGAAGGGGCTTTCGCCCAGTTCGCCGTTGAGGGCCGCCTTGAGCACCTGGACCCGGCCCCCGGGGGAATGGGCCGGAGCGTCGGTGACCCGGAAACTGGGGCACATGACCCCCTTGGCCTTGCGCTGGCATTGCCGGTCGTTGATGCACACCGCCACGGCCCGGGCGAAGTCGCCCCCCGTGGCGGGAATGCCGGCATAGGCGTCGCCCTGGCCGGCGCTGGCGTAGGACGTCCAGTCGAGTTGGTGGTGCATGGTCGGGCTCCGAAGTCCCGGAGATCAAGCAATCGCCATGCCCAAGCCGGGGATGAGCCGGGAATCCCCCGCCGGCGCGGCTTGCCGGGGGCCGGGCAGGATCGCTCCAGGGCGGATTGTCGGGTTTGCGACCGGGCGCGCCCTACAGGCTGGCGTCTTCCAGCACCCGGGCCACGGTGGCCCGCAGATCCGGCAGCAGTTCCGCCGCGAACCAGGGGTTGCGCTTCAGCCACATCTGGTTGCGCGGGCTGGGATGGGGCAGGGGGTAGAGGGCCGGCGCCCAGGTCCGCCAGGCGGCCACGCTGTCGGTGAGGCTGGCCCGGCCCCGGCCCGGCAGGTGGTAGGCCAGGGCGTACCGGCCGATGACGATGCGCAGGGCCAGGTTGGGCAGCAGGGCGAAGATCCGGTCGTGCCAGAGCCGCCGGCACTCGGGCCGGGGCGGCCGGTCCCCCGAGGGGCCGCTGCCCGGATAGCAAAAGCCCATGGGCACGATGGCCACCCGGGCCGGGTCGTAGAACACCTCGGGCGCCAGCCCCAGCCATTCCCGCAGGCGCCGGCCGCTGGCGTCGTTCCAGGGAATGCCCGTGGCGTGGACCCGGGTGCCCGGCGCCTGGCCCGCCACCAGGATGCGCGCCCGGGCGTCGGCCACCAGTACCGGCCGGGGGCCCAGGGGCAGGTATTCTTCACAGGCCCGGCAGGCGCGGATGTCGTGGAGGAGGGGGAGAAGGGGGGGCATGGCAATGCCACCGGGAAAACCAATGGGGACGGTGCCGCCGGGTCCTGGTCATCCCCCTCAGGAATGAACGGCTTGCGCCACCAGTTTGACCCCCAGGGCTGCGCAAACCCGGGAAACGGTCTCGAAGCGGGGCTGTGCATTGGGGCGCAAGGCTTTATACAGGGCTTCACGGGTGATGCCGGACGCCTTGGCGATTTCGCTCATGCCCCGTGCGCGGGCAATGGTGCCCAAGGCATCGGCCAGTGCTGCCGGGTCATTTTCTTCCAGTACCACGGTCAGGTATTCGGCGATCGCCTGTTCGTCAGGCAAATGTTCAGCCATATCAAATTCAGGTAGATCGGTGACTTTGTTCTTGTTGCGCATGGTTCAATCCTCCAGCGTTGCTGCCAGTTTGATGGCCTTGGCGATATCCGTGGCCTGGGTGGATTTGTCGCCGCCGCCCAGCATGACGATCAATATCTGACCACGCTGGATGTAGTACATGCGCCAGCCCGGCCCGAAGTGCTCACGCATCTCGAATACACCTTCCCCCACCGGTTTCACGTCACCCAGGTTGCCCTTTTGCGCCTTTTCCAGACGGCGTGCCAGACGCCGATGGGTCATGCCATCCTTGAGGCCGTTGAGCCAGGCGATGAATGCAGGATGGAGTTTGATCGAGAACACGGTAAAACTGTAGTCGTTCGATTACGGTTCCGTCAATGTGCGATGGGGTTTTGGCCCTGCTGCCCCAAGCTGCTCACCTTAAGGCGACGCCTCTGGGGGGGCGTCAGCAGGCGTCCCCTCGCCCCAGCAGGAAGAGGGATGATGAACTACGCGAACCCTTCCATCCGCTCCGCCTCCATCGGCCGGCCGAGGAAGAAGCCCTGGGCGTAGTCGCAGCCCAGGTTGCGCAGGAAGTCCACCTGGGCCTGGGTTTCCACGCCTTCGGCCAGCACTTCCAGGCCCAGGCTGTGGCCCAGGGAGATGCTGGCCTGGGTGATGGCGGCGTCGTTGCCGTCGCCGGGCAGGTCGCGGATGAAGGCGGCGTCGATCTTCAGCACGTCCAGGGGGAAGCGCTTCAGGTAGGCCAGGGAGGAGTAACCGGTGCCGAAGTCGTCCACGGCCAGGCGCACCCCCAGGCCGGCCAGGGCGGCGAGGATCTCGCCGGCCACCACCGGGTCGTGCATGACGGTGGATTCAGTGATCTCCAGTTCCAGGCCGCCGGGGCGGATGTGTTCTTCCTTGATGACCCGGGCCACGGTGTCCACCAGGGCCGGGTTGCAGAACTGGCGGGCGGCCAGGTTGACGGCGATGCGCGGGGTGTCGATACCTGCCTGTTCGTAGGCGTGCCATTGGGCGCAGGCGCTGCGCAGCACCCATTCCCCCACGGGCAGGATGAGGCCGCTGTCTTCCAGCAGGGGCACGAATTCGGCGGGCTGGGTGAGCCGCTTGCTGCCCGGCCGGCGCCAGCGCAGGAGGGCTTCGCAGCCCACCAGACGGCGGTCGTGCAAGGCGAACTGGGGCTGGTAGTGGATTTCGAATTCGCCCCGGCCGAGGGCCTGGCGCAGGCCCGTTTCCAGGGACAGCAGTTCCTGGCTGTGGGCGTTCATGTCCGGGGAGTAGAACTGGTACTGGTTGCGGCCCCGGGCCTTGGCCCGGAACATGGCGGTGTCGGCGTTGCGCAGCAGGCTGCCGGCATCCTGGCCGTCGGCGGGGTAGAGGGCCACCCCCAGGCTGCATGCGGCATACAGATCGTGGCCGGCCACGGAGATGGGGGTGTCCAGGGCGGCGCGCAGCTTGTTGAGCACGGCCAGCACGTGCTCCAGCCCGGGCAGGTTGCCGATGAGCAGGACGAATTCGTCGCCGCCATAGCGGGCGATGGTGTCGCTGGGCCGCAGGCAGTCGCGCAGCCGCCGGGCCACTTCCCGCAGCAGGGCGTCACCGGCGCCGTGGCCCAGGCCGTCGTTGACCCGCTTGAAGTTGTCCAGGTCCAGAAAGATGAGGGCGAACTGGCCGGGCTTGCGGCGCCGATTGGCGATCTCGGCTTCCAGGCGGTCGGTCAGCAGGGTGCGGTTGGGCAGGCCGGTGAGGGCGTCGTGGGTGGCCTGGTGGCGCAGTTCCGCTTCGTGGCGCTTGCGCTCGGCGATGTCCCGGGCGATGGTGGAGTAGTAGGCCAGTTCGCCCTGTTCATCCCGATGGGCCAGGATCACCTGGGAGACGGGGATGTCCTCGTCCGATGGGCCGCGCAGACTGGTCTCGCCTTCCCAGGCCCCCTCCCGGGCGGCCCCGGGCAGGGCCTCCCGGCGCAGGCGCTGGGCGCCCCAGTCGGAATGGCAGTCGGCCAGGCCCAAGGCGCCGATGTCCTGATCCTCCCCCAGGCCCAGCATGTGCCGGCCGGCCCGGTTGAGATAGAGCAGGCGGCCTTCGGCGTCGGCGCTGGCGACGAAGTCGGTGGTGGATTCCAGGATGGTGATGAGCCGGGCCCGGGTTTCCTCGGCCCGCACCCGCTCGGTCACGTCCCGGCCGGTGGAGATGTAATGGGTGATGCGGCCGTCGTCGCCGGCCAGGGGGGTGATGGTCTTTTCTTCGAAGAAGGGGCTGCCGTCCTTGCGTTTGTTGACCACGATGTCCCGGAACACTTCGCCGGAGAGCAGGACGGCCCACATGCGCTGGAAGTATTCCGGGCTGTTGCGCTCGGATTTCACCAGGGCCGGGGTGTTGCCCACCGCTTCCCGGGCGCTGAAGCCGGACAGGCGCTCGAAGGCCGGGTTCACGTATTCGATGCGGCCGGCCGGGTCGGTGATGAAGATGCTGTCGGCGGTGTGCTCCACGGCCAGGGAGAGCTTGCGCAGTTCGGCCTCGGCCCGGCGCCGTTCCCGCCGTTCCCGGGCGTCGGCCAGTTCCCGGCGGACGATGGGGGGCAGGCGGGCCAGGTTGTGTTTCATCACGTAGTCCTGGGCGCCGGCCCGCATGCCGGCCACGGCGGCTTCCTCGCCGATGGTGCCGGAGACGAAGATGAAGGGCAGGTCCGGGTCCCGGGCCCGCACCAGTTCCAGGGCCCGGTCGCCCCGGAAGCGGGGCATGGAGTAGTCGGAGAAGACGATTTCCCAGGCCGTCCCGTCCAGGGCCGCCAGCATGTCGGCTTCGTTGTCCACCCGCCGCCAGGCCAAGTCGAAGCCGGCGTTGGCCAGGCAGTGGGCCAGGAGCAGGGCGTCGTCCTCCACATCCTCCACGATGAGGGCGTGGAGGGGGATGCGGCCCAGGTCGGGGGGGGAGTCGGGGGTTGCAGCCATGGTCAGTTCTTCGGGGGCTGGTTGAGAAGGAGCCAGTAAAGGCCCAGTTGCCCTGCCGCCTGGACGAAGGCGTCGAAATCCACCGGCTTGCGCACGTAGCTGTTGGCCCCCAGGGCGTAGCCCCGCAGCCGGTCCTCCTCCTCGTCGGAGGAGGTGAGCAGCACCACCGGCAGCAAGCGGGTGCGCTCCTCGGCGCGGATGCGGCGCAGCACTTCCAGGCCGTCGATCTTGGGCAGCTTGATGTCCAGCAGCACCACGGTGGGCAGTTCCGCCGGGGCGGCGGGGCCGAACAGGTAGTCCAGGGCCTCCACGCCGTTGCGCGCCACGTGGACGGCGTTGCCGATCTTGTTGCTTTCCAGGGCGTGCAGGGTGAGGGCCTCGTCGTCCGGGTTGTCCTCCACCAGCAGGATGCGCTTCTCAGTCATGGCCTGCTCCGCCCAGAGAGAAACGGAAGGTGGCGCCGGCTTCGGGGGCACTCTCCGCCCAGATGCGCCCGCCGTGTTTGTGCACGATGCGCTGCACCGTGGCCAGGCCGATGCCGGTGCCGGGGAACTGGCCGGCGTCGTGGAGGCGCTGGAAGGCGCCGAACAGCTTGTCGGCGTAGGCCATGTCGAAACCGGCGCCGTTGTCCCGGACGTGGAACACCGGGCCCTGGGGAGACGGGGCCACGCCCATTTCGATGCGGGCGTCGGCCCGCCGTCCGGTGAACTTCCAGGCGTTGCCCAGGAGATTGTCCAGGGCGATGCGCAGCAGTTTGGGGTCGCCCCGGGCCGGCAGCGGGGCGGCGATGTCCACTTCCACCCGGCGGTCGGGCTCCTGGCGGCGCAGGGTCTCCACGCTTTCCCGGGCCAGATCGGCCAGATCCAGGGGCTGGAAGCTCAGTTCGGCCCGGCTCACCCGGGACAGCTTGAGCAGGTCGTCGATGAGGGCTCCCATGTGCTGGGCAGCCCGCCGCACCCGCCCCAGGCGGTCCTGGCCCGCCTCGTCCAGTTGCGCGGCGTTGTCCTTGAGCAGGATCTGGCTGAAGCCGTCGATGGCCCGCAAGGGCGCGCGCAGGTCGTGGGACACGGAATAACTGAAGGCTTCCAGTTCCTGGTTGAGGATGGCCAGTTCCGCGTTGCGCCGGGCCAGACTGTCGTTCAGGTCCTGGATGCGCTGTCGGGCCTCCCGCTGCTCGGTGATGTCGCGGATGTCGCTGAACACGTAGCGGGCTTCCCCCACCACCAGGGGGCTCAGGCTGATGGAGACGGGGAACTCGCTGCCGTCCCGGCGCCGGCCGAACAGGTCCAGCCCCGAGCCCATGGGCCGGGGCCGGGGCGCGGCGGCATAGCCCCGGCGCAGCCCGGTGTGGCCCGGCCGCAGGCGTTCGGGCAGCAGCATCTCCACCGGTTCCCCCAGCATCTCCTCCCGCCGATAGCCGAACAAAGCCTCGGTCTGGGCGTTGACCAGCACCATGCGTCCACCCGCGTCGGCAATGACGACGGCGTCGGGGGCCGCTTCCAGCACGCTGCGGAAGCGCTCGTCCAGGGGCGTTGCTGCGGTGACGGATGACATGGGCACTCCGTGAACCGGGGGGACTTGACTGTGCTCTTTCTTGAGTAAATCAGTCAAGAAAGAGATTGCGGAGCCCGGAGTCCTTTGTCGTCTTAGCCACAAGCCGCGTCGGCGGGCCTGTGCGCTTTGTGACAGGGAGCGCCGTGAGCTTGAGGGTAATGCATGAAAAAACAGTGGGATAGGACCGGCAAGCCGGGCAGGCACGGGGCTTGCAGAGAGAAGGGCGTAACAAGTCTGGAGGATGCCCCGTGGAACTACCCGTCTTCAATTCCGCCCCTGAAGCCTCGGCTTCCGGCGGCTGTGCTTCCCACTCCTGCGGTTCCACCGATGACCAGTTGGGTCATCTGCCCGAACACATCCGGGCCAAGGTGCACAACCACCCCTGCTATTCGGAACAGGCCCACCACTACTTCGCCCGCATGCACGTGGCGGTGGCCCCGGCCTGCAACATCCAGTGCCACTACTGCAACCGCAAGTACGACTGCTCCAACGAGTCCCGCCCCGGCGTGGTGTCGGAAGTGCTGACGCCGGACCAGGCGGTGAAGAAGGTCATGGCCGTGGCCGCCAACATTCCCCAGATGACGGTGCTGGGCATTGCCGGACCCGGAGACCCGCTGGCCAACCCGGAGCGCACCTTCGCCACCTTCCGCGAACTCTCCGAAAAAGCCCCGGACATCAAGCTGTGCGTGTCCACCAACGGCCTGGCCCTGCCCGAGTCGGTGGAGGAACTGTCCAAACACAACATCGACCACGTCACCATCACCATCAACTGCGTGGACCCGGACGTGGGCGCCAAGATCTACCCGTGGATCTTCTGGAACAACAAACGCATCATGGGCCGGGAAGGCGCTGCCATCCTCATCGAGCAGCAGCAGAAGGGCCTGGAGATGCTCACCGCCCGGGGCATCCTGGTGAAGGTCAACTCGGTGATGATCCCCGGAGTCAACGACGAGCACCTGGTGGAAGTCTCCAAGGTGGTCAAGTCCAAGGGCGCCTTCCTGCACAACGTCATGCCCCTCATCGCCGAGCCGGAGCACGGCACCTTCTACGGTCTGATGGGCCAGCCCAGCCCCAGCCACGAAGATTTGCAGAAGCTCCAGGACGCCTGCGCCGGCGACATGAACATGATGCGCCACTGCCGCCAGTGCCGGGCCGACGCCGTGGGCCTGCTGGGCGAGGACCGGGGCCAGGAATTCACCATGGACAAGATCGAGGAGATGGATATCGACTACGCCGCCGCCATGGTGAAGCGGGCCGAGGTCCATGCCCAGATCGCCAGGGAACTGGAAGAAAAGGACAAGGCCCGGGCCGCCGTGGCCCAGGTGAAGGCCCAACTGGTGTCCATCGAGGGCGGCAAGCCCAAGGCGGAAACCCGGCCGGTGTTGATGGCCGTGGCCACCAAGGGCGGCGGGGTGATCAACGAGCACTTCGGCCACGCCCGGGAATTCCTGGTCTATGAGGCCTCCGCCAACGGCGTGCGCTTCATCAGCCACCGCAAGACCATCCCCTACTGCGAAGGCGGGGACACCTGCGGCGACGGCGAATCGGCTCTGGACGTGACCATCCGGGAACTGGCCGGCTGCGAAGTCGTGCTCTGTTCCAAGGTGGGTTACGAGCCCTGGGGCCCCCTGGAAGCCGCCGGCATGCAGCCCAACGGCGAGCACGCCATGGAGCCCATCGAGGAAGCCATCCTGGCGGTGTACGAGGAAATGCGCGCCGCCGGAAAACTGGAACCCCGGGCCGACGCGGCCCAGAAGGTCGCCTGAGGAGCACGCCATGGCCCTGGAAATCATCGAATCCTGCGTCAATTGCTACGCCTGCGAGCCCCTGTGCCCCAACAAGGCCATTTACCAGGCGTCCCCCCATTTCCTCATCGATCCGGACAAGTGCACGGAATGCATCGGCGACTTCGAAGACGCCCAGTGCGCCAGCATCTGTCCCATCGAAGGGGCCATCCTGGATGAAGTGGGCACCCCCCTGAACCCCATCGGTTCCCTGACCGGCATTCCCCTGGAATTGCTGGCCCAGTACCAGGCCGCGGTGGAAGCCACCTACCAGGCGGCCCTGGAGGCCAAGACAGGATAGGTTGGCCATGGCCCCGCATATTCCCCCCGCCACTCCCGCCTTTGAACAAGGGGGGCCGGGGGGGATTCGCCTTTCCGCCCTGCCCCGCCCCGCCCTGGACCCAGCGGGGAAATAAGCCATGGCCATCGTCCTCTTCTATGAAAAACCCGGCTGCATCAACAACACCAAACAGAAGGTGCTGTTGGCCGCCGCCGGGCACACGGTCCAGGCGAAGAACCTGCTCACCGAAAAGTGGACGGCCCAGCGCCTGCGCGCCTTCTTCGGCGATCTGCCGGTGGCCGAGTGGTTCAACCACAGCGCCCCCCGGGTGCGGGACGGGGAGGTCTGGCCCCACCGCCTGAGCGGCGAGGAAGCCATCGCTCTCATGCTGGAAGAACCTTTGCTGATCCGCCGGCCCCTCATGGAAGTGGATGGCCAGTGCCGGGTGGGTTTCGACGAGGCGGCGGTGGACCGCTGGATCGGCCTGGGACGCAAGGTGGGCCAACCCCGCCAGGATCTGGAAACCTGTCCCCGTCAGGTGGGGCGCCTGCACCCGGTGGCCTGCGGCCAGCCCGGCCCGGAGCAACCGGGATGAGCGACGGCCCGGTTGAGCTCGCCCCCGGTGTCCACTGGCTCGGCGCCCTGGACCCGCACCTGCGGGTGTTCGACGTGATCCTCAAGACCGCCAACGGCACCAGCTACAACGCCTACTGCGTGCGCGGCGAGAGAGGTGTGGCGGTCATCGACACGGTGAAGGCGGAATACGCCGACCGCTTCTTCGCCAGCCTGGAACAAGTGGCGAGCTACGACGAGATCACCGTCATCGTCCTCAATCACCTGGAACCGGACCACACCGGCGCCCTGCCGGAGCTCATGCGCCGGGCGCCCCAGGCCCGCCTGTACATCTCGGTGAAGGCCCAGATGATGCTCAAGGCCCTGCTGAAGAGCGAGGACCTGGCCTTCGTGCCGGTGGATACCGGCGATACGGTGGATCTGGGCGGGCGCACCCTGGCCTTCCTCAACACCCCCTTCCTGCACTGGCCCGATACCCAGTGCACCTACCTGAAGGAAGACGCCCTGCTGTTCTCCGGCGACGTGTTCGGCTGCCACTTCTGCGACGGCCGCCTGTTCAACGACCGGGTGGGGGATTTCCGCTTTTCCTTCGAGTATTACTACCAGCACATCATGCGGCCCTTCCGGGAGCACGTGCGCCACGCCCTGGACCTCATCGAGCCCCTGGATCTGGCCCTCATCGCCCCCGCCCACGGACCCATCCTGCGCGACGAGCCCCGGGCTTACGTGCAGCGTTACCGGCAACTGTCCGCCCCCCAGTTGCGCAACGAGGCGGCGGACCGGGCCAAGACCCTGCTCATCTTCTACATCAGCAGCTACGGCAACACCGCCCGCATGGCCCTGGCGGTGCGGGACGGCGCCGAGTCCGTGGACGGCGTGCGGGCCAGCCTCTACGACCTGCAAGGGGGCGAAGTGACCCCCTTCGTGGACCTCATCGAGGAAGCCGACGGCATCGTCTTCGGTTCCCCCACCATCAACGGCGACGCGGTGAAGCCCATCTGGGATCTGCTCTCCTCCCTGGCCGTGGTCAACATCAAGGACAAGCTGGGGGCCGCCTTCGGTTCCTACGGCTGGACCGGCGAAGCCGTGCAGATGCTGGAGGACCGGCTGCGGGGCCTGAAGCTGCGGGTGCCGGTGGGCGGGGTGCGGGTCAAGCTCATTCCCAGCGACGAAGAGCTGGACCAGTGCCGCCGCTTCGGCCAACAGCTCGCCGAACATCTGACCGGCCGCAACGCGCGGCGGGTCATCGACATGTCTGAACTGCTCAAGGAACCCCACCATGCCCAAGGCTAACGTCACCTTCGAAGACATCGGCGTCACCGTCACCGTCCCCGCCGGTACCCGGCTCATCGAGATTTCCGAGAAGGTGGGCGCCGGCATCACCTACGGCTGCCGGGAGGGGGAATGCGCCACCTGCATGATGAAGATCGTCGCGGGCATGGAAAACATGTCCGAGCGCTCCGTGCTGGAGGACAAGGTATTGCAGGAAAACATGGCCGGTCGCCAGCACCGCCTCGCCTGCCAGGCGTAAGTCCTGGGCGGCGAGGTGGTGGTGCGACCGGGATAACAGGCGGGCCGAACGGCCCGCCACGAGAGCGAGGATGCAGTAACCCTCATCAACCTGAATGGAGTGAATTATGCCCGTCGTCACCTTCTCCAGCCCCCTGCACAAGGACAAGACCGTCTATGCGGTGGCCGGAAGTTTTACCAAGAGCATCCTGGAACTGGCCAAGGAAAACCACATCCCCATCGACTTCAGTTGTCAGGATGGGGAATGCGGCACCTGTCTCATCAAGGTCACCAACGTGACCAAGAAGGGCCCCATGGGTGGTCCCATCACCGACCGGGAAATCACCGTCCTCAAGGACCTGGGCAAGATCACCCAGGCCGAGATCGACGCCATGCACGTGGACGACGTGCCCCATACCGCCTGGCGGCTGGCCTGCCAGATGGTGTTGCGGGACGAGGACATCGTCGTGGAGTACCCGAGCAAATGAACCCGACCGGCCACGCTTCCGCCGGTCCCGGCGGTCCCGGGGCCGGCCTCTATGGTCTGCTCATGGGGCGGGCCGCCGGCCTGCCCAATGACGACCTGTTCGCCCGCATGCTGGTGAGCCAGACTGCCGGCCAGGGGGCACTGCCCCCGGGCCTGGGCCTGGGTCCCGCCGTCTTTCCCACCCTGGTGAAGCGCCACTTTCCCGGCTTCCATCTGCCCGCCGCCCTGGCGGATCCGGGCCTGGACGGCGAACGCCGGGCCGAGCGGGACGACCTGCTGGCCCTGCTCCTGGAAAGCCGGGCCGGCCAGGACCTTTCCGAACTCTGGATGGCGGAGATCGTCACCGCCGCCTGCATGGCCAACGACCACCTCTGGCAGGACCTGGGCCTCTGGTCCCGGGCCGACCTGACCCGCCTCATGCTGGAGAACTTCCCGGCCCTGGCGGCCAGGAACGACCGCAACATGAAGTGGAAGAAGTTCCTCTACAAACAACTTTGCCAGCAGGAAGGCATCTACGTCTGCCGTTCCCCTTCCTGCGAGGTCTGCGTGGATTACGCAGTGTGCTTCGGGCCTGAGGAGTGAAGTTCAGTGAGGGGTGAGGAGTGAGGAGTCAGGAGACCGGCCCGGGTGATGGGGGAGCTTACTCCTCACCCCTCACCCCTGACTCCTCACTCCTTTCCCGCGCCGTCGCTGCCTACCTGGGCCTGGCCCTCGGTGACGCCCTGGGGGCCACGGTGGAATTCATGACCCCCCGGGAGATCGCCGCCCGCCACCGGGTCCACGATCGCATCGTCGGCGGCGGCTGGCTCAACCTGCCGGCCGGCCAGGTCACCGACGACACCACCATGGCCCTGGCCCTGGGCCGTTCCATCCTGGAGGCGGGGGGCGTGGATGCCCACGCCGCCGCCCGGGCCTTCGATGCATGGATGCGCGGCAAGCCGGTGGATATCGGCAACACGGTGCGACGGGGGCTGTTGACCTTCCGCAAGACCGGCTGCCCGGTCATGCCGGAGTCGGAACACGATGCGGGCAACGGCGCGGCCATGCGCCTCCTGCCCGTGGCCCTGGCCACCTTCGGCCGTTCCGAGGCGGAAGTGGCTGCCGCTTGCCGGGCCCAGGCCCACGTGACCCACCACAATGCCTTGTCGGATGCAGCCTGCGTGACCCTGGCCCTGATGGTCCAGGACGCCCTGGCCGGGTTCGACAAGAACGCCCTCCTGCACGGTCGGGCCCATCCCCTGGCGGCCCGCCATCCCCAATTCACCTTCCGGGCAGTGAAACAGGTGGGCAACCCCAGCGGATACGTGGCCGATACCCTGGTGGCGGTGTTCCAGGCCTTCTTCGATACCGACAGCTTCGCGGAATGTCTGGTGGACGTGGTGAACCGGGGTGGCGACGCGGATACCACGGGAGCCATCGCCGGCATGCTGGCCGGTGCCCTCTACGGCATGGAGGCCCTGCCCCGGCACTGGCTGCACGCCCTGGACCCCCAGGTCCGCAGCGCCTGTGCCGATCAGGCCCGGGCCCTGCTCGATCTGGCCGTCCGCTCCAGCCCTCAGTGAAGGGGGGCCGTGGCTGCGCCGTCCTCCTTGTCCAGCATGTTCTTCACGGCGGTCAGGTGGTCATCGATGGCCAGGCCCTGATTGAACAGATCCATGACCTGCTCCACCGCGCCGCGCAGCACCCCGGCCAGGTAATCCTCCTGGGCGGTGGTGAGGCCCAGTTGGGCGAAGCTCTGCTCCACCGTGCCGAGCATTGCGTGCATGATCAGCCGGGTGTCGTTCTGATTGTCCCGGTGGCGCCGGTCGATATCCGCCAGGGCGGCCTGGGTCTGGCGCACCAGACCGGTGAGGGTGCGGTGCTTGGCGGTGATCTCCAGGCTGTCGTCCAGGGCCTGCACCCGGGCATCGGCGCTTTCCACCAGCATGGCCAGGTGGTCCCGCAGCCTGCCGTAGCGTTCCTCGTTGTCCCGGGGCATGTCGGTGATCATCAGGGTCACGTGATCGTAGCTGATGGCGGTGCGGTGGCTGAAGTCCACGATGCGGCCGAAGCCCGCCAGACGTTCCAGGATGCTGCGTTCCAGGGCCGACGAGGCGCCGCTGCGGTTGCGCGCCAATCCCCCCATGCGGCCGTGCAGGCGGACGCAGGCGGACAGGCCGAATTCGCCGCAGGCGGTGACGATGGCGTCCGCCAGTTGCACGTATTCCCGGCAGGCGTAGCTGGAACGGATGAAATTGAGCACCACGCCGATTTCGGCGGCCGAGGACATGGCCACCATGGCGGTGCTGAATGCGCTTTGCGCATCCTGGGCCAGGCGCCGGCGTTCCGCCGCATGGCGCAGGGTGTGGGCCACGGTGAGGCGCAGGGCACCGGGCTGGAAGGGCTTGGCCAGGAAATCGTCTCCCCCCGCGTCATGGCCGTTGAGGTATTCCTCCAGGGTCATGGCGCCGGACAGGAAGAGCACGGGGATGTCCCGGGTCTGCCCATCCTCCTTGAGGGCCCGGCACAGATCGAAACCCGACATGCCGGGCATGACGATGTCGGTCAGCACCAGATCGGGTTTTTCCGCGCGGATGCGGCCCAGGGCCTCCTCTCCGTCCCCCGCGCCCGCCAGCACTTGGTAATCCTCCTCCAGGATGCCGGCCACCAGGGCCAGACTGACGGGTTCGTCATCCACCACGAGCACCCTCGCCCGTTCGTTCGTATCGTTCACGACAACCTCCGCTGTTTGCTGGTGTTCGGGGGCCGCCCCCCTTGGCTTCATCATAGGCATTTTGTACCAAGGCGGCTGGGGAATCACCTATCATTCCCGCCACCCCACCAGTACCGATCCCGGATGACTGACCATCCCAGGCCCTCGCCTCCCTGCCACGTCCTGTCCGGGCCCTGCTCCGGACTGCCGGCCTGACGCCATGTCGTTCCGCTTGAAGACCATCCTGGGGGTGGCCCTCATCGAGGGGGTCCTGCTGGCCATCCTCATCGGCAGCGTCTTCAGCCAGCTATATACCTTCAGCCAGGCCCAGCAGGAAGACTACGCCCGGGTGACCCTGGCCAACTTCGCGGCCATGGCCCGCCACGACTTGGGCCATGGTGAGACGGCCCATCTGCAACGCTTCGTCACCGACATGGAAGAAAATCCGGACATCGTCTATGCCCGGGTGTTGGACGTCCGGGGCGTGGAAGTGGCGGTGGCGGGGCGGGTTCCTCCCGATCTGCCCCAAACCGGGGGGGAGGAAATCCCGGAAGGCGGCATCTCCCACGTGGGGGCCGAGGTCGTCATCGATGGCCAACCCCGGGGACGGGTGGAACTGGGCATCAGCATGGCCCGCCTGGGCCGCACTTTCGAACGGGTGCGGGAACAAAGCTGGTTGCTGGCCGGGGTGGAAATGGGCCTGGTGGCGCTGTTCTCCTTCATGCTGGGCGTCTATCTCACGCGACAGCTCAAGGAATTGCGCGAGGCCGCCGAGCGCATCAGCCGGGGTGAACTGGGGCACCAGGTGGCGGTGCGCGGCCATGACGAGTTGGCCGGGGCGGTGCAGGCCTTCAATGCCATGTCCCGGCAACTGCTGCGCGACCAGCGGCTGGAGGAAGACTACAAAAGCCTGCTCCAGGCCCGGGAGGAGGACGAACGGCAGCGCCTGGAAAGCCAGGTGGCGGAACGCACGGAGGCCCTGGAAGGGGCAGGCCGGGAATTGCGCACCCTGCTGGAAAACATGCCGGTGAACATCGTGCGCTATGACGCCGATGGCCGGGTGATCTACCTGAGCCCGAATTTCCAGGCCCAGACCGGCATCCCGGCCGATCGTCTGCTGGGCAACCGCCTTCAGGATCTGGCCCGGGACGGCAGCCCGGTGGCGGCGGACCTCGCGCAACGGGTCGGCACGGTGCTGGCCACCGGGCATCCCAGTGAACTGGACGTGCGCCTGGAGACGCCCCAGGGCATGCGCATCCACCAGTTGCGCATGGTGGCCGAGCGCAACCAGGCGGGCCAGGTGTGCGGGGTGCTGGGGGTGGGCATGGACATCACCGAGCGCCGGGAAGGCGAGGCCCGCCTGGCCCTCATGAGTTTCGCCATGAACCAGGTGACCGAGGCCGCCCTGCTCATCGACGAGGAGGCCAACATCATCTACGCCAACAAAGGTGCGGGGGGCACCCTGGGGTACGCCCCGGAATACCTGATCGGCAGGAACATGGCCGACATCCGCACGGATTTCGATCCGCTCCGCTGGGCGGCCCACTGGAACGAACTGCGCATCCTGGGCAACCTGGTCTACGAAGCGGTGAACCGGCACCGGGACGGGCGGGAAATCCAGGTGGAGGTGAACGCCACCTATTTCGAGGTGGAGGGCAAGGGCTACGACCTGGCTCTGGGCCGGGACATTTCCGTGCGCAAGCAACTGGAACAGGCCCGGGAGTCCGCCCTTGCCGAGGCCGAGCGGTTGGCCCAGGTGAAGAGCGAATTCCTGGCCAACATGAGCCATGAGATCCGCACACCCCTCAACGCCGTGCTGGGCATGGCCCAACTGGGCATGCGGGCCAGCCGGGGGCGGCGCGTCCAGTCCCAGTTTGCCGCCATCCTGGACGCCGGCCAACTGCTCCTGGGCCTGGTGGACGACATCCTGGACTTTTCCAAGATCGAAGCCGGCCGCCTGAGCCTGGAAGAGGGCAGCGTGGACACCGGCCAGCTCATCGACCGGGTGGTGGACATGACCGCACCCCGGGCCTATGCCAAGGGACTGGACTTTGCCGTGAGCGAGGGCCCGGATCTGCCCGAGCGCTTCTCCGGCGACCCCCTGCGTCTTTCCCAGGTGCTGGTGAACCTGCTGGCCAACGCGGTGAAGTTCACCGAGGCGGGGGGCGTGTCCCTGGCCGTGTCGCGGGATGGGGATGGGCTGGTGTTCGAGGTGGCTGACACGGGCATCGGCATGAGCGAGGAACAGATCGACCGGTTGTTCATCCCCTTCGAACAGGCCGACGGCTCCACCACCCGGCGCTTCGGCGGCACCGGCCTGGGCCTGGCCATCAGCAAGCGGCTGGTGGACCTGATGGGAGGCCGGATCGCTGCCCGGGGCCGCCTGGGGCAGGGCATGGCTTTCCGGGTCCGCATTCCCCTGGGCGGGGAAACCTCCCCCCCGGACCTGCCTCCCGCCGGGCGGGTCTGGCTCACCGGGCCGGGCTGCGCCCTGGAATTGACCGAGGAACTGCACGATTGGGGGGTGGAAGTGTGCATCGGCGGCTTGCAGGAGGCCCTGGCCGGGGCGGAAGGCGTGCTGCTGTTTCCCTACTCCGTGCTCACCCACCAGGCCAGCCTGGACGGGGTGCGCCTGGCCCTGGCCCGGGGCCGCCGGGTGGCGGTGATCCTGCCCCCGGGCGGTATGCACGCCATTCCTGCGGACCTGTTGGAACGGCTGGAACACCTGGCCTGGCCACCCCGTTCCCGGCACGTTTGCCGCTTGCTGGCC
Source organism: Thiobacillus denitrificans (assembly GCA_020723405.1). GTDB lineage: Bacteria > Pseudomonadota > Gammaproteobacteria > Burkholderiales > Thiobacillaceae > PFJX01. The sequence continues at coordinate 51,980 of DYIY01000011.1, read as the reverse complement.
GGGCCGGTGGCGCCGGCGCCGTCGGGCGTCCAGACCACCCGTCGCCGCCTGGCCGGCCTGGGCCTGCTGGTGGCGGAGGACAACGACCTGAACCGGATGATCCTGGAGGAACTGCTCAGCCACGAGGGCGCCCGGGTGGAGAGCGTGGAAAACGGCCGGCAGTTGGTGGAGCGGGTACGCCAGGCTCCCGATGCCTGGGACATGGTGATCACCGACGTGCAGATGCCGGAGATGGATGGCTATGCGGCCACCCGGTTGATCGCCGGGATCGCTCCCGGGTTGCCGGTCATCGGCCTGACCGCCCACGTGCTGGGCGAGGAGCGGGAGCGCTGCCTGAAGAGCGGCATGGTCGCCCACGTGGGCAAGCCCACCCAGCTTGACGTGCTGGTGGCCGCCATCCGGGAGCATCTGCCCCACCGGGAGGGCACGGAGCCAGGGCTGCCGCCAGCAGCGGAGGCCCTCCCCGCCGCCGTCCCCCAGGCCGACCCGCTGGGGGAGGGGGCCGTGGATTGGCCCACCCTGTCCGCCAATTTCCTGGGGCGGGAAGACTTGATCCGCAAGGGCTGCGCCCTGCTCCTGGACAACCACGCCGCCACTCCCGCCCAATTGCGGGGCCTGGGGGAAACCGGCCAGGCCGGCGAACTGTCCCGGCTGGCCCACAACATCAAGGGCATGGCCGGCAATCTCCAGGCGGCCGGGGTGCGCGCGGAAGCCATGGCCCTGGAAAAGGCTCTGGGGGCCGGCCAGCACCCCACGGCCGCCCTGGTGGAACCCTTGGCCGCCGCCATGGAACGGCTGCTCGGTGAAGTGGCCGACCGGATCAGCCGGCCCGCCTCCCCCTCCTGACGGGGCCGAACCCTCAGCCCAGAACGGGCAGGGCGTTGCCGGACAGGGCCGGCGCTTCGCCCACCTTTTTCAGATGGGCCGCCAGGGCCGCGTCCATGGACCCCAGATGCAGGGGAAACCATTCCGCCAGTCCGTTGCGCACGAAGGCCCGGGGCAGGGCCAGGCGGCCCCGCTGCACGGCCCGCTGCATCTGCACCAGATCGCCGTAGATGCGGTGGTGTTCCGCTTCGTGCTCGCCCAGGGCGGGAAAGCGGGAAATGCGCATGAGCCGGCCTTCGCTGGTGAAGTGCTTGCGGCAATGTTCGAGCAGGCGCTCGAAGAGGGCGGCGAAGTCCGCGTCGTCGCTGTCTGCCAGCAGATTCACCAGGGCGGTGAATTCCCGGTGGGTGGCATCCATCTCCGCCACCCCCAGGGGATGGCTTGCCTCGTCCCAGTTCAGCATCCCTCCACCTCGGCACCGGCCAGGCGGTCCGCCTTCCAGGCTTCGGCAGCGGCCAGGAAATCGGCCACGTCGGCGTTCACCCATTCCATGCCCAGCTTGTCCAGGAAGCGCTTTTCCTTGTCGTTGGCGTTGGGGATCAGGGCCCAGCCGGAGGGCCGGGCGGCGCCGAACATCACGTCGGACAGCACCATGCGCTCCGTGTCCCGGTTCAGGCGCATGCCCAGCAGCAGGTAGCGCAATCCCTGGCGGCGGCGTTTCAGGAAGCCGGGGATGGCGAAGCCCCCCATCAGCTCGGTGATGTAGTCGACGAAATCGGCATCGGAGGCGATGTAATGGGGCTCCGGAAAGGGGGTGCCCAGGGGCTTGAACAACACCGGCAGGGTCACGTCCACCTCTTCCTGGTCGATGGCCCGGTAGTCGCTGCCATCGTGGTGGAAGAGCTTGAAGCGGTATTCGGTGCCGGCGATGCGGGCCAGGCCCACGATCAGGGTGTGGGGGGTCTGGGCATAGCATTTCTGCAGCAGGGCATCCCGGTTGGCATCCACGATGTAGGGCAGTTCCTGGCCGGCCAGCCAGGTGTGCAGGGCCGAGGCGCTCCAGGCCGTGTCCCGGTAGGTGGTGTTGAGGAAGCGTTGCAGGGTGGAACGGCCCCGCTTCAACTCCACGTTCATGGCGGCCCGGGGAAACTCGTACATGAGTTTGGGGGCCATGGGCCGGCCGTCGTTCATGGCCAGGATGAGGCTGTCGCTGTCGGCCGGCATGGCCTTGCCGCTGGCGGTGTCGATGACGCCGGCCAGGGCGCCGGCACCCAGGTAGGGCGCCACGCTGCCTTCGGCCAGGCCGGAGAGGATGGATTCGAATTCGGGATGCATGCTTGGCTCCTCGGGTGGGTTCCCGGCATGCATCGCAAGAATCGGGCCCGCCGGCCTTCCCCAGCAAATACGGGGCCTCCCGTTGGGCGGTGTATGTCGCATTTGCGCCAAACCCCCCGCATTGTCGGATTTTTCCGCCCGGGTTGGAGCCCTGCCGACCCTTTTGCCGGTGGGGCGGCAAACCCGCTAAAGCCCTGTCCACAGTGGGAAAAGGGGCATTCGCCGGGGCAGGCCGTGAAGAGTGGTACGGATATTGCTGTCCTGATTGAAACCCGTGTGAAACCCCTTTCCCAACCCTTCAAGGATATGGCCATGCTGCTCGACACCTACGAACAACAGCAACTCTTCTACAACACGAACTTCAGGGAGGCCTGCACCAAGGGCGGCCTCACGGCCTACCGGGGCGACCTGGTCCTGGTGGACGGCGAGATCGCCGACGCCCAGGGCCGGCGCATGCCCCCGGTGGTCACCCTAAAGGCCGCCGTGGTGTTGGCCGACGCCGACCAGCTCAAACTGGTGGCCGGTTCCATGGATCAGTTGGCCGACATGCCCGCCTTTCTGGAGAAGTACGGTTCCGCCCTGACCCCCGACAGCGCCGTGGTGCTCTACGTGGTCAACGTGGTCAAACCCCTGGTGGCCGAGCAGGACGGCATGAAGTTCGTGCTCATCCCCATGACCGACGGCCTGGTGTGGAACGAGTTGATGGACGAGCTCAAGCTGGAAAAGAGCGACTTCAAGGGCCAGTCCAGCGCCGACAAGGTGCTGACCGTCTTCGAGGCCTGCAAGGACTACAAGCCCAAGTACGAGACCCTGCCCCTGGCCGAGGCCATGACCCGCGTCAACGACGCCAAGCGGGAAGCCCGGGGGCCGGTGTAAGCCACCCCGCCCCGCAGCCTGGGATCAGCCCCGTCGGGGGGGACGGGGGCGGTCCTCAGCCCGCCGTCCCCGTCCAGAAGGACAGGCTCTTCTCCAGGAATTCGTCCCAGGGCATGTAGTGGGAGCCGTCGCAGGAGAAGGTCAGCCCCACCATGCCGTTGAACAGGTTGAGGGACCCGGAGCGCAGGTAGAGGGTCTCGTCCATGAAGCGCAGGGCCTTGAAGCCGGCCAGCACCTCCCGCACCCGTTCGGCCGGCACGCTGGCGTCGGCGGGATAGGCGCGGCGGGGGTAGGCCAGGCACAGGTTGGGATCGGCCAGATCGGCGGCGCCGTGGAGCCGGTAGCGGTAGGGATCGTCCATGACCCACAAGGTGGCCCGGGAACTGGAAAAGTGCAGCTTGGCGTGGAACACCCCGTGCACGGTCATCAGCTCGTTGACCAGGGCCAGGGCCTCGTCCATGTGCTGGTCCAGGGCGCTGTTGACCCGCTCCTGGTGGAACAGGCCGGCGCGGATGGCCGGGTCGCCCTTCATTTGCAACCATTGTTCCGGCTGCTGGTAGAGGGCCTGGGTAGCGGGCAGTTCACGCAGGTCGAAGTCGGCTCCCAGGTAGCCCAGCAAGGTGCCCTGGTCGTCGCTGATCCGTGCCACGGCGGTGAGTGAGGGACGCTTGGCGTTGCGGCTGATGTACGCCTCGGACAGGGAGAAGGGCGCGCCGGCCAGGGCTTCGGCCAGGTAGGGCCGGTCGGAGCGGTCCCGGCCATGCTGGTCGGCCAGCAGCCCGGCGCGGGTCACGTTGGCGGTGATCTGCCGGGCCCGGTTGTCCAGCAGGTAGAGATATTTGCAGTAGGGCAGCTCGTCCAGGCCGTGGCGCAGGCGGCTTTCCAATTCGTTCCGGTCGGGCCAGGCGGTCCGGCATTCGGCGGCCAGGCTGGCCAGGGCGGTGCCCAGCCAGCCGGCCAGGATCTTGCGCTGGCGCTGGATGGCGGTTTGCAGGGTGGGGTTCATGGCAGGGGAGGGGGTTGGGAGGCAGTTGTCCGACAGGGTGGAAATCACGCCGGTGGTCGCGCGGGCAGGGTGCGGCGGGCGAGCAGGTCCGCCACCTTGCGTTCCAGTTCTTCCACGGCGATGGGCTTGGTGAGGAAATCGTCCATGCCCGAGTCCAGGGCCCGCACCCGGTTGCTGTCCAGGGCGTCGGCGGTCAGGGCCAGGATGGGGACTTCCCGGTCCAGTACGTCGTACTGGCCGGCGCGGATGGCCCGGGCCACTTCGTAACCGTCCATGACCGGCATGCGGCAGTCCAGCACCACCAGGTCGTAGGTCTGCCGGGCCAGGGCCACCAGGGCATCGATGCCGTTGTCCACGGCGTCCACCCGGTGGCCCAGTTTCTCCAGCAGCAATTGGGCCAGGCGGCGGTTGGTGTGGTCGTCCTCCACCAACAGCAGCAAGGCGCTGTCGCAGAGGGTGTCGGATTTTCCGGGTGCCTGGGCGCCCGGGCGGGGGCTGGGGGTTTCCGGGCTGCTGCTCCCGAACAGGTTGGCCAGTTCCCGGGCCAGATGGGCCCGCCGGATGGGTTTGGCCAGGTGGCCCTGGAAGCCCGCCTCGGTAAGGCGGTGGGCGAAGCGCCAGGCCTTGGGGGTGACCAGGGCGATCAGGGGCAGGTGGGTGGTGTGGGGGTCCACCCGCAGGGTGCGCGCCAGGGCTTCGCCATCCATGCCCGGCATGCGCTGGTCGATCAGCACCGCGTCCAGATTGCGGCCCGCGGCCAGTTCAGCACGGATCAGGTGCAGGGCGGACAAGCCGCCGGCCGCCGACAGGGGGGCACAGCCCAGTTCCTCCAGGTATTCGGTCAGCACCTGCCGGTTGCCGGGACTGTCGTCCACCAGGGCGATGCGCCGGCCGGCCAGGGCGGGTCCGGTGGCCGGGCCGGTGGCGGGGGGCTGGACGGCCGGCGTGCCGCAGGGCAGGGTGAACCAGAAATCGGTGCCCTTGCCCGTGTCGCTGCGCACCCCCACCTGGCCGCCCATGAGTTCCACCAGCCGCTTGACGATGGACAGGCCCAGCCCGGTGCCGCCGTATTTGCGCGTCATGGAGCTGTCGGCCTGGGTGAAGGGGGAGAACAGCAGGGTCAATTTGTCGGCGGGGATGCCGATGCCCGTATCGCTGACCTGGAAGCGCAGGTGCCGCTCCGCTGCGCCGCCATCCTGCGAGGAGACCGTGATGGCCACCTCGCCTTCGTTGGTGAACTTGATGGCATTGCCCACCAGGTTGAACAGGATCTGCCGCAGGCGGCCGGGGTCACCATGCAGCCGGGGCGGAACGCCGGGGCGGATCTGGCAGATGAATTCCAGCCCTTTCTGGTCGGCGGTGAGGGCCATGAGGTTGCTCACCTCGCCGAGCAGTTCGGCCAGGTCGTAGTCGATTTCCTCGATGTCCAGCTTGCCCGCGTCGATCTTGGAGAAGTCCAGGATGTCGTTGATCACCTTGAGCAGGGATTGGGCGCTGTGCAGGGCGATCTCGGCATATTCGAGCTGCTCCTCGGTCATCTGGGTGGTGAGCAGCAATTCCAGCATGCCCAGCACCCCGTTCATGGGCGTGCGGATCTCGTGGCTCATGTTGGCCAGGAATTCCGATTTGGCCCGGGTGGCCTGCTCCGCCGCCTCCTTCTTCACCTCCAGTTCCTGCATGGCCTGGCGCAGGGCGTCGGTACGCTCCCTGACCCGCGCCTCCAGGGCCTGGTTCAGGCCGCGCAACTGGTTCTGGGCCTCGTCGCGCTGATCCAGGCTGTGCTGGAAGGCGCCCAGCATGGTGTTGAGGTTTTCCACCAGATCGCCGAATTCGTCCCGGCGGTGCCAGGGAGGGACCTGAAGCAGGGCCTGGGCCGGGGCGGCCGGGTCCAGGGCCATGATGCGCCGGCTCAAGGCGGCCAGGGGACGGATCATGGACAGGTGGAACACCACCGCCAGGCTCAGGCTCACCAGCACCGCCAGGGCCACGGCATAGGCCATCTTCTGCAGGGCCAGGTCGAGGAAATCCTGGCCGATGACCCGGCTGTCCAGGTGGATTTCCAGCTCCCCCACGTGGCTGGTCTGGGCGCCGGCCTGGCCGTTGCCGTATTCGAGACGCTGGATGCGGGTCTCCATGCCGGCGATCAGGGCGTCGCCCAGGGCGGAGGGGGCGTCATCCCCGGCCGGTCTCGTCCCCTCGGCCAGGACGTTGCCGAAGTCGTCACGCAGCACGACCCGGGCGATCTCCTGGTAGCTCAACAGGCCGCGCACCACGTTGCCGGCCTGGTCCACGTTCATCTGGTAAGCGGACTCGATGGCGCTGGCCCGCACCAGGGCCAGGTTCTGCCGGGTGTTGGTGTCGATGCGTGCCCGCCAGGTCTGCCATTCCCTGAACAATTCCATGGCGCCCATGGCCAGACCGGCCACCAGGGCGAAGATGAGGGTGATGAGCAACTGGCGGGCCGCCAGGCCGGACAGGGATCGGGTTTTCCGCGTCGCCATGGAAGGGCGGGCCGGTGCCGGCTCAGCGGCCGGGCACCCCTTTCTCGACGCCGTGCCTGAGCTTCAGGGCGGCCACCCGGTCCCGGTTGCGGCGCAGCCAGTCGTTGAACTCGCTGATCACCCGGGGTTTGGTCAGGGTGGCCAGATGGTAGGTGTCCCGGGTATGGGGCAGGGCGGCGTTGAATACCAGGGCGCCGGGCATCCCCAGCACCTTGTCCAATTGGTAAGTGATGACCGCCACGCTGGCGTACACGCCATCCACCCGGCCGGTGAGGGCCTGGCGGACCAGGGCTTCCAGTTGGGTGTTCTCGGACAGCTTGACGCCACCGGCCTTGATCCGGTCCAGCCAGGCCCAGGGGGTGAAGCCGGCCAGGGTGCCCAGTTGGCGGATATCTTCCGCTGCCGCGTGGCGCAAGGCGGGCAGGACGCTGGTGCCATCGACGAAACTGGCCACCGGTTCGCTGTAGTGGATGGTCAGCCTGGTCCGCTGCTCCTTCTTCCAGTAGGCATTGTCGGGAAACTTGAAGTCCACCTGGCCGGCAAAGAAGGTGGCATACAGGCGGGGCACGGGCAGGGCCCGATATTCCACCGTGTAACCCCGGTCCCTGGCGAAGGCGTCGAACAATTCCCGGGCAAAGCCCTGGTAGGTGCCTTTCTCGTAGTTGGCCAAGGGCAGGTAGTAAATGTCCTCCACGCCGATGACCAGGCGTTCTCCGGCGTGGGCCAGGCCCGCCGCCAGCAGGAGCAGAAGGGTCATCCAGCGCTTGGAATCGGAAATCATGAAGTGGGGTCGGGAAATGGGAATGACGCGGTAAGCAGGTTGGATTATCGGACAGTTTCAGGAAAGAACCGATGTCTCGCCAGCCCGGGGTGGCCGCCCATCTCAGAGGGTGGCCTCGGCCACCTCGTACACCCCGCCGATGACCCCGAACTCCTCCTCCCCGCGCAGCTTGCCGGGCAGCAGGCCATGGAAGAAAAAGACTTTGGCCAGGGGCACCCGCACTTCCAGGATGGTGTCGCCGAACTCGCAGGCCCGCTCCCTTTCCCGGGTGAAAGAGTTGAGGCTGTTGAACAGCAACACCCGGTGCCGGGGGGCATCCGCCAGCACTTCGTAACCGTTCATGCGGTTCACGCCCCGGTACAGGATGAGATGGCTGTCGCCGTTCCGGCGCCGGGCCAGTTCGGCCTGGCAGTAAGCGTAGAGCAGGTCCAACTGGGCTTCCAGGCTGTTGGTGTTGTACAGGCCGCCGCTGCGTTGCTCCAGGTAATGCCGGTAGGTGGGGTCGGAAAAGTCGCGGATGGGGCCGCCGTGGTGGCGGGGCAACAAGCCGAAACGGGATTCCACCCAACCCTTCAGCACGGCGCCTTCCCGGCCGTCGGGGTCGAAGGCCCAGCCGCGCAGCACCATCAGGTAATTGGCCTTGGGCCGGCCCCGGGGCCAGGTGGCGCTGTAGCCGGCATCCTCCGGATGGGTGAGGCTGAAGGCCGCGTCCATGTGGGCCTGGAACGCCTGGGCCCGTTCCTCGGGGGTGGCCAGATCCGCCAACAGGGCAAACAGCCCCCGGTGCAAGTCGGCCACCCCGTCCAGGTGGAGGGGAACCGGGTGGCGTTGGTAGGTCAGGCTGCCCAGGATCACCGCCGGCAGGTTGCAGCGGTTGATGGGCAGCCGGGCGGTGCGGGGCAGGGTGGGTGATGGAGTGGACACAGGCGCTTTCTAGCCCCTGGCGCCTGATTTGTCCACGCGGCTGGCGCCCCCCGCGTCCGGAGTGATGTCAGGGGTCGAGAAGATCCGCGAAGGGGGCCAGGGGGGTCGGCATACCATCGGCACCCACGGCGGCAATGTCCAGAAACTCGTCCTGAGCCAGATCCGAACCCAGGCCATTGCCGGCTTCCAGCGCAGTATGGTCGCCCACATGGCCGTAGGGGATGCGGATGGCCGGGTGGTCGAAGGGCGCACGCTGGTAGCGGACCCGCTCGTCGGTCAGGGATTTCAGGAAATTGATGATGTCCGTCCGGCCCTGCTCGTCGAAGGCCAGTTGCGACTGGGGAAACACGAAGCCGAACTGTTTGCTGGCCCCTTCGAAATTGCCGCCCCGGGTGTAGAACTCCACCACTTCCTCCAGGGAGGCCATGCTGCCGTTGTGCATGTAGGGTCCGGTCAGTTCGATGTTGCGCAGGGTGGGAATCTTGAAGGCGCTGTCGATGATGTGCAGCATCTTCTTGGTCTCCGGCTTGGCCAGTTCCGCTGCGGCAGCGGCCGGGGTGGGAACGAAGGCGGCCAGACTGTTGAAGCAATGGTCGCTGGACTGGCTCTGGGGCTGGATGCCGTCGGTCTGGGTGAAGATGGTCGGATTGGTCCGGCTCTGGTTCAGGGCGATGGGCGTCTGCAAGTCGCAGGGCCGCACGTCGGCCACGGTGGCATCCACCACGGCGCTGGTATTGCCGGCCAGCAGTTGCAGGTACTGCACGGCAAAGGAGAGGGGATTGCCGAAATCGTCCACGTTGCCCAGACCCGGGTCCCATTCGTCCATGGCCACGCTGGTGGCGGCGAAGCCGGTGTCGATGATGCCCACCCCCTTGTTGCCGGCCAGGCGGGTGACCACGTTGCGCGACACCGCCACCGAGAAGGTGTCGCTGCCGAAGGCCAGGGGGTCCTGCTCTACCAAGGAGGCATTGGTGTCCAGAGCGGCAGCCGTGAAGACCGGGCCCAGGTGGCACAGATTGCAGTGGGCGTTTTCGAATTGCTCCAGGCCGCGGATCTGGGAGGCGCTGAGGCTGATGGGGGTACCGGTTTCGTCCCGCTCGCTCAGGTCGAAGGGTGACTCGTAGGACACCAGGGAGGTCTCATAGAGTTGCAGGGCCAGGGCGAAGAACATGCCGAAATTGGCTTCCATCTGGCTGTAGGGCTGGGGTGCCGGCGCGCCGTTCACCGTCTTGGGTGAACCGAACTGGCCCCGAGCCGTGGAATTCCAGTATTTCTTGTTAAAGGCCTGGCGAACCAGGCTGTAGTAGTCGGTGTTGAGGCCGTTCATCGGTTTGTCGGGTTTGCTCCGGGCATAGAAGCCCAGCACGCTGTCGTTCCAGTGCACTTCCTGGTTGGCCAGGGCGCGCCGGGTCAGCAGTTTGCGGCCCAGGTCGGCGTGGACCCGGCCTTCGCAGCCCATTTCCACCGGGTTCACCGGGGGGGCCAGAGCCTGGGACGCCAGGGCGGAGTTGATGAGGTTCAGGCGTTGCTTGCTGACCGTGCCGTCGCTGTTCTTGACCCACACGCCGGCGTTGGGGTCCCGATCGCCCCAGCCGCTGCTGCCGTTGAACACGTTGTTGGCCCGGCCGTCCCAGAACTGGCGGTGATTGAATACGGCGTTGATCACCGTGGGGGCGTTGCGCTGGGTCACCCGGCGGGTTCCCACCGAGCCCACGTGGAAGACCGGGTCGATGGCCCGGGAACAGTCGTCGATGGCGCTGCCCTTGGGCGGCTGGTCGATGAAGGTGCCGCTGAAGGTACCCGAAGACCCGACCACGTCGTTTGAGGTGCGGGTCATGACCGTATCCAGCAAGGGGCTGGTGGTCTGGTTCAAGGGGAAATCACTGCGCTTGAGTTCGTAGTTGTAGCCCCGGGTCTGCCCGTCGCTTCCCTCGAACGTGGCCCCCGCCAGGGCACTGGCATGGCCGGCCGGCACCACCTGATGCTTGGTTCGGGCGTCCACCCCCGCATGGAAGTGGCAGGTGGCACAGGCCACGCCGTCACTGCCCACGGCCGTATCCCAGAACAGGGCCTTGCCGAGCACCAGGGCCTTGCCCAGATCCACCACGATGGGATCGTCCCCATCGATCAAGCCTGGTACCGGGGGCGTGGCGACGCCGCTCAGGGTGGGGGGCACGGGGCCCAGATGGGCCAGGGCAGAGGGGGCCGCCAGACCGGTCAGAAAAATGGCAAGGGGCGTGAACAACCGGGCCAGAACGGTCCGGGGGGAGGAACAACGTGTCATGACGGGCTCCGCAGGATCAGGCTGGGGGACGGATCACCGGCAACCGGCCCAGGCCGGTTGCCGGAATACCGGGCGATCAGGCCCGGCGACGGGCACGCAGGCCGAGCAGGCCCAGGCCGGCCAGCAACATGGCCCAGGTTTCCGGCTCGGGCACCGGGGCGGCGCTCACGGTCATGTCGAACAGGGTGTTCTTGACCAGATCGTTGTCGGTGCCGCCGACGAAGAGGGTGTACCAGCCCTCCTGCATGCCGCTGAAGGTGAGGGTAACGAAACTCAGGCCGTTGGCATCGGTGCCCCAGCTGCCGCTGATGCCTTGTTCGTACAGGTCGGTGATGCTGACGTCGTTGACGCCCTGGACGATGGTCTCGCCCCAGCCGGTTTCGCTGGCGTCACGGGAGGCGCCGGTGTAGCCGTAGGCCAGGGTTTCCACCATGTTGCCCATGCCCGGGTCGCTCATCCAGTAGGTGCCGAAATCGCCGATCTGGCCCACTGCGTTGAAGGAGTGGGGTGCGTTGAAACCCGCGCTGGAAACCTCGCTATGGTTGGAAGTGCCGCCATTGAACTGCTCCGCACCGGAGGTCCACACGGTGATGCCGGGGGCGAAGGCCAGGGTGGCATCGGCCTGGGATACGGTGATGGTCACGTCCGCACTGCCGTCCAGGTAGAAGTTCCACCAGGGGGTGCCACCGGCGTGGGCCCAGGCGGAATCCAGCAGGGCGGGGTTGCCGCCGAAGTTGCTGCGCAGCACGCTGTGGTCGGAGACGGTGAGCGTGTCTCCGGCACTCAGGACGGGGGCGCTGCCACCGGCATCCCAGTCGCGGAAGTCGATGGCATCGTCAGCGTGGGCGGCGAAACCGATGCCGGCGAGGGCGGTGAAAAGCAGGGAGCGGGACAGATTGATAGCCACTGGGATTCTCCAGAAAAGGGGGGAAGGCAGAATTGCCGAGACCTGACAGGCGGGGCAGAAACTACGGCTTGCGGCGCGCGCTGGTAAATGCGGCATAAGGTCGCAGCTCCCGCCGGGATGGGCCTTGCTGGCAGAATCCCCTGGCCCCTTCCAGCAAGGTTCATCGCCATGGCCTCACCGGCTTCAACCCCGCCCTCACCCCTGCTTCGCCAGGCCCGCGAATGTCTGCTTCAGGGCGATCTGAGCGCTGCCTCGGCCTTGTTCCGGCAGGTGCTGGAGCGGGAGCCGGGGGCCGATGCGGCCCTGGCCGGTCTGGGCCATTGCCTGGGGCGCCTGGGACGGGAACGGGAGGCCGTCGCCACCCTGCGTCAGGCGGCCAGCCTGGTGGGGCGGCGCCTGGGCAGCAAGGATGATCCGGCACCCTTGCTGGATCTGGCCTGGGAGTTGCAGCAGGTGGGGGCGGCCCGGGATTCCCTGGCGCCCATCGAACAGGCCCTGCGCCGCCGGCCGGTGCTGGCCCGGGCCCACCACCTCAAGGCCCTGGCCCTGGAGCGCTGCGGCGACTTCAAGGCCGCCCGCCTGTCCGCCGGCCGGGCTCTGGCCCTGGCGCCGGGGGAACTGAATGCGGCTGTCCTGCTGGCCAGCCTGGAAGCCCGTTGCGGGGATCTGGAGGGGGCCCGCAGGCGTCTGCAAGGCATTGTCGCCAGCCGGCACGGGGCGGTCCATTCCCGGGCTGTGCTGGAATTGGGACGGGTCCTCGACAAACAGGGCGATGCCCAGGGGGCATTCCCCTTGTTCGTCCGTGCCGGGGCCCTGCAAAGGGCCCGGCCGGGACGGCGGACAGAAGGCCAGGTGGCCGCCTGGATGCTCAGGGAACAGGCCCATTGCCGCCGCTCCTGGCTCGCCGGCCTGACCGATCCACCGGAGGAGGACCAAGCCGATCCGATCTTCCTCATGGGCTTCTACCGCTCCGGCACCACCCTCATGGAGCAGATGCTGGCGGCCCACTCCACCATCGTCAGCAGCGGCGAAGCCGGCCTCATTCCCCAGACCATGGCGGAACTGGATCGTCTGGCGCCGCCCGACGGCCGCCACTGGAGCGAGCGGATGGGGGGGCTGGGGGCCGACGGCCGGCGGCATCTGCGCCGCCATTACTGGCGCCTGGCCCGGGCCTGGTTTCCGGGCTGTACGGCGGACACGCGCTTGCTGGACAAGACCACCCTCAACACCGTGAACCTGGGCTTCATCCGTGCCCTGTTTCCCCGGGCCCCCATCCTGTTTGCCCTGCGCGACCCCCGGGATGTCTGTCTGAGTTGCTTCATGCAGGCCTTTGCGCCGGGGCCCCTCACCGATCATTTTCTCGACTGGCAGGAGGGAGTGCGCTTCTACGCAGCGGTCATGGACCATTGGAATGTCCTGAGCCAGGAACTGACGCCGGATTGGCGGCCCCTGCGATACGAGTCCCTGACCGCCGATCCCCGGGGCACCCTGGAACCCCTTCTGGACTGGTTGGGTCTGGCCTGGGAGGGGGCCCAGGCCCGCTTCCACGAGCAGGCCCGGGCTGGAGAGATCGTCACGCCGAGTTTTGCCGAAGCGGTCCGGCCGATCTATGGTCATGCCGTGGGTCGCTGGCAGGCCTACGCCCCCTTCTTTGCGCCCGTCGAGGGCTTCCTGGCGCCCCATGTGGCGGGCTTCGGCTACGGCTGAGGCTGGGCATGCGGCTAAATGTCGCATTTACTCGGAGTGGAGGGGGCCGCGACGATCGCGGCGCCTGAACCGGCGCGATCGTCGCGTCGGCGACGGACCGATGGTTCGTCAACCCACCCCACCGAGAGGAGTACGCCATGCACGTCCCGCCCCTGTTTCGTCCCTTGATCCTGGTCTCCGCCCTGGTTCTGACGCCCGCTGCCCTGGCCCACACCACTGTCAGGTCGGCCATCACCGAAGGACGCACCGACGACAACGCAGTGAAGATCGAACACGGTTGTGAGGCGGGCGAAGGCCAGGTCCTCCCCGTGATCGCCCAGAGCGTGGTCTTCCCTACCCAATCCCCCGTGCTGACCCTGTCGGACGGTTCGTCCATCGGCGACCTGAGCGAGGCCGTCGAGCAGGGCGGCCTGGCGGGCCTGATGCATGCCATCCAGGACCGGCACATCTTCCAGGTCCAGCAGGACAAGAAGGACACTGACGGCAACACCGTGGGCTTCAGCGGCCACGAAGGCTACCTGGACGCCAAGCTCCAGGGCCGGGTGAGCTTCGAGATGACCGCGCCCAACTTTGTGGCCGACAGTTGCGTGAAACGCCTGGTGGTGGAAATCGCCATCGCCGACATCTGCAATCTGCAAGTGCCCACCTTGCGCAAGTCCAAAGTGAGCCTGTGGATACCCAACAATGGTTCCCGCTATGCCTCCAAGGGCATTCAATACGGTGTCCAGGGTGTGGGCGATCCCGCCGTCATGTTCGTCAACCGGGATCAGTCCCTGAACCCCCTGCCCATTACCTGCGGCAATGGCCTGGATCTGACGGTTTCGCCCTCGGCGGCGGATATTGATGCCAATCTGCCCATTCCGGACGTGTGGCGTTGAAGGCCCGGATTTTCCGGACCTCCTCGATTCAGATCGACTTCGCCATTTCTGTTCAGAAAGGAACCCCCCATGTCTGTTTCCCTGAAACGCCCCGCCTTGCTTGGCGTGTTCTCCCTCATCCTGGCCGGCGCCGCCGGGGCCCATGACAAGACCGATTCCCTGGGCTCCGCCGCTTCCGCCGTCGATTACTACCAGGTGACCTGTTCCGATGACGGCAACGGTGCACCCCTTTCCCTGACCGCTCAGGTCAAGGACAACAGCCCGGTGGCCAGCCCCCTGGTCAGTGTCTCGGTGAAGAAGGGCTCGGCAGCCACGGCCAGTACCGACGCGGTGGACGGCGACACCACCTACAGTCCCCTGGTGTATGTGAACGGCGGTGCCGGCGTGTACGACGTGTTCGTGCTGAAATCGGCTACCGGCACCGAGAACTACACCCTGTCCTATCACTGCATGACCGGCAACAACGGCGCCGGCGCCCATACCGGCACCACCATCGTCACCAAACAGAACAAGTAATCCCGTGCCTGGCGGGGAGGAGGCAGGGGCCGTGGGTCGGCAGGGCTGTTCAGCGGTCCATCGGGTGGCCCCTGCTGGGCAAAGGAGAGGTCAATCCATGACGTTTGACGGCGTGTGTGAAGGGACTCGCGCGTCATTTTTCGCGTCGTTTTCCTGGTGCGGCCGCACCTGGCTGGCGGGGAGCGTGCTCCTGGCGCTTCTCACCGGATGCAGCAGCGTGGAGCCCTGGCAAAGGGGCGACCTGGCCCGTCCGGAGATGGCCCTGGAAAGCAATCCCCAGGATAGGGCCTGGCGGGATCACGTACGCATGAGTCGGGAAGCCACCGCCAGTGGCGCGGGTGCGGAGGTGTCCGGCTGTGGCTGCTACTGACGTGAATCGACTCTGCGCTGGCTTGTGGTACGCCATGGGCCGCCTGGCCCGGCGACTCCTGGTCCGCTATGTGTTTCCCGGCCGACCGGCCCGGGCCGTGCCGACCGCTTCGCCCCGTCTGCGGGCCCTGGCCACCGCCGCTCTGGCCCTGCCGGGCCTGGCGGGGCCGGCCCAGGCGGAGGAGGTGGGCGAGATGGCCCTGCACTACGGCTGGTATCAGGAGGCCGTGCGGGATCTGGGCAGCGTGTTGAGCGCCTATGACCCTCTCCATGCCGACAGCCTGTCCGCCGAGGCCAACCTGGGCCTGGGGGACCGTCTGAAGCTGCGTCTGGGCTTCAGCCAGGACACCTGGTCGGGGGCAACGCCCATCGCCACGGCACCCTCGTCCCTGTATGGCAACCGATCTTCTGCGCTGGACGGGGTGTCCAGCGCCTCGCCCTACGTGACGGGGGGGCTATATTTCGACAGCCAGATGCGCCCCCTGAATGTGGATCAGTACGGCACCCTGACCGGGGGCCTGGACAACAAGCTGGTGCACACCCTGTCATCCGCCTCGCCGGAGACCCGCCGCCAGTTCGATACCCGCCTGACCCGGGACTGGGAAGCCTTCAGCCTGGATGTGGGCCTGGGCGTTTCCGACGAACGGGATTTCGGGTCCCGCTGGCTGAGCGTGGGGGGGCGCTGGGATATGAACAACCGGCTCACCACCTTGGGGCTGGGGTTGTCCCACACCCGTTCCGACATCGCTGCCCTTTTGGACCATGACACCCAGGGCTACGTCTATCGGGCCCTATTCCAGGATCAGCTCACCCTACTGCCGTCCGGTGGGGCCCGTCTGGACGGGGAGCGTCGTGACTGGAATCCCGGTGTGAGCCTGACCCAGGTGCTCAACCGCCAGTCCCGCTTCCAGACCAGCCTGAGCATGGTGCGTAGCAGCGGCTATCTGGAGAATCCCTACAAGGCGGTGGAGATCGCCTTCCTCGATCCGGAGCAGCAATCCCTGGCACCTCCAGGTGGCTACTACGGCGAGGTGCGGGCCTTCCTGGAACAGCGGCCGGACAAGCGCCGGCAATGGGTTTGGGACAATCGCTACCTGCAATATCTGCCCGGTTTGAAGGCGGCCGTGAGCTTGGGTTATCGGCACAATCGGGATGACTGGGGCATCCGGGCCCATACCTTGGAAGGAGAGTGGCGCCAGAATCTGGGCGGCGGCTGGCGGCTGACCCCGCGGGTTCGCTACTACAGTCAGAGTGCAGCGGACTTCTATGTCCCCTATCTGATCTCCAACCAGGCCTATGTGACCAACCATTTCGATCCAGACACCGGCGATTACCTGGGCACCACCTACTTCGACCCTGGCCTGCTCCCGGCCAACTTCTCCAGCGATGCCCGCCTGGCCGCCTACGGCGCCCTCAGCGCCGGCCTGTCCCTGAGCAAGCGGCTCGATGACAACCTGGTGTTGGAAGCGGGGCTGGACTACACCCGCCAGGGCGGCAATCTGAAATGGGGCGGGGGCGGCGAAGCGTCCTTTGCCGACCAGAAGGCCCTCATGTTCTCCGTCACCCTGCGCACCAGCCTGGAAGGAGACGGGGCCGATGCAGACCCGGGGGGGGACCACGAACATCACACGGACCATGACCATGGCGCCCGAGTTGGACAGCCGGCCCCGGCCGGGGTGGATAACGCCCACTTCATGGCCCGGCCAGGCGCCCTCATGCTCGGCTACCGCTACGACTTCAGCCGCCAGGACGGCAACATCCGCCACGGCTCGGATACGGTGGGTGACGCCCAGGTGCTGGCCCGGGGCTGCCGGCCCGCCGGGGACTGTTCCAGCGTGCCTGGCAAGATGCACATGGGCATGCACATGCTGGAGTTGATGTATGCCCCCGCCGACTGGCTCAATGTCATGGTGATGACCCACTACCACGACATGTCCATGGGAGTGCGCACCCTGGACGGCGCCGTCTTCGACCCCCACTCGGCCCATGGCGACCATGGCAGCGGCGGCCTGGGGGACAGCGAAGCCGGCCTGCTCATGCGCTGGCTGGCCACGCCCCGCCACGAACTGATCGGCGCCCTGGGCCTGGGTATTCCCACCGGGGCCACGGATCTCACCTTCCGCCGCACCCACCAGCAGGAGTCCGGTTTCCTGGACTACGGCATGCAACTGGGCAGCGGCACCTGGGACCTGTCCGCCAGCCTCACCTGGCTGAACCATTTCGATGGCTGGACCTGGGGCGCCCAGGCGGGCCTGGTTCGCCATCTGGAAAAGAGCAACGACCAGGGCTATGCCCTGGGGGACCAGTTCCACGCCAGCACCTGGGCCAGCCTGGCCTTGAGCCGGCGCTGGTCCATCTCGGCCCGCCTGCTGTATTCGGAGCAGGGCATGATCCAGGGCGAGTTCGACGACACCCATCCCCTGACCAACACGGCGGACTTCCCGGGCAATTACGGTGGCCGTTTCTGGGACGGGGGCCTGGGCTTCACCTACCGCAATGGCAAGGAGCAGTTCGCCGCCGAGTGGCTGCAACCCCTCGCCGGCGACTACAACGGCTATCAGGCGGGCCGCACGGGGGCTTTGTCCCTGTCCTGGCAACACCATTTCTGACGTCCCCATGGCCCGGGCCTCCTGTCTCGTGCACCAGGCCTTCCCAGCCATGGGCTCGCCCTGCGAACTCCAGTTCTGGGCGCGGGACCAGGAGGCGGCCGAAGCGGCCCTGGGGGCAGCCCGGGCCGAGGTGCTGCGTCTGGAAAGCCGCTATTCCCGCTACCGGGACGACAGCATCGTGGCCCACATCAACCGGGTGGCCGCCAGTGGCGGCAGCCTGAGTGTCGATGGGGAAACCGCCGGCCTGCTCCACTATGCCGACACCTGTTGGCGGGAAAGCGACGGCCTGTTCGACATCACCTCCGGCGTGCTGCGCCAGGCCTGGGATTTCAAGTCCGGCCGCCTGCCCCCCGGGGAGCGGGTCGAAGCCTTGCTGGAGCGGGTGGGCTGGCAACGCCTGCGCTGGTCCAACCCGGTGCTGAGCTTTCCCCGGGCGGGTCTGGAACTGGACCTGGGGGGCGTGGTGAAGGAATACGCCGCCGACCGCATCGCCGCCCTGGCCCGGGACATGGGCGTGGAAGGCGGCATGATCAATCTGGGGGGCGACATCCGCATCTTGGGGCCCCGGCCGGACGGGGGTGCCTGGCGCATCGGCATCCGCCATCCCCGCCAGGCCCACGGCCTGTGGCGCACCCAGGCCATGGCCGACGGGGGCCTGGCCAGCAGCGGCGACTACGAACGCTGCCTGGTGGTGGACGGGGTGCGCTACGGCCACATCCTCAATCCCCGTACCGGCTGGCCGGTGCGCCACCTGGCCAGCGTCAGCGTGGCTGCACCCCACTGTCTGGTGGCGGGCAGCGCGGCCACCATCGCCCTGCTCATGGAGGCCAACGGCCCGGCCTGGCTGGCCGACCTGGGCCTGCCCCACTGCTGGATGGATGTGAGCGGACGAGAAGGCGGAAACCTGGGGCAAGGCTAGCCACGTCTGCGCCATCAGCGGTCCCCATCCGGACCGGCACGACCCGACAAAAGCTTGTAGCCACCCCGACAAAGCCAGGGTCATTGTCGTGACAGAAACGCCTTCATGATCTTGGTGTCCTGTTTTGTACATCAATAGAAACAACAAGATAGTGGTTGCCATGGCCTCTGGCACAGGGCTTGCAAAAAGAAGGGTGCGAGCGACCTTTCAATCGCACCCCGTTTCGAAGTCAGAGGAGAAAGATCATGGCACTGCGTCAATGCGCGATTTACGGCAAGGGTGGTATCGGCAAGTCCACCACCACTCAGAACCTCGTGGCCGCCCTGGCCGAGGCTGGTAAGAAAGTGATGATCGTTGGTTGCGATCCCAAGGCGGACTCCACCCGCCTGATCCTGCACGCCAAGGCTCAGAACACCATCATGCACCTGGCGGCTGAAGCCGGTTCCGTGGAAGACCTGGAGCTGGAAGACGTCCTGAAGGTGGGCTACGGCGACATCAAGTGCGTCGAATCCGGTGGTCCCGAGCCGGGCGTCGGCTGCGCCGGCCGCGGCGTGATCACCGCCATCAACTTCCTGGAAGAAGAAGGCGCCTACGAGGAAGACCTGGACTTCGTGTTCTACGACGTGCTGGGTGACGTGGTGTGTGGCGGCTTCGCCATGCCCATCCGCGAGAACAAGGCCCAGGAAATCTACATCGTCGTGTCCGGCGAAATGATGGCCATGTACGCCGCCAACAACATCGCCAAGGGCATCGTGAAGTACGCCAACTCCGGCGGCGTCCGCCTGGCCGGCCTGATCTGCAACTCCCGCAACACCGCCCGTGAAGACGAGCTGATCACCGAGCTGGCCACCAAGCTGGGCAGCCACATGATCCACTTCATCCCCCGGGACAACGAAGTGCAGCGCGCCGAAATCCGCCGCATGACCGTCATCGAGTACAACCCCCAGGCCAAGCAGGCCGACGAGTACCGTGCTCTGGCCCAGAAGGTCATGAACAACAAGAACCTGGTGATCCCCACCCCCATCACCATGGATGAGCTGGAAGAAGTGATGATGTCCTTCGGCATCCTGGAAGAGGAAGACGAGTCCATCGTCGGCAAGACCGCTGCCCAGTTGGCCGCTGAAGCCGCTGCTTGATGTTGCAAGCCCCTCCCCCGGCGGGGGAGGAGGTCAAACCGATCAACCTGAACACGCCGTCCACAGATGGGTGGCGGCGTGAAAGGAGAAGCAAATGTCGAACCTGACCCGTGAAGAAACCGAAGCCCTCATCGCCGAGGTGCTGGAGGTTTATCCCGACAAGGCCAAGAAGGACCGCGCCAAGCACCTGGCCGTCAACGACCAGAGCATCGAGCAGTCCAAGAAGTGCATCACCTCCAACCGCAAATCCCTGCCCGGCGTCATGACCATTCGTGGTTGCGCCTACGCCGGTTCCCGCGGCGTGGTCTGGGGTCCCATCAAGGACATGATCCACATTTCCCACGGCCCCGTGGGTTGCGGCCAGTACAGCCGCGCCGGGCGTCGTAACTACTACATCGGCACCACCGGTGTGAACACTTTCGTGACGATGAACTTCACCTCCGATTTCCAGGAGAAGGACATCGTCTTCGGCGGCGACAAGAAGCTGGCCAAGATCATCACCGAGATCGAGGAACTGTTCCCCCTGGTCAAGGGCATCTCCGTGCAATCCGAGTGCCCCATCGGCCTGATCGGCGACGACATCGAGGCCGTCTCCAAGAAGGCTTCCGCCGCCATCAACAAGCCCGTGGTGCCCGTGCGCTGCGAAGGCTTCCGCGGCGTGTCCCAGTCCCTGGGCCACCACATCGCCAACGACGCGATCCGTGACTGGGTCCTGGACGTGAAGAAGGAAGACACCAGCTTCGTGCCCTCTCCCTATGACGTCACCGTGATCGGCGACTACAACATCGGCGGCGATGCCTGGTCCTCCCGCATCCTGCTGGAAGAAATGGGCCTGCGCGTCATCGCCCAGTGGTCCGGCGACGGCAGCCTGGCGGAAATGGAGCTGACCCCCAAGGCCAAGCTGAACCTGCTGCACTGCTACCGTTCCATGAACTACATCAGCCGGCACATGGAAGAGAAGTACGGTATTCCCTGGATGGAATACAACTTCTTCGGCCCCACCAAGATCGCCGAGTCCCTGCGCAAGATCGCCGCCTTCTTCGACGAGAGCATCCAGAAGAAGTGCGAGGAAGTGATCGCCAAGTACCAGCCCATGGTGGATGCCGTGGTGGCCAAGTACAAGCCGCGCCTCACCGGCAAGCGGGTCATGCTCTACGTGGGCGGTCTGCGTCCCCGGCACGTGATCGGCTCCTACGAGGACCTGGGCATGGAAGTGGTGGGCACCGGCTACGAGTTCGCCCACGGCGACGACTACGACCGGACCATCAAGGAGATGGGCAACGCCACCCTGCTGTACGACGACGTTACCGGTTTCGAATTCGAGGAATTCGTGAAGAAGGTCAAGCCCGACCTGATCGGCTCCGGCATCAAGGAGAAGTACATCTTCCAGAAGATGGGCATCCCCTTCCGCCAGATGCACTCCTGGGACTACTCCGGCCCCTATCACGGCTATGACGGCTTCGCCATCTTCGCCCGTGACATGGACATGACCCTCAACAACCCCTGCTGGAACAAGCTGATTCCGCCCTGGAAGAAGCCTGCCGCCGAGGGCGAGGATATGGCCAAGGCCGCGTGATTGCAGTGAGGAGTAAGGAGTAAGGGGAGAAGAGCGGGAAGTGGAGTGGTGGGAGATTTTTCTCCTCACTCCTCACCCCTCCCTCCTCACCGGTTAAAAACCTTATGCCTGTGTCCGCAGATTGGCGGCGCGGGTAAGGAGATGAACATGCAAGTCGCAGAAAAGATCGTCCCGTCCTATCCCCTGTTCCGCCAGGACGAGTACAAGGCCTCCCTGGATGCCAAGAAGCTGTTCGAAGCCAAGCACGACCAGGCCAAGATCGAAGAGACCTTCCAGTGGACCACCAGCGTCGAATACAAGGACCTCAACTTCAAGCGCGAGGCCCTGACCATCAACCCGGCCAAGGCCTGCCAGCCCCTGGGCGCCGTGCTCTGCGCCCTGGGCTTTGAAAAGACCCTGCCCTACGTGCACGGTTCCCAAGGTTGCGTGGCCTACTTCCGCACCTACTTCAACCGCCACTTCAAAGAGCCCATCGCCTGCGTGTCCGACTCCATGACGGAAGACGCAGCCGTGTTCGGCGGCCAGAAGAACATGTTCGACGGCCTGCCCAACGCCAAGGCCCTGTACAAGCCCGACATGATCGCCGTGTCCACCACCTGCATGGCGGAAGTCATCGGTGACGACCTGAACGCCTTCATCAACAACTCCAAGAAGGAAGGCCACATCGACAAGGACTTCCCGATCCCCTACGCCCACACCCCGTCCTTCGTGGGCAGCCACGTGACCGGCTGGGACAACATGTTCGAAGGCATCGCCCGCTACTTCACCCTGAACTTCATGGAAGGCAAGGCGGTGGGCAGCAACGGCAAGATCAACATCGTGCCGGGCTTCGAGACCTACCTGGGCAACTACAAGGTCATCAAGCGCATGCTCACCGAGATGGGCGTGGACTACTCCTTCCTGTGCGACCCCACGGAAGTGCTGGACACCCCGGCCGACGGCCAGTTCCGCATGTACGCCGGCGGCACCACCATGGACGAGGTGAAGGACGCCCCCAACGCCAAGACCACTTTCCTGCTGCAACCCATGCAACTGGAAAAGACCAAGAAACTGGTCGAGACCACCTGGACCCAGGAAGTGCCCAAGCTGCAAATCCCCATGGGCCTGGAGTGGACCGACGAGTGGCTGATGAAGGTCTCCGAAGTCACCGGCAAGCCCATCCCCGACTCCCTGGTCAAGGAACGCGGCCGCCTGCTGGACATGATGATGGACAGCCACACCTGGCTGCACGGCAAGAAGTTCGCCCTCTACGGCGACCCCGACTTCGTCATGGGCCTGACCAAGTTCCTCCTGGAACTGGGTGCCGAACCCATCCACATCCTGTGCAACAACGGTTCCAAGAAGTGGGACAAGGCCATGAAGAAGCTGCTGGCCGACTCGCCCTACGGCGTGAACTGCAAGACCTACCCCGGCGCCGACCTGTGGCACATGCGTTCCCTGGTGTTCACCGACAAGCCTGACTTCCTGATCGGCAACTCCTACGGCAAGTTCATCCAGCGTGACACCCTGCACAAGGGCAAGGCCTTCGAAGTGCCCCTGATCCGTCTGGGCTTCCCCATCTTCGACCGCCACCACCTGCACCGCCAGACCACCCTGGGCTACGAAGGCGCCATGCAGATGCTCACCACCCTGGTGAACGCGGTGCTGGAGCGGCTGGACGAGGAAACCCGCGGCATGGGTACCACGGACTACAACTACGACCTCGTTCGCTGATCGCGACCGAGGTCGGTGAGGAGGAAGGAGAGAGGAGTGAGGAGTCACCCCCCCGGGGTTTCGCCTTCCTCCTCACTCCTCACCCCTCACTCCTGACCGGGGTACTACCATGGCCAACATCATGATCCGGCGCGGCGACAAGGGCGAATACGTCTTCTACCTGCCCAAGCGCGACCTCGAGGACACCATCGTTTCGATGGAGTTCGACACCCCTGAAAAATGGGGTGGCGAGATCAAGCTGAACAACGGCGGTTCGTATTTCATCGAGCCCCAGACCGCGCCTGAACGTCTGCCCTACTCCGTGCGCGCCAAGCGCCTGGACGCGGCGGAATGAACTGAAAGGAAATCATCATGGCACTCAAGATCGTTGCCGACCTGTGCACCGCCTGCGGTGACTGCGAACCCGAATGCCCCACCACCTCCATCAAGGCCAAGAAGGGCGTCTACGTCATCGACGCCGAAAGCTGCACGGAGTGTGAGGGCGACTTCGACAAGCCCCAGTGCGTGAAGCTCTGCCCCATCGACGACTGCATCATCCCCTTGGCTGCATAAGGGCGGGGATGGGTGATGGGGAATGGGGAATGTGAACCCCGGCTTGTCTCCCCATCGCCCATCCCCCATCCCCCATCACCGGAGCAACCCATGACCACCATCACCAAAGGCGCCGCCCTGCGCATCGCCCTGGCTGCCAAGACCCTGGCCGAGGTGGATCCCCGTGCCCTGACCTTGCGGCTGGCGGAAAAGCTGGGCCTGCCCATCACCGAAGACAAGCTGACCAGCTTCACCGTGGCCGACCTGAAGGCCCTGCTCACCGGTGAGGAGAGCGTGGAGCCCGACGCCGACATGGCCTCCATCAAGCTGGCCGTGCGCTACCTGTGGGGGGAGAACGGCGACGACTCCAACATCCCCAAGCCCGAGACCTACAGCGACGGCGAGATTCCCGACAGCCTGCGGGTGGCCGTGGCCTCCAACACCGCCGACAACCTGGACGGCCACTTCGGTTCCGCCCCCCGCTTCCTGGTCTACCAGGTGGGCAAGACCGCCCTCAAGCTGGTGGACGTGCGGCCCACACTCATTGCCGACGAAGCCGAAGACAAGAACGTCGCCCGTTCCGAACTCATCAACGACTGCCAGCTCGTCTACGTGCAGTCCATCGGCGGCCCCGCCGCCGCCAAGGTGGTCCGGGCCGGCGTGCATCCGGTGAAGATCCCCTCTGCCGGTCCGGCCCGGGATACCCTGGCCCGGCTCCAGTCGGTGCTCGATGCGCCACCCCCCTGGCTGGCCAAGATCATGGGGGTGGAAGCCAAATCCCTGTCCCGCTTCGGCCAGGAAGAAGAGGAGTTGGAAGGGTGATCGATCGGGAGACCCTCACCGCCGTGGCCGATGCCGTGGCCGGCCGCCCCCTGGACGAGGCCCTGCTGGCCGACCTGAAAGGCCGCTTCCCCAGTCTGCACCTGACCCTGTGCGGCGACGACGACGTGCCGGCCCGCCTCCCGGCGGTGCTGGAACGGCCCGGTTTCAACCTGTACCTGGTCAACGGCAGCGAACACTGCCTGACCCTGACCAACGATCCGGACGTGGCCATCGGCGTGGTTCTGGCCTGGGTGTCGGAAGACTGAACGGCCATGGCAAGCACCTGGCCTTTTTTTTCCAATGCGATATGTCGTCATGGCACATATCGACATATCGATGCCGAATATCCGAACCAGGAGTGAACCCATGACCCCATCCGCCACTGCCAACAGCCTGCCCCTGGCCGCCCTGGGCCGGGGCCGACGCTGGGACCATCTGGAACTGCTGGAGCGCATCGACGCCTCCGGTTCCATCAGTGCCGCCGCCAATGCCATGGGCATGAGCTACAAGGCCGCCTGGCAGGCGGTGGAAGCCATCAACAACCTGTCCGAACAGGCGGTGGTGGCCCGCCAGCCCGGCGGCAGGCATGGCGGCGGCACGCTGCTCACCGAATACGGCCGGCGCATCGTGGCCGCCTACCGTCGTCTGGAAAAGGAACGTGAAAGGGTGCTGTCCCACCTGAACCGCATCATGGACGACTTCGATCAGTATTACCGTGTCATCAGGAGATTTGATATGCAGACCAGTGCCCGCAACCAGTTCCTCGGCCAGGTGAAGGCCGTCAAGAGCGGCCCCGTCAACGCCGAAGTGGTGCTCGACATCGGCGGAGGCGACGAACTCGTGGCCATGATCACCCAGGACAGCGTGGAGCACCTGGGTCTCAAGCCCGGCATTGAGGCCTATGCCCTGATCAAGGCCCCCTGGGTCATCCTCACCAACGACACCCCCTTGAAAACCAGTGCCCGCAACCGCCTGTGCGGCACCGTGGTGCGCTGCCTGGAAGGCGCCGTCAACGACGAAGTCATCATCGAACTGCCCGGCGGCAAGACCGTGGCCGCCATCGTCACCCATGCCAGCACCCAGGAAATGGGGCTGCAACCGGGCAGCCGGGCGTGCGCCCTGATCAAGGCTTCCCATATCATCCTGGCCGTCAACGCCTGAGCAGCACCCGCACACATCAACCAACCGAAAGGGAACTCCATGCTCCGCATCACCCAACTCACGATGGCCCTGCTCGTTCTCCTGGGCAGCCAATCCGCCCTGGCCGACGAAGTCCAGGTGGCCGTGGCCGCCAATTTCACGGCGCCCATGCCCAGGATTGCCGCCGAATTCGAAAAGGACACGGGCCACAAGGCCATCCTGGCCTTCGGCGCCACCGGCAAGTTCTACGCCCAGATCAAGAACGGCGCGCCTTTCCAGATGCTGCTGGCGGCCGATGACGAAACCCCCGCGAAACTGGAAAAGGAAGGCCTGGCCCTGGCCGGCAGCCGCTTCACCTATGCCATCGGCAGGCTGGTGCTGTGGTCCGCCACCCCGGGCCTGGTGGACGACAAGGGGGACGTGCTGAAGAAGGGGGATTTCAGCAAGCTGGCCCTGGCCAACCCCAAGCTGGCACCCTATGGCGCCGCCGCCGTGGAGGTGTTGACCAAGCTGGGCGTGTTGGGCGCCGTGCAACCCAAGTTCGTCCAGGGCGAGAACATTGCCCAGACCTGGCAGTTCATCGGCACCGGCAACGCGGACCTGGGTTTCATCGCCCTGTCCCAGGTGAGCAAGGACGGCAAGATCAGCAGCGGTTCCGCCTGGGTCGTCCCCGGCCATCTGCACACCCCCATCCGCCAGGACGCGGTGATCCTCAACAACGGCAAGGGCAACCCCGCCGCCGAGGCCTTGGCCAAATACCTGAAGGGGGACAAGGCCCGGGCCATCATCAAGGCCTACGGCTACGAGTATTGATTCGCGCCCGCCATGCTTGAAAGCACCGATCTCGCCGCCGTCTGGCTCACCCTGAAGCTGGCCGGCGTCACCACGTCCCTGCTGCTGGTGCTGGGCACCCCCATCGCCTGGTGGCTGGCCCGCACCCGCTCCTGGTGGAAGGGGCCGGTGGGCGCCCTGGTGGCCCTGCCCATCGTCCTGCCCCCCACGGTCATCGGCTTCTATCTGCTGGTGGCCCTGGGGCCCAACGGTCCGGGCGGCCAGCTCACCCAGGCCCTGGGCCTGGGCCTGTTGCCCTTCACCTTCGCCGGCCTGGTGGTGGCCTCGGTGTTCTATTCCCTGCCCTTCGTGGTGCAGCCCCTGCAGAACGCCTTCGAGGCCATGGGCGACAAGCCCCTGGAGGCGGCCGCCACTCTGCGGGCTTCTCCCCTGGATGCCTTCTTCAGCGTGGTTCTGCCCCTGGCCCGGCCCGGCTATCTCACCGCCACCGTCCTGGGCTTCGCCCACACCGTGGGGGAATTCGGCGTGGTGCTGATGATCGGCGGCAACATCCCCAACGAAACCCGGGTGGTCTCGGTGCAGATCTACGACCACGTGGAGGCCATGGAATACGCCCAGGCCCACGGTCTGGCGGCGGGCATGGTGGTGTTCTCCTTCCTGGTGCTGCTGGTGCTCTACACCCTCAATCCCACGGGGAGGCGCAAGTGACCGGCATCCAGGCCCGCTTTCACCTGGTCCGCTCCGGCTTCAGCCTGGACGTGGATCTGGAGCTGCCCGGCCGGGGCGTCACCGCCCTGTTCGGCGCCTCGGGCAGCGGCAAGACCACCCTGCTGCGTCTCATCGCCGGCCTGGAGCGGGCCCCCGGCGGCCAGTTGCGCGTCAATGGCGACACCTGGCAGTCGGGCGGCGACTTTCTGCCCACTCACCGCCGCCCATTGGGCTACGTGTTCCAGGAAGCGAACCTGTTCCCCCACCTCACGGTGCGGCGCAACCTGCAATTCGGCCTGAAGCGGGTGGCCGCCCCAACGCGCCGGGTGAGCCTGGACCAGGCCATCGAACTCCTGGGCATCGGCCACCTGCTGGAACGCAAGCCGGACCGCCTGTCCGGCGGTGAGCGGCAACGGGTCGGCATGGCCCGGGCCCTGGCCGTGAGCCCCCGCATTCTGCTCATGGACGAGCCCCTTTCCGCCCTGGATCTGGCCCGCAAGCAGGAAATCCTGCCCTATCTGGAGCGGCTCCACGACGAACTGGACATCCCCATCCTCTACGTCAGCCACGCACCCGACGAAGTGGCCCGCCTGGCCGATCACATCGTGGTCATGGACGCTGGCCGGGTGGTGGCCGCCGGCCCCATCACCGATACCCTGGCCCGCCTGGACCTGCCCATCCGTCTGGGGGAAGACGCCGGGGTGGTGCTCGATGCCGTGGTGGAAGAACGGGACCCGGCCTGGCATCTGGCCCGGGTGGCCTTCCCCGGGGGCAGCGTCTGGGTACGCGATGGCGGGCACGCCGTCGGCCACCACGTCCGGGTGCGCATCCTGGCCCGGGACGTGAGCCTGGCCCTCACCCGGCACAGCGGCACCAGCATCCTCAACACCCTGCCCGCCGCCGTGGCGGAAATCGCCGACGACGCCCACCCGGCCCTGGCCCTGGTGCGCCTCAACGTGGGCGGCTCGCCCCTGGTGGCCCGGCTCACCAGGCGTTCGGCCCAGACTCTGGCCCTGGCCCCGGGACAACTGGTGTACGCCCAGATCAAGGCGGTGGCGCTGGTGGGCTGAGGCTGAGGCCGGATTTTTCCGGCAACGCTCAGCGTCCCGGCTGCCGCAACGGGTCCAGCATCCCCGTCAAGCCGTTGTGGTCGATTTCATGCATCAGTGCCAGCAGGCGGCCGATCTCACCCGGCGGAAAGCCTTCCCGGGCGAACCAGTTGAGGTAGTTGCCGGGCAGGTCGGCGATGAGGCAGCCCTTGTGTTTGCCGAAGGGCATTTCCCGGGTTACCAGCAGCAACAGGTCCTGGGGCCGGGAAATGGGCAGATCGGTCATGGCATGGAACAGCGGTGGCGGGGCCGGCCATCTTACGCCGGGCGCTCCCTCCCGACCCGTTGACCCCTGCCGCTTGCCATACCGGGCCAGGATCGAGTCCAGCACTGGGCCGAACGGGTACTCATCCTTGATCCCTCAGTTGACCGCTCCATTGTTCTCGGCAGGGTGCCTGCCATGGGCTTGTAACACGTCCTCCCCAGAATGGCCGGTTTATCCGGCGGGGAAGGGCGTGATGAAAGTTGGGCTGGGTGGTGCGGCGTGCGTCCTGGGCATGATGGCCCTGGCCGGTTGTTCGCCGCGTCAGATGGTCATGGAACGCCTGGCGGATGGCCTGGCGGCCCAGGGCCAGTCCACGGAAGAGGATCTGGAGCTGGCCCGGGAGGCCAGCGCCTTCTATCTCAAGCTTTCGGAATCGGTGCTGGGAGAACAACCCGGCCATCTGGCCCTGGCGGAATCGGTGGCCGCCGGTTTCACCCAGTACGCCTATGCCTTCGTGGCCTTTGAGGCCGAGCGGGTGGAGGAACGGAACCTGGCCGAGGCGGAACGCCTGCGCCAGCGGGCGGCCCGGCTCTATCGACGGGCCCGGAACCACGCCATGGGGGCGCTGGAGCAGGCCCACCCGGGTCTGCTCCGGGCCCTGGCCGGCCCCCCCGAGGGCTGGCCAGCCCTGGGGCAAAGCGAAGTGGGTCTGGCCTATTGGGCGGCCGCCGCCTGGGGTGGCTGGATTTCCCTCAGCAAGGACAATCCGGAGGTGGTGGCCGACCTGCCCCTGGCTGCCCGGCTGGCCAGACTGGCCTGGCAGTCGGACCCGGCCTGGGGCCGAGGCAGCCTCACCGGCCTGCTGGCCACCTTCGAAGGGGCCCGGCCCGGAGGCAGCCGAGCCCAGGCCCTGGCCTGGTTCGACCAGGCCATCGCCCAATCCGGCGGCCGGAGCCCCGGGGCCCTGGTGGCCAAGGCCGAAGGCGTGGCCTTGCCGGCAGGGGATCGGGATGCCTTTGAAGGCCTGCTGAACCAGGCCCTGTCCCTGCCCGTGACCGACGCCCCCCTGTCCCTGCAAGACCAGGTGATGCGCCGCCGGGCGGCCTGGCTGCTGGAAAAATCCGCCGACCTGTTCTGAACACTTTCTCCTGGAACCTGACGCCATGCGTGCCATCGTCCTGCTGTTTTCCCTCGTGCTGCTTTCCGTCTCCGCTCTGGCCGCTGGCCCGTTGCGCATCGGCACCCTGGCGCCGAAGAACTCCCTCTATCACCGGCAGTTGCTGGAGGTGGGGGAGGCCTGGCGCACGGCCCAGGGGGGCGGCAAGGTGCTGATCTATCCCGATGGCAGCCAGGGGGGGGAAGTGGACATGGTGCGGCGCATGCGCATCGGCCAGTTGCAGGGCGGGCTGTTGTCGGTGGCCGGACTGGAAACCATCGAGCCCAGTATTTCGGCCCTGCAACTCATGCCCCTCATGTTCCGCAACTGGGAGGAGGTGGACCACGTCCGCGAGAAACTGCGGGCCGACATGGAGCAGAAATTCTTCGACAAGGGCTTCGTCATCCTGGCCTGGGGCGATGCGGGCTGGGTGCGCTTCTTCAGCAAGCAGCCGGCGGCCACTCCCGGCGATTTCCGCGGCATGAAGTTCTTTGCCTGGGGCGCCGAGCCGGCCCAGCACGAAATCATGAAAAGCCTGGGCTACACCCCCGTTCCTCTGGAAGTGGCGGACATCCTGCCGGCCATCCAGACGGGCATGATCAATGCCGTACCTTCCACCCCCTATTTCGCCCTGGCCACCCAGATCTACAGCAGCGCGCCCCACATGCTGGACCTGAATTGGGCGCCGGTGGTGGGCGCCCTGGTGATCACCCGCAAGGCCTGGGAGGAGATGAACCCGGCCGCCCAGGCGGCGGTGAAGGCGGCCGGCGCCCGGGCCGGCGACAACATGCGCGCCCAGGCCCGCAGGGAAGTGGATGAGGCGGTGGAGGCCATGAAGAAGCGGGGCCTCACCGTGACCCGGCCCACCCCCGAGCAGATGAAGGCCTGGCGCAAGCTGGCCGACGATCTGTATCCGCGCATTCGCGGCCGCCTGGTGCCGGCGGACACCTTCGACGAAGTGGTGCGCCATCTGGAAACCTATCGTTCGGCCAAGGGCAAATCCTGAGGATCGCCCCGCCCCTGTCCCGGGAATCCGTGTCCACGCCCTGCAGGTTTTGTTGCTGATGGCCCCCTTGCGCGCCCTTCTTCGTTTCGATGCCTGTCTGGCCGGCGGGGCCCTGGCGTTGATGCTCCTCATTCCCCTGCTCGAGATCGTGGCGCGTCCCCTGTTGGGCCGGGGGGTGGAGAACGGGCCGGCCCTGGTGCAGCACCTGGGCCTGATCCTGGCCATGTTCGGCGCCCTGGTGGCCGAGCGGGGCGGGCACCTGACCTCCCTGGGGGCCGGCCTGGCCGCCGCCGGCCACCCGGCCCTGGCCCGATCCGCCCGGCTTCTGGCGCTGGCCGGTTCGGCCCTGATCAGCGGCATGCTGGCCCAGGCCAGTTGGGTCTTCGTGGCCAGCGAAATGGCCATGGCGAGTCCCCTGGCCTATGGCCTCCCCGGCTGGGTCATGGAGGCGGCCATGCCGGCCGGATTCCTGCTTCTGGGGTTCCGCCTGGGTTGGCGCCTGGTGGACGCCCTGCCCTGGCGTGGTCTGACCGCCCTGGCCCTGCCCCTGGCGGGCTGGCTGTTCGCCGCCCATTTCGATGGCGCGACCCTGCCCATCTTCCCCTTTGCCCTGGGGTTGGGCGTCATCCTGCTGTGCGGCGCCCCCATCTTCGCCGTGCTGGGCGGGCTGGCCCTGGCCCTGTTCTGGATGGAGGGCCAGCCCCTGGCGGCGGTGCCACTGAGCCATTACCAGATCACCGTGAACCCCTCCCTGCCGGCCCTGCCCCTGTTCACCCTGGCGGGTCTGGTGTTTTCCCGCACCGGGGCGGCCGGCCGCCTGGGCACCCTGTTCACCGCCCTGTTCGGCGGCGGAGCCCTGGGCACGGCCGTGGCCGGCGCCCTGTTGTGTTCCTTTTTCACCGCCCTGACCGGGGGCAGCGGGGTCACCATCCTGGCCCTGGGCGGCCTGTTGCTGCCCCTCCTCACCCGGGCGGGATTCCCGGAAAGGCGGGGCATCGGCCTGGTGACCAGCGCCAGCGCCCTGGGGGTGCTGCTGGCCCCTTCGGTGCCCCTCATCATGTACGCCATCATCGCTCGGGTTCCCATCAACACCATGTTCCTGGCCGGTCTGCTGCCGGCCCTGGTGATGGTGGCTTTCCTGCTCCTGGCCGGGGGATTCCTGGGCCGGAACGGCGCCGTTGCCGGACGACCGGTGGTGCCGGCGCCGGTGGTTTCCCGTCGCCAGGCCATCCTGGCCGCCAAGTGGGAGATCCTGGCGCCGGCGGTGGCCATCGGCGCCATGGTGAGCGGCCTGGCCACCCCCATGGAAAGTGCGGCCCTGACCGCCGCCTACGCCATCCTCACCCAGACCCTGGCCCATCGGGAACTGGACCTGAAGGGGCTGGGGGCCAGCCTGGTGGAAACCGCCCAGATCATCGGCGGCATCATGCTCATCCTGGGCATGGCCCTGGGGCTCACCAACTTCCTGGTGGATGCAGGCATTCCGGACCAGATGGTGGAGTGGGTCCGGGCGGTGCTGCCCAACCGCTACGTGTTCCTGTCGGCCCTCACCCTGTTTCTGTTACTGGCCGGCGCCCTCATGGAGATCTACGCGGCGTTGGTGGTGCTGGTTCCCTTGCTGTTGCCCGTGGCCCTGTCCTACGGCATCGACCCGGTCCACTTCGGAGTGATCTTCCTGGCCAGCCTGGAGATCGCCTTCCTGTTTCCCCCGGCCGGTCTCAACATTTATTTCGCCTCGGCCCTGTTCAGGAAGCCCCTGGGGGAAGTGGCCGCCTCGGTCCTGCCCGCCGTGGGGGCCATGATTCTCGGGGCCCTGTGCATTGCCCTGCTGCCCGGTCTGTCCACCTGGCTGCCTGGTCTGTTCCAGAACTAGAAGCATGTCGGAATTGCAGGGGCATCGGCCGGGAATCGACCGCGCCGGCGAATTTGCTGCCGATTTCCCTTCAAGTCCGACAGGTACCCGGGTGCCGTGTCCCGGGCCCCCCTGCCCCGGGGCGGGGGCCCGTTTTTCCAGATCGCCGACACATTGGCGAAACACGGGCTCGATAAGCTGGCCGCCGACAACGATTTTGCCGCACACACCGGGGAGGTGTGTCCTGTCAAAGCCATGCCGGCCCACCGTGCCAGGCATGCCTGGCGGCGCCACGGGAGGCCACGGACGTTCCAGCCCGAACCCTGGGCGGCATGGGTATGGGAAAAGGACCGCGAACATGAGCTTCACCTGGCGCAGCAGTTTCGACACCGGCATTGAAATCATCGACCTGCAACACCGGCGCATCGCCGATTACATCAATCAACTGGAGGGAGCCATCGGCAGCCAAGATCGGTACTTCGTGGGCCTGGTACTCGATGAACTGGTTGATTACACCCTCTCCCACCTGGCTTTCGAGGAAGCCTTGCAGGAGGAGGCCCGCTATTCCATGGCCGTGCCCCACAAAGCGGTCCACGATCAGTTCGCCCGGCGCGTCGAGAAGTACCGGCAACGGCATGACGCCGGGGAAGACGTGGGGGCCCAGGTCCACGGCATGCTCTACAGTTGGCTGGTCCATCACATCCAGCGGGATGACATGGCCTACGTGCCGGAGGTGAAGGCAGCCCTGGCTGCCCGGCTCATGGATCGTCGTGAGGCATCCTGGATGGACCGGATGCTGGGGAGGTTTTTCCCGGTTGCGAAGCTGGCCTGAAAACCCGGGCAATCGCTGCCCGAACAGACTGCCATCGGCTCCACGCAGTCTGATCCGGCCAATGCGGTAACCCCATCCGGCAGGATGGGGTTTCACGGGTCAGGGCAGGGTGCAGGTGCCGTCGCCGCCGTCCCGGACGTAGTAGTCGGTGGACAGCGCGGCGTTGGCGGCCGAGATCACGTTGAGGCCCGGGCTCAGGAACACGGCGGTGTGGGGCAGGCTGGTGCCGTTCAACTGGGTGAGGGCCACGTTGTTCACGGATACGTTCAGCAGGTAGTCGCCGTTGACGAACAGGTTGACGAAGGGTTGGCCCCGGCCGGTCAGAGGGTTCCAGGCGCAGCCCGGGGTGACGACGGCATAGGACTTGTTGCTGGCGGCGTATTCCAGGTCGGCACCGATGGTGTTGCCGCTGGTGTCCGGAATGCAGACGTTGGGCAGGTTGGGATCGGTGGGAGTGGCATCGAACACGTAGCTGTCGGTGATGCGCTTCGTCAGGGCAACCGTCACGGTGTTGCTGCCATTGGCCAGCCACACGTCGGCGTCCGGGCTGGCGAAACTGACCTTCGCCACCAGCGCGCCATTCAGCGACACGTTGGCCTTGGCCCTGGTGGTCGGGTTGTACAAGCCGGCCAGGACGTGGGGTGCCATGCCGTTGGTCGGATGCATGGCGCAATCCACTCCGCTGGAGGCAAAGGTCTTGCCGCTGGCACCCACCTGGGTGCCCGTGGCGGCCCAAGCGGGTGCGGCCAGGGCCAGGAGGGCGACGAGGGAGGCCGTTTTCCAGGCCGGGATGTGATGAGCTTCCATGGGTTTCTCCTGATGAGTCATGATTGGCCCGTGCACGTGGCGGGCACGATGGGTGCCGGGTCCGTGGGCGGTGGGCCGGGTAGGGGCAGAATACGAGTGAAAAAATTCCACGTCAATAAAGGAATGTGTATTCGCGACAGATCGCCGGTTCCGGCCGTGGCTGGCCGGGAAGCCGGGCAAGTACCATCCGGGTTGCACTGATCCATTGCCGCGACATGACTGTCCGTCCCCTCTTGCGTCTGGGAGACCCGGGCCGGCTCGGTTCACCGGCCGGCTGTTCCCGGAGCTGTCTGGCCAGGCAGGCGGCGTGGCCGTGTGCGACACGGTTGTCGCAAAACCCACAGGGAGGGCCTCCCTTCCGCGCGATTGACCCGGGGTTGGGCGGTATTTCCAGGGGAGATCGCGCCCGGCAAGTCTGGCCCGCATCTTGCTGTATCTGGCCAATCTGCCTGTCCGGGAGCCATTCCCCATGAAGTTGCGCATTGAACGATCCCACGTGGAAGCCCTGGTGGGCTCCTTTCCCCACCTGGCCGAGCTCCAGTCCCAGTTGCGCCTGGGCAATGCCGCCGAGTTGTCCCTGGCCCGCATGGGCGATGCGGAACTGGCCTTCCTCAGCAGTCTGTATGACCAGGGCGACGCGGACCAGCAGGTCCGGGCCATCCAGTTGCGGGCGCTGAACAATGCCCTCAAGGAAGACGGCCAGCGCTTCGCGGGCGACGATCTGGAGCCCCTGGTGCCGGCCCTGGCCCGTTATCTGGCCGAGGGGACCCGGCGGGGTTGGCTGTTTTCGGCGGCGGTGAGCGGCAAACCCATGGCCTGGGTGGTGACCCGTCTGGACTTCACCCCGGCCTCCGAGGAAGAAGCCGGCCGGGTGCTCATCGAACTCAAGGCCAATGCCCGGGGGCGCCTGGCCCACGTGACCGTGATGATCCTGCCCCGGGACTTGGGCGGGCGCACCCTGGGGCAGATCCTGGCGGCCAAGGGCTACCTGAAGGAAACGCCGGCGTTGCTGCAAAGCTACGATGCCACGGCGGAACGCTATTACGACTGGCGGGCCCGCTACGGCGCCCAGTTCCTGGGCCGGGGCACCGGTATCTACGCGGAGAATCCGGCCGCCTCCCATCGCGATACCGACTGGTCCCGCAAGGAGGTGGTGGTGCTCTCCTCCAGCGGCGGCCAGGCCCGGCTGGTGAACGACGAAACCATCCTGGGCGATCGGGTCCTGGCCCTGGAGGCCAGCGGCGACATCCTGGCCGGCTACCTGCGCCGGGCCGCCAAGAGCCTGCGCTACAAGGGGGAGGAAATGGCGGAGGCGGTCCAGGCGGAACTGCCCAAGGGCCTGTTCAGCCAGTTGCCGGTGCATTTCCACATCCTCATGTTCCACATGGACCTGCACCACTACGTGTGGGTCCACGTCCATGACCTGGAGCCTTACGTCTATCAGCCGGAACTCAAGCAGAAACTGGTGCTGCCGGAGGAACAGACGGACCTCATCGACATCCTCACCGCCGAGATGGACGTGCTCATGGACGACATCGTGGCCGGCAAGTCCGGTGGCACCACGGTGCTCTGCGCCGGGCCCGCCGGGGTGGGCAAGACCCTCACCGCCGAGGTCTACGCGGAGATCATCCGCCGGCCCCTGTACCGGGTGCACTCGGGCCAGTTGGGCCTCAACGTGGCGACCATGGAAACCGCCCTCAAGGAGGTGCTCACCCGGGCCCAGCGCTGGGGCGCGGTGATGCTCATCGACGAGGCTGACGTGTACATCCGCCGCCGCGACGACAATATCACCACCAACGCAGTGGT
This sequence comes from Thiobacillus denitrificans, assembly GCA_020723405.1. GTDB lineage: Bacteria > Pseudomonadota > Gammaproteobacteria > Burkholderiales > Thiobacillaceae > PFJX01. Next base: position 16,352 of record DYIY01000011.1, on the reverse strand, counting down.
GGGCGTGTTCCTGCGGGTGCTGGAATACTTCAACGGTCTGCTGTTCCTCACCACCAACCGGGTGGACGACATCGACGAAGCCATCGTCTCCCGCTGCATCGCCCTCATCAAATACCAGCCCCCGGGCCCCGAGGCCCGAAAACGCATCTGGCAGGTGATGACGGAACAGTTCGGCCTGCCCGTGGCGGCGGACCTGCTGGACCGCTTGCCCGAACTGTTCCCCGGCGCCACGGGCCGGGACATCAAGGGCCTGGCCAAACTGGTGGGCAAATACTGCCATCAGAAGGGCGTGGTGCCGGATCTGGAGGCCTTTCGCCGCTGCGCCATCTTCCGGGGGCTGGACATGGGTCTGCCCGTGGAGAATCCGGTTCTTGCCCATGGGGAGGCATGATGAGCGAATCGGTACGCGTGGAGCCCGCCCGGCCCGAAGACCTGTCCGCCATGGCGGATCTGCTCAGCGAACTGTTCACCCTGGAGAGTGATTTCGTTCCAGACCGGGACAGGCAGTTGGCCGGGTTGGCCCTGATCCTGGATACCCCCGCCCTGGGACAGTTGTTCGTGCTGCGGGAAGGGCAGGGGATCCTGGGCATGGCCAATGCCCTGATCACCGTCAGCACGGCCCGGGGCGGCCGGGTTCTGCTGCTGGAAGACGTCATCGTCTCCGGCACCGCCCGGGGGCGGGGGTTGGGCCGCCTGCTGGTGGAGGAAGTGCTGGCCTGGGCGGCACAGCAGGGTTTCAGCCGGGTGACCCTGCTGGCCGACAAGGACAACCGGCCAGCCCTGGATTTCTACCGTCACCTGGGATTCCAGTCGTCGGCCATGGTGGTGCTGCGCAAGACCCTGGAGGAACCTGGGAGTCTGTCGCTTTTGTGACAAAAGCCCTTTCGCTTGCGTAGCCATTCTCCCGGGGTTGCTCCTTTGGCCACTGCCAAGCCGAGTGAAATCAGCGGTTTGCGGCTTTCCCGTCAACTGGCATGGGGCTTGCAGAGACTCCTCCGGGTTGGCTCGTCCATGGCGGAGGGCCTTCAGTTCATGGAGATCACGATGCTTGGAGCTTGTCGGACTTTGCTCGTCGAAAGCGAAACTCGTCCCCGTCGCGGACGGTTTTTGACGATTGCGCCGGCCAAGTCCGGCCGGCTCCCGGGGGCCGGCCGCCGGACCCCGGAAGGAGGCATGGGGCATGTCTGACCATCGCCGCCGGCCCGGAACCCATCTGACCCAGGTGCCCCTTGCCGATTGCACCGTCTGTCCCCATCGGGACACCTTGAAGGTGGCGGGCCGTTGCGTGCCCGGCGACGTCTGCCTGGTGGCCCAGAGCGGCCGGCAGATCGACCGCTTCCTGCGCCGCAATCCGGAGTTCGCCGAATCCTGCCTGGAGGACGATTTCTGGGAGCGGCGCGCCATCGCGGTGCGCTATGCCCCCATGCAGGCCATCCTGAGCCTGGCCCGGGATACGGACGAGGTGGTGCGCCGGGCGGTTGCCCTGCGCCTGCCCCCCGAGGCCCTGGCCGCCCTGGCCCGGGACCAGGACCGGGAAGTGCGCATCACCGTGGCTTCGCGCCTGCCGGCGGAGCAGTTGGAAGTGCTGATCAGCGACCCGGACTACATGGTCCGCCAGCGGGTGGCCGAGCGTCTGCCCCACGGCCGGCTGACCCGGATGACCGACGATCCGGAACGGGAGGTGCGCAAGGAAGTGGCCCGCCGCCTGCCCGGTTTTGCCCTGAAGCGCATGGCCGCCGATGCGGATCCGGAAGTGCGGGCCATCGTCGCCGCCCGCATGTTGCCCGAAGATGCCGCCGCCCTGCTCCACGATCCCGAGTGGCGGGTCCGGTTGGGGGCGGCGGGCAATGCCCCTATTGATGCCGTGGCCGCCCTGGTGGAGGATTCGGACCCGGATGTCCGGGAACGGGCCCGGGCGCGCTTGACCGAATTTCTGCAAACAGAGGACTAGGCCATGAATGGCTGCCCCATCGACGATGCTTCCCTGAGCCGGCTGCAAGCCGAGATCGAGGCCGCTCCGCCACGGCCCCACCACAGTGCCCTCATGGAAGCCGTGGCGCGGATCCTGCCGGGCCAGACCTTCCGTTTCGCCCTGACCCGGGGGGGCTGGTACCGGCCCGGCGGCGTGATCCGCCCCGACGGCACCCGCCTGGCCGAAGATCTGGTGTCCTGGTGCGACGCTGAACTGGCCGATTGCCAGGACGACATGGGCGAGTTCCTGGACCGCCACGGCGGCGACGACCTGCTCACCACTCGCCATTCCGGCCGCACCCATTATTTCGTCGCCGCCTACGGCCGGGCTCCGGCCGATTTCCTGCAACTGGAGGTGGAGGAACTGCAAGAGGTGCTGGACCGCCGCCTGATCCATCCGGACACCCCACCCAACGACCTGGAGGAACTCACCGACCCCCTGGTCCCGGCTCTGGTGGATGCCCAGCCGGTGGGCGCGCCCCGATATCTTTTCCGCCGCCTCACCGACATCCGCCTGGTGGCCGCCCGGCTGCCCGCCGGCATGGGGGAACTGGCGCCCGCCGGCCGTTTCATGGCCGAGTGGGCGGCCAGCAGCGCCGCCGCCCGGGGACACTTCAGCGATTACTGGATCCTGGCCCTGCGGGAACACAAGGACCGCTACCGCAATACGGTCATGTCGGCCACGCCGGTGTCCCTGCTGGCCCGCCGTCTCAAGCCCTTCCATTGGCGCACCGACGTGCGCGGCGTGGATTTGTCGGAGCAGTTGCATGCCTTCGACCGGGCCGCCGGCTATTCCGCTGCCTGGTACTTCCACCTGGTGGCCGGTGCCCTGGTGCCCAGGGAGATCGCCCAGGGGGTGATGCAGGACATCGTGGAGGATTTCCACTATCTGCCGGAGCCCGATGCGGTCCTGCTGGAACGCTGGATCGATTCGCCCTATTCCGTCTGAGGTTCCAACCCGCGCCTTGTTGGCATCCTGCCCCGGTGTCTGTCGGGTTGCCTACAAGGACGGGGTCGATTCCATATAAAACAATGGGTTGATGACTGGCACGGGGCTTGCAACAGTCAGGCAAACCACCTCGGGTCCCTGCCATGCAAGCCAAGCAAGTCGCCGAACTGCTCAACGAGCCCGCCTGCTCCCACAACGCCAAGTCCAAATCCGGCTGTGCCAAGCCCAAGCCGGGCGCCACGGCCGGGGGCTGTTCCTTCGACGGGGCCCAGATCGCCCTGCTGCCCATCGCCGACGTGGCCCACATCGTCCACGGCCCCATCGCCTGCGCCGGCTCCAGTTGGGACAACCGGGGCACCCGGTCGTCCGGGCCCACCCTCTACAAGATCGGCATGACCACGGATCTCACCGAACAGGACGTGATCATGGGGCGGGGCGAGAAACGCCTGTTCCACGCCATCAAGCAGGCCCTCGACAGCTATTCCCCCGCTGCCGTGTTCGTTTACAACACCTGCGTGCCGGCCCTGGTGGGCGACGATTTCGAAGCGGTCTGCCGGGCCGCCACCGAGCGCTGGGGCACCCCCGTGGTGCCGGTGGACTGCGCCGGCTTCTACGGCACCAAGAACCTGGGCAACCGCATCGCCGGGGAGTCCATGTTCAAACACGTCATCGGCACCCGGGAACCCGACCCGGTGCCCCCGGAAGCCCAGCGGCCCGGCGTCAAGGTTCACGACGTGAACCTGATCGGCGAATACAACATCGCCGGCGAATTCTGGAACGTGCTGCCCCTGTTCGACGAACTGGGTCTGCGCATCCTCTGCACCCTGTCCGGCGATGCCCGTTTCCACGAAGTGCAGACCATGCACCGGGCGGAAGTGAACATGGTGGTGTGCGCCAAGGCCCTGCTCAACGTGGCGCGCAAGATGCAGACCACCTACAACGTGCCCTTCTTCGAGGGCAGTTTCTACGGCGTCACCGACACCTCCAACGCCTTCCGGGACTTCGCCAAGCTTATCGACGACCCGGACCTGAGCGCCCGGGTGGAAGCCATGATCGCCCGGGAAGAAGCGAAGATCCACGCCGACCTGGAGCCCTGGCGCCAGCGCCTGCGCGGCAAGCGGGTGCTGCTCTACACCGGCGGGGTGAAGTCCTGGTCCATCGTCTCGGCCCTCCAGGATCTGGGCCTCACCGTGGTGGCCACGGGCACCAACAAGTCCACGGAAGAGGACAAGGCCCGCATCCGCGAGATCATGGGCGAGAACACCAAGATGATCACCGACGGCAGCCCCAAGGCCCTGCTGGGCATCGTCAAGGAATATCAGGCCGACATCCTCATCGCTGGCGGCCGCAACATGTACACCGCCCTGAAGGCCCGCATCCCCTTCCTGGACATCAATCAGGAACGGGAATTCGGCTACGAGGGCTACAGCGGCATGCTGGAACTGGCCCGGCAACTGGCCCTCACCATGGAAAGCCCGGTGTGGCCCTCGGTGCGCAAGCCGGCCCCATGGAAGACCAGCGTGGCGCCTGGGGTGGAAGTGGCCGCCTGAGGGCGTTCCCCCCCTCAGGCGAAACCGGAGAATCCAGCGTACTGGTCCGTGGCCGGGTCCACCGAAATGCCGTAACCATCCACGCCGGAGAAGGTGAACTGGATGTGGGACGGGTCGATGGTGGCGCTGATGTCGGCGTTCTGGTTGATGGAGAAGTACACCGTGGCGGTGTAGTCCGATGGGTTGTAGTACACGGCCAATGGATGGGGGGACAGGGTTGCTTCCGTTTCCGGTACCGGCAGCCCGTAGTTGTAGCCATCCCCCAGGCCCGTGTTGGTGCTGCGGCTGATGGTCCAGTTGGTGATGTCCTGGACCGAGCTGGTGTTCATGGGCTTATCGAACTGGAAGACCATGGACAGGGTCTGGCTGGAGTCGGGGGTGTAGTTGCCCAGGAAGGAGACTGGCGTGCCCGGACCCAAAGTGGAAACGAAGCTGCCGCCGCTCAGGGCCAGGGACATGGTGGCCGGTTTCTGCTGGTCGATGTACTCGAACAGGGTGGCGGACTTGGTTGCGTCGAAGTCGTAGATGTAGGTGGCCAGGCCTTCCGCCTCTGCGGTCTCGCCCGTGTCCACCAGGGCGTAGCCCAGTTCCACGTAGGCATCCCAGAAGTCCCACTGCACGTCGATGGCGGCGCGGAATTCCTCGATGGCCCGTTCCTTGTCTCCCTGCTTGGCGTACAACTGGCCCAGGCCGTAATGGCCGCTGGGCTCGTCGGGGGCCATGTCGCGCACCCGGCTGAACTGGAACTCCGCTTCCGTGAGGTTGCCCTGGGCCAGATAGCCCTGGGCCAGGGAAAAGCGGTTGGCCGAGCCCGGGTCCACCCGGACGGCTTCCTCGTATTGGGCCACGGCAGCGTCGTAGTCGCTGTTGTAGAAGTGGATGTTGCCCAGGGAGATGCGGATGTCGGAGCGGTTCGGATCCCGGCGCAGGGCCTCCTGGTAGGCCTTGATGGCTTCGTCGTTCTGGCCGTTCTGGGTGTAGGCCTGGCCCATGGAGTTGTAGGCGTCCACCGCCAGGCTGGAATTGGGGGCCAGGGCCACGGCCCGTTTGTACTCCCGGATGGCGCCTTCGTAGTCACCGTCCGTGAACCGGGAAATGCCGTAATTGACCGCGTTGGTGGCCTGGGCCTCCAGGTTGGCCGTCTGGGGGCCGGTATAGGCGAACAGCCCCGATGGGGTCAATAGGTTCACGGTGGCCATGGCGTGTCCTCCTCGTCTTCTGCTCCGCTGGGAGATGCCTTGATTCTATGGTGAAAAATGGCATTCCGCAGGACTGTTTACGCGGACCTTGCGGGCCCAACCCCCGGGGGTTCCGGCCCGCCCCTTCCAACTGTGTCGCACTTCCTTCACTGGTTCCGGGTCTTGTCGTCTTCAAGACAGGCCCGGAGGGAAAATATCCAAAATAAACATGCAGTTGTCGCTGGCATGCCGATTGCAGGGGTATGCCCAACCCTGTCATCGACCTGGATAACGCCATGTTGCCCCATCCCCACTACGAATCCAGCCGGACCGCCCGCCGGGGCAAGGTCCTTGAGGTGCGCTGACATGGCCGAGATCATCAAGCGCAGCAAGGCCCTGTCGGTGAATCCCCTGAAGGTGAGCCAGCCGGTGGGAGCTTCCCTGGCTTTCCTGGGCATCAACCGCGCCATTCCCATGATGCACGGTTCCCAGGGGTGCACCGCCTTCGGCAAGGTGTTCTTCGTGCGCCATTTCCGCGAGCCCATCCCCTTGCAAACCACGGCCATGGACCAGTCCAGCACCGTCATGGGGGCGGACGACAGCGTGATCGAGGGCCTCAAGACCATTTCCGAGAAGAGCAAGCCGGCCCTCATCGGCCTGCCCACCACCGGCCTGTCGGAAACCCAGGGTGCCGACATCAAGCGCCTGGCCAGGCGCTTCAAGGAAGAGTTTCCCGAATTCGCCGATATCCCCGTGGTGCCGGTGATCACCCCGGACTACGTGGGCTGCCTGGAATCCGGCTTCGCCCTGGCGGTAAAGGGCATCATCGACGTGCTGGTGCCGGAAGACACCAGCCGGGTGGGGCGGCGCAAGAAGCAGGTCAACGTGCTGGCCGGCGCCCATCTCACCCCCGGCGATCTGGAGCATCTGAAGGATCTCATCGAGATGTTCGGGCTGCGGCCCGTGGTCATGCCCGACCTGGCCGATTCCCTGGACGGCCACCTGACCGACCAGGAGTCCAGCCCGGTGAGCGTGGGCGGCACTCCGGTGGCGGAAATCCTCACCATGAACGAATCCGTGGCCACCCTGGTGGTGGGCCGCGCCCTCCACGACGCCGCCGATCTTCTCAAGGAGCGCAGCGGCGTGCCCGACCGGCGTTTCGACAGTCTCATGGGGCTGGAGGCGGTGGACGAGTTCATCGCCGCCCTGGCCGAGATCAGCGGCCAGGCCGTGCCGGAGAAGATCGAGCGGCAGCGGGCCCAGTTGCAGGATGCCATGGTGGACACCCATTTCATGCTGGGCTTTGCCCGCATCGCCATTGCCGGCGATCCGGACCTGCTCTATGGCATGGCCAGCCTGGTGCACGGCGTGGGGTGTCGGGTCACCGCTGCCGTGGCGCCCTCCAAATCGCCCATCCTGGAAAAGGTGCCCGCCGCCCAGGTCAAGCTGGGGGACCTGGAGGACATGGAAAAGGCGGCCATCGAGAATGGCGTGGACCTGGTCATCTGCAATTCCCACGCGGCGGAAACGGCCCGGCGCCTGGGGGTGCCCCTGTTCCGCGCGGGCTTCCCCCAATACGACCTGATCGGCGGCTACCAGCGCCTGTGGATCGGTTACCGGGGCACCCGCCAGGCCTTGTTCGACCTGGCCAACCTGATGGTGGACAACGCCCATCACGAGGCCGAGCCCTACGTGTCCGTCTATGCCGTCCGGGGGGAGGCCGTCCATGCGTCATCTGCGTCTGGTCACGTCCACTGAGGAGGGGGCTGCCATGAGCCTGAAAGTCGCCTTTGCCAGCAGCGACCGCAAGCTGGTGGACCAGCATTTCGGCGCCGCCGAGGCCTTCGCCATCTACGAGCTTTCCGAGGAGGAGGCCAAGCTCGTCGAAGTGGCCGAATTCACCGACAGCGACACCGCCATGGATGGCCACGAGGGCAAGCTGGCCAGCAAGATCAGTCTGCTGGCGGGGTGCGCGGCCGTGTACTGCAACGCTGTCGGCGCATCAGCCATCAAACAGCTCCTGGCCGCCGGCATCCAACCCATGAAGGTGGAAGAAGGGGCGGTCATCGACGAACTGCTGTGCGGCCTCAATCAGGCCATGCTGGGCACCCCGCCGGCCTGGATGGCCAAATACCTGAAAAAGTCCGACGTCTCCGGCGACCGCTTCGCCGCCATGGAAGAAGAGGGGTGGTCGGAATGATGAGCAGCAGGCTCAGGGAAGCGCGCCGGGAGCAGTGGTGCCGGGTTGTGCCGGAGGCCCTTCGGGCCCCGGTCCCCCGGTCCGCCTCCCCCGTACCCTCCCTTCGTGCATGGGGCGGATGGACCGTCGGCATTCACCGTCTGCTGGGCCGAAGCCAGCCTGTCGGGATGCAGCCATGATCGAAACCCGCGTGCGCGTGCTTTCCGCCCGGGATGGCAACCTGTTGGTGGAGCCCACCGAGGCGGGCGGCTGCACTGCCTGCCACTCCAGGGATACCTGCGGCATATCCGGCCTTGGCCGCTACTTCTCCGGCCGCCGGCAACCCATTGCCATCGCCTGTGAGGGACAGATCCAGGCCGGCGAAGAACGGGTCCTGGCCGTTCCGGAGGGCGACCTCCTGCGGGCCGGCCTGCTGGCCTACCTGTTACCCGCCCTGCTGGCCGTGTTCGGCGCCGTGCTGGGCGAAGGCCGTTTCGCCCACGATGCCGGCGGCGCCCTGGGGGCCCTGGCTGGTGCCGCCCTGGGCCTGCTGCTGGCCCGAATCCTTTCCCGCCCGCCCCAGTTGCGGGTGGTCCAAGCGTCTTCATCCATTCCCACTTTGAATCAAGGAGAAACCCCATGACTGCCACTGCCGAACTCGACCCCATCCTGACCACCGACTTCGTCAAGGAAATGGTCAAGCAGATGCGCGCCATCGACAGCTATGGCACCTACGACGGCTGGCCGGTGGAAAAGATCCTGGCCCCCTACGTGAAGACCAAGGAACAGCGCCGCGAGATCCCGGTGATCGGCGATCCCGACGAGGAAACCCTGGCCCGGGTGAAATGCTTCTACAACGCCATCGCCGTGCTGATCGAGAAGGAATGCAAGCTGATGGCCGTGCCCATGCTCAACCTGACCCACGAAGGCTTCGGCCGGGTCCTCATCACCGTGGGCAAGCTGGTGGTGCTGGATCGTACCCTGCGCGACGTACACCGCTTCAGCTTCGACAGCCTGTCGAAGATGAAGGACGAGGCCGACAAGCTGCTCTCCGTGGCCCTGGAAATCGTCGGCAAATATCCGGACGTGGCCGGACTGTAAAAGAGGCGAGGAACGAGGAATGAAGAGTGAGGAGAAAGCCTGGGGGTGCACCCGGTTTCTCACCATTTTGCGGAGTAAGGAACATGACTGAAGACGACATCAAGAACCTCGACAAGGAAGTGAAGAAACTCAAGCGGCTGGCCAGCGAGTGGGCTTCCCAGCTGCATGACCTGGTGGAAGACAAACTGCCGGCCGGCTACCAGGAAATTCCGGGCATTGCCCAATCCACCTACGACGCCTGCAAGGCCTGGGCCGATGCCAACGCCCGCCTGCAAGCCGCACAAAAGGAAGCTGCATGATGGACGCCTATACCGCCCTGACCCGTGGGGGAGTGAGCTGGACTCCCACCTTCGTCACCGAACTCAACCAGAAGACCTGCATCGGCTGTGGCCGCTGCTACAAGGTCTGCCCCCGGGACGTGTTCGAACTGGTGGATCGTGAAGAAGACGAGATGGACGAGGACCTGGACGAAGACCAGATGAGCGTCATGTCCCTGAAGAACGTCATGGACTGCATCGGCTGCGGCGCCTGCGGCCGGGTCTGTCCGAAGCAATGCCATACCCACCTGGCCATGCCGGTGGCCAACTGAGGAACCCATCATGCCCAGACCGCCCAAACACGTCTTCATCTGCGGCCAGGCCCGGCCGCCCGGCCATCCCCGGGGCTCCTGTGCCGAGCGGGGCTGCCGGGAGACGCTGGACGAATTCCTGTTCCAGTTCCAACAGCGCCAGTGCTTCGACAAGGTGGCCATCACCACCACCGGCTGTCTGGGCCCCTGCGGCATGGGTCCCAGCGTGCTGGTCTATCCGGAAGGGGTGATGTACGGCGCCGTGACCAAGGAAGACGTTTCCGCCATCTTCGACGAACACCTTCTCGGCGGCACGCCCGTGGAGCGCCTGAAGGTACCGGCGGAAGTCTGGTAAGCCGAACGCCATGGCCAGCCAGTTGCCCCCCGAGGTCGAGCGCATCGCCCACCACCTGGTGGACATGCTGCGCGCCGAAGCCACCAAGTACCTGCCCGCCGACAAGCTGCCGGACATCCGCCTGGAAAACGCCATCCTGGCCACGGTCACCGACCCGGCCAATGGCCAGCCCGGCTACGAAGGCATCTGGCGGAACCAATACGGCGAGCGGGTGGGCAAGCTCATCGTCAACAGCGACGGCAGCTACTACGCCGAATTCGACCTGTGCGTGCGCCATCCCCGCAAGCCCGGCTTGTTCATCGAAGCCATCACCGCCTGGGGGCGGGACGGGGTGATGAAGGCCGAGCCCAGGGTGCTGGCCGCCATGTGAACGGGACGTACAAGGAACGCCCCATGCCCGACTTTCCCACCAACCTGCGCCTCATCCTGGCCCACAAGCAGAAAACCAGCGCTCGCCTGCGCTTCCTGCGGTTTCCCCATGGCATGACTGCCTTCATGCCCTTGCCCACCCTGTCGGTGGTGGAAGAGGAAGGCGAAGGGGAGCCGTCGGTGGCCCTGCATCCCAACGCCTGGTTGCGTGCCGCCGAACAACGGCTCAAATTGGACAACGGCAGTCTCAAGGCCGAGACGGAATACCATGCCACGGTGCAGACTCCCGACGGACCGGTGACGGTGCAACTGGCCACCATCAACTACGTGGACCCGCCCTTTGCCGAGGCCGAAGCGGCGGGTTGCCGCTTCATCGCCATCACCGAAGCCCGGGACTGCACCCCGGTGGAACTGGAATTGTTGCGCCGTGCCTACACGGTGGTCATCGGATAAAGGAACGGAACATGAACCGCTATGCCATGGGTGACCTGGTCTATGCCGCCCAGGATCTCTACAACGAAGCCGTTGAGGAAACCGGCGAGAGCGCCATCCCCGGACGGGAACCCGACGCCCTGCTGGTCGCCGCCGGCACCCGGGGCGTGGTGGTCAACGTGGGCCACGCCGAAGCCCTGCCTGAGGAGGAAATCTACCTGGTGCGCTTCGAGACCGGCCCCGACGGCAACCTGGGGGAACCCATCGGCTGCCTGGCCGAAGAACTGAAATACGGCGAGGAGCCGGTGGCGGCATGACGCCTGGCGAGGCGACGGCCCGGGTCCGCGCCTACCACGAGCGCACCAAGCACCGCCTGGATCGTTACGCCGCCGGACCCGGGAGCCTGGACTGGGATGCCCAGCCGGACCCCTTCCGCCACTGGACCGGCAGCCCCCGTCTGGCCTTGCCCCGGGCGCTGCCTGACTTGGCCGTGGCCTGGGACGAACTGGATGCCGACCGGGAGCCGGCAGCCCTGACCCTGGACAACCTGGCCGTTCTCCTCCGCCTCTGCGCCGCCCTCACCGCCTGGAAGGAATACGCCGGCAGCCGCTGGGCCCTGCGTGCCAATCCGTCCTCCGGCAACCTGCATCCCACCGAAACCTGGGTCATGGCCCGGGGAGTGGCCGGAATGGCTGACGGCCTGTATCACTATCAACCCCGGGACCACAGCCTGGAACTGCGCGCCGACACCCCCCACACCCCGGCGGGAGAGGGTCCGGGGCTGGGGGGGCAACCCGGGGAGACCGCCCTCTGGCTCGGCTTCAGCAGCATCCCCTGGCGGGAAGCCTGGAAGTACGGCGAACGGGCCTTCCGCTACTGCCAACTAGACATGGGGCATCTGCTGGCCGCCGTGGCGGCGGCCGCTGCCGTGCTGGGCTGGGCCCCCCGTCTGCAGAACCTGGAACCGGAACGGCTTGCCCAGGTCCTGGGCCTGGATCGCGACGACGACTACCAGGGCGTGGAAGCAGAAGAACCGGAATGCCTGTTGGCCCTCCATCCCGCCCCTGGGGCCCCCGTCCCCGGCGGTTGGGGCCAGTGGTACGGCCGCCCCGGTCTGCTGGACCCCAAACCCTTGTACCAGTGGCCAGTCATCGATGAAGTGGCCCAGGCCAGCCGGGGTGTTCTACCCCCCCTTCTCCCCACGGCCCGCCCCCCCTCCCCCGGCAGGGGCGCGGAGGGAGAGGGAACCCCCGGGCGGGATCCCGCCCCTCCCTCCGCCACCGCCGTCATCCTCAAGCGCCGTAGCGCCCAGGCCTTCGATGGCCGCTCGGAAATGCCCCTGGCCAGCTTTGCCGCCCTGATCGCGGCCCTGCTGCCCGGTGGCTCACCTGCCTGGCGGCTCTGGTCCCTCGCACCCCGGGTCCACCCGGTGCTGATGGTCCACCGGGTCAGCGGCCTGGCCCCCGGGGTCTATATCCTGCCCCGTTCGGCCCACGGCGAAGGCGCCCTTAGGCAGGCCTTGCGCCAGGACCTGGCCTGGGAACGGGCGCAGGGTATGGCGGACCTACCCCTCATCCACCTCATCCGGGCCAAATGCGCCAACGCTGCCCGCACCGTGTCCTGCCACCAGGACATCGCCGCCCAGTGCGCCGTGGCAGCCATGTTCGTGGCCGAATTCGACGGCCCCCTGGGCGAGAACCCGGCCGCCTACCGGCACCTGCACTGGGAGGCGGGCATGCTGGGCCATCAGTTCTACCTGGAGGCGGAAGCCCGGGGCTGGCGGGCCACCGGCATCGGCTGTTTCTTCGACGACGCCATGCACGAAATACTTGGCCTCACCGACCAACGCTTCCAGGTGCTCTACCACATCGCCGTCGGGATGCCGGTGGAAGATCCCCGCCTGCTCACCCGCCCCGCTTATGACTGACCTGGCAGACCCGGCCGAACTGGAACTCGAAAGCGAAGCCCAGGCCCTGCTCAACCAGGCCATGGCCGGCTACCGGCAGGACCCCCACAGAGGCGATTTTCTGCTCGAGTACGCCTGCACCCAGGCGGCCGACCCCCTGCCTCTGTACCGGGCCATCATCAAGTTCTACAACCGCCAGCGGCGCTTTGATCAGGCCCAGGATTTCGCCGCCCGGTCCCTGGCGGAAGCCGCTCGCCAATGCGGCCTGCCTCCCGATGCCGCCCTATGGCAGCGGAACCTGCTTCCCGCCTGGAACACCCCCCAGGCGAGCCAAGCGCTACTCGCCCTGAAGGCCATGGCCTTCATCGCCCTGCGTCGCAATCACCCGGTTGTGGCCAACCAATACCTTGCCATCCTGAATGCATTGGATAGCGAGGATGGCAGCGGCGCATCGGTGCTCTCGGCCCTGGTCGAATCCCTGGACGGAGATGGCCAGCCGCCGTGAGCCCGCCGAACGGGAAGTGATGGCGGTGTAGGCCACCGCGCTGATCGGGCGAAGATGATGGAGCGTCTTTGGCGGCGCGCCTCCCCGGACAAAGCCAGGCAGAGTATGGGCCTTCTCTCCACCTCCCCCGAAAGCACACCGCACCGGCCCATCGTCTACCCAGCCCCTGCGGTGGCAGCCCGGCGGGGGATACGGGATTTCAGTGCTTCTTCGCCCGATAGTTGGGTTGGGGGGCGGCGCTCGCGTTGCGGTTTTCAATATGCCGGAAAGTGATGCGCCCCTTGCTCAAATCGTACGGGGAAAGCTCCAGGGAAACCTTGTCGCCGGTAAGAATCCGGATATGGTGCTTGCGCATTTTCCCAGCGCTGTAGGCCACCAGAGAGTGGCCGTTCTCCAGGGCGACGAGGTAACGGGCGTCGGGCAGGACTTCCGTGACGACGCCCTGCATTTCGAGTAGTTCTTCCTTGGCCATGGGATGCCTCCGAGAAATAGGTGATTGGTGTGATCGAGGGCGGCCCCCCGACAAGCGGGCCTACCTGACAGACTTCAGACCCGGCAGGCCGGGGCGGAGCTGACTCAGTCCTCGGAGCGGTTACCGCTGCCCCACAAGCCCTTGAGGCGGGTGATCATGCTTGAACTTTCCAAAAGCCCCGTGCTGGAAAAGCTCAAGTCGGCGAGGGGAGGGTGAGTGCGAGTCCACCGCAAGTGGGGTGGACGCTGGATGTGCCCGTCGGGACGGGGACTTGGTGCAGCCCGGCACTATCCTCTTTATCCGCTCGGTTGGCAAACGGGTGGCCAGGGGAGTCTCACCAGCCTGTTGAGGATGGGATCGCCGCGTTAGAAGGGCGGGGAGCAGATGCACGATTGGGCGTCATCTCGGCGTCCGCTGATTTGTGGTGGTGTTGCCAAGCGACAACATTTGAACTTACGCGCGGGCGACAGGCCGCGAAGCGGACTGGCTCATTTGACGGCTGGAGTGCCCCATCCGTCGTACTCGCCCTGCTCGGCCGAGGCGTGCGCGGAAAGGGGCGCGCGCAGACGCACCAGTTCGGCAACGCCGGGAACCATTGTTCGAGTGGCAAGAAGCAGCCAACCTGGCTTGCCGCTGGCCGCAGCACTTACGCTTGTGCCGAACCCCTGATGTACCAACTTCGTGGCCACGCGCTCCGCCGCCGCCTGGTTTGGCAAGTAAAGGAAGAACTCGATCTCGTGTGGCTTGTTCAGGTCTGAGCCCGCCTGCCGAAGCAGCGACAAGACTGCAACGTCAGGCGCGGCGTTGCTGCCAGCAATGCGAAGAAGGATCACTGCGCCCCCGACGAAGGCGACTACACAGGCGATGACTATTGCAGTGGTGGACATGAGCCGCCTTACGTGGAGCTAATCTGCGCCGGAGCGCAACGGAGGGAACCTAAAGCGCAGCCTTTGGGCGTCCGGGTTGAGCGCAGGGTTGGGCGACTTACGCCTCACATACCACCTTTTTGTTTTCACCGAGCGCGCACCGCAGAGAAAGACTGCGAAGGGCTGGGCCTGTAGTGAGTTCCCAAGCGGGCGACCAGCCGGCACCGAGTTGAACACACACGGCATGATGCTGAATGAGAACAGCAAAGTTCTCCGACCAGCGTGGCGAGTATTGGGCGGAAAGCGAGAAATTGCCTTCTTGGTCAGTGACAGACTCGGCAACAGCGGGGGAACACGGCTGGCTTTGGCCGGAGGGCGAGACAACGAGACGAACCGGGACACCTACAAGGGGAGCGCCGGATTGCACCAGACTGCCAACGACAGTTTGAGAATAAGGAGCAAGCTGGGAACAACCAGCGACAAGAAAGGCAAGTGCGGCTGAATTGTGCTTCATGCTCATGACGCCCAACGTTTTGCTTGAGGGGCGCGGAAACAGGCGGCGAAGCCGGCTGTTGGAGCGTCCCGCTCGAAGCGATTGTTAGCCATTACACCTGCCCCCATTCGATAGCCAGCCGTAATGGCGGCAATAAACTCACCGCCCTGAATGCGGCACTACCCCGGATGAAGCTCTCAAATACCGCAACATCAGCAAGCGAACGGCACCAAAGGTTTTCTGCCTCTATTAAGCGAAGTGCTTGTGTAGGTGGGTAATATGCGGTGAAACGAAGCTGACTAATGGCGTCGTCGCCGAAGGCACCTGAACGGATGAATTGGCGTGTAAGGTCAAACTCGAAGTGCTCGCCCTTGCCCCAATTAAAAACGCCCCATTGGACAAGTAGCATGTCAGCCTGGGGATCGGCGGCTAGGCCTGAGCAGCGAACGGATTTATAGAATTCGATGCCATTAGAAACTAGCTGGGGAGCCATTGCTTGGCTCTGATCAAAGCCTCGTGCTGCAAGAAACTCCCGTAGTTTTTCAGCGGAGTTCGAGGGTTTCATTGCGCCACCGGACAGCACGCCACAACCAAACAACTGTGTGGTGACGGCGGTTACCGTAAGGTTGGCCAGAAGGCGACGACGCTGGGTATCCATTTTGGCTAACGTTTGAGCTGAGGGGCGCGCGCAGGCATGGCGCTTGGCCCGCGCGGTGCATGATATGAACAAGCGCCGCGCGGGCCAAGTGCCATGCCGGAGCGCGTCCACTCGAGCGAAGGGTTAGGCCTCGCTGCGGTAGATGCTCTGAGCGCAGTGGTAGCGAGTGTTCGGATGAAGAGCGCGCAGGCGCTCAACCTCGGCCCACGTAGCTTGCCAGGGGCCCTCGGCTGACAGTGGCCGCCCCGGGTAGTTGCCTTCACCCTGTTGATAAACGCGCCAGATTGGCAACGCAGATGCGGCCATGGACTCGAAGTACGCGTCGAGAAATCTCGGGAACCAGCCTGAATCCATGCCCATTGACATTTGCTCCGTGCCCGTGAGGAAGACCAAGCCCCAAGGATCGCTTGGGCCGAACCCGCTTTCACAGTATGCGATGCCAGAGTTGGACGGCTCGTGCTCAAGAACGGACCAACACGGGTACGCTTCATCCGGAGACCCGTAATCCCACCCGCGGAGGATAGGCACGGGGGCGACGAGAAGCGACTGGACGTGTGCGGAGACGCGGGCGTCATTCAGCTCAGCAAGCTCGGCTGCGACGATGCTTAGAAGTTGGTCGGCAGTGACGGTCACTCTGTGAGGCCTAACCAATCATGATCCCGAGGCTCGCCCCCGAAGATGAAAGTTTTCCTATATTGAGAGCGGCTCGTGTCTGTGACAGTGAGTGCGAGGACACCTCAGGGGGTGAGGTCGAGCATGACACGGCAGAAGCGGCCATAGTTCTTTGCTTTCTAATCATG
>DYIY01000010.1:11865-170662 GCA_020723405.1 Thiobacillus denitrificans | reverse complement strand
CTCCTCACTCCTCACTCCTCACTCCTCACTCCTCACTCCTCACTCCTCACTCCTCGCCGCGCTTCAGACGAACAGACGCAGCGCCCGCTCGCCACCGGCCGGAATGCCCCGGGCTTCCATGGTGGCGTAATACTGGGCCAGGCGGGCCCGGTCCCGGTTCAGGCTGTCGTCGTTCACGGCCCGGCTGTTGTCGTCCACCAGGCGGCCTTCCAGGCGCCAGGCCAGGTCCTGGCCCAGGCGGGTCATGCGGTCGAACACGACCAGACCATCGGCCACCCGGGGCACGTCGAAGAGGAGTGTCACGCCATGGGTGGTGAGGCCCCGGCCGTCCCGGGGGAAAGGCGCCTCTTCCTGATTGGCCAGGGTGAACAGCACGTGGCCGAAATCGTCCCGGGCCTGGAAGGTGCCGTCCGGCTCCAGGGCCAGCCGGGCTTCCTGGGCCAGGCCGTGCATGGCCTCGCTGGTGAAGGGCCGGCTGTCGGCGGATACCACGTTGAGGCCGATCAGCACGTCCACACCCATGCAGAACAGATCCAGGTCCCGGGCGGCGGCCAGGGTGGCATCCTTGTCCGGGCAGGTGACAGCCCCCCCCTCCTCGGCGGTGAATTCGTACAGGGCCCGGCAGAAGGCATCCAGTTGGTCCCGGGACAGGGCGCCACCCCGATCCGCCATCTGCAAACCGAATTCCACCTGGGCATAGGTGTTGCGCGGGTGGCTGCTCAGGGCTTCCCAGGCACCGTCCGGCCGCTGCCCGAAGACCCGCACCGGTTTGCCGATACGCCGCAGGGTGGACAGCACGGGTCCGAAATTGGCCAGGGTGGGAGCACTGAACTTGAGCCGGGCGATGTACTCCGTGGCCGCATCCAGGTTGCTGGCCCGGGGCGCCGGAGCCGCCTCTTCGTGCTCGTCTTCCATGAGGAATGCAGGCGGCGGCACCGGGGCAGCAGGCCGGGGTGGAGGCGCGACGGCCTGGACGGCGGGCTCAGGCATGGGCGCCGCAACGGGGGTGGCCTGGGGGGCGGGAATGGGGGGAGCCGGCTCTGCGGCGACGGGTTCCAGGAAGGTCAGGATGGACCCGCCGACGGGCTTGGCCCGGGTGGAGTCGCTGCGGTTGGGTTCGTCGAAACCCACGACCGGCAGGGCCGCCTCGGCCTGGTCCACGGCCTGCCTGGCTTCCCGGGCGTGGGAGGCATCGTCGTTGAGTTGGATGTGGGTTTCGCTGCGCCGCAGGGTGGCTTCGCTGCGGACCGACTCACCCAGCATGATGTCGTCCCGCTTCTGGGAGAACATACGATCCGCCTCCTTGCGGAACTTGCGCTCCTGGAGGACGTTGTAGATGACGATGATGGCGATCAGGCTGATGCCGACGATGGCCAGGACGATCTGCAGCGTGGTCATCATGGACGCACGATCTCCGTGGTGTGGGGGCTGGCGGATTCCATGACGTGGAAGAACACTTCCCGGGTCCGTACCATGCCCAGTTCGAAGCGGGCCCGTTCCTCCAGGGCGTCGTAGCCCGCGTGCAGGTCCCGGGCCTCGGCGGCCAGTTGGATGTTGCGGGCCTCCAGGGCCTGGTTGGCGGTCTTCTGAGCGGATATCTCCCGCTCCAGTTCCCACACCCGGAGCCAGCTACCCTTGCCCACCCAGAGGGGGTATTGGAGCAGCAGGATCAACACCGCCAGGGTCCAGGCCAGCCCGCGCATCTCATCTCAGTTGGTAAAAAGCTGCCCGGCCAGGGTAACGGGCCCGCTCGGCGAGTTCTTCCTCGATGCGCAGGAGCTGGTTGTACTTGGCCATGCGGTCGGCCCGGGAAAGGGAACCGGTCTTGATCTGCAGGGCGTTGCTGCCCACGGCCAGGTCGGCGATGAAGGCGTCCTCGGTCTCGCCGGAGCGGTGGGAGATGACGGCGGTGTAGCCGGCCCGCTTGGCTGTCTCAATGGCGTCGAAGGTCTCGGAAATGGAACCGATCTGGTTCACCTTGATGAGGATGGAGTTGGCGATGTTCCTGGCAATGCCTTCCCGCAGGATCTTGGCGTTGGTGACGAACAGGTCGTCGCCCACGATCTGGATCTTCTTGCCCAGCTTGGCGGTATGCAGGGCCCAGCCGTCCCAGTCGCCCTCGGCCATGCCGTCTTCGATGCTGATGATGGGGTACTTGTCCACCCAGGCGGCCAGGTAGTCGCCGAACTCGGCGGAGGTGAGCTTGAGCCCTTCGGACTCCAGCACGTAGCGGCCGTCCTTGTAGAACTCGGAAGCGGCGCAGTCCAGACCGATGAGCACCTGTTCGCCCGGGGTATAGCCGGCGGCGGCAATGGCCTCCATGATGAACTTGAGGGCTTCTTCATTGGACTTGAAATTGGGGGCGAAGCCGCCCTCGTCGCCCACGGTGGTGGGGTGGCCGGCCTTGTCCAGAAGCTTCTTCAGGGTGTGGAACACCTCGGCGCCGCAACGCAGGGCTTCCCGGAAACTGGGCAGGCCGGCGGGGATGATCATGAATTCCTGCATGTCCACGCTGTTGTTGGCGTGGGCGCCGCCGTTGACGATGTTCATCATGGGCACGGGCAGGTGCATGGGGCCGGCGCCGCCCAGATAGCGGTAGAGGGGCAGGCCGGCGTCTTCGGCGGCCGCCCGGGCACAGGCCATGGACACGGCCAGGATGGCATTGGCCCCCAGACGGTCCTTGTTCTCGGTGCCGTCCAGGTCGATGAGGGTGGAGTCGATCAGGTGCTGTTCTTCCGCATCCAGGCCCAGGACGGCCTCGGCGATCTCGGTGTTCACGTTCTCCACGGCCTTCAGCACCCCCTTGCCGCCATAACGGCTCTTGTCACCGTCGCGCAGTTCCAGGGCTTCGCGGCTGCCGGTGGAGGCGCCGGAGGGGACGGCGGCGCGGCCCAGCACGCCGGATTCGAGAAGCACGTCGGCTTCCACGGTGGGATTGCCGCGGGAATCGAGGATTTCCCGGGCGATGACGTCAACGATAGCGCTCATTTCTTTCCTTTTCTCTTGTCACGGGCGGCTGTTGGCCACCCTCTCACAGTCGGGCTTCGATAAAGCCCTTTTGCTTCACCAGGGCGTCGATGTCCCGCAGGGTGAAGAGCAATTCCTTCATCAGGTGCAAAGGCCAGGCGTTGGGCCCGTCCGACAGGGCCTTGGCCGGATCGGGATGGGTTTCGGCGAACAGGCCGGCCACGCCCACCGCCACGGCGGCCCGGGCCAGCACCGGCACGAACTCCCGCTGGCCGCCGGAACTGGTGCCCTGGCCGCCGGGCTGCTGCACGGAGTGGGTGGCGTCGAACACCACCGGGCAGCCGGTCTCGCGCATGATGGCCAGGCCGCGCATGTCGGACACCAGGGTGTTGTAGCCGAAGGACACGCCCCGCTCGCAGACCATGATGGTGTCGGCGCCGCCGTTGGCGGCCTTGGCCTTGTCCACCACGTTCTTCATGTCGCCGGGGGCCAGGAACTGGCCTTTCTTGATGTTCACCGGCTTGCCGCAGGTGGCCACGGCTTCGATGAAGTCGGTCTGGCGGCAGAGGAAGGCCGGGGTTTGCAGCACGTCCACCACGGCGGCCACGGGGCCGATCTCGCCCTCGGTGTGCACGTCGGTGAGCACCGGCACGCCCACCTGCTTCCTCACTTTGGCCAGGATGCGCAGCCCCTCTTCCAGGCCCAGGCCCCGGAAGGACTTGCCCGAGGAACGGTTGGCCTTGTCGAAGGAGGACTTGTAGATGAAGGGGATGCCCACTTCGGCGCAGATTTCCTTGAGGGCGCCGGCCGTATCCATGGCCATCTGCTCGGACTCGATCACACAGGGTCCGGCAATGAGAAACAGGGGGTGCTCCAGGCCGACATCGAAGCCGCACAGTTTCATGCCGAGTTCCTCTTCTTGTTGGCCAGGGCGGCTTCCACGAAGGCCTTGAACAGGGGGTGGCCGTCCCGGGGGTTGGAGGTGAACTCCGGATGGAACTGGCAGCCCACGAACCAGGGATGCACGTCCCGGGGCAGTTCCACCATTTCGCACAGGTTGGTGCCCGGGGCCCGGCCGGAGACTTTGAGGCCGGCTTCTTCCAGCCTGGCCAGCAGGGTGTTGTTCACTTCGTAGCGGTGGCGGTGGCGCTCCAGCACCTCGGCCTTGCCGTAGATGGCCCGGGCCAGGGTACCCTCGCCCAGCTTGCTGATCTGCCCCCCCAGGCGCATGGTGCCGCCCAGGTCGGATTGGGCGTCGCGCCGTTCGATGTGGCCGTCCTTCTCCTGCCATTCGGTGATCAGGCCGATGACCGGGAAGGGGGTGTCCTGCTCGAACTCGGTGGAGTGGGCGCCTGCCATGCCGGCCACGTCCCGGGCGAACTCCACCACGGCCAGTTGCATGCCCAGGCAGATGCCCAGGTAGGGCACCTGGTTCTCCCGGGCGAAGCGGATGGCGCAGATCTTGCCCTCGGTGCCCCGCTTGCCGAAGCCGCCGGGCACCAGGATGGCGTCCATGCCGGCCAGGGCGCCGCAGCCATCGGTCTCGATGGTCTCGGAATCGATGTAATGGATGTTGACCCGGCTCAGGGTGTGGATGCCGGCGTGGACCATGGCTTCCGACAGGGACTTGTAGGACTCGGTGAGGTCCACGTACTTGCCCACGAAGGCCACGTCCACGGCGTGGTCCGGGTGTTCCAGGGCGTCGATGAGGCGTTTCCACACCGACAGGTCGGCGGCCCGGGCCAGCAGGCCCAGCTTGTGGCAGACGATCTCGTCCAGCATCTGGTCGTGGAGCATGGCCGGGATCTTGTAGATGGAATCGGCGTCCAGGGCCTCGATGACCGCTTCCGGCATGACGTTGCAGAACAGGGCGATCTTGCGCCGCTCCTCGGCGGGGATGGAACGGTCCGCCCGGCAGAGCAGCACGTCGGGCTGGATGCCGATTTCCCGCAGTTCCTTCACCGAGTGCTGGGTGGGCTTGGTCTTCAGTTCCCCGGCGGTGGGAATGTAGGGCAGCAGGGTCAGGTGGATGAAGCAGGTGCCGTTGCGGCCCTCCTCGATGCCCATCTGGCGGATGGCTTCCAGGAAGGGCAGGGATTCGATGTCGCCCACGGTGCCGCCCACTTCGACGATGGCCACGTCGGCCCCCTCGGCGCCGCGCTTCACGTAGGCCTTGATCTCGTCGGTGATGTGGGGGATGACCTGGACGGTCTTGCCCAGGTATTCGCCGCGCCGTTCCTTCTTGATCACCGATTCGTAGATCTGGCCGGTGGTGAAGTTGTTGCGCTTGGACATCTTGGCCCGGGTGAAGCGCTCGTAGTGGCCCAGGTCCAGGTCGGTTTCGGCGCCGTCTTCGGTGACGAACACCTCGCCGTGCTGGAACGGGCTCATGGTGCCCGGATCCACGTTGATGTAGGGGTCCAGCTTGAGGTGGGTGACCTTGAGGCCCCGGGATTCGAGGATGGCGCCCAGGGAGGCGGCGGCGATGCCCTTGCCCAGGGAGGACACGACACCGCCGGTGACGAAGATGTAACGGGTCATAAACTTGGCCGTAGCGGGGATGGACAATGATACCGGATGCCCCCCACCCCCTCCAAGGACGGCGCATCACCCCCGGCGGGCCGGGGGCGGAGGCGGAGGCGATTCAGCGCAGGTAGCCCTCGTGCTCCAGTTTGAGGACGATGGTCTGCACCGCTTCTTCCACGCTGCATTGGGCCGTGTCGATGGCCAGTTCGGGATTTTCCGGCACCTCGTAGGGGTCGGACACCCCGGTGAACTCGGGAATCAGGCCGGCCCTGGCCTTGGCGTACAGGCCCTTGCGGTCCCGGCTCTCGCACACCGCCACCGAGGTGGCCACGTGGATCTCCACGAACCCGCCCCAGGTCTCGATCATGTCCCGCACTGCCCGGCGGGTGGCGGTGTAGGGGGCGATGGGGGCGCAGATGGCGATGCCGCCATGCTTGGTGATCTCGCTGGCCACGTAGCCAATGCGGCGGATGTTGATGTCCCGGTGGGCCTTGGAGAAACCCAGTTCGGAAGACAGGTGGCGGCGGACGATGTCGCCGTCCAGCAGGGTGACCCGGCGGCCGTCCATTTCCATGAGCTTCACGGTGAGGGCCCGGGCGATGGTGGACTTGCCGGCCCCGGACAGGCCGGTGAAGAACACGGTGAATCCCTGGCGGGCCCGGGGCGGCCAGGCCTTGCGCATCTCGTCCAGCACTTCCGGATACGTGAACCAGTCGGGCACCTTGAGGCCCAGCATGAGGCGGCGGGCCAATTCCTCGCCGCTCATGGCCTGGGTGCGGGCGCCCTCGGGAGCCTCGGCTTCCGGCAGGTACTCGTCCCGGTCCTCCAGGTAGACCATGCGCGGGAAACCGATGAGCTTCACGCCCAGTTCGGCCAGGGCGGCCTCGGGCAGCATGGTATCCAGGCCGGTGACGTCTTCGCCCCTGCGGAAGTCGCCGGCCATGGGGGTTTCACCGCCGATGACCAGATGGGAGCAGCCGTAATTGCGTGCCACGATGGCCTTGGCCCAGGCTTCCCGGGGGCCGGACACCATGGGCATCATGGGGTTGAGGGCGATCATGCTGGTCACCGCCGGGAAGCGGGGCATGATGGCCTGGCAGGAGCGGACCAGGGCGAAATGGGCAGGCTCGATGACCGGGTCGGAACCGGCGACCGGGTGGATCAGCAGGTTGGACTGGAACTGGACCGCCGAACGCAGGACGAACTCGTAATGGGGCCGGTGCATGGGCTGGGAGGGCTGGTAGGACAGCACCTTGCGCCAGCCGCGGCGCTGGAACTGTTCGCGCACCTGGGCCGGGGTCAGGCGCAGGTCGAGAAAATCATGGCGGGGGGGCAGGGCCACGCCTTCCAGGCGGCCTGCCACGTAGAACATCCCCGCCTGGGCCAGGGGGGCCACCAGGGGCAGGCCGGCGCTCTCCGCCAGACGCTGCTCGGCCTCCGGATCCGCTGCCCAGACTTCGCTGACGTGGAGTATGGCGGGCATGAAGCCCTCGGCGTCGCGCAACGCCACCACCTGGCCCGGCGCCAGGCTGGCGGCGGCCTTTTCACCCAGGGCCAGGGTGACCGGCAGGGGCCAGAAACGGCCATCGGGCAGCTTGAGCCCGGTCAGCACACTGTGCATGGTGGCCTTGTCCATGTAGCCCTCCAGGGGGGACAAGGCGCCGTTGAGCAGCAGTTCCAACATGCACATCTGGCTGCCGTCCAGATCCAGGGAGGCCATCTCCCGGGTTTCCAGGCGGATCTGGGTGGCGCGCTCGGCATCCACCATCAGGGACTTGAGGGTGTCGCCGTAGGGGGTGATCAGGGTATCCATCGTGGGGCTCTCTGGCTCGGTGTCGGGTTCAGGACGCCGTCAGGCGCCCGGGTAGGCTTGGTAGAAGGCGGCGATGAAAGCGGGGATGCGGTCTTCCGGCAGCACGTTAATGCCCGCCGCGGCCTTGCGCCCGCCGCCGGTTTCGAACTGCTTGCACAGTTCGTCGGCACCGCTCTTGTTGTTCAGGGGGGCACGCACGCTGACCACGTAGTGGCCCTTGGGGGAACGGCTCAGCATGGCGTGGGCCCGCTGGGGATGGGCGCTGGCCAGATCGTTGGCGTACACCCCGGACACCCGCCGCGCCCAGGGGGCGTCGGGCAGGATGAACACGGCGCCGGAGGGACGCACCTCGGCGGCTTGCACGGCCTTGGCCAGTTCCATGTCCTGCCGGTAACCATCGCGCAGGGTCTTGAACTGGGCCGATTCGGCGATGAAGGCGAAGGGATCGGCATAGGGGTGCAGGGCCCGGTACAGGTCGGCGGGGTGGAAATGCAGATCCGCCAGGCTGTCGCCGTAGCCGTTGTAGTTGAGGCACTCCCCCAGTTCCCGCAGAGCGTCGAGCTGGCCGGCGTCGTAGCCCAGAGGCTCGGCGGCCCGCCGGGCGGCGTCGTGGAGGTTGTCGCCGAAGGCGGCGGCCACGGCCCAGGGCCGCTGGGCACCATTCAGGAAGCGGTCAACCAGCAGGCTGGTGCAGACGTCGGCGGCGGTGTCGATGGTGGCCTGGAAGTTGGGATGGTCGGGCAGTTCGCCGGGGGCGTGGTGGTCGAACCAGCGCACTTTCACGCCCTTGCCGAGCAGGGCGGCCAGGGGGACGGCGTTCTTCTCCACGGCGATGTCCAGGGCCAGGATTTCATCGCCGGCCTGGGCGTCGATCTGCTTGAGCAGGCCGATGTCACGCTTCACCCCGGTGACCAGGGTGGACTCGCAGGGGTGGGCCAGGCGCATCTGATGCAGGGCGCACAGGCCGTCGGCATCGCCATTGAAAGCGTCAAAAATCATGTCATGTTCTCGTTGGTGTGGGATTTGCGGAACAGCCCGATGAACCAGTCCAGGGCGAAAAGCAGCAGCAGGGCCACCACGAACAGCAGGACCCCGGCAAAACCGTGCAGGAAGCCTTGGCCGGCTTCGTCGCCCAGGTGATAGGTGACGAGCACCAGGATCATCACCCGCACCACGTTGGCAAAGAAGGCGATGGGCAGGATGCTGGCAATGAGGAGCCCGTTGCGCAGCCAGTCCCGGTAGCCCATGAGATAGAGGTAGAGCAGGCCCATGGCCGACAGGCTGAACATGGAATGGAGGCCCGAGCAGGCATCGGCCACCAGCAACTGGTAGGGCCCCACGGTGAGGGTCACCCCGCTGCGCGCCACGGGATAGCTGGCGGCATAGAGCACGTATTCGGCGATCACCGAGACGTTCTGCTTCAGAGGTCCGGTGGCGGCATCCACCACGAAGCCGGGCAGAGGCACCATGAACAGCAGGAAGAACAGGGCGAACCACAGGGCCTTGACCGGCGCCGTGCCCAGGGTGATGAGCAGCACGCCGAGGAGAACCGGGATCTGGGAACCCACCTCGAACAGCAGGATTTCCTGGGAGCGGCCCAGGGCATAGAGCAGCAGGCCGAACACCAGCAGGACCCAGCCGGCCACTGGCCGGGGCGCGACGGACGACGGTGAAGGCTCCAGGAAGACATCCCGGCGGGTCCACAGCAGATACAGGGTGACCATCAGGACGATGGGGCCATGGGCCTGCTCTTCGGTATTCCACAGCCCGTTGGCCAGGTCCAGGTAGGTGGGCACGTAGAGCACCAGGAGGCCGACCAGGATCGGCCACCACTGGCGCAACGCCATGCCCAGAGTCGCAGTAGCGGCGGGAGCGTTCATGTCAGGAAGAGGACCGGCCGGTAGATCAGTGATCGTTGATCACCGCACCCACCAACTCGGCACCGGCAGCCCCCAGCATGGCCTTGACGCCGGCCACGTCGTTGAGCCGGCTGTGGTCCTTGCGCACGGCCACCACGGCACCCCGGGCCCGGGCGGCCACGGTCTGGAAATCGGCGGCGATGCTGGCGGGGGGAGTGTCGATGAGGATCACGTCGAAGCTGCCGGCCAGTTCCGTGATCATGGCCACCAGGTTGTCCCGGGACAGCAATTCGGCCGGATTGGGGGGCAGGGTGCCGGCAGGCAGCACGGACAGGT
Source organism: Thiobacillus denitrificans (assembly GCA_020723405.1). Classification (GTDB taxonomy): domain Bacteria; phylum Pseudomonadota; class Gammaproteobacteria; order Burkholderiales; family Thiobacillaceae; genus PFJX01. Next base: position 161,161 of record DYIY01000010.1, on the reverse strand, counting down.
CCACGAAGGCGGGAATGCGGGCCACGCAATCCAGTTCGGAGCGACCGGCCAGCACGTCGGACAGGCCCATGCGGCCGGTCAGGTTGAACAGCTTGCTCACGCCCGGGGTGCGCAGGTTGGCGTCGATCAGCAGGGTGCTCTCCCCCAGTTGGGAGAACACCACGGCCAGGTTGGCGGCCAGATAGCTGGCCCCGTCACCCTGGTTGGCGCCCACCATGGCCAAGGCCTTGTTGCCCTGGGTGAACCAACGCAGCATGAGCTGGCTGCGCAGGGCCCGCAGGCTTTCCACCTGGGATCCGAAGGGGGAATAGGCCGCCACCAGTTCCGGGCTGTAGCCCCCCTCGCCGCTGGCGAGATAGGGGTAGTCGAACTGGAAGGCCAGGGCCTGCTGCATGTCGGCCTGGGTGATGAGGCCCAACTGGATGGCCGCTTCGCCGAAGCGCAGGTTCTGCTCCTTTTGCAGGCGCAGGACCCGCTCGGCATCCTGGGCGGAGAGCTTGCCCCGCTCCAGGAGGATGCGGCCCATGGTGAATTCGGCGCGGGGGGAAAGGGCGGTGGAGGCGTGCATTCTTGTTCTTTCTCGGTTCAGGCGCTTTGGGTGCGGAAGGGCAACCAGTTCCGGCTCTTGGCCCCCTTGCTGATCTCACCCAGCACGGGGATGCCCAGGGCCGTGGCCAGATCTTCGGCAGAGCGGACCCGGCGATCGATCATTTCCATCAGGAAGGCCAGGCCGATGCCCAGCAAGCCCCCCAGGAACACCGCCAGGACCATGTTGAGCATCACGTTGGGGCTGGATGGCTCCACCGGCGGCACGGCAGGGTTCAGGACGGCAATGTCGGTCTGGGTGTTTTCCGCTTCCAGGCGGGTCTGGCCGTAGCGTTGCAGGGCCGTGTCGTAGATGCGCTGGGCGTTCTCCACGTCGCGGATCAGCACCGAGGCTTCATCCCGTTGCTGCTTCAGGGCCAGGACCCGGGATTTCTGGGCGGCCAGGGCGCCGCGAATCTCCGCCTCCCGGCCTTTGGCCACGCTGGCCGTGGTGCCCACGCTCTTCTTGGCCACCTTGAGCTCGGCGTCCAGTTCGCTCTTCATGGTGCTCAACTCGGCCTCGGCCCGCTGATATTGAGGGTGATTCTTGCCGACCTTCTGGGCCAGTTCCGACAATTTGCTTTCGGCAGCGGCCACTTCCCGTTTCAGGCTCTGGATCAGGGGGTTTTGTTCCACCTCGGCCAGGGCGTTCTGGCTCTGGTTCTGCCGGGACTGGGAGTCGAAGGACTGGGACTGGGCGGCCACCAACTGGCTGGACAGTTCGGCCAGCCGGGCAGTTTCCACGTCGATCCGTTCTTCGGAAGCCACCAGGCCCTTGGCCTGCTGGTATTCGGACAGCTTGCTCTGGGCCTCTTCCAGTTTCTCGCGCAGTTGCTTGACCTGGGCGTCATACCAGGCCGTGGACTGGCGGGCGGGTTCCACCTTCAGTTCCAGGTTGGTGTTGACGTAGCTCTGGGCAAAGGCATTGGCGATGATGGCGGCGAACTTGGGGTCGCTGCCTTCGAAAGCGATGGTGATGACGCTGGATTCCCGGGAGGGCTGCACGTCCAGCTTCTTCAGGAGCAGTTCCGCCAGCCAGTGGCGGATGTCGCCCTGGCCTTCGGTGGCGGTCTGGAAGTCCGCGCGGATCTGGGCGTTGTCGGCCAGCTTCAGCCCATCCACCACTTTCAGGGCCACGTTCTGGCTGCGGATGATGTCCACCTGGGTCGCCAGGTAGCCCGGCAACAATTGGGAGGGAAAAAGGACGCCGGACACCGGGTCCTTGGCCTTGGAGTCCACCACCAGGGACACCGTGCCGGTGTAGTTCTTGGGCAGCAGCAGGCTCACCACCAGGGTGGTGGCCACGGTGACGCCCAGGGCGAGGAAGGCCACCAGCCAGCGGGCCTTGAGGATGAGCAGAAATTGACTGAAGTTCATGGATGCTTCGTCCTCAGAACAGGCTTTCTTTCACGTAGATCACGTCGTCAGCCTTCAGGGCATCGGACAACTGGACGGACAGGGTCTGCATGGCGCCATCCTGGCTGCGGCGCAGGACCTGGATGCCCTTCTGGGTGCCCCGGGTCGTCAGGCCGCCCCCCACGGACAGGGCCTGCACCACGGTCATGTTGCGTTCCAGGCGGAAACTGCCGGGGCGCTGCACTTCGCCGTAGATGTAGAAACGGGGTTCCCGGGGGACGAAAAGGATGTCGTCATTGCCCACCTGGACGTTGGTGGCCTCACCGCCCTCCTGGAAGAGGGCCAGCAAATCCACCTCCTGGCGCTGGGTCTTGCCGCCCCGGGTGCTGATCAGCACCAAAGTGTCGGCGCCGTTGGGCTGGATGCCGCCGGCAGCGGCAAGCACGTCGCTGACCCGGCTGGCCTTCTGCAAGGGGAACTTGCCGGGCCGGTTGACCTGCCCCAGCACCGAGACTTCCTGGCCCTTGAAGTCGATGACCACCACGTTGACCTGGGCCGACTTGATGAAGCCGCCGCTTTCCAGGGCCTTGGCGATGCGGCCGGAAGCGTCCTTGGCACTGATGCCGCCCACCGGCACTTCACCGATGAGGGGAAACAGGATGGAGCCGTTCTCGCTGACCCGGGTTTCGGTGGTCAGATCCGGGTGGTCATAAACCGAAATCCGCAGCAGGTCCCCGGTGGCCATGGCGTAATCCCCCGAAGCACGGACCAGGTTGGCGAAAAACGCCAGGGACAGCACCGACAACAACAGCAGAAGACTCTTCCTCATTTCATTCACCCTTCCCGAACTTGATTGCCATGATTCAAATGAATATTTCCTGACCAGGCGAGTAAATAGCATTGCCCAGACTGCATTCGCAATCTTTTCAATGCGATCAGTAGGCCTGGGCATCCTTGAAAACCAGCCAGACGGTCTTGAAGACGATGAGCAGGTCCAGGCTCAAGGACCAGTTGCGCAGGTAATCCAGGTCGTACTGGATGCGGGCCGCCATCTTGTCCACCGAATCGGTTTCGCCCCGGTAGCCGTTCACCTGGGCCCAGCCGGTGATGCCCGGCTTCACCTTGTGGCGCAGCATGTAGCCGGCAATCTGCTTGCGGTACAGCTCATTGTGGGCAACCGCGTGGGGACGGGGCCCGACGATGCTCATGCGGCCCTGGAGCACGTTGACGAACTGGGGCAGCTCGTCCAGGGAAGTCTTGCGCAGAAAGCCCCCCACCCGGGTCACCCGCTGGTCGCCCTTGGTCGCCTGCTTCACCTGGTCGCCATCTTCGCAGACCGTCATGGAGCGGAACTTGTAGACGATGATCTCTTCACCGTTGAGGCCGTAACGGCGCTGCTTGAAAATGATGGGCCCCCGGGACTCCAGGGCCACGATCAAGCCGATGAGCACCAGCAGGGGTGAGATGAGCACCAGGATCAGGCTGGCCAGCACCAGATCCAGCATGCGCTTGTTGAAGGCGTTGATGCTGGTGAAAGGCGTCTCCAGGATGGCGATGACCGGTATGCCGCCGATCTGGTCGATGCGGGCCTGGATCAGGTCATAGGTGAACACGTCGGGCACCACGTAGATGGAAGCGGTGCTGTCCTTGAGCATGTGCATGAGGCCCGCGATGCGTTCCTTCTGGGACAGGGGCAGGGCGATGTAGATCACCTCCACCCGGTTCTCGGCGATGAACGCGAGCAGGTCCCGGGTATGGCCCAGGTAGCGTTGTTGGGCTGCGTCGGGCAGGCGATCCTTGCGCCGGTCGTCGAAGAACCCCATGCATTCCACCAGCAGGCACTCATTGTTGGCCAGCCGGCCGGAGAGCCGCAGGCCCACTTCGTTGCCACCGACGATCAGCGCCCGACGGACGTGGCCCTGGGCGTGCATGCGGTGGATGTAGGCCCGGGTCAGGAAGTGCAGGAGCACCAGCACGATGGGGGTCAGGCTGAACCAGGCGATGATGGCCTTGTAATAGAAGTGGTCGGCAAGCTGGGTGACGTAGGACAGGAACAGCAAGGCCCCCACGGTCAACAACCAGGCAAACAGCACGCTGCCGATGCCCGACAGGAGTTTGCCCGGCCCGCATGGGCGCAGGATGGACAGGTCGTCGAACAGGTTGGCAGACAGGAAGAAGGCGATGATGGCCAGGACGATGTAATAGCCGTCCAGGGGCTCGTCGTAATAGGCCAGCACCAACAGGAGCACCAGCACGGCCCCCACGGGATGGATGAGACGACGGATGAGGGCGAGGGTGGCGTTCTCGAAGTACATCTTGTTGGGAAATCAGAAAATCAGATTGGCGTTCAGGAACAGCGCATCACTGTCGAATTCAGCATTGGCGTCGCTGGAATCCCGACTGGAACGTTGATAACCCAGGCTGATCTCACCGCCCGGCCAGACTTCATAAGTGGCCGACAAATTGGCGCTGAGCACGTCGTCCTGGCGGTTCAAGCCCTGGAAATCCACCCGGTCGTAATTCACCCCCGCCTGCACGCGCACCTTGGGCAGGGCCTGCCAGATGACGCTCAAGCCCAGAGCGTCGGTCTTCTCGAAGAAATTGGCCCCCAGTTCCGAATCCCGCAGGTCCCGGGACAGGGTGCCCTGGAACAGGGTCTTGCCGGTGGGCGTCCAACTGGCCTCGACGCGCCACTCGGGCCCGGAGTAGTCCGCAGACCCGGGGTTGGTCCGGGTGCGCTGGATGTAGCCCAGCCGGCCCGAGAGGCGGGTCTTGCCGGTGGCCGTCCATTCTCCTATCAGCCGCAGGCCCCGTTCGTCGTAGTCCGTGTTGGCCGTGTTGGGGTTTTCACCCCGGGTGAGGGCCAGTTCGGTGCCCAGGCGCTGCACGGTATTGCCCAGGCGGTAGAGCCCCAGGGTCAGGCCATCCCGCTGCCGGTCCCGGCTCTGCTGGGAAACCTCGGAATAGGACAGGTCGTAACGCTCGACCCGCACCCGGGCCTTCCATTCGGTGTGGAACCAGTAGTCGGCCTGGAAGGCCAGGTTGTCCTCGGTGCGCAGGTTGCTGTCCAGAGTGCCCGTGCCCTGGTTGGTGTAGGGCGCCTGGTTGCGGTTCTGGCTGCCGGACAAAATGCCCGACCAGCGATTGCCCAGGGCCCATTTCCATTGGCCGTTGATGTCCCGGCCGGAGTAATCGAGCAATTCCGAATAGCGGCTGAAGCGGGTCTTGTTGCCGGAGATGCGGCCGGTGACTTCCTGACGCCCCTGTTTCCAGTCCAGATCCAGGCCGACGCCGAAGCGGTTGTAGCTGACCGATTCGATCTTGTCCTTGAAGCAGAACGGACTGGCCGACAGACAGACCCCAAAAAACTCCAGGGCTGCGTTTTGCACTTCCTGGTCATTGGCGAAGCGAAAGATATTGCTGTCATAGCCGTAGCCGGCCGTGACGAAGGGCCGCAGGGTATCCCCTTCACCGGCCTGGACCCCAGCGGCCACCAGGGCCAGCAACAGGGCGAACGATCCCCGGACGCGACTCACCAGAACCCCCAGTTCCCGGTCATCAGCACCCAGATGCCCAGCACCAGGTTGGTGACCGCATGGGAGATGATCGGCACCCACAGGTTGCCGCTGGCCTGGTACAGCCAGCCGTAGGCCAGTCCGGCCAGGATGCCGGCGAACCACAGGGTGTGCTCCAGCCCGAACAGGAAACTGGACACCAGCAGGGCCCGCAGGGTCAGCCGGGCGGGAGCCACGGCCAGGAAGTCGTGGCGGTCGATCCAGCGGGCCAGGAAGGAGCGCCAGAACAGCTCCTCCATGAGGGGCACCACCAGGGCGGCACCCAGGATGCGGGGGATGGCCATCTCCCAGCGGATGGCGCCCTGCTCGTCCAGGGGCGAGAAGCCCGTGCCGCCGCCCACCACCAGCCAGCCCCAGTCCAGGTTGATCCACAGCACGAAGACCAGCAGACCCACCGCCGGCGCGGCCAGGGCGGCCCAGCGCCAGTCCGGACGGTCCAGCAACTCCAGGTAATGGCGCCGGTAATAGGCCAGCAACAGCACCACGCCGCCGACCTTCACCAGGTACCACCAGCGGGGGTCCAGGCCGGGCAGCAAGGCCTCCAGGCCGTCCTGGATGGCCAGGAACAGCATATAGAGGGCGAACGGAAGCACCCGGGCCAATAAGCGCGGATCCGTCCAGCCGATCGCGGCGGCGGTCACGGGGCCCCCTTGCGGCGTCCCGCCAACCTGTTGCCCCTGGGCACCTCTTCCGGGCGTCCGCAGGTGGCTTGCATGATGTGCATCACTGCCTCCCTGGAGCCGGCTTATTTGAGGCCGGACAGCCCCTTCTCGATGGCCTGGTCACCGGCCGGCGCGGGAGCCGGGGCAGCCTCTGCGGGTGCGGCGGCCTCTTCGGCGGGCTTGGCCTGTTCCTTGCCGGCTTCGGCGTATTCACCCATGTACTCGACCTTGCCGGCGGCCCGCAGCTTCTCCAGTTCGGCCTCGGCCACCTTGCGCTTGGCGGCATTGGCCAGATAGCGTTCGATGACCGGTTTGGCTTGCTGCTCGTTCAGGGGCTGGGCCTGGGAACCGGCCAGGATGAGGATGTTCAGGCTGCCGGCGCCGGCCATGGTGATGGCCTGGCCGTCTTTCATCTTGCTCAGCTTGGGCAGCAGTTCCATGGGCAGTTGCTCGGCGGGCTTGACGGTCTGGCCGGCCCGGGCAGGTATGTTCTGGGCCTTCAGCCATTGGGCGAAGTCGTTCATGTTGCCGGACTGGGCCAGTTGGGCTTTGACCTGGGCCTGGTTTTCCGCGGTCACCTGAACGTTCACTTCCTGGAGACGATAGATGCGCCGCTCGGCGAACAGCTCGGGGTGCTTGGCGTAGTAGTCGGCGATCTCGGCATCGCTGGGCTGGGCTGGGGTGCCCGAGATTTTCTGCAAATAAGCCTGGGAAAGCACCTGCCGCTTGGCCGCTTCCAGGGCCTGGAGCACTTGCGGGTCACGATCCACCTTCTCCTCGATGGCCTTCTGCACCAGCAGTTGCTGGTCCACCATGGCCTTCAGCACCTGGTTGGCCACCTTCTTGGACTGCTCGGGAGACATGTTGCCCAGCTTGGCCAGCTCGAAGTTGAGCTGGTGCACGGTGATCTCCTCGCTGTTCACACGGGCCGCCACCTGGGTGGCGCCTTTTTCCTCCTTCTTGTCGCCGCAACCGGCAAGGACCAGGGTAAGCGCCAGGGCCAGAGTGCTCAGGCCGATCCGCTGCATGGTGTGCATGTGTTTTCCTCGGTTGAAATATTCAAAAACGCTGATGTTACCAAACCCATGAAGACAAGGACGTTTCAAAGCGTCTTTGTCCGATTATCCGGCCCGTGCCCACCAAAGCTCAAGTCAGTGTTGAGATTTGGTCGATAACTACATGTTTTGTTTATAAACCACCCGCTGTCAATCGATTTTTTGCGCTGCGCACAAGACAGGCCTCAAAGTATGGCCGCCGCGTGGTCCGCCAGGCGGGAACGTTCACCCCGGGCCAGGGTCACGTGGCCGGAATGGGGCCAGCCCTTGAAGCGGTCCACCACGTAGGTCAGACCGGAACTGCCCTCGGTGAGGTAGGGGGTATCGATCTGGGCAATGTTGCCCAGGCAGACCACCTTGGTGCCCGGGCCGGCCCGGGTGATCAGGGTCTTCATCTGCTTGGAGGTGAGGTTCTGGGCCTCGTCGATGATGAGGAACTTGTTGATGAAGGTGCGGCCGCGCATGAAGTTGAGGGACTTCACCTTGATGCGGCTGCGGATCAGGTCCTGGGTGGCGGCCCGCCCCCACTCGCCGGCCTCCTCGTCGGTCTTGTTGAGCACGTCCAGGTTGTCCTCCAGGGCGCCCATCCAGGGGGTCATCTTCTCTTCCTCGGTGCCGGGCAGGAAACCGATGTCCTCGCCCACCGGCACGGTGACCCGGGTCATGATGATCTCGCTGTAGGTCTTGGCCTCCAGAATCTGGGTCAGGCCCGCCGCCAGGGTCAGCAGGGTCTTGCCGGTGCCCGCCTGGCCCAACAGGGAGACGAAGTCGATGTCCGGATCCATGAGGGCGTTGAGGGCGAAGTTCTGCTCCCGGTTGCGGGCGGTGATGCCCCAGACGTTGTTCTTGCCGTGGCTGTAGTCCTTGATGGTGACCAGGGTGGCGGTATTGCCCACCACCTCCAGGACCCGTGCCTGGAAGGGGTTGGCCCCCTCCTGCCAGACGAACTGGTTGACCAGCAGGGCGGGCACCAGGGGTCCGGTCACCTTGTAATAGGAGCGGCCGTCCTTCTGCCAGGACTCCATGCCCTTGCCATGCTTGTCCCAGAAATCGGCCGGCAGTTCCAGGACGCCGCCATAGAGCAGGTCCGTGTCCTCCAGCACCTTGTCGTTGAAGTAGTCCTCGGCGGGGATCTGCAGGGCCCGCGCCTTGATGCGCATGTTGATGTCCTTGGACACCAGGATGACCTGGCGCTCGGACTGGTGGGTCTTGAGGAAGGCCACCACCCCCAGGATCTGGTTGTCCACCTTGCTGAAGGGCAGCACGGCGGTCACGTCGCTGGTGATGGGGTGGGTCTGCAGGAACAGCCGGCCGGTGGCGGCCTTGTGGCTGTAGGGGGCCAGGGGCGCCCCGTCCTCGATGTTCAGTTCCGAGGCGCTGACGATTTCCTCCAGGAAGCGGGTCACCTGGCGGGCGTTGCGCGCCACCTCGGACATGCCCTTCTTGTTGTGGTCCAGCTCCTCCAGGGTGGCCATGGGGAGATAGATGTCGTGTTCCTGGAAGCGGTAGAGACAGGTGGGGTCGTGCAGCAGGACGTTGGTGTCGAGAACGAACAGCTTGGTCAACTTCTTGCCGGTTTTGCGCGCCATCAGGATCGTCCCAAGTGTGGGTGGAAGGAAAGAAAGCAGGCGGTCCGCATCAGGCCGGGCCGCGCAGGAAATCCAGGACTTCCCGGACGTGGCCGGGCACCTTCACGCCCCGCCACTCCCGCAACAGGGTGCCGTCCGGGCCGATGGCGAAGGTGCTGCGCTCGACGCCGCGCACCTGTTTCCCATACAGGTTTTTCAATTTCATGACGCCGTAGGCCTGGCACGCCGTCTCGTCGGGATCGGACAGGAGATCGAAGGGAAAACCCTGCTTGGCCTTGAAGTTCTCGTGGGACTTGACGGAATCCCGGGAGACCCCCAGCACGCTCCAGCCCAGGGCCTGGAACCCGGCGTAATGGTCCCGGAAATCCTGGCCTTCCGTGGTGCAGCCCGGCGTGCTGTCCTTGGGATAGAAGTAGAGCACCAGGCCACGGCCCTTGAAATCGCTGAGTTGCAGGGTCTTGCCGCCGGTGGCGGCCAGTTGGAAATCGGGAGCGGGAGAAGCGGACATCGGCTGAGGAAGGTGGGAGGACGCGGCCATTATCGGGGCCGGCCGGGGCCGGGAGCAATACGACCCTTTGCCGCCCCCCCTCGGACCCATGTAATAAAAGTCACTGAGGCCCCCGGGCCCCATGTCCCACATTCCCTCCCGTCATCCAACCATGACGCGAGAGGAGATCACCATGCACCCCACCCACTACCTGAAACTGTTCACCCGCCTGGCCGGCGTCCTGCTGCTGGCCACCCAGGTCCAGGCCGACAACCTGGGCTTCGACGGCAAGATCGTCGAGCCCGATTGCGACGCCATGGGCCCCTGGTTCAATTGCCGCAAGATCGACAGCGCACCAGAAGCCGCCAAGCGGGGCTATGAATACATCCACCACACCAGCAAGACCCTGGGCCCCGACGGCAACAAGAAATTCTCCGACGGCACCCCCTACTCCACCAGCAACATCGCCTGCTCCAGTTGCCACTTCACCGGCGGCCACGTCCCCTCCGGCACGCCCATGTACCAATCCCCGGCCAAGTACGCCGGCCTGCCCTACTTCCGCCCCCTGAACTACAACCGGGACCTGGAAGACTCCATCGTCGATTGCTTCCGCAACTGCATGAACACCTCCCGCACCCTGTCCAAGAGCGACCCGGTCATGCAGGACATGGTGGCCTACATCCATTGGCTGTCGGAAGGCGTCACCGACCCGAACATGCAGGGCACGGGCTGGGTGAACCTGCCCGGCACCGCCCTGCCGGCGGTGGACGCCAACGTGGCCAACATGGTCGCCAACCCCGCCAAGGGCAAGACCCTGTATCGGGACAAGTGCTCCTCCTGCCACAGCAAGGACGGCGCCGGCAAAGGCGAATACCGGCGCGGCGAAAACCGTCCCCGCACCCCGGCCCTGTGGGGAGACCACAGCTATTCCCGGGGAGCGGCCTTCTACAACTCCCAGAACCTGGCCGGCTACATCCGCACCCACATGCCCTACGGCAAGCCCAATACCCTGAGCGCCCAGCAAGCCCTGGACATGGCCGCCTACATCAACGACCAGGCCCGGCCGGACGGCATGGCCGACGAGATGTTCTGCCACATCGAAGCGGACGGCATCCCCGGCGCCCTGCGCAAGCCCGCCGCCTGGCTGGTGGGCTGCAGCTACACGGGGGAACCCTTCAGCGACGCCCAGATCCTCTACGGCCCCTGGCAGCCCATCACCGACTGGCGCAACGCGGAAATCACCCGCCTGAAGGCCTTGCAGCCGTAAGCCGGGCAGGGGCGGGGTAAACCCGCTCCACCGGTGCCAACCACCCTGGCTTTGCGGGTGTGGTGAGCAACGCGAACCGCACCAGGCCCGGCCGGCCCATGGTTCCCGATTCATTGGCGGAGAGACTGGGTGGCTCCCCAGTCGCGGGCTCCCAGCCTCCAAATGCCGGAAACACAAACGCCCCGGCAAGCGGGGCGTTTTCATTTCTGGCGGAGAGGGCGGGATTCGAACCCGCGGTAGGCTATTAACCTACACACGCTTTCCAGGCGTGCGACTTAAACCGCTCATCCACCTCTCCGGAAGGGGCGGGAGAATACACGGGGAGTGGATTCCAGGCAAGGAAATCGCCACAAGGGGACGGGCATTTTTCCAGTGCCCCCATGCCACGGGGGGTGTTCCTGTGCCGAAAGGTTAGAATCGCCGCGCCCAGACCGTCCATGCCCACCATGCCGCCCCCCTACGACAACCGCCTTTCGGTGGTCGTGCCCGTGAAGAACGAGGCCGAGAACATCGAACCCCTGATCCGCGAGATCGTCGCCGCCCTGTCGGGCCTGGACGAGTTCGAGATCGTCTACGTGGACGATGGCAGCACCGACGGCACCCTGGCGGAACTCCGGCGCCTGGCCGGCGAACTGCCGCAACTGCGGATCGTCCGCCACCGGGAGGCCTGCGGCCAGAGCACGGCCATCACCTCCGGGGTGTGGGCCGCCGGTTTCGACTGGATCGCCACCCTGGACGGGGACGGCCAGAACGATCCGGCCGACATCCCCGCCCTGCTGGCCCGCCTCAGGGCCACCCGGCCGGAAGAGAACCTGCACATGCTGGCCGGCTGGCGGGCCCGCCGCCAGGACACCTGGTTCCGCCGCTTTTCTTCCAAGGTGGCCAACGGCGTGCGTTCCCGCCTGCTCAAGGACGCCACCCCGGACACGGGCTGCGGCCTCAAGGTGTTCTACCGGCCCACCTTCCTGCGTCTGCCCTACTTCGACCACATGCACCGCTTCCTGCCCGCCCTGGTGCAGCGCCACGGCGGCCGGGTCGTATCGGTGGTGGTCAACCACCGGCCCCGGGAGCGGGGCACCTCCAAGTACGGTCTCAACAACCGCCTGTGGGTGGGTATCGTCGATCTGTTCGGCGTGCAATGGCTGATCCGCCGCGCCAAGCGGCCGGAATACCTGGAACCCTGACTGCGGCCCCATGTCGCCTCGCGCCATCCTCAAGGGCCTGCTGCTCATCGCCTCCCTGGCGGCCCTGGGATTCCTGGCCAAGCACGGCCACCTGGCCGACATGCTGTCCGAGCAGTGGATCGACAACCAGGTGCGGGGCAAGGGCTGGACCGGGGACCTGATCTTCCTGGCCATGGGGGCGGCCACCACGGCGGTGGGCTTTCCCCGCCAGGTGGTGGCCTTCCTGGCCGGCTACGCCTTCGGCTTCGTGAGCGGCACCCTGCTGGGGGTGCTGGCTGCCCTGCTCGGCTGCATCATCACCTTCAACTATGCCCGCTGGTTCGGCCGGAGCCTGGTGGCCCACCGCTTTCCCGGACGCATCCGCAAGGTGGATGACTTCCTGCGCGGCCATCCCTTCGCCATGGCGGTAGTGATCCGCCTGCTGCCGGTGGGCAGCAACCTGGTCACCAACCTGCTGGCCGGCGTGGCCAGCGTGCGGGGCCTGCCCTTCTTCGCCGGCTCGGCCGTGGGCTACGTGCCCCAGACTCTGGTGTTCGCCCTGGCCGGCAGCGGCGTGCACTTCGACCCGGCCCTGCGCCTGAGCCTGGCCGGGGTGCTGTTCGTCGTCTCCAGCGCCATGGGCGTCTGGCTCTACCACAAGCACCGCCACGGCACCGCCCTGGAACAGGAACTGGACGCGGCCCTGGGCGAGGCGGACCAACCGCCACCCGACAAGTGAACGAGGTCCGCCCCAACTGGCTGCTCTGGCTGGTCTGGCTGGGTCTTCTGGCCGGCGTGGCCCTGCTGGCCCGGCCCGCTCTGCCCCTGGACGAAACCCGTTATCTGGCGGTGGCCTGGGAGATGTGGCAGCGGGGCGATTTCCTGGTGCCCTTCAAGAACGGCGAAACCTACAGCCACAAGCCGCCCCTGTTGTTCTGGTTGATCCATGCCGGCTGGGGCGTGTTCGGCGTCAACGACTGGTGGCCCCGCCTGCTTTCCCCCCTGCTGGCCCTGTCCGCCACGGCGCTGACCTGGCGGCTGGCCCGCCGGTTGTGGCCCGGGGCTGCGGATACCGCCCGGCTGGCGCCCCTGGTTCTGCTCTCCAGCCTGCTCTGGCTGATCTACGCCGAGGCCCTCTTCTTCGACGTGCTCATCGCCGTGTGCGCGCTCATCGGCCTCACCGGCCTGGTGGAAGCGGCTTTCGGCGGGCGTCGCCGGGCCTGGGCCCTGTTCGGATTGGGGGTGGGCCTGGGGGTGCTGGCCAAGGGGCCGGCCATCCTGGTGCATCTGCTGCCTGCCGCCCTGCTGGCGCCCTGGTGGCTGCGCCACGCCGCCGAGCGGCCCGTGTCGTGGCGGCGCTGGTATGGCGGGGTGGGACTGGGTCTTCTGCTGGGTACGGCCATCGCCCTGGCCTGGGCCATCCCCGCCGGCCTGTCGGGGGGGGGGGCATACCGCAACGCCATCTTCTGGGGCCAGACCGCCAATCGCATGGTGGAATCCTTTGCCCACCAGCGCCCCGTGTGGTGGTACCTGGCCCTGCTGCCCCTGCTGCTCTTTCCCTGGTTGTTCTGGCCCCGCCTGCTGTGGGGCCTGATCCGCCACATCCGGGCTGAAGGCAGCGATCCGGGCTTGCGCTTCGCCCTGGTCTGGTTCCTGGGCGGCTTGCTGGTCTTTTCCTTCATCAGCGGCAAGCAGCCCCACTACCTGTTGCCGGAATTCCCCGCCGCCGCCCTGATCCTGGGCCATCTGCTGGCCCGCCAGCCACCCGCCGGGCGGCCCTGGGCACCGGCCTTGGCCCTGCTGGCCCTGGGCCTGTGGTTGAGCCTGCTGGGCCTGGGTCTTCTGGAAGCCCAAGGCAGCCTCAGCGTTGCCCGGGCCTGGCCGGCCTGGGCCGGGCTGGGTTTCCTGTTGGCCGGCCTGCTGGCCCTCAGCGGCCAGGACCCCCGGCAACGCATCCGCCGTCTGGCCTGGTCCACCCTGCTGGCCGTGTTGTGGCTGCTCGCCGCCCTCATCCGCCCCCTCACCCCGGCCTACGACATGGCCCCCATTTCCCGGGAACTGGCCCGCTACCAGGCCGAAGGCCGCCCGGTGGCCAATGCCGCCAACTACCACGCCCAGTTCCAGTTCGCCGGCCGGCTCAGCCGACCCCTGGAAGAAATCGGCAGCCGGGACGTCCCGGCCTGGCTGGCCCGCCACCCCCGGGGCGTGGTGGTGGTGTACCTGAAAAGGGGCCAGAATGCCGAGGGCTACCAGCCCTTGTTCAGCCAGCCCTACCGCACCGGCACCGCCCTGCTCATCGATGCCCGGGACGCCACGGTGGCCGTGGGAGGCGCGGAAGATAAGGAATAGCCAGTACCACACGGGGAGATAAAACCATGTCCGTCAAACCCAGCCTTGCCCTGATTCTTGCCTGCCTGGCCGCCCTGCCGGCCGCCGCTGAAAAACTCTACAAATCGGTGGGTCCCGATGGCCGCATCGTTTACAGCGACCGTCCCCCCAGCGATGCCAAGACCGTGAAATCCTTCACGGTCATGAGCCTGCCGGCTTCGCCGGTTCCCCCCTCCGCCCAAACGCCCTCCCCATCCGCCAGCCCGGGGCTGCCCGTGGGCGACGGCGTCACCCTGTTCTCCGCCGACTGGTGCGGATATTGCCGCCGGGCCAAGGCCTACCTGGCCGAGAAGGGCATCGGCTACCGGGAATACAACATCGACACGCCCGACGGCCAGGCCACCTACCGCCAGGCCGGTGGCGGCGGCAGCGTGCCCCTGCTGCTTTATCAGGGACGCAAGGTCCAGGGCTTCACGCCGGACGGTTACGACCGCTTCTTCGCCGCCCGCTGAGGCAGGCCCTTGCAAGATAAGGGGCTTGTCGGGCATAACGCGTCATCCATGGAGGTTGCCGCGTGGCCAGCAAAGGCAGGTTGAACATCCGCCGGACCCTGATGCGCGGCATGACCGCGCTGGTGGTGCTGTGCTTCGCCCTGTTCTCCGTGTCGGCCTACCTGCTGGTGTTGCGTCCCAGCCTGGACCGTTTGGCCCTGGCGGGCATGCGCGACGCCAGTCTGCCCCTGCTGCTGGCCCTGCGCGACGACTTCGCCCGCCTGGAACACACCCTGGCCGGCGCCCGCCATCTGGTGGAAGGCGAGGTGGCCGACCTGGCCCGGCCCGAGCAGGCGGCCGCCCTGAACCGGGGGTTCATCCCCATGTTGCTGGCCAACCCCCGGGTGGCAGGCTTCGTGCTGGGCGATGCCCGGGGCGACAGCTTCCTGCTGCTGCGCAACCCGGACGGCACCTGGACCAACCGCATCGCCCGAGCCGAGCATTGGGGCAGGGACGCGCTGTACCTCAACTGGCGGGACGGCCGCACCCTGCTCGGCCAGGAACGCAAGGCCGACGTGGGCTACGACAACCGTACCCGACCCTGGTATCAGGGCGCCCTGGATCTCCAGGATCCCGAGGATTTCCACTGGACCTCCCCCTACGTGTTCTTCGCCTCGGGCCAACCGGGCATCACCGTTTCCATGGACTGGCAGGACAGCGCCGGCCGGGTTCGGGTCTTGGCCATGGACATCCTGCTGGCCAGCCTTTCCCACCAGTTGCAGAGCCTGGAACTGGGCGGTGGTGGCGGCGTGGCGGTGCTGGGCGAGGCTGGCGAGGTGGTTGGTCTGCCCCGGGAACTGGCGCCCCTGGCCGGCCGGGGTGCAGCTCCCCTGCAACAGGCCTCGGCGTATCCCGGCAGTGCCCTGGGCCAGGCGTACCGGGCCTGGGAAAACCAGGGCCGGCCCGCCGGCCAGGCCCTGGGATTCTCCCAGACGGGCAACGGCTGGCTGGCCGAGTTCCAACCCCTCACCCTGGGCAAGCGGCGTTTCTGGCTGGTGACCTACGCACCGGAGGACGCCTTCGCCCCCTGGAGCAAGAGCCTGGCGGCCCAGATGCTGGGCCTGCTCCTGGCCGGCTCCCTGCTGGCCGGTGGCCTGTCGGCCTGGATGGCGCGGCGTTTCAGCCAGCCTATGGAGGAACTGGTGAAGGCCGCCGAAGCGCTGGCCACAGGCGACCTGGAAGCCCGGGTACGGGTGCGCGGCCCCCGGGAAATCCACCGCCTGGGTGAAGCCTTCAACCGCATGGTGGCCCGCCTGGCCCGGCGGGAAACCGATCTGGCCCACAAGAGCGAAGCCCTTCAGGTGCTCAACGAGGAACTGGAGGAGCGGGTGGCCCGGCGCACTGCCGTGCTCACCGCCTTGTTCGACACCCTGCCCTACCCCATCTTCGTGAAAGGCGTGGACACCCGCTTCACCAGTTGCAACCAGGCCTACGAAACCGCCTTCGGCGTGCGCCGGGAGGACTTCGTCGGCAAACGGGTACTGGATCTGGACTACATCCCGGAAGCCGACCGCCTGGCTTTCCAGGCCGAAGACGAAGCCATCATCGCCAATCGGGGCGCCACCCAACGGGAAATCGACATTGTTTATGCCGACGGCGGCAAACGCCGGGTCATCTACATGATCACCGCCTTCCAGTTGGCCGACGGCACACCGGCCGGCATGCTGGGGGTGCTGTTCGACGTCACCGAACGGCGCCAGGCCGAGGAACGGCTCCAGGAGATCACCGACGACCTGCCCGGCGCCGTGTTCCGCCTGCGTCGGGAACCGGCCATGGTGCGCCACATCGACTTCGTCAGCGCCGGGGTGGAACGGCTGTTCGGCGTGCCCCGGGACGCGGCCCTGGCCGACTTCAACCGGCTCCTGGCCATGGTCCACGAGGAAGACCGCCCCCTGGTGCTGGAAAGTTTCCAGCAGTCGGCCGCGACGCTCACCCGCCTGCGGGCCAACTTCCGCATCCGCACCGGGACCGGGTCCCTGGTGTGGATCCACTGTGAAGGCAGCCCCCACCTGCACGACAACGGCGACATCGTCTGGAACGGCGCCCTCTACGACATCAGCGCCGAAAAGGAAGCCGAAGCCGCCCTGGCCGAAGCCCGGCGCATCGCCGAGGAAGCCAGCCGGGCGAAGAGCGACTTCCTGGCCAACATGAGCCACGAAATCCGCACCCCCATGAACGCCATCCTGGGCATGACCCACCTGGCCCTGGGCAGCGGCCTGGACCGCCGCCAGCGGCGCTACGTGGAACGCATCGACGCCGCCGCCCAGGCCTTGCTGCGGCTCATCAACGACATCCTGGACTTCTCCAAGATCGAAGCCGGCAAACTGGACATCGAGCAGGCCCCCTTCCGTCTGGGTGACGTGCTGCAATCCCTGGCCGACCTGCTGGGCGGCAAGGCCCAGGAAAAGGGCCTGGAACTCCTCTTCCGCGTGCCGCCGGACCTGGCCTCCGCCACCTTTCTGGGCGACGCCCTGCGACTCAACCAGATTCTGGTGAACCTGGTGGGCAACGCCATCAAGTTCACCGACCGGGGCGACATCCTGGTAGGCGTGGAACGCCGGCAATGCGAAGGCGAACGGGTCCGGCTCGCCTTCACCGTGGCCGACACCGGCATCGGCATGGAAGCTGAAGTCCAGTCCCGCCTGTTCCAGCCCTTCGAACAGGCCGACAGCTCCACCACCCGCCGCTACGGCGGCACCGGCCTGGGTCTGGCCATCTGCAAACGGCTGGTAGACCTCATGGACGGCCGCATCGGCGTGGAAAGCCGCCTGGGCCAGGGCAGCACCTTCCGCTTCGAAATCGCCCTGGCCACCACCCAGGATGAACCCGGACCGGCCACCCCGCCCCTGACCGACCTGGCCGGCAAACGCATCCTGGTGGTGGACGACAACCCCAACGCCCGGGACATCCTCAACGGTCAGCTCGAATCCCTCGGCTTCACCGCCCACGCCGTGCAGAACGGCGCCCGGGCCCTCACTGCCCTGCAAGTGGCGCAGGAAGAAGGCGGCCCCTACGACGCCGTGCTGGTGGACTGGCGCATGCCCGGCATCCACGGCCTGGAAACCGCCCGTCTGATCCGGAGCGACGAACTGCTCCGTCCCCCGCCCAAAATACTGCTGGTGGTGGGCCAGGGGGGCGAGACCTGTGTGGAACAGCATACCGACATCACCCTGGACGGCTTCCTCAACAAGCCCGTGAACACCTCCGCCCTGTTCGACGGGCTCATGGAAGCCTTCCACGGCCCCCTGCCCGAAGCCCGCCGGGCCCGGCCCCGGGGCACAGCCCTGCCCGGCCATCTGGACGGCATCCGCGTCCTGCTCGTGGAAGACAACCCGGTGAACCAGGACGTGGCCGGCGAAATCCTCCGCCAGGCGGGACTCACCGTGGACGTGGCCGGCAACGGCCGGGAAGCCCTGGACCGCCTGGACGCCCAGCCCTACGACGCCGTCCTCATGGACGTGCAGATGCCGGTGATGGACGGCTTCGAAGCCACCCGCCGGCTGCGCGCCGACCCCCGCTTCCCCCGCTTGCCGGTCATCGCCATGACGGCCAGCGTCCTCCCCGAAGACCAGGCCCGTTGCAAGGCCGCCGGCATGAACGACTTCCTCGCCAAACCCGTGGACGTCACCGCCCTGTTCGCCACCCTGGCCCGCTGGGTGGAAGGTCTGCCCACCCGGGGAGCGGTCCCCGCCGGCCCGGCCGACCCGGGAGACCTGGCCAGCCTGCCCGGACTGGACGCCGCCGCCGGCCTGCGCCGCACGGGCGGCGACCGGGCCCGCTACCTGGCCCTGCTGGACAAATTCCGCACCCACCACGGCCACAGCCTCACCGCCATCCGTGAACAACTGGCCCGCCCCGACCCCCAGGCTGCACGGCAACTGCTGCACACCCTCAAGGGCGTGGCCGGCAACCTGGGCGCCCAAGCCATCGCCGAAGCCGCCCAGGCCACCCAGGACGCCCTGGAAGGCCCACCCCAGGCCCAAGCCAGCGCCCTCGCGCACCTGGATGCCCGGCTGCGGGAATTGCTGGACACCCTCCCCCCCCTCCTGGCCCGGGCCCAGCCGGCTCCCCCCTCCCCTCCGGGCAGTGCCACAAGCGACCTGACCCCCCTCCTGGACCGGCTCATCCGCCAGACCCGCGATTACGACACCGACGCCCTGGACACCCTGCACCAGATCCTGGCCGCCGGACCCCGGCCCGACGAGGCCGTATGGCAACAACTTGAACAGCAATTGGCACGGTATGATTTCGCTGCCGCCGAACACACCCTTACCCAGTTGCAGGACGGCCCCGGGAGACCGCCATGAACGACAACAGCAAACCCACCGTGCTCGTGGTGGACGACGTGCCGGAGAACATCGACATCCTCACCGGCATCCTCAAGACCGATTACCGGGTGCGCGCCGCCACCAACGGCCCCACCGCCCTGGCCCTGGCTGCCAAATCCCCCCCCGACCTCATCCTGCTCGACATCATGATGCCCGGCATGGACGGCTACGAAGTCTGCCGCCAGCTCAAGTCCAACCTGGCCACCCGCAAGATTCCCGTCATCTTCGTCACCGCCATGGGCGAAGTCGAAGACGAAAGCCGGGGCTTCGACGTGGGCTGCGTCGACTACATCACCAAGCCCGTCAGCCCCCCCATCGTCCTGCACCGCATCAAGACCCACATCGCCCTCTACGACCAGAACCGGGGCCTGGAAAGCCAAGTGCTGGAGCGCACCATTGAACTGGACCAGACCCGCCTCCAGGTCATCCACCGCCTGGGCCGGGCCGCCGAATACCGGGACTACGACACCAGCCTGCACGTCATCCGCATGAGCCACTACGCCTACAGCCTGGCCCAAGCCGTAGGCATGAACCAGGATGAAGCCGAACTCCTGCTCAACGCCGCCCCCATGCACGACGTGGGCAAGATCGGCGTGCCCGACGGCATCCTCTGCAAGCCCGGCCCCCTCACCCCCGAGGAATGGGTCACCATGCGCCGCCATTGTGAATTCGGTGCAGCCATCATCGGCGACTACGCCCACCCCCTCTTCCAGCTCTCCCACACCGTCGCGCTCACCCACCACGAAAAATGGAACGGGGAAGGCTACCCCCGGGGCCTCAAGGGAGAAGACATCCCCCTGGCCGGCCGCATTGTCGCCCTGGCCGACGTTTTCGACGCCCTCACCAGCGTACGCCCCTACAAACCCGCCTGGAGCGTGGAAGCCGCCGTGGAATGGATCACAAGCCAGAGCGGCAAACAATTCGACCCGCGCCTGGTGGAAGCCTTTGTGAAAATCCTGCCGGAGATCTTGGAGTTCAAGGAGAAGTACGCCGAGGACAGCGGGCCGCTGGTGGCGTGAAGGGCGGCTTGATGGAGGGCGTGAGAAGACGCACCATGCCGGTGGACAAGGGAGAGGATTACCCCACTCCCACCCGTCATGAAGGTTTCCCCAGTGGATATCCCGCGAATTTTCAACATCACTGAAAGTGCCCACCGCATCCACAACCCGATCACTGCCGACAAGCTCGCCACCCTGGGCAAGGCGTTGCGCATGGAATCGGGAGCACGGATTCTCGATCTGGGCAGTGGCTCGGGAGAGATGCTTTGTACCTGGGCCCGTGACCACGGGGTGGTCGGCACCGGCATCGACATGAGCCAGTTGTTCACCAGGCAGGCGCTACTCCGGGCGGAAGAACTCGGCGTCACGTCCCAGGTTCAGTTCATCCATGGAGATGCAGCCGGCTATGTCTCTCCCCAAAAGGTCAATGTGGCTGCCTGTGTCGGAGCCACTTGGATCGCTGGGGGCGTCGCCGGCACGGTCGAGCTGCTGGCGCGGAGCCTGGGCGACGGAGGGACCATTCTCATCGGCGAGCCCTACTGGCGGCAGTCACCCGCAACGGACGACATTGCCAAGGGCTGCCTGGCACACTCCATCTCCGATTTTCTCCTGCTTCCGGATCTGCTCGCGTCTTTCGGCCAACTTGGCTACGACGTGGTTGAAATGGTTCTTGCCGACCAGGAGGGGTGGGACCGCTACGAGGCGGCCAAATGGCTCACCATGCGCCGATGGCTTGATGACCATCCGGACGACGAGTTGGCGAAGGAGATGCGCGCCCAACTGAGTTCGGAGCCTGTACGCTACGCCACCTACACCCGCGAACATCTGGGCTGGGGTGTGTTCGCGCTGATGGCTCGATAGCAGTCTAGGATGATGAACCTTGTCCCCTGGTTTTGTTGGTGGATGACAGGCGCACTGCTGTTGTCTGGCTGCTCCACCAGCCTGCCGGTCCGACCGCGCATCGAACTCCCGGCACAACCCGGGAGCAGTATCCGCCTCGTCATCTACCGGCCTCAGACCCTGGTTGGCATGTGGGGCAAGCCGACCATCCTGGTCAATGGCCGGCCCATGGGCATCCGGGGGTCGCCGACCAACGCGAATTTCCTGGCGCCGGGATCGGTTTTCGTGGTCGATGCCCCGGCATCCCTGGCCCGGGTGGGTTGGATTCAGACGGGCAAGACCGAGCCGGACGCCCAGGAGATCGTCTTCCGTGACCTGCCGGGGGCGACGCGCCACCTCCGCTGGACGTTGAAGCCGACCTACGGCTACCTGCAGGAGGTGGAGGCGGGCTCGGCGCGGGACGAGATCGGCCCCCTGCGCTTCACCGGCTACATGGACCTGGTCAACCCGCGCCCCATCCAACCCGGCCCTTAGCAAGGGCAACGGGACCGGGCTCCCATGGCCTTCAGTCCAGTTACGAGAGGCTGCCCCCCTGCCCCCGCTCTTCTCCGCTTTGCGAGTCTGGCAGCGCATCACGTCGAAGCGGGCCTGGGCAACGTATCGGGTGCCGGGAGCCTGGAGTTATTTCTTTCCCTATTTCCATGACCTTCTATCATCCGAACAGAGAGTGCGTTGTTTTCCGGCACATGGGGCCTGTGAGGCAGACGGGGGACGAGCAAGCGGCGGCACACAAATCCATTCAGTCGTGGCGTTGTTGAAGCCATCACCGACCGCCAATCCCCTTGCTGCGGCTCCAGGGTATGCGGCGTCCCGGGCAAGGAGGAAATGATGACCAAAGAGGTGTGGGGTACCTTCTCCGTCAAGGATCATCTGGACCCAAGGGCGTTCGTCGCCGAAGTCATGCTCTACGACCGGCTGGTCATTCCGGTGCCGCCCGACGACGATGAACGGCTGCGCTGGGAAACCAATCAATGGGATCCCAAGCGGCTGGAAGCCCTCCTGAAGATACTCGGTGATCGGGCGTACCCGGTGCCCTGGGATACCGCTCGGCAAGCCAAATGGAAAGCGCGCTATGAGGCTGGTTCTGATGTGGCCCAGGCAGCGGGAGACTGGGCCTTCGCCGCCACCCGGACGGAACTCACCGAGAAACTGCCGCGGCACGTCACTGGCATACAGGTGGTGACCCACTACGACTCGGTGGCCGACATGACCCGGGAGTTGGGCATCCGTGAGCGGGGGGCGGAACCCATGCCCGTATACGGAGGTGCGGTTCTGGCCATCCTGGGCCAGGAATTCTTCGTGCCCGATGATCCCCGCTGGTCCCATGCCGACCTGCTGAAGCAGGCGGTGGAGCTGTCTTCGGAACGGACGGCGGGGCGGAAGCGGGCAGCCTTCTGGCGTTGGCAGCGGGAGTTCTTCGACGACAAGGGCATCACTGACCAGCACGCCGTCCAGGCGGCGGTGGAGGAGATGCAAGACCTGCTGGAAGATCAGAAGGCGGACATTCTTCGCAAGGGCATACGCACAGGCAGCCAGTTCGCCTTTCTCGCCGGTTCGCTCACGGTGGGCGTTCTGGGCGGGCCCTTGTCGCTCCTGGGAATCGGCGGCGCGTTCCTGTCCATCGGCCAGTTCGTGGCGGATAAGCTGCTGGAAGACCCCCCCGATCTGGAAAAGAAACCCGCCGCCCTGGTCCGGGACATTCGTAAACACTTTGGCTGGCGTTGAGCCGTTGGGGCTGCGCGCGCCAGGCGCCGGGGGGGTTCTGAGTCGCTCCCCATTCCTGGCTTGCCTTGGTCCTTCCTGCGTCCATACTGACTACAGTGCGTGGTTCTACAGCGAGTGCTTGAGCACATCACCCAATAAGGAGAGGTCACCATGCCCAAGAAGAAATCCGTGCTTTATCCCGCCGACATCATCCAGGCCATGAATCTGAACGATTCGCCGATCAGCCCTGACGATGCCGCCTACAGTTGGCGCTTTCTCGCGGAAGGCGATTCCTGGTTCACCATCGGCGCCATCCCCTCGTCCAACCTGTTGTATGAGCTGCGCCTGAAGAAAAGCGCCGTCATCCTCAACCTGGGCTATCCGGGGGACACCATCGCCAACATCGCGCAACTGTCGGCCAACACCGAGTTCAGCCGGCGGCTGGCCCATCCCAACTGGGCTTCCGATTGGAGCGCGATCCTCATGAGCGGCGGCGGGAACGACCTGATCGACCAGGCTGCCGACATCATCCGCGCCACGCCCCTGGGTACCGGCAAGAAGGCGGCCGACCACATCGATGCCGATCGTCTGGCCCAATTCAAGGCCGGGGTGAAGGCGGGTTACCGGGCCATCGTCGCCTTGCGGGATTCCGCCGGCAGCCCCAACAAGGGCAAACCGGTGATCGTCCATACCTACGACTTCCCGACCCCACGCCCAGCGCCGGCCACCTTCATCATCGCGCCCATCACCAAGCCCTGGCTGCATCCGGTGTTCGAGCGCTACCAGATCGGCAAGTCGATGCGCATCAAAGTGGCCGATCTACTGCTCAATGCCCTGGCCGACACCCTGCTGGAACTGGAAAAGGAACTGCCGAACTTCCATGTGGTGGAGACCCGCGACACCCTGGAGCGGGCCCAGATCGACGCCCGGGGCAACAGCGGCGACTGGCTCAATGAAATCCATCCCAATGGGGACGGCTACCGGAAGATCGCGGACAAGCTGGCGGCCAGACTGCACAAGGTGTTGTAGGCAGCCGCCGGTTTCGCGGCCCGGGTGGCCCGACCCGTGGGAGGCTCCCGGGCGGCACTGCTGGCCATCCGCCCCACCTTGGGCGATAACGTAAGGAAGCGCGGCCGGAGCGGGGTGTGCCATGTCGTCAGACGATCGTCTTGTGGATTCCATGATCGCTTTGCTGGGGGAGTTGGTCGCCCACCCCAGCCGGGCCGGCATCGACTCTCCGCAACCGGTATTGGCCGCCCTCTCGGCCTGGCTGGGCCGCCACGGCATCGACCACGCCTGGCTGCGGGACGATGCCGGCCAGCCCCTGGGCTTGTGGGGGGAGTTCAGCGGCGGGCGGGAAGGCCCCGCCTATCTGCTCGATGCCACCGCCGACACCGCGCCCTACGGCAACCCCGCCGCGTGGCGCCACCCCCCCGACCGCCCCACCGTGGAAGACGGCTGGCTCTACGGGCGGGGCAGTGCCGACAGCAAGGCGGGCATCGCCGTGTTCTGCCACGTGCTCGCCGACCTGCTGCCCCGGCGCGACCGCTGGCAAGGCCGGCTGGGTTTCGTGTTCGACGCCGAGGAGCACAGTGGCAGTTTTGCCGGCATCCGCCGCTACATGGCCCAGCGCGAGGGTGACCCGCCGGCCGGGGTGATGATCGGTTACCCGGGCAATGACCGCCTGATCACCGGCGCCCGGGGCTTTCTGCGCGCCACCCTCCACGTCCACGGCGTGGCGGCCCATTCCGGCTCGTCCTCGGCCCGGGGCGTCAACGCCATCGCCCGGGCCGGCCAGTGGCTCGCCGCCCTGGCCGAGGCGCCACTCCCCGGCCCCGACCGGGACTTCCCCCTGCCGCCCCGGATCACCCCGACGGCGATCCGGGGCGGTGGCGACTTCACCCTGGTGCCCGACCGCTGCGAAATCGACCTGGACATCCGCCTGACCCCGGCCTTTGCGGAGCCGGCCGCCCGGGCCTGGGTCGAAGCCGGGACGGCCCGGCTCGATGCCGAGACCATGGGTCTGGCACCGCCGACCCGCATCGACTGGCAACCGGGTTGGCCCGCCTATCGCCTGGATGAGGCACACCCCATGGTGCAGGCGCTGCAAGGGGCCGCTGCCCAGGCCTTCGGCCACCCGATGCCCGGCGCCGTGGCCGGCCCATCGAACATCGCCAACTTCCTGGCCACCCGCCACATTCCGGCCACGGCCGGGCTGGGCGTCACCTATCGCGGCATTCACGGCCCGGACGAATGCGTGCGCCTCGACACCCTGGCGCCCACCTTCCTGGCCTATCGCAACGCCTTGCTCCGCCTGCTGGCCCCCCGGCCGAGCGGGACGGACCCGAAGGGAGCACACCATGGCTGACCCCCAAGCGGACCTCTTCCACCAACAGGAACTGCGCCTCGCCCTGGTGATGAACGGCGGCGTGAGCCTGGCCATCTGGATCGGCGGCGTAACCCAGGAAATCAACCGCCTGGTGCGCGGCGAATCCGTGTACGGGCGGCTCTGCCGGGGGCTCTATCTGAAGCCCCGGGTGGACATCATCAGCGGCACCAGCGCGGGGGGCATCAATGGCGCCCTGCTTGCCCTGGCCATCAGCCAGGGCAAGCCCCTCGAACCGCTGCGGGACATCTGGCTGGACTGCGGCGATATCCTCGCCCTGCTGCGCAAGCCCAGCGAATCCGACCCGCCCTCCCTGCTCGACGGAGGCTACTTCTATCGTGCCATGGCGGACGCCTTCGAGAAGATCCGCAGCCAGCAGGGCCCGGGCCTGCTGCCGGCCGACCGGGTGCCCATCGAACTCACCCTGACCACCACCGTGCTGTACGGCGAAGTGCGCGATTTTCCCGACGATGCCGGCACGGTGATCCGGGACGTCACCCACCGGGGCCTGCTCAAGTTCCGCCGGGGCCCCGACCTGGAGAGGGATGACTTCGCCGCCCCGGACATCGCCCTCAAGCTCAGCGCGGCGGCCCGCTGCACCGCCTCGTTTCCGGCGGCCTTCGAGCCCTTCTACCTGCCGGGCAGGCAGGAGAAGGCCAGCGCGGGCGGCTGCCCGGTGCCCTGCCTCGCAGGCCACGCCAATTTCAACGAGGAATGGCAGGAGGGCCGCTACGTGGTGGATGGCGGCGTGCTCGACAACAACCCCCTGGAATCGGCCATCGAAGCCGTGTTCCGCCAGCGGGCGGAAGGCGAGGTGCGGCGCGTACTGGCCTACGTGGTGCCCGACCCGGGCCACATACCCGACCCCCCCTCCCAGGACCCCGAGCGCATCCCCAGCATCTTCAGCACCGCCCTGGCCTCCCTGGTCAGCATTCCCCGGGTGGAATCGGTGGCCGATCAATTGCGCGCCGTGGCCGAACACAACCTGCGGGTTTCCCGCCAGCGGGATACGCGCCTGCTGGTGGCCCGGGCCCTGGAGTGGACGCGGGCGCGGGAGGTGGCCGAAGCGGTGTTCGAAAGTTATCGGCTGCGGCGCTTGCAGAGCGCCGCCGAATACATCGCCCAGGCCCTGGTGAAGGGCGCCGCCCGCCATCGCGACGCCGGCGGCCAGGGCGTCGCCCTGGGCCGCCGGGCCCGGGAACGCATCGCCGACGTCCTGGCGCGGATGCCCGACCTGCCCTGGCTGCCCAGGCAGTTTGCCGATGCCCTGGAGGAACACACCTGGCGCTGGGGGCTCATCACCCTGGAAAACGTCATGTCCCTGTTGCTCAACATGCTGCGCCTGGGCATGGCCCTGGTGCCGGCGCGACGCGACGGCGGCAGTGACGAATTGTGGCAGGCGTTCGCCCAGGGGCGGCGCGGGGCCTACGACCTGGTGGCGGAACTGGCCGAACTGCGGCGGCGCGACCAGGGCCACTGGGAAGCCCGTGGCAAAGCCCTCGCCCCCCGTCTGGCGGCGCTGGAAAGCGGCGGCAGGATGGATCTGGAAAGCCTGATGCAGGTGGAGCTGGGCGTCTGGGTCGGCAAGATCGACCAGACGGACGTCGGCGCCACGCTACACCCGCCCCGGGCGTTCGCCCTTCTCGCCCACAAGATCGGCACTTTGTTCATCGCCAGCCTGCCCCACCTGGTCCACGCCCTGCAACTGGGCATCCCCAGACGTGGCGCGGACAAGTATTCCGACCTCCACACCCTGCTCGGATTCCTCCTGCCGGCGACCCCAGCCACCCTGCCCGACGCCTGGGAAAGGCTGCTGACCATGGAAGTGGTGCACTACGCCTTCGGAGCCAACCCCACCCTCGACCAGCATCTGGAACTCATCCAGTTCAGCGCCAACGTACCCACCGCCTTCAACGGCCCCAACCGGCTCGACCAGAAGCTCGCCGGCGTGCAGGTCGCCCACTTTGGCGCCTTCTACAAGCGTTCATGGCGCATCAATGACTGGATGTTCGGCCGGCTGGACGGCGCCGAACGGCTGGTCCACATCCTGCTGGACCCGGGCCGGCTTGCCCGGCTGTACGGCGACCTGCCGGCCACGGCACCGGGCGCCAACATCGACGCGGCCTTGCAGATGCTGGACGAAGCCGTGTTCCACGGCCTGACCCGGGAGGACGACCAGGCCTACCTGCGCCAATGCTGGCAGGCGCGCCTGCCCGACATGGGCCGTGAACTGGCCTTCCTGGAACCGGGCGACGACCGCACGGGCACCCTGCCCGAGACCCTGCCCCAGTGTGCGGCCATGGTGCTCGAACGCCTGCATCTGGACATCCTCCGCCAGGAACTGCCGGCCCTGGCCAACGCCGTGGGCGACGACGAGGTGGATGGGGCCGACCGCACGGGCTATGGCCCCAAGTTCTACAAGCGCTTCCGCTCGGCCCTGTTCCCCGACGACTGCAGGCCGGACGGCCGGCCGCCGCGCATCCAGGTCAACAGCGGCCTGCCCACCGAACAACTGGTGGAGCTGTTCAAAGGCGCCAAGGTCGGCGAAGAGAAAATCCTCAAGGAAGTGGGCACCGACCGTTTCACCCTGCTGGCCACCCGCAGCGCCGCCGTAGCGGTCTCCGCCCTCTCGGGCAAGGGCGCGGGCCTCAAATGGCTGGGCACGGTGTTCAAAACCCTGCGCGTCCCCCTGCTGGCCCTGGATGTCCTGGTGCAGGCCCTGCAAAAACGCGGCCGCCTGTTCATCAGCCTCTACGGCATGCTCATGGCCGCCAGCCTGATGGTCCTGCTGTCCATCCCCCTGGCCGAAGCCCAATGGCCCGATTGGGCCATCTACGCCGCCGGACTGGTCCTCTTCGCCGGATTGATCGTGCTGCGCTGGAGACTGCCCGAAATCCTGCTGGGCCTGCTGGCCCTGGCCGCCCTGGCCGGGCTGGTGGTGCTGTGCTGCTAGTCTGCCCAGCTTGGCGCAGCTTGACCGGCAGTCGGGGCTCTGGAAGCGGTGGGTAGGATGTGGTGAGCGGAGCGAACCGCATCATGGACCGGCCGGCCCTGGTGCGGCTCGCGACTTCAATCGCCGCACCAGGGCCTTGTCCAGCCCGTCCTTTTCCCGGTAGTCCGTTTTTGTCCGAAAAGCCCAGGCATTCAATCAAGCGCTAGGCCGGTCCGGAGTGATCGGCGTGCTTGCCCCCCTGGCCCCAGCGCCGGGGCGGGCGGTCCCAGCCCTGGGCGTAACCGGCCAGACCCATGGCACCCCGGATCAGGCCATAGGCCAGCCAGGAGGCGAAGCGGGCATACCAGGGGATGCGCGACCAGGCCCGGCGATGGATGCGATGGGCACCGCTGTCCAGGGCACCCTCCAGACTGGCCTGGAGTTCGCCCGCGAAGCCCGGGTCGTGGACCACCAGGTTGGCTTCCCGGGCCAGGAGCAGGCTCAGGGGGTCGATGTTGCTGGAGCCCACGGTGGCCCACTGGCCATCGACGACCGCCGCCTTGGCGTGCAGTTCGGTGGCGTGGTACTCGTAGACTTCCAGGCCGTTTTCCAGGAAGTGCCGGTAGAGAGCCCGGGCGGCCGTCTGGTAGAAGGGGTGGTCGCTGTGGCCCTGCATGAGCAGACGCACCCGCACCCCCCGGCGGGCGGCGTCGATGAGGGCGTGACGAAAGCGCACCCCGGGCATGAAGTAGGCGTTGGCGATGAGGATGTCCCGCCGGGCCCGGTGGATGGCGTGCAGGTAGGCGGTTTCGATGGAACGGCGGCGGCGCAGGTTGTCCCGGGTCAGGAAGGTGCCGCGCTGGGTGCCCACCGCTTCCACCCGGGGCTTGAGCCAGGCGTCCTCCCCCCGGCGCAGGCCCAGGCGGCTCCAGGTCACCAGTCGCCAGAGGCGCTGGGCTGCGGCGTGCATGTCGGCCACCAGGGGCCCCTCGACCCGGGCGGCGTAGTCCCGGCGGGGGGTGGACAGGTGGCGGCCATGGAGGTCGTCCAGGATGTTGATCCCCCCCACGAAGCCGACGCGGGCATCCACCACGGCCAGCTTGCGGTGCATGCGGCGCAGGCGCTTGCGGCGCAGGCCCATGCCGATGTCGGGGCGGAACACCAGCACTTCCACCCCGGCACTGCGCAACCCGTCCAGCAGGCCTTGCCCCAGGGCCCGGCTGCCGAAGCCATCCAGCAGCAGGCGGGTCACCACGCCCCGCCGGGCGGCCCGCATCAAGGCATCGGCCACGGCCAGGCCGGTGGCGTCGGCCGCGAAGATGTAGGTTTCCAGGTGGATTTCCCGGCGGGCTCCGTCCAGGGCGGCGATGAGTTCCGGGAAATAGGCGGCGCCGTTCTCCAGCAGGGTCAGGCGGTTGCCGCCCTTGATCATGACGGCGCGGTGCTTAGCCGAGGGGGCGGAGCTGGGCGGTCAGCGCCGCGTGGTCCGACAGCCTGCGCCAGCGCTGGCCGTGCAGCACGTGGGCCGAGGCAATGCCGAAGCCGCGCACGTAGATGCGGTCCAGGGTAAACAGGGGCAGGGCGGCGGGGAAACTGCGCGCCGGCCTGCCGTGGGCGGTTTCGAAGACTTCCTTGAGGCCCAGTTCCTCGGCCAGGTACTGCCCGGTGCGTTGGCGCCAGTCGTTGAAGTCCCCGGCGATGATGAGGGGCGCGTCGTCGGGCACCATGCGCCGGATGCGTTCCGACAGCACGTGGATCTGCTTGCGCCGCCCGGATTCGTTGAGGGCCAGGTGGATGCAGATGGCGTGCAGGGGCTGGGACAGGTGCGGGGCGTCCAGTTCGCAATGGAGCAGGCCCCGGCTCTCGAAGGCATGGGCGGAGATGTCCACGTTCTCCCAGTTGAGGATGGGATAGCGGGAGAGGATGGCGTTGCCGTGGTGGCCATGGTCGTACACGGCATTCTTGCCATAGGCGAAGTCGTTCCAGATGTCGCCGGCCAGGAACTCGTGCTGGGGCTTGCTGGGCCATTCCTCGAAGCGGCCGGCCCGGCGGGCGTGGTGGCCCTGGACTTCCTGCAGGAAGACGATGTCGGCGTTGAGTCCCATGAGACTGTCGCGCACGTCGTGCAGGACGACACGGCGGTTGAAGAAGGACAGGCCTTTGTGGATGTTGTAGCTGGCGACGCGCAGGGCGGGTTTCATGACGGGGCTGGGTGGCTGGCGTGGGGCGCCTCGGCAGGGGATTCTAGCCCGGCTCAGTGGCTGGCCGCCTTGGTATGACCATCCTCTTTGCCGGCCTCGGTTTTCTTGTCCTCTTCCTTGCCGCTCCCCTTGTCCTTGCCTTCCTCGGCCTTGGCCTCTTCCTTTTTCTCGGCATGGCCTTCACCGTGGGCCTCCCCATCCTTCTTCTTCAGGGCGTCCAGGGCCAGGGGAGTGATGCTGGGCTCCACCACCGGCAGGTTGTTCTTCACCATGTACTCGTTCATTTCCTTCCAGCCGGCATAGATGGCCGCCTTGGAGGCGCTCTTGTTGAGTCGGTAGCAATCCTCCAGGCCCCGGCCGGCGTGGCGGCAGGCGCCGCCGATGGCCTTGCCGTCGGCCTCCACCGTGGCCGGGTCGGGGAAACCGGCCCGCTCGGCGAGTTGATCGCACCCGGCCAGCAGGACCGGAATGAACAGCAGCCAGACGGGTCGCTTCAAGGGGGGTCCTTTCTGGGCATCGACGCGGCCAAGACTCCGAGGGGATTACCTGGGGGGGATGTAGGGGTTCTGACCGGCGGCGGGCGCCCGCATGCGCCGTTCGGCCTCCCGGCCCAGGGCCTCGAAGCGGTTCTTCACCTCATCCTCGATGAAATAGCTGGTCACCAGGGGGGGGACCGGGGTCATGGGCACGATGTGGGCCCGGTAGGTCAGGGTGACCGGCGCCTTGTCCCCCTGGATGCGCCATTCGCCGTTCATGGCCGCCACCTTGCCGGCCACGGAACGGAAGCGGATGAGGTTGATGGGCGTCTCTTCCATGATCAGTACCACCTGATCGGGCATGACGAAGGCGAACAGCCCGGCGTCGGCGATCTGTTCGACCTTCTTCGGTCCCGCCCCCGGCGGAGAGATCACCCGGCTGGACACCATGTCGGGGATGAACGCCGCCAGCCGGTTGTAGTCGGTGAGGGTCTGCCAGACGGTCTGGGCATCGGCATTGAGGCGCTGGCTGGCCTCCACCCGGATGCCGGACAGGCCGGTGCTGGCATTCACCTTGGCACCCGCAGCCGCCGCGCTGGCGGCCACGGCCGTGAGAAAAAGGCCCACCAGGCCCAAGAAGCGTGTCATGACGGCTTCGCCTTCCGTTTTTGCTGTTCCCTGGGTTCCATCTGCCGCTCCATCTCCCGGCCGAACACCTCCACCCAGGTACGTACCTGCTGCTCGGCGATGGCCGGCGCCAGGGGCGGGGGAAAGGGGGAACGGGTCAAATCCATGCGCATACGATATAGCAATTTGAGGGGCTTTCCGCCCTCCACGTTCCATTCTCCCCGGGTGTCCTTGAAAGGGCCAGAGAGAAACTGGATGTCCAGGCCCTTTCCCGGGTTCTCCACCACCCGCACCTGGCCTGCGTAGACCAGCCGAAAAGCGCCCGAGACCACTTCGCCCCGCTGTTCCAGCCGGGTCACCCCCCCCGCAGTTTCCAGCACCCGGTTGGCCAACATGCCCGGCACGAACTCGGGAAAACGGGGATAGTCGGTGAGTACCGCCCAGGCGGTATCCGCATCGGCATGGGTCTTGAGCCAGCCTTCCACCACCAGTTGCACCCCTTCCTGGCGCACGCTGAGGCCGGTTTCTGCGGCACCCGCAGCGGCCATGCCGATGCAGAAGGCCACAAGGGATTGGATTACCATCTTCATGGCAGCGAGTATAGCCACCCACCCCCCATGCCGCCCATCACGCGCACCCGACGCCTCGCCGATCTTCTCCTTGCTGTCGTGCTTCTGCTCGGCGCCTGGGCGTATTTCGCCATGCCCCGGGCCCAGTACCCGGAAGTGGACCTGAACTGGGTGGCCGTGGCGGTGGTCTGGCCCGGGGCCGGCGCCCGGGACGTGGAACGGGACATCACCATTCCCCTGGAAACGGCCCTGCGCCGGGTGCCCGACCTGGGCCTGGTGAGCGCCACCTCCCGGGACAACGTGGCCACCCTGCTGGTGCGTTTCAAGGATCTGGCCCGGGGCCGCTTCGAGCGGCGCCTGGCTGCCCTGGACCGGGAGATCCGCCAGGCCGCCGCCAGCTTCCCCAAGGAAGCCCGGCCTCCCCAGGTGGTGGAACTCACCTCTTCCAATTTCTTCCCCACCGCCATGGTGGTGGTCAGCGGCGCGGCCGCCGACGGCCGGGTCTGCGATCTGGCCGAGGCCACCCGCAGGGAACTGGAGCGCCTGCCCGGGGTGGGCCGGGTCTGGGCCTACGGCATGCGCAACCGGGAACTGGCGGTGAATTTCGATCCGGCCGCCCTGGCCCGGGAAAACGTCTCCCTGGCCGACCTGACCCAGGCCGTGGCCGACCAGTCCCGCTCCCTGCCCGCCGGCATCGCCAAACTGGACGGCCGCCGCTATGCCCTGCGGGTGGATGGCCTGCCCGCCAACCCGGACTTTCTGGCCGAACTGCCCATCCGCGACGCCCGGGGCCGCCTGGTGCCCCTGTCCAGCCTGGCCAGCCTGAGCGTGGGTCTGGCCCCGCCCCGGGAACTGGTGCAACTGGACGGCCGCCCCGCCGTGCTGCTCTCGGTCACCAAGGCCGAGAACGTGAACACCCTGGAACTGACCCGGGCGGTGCGGGAGGTGATCGCCCAACGCAACCAGGCCTTCGGCGCCGACGTATTGACCCTGCTGGACGACCAGAGCGCCGTGACCCGGGAAGCCATCGGCATCATGGAAGTCAACGCCCTGTTCGGTCTGGCCGTGGTACTGGCCGTCACCTGGTTCTTCCTGGGCGGGCGCATGGCCCTGCTCACCAGCCTGGGGGTGCCCTTTGCCCTGGCCGGCATGTTCCTGGCCCTGCACCTGCTGGGCCAGACCCTCAACGTCTCGGTGCTGCTGGGGGTGGCCATCGTGCTGGGCATTCCCCTGGACGACGCGGTGGTGGTGGCCGAAGCCATCCGCCTGCGCCTGGCCGCCGGCCTGGACCGGGCCGCCGCCGTCAGCGAGGCCCTGAAGGAGGTGGCCCGGCCGGTGACCGCCTCGGTGTTCGCCACCTGCCTGGCCTTCCTGCCCCTGCTCTTCCTGCCCGGGCTCATGGGCCGCTTCATGTTCGTCACCCCCCTGGCGGTGATCCTCACTTTGTTGCTGAGCGTGGTGGCCTCCCTCTGGCTGCTCCCCCGCCATGCCGTGGAATGGGGCGGCCGGCCCCGGGACCGGGACTGGCGCGACGGCCTGGCCGGCCGCCTGCGCCGGCTCTACGGCCGGGCCCTGGCCCCGGCCTTCCGCCATCCCCTGCCGGTGGCCGCCCTGTTCGGCGGGGTGTTCCTCCTGGCCGGCGCCGCCATCCTGCTGGAATGGGTCAAGCCCCACTGGTTCGCCTCGGACCCCCTGCGGGTGTTCAACATCAACGTGCGCATGGCCCCGGCCACCGCCCTGCCCCAGACCCTGGCCGCCGCCCGGGAGGTGGAACAGGCCGCCCGGCGCCTGGCCCGTCCCGGAGAACTCAACGCCACCCTGGCCATGGCCGGCCTGCAATTCACTCCCAGCGAACTGGCCATCGGCGAGCACCTGGGCCAGGTCACGGTGAGCCTGGCCCCCGAGTCCAGCGGCGCCCGCAGCGTGGGCGAATTCGTCGCTGCCCTGCGCCCCGGACTGGCCGCCCAGGGGGCGGAAACCGTCTCGGTCCAGGTGCTCTCGGCGGATCTGCCCATGCTCTCCAACCTGTCCCTGCGCCTCACCGGCGCCGCCCCGGAGCGCCTGGCCGCAGCGGCCGGGGATCTGCGCTGGCTGCTGGAACAGCGCCAGGGTTTCAGCGACATCCAGGACGACACCAGCGCGGGCCAGATGGGCATGACCCTGGCCGTGGACGCCCCGGCCGCCGTCCGGGCCGGGTTGGACCCCTTCAAGCTGGCGGCCATGCTGCGCCTGCAATTCGAAGGGGTGGCGGTGGGCCGGCTGGAAGACGGGCAGGACAGCCTGGAGGTGGTGGTGCGGGGCCGCAGCATGGACAGTGCCGCCCTCCAGGCCTGGCTGGATAGTCCCTGGAAACTCCCCGACGGCCGCACCCTCAAGGCCGGCGAACTGTTCCGCCTGGAATTGGACGCCCGCCCCGGCGAGCTGCGCCGGGTCAACGCTGAGGCCACCGTCACCCTGCGCGCCGCCTTCGACCAGGACCTGCTCACCGCCCGCCAGGCCCAGGCGGCCGTGGATGGTGCCTGGGCGGAAATCCGCGCCCGGCATCCCGGCGTCAGTCTGAGTCCTGGCGGCGAGCTGGATGACGTGAAGGCCAGCCTGAACAACCTGCTGGGCCTGTTGCTGCTGGGCTTCGCCCTCATGTACGGGCTGCTGGCCGTGCAGTTCGGCCGCCTGTTCCTGCCTTTGGTGATCCTGGCCACGGCCCCCCTGGCCCTGGCCGGCGTGGCCATCGGCCTGCTGGCCACCGGCCAGCCCCTCACCCTGTACACCCTTTACGGCTGCGTGGCCCTGTCGGGCGTGGCGGTGAACGCTTCCATCGTCCTGGTCTCCGCCGGGGAAGAACGCCTGGCCCGGGGCCTGCGCCCCATGACCGCCGCCTTTTTGGCCGCCCGGCGCCGTCTGTTGCCCATCATCATCACCACCCTCACCGTCATCGGCGGCCTGGTGGCCCTGGCCTTCGGCTGGGGCGGCGACTCCCTGCTCTGGGGACCGGTGGCCGCCAGCATCGTCTGGGGGCTGGCCGTGGCCACCCCCCTCACCCTGTTCGCCACCCCCCTCATGCACGGCTGGCTCATGGCCCGGCGGGTGGCCCGGGAAGGGCCGGTCTGAGGGGATCAGCGCCCGCCTTCCAGGCCGTGCTTGTCGATGCGGTAGCGCAGGGTATCCCGGCTGATGCCCAGCAGCCGGGCCGCCTGGGTGACGTTCCAACTGGTCTTGTGCAGCGCGTCCAGCAAGGCGTTGCGTTCCATTTCGTCCAGGGTGCGCCCGGCATCGGCGGCAGCGGCCGCCGGGCCGGGCATGGACGGCGGTGCGGCCAGGCGCAGATGTTCGGCTTCCAGCAAGGGCCCCGGGCACAACAGCACGGCCTGTTCCATGAGGTTGCGCAATTCGCGCACGTTCCCGGGCCAGGGATGGGCGGCCAGGCGGGCTTCGGCCTGGGGGCTGGGCAACAGGGGCCGGCGGCCGTAGCGGGCGGCATGGTGGGCGAGGAAATGCCGGGCCAGCACGAGCACGTCGTCGCCCCGCTCGCGCAGGGCCGGCATGGCCAGCTCCACGATGCGCAGGCGATAGAACAGGTCGGCCCGGAAGCGTCCTTCCCGCACACGGGATTCCAGGGGCTGGTGGGTGGCGGCGACGATGCGCACGTCCACCTTCTGGTCGCGCAGGTTGCCCAGGCGGCGCACCGTCTTTTCTTCCAGCAGCTTGAGGAGCTTGGCCTGGAGGCCCAGGTCCAGGTCACCGATCTCGTCCAGGAACAGGGTGCCCCCGGAGGCGGTCTCCACCAGGCCGATCTTGCGCTCCCGGGCATCGGTGAAGGCGCCCCGTTCGTGGCCGAACAGTTCCGATTCCAGCAATTGGGCGGGAATGGCGGCGCAGTTGATCTCCACGAAGGGCTGGCCGGCCCGGGGGCCGCCGAAATGCAGGGCCCGGGCGGCCAGTTCCTTGCCGGTGCCGGTTTCGCCGGTGATGAGCACCGCCGGCGCGTCACTGTCGCGCAGGGCCCGCTCGGCCTGGAGCAGCTGGGTGATGCGCGCCTTCAGGTCCAGCATGGCCGGGGAGTCGCCCAGCAGGCTGTCCAGACCCCCTGCCCGGGCATCCCGTTGCTGGTAGTAGGTCAGGGCCTGGGCCCGCTTGCTCTCTCCCAGGGCCCGGTCCACCAGCAGTCGCAGCTTGGCCAGGGAGACGGGCTTGGTGAGGAAGTCATAGGCCCCGGCCTTCATGGCGTCCACCGCCAGTTCCACCGTGCCGTGGCCGGTGATCATGATGACCGGCAGGCCCGGACTGCCTTCGCTCAGCCGCGCCAGGGCGGCCATGCCGTCCATGCCCGGCAGGTGAAAGTCCAGGAGCACCAGGTCGGGCTTGCTGCGCTCCAGTTCCGCCAGCCCGTCTTCCGCCGTGTCGGCGGTGACCACCTCGTAGCCATAGCGGGCCAGGTAGGCGCTCATGTTCTTGGCCAGGGTGGCTTCGTCTTCGATGATCAGGATCACGCCGTTCATGATTGTCCTTGGTGGGCTCAGCCTTCGACGGGCAGGCGCAGTTCCACCCGGGCGCCCTGCCCCGGTTGGCTGGTGATGTGGATGCCGCCACCAAGCCGCTCGATGATGCGCTTGGCCAGGGGCAGGCCCACCCCCAGGCCCTTGGGCTTGGTGGTGTAGAAAGGCTTGAACACCCGGGCCAGTTGCTCGGTGGTCATGCCCGGGCCGTCGTCCTCCACCCAGATGCGCACCAGCCGGTCGGTACGCGCGGCCCCCAGCCGCACCCGGCCGCCCCGGCGGGATTTCTGGTCCAGGGCCTCGAAGGCGTTGGCCAGCAGGCTGGTGAGCACCTGGCCCAGCAACAGGGGATCGGCCCGCACGCTGCCCACCCCGTCCTCCACTTCCGATTCCAGGTGGATGCCCCGGCGGGCCGCATCCCGTTCAAAGCTCTGCAACTGATCCTTGAGCAGGGGCGTCACCGGGACGCTGGTGCCGCTGGCGTTCACCGGCCGGGCGTAGCTCAACAGGTCCCGCACCCAGCCTTCCATGCGGTCCACTTCGGCGATGATGTCCCGGGCCGACTCGGCCCCGGCCGGGTCGGCCGTTTCCAGGGCCAGTTCCGCCGAGGAGCGGATGGAGGCCAGGGGGTTGCGGATGCCGTGGGCCACGGCGGAGCCCATCTCGCCCACCGCCACCAGGGTTTCGTTCTCCACCAGCCGCTCCTGCTGGGCAGCGATCAACTGGTCGGCCTGGCGCACCACCCAGAACAGGGCCAGGTAGAGAAACAGTCCGCCCAGGGCCGCGCCGACCCAGATGGTGCGCTTGCCGGTGCGGATGGCCTCGAACAGGGCCCGGGGCGTCTTGTAAACCTCCACGGCCCCGACGATGGCACCGGAAGGATCCCGCACCGGGAAGTAGATTTCCACGAAGTAGCCCACGTCCTGGCCCAGGCTGGCGTGTTCCGACTTGTCACGTTCGTGGGCGTGGCCAAAGTGGTCATGGGCCACCATCTCTCCAGCCAGGGCCCGTTCCAACTCGGGGTT
The DNA here is from genome assembly GCA_020723405.1 of Thiobacillus denitrificans. Taxonomy (GTDB): domain Bacteria; phylum Pseudomonadota; class Gammaproteobacteria; order Burkholderiales; family Thiobacillaceae; genus PFJX01. Next base: position 123,904 of record DYIY01000010.1, on the reverse strand, counting down.
GTCGAGGAACTGGCGGCCCACGATGGATTTGTCGCTCGACCAGATCACCCGCCGGTCCAGACTGTGGGCACTGGCCCGCAACACGTCGGGCATGCTGCCCACGTGGGTGAAGGTCATGGCCACCTCCGGGGCGCCGGTCTGGCCATGGCGGAAATACTCGGCGGCTTTCTCCACCATCACCAGACTGTGGATGAACTCCATGGTGAGCACCCCTTCCTGGCGCAGCATCCGGTCGGTGAGCAGGCGCGACAGGGCCAGGGCCCCGAGGATGCTCAAGAGCAGAATGGACACCAGCCCGGTGACGGCGAAGGAACGGCTCAGGCGGAAGGGTTTGTCGGACATGGCGGCATTATGGAGATCGGGTGGGTTGGCGGCCATGGCTTCAGCCTGTGCCTCCCAGGACGCCACCGGTCCGGGGCGGCCGGGATGGCGGGCGCACATGCACCGGAAAACTGAGGACGACTGAACCCGGCGTGGACGGCTCCACCTGACGGCTCGCCGGACCGGGACGGCGGGTTGCGGGCGGGAAGGTCTTGGGGAAAAGGCGGTGACCCATGGGGTGGCTCGGGGAGGTGAATGGCCTCATCCCAGAGGCAAGGCCCGTGCCACCCGGCAGGTCATTGATCTCTTTGCAGCGGTCCGGCCGATCGGGGGATACGCCTAGACAATCGGGGCATATGCCCCACTCGAAATGGGGCAAGTCCCCCAGTCCAGCCCTTCAGGCCAGTTCCTCGATGTCGTAGAGGCGCCGGTGTTCCCGGATGGCGAAACGGTCGGTCATGCCGGCGATGTAGTCGCACACGGCCCGATGCAGGTCCTCCTCGGCCCGCTCCCGGTGTTCCGGGGGCAGGAGCCGGGGCTGGCCGGTGAAGGCCACGAACAGTTCCCGAAGCAGACGCCGGGCCTTTTCGCTCATGCGTTCCACCCGGTAGTGGCGATACAGGTTGTGGAACAGGAACTGCTTCAACTCCAGGGCCTGGCGGCGCATCTCGCTGCTGAAGGCGGCCAGGGGCGGGCAGCCGCGCACGGCTTCCAGGCCGTCCGGCCGGTGTTCGGCGATGCGCCGGCGGGTCTCTTCCAGCAGGTCCACCACCAGGGTGTTGATCATGCGCCGCACGGTTTCGTGGATGAGCCGCCGGTCGTGGAGCCTGGGATAAAGGCCCCGCACGGTGTCCAGATGGCGGGCGAAGATGTCCACGCCCTCCAGTTGCTCCAGGCTGATGAGGCCGGAACGCAGGCCGTCATCCACGTCGTGGTTGTTGTAGGCGATCTCGTCGGCCAGATTGGTGATCTGGGCCTCCAGGCTGGGTTGTCGTCCCGCCAGGAAGCGGCCGGCCACCTCCCCCAGCTTCTCGGCGTTCTTCTTCGAGCAATGTTTGAGGATGCCTTCCCGGGCCTCGAAGGTGAGGTTCAAACCCTCGAACTCGGCGTACTTCTGCTCCAGGCTGTCCACAACCCGCAGGGATTGCAGGTTGTGCTCGAAGCCGCCGTGCTCGGCCATGAGCTCGTTGAGTACGTCCTGGCCCACGTGGCCGAAGGGGGTGTGTCCCAGGTCGTGGGCCAGGGCCAGGGTTTCCGTCAGGTCCTCGTCCAGACCCAGCACCCGGGCCAGGGTGCGGCCGATCTGGGCCACCTCCAGGCTGTGGGTGAGGCGGGTGCGGAACAGGTCGCCCTCGTGGTTGATGAACACCTGGGTCTTGTATTCCAGGCGGCGGAAGGCGGTGGAGTGGACGATGCGGTCCCGGTCCCGCTGGAATTCGGAACGGGGTGCTGCGGCCGGTTCCGGGTGGCGGCGGCCCCGGCTGGCCCCCGGGTCGGCGGCGTAGGGGGCCCGCTCAGCCACGGTCCACGGCTTCGTTCAGGGTGGCCTGCAGGGCCGCCTGTTCCCCCTCGTCCTTCAGGGCTGCGACGAAGGCCTCGCCCAGCTTGCGCAGCAGCACGAAGCGGATCTTCCCGCCTTCCACCTTCTTGTCCAGGCCCATGTAGTCCATGTAGGCCGCCTCGCCGAGATTCGGCGCCAGAACCGGCAGCCCGGCCCGGCGGAACAGGGCAGCCATCCGCTCCACGTCAGCCTGGCTCAGGTAGCCCAGGCGCCGGGACAGGTCGGCGGCCAGCAGGGTGCCTGCCGACACCCCTTCGCCGTGGAGCCAGTTGCCGTAGCCCATGCCCGTCTCGATGGCATGGCCGAAGGTGTGGCCCAGGTTGAGCAGGGCCCGCTGGCCCGATTCCTTTTCGTCGGCGGCCACCACTTCCGCCTTGTTCTCGCAGGAGCGGCGGATGGCGTAGGTGAGAGCCTGCGTATCCCGGGCCATCAGCTTCTCCATGTTCGCCTCCAGCCATTCCAGGAAGGGCAGATCCCGGATCAGGCCGTACTTGATGACTTCGGCGAGGCCGGCGGACAACTCCCGGTCCGGCAGGGTGTTGAGGGTTTCCGTGTCGGCCAGCACCAGTTGGGGCTGGTAGAAGGCGCCGATCATGTTCTTGCCCAGGGGATGGTTGATGCCGGTCTTGCCCCCCACCGAGGAATCCACCTGGGCCAGCAGGGTGGTGGGCACCTGGATGAAGGGCACGCCCCGCTGATAGCTGGCCGCGGCGAACCCGGTCAGGTCACCGATCACCCCGCCCCCCAGGGCGATGAGGGTGGTCTTGCGCTCGGCCCGGTGGGTGAGCAGGTCGTCGAAGATGAGGTTGAGGGTTTCCCAGTTCTTGAACTCCTCGCCATCGGGCAGCACCACGGCCTCGGCCGCCACCCCGGCATCGGCCAGGGTCTGGCGCAGGCGGGCCAGATACAGGGGTCCCACGGTGGTGTTGGTGACGATGGCCACCCGTTTCTGCACCAGGTGGGGCAACACCAGGTCGGCCCGGTCCAGGAGGCCGGGTCCGATGTGGATGGGGTAGGCGCGGTCGCCCAGATCGACGGTGAGGGTTTCCATGGAACTCAATGCTCGGACATGCGCTAGGCCGGCAATGATAATCCGCCCGGCCTGGCCGGACACCCCGATCCAACCCCCATGGAAGCGAATTTCCCCCGGGGTGGGCGCCGGAGCCGGGACGGGGGAGCGACGGAAAACCATGGAACGGGCCTGCCGGTTGGCCGGATCAGGGTCCGGCCTGTTTCAGTGGCTCAGGGAAGCCGGCTTGTCCAGGGGCGTGTGCCAGTGGTCATCGGCGGCGGGCTCCGGGTGGAACCAGTTGAGCTTGGCATGCAGGCTCACCACGCTGCCGACGATGATCAGGGTGGGGGGCTTCAACTCGGCCTGGGCGGCCAGGGCGGGCAGGGTGTCCAGGGTGCCGGTGACGGTCTTCTGGTTGAGGGTGGTGCCCTGCTGCACGATGGCCGCAGGGGTGGTGCCCGGCATGCCATGTTTCTTCATTTCGTCGCACAGGGTCACCAGGCCCTTGAGGCCCATGTAGATGACGATGGTCTGGCCGGGCCGGCAAAGCATGTCCCAGTCCAGATCCATGCTGCCGTCCTTCAGGTGGCCGGTGACCAGGATGAGGGCCTGGGCATGGTCCCGGTGGGTGAGGGGGATGCCGGCGTAGGATGCCACCCCCGCCGCCGCGGTCACCGCCGGCACCACCTGGAAGGGCACGCCATGTTCCCGCAGGGTCTCGATCTCCTCGCCACCCCGACCGAAGATGAAGGGGTCGCCGCCCTTCAGGCGCAGCACCCGCTTGCCTTCCTTGGCCAGGCGCACCAGCACCATGTTGATCTCGTCCTGGGGCACGGCGTGGTTGTCCCGTTCCTTGCCCACGTAGAGCCGGTCGGCGTCACGCCGGCACATGTCCAGGATGGGGGGTGAAACCAGCCGGTCGTAGACCACCACGTCGGCCTGCTGCATGAGGCGCAGGGCGCGGAAGGTGAGCAGATCCGGGTTGCCCGGGCCGGCACCCACCAGATAGACCTCGCCGCTGTCCGGCGCGTTGTCCTCAGCGGCCAGCATGGCCCTCAGGCTCGCCTCGGCTTCCTGTTCCCGGCCAGAGAAGACCATTTCCGAGACGGGGGAGAGGAAGGCCTTTTCCCAGAATTTGCGCCGGCCTTCGGTACTGCTGAAGCGGCTGCGCACTTCGCTCTTGAAGCGGCCGGCCAGGGCCGCCAGACGGCCATAGGCGGCGGGGATGAGGGTTTCCAGGCGGGCCCGCAGCAGGCGGGACAGTACCGGGGCTTCGCCGCCGCTGCTCACCGCCACCATGACCGGGGAGCGGTCGATGATGGAGGGCATGATGAAGGAGCAGCGGCTGGGCCGGTCCACCACGTTCACCGGCACGTGGCGGGCCCGGGCGGCATCATGGACGGCCTGGTCCAGGGCATCCTCGCCGCTGCTGGCAAACACCACGTCCACCCCGTCCACGTGCTCCGGACGGAATGTCTCATCCAGGTGGATCAGCCGGTCGGTGGCGGCCAGATCCTTGAAGGCATCGGCCAGGGGCCCGGGGGCCACCAGGTGGACCCAGGCGCCGGCGTTGAGCAGCAGGGTGGCCTTGCGCGCGGCGGGATCGCCGCCCCCCACCACCAGGCCCTTGCGGCCCCGCAGGTCGAGGAAAATCGGTAGGTAATCCATAGTGGGTGAGAAGTGAGGAGTAAGGGGTAAAGCGCGAGGAGCAGAAGAGGCGCAGGAGTGGGGATATTACCCGTACTCCTCACCCCACACTGCCCGCCACATCAGCCGTGGCTGCCGCAGCCTCCGGAACCGCAGCCGCCACCACTGCTGCCGCAACCACCCGTGCCGCAACCGGCACTGGCCTTCATGAACACGAAGCGGGCCTGACCGGGCGAGACTTCCTGGAAGTCGATGGTCACGTCGTCCAGATAGGGGGCGGACTGGGCGTTGACGAGCAGGGTCACGCCCCAGACATCCACTGCGGCGTCGTTGTTGCGCTCATCGTCGAAGCCCATGCCGAACTCCAGCATGCCGGCATCGTTGACCCGGGCGGCAACGCGCAGGGCCATGTTGCCGGCGCCGGATTGTTCTGCCGCGCTGCGGATTTGGTCGGCGGCTTCCTTGGTCAAGCTGATCATGTCGTACTCCTTCGGTTGAATTAAGCGGCCAGCCGCCGGGCCTGGCGGGCCTCGGCAAAGGCTTGGGCCTTGCCCAGGAAGGGGGCGATCCACCCCCCCGCCCCGCTGCCCCGGCGGTGACAGTAGGCGGCCAGCAGATTCTTGTGGACGAACCCGTCCCGTTCCCCGTCGATGCCGTGGCCGCGCAGGACGCGATAGGCATAGTCAAGGCCCGGGCTCAGGCCATCCAGGCGGGAATAGTGGAATTCGTGGGCCGGAATGGGTGCGGCTGCGGCCGGCCAGGGCCCGTGTCCGGTCTCTGCCAGGGCGGCATAGCCTCGGCCCACCGGACGTTCCCCCATGACCGCGTCGCCGGGCACCAGCCCCACCATCTCGCCTTGCTGGTCGTTCCAGCGCAGGCTGCGGGCCAGGTACATGAGGCCACCGCATTCTGCATAGACGGGCAGGCCCCCTTCCACCGCCTGGCGGATGTGCTGGCGCAAGGCCGTATTGCCGGCCAGGGCGGGGATGAACATCTCGGGGAAGCCCCCTCCCAGGATCAACCCGTCGCAGGGGGGCAGGCTGGCATCGCGGAGGGTGTCCACGGCCACCAGGGTGACGCCCAGGTCACGCAGGGTGTCCAGGTCTTCCTGGTAGTAAAAACCGAAAGCCCGATCCTGGGCGTAGGCCAGGGTCAGGCCCGGGTGGGCGGGCCCGGCTGCCGGGAGGGACCCGGGGCTGGCCACGTCCGGTGCGCTCCGGGCCAGGGCCAGCAGGGCATCCAGATCCACCTGGCCGGCCACCCGTTGGGCGATGGCCGACACCCGGGACTCCGCCGCTTCCGCCTCGTTGCCGGGAATGAGGCCCAGGTGGCGTTCGACGATGGCCAGGCTGTCATCCATGCGTACCGCGCCGATCACCTTCAGGTCGGTGTAGCGTTCGATGACTGCCCGCAGCTTGCCTTCGTGGCGGGGCCCCCCCACCTTGTTGAGAATGATGCCGGCGATGTTGACCGCCTTATCGAAAGCCTGATACCCAAGGATGAGGGGCGCCACGCCCCGGGTCACGCCCACGCTATCCAGCACCAGCACCACGGGGGCGGCCAGGAATTTGGCCATGGCCGCGTTGCTGTCCCCGCCCTCCAGATCCATGCCGTCGTACAGCCCCTTGTTCCCTTCCACCAGGGCAATGTCTGCGGGGGCCGCATGGCGCGCGAACAGGTCCCCGATCTCGGCCCGGGACATCATGTGGAAATCCAGGTTGTAGCTGGGCCGGCCACTGGCCAGACCATGCCAGATGGGATCGATGTAATCCGGTCCCTTCTTGAAGGCCTGCACCTTGAGTCCCCGGTCGCGCAGGGCACGGCATAGTCCCAGGGTGACCGTGGTCTTGCCCGAGGACTTGTGGGCGGCGGAAACGTACAGATGCGGCATGGCGGAATTCTAACTCCAGGGAAGCAAAAAGCCGACAAATTTTGTCGGCTTTTTGCGATCCGGGGCGGGACCTGTTCAGTCGGTGCTGCGCCGCATTTGCAGCTCGGTGAAGTCGTCCTGGGGCATGAACTTGAACATGCGCACGGCGACCACCGTGGCGACGAAGGCGATGCCCACGCCACCCAGACCCAGCATCCATTCCCACACGGTGGGGGCATAGGTGCCCACCACGCCATCGTAGAAGCTGCTGCTCACTTGATGGCCTGGGAACATGTTCATGGGGAAGGCCTGGCCGCCGATGATGGTCACGTACATCTGGGCCAGACCGCCCAGGATCACCAGGGAGGGGGCCAGGAAGCAGAAACACATGGCCTCGGTGTCCTTGGAACGGGGCACGAAGAGCAGGATGATGGGCACGATTCCGCCCAGGAAGACCTGGACCACCCAGAACAGGAAGGTGTACATGCCACCGTCCAGCAGGATGAAGCGCTCGTAATCCCACTGCTTGGCGAAGTACAGGTTGGTCAGGTGGAAGACGATGGTGAAATACAGGGAAGCCCCCACGAACACCGCCAGCAGGTTCTTCATGCGCCGCCGCACGTTCTCGTCCAGACGCAGGCCGTTCCAGCGGTACATGGAGGACTGCACCACCATGAAGATGGCCAGGCCGTAGGCGAAGGACATGATGATGAACATGGGCGCCATGAGGGCCGAGTTGTAGCCGGAGCGGGCCACGATGAAGCCGAAGATGGAACCGGTGGCGGTGGTGAGGGAAAGGCGCCAGAGGAAGGCGATGAAGCCCACGGGTTTGGACCAGAGCTTCAGGCGGCGATCCATCAGGGTGAGCAGGTAAAGGCCCACGATGGCGAAGAAGCCGTTGTAGAAGATCATGTTCCAGGCAAAGATGGACTTGAAGTTGTAGTAGGTCATGGCCACGACCAACCGGTCAGGCCGGCCCAGATCCAGGACCAGGATGGCCAGGCCGCCCACCAGCATGGCCAGGGCAAGCATGCCCGACAGGGGGGCCCGGGCCTTGTACATGGGCTTGCCGAAAACGGAGCCGATGGAGGCCACGTTGAGGGCCCCGGAGGCCGCCACGATGAGGAACACGGCGAACACGTGGGGCAGGCCCCAGACGATCTGGTTGTTCATGCCGGTGAGGACATGGCCATGGTGTTCCAGGGTGAAGAAGGCGTACAGCCCGGCCAGGACCACCACCCCGCCGATGCCCAGCAGGGTCATGAACTGCTTGGTCCGGCACTGGCCGAGATCGGTGCAGAAATCGTTGGACATGCTTTAGATCCCTTGGTAACGGACGCCGGTGTTGAGGCCCAGATCGGCACGGACTTCCACACTGTCCACGCTCTTCAGCGCCTGGGAGATAGCGCTCTGGGGGTCCTTCAGGTCACCGAAGATCATGGCCTGGTGGCCCTCGGCGGTGCAGGCTTCCACGCAGGCCGGTTGCTCGTCCCGGTCCACCCGTTGCACGCACAGGGTGCAGGATTCCACACAGCCCTTGCCCCGAGGCACTTCCGGGTTTTGGTCGGTGAGGGGCTCGTGCACGAAGGAACGGGCCTTGTAGGGGCAGGCCATCATGCAATAGCGGCAGCCGATGCAGATGTGCCGATCCACCAGCACGATGCCGTCGGCCCGTTTCATGGAGGCGCCGGTGGGACACACGTCCACGCAGGGCGGATGTTCACAGTGCTGGCACATCATGGGCAGGCTTTGCACGTAACCCGTGCGCAGATCTTTGATGTCCACCTTGCGGATCCACTGGGGATCCTGGGGCCCGGTCTTGCCGTCCAGGCCGTTCTCGGCGTTGCAGGCGTCCACGCAGGTGTGGCAACCGCCGCCGCACTTGGTGGTATCGATCAGGAGTCCCCAGCGCTGTTTGCTGGAGGCGCCCTCTTCCGGCGGCCGGGCCTGGGAGACCCCGTAGAGCAGCACGCCGGGGGCGACCACGGCGCCGGCCACGGCGGCACCCGCTTTGAGGAAGGTCCGGCGTTCACCGTCGGCAGCCGGAGTGTCTTGCTTGATGGGCTCGCTCATTGCTTACCCTCCATGGGCGTGGAGGCCATGAGTGGTGAGGTGGCGGGCTGTCCGGCCTGTTGCACCGGTTTCTTGCCCGGCTTGGTGGCATGGCAGTCCCAGCAGTCCAGCTTGACGGCGGCGTAGCTGTGGCAGGACGCGCAGAAGTCGTCCTTGCTGGCGGCCACGCTGCCGGTCTTTTCGCTGGCGTGGCATTCCACGCACTTCTTCAGGCTGTGCTTGGTGGTGCGGATGCCCTGGCGCAACGTTTCGTCGCGGTGATGTTTGAGCAGATCCATGTGGTTGCGGCGCATGAATTGCGTGTCTTCCACGCACTTCTCGGCCTTGCCACGCTCAAGTTTGGGCAGATCCGCGCCCGCCACCGCCTCCAGGGACGGGGCGGCCATCAGGGCCGCCGCACCCGCGAGGACGGCCAGTCGCAGCCAATTGGCCAGTCTTGCCATGCCGTTCTTCCTTTAAGTTGCTCGCCTGGGAATTACTCGCCCATGCCCATGACGATGTAGCCGGTGGGGCACACGTCGGCACAGATGTGGCAACCGATGCACTTGCTGTAGTCGGTGTCCACGTAACGGCCGGTGGTGGGGCCATCCTTCTTCTTCACCTTGAACACGGCGGTCTGGGGGCAGTACACCACGCAGTTGTCGCATTCGAAGCACAGGCCGCAGGACATGCAGCGCTTGGCCTCGTTGACCACCTGCTTGTCGTCCAGGGCATGCAGGCGATCCTCGAAGTTGCCCAGGGCGGAATCCTTGTCCAGCACCGTCACGCCACGCTGATTGCGGGGGGTGTTGAGGAAGTGGCCGAGGAACATTTCGGTGGAGGGGATCACGTAACGGCCGGACCGGTCCTCGTAGTTGTGCAGGGTGTCCTTCCATTCAGAAGTGCCCCAGTCCTGCCCGTGGTGTTCCTTGTACTCGTGGCCGGACTCGACCCACTTGCGCACCATGTCCCAGTGGGCCACGTCCACCTTGGGCCGGCGGTCCAGTTCCTCGCCCTTGAGGAAGGCGTCGATGCCGTCGGCACAGATGCGGGCGTGGCCGATGGCGGTGGTCAGCAGGTGGGGACGGATCACGTCGCCGGCGACGAAGACGTTGGGCTTGTTGGGGAAGCGGTAGTTCTTGTCGGCGCGGATCAGACCCTTGTTGTTGTTGAAGTCTTCCAGACCGGTGAAGTCCACGGCCTGGCCGATGGCGGAGACGATCAGGTCGCCGTGGATGTCGCGCTCGGTGCCTTCCTTGATCTTGGTCTCGTTGCCGACCATCTCGAATTCGGCCACGCGCAGGGCGATGGCCCGGCCGTCGGCACCCTTGACCACGGCCACGGGGGTCACGCCGCCGATGATTTCGATGCCTTCGGCCTTGGCCTGCTCGACTTCGTGCTTGTTGGCGGCCATCTTGTCGATGGTGGCCCGGGAGATCAGCACCACTTCGACGCCCTGGCGGGCGGCGATGGAAGCCACGTCGTGGGCGGCATGGCCGGCCAGGACCATTTCCGGCAGGTCGGTGGTGGAGGCATTGGTGATCTTGCCGAGACGGCGGGCGACGGTGGCGACGTCAATGGAGGTGTCGCCACCGCCGATGACCACGACCCGGTTGCCCACGTGTTGCAGGCGGCCTTCGTTGAAAGCCCGCAGGAAGGCCATGGCGGTGACGCAGTTGGGGGCGTCGGCGCCGTCCACCGGCAGGGAACGGCCGCCCTGGGCGCCCAGGGCGATCAGCACGGCGTCGAAATCCTGCTCGATCTGGGCCATGGTCACGTCGGTGCCGACCCGGGTGTTCAGGCGGGTTTCCACGCCCATGTCGATGATCCGCTTGATCTCGCCGTCCAGCACGTCACGGGGGGTCCGGAAGCCCGGGATGCCGTAGCGCATCATGCCGCCCAGTTCGGCGTGATCGTCGAAAATGGTGCAGCCATGGCCCATGCGGCGCAGTTGGTAGGCGGCGGCCAGGCCGGCGGGACCACCGCCGATGATGGCGATCTTCTTGCCGGATTCCATGGCGGGCTTTTCGAAGCCCATGTTGTTGGCCAGGGCCCAGTTGCCGATGAAGTGCTCGACGGAGTTGATGCCGACGTTTTCCTCGATCTGGTTGCGGTTGCAGCCGGACTCGCAGGGGGCGGGACAGACCCGGCCCATGACGGCGGGGAAGGGGTTGGCCGTGGTCATGCGGCGGAAGGCGTATTCCTGCCAGCTCATGCCGTTGGTGGGCTTCTCGATGCCGCGCACGATGTTCAGGTAGCCGCGGATATCTTCACCGGCGGGGCAGGAACCCTGGCAAGGGGGCGTGGAGTGCACGTACTCGGGGCACTTGTGGGTCCAACTGGCCTGGAAGATCCTTTCCTGGGAACGGCGGTAGTTTTCCTCGGTTTCTCCGTCCTTGTAACGGCGCCAGGTCAGACCTTCGGTTTTCTTAACATCCTTGGATGTGACAGCCATCTTCGCTCTCCTATCGTCAATTCGTGCGGCGCGAGCGCCAAACCACGCTGCTACTCGGGTTGGCACGGTCACCCGTGCCGCCAGGTGTTACTTCAATCCAGTTTGATGGCCGTGCTGACGAGTTGGTGCACGCCACCGACCATGTTTCGATCAAATCCGTAATACGGGAACACCTTCGTGAACTGGGCCTTGCAGATGGCACAGATCAGGGCCAGGAAATTCACCTGCCGGCCCTTGGCCACGTTGTTGAAGGCGTTCATCCGCGGGTAGGCGCCCTTGACCCGCACTTCGATCAGGTCGTCGGTCAACAGGCCGCCACCCCCGCCGCAGCAGAAGGTGGCCTCGCCGATGGTGTCGGCGTCCATGTCATGGAAATTGTTGGCCACCGCCCGGATGATGTTGCGCGGGATGGTGAACTGGCCGCCGGGTTCGGTGCCCATGCGGGAGCCCCGGGATACGTTGCAGGAATCGTGGAAGGTGATGACCCGGTCGTCGTTGGCCGACTTGTCGAACTTCAGGACGCCCTGCTGGATCAGGTCCCAGGTGTATTCACAGATGTGCATGGGCTGGGGATAGCGGGAGTCCAGTTGTTCCTGAAGCTTCCGGGCAAAGGGATCGTCACCGCCGTAGCCCACGCCGTTCAAGGTGTTCCAGAAGCTGTAGGCCACCCGCCAGGCGTGGCCGCATTCGCCCACGATGATGCGCTTGCAGCCCAGCTCCAGGGCCGCGTCGCGGATCCGCATGGCGACGGTGCGCATGGTTTCGTAGCTGCCGTTGAACAGACCGAAGTTGCCCGCCTCGGAAGCCTTCGAGGACAGGGTCCAGGACACGCCGGCGGCATGGAACACCTTGGCGTAGCCGATGAGGGACTCCACGTGGGGCTCGGAGAAGAAGTCGGCGGAGGGGGTGACCAGCAGGATCTCGGCCCCTTCCACGTCCAGGGGCATCTTCACCGGCACGCCGGTGTCGGCTTCGATGTCCTCTTCCAGGCCGGCCAGGGTGTCTTCCAGGGCCGGGCCGGGCAGGCCCAGGTTGTTACCGATCTTCTGCACCTTGACCAGAATCTCGTTGGAGTACTTCTGGCCCATGCCGGCGTAGTTGAGGATCTCCCGGCCGGCCATGGTGATCTCGGCGGTGTCGATGCCGTAGGGGCAGTACACGGAACAACGCCGGCATTCGGAACACTGGTGGTAGTAGCTGTACCACTTCTCCAGGGTTTCCTGGGTCAGGTCCTCGGCGCCCACCAACCAGGGGGCGATCTTGCCCGGCAGGGTGAAATAGCGGCGATAGACCTTGCGCATCAGTTCCTGGCGGGCCACCGGCATGTTGTTGGGGTCGGCGGTACCCAGGAAGTAATGGCACTTGTCGGTGCAGGCACCGCAGTGCACGCAGGCGTCCATGAAGACGCGCAGGGAACGGTACTTGCCCAGCAGATCGCCCATCTTGAACAGGGCGCGTTCCTTCCAGTCCTCGCCCAGGGCCCAGGGGTAGCCCATGAACTCCTGGGTCACCTGGGGGGAGACGAAGGACTTCACGTGGGCCATGGCCCCTTCCTTGATCTTGGGGACATCCACGTACTCGGTCAGCGTGGGGACTTCGAACTCGGCGGCTGCCACGTTGGCTCCTTGACTCTCTTAACCGTTAGTAAGCGTTCAAACGACGGGCTGCGGATCAGGCCTTGTCCCGATCCAGGGCGGCGGCCCAGGGCGCGATGTGGCGCGTCTCGCGGGGGTTGTCGGCCTGGTTGCGGGTGGGGCTGAAGAAGATGCCCGGCGCGTGGAGCAGCTTGCTGATGGGGAAGATGATCATCAGCAGGGCCACCAGGAACAGATGGGCCATGAGCACGGCGTCGGCCGGCATGGGTTGGAAATCGAAGGTCATGAGCCCCAGCATGAAGGCCTTGAGGGCCACGATGTCGGTGTGGGCCACGAAGGTCATCAGCATGCCCGACAGGCCGATGCCGATGAGCAGGGCCAGGATCAGGTGGTCCGAGGGGGTGGAGATGTAGCGCACCCGGTCCACCAGGAAGCGACGGGCCCACAGGCCGGCCAGTCCAGCCACCATGGCGAAGCTGGCGTACTTGCCGAAGGGCTGGATGAACTCGACCCAGAACCACACGGGTTCCTGGAAGTAGCGCACGTGGCGCAGCAACACCAAGGCCAGGCCCACGTGGAATAGCCAGCCGAACAGCCAGATCCACTTGTTGGACTTGAACAGGGATTCAAACAGGGCGACTTCCCGCGCCATGCGCAGGACCACACCCGAGTTGGTAGTCGGTGCGGGCGTGGTGGGAATCTTGAGGGGAGCCGGGGTGCGGCTGTACTCGTAAATCCGGTAGGCCAGGCCACCGAAGAGCACCAAGGTGGCGAAGTAGAGCAGGCCTGTGTAGAAAAACGTCAGCGAAGTCATCCGTTCCTCTGGGGGTCGGGCAGTTCGAAATTCCGATACAAACCTCCGGCGCGCCGGCGAGGCCGGCGACACGTCGGGTACCACTGGCCCGGCGGGCGGACCCGCCGGGTGGATCGCTCAGTGAAGGGCGATCAGATGCAGCCGGTCGGCTTGGGCAGGCCGGCGATCTTGCAGGCCTGCTTGGCGGGACCGTAGGGGAACAGTTCGTACAGGTACTTGTTGTTGCCCTTGTCCGGACCCAGCTTCTTGGCGACGGCCTTGGTCAGCACGCGCACGGCGGGAGCGATTTGATACTCCTCGTAGTATTCGCGCAGGAAGTTCACCACTTCCCAGTGGCTCTCGGACATTTCAACCTTTTCTTCCTTGGCCAGGTAATCGGCGATTTCCTTGGTCCAATCGGCCAGGTTGGTCAGATAACCCTCTTCGTCCACTTCGAACGACTTGCCAGCAACTTCGACCATGGGCATGACATTTCTCCTAAAGAATCAAAAATTACAGCCAAGACTGGCAGCTGTTGTGCTCGGTGACGAGATCAACGAATCCGCCGTAATCCACCACTTTCACCCCGTCCAGGACGCGGGCAGCCATGCCGCGCGCATCCAGGTCGGGTCCCAGGGCGTAGATCTGGACATCAGCCATGGCCGCCTGGACTTTCGCAGCCGCCGCGCTGCCCTGGGTGGCCGCGTAGACGGCATCCTCGATGAGCAGAACGGCGGAACCCTTGGTGGCCATGCGCAGGCAGCTCTCCAGGGAGTTGCGCTCGGTGGCCGACTTATTGACGATATGCAGCATGTTCGTATCCCTCAGAAGCTGATGACGACGTCCTGCTCAGCCATGAGGCTGGCCATCTCGCCGCTGTCGAGCACGGTCACATCCACGATCAGGTCGTCCTCGGTGAGGCCCCGGGCATCCATGGATTCCTTTTCGACATACAGCTTTTCGATGTCGTAACCTTCCAGGGCCCGGTAGGTCTTGGAGAAATCCTTGACCTCGATGCCCTTGGTGTTCATTCCCTTGATCAACTCGTAGACGCCGTCGTCGGTGAACACCATGCTCACGTCCTGGTCGAAGGCGGCGGAGATCAGCACGACCTCCAGGCCTTCCAGGGCGTACACAGTGCCATGGGGCGCCTTGCGGTTGACGAACATGAACTTCTTGACGACGCCTTCGCCGCCATCCATGTCATCCATCATGTCGCTCATTTCGTGTTCCCCTTAATCGCCGAAAGTCACCAGGCGATCGCACTGGATGCCGGCTTCCACCAACTGGCCCAGACCGGAAATGCGGAAGCCGGGAGCCAGGATATCGTCCTTGATGCCGCGGCGCAGGCCGGCAGCCACGCAGACCACCAGATCCACGCCATGGTCTTCCGCCAGCTTGGACCAGCGGTTGACCACGTTGCGGTCATCCTGGGGGGGCTCGGTGAGCCTGGTCGAGTTGTTCACGCCGTCGTGATAGAAGAACACGCGGGGCACGCTGTGTCCCTTTTCGATGGCCGTACGGGCAAACAGGTAAGCGGTATCGCTGGCCTGGTGGTTGTACGGACCTTCACTAACCATAATGCCGATCTTCATTTAAATATCCCTATCTCCGATTAACAGAACCACCGCCGGCCCGGGGTCATCCCGGGCCGGTGCGGGTCAGAAGCGGATGTGAGCGGAAGCGTTCAGGCTGCTCCGGCCACCGCGCCAGTTATCGATGTGATACTTGGTGAAGGGCAGACCGGTCTTCTCGAAGAACGCGGGCCAGCCGATACGGTCGATCCAGTCGGCCATCCGCTCCCAGGGACGGCCATCGGCCTTGTAGACGGCCAGGATGTTCTTGACCACTTCCGCGACTTCGGGCCAACGGGGCGCGGTATTGGGCAGGCCGGCGGCCACCAGCTTGTGGAAGGTGGGGCGGGAACGGGCGTTGGAGTTCTTGCCGCCTACCCAGATGGCGATCTTGGAGTTGACCGGGTCATTGATCTGCATGGGCGGGCAGGGGGGGAAGCAGGCGCCGCAGCAGATGCACTTCTTCTCGTCCACTTCCAGGGAGGGCTTGCCGTTCACCAGGGCGGGACGGATGGCGGCCACGGGGCAGCGGGCCACCACGGAGGGACGTTCGCAGATGTTGGCCACCAGGTCATGGTTGATCTTGGGCGGCTTGGTGTGCTGCACGATGATGGCGATGTCGGCCTGGCCGCCGCAGTTGATCTCGCAGCAGGAGGTGGACAGCTTGACCCGGTTGGGCATCTCGCACTTGACGAAGTCGTCGTACAGCTCATCCATCAGGGCCTTCACCACGCCGGAGGCGTCGGTGCCGGGGATGTCGCAGTGCAGCCAGCCCTGGGTGTGGGCGATCATGGAAACGGAGTTGGCGGTGCCGCCCACGGGAAAACCGTTGTCGTTCAGGGCCTTGATGAGGGGCTCCACCTTGGTGCCGTCGGTCACCATGTATTCGATGTTGGACCGGGTGGTGAAGCGCACGTAGCCGTCGGCGAACTGGTCGGCGATGTCGGCCAGCTTGCGCACGGTGTAGTGGTCCATCTGCCGCTGGGTGCCGGCCTTGACGGTCCAGATTTCGGCGCCGCCCTCGGCGCGGTGGTACAGCACGCCCGGCTTGGGATGGGAGTGATACACCCACTTGCCGTAGTTGTTCTTCATGACGGGGTGCATGTAGGGCATCGGGTCCGGTGCGCCGGATTCGATGGTCTCGTGAGTTCTTTCAGCCATGCTTATCTCCAACCTATATGAGATGAGATCGATAACCTTGCAACAACGCCGGCCCGCCCGGGGCGGACCGGCACTCCGGAATTACGCCGCGGCCTGCTTGCGCTCGAACCACTTCTCCGCTTCCTCATCCCAGCCGTCGGTGCGGACGTAGGGATTGGTACGGGGATGCACGATCATGGAGGGATCGATTTCGATGTCCAGGCCTTCCAGGAAGTTGACCAGACCGATGCGGTCGATCATCTCGCCGGTGCGCTCGTGCTCCAGGGCGTTTTCGGCGAAGAAGTCCAGGATGCTGCGGGACAGGTCGTTCAGCTTCTCGAAGTCCTCGTCGGACTCCATCTTCATGAAGGGGATGACCACGGTGCCCATGGTGGCACCGATCTTCAGCACGCCCTTGCCCCCCACCAGGATGGTGACGCCCTTGTCCTTGCCGGGCAGCAGGGCGCCGGGCATGACGTTCAGGCAGTGCATGCAGCGCACGCAGTTGTGGTTGTCGATCTCCAGGGCCTGGGTGTCGGACACGGCGACCTTGGTGATGCCTTCACCGGCGGCGGCACCGTCGTTCTTGACCAGGCGGATGGCGCGGGTGGGGCACATGGAGACGACCAGGTTGGTCAGGTCTTCAGAGGTGTGGCTGGCCATCCACTCCCGGGCGATCTTCTCGTCGGCGCGGATGCTGTCGCGCCAGGTGCCGATGGTGGCCATGTCGGAACGCTGGATGGCGTTGACGCAGTCGTTGGGGCAGCCGGAGAACTTGAACTTGAACTTGTAGGGCAGGGACGGACGGTGCATGTCGTCCAGGTTGTTGTTGATGACGGTGCGCAGGGCGCGGGCTTCGTCATAGCAGGACATTTCGCAACGGGCGGCACCCACGCAGGACATGGAGGTGCGCAGGGCGGGACCGGCACCGCCCAGGTCGAAGCCCATTTCGTTGAACTTGTCGAAGGAACGCTGCACGTCATCGGTCTTGATGCCCTGGAACATGATGTCGCCGGACTGGCCGTGGAAGGCCACCAGACCGGAGCCACCGGTTTCCAGCCAGGCATCGCACATCTGGCGGAGCAGGTCGGAGGTGTAGTGCATGCCGGCGGGCGGCTGGATGCGCAGGGTGTGGAACTCGGCGGCCTCGGGGAATTTGGGCTTGTGGTTCTCGTCCTTCAGCTCGGTGAAGCGGGGGATCACGCCACCGCCGTAGCCCACCACGCCCACGGTGCCACCCTTCCAGTAGCCGAACTTGGTCTCGTAGGAGGTTTCGAGCTGGCCCATGAGGTCAACCATCATGTCGTTGTCGTTCGCCAGACGCTTCAAACCGGTCACGAAAGAGGGCCACGGGCCTTTCTCAAGTTCGTCCAGGTTAGGCGTGTTGTACATCTGCTTAGCCATCTGTTTCTCCTTGAAGTCTTGAACTACGGGGTGTCGTCACGAATCACAGCACCATCCCGCCGGCGCGCTGCCCGCACGGTACGAGTGGTCGCATATTAGGGAGCCCTAATCGAGCTATCCATTATTCCGAAGGGGTAACCGGGTCATTCACTCGGGTAATCCCCAACCTACCCGTTCGGGTAGGTTGGAAGCTATTCCGGGTGGCACTACCTATACCCGACCATGAATGTCGATAATCAGCACATCATTGAAAGCTGATGGATTATGGACCAGATCACTTCCCTTGCGAAATTCAGAAATCCTTATGGCAACCAGGAGATCGAATTGCAGGAGGTCCGCTATGAAGCTGGCGGCACCCCCATGCTGCGCCTGCGCATCCGGGAACGGGGCGCCCGCTTCACCATCTTCGACGTGGATCCACTGACCGCCCGCTACTGGGCCGACGAAATGCGCAAATGGGCGGACCCCCTGGCCGATGGCGCCGCCGTACCGCCCCAGGGAGACTGACATGCGCCTGTTCAACCCCGAGTGGGAAGCCATCCGGGAATTCGAGCACACGGCCACCGTGCGCGACCTCCTGTTCGACCTGGAAGGACGGGAACTGCCGGCCGACCACGGCCACGCCCTGTTCGAGGAACTGGCCCGCCATCTGCCCTGGCTGCGGGAGACCCCGGAGGCCGGGCTCCACCCGGTACACGGCGCCCCCAGCGGCCGTAACGCCAATCTGGTCATCAACCGCCGGGTCAAGCTGGTCCTGCGCCTGCCCCTGGCCCGCCTGGCCGACGCCCGGGTATTGGAGGGCAAGACCATCGACCCCGGGGCCGGCCCCCTGGTCATCGGCCCGGCCAAGGAAAAGCCCCTCACCCCCTTCCCCACGCTCTACGCCCATTCCGTGGACATGGGCAGCAGCGACGAAGCGGGTTTTCTTCAGGCCGCCCGCGCCGAACTGGATGAGATGGGCATCCCCGGCGGGCTCATTCCGGGACGGCACTGGGAAATGCACACCCCCAATGGGGTAATTGGCGGTTACAGTCTGATGCTGCACGATATCAGTCTGGCCCAGTCCATCACCGTCCAGGAACGGGGGGTGGGCCGGCATCGCGGCTATGGATGCGGCATTTTCATACCGCACAAATCGATCAAGGAAGTGGGCGGCGGCTGAGGTATCCGGCCGCTTGCCACCTGATTTTGCAACCCGTGTGATAGGAGAAAGACCGTGGGATACGTGCTGAATGGCGAAGAACTGGAAACCGGCGAAGAGGACTTCCTGCTGGAACCCAACTTCAGTGACGAGATCGTGGAGATCATCGCCGCCGCCGAGAACATCAAGCTCACCGACGAGCATTGGCTGGTGGTGAACTACATGCGCGAGAAGTTCAAGGAAGACGGCCACACCCCCAACTTCCGCAACATGCTGGCCGAGATGGAAGACCTGCACCCCGGCACCGACTGGAAGAAGAAGCTCTACGAGCTGTTCCCCAACCAGCCCGCCCGCCAGTCCGCCCGGGTGGCCGGTCTGACCAAGCCCTACGGCAAGGGCGGGTACTAAAAGGCAGCAGGTAGACGGTAGGGAGTAGTCGGTAGCTGAATATTTGCGCGCCTCTGGCGCGGAAATCAAAGCTCCCAGCTACCGACTACCCGCTACCGGCTACCCGCTACCGGCTATGTTCTCCAACACCCTCGTCACCACTGAAGACCTGGCAGCCCATCTGGACGATCCCCACTGGGTCGTATTCGACTGCCGCTTCACCCTGACCGATCCGGAAGCCGGGCGTCAGGCTTATCTGAAGAACCACATTCCCGGCGCCCATTACATCCACCTGGATGAGGATCTCTCCGCATCCATTTCGGAAACCAGCGGCCGCCATCCCCTGCCCGACCCCAAGACATTCTGCGAAAAAATGTGCCGCTACGGGGTGGGGATCAACAAGCAAGTGGTGGTGTACGACGACAGTTTCGGCGCCATGGCCGTGCGGCTGTGGTGGATGTTGCGCTGGCTTGGCCACCCGGGCGTGGCCCTGCTGGATGGCGGCCTGCCCAAGTGGCAGCGGGAAAAGCGCCCCCTCGACGCGGCCATTCCCACCCTGCACAAGGCCAGTTGCGCCTGCTTGCCCGAGCCCAGCCAGGTGGTGCAGGCGGAGGAAGTGCTGCGTGCCAGCCAGGGCGCCGACCAGCTCATCATCGACGCCCGGCCGGAACGCCGCTTCAGCGGCGAATACGAACCCCTGGACCCGGTGGCCGGGCACATTCCCGGCTCCATCAACTGGTCCTTCGAGGAAAACCTGGACATCGACGGCACCTACCTGCCGCCGGAGGCCCTGCGGGAGAACTACCAGGCCCTGCTCAAGGGGCGGCCCGCCTGGCAGGTGATCCATACCTGCGGCTCCGGCGTCACCGCCTGCCACAACCTGCTGGCCATGGAGATCGCCGGCCTGCCTGGCTCCCGCCTGTACGCGGGGTCCTGGAGCGAGTGGATCCGCGATCCCGCCCGCCCCGTCGCCACTGGAGAATGATATGACACGACCCCCACGCTCACTGCGTTCGCTGCCCCCCGAGGCGGCTGGTCAGCACCTTGGGCCGGCCCGGCGGCACTGACATGGCGCTGCGCGTAAAGACCGTCTGGTTCAAGAAGGAAGGCGAGCGTCCCGCCGAGGAAGTGGCCACCGTGCTGGCCTCCACCCTCTGGCGTCTGGGCGACAAGGCCGTGGACAACCTGTCCAAGGCCAATTTCGACATCGTCACCCCGGAACGGGGCTTCAAGATCATCGGCGAACTGGTCTGCTTCCTGACCCACTACATCGACCGTCTGGCCTTCGAGCGCATGGACGACGCCAAGCGAGAGGAACTGGTGAGCGCCGTGGGCGTGCGCCTGGCCGAGATCATGGAGCAGAACATCCTGGATCTGACCGGTGGCAAACGGGATCCGGACTACGACTACCAGGACGGTTTCATCGAGCTCCTGAACCGGCGCAACGTGGACTACTCGGAGTTTGAATTTCCCCAGGACAAGGCCAGTTTCCAGGCTCTGCGCTTCCTCTCCCTGATGATCCGGGAAGGCATGCAGCAATCCGACCAGACCTGGATCCAGGACCAGCTCATGGACATCGAAGTGCCCGAGATGATGGGCATGGTGAAGAAGAACATGGACGGGTTCTATCCGGTGAGGAGCGAGGAGTAAGGGGTGAGGCGCCCCCTTTTGTCCGCGAGGTCATGATCCCCATCGACTCCCCCTTCCATCCCGATAACGAGGCCGGCTACCGGGCCTGGCGAACCGCCAAGCTGGCGGACTACCCCACCCGTGGGGAGGAGCTGATCGTAGCGGTGGCCGATCCCCGGCATCTGACTGACGCGGAACATGCAGCCCTCTGGCAGCGCATCGCCAAGGCCAACATGGCGGTCTATGCCACTTCCCTTGGCGAAGCCGAGGACAAGGAAGGCCCCCGCCGGCTCTCCGCCCAGTTCGGCCTCACCCACCTGGACGCCAACTGGCTGGCCGACGAGGATGGCATCTCCAGCCTGACCCCCCGGGACGAGGATGCCGGCGGCGGCAAGCGGGGCGACTACATCCCCTACACCCACCACCGCATCCGCTGGCACACCGACGGTTACTACAACCCGCCGGAACGGCGCATCTTCGCCATGACCCTGCACTGCGTGCGCCAGGCCGACGAGGGCGGCGAGAACGAGCTGCTGGACCACGAACTGGCCTATATCGCCCTGCGCGACGCAGACCCGGCCCACATCCGCGCCCTCATGGCCGAAGACGCCATGACCATTCCCGCCCGCATCGATGAAACGGGGGTGGCCCGAGCCGACGAGATCGGGCCCGCCCTGTGCGTCCATGAGGGGCTTTTACACCTGCGCTATACGGCCCGCACCAAGAGCATCGCCTGGAAGGAAGACGCCGCCACCCAGGCTGCCCTGGCCTTCCTGGAAGATTGGCTGGCCAGCCGGCCCATGGGCCACTTCAGCCTGCGCCTGGCGCCGGGCATGGGCCTCATCTGCAACAACGTGCTGCACACCCGCAGCGGCTTCACCGACCGGCCGGAACACCGGCGCCTGCTGTACCGGGCCCGTTACCACGACCACCTGCGCAATCTGCGCGGCGGATAACGGGACACTCAGCAGAACACTCAGCCCTTGCCGCCGCCAGGGCCCAGCTTGTGCTCCACGGCGAACACCGCTGCCTCCACCCGGGAGGTCAGATTCAGTTTCGCCAGAATGTGGCGCACGTGGAGCTTCACCGTGTCGTAACTGATGTCCAATTGCCGGGCGATGGCCTTGTTGCTCTCCCCCTTGGCCAGGTGGGTGAGGATCTCCCGCTCCCGCTGGGTGAGGGATTCCAGCAGGGACACGGATTCGTTGCCCTTGTTGTCCAGCATGCGCACCAGTTTGGCGGTCATGCCCGGCGCCACCACGGTCTCGCCCCGGGCGGCGCGGATCACCGCTTCCACCACCTCGTCGGGCTCCATGCTCTTCAGCAGATAGCCCTTGGCGCCGTTGCGCAGGGCCCGGGCCATGTCCTCCTCCGCTTCACTCACCGTGAGGATCAGGACCGGCAGCTCGAATCCCTCGGCGTGCAGTTGCTGCATGACGTGGATGCCGTCGGTGCCGCCGATGTTCAGGTCCAGCAGCAACACGTCGGGGGTGTGCTGGCGCAGCAGTCCGGCCACTTCGCCCGGATTGCCGGTGATGGCCGCCACCTGGACGGCCCCCTGGCTTTCCAGCAGTTCCGCCAGGCCCTTGCGGAACAGGGTGTGGTCGTCCACCAGGGCCACCCGCAGCCGGCTCATTTGCGTTCCTCCACACCCTGGCGCGCCGGGAAACTCAGGCGCACGATGGTGCCCCCCGCCGGCCGGCTCTCGATGGTCAGGCGGCCGCCCAGCTTGGCCGCCCGTTCGCGCATGATGGTCAGACCGAAACTCTTGCCCACGTCGCCGTCGGGCCGGGTGTGCAGGCCCACGCCGTCGTCGGCCACGTTCACCACGTACTGCTTCTCGTGGAGGTCCAGGGTCACCACCACGTGGCGGGCCCGGGAATGCTTGCAGATGTTGTACAGGGCTTCCTGGATGATGTGGAACACCTGGATTTCTTCCTCCGGAGTGAGCACCACGTCCTGGGCCACGTTGAGGAAGTCCACGTCGGCGTTGGCCTTCTTGCTGAAACTTTCCGCCATGTCCTGGAGGGCCGGCACCAGGCCCCGGGGGTCGATATGGTCGCGGAACTGGGTGATCAGGTTGCGCAGTTCCGAATAGGCCATGTCCACCGCCTCTTCCACATCCGCCAGGTAGCGGTTGGAGCGTTCCTGGTCCCCGTCGGCCATGGCCTCGTTGAGTACCGACAGGCGCATCTTGGCGTAGGCCAGGGTCTGGGCCAGGGAGTCGTGGATCTGGTTGGCCAGCATGGTGCGCTCGTTCATCAGGGAGATGCGCATGTTCTCCCGGGTCAGCCGGGTGTTCTCCAGGGCCATGCCCAGGTGTTCGCTGATGGAGTTGAACAGGTAGCGGATGTCTTCCGGCAGGGGTGCCGGGTTGTCCAGAAAGATGTTGTAGACCCCCAGGACCTTGCCCTTGTAGCGCAGCGGCACCGCATAGACCGTGCTGCACTGCTGGGCGAAATAGATGTGCCGCACCTGCTTCTGGCAGACCTCCATGACGCTGTCGGACTGGGAAGTCTGGGACAGGGTGGCCTTGCCGCAGATGCCGCATTCCAGGGGCACGTAGCGTTCCTTCTCCACCAGGGCCGGGGACAGACCCAGGGAACCCACCATGCGCAGGTGGGCGCCATCGGCGGTGAGCACCCGCACGGCGCCGGCCTTGGCCCGGGAGATGCGCACCATGATCTCCAGGAAGCGCATGAGCATCTGCTCGGTATCGGCATCGGAACTCATGCTGCTGGCGATTTCCGCCAGCACTTCGATGACCGGCAGACGGTCGCCGGTCATGACGGCCACGTCGGCCGCCTCTGCGGCGGCACGGCCTCCGGCGATGGCGTTGATGGGGATGTAGGTTTCCAAGTTCTCTGCCCTCTCAGGTCCCGGTTCCGCCCGGGAAACCCATGGTAACGGAGCCCCGGGCCCGCGCCAAACGGACCGGCCGCCGTTCAGAAGGTGACGGCCAGCTTGTTGCGGGCCAACGGCGGGTTGCGCTCGAAATAGCGGCGGATGCCATTGACGATGGCCTGGGCCATCTTGTCCTGGTAGGCCTCATCGTTGAGCCGCTTCTCCTCCTCCGGGTTGGAGATGAAGGCCGTCTCCACCAGGATGGAGGGGATGTCCGGCGCCTTGAGCACGGCGAAGCCGGCCTGCTCCACGTGGGGTTTGTGCAACTGGTTGATGTCGCCGATCTCCTCCAGGACCGCCTTGCCCAGCTTGAGGCTGTCGGCGATCTGGGCGGTCTGGGACAGGTCGATGAGGGTCTGCTTGAGGTAGATGTCCTTCACGGCGATGTTCACCCCGCCGATCAGATCCGCGTCGTTCTCGTGCTTGGCCAGCCACTTGGCCGCCGCCGAGGTGGCCCCCTTCTCCGACAGGGCGAACACCGATGAACCCCGGGCATGGGGCTTGATGAAGGCGTCGGCGTGGACCGAGACGAACAGATCCGCCTGGACCTTGCGGGCCTTGCTCACCCGCTCGTGGAGGGGCAGGAAGTAATCCCCATCCCGGGTCAGGTAGGCGCGCATGCTCTCGGTCTTGTCGATGATGCCCTTGAGGCGCCGGGCGATGGACAGGGTGATGTCCTTCTCCCGGGAACCGTTGGCCCCCTTGGCACCCGGATCCTCGCCGCCATGGCCGGCATCGATGGCGATGATGATGAGGCGCTGGTATTCGGGCCGGGCCGGTTTGTCGGATTTCTCCCCCTTGTCCACGACCCCGGCCTTTTCGGTGGTGGCGGGTTTTTCAGGGGGGCTCGCCTTGCCGGCCCTGTCAGGCTGGGGGACCTTGGCCTGGCCCGGGGCATCGGCCCCAGGCAGGGAAGGCTGGCCGGGCTCCGCCCGGGCCTCGATCTTCTTCTCCGCCCGTTCGATGGCGTTCTCCACCTGCTTTTCGATGGTGTCCAAGGAAGCCGGGTAGAGATCCATGACCAGGCGATGGCCGTACTCGCCCATGGGCTTCAGGGTGAATACCTGGGGCCGCACCTCGGCCTTCAGTTCCACGACGATGCGGGTCACGCCGGGACGGTTGCGCGCCACCCGGATGGCGCCGATGTACAGGTCCTGGGGCGCCACCTTGCCGGCCACCTCGGCCAGGATCGTCTCCGGTTCCACCCCTTCCAGGTCCAGAACGATGCGTTCCGGGTTCTTCAGGGAAAACTGCTTGAAGGTGACGGCCCCGTCGAACTCGATGGCCAGCCGGCTGTATTCCGGCGACGGCCACAGGCGGGCCGCCTTGACCCCTGCCGCCAGGGCGCTGTGGCCAGCCAGAGCAAGGAGAACCAGGCTCAGGAGGATTTCAAGCGTTCGACGCATGCCATCCCCATTGCGGAGAACGAACGGACATCGGCCACCCGGCCTTCATCGCGGAATTCCAGCTCCACCGCCAGGTCCGGGGCAGGCATACGCCCGCCGGCCTTGTCCGGCCATTCCACCAGACAGACGCTGGCGGGATTGAAGTATTCGCGGAACCCCGCATCTTCCCATTCATCCGGATCGGCAAAACGATACAAATCAAAGTGATAGAGATTAAACCTCGGTAACTCGTAAAGTTCAACCAAAGTGTATGTCGGGCTCTTGACCCGTCCCGTGAAACCCAGTTCCCGCAACACCCCCCGGGTGAGGGTGGTCTTGCCCGCCCCCAGGTCGCCCCGCAGCCAGATGCTCAACCCGGGCACCAGGGCCCGGGCCAGCCGGGACCCCAAGGCCAGGGTGGCGGCTGCGTCGGGGAGTGCCAGGGTCAAATCGTCCATCGGGCTATCATCTCGTCATGGCCATCGACCGCTCACCCGCCGCCCTGGCGGCCCTGAAACCCGTCATCCGCACCTGGGCCCGGGAACTGGGCCTGGCAGACCTGGGGTTTGCCCCGGTGGAACTGGGTGAGGCGGAACAGCGGCTCATGGACTGGCTGGCGGCGGGTTATCACGGCAACATGGATTATATGGCCCGCCACGGTGCCACCCGCGCCCGCCCGGCAGAACTGCTGCCCGGCACCCTGAGCGTCATCACCGCCCGGCTGGACTATCCCCCCCCCGGGCCGGAGGCCTGGGCCAATCTGGCCGCCCCCCTGCGGGCCTACGTCTCCCGCTATGCCCTGGGGCGGGACTACCACAAGCCCCTGCGCGCCCGGCTCAAGCGTCTGGCCCAGCGCATGGAACGGGAGTGGGGTCCCTTCGCCTGGCGTCCCTTTACCGACAGTGCCCCGGTTCTGGAAGTGGAATTGGCCAGACTGGGCGGACTGGGCTGGGAGGGCAAGCACAGCCTGCTGCTCAATCGCAGCGGTTCCTGGTTCTTCCTGGGGGAGCTTTACACTGCCCTCCCCTTCCCGCCCGACCCGCCCGTCGAAGCCCACTGCGGCACCTGCCAGGCCTGCCTGGACATCTGCCCAACCCGGGCCATTCTCGGCCCCGGCCTGGTGGATGCCCGGCGCTGTATCTCCTACCTCACCATCGAGCATCCAGGCCCGATTCCGACGGATCTGCGGCCGCTGCTGGGCAACCGCATCTACGGCTGCGACGACTGCCAACTGGCCTGCCCGTGGAACCGCTTCGCCAGGCACGAAGGCCTGGCCGATTTCCGGCCCGTCCATGGTTTGGACCAGGCGAACCTGGTGGACCTCTTCGCCTGGAGCGAAGACGAATTCCTGGCCCGGCTGGAAGGCTCGGCCATCCGCCGCATAGGCCACGAACGCTGGTTGCGCAACATCGCCGTGGCCCTGGGCAACGCCCCGCCCTCCCCCGCCGTCCGGGCATCCCTTGAGGCCCGGGCCGACCACCCCTCGGCCCTGGTCCGGGAGCATTTACAATGGGCCCTTTCCCGACAGGCCCCACCCCCATGAACTTTCACCTCGATCCCCAAAGCCCCATCGGCGTGTTCGATTCCGGCGTGGGGGGACTGACCGTGGTGCGGGCCCTCATGGAGCGGCTGCCCTTCGAGTCCATCCACTATTTCGGCGACACGGCCCGGGTGCCCTACGGGGTCAAATCGGTGCAGACCATCGCCCACTACACCACCCAGATTGCCGAATTCCTGCTGGAGAAGCGGGTCAAGCTGCTCATCATCGCCTGCAACACCATGGCCGCCGTGGCCGCCCAGTCGGTGCGCGATCTGTCGCCCGCGCCGGTACTGGACGTGATCGACGCCGGCGCCCTGGCCGCCCTGGCCGCCACCCGCTCCCGGCGCATCGGCGTCATCGGCACCCCCACCACCATCAACAGCAACGCCTACGCCCGGGCCATCCATGCCATCGAACCGGAAGCCCGCCTCACCTCCCAGGCCTGCGCCCTGTTCGTGCCCCTGGTGGAGGAAGGCTGGCTGGATCATCCGGTCACCCGCCTCACCGCCCAGGAATACCTGAAACCGGTACTGGCCGAGGAGGTGGACAGCCTGGTGCTGGGCTGCACCCATTACCCGTTGCTGAAACCCCTGCTGCGGGAGGTGGCCGGCCCCGGGGTGGCCCTGGTGGATTCCGCCGAGGCCATGGCCGAGCAGACCGCCGCCCTGTTGGCGGAACGGGGCCTGAGCAACCCGGCCCGCACCCCCCCCGACTACCACTTCTGGGTCACCGACGTGCCCCTGCGCTTCCA
The DNA here is from genome assembly GCA_020723405.1 of Thiobacillus denitrificans. GTDB lineage: Bacteria > Pseudomonadota > Gammaproteobacteria > Burkholderiales > Thiobacillaceae > PFJX01. The sequence continues at coordinate 96,743 of DYIY01000010.1, read as the reverse complement.
GACCATCGGCGAGCGTTTCCTGGGCCGGGGTCTGAACAACGTCCACGTGGTGCACTGGTAGTCCCGTCAAGTTTTTCCCGGACAGGCCGTTAACGGGGGGTTGATTCATACCGTCCGGTGTCGTCATGCAACCCAGCATCCTGCGCAACGTCCTGTTCGCCTTCCTGGGAACCGGCGTCCTCATGGCCATGGTCTTCCCCTTCTATGCCCACTTCTTCGTGGAGTGGAAGGAGGGCATGCTGGTCTGGTTCGTGGTGGGCTGCGTCATCGCCGGCCTGATCATGGGCCTGGTCAGCTACTGGGTGGTCAATCTGGTACTCATCTCCAAATTGCGTCGCATCTCCCAGGTGGCCGGAGCCATCGCCCAGCGGGACCTGTCCTTCACCTGTTCCATGCACAGCGCCGACACCATCGGCGAAATCATCCAGAGCTTCAACGACATGGCCGCCACCCTGCGGGACCTCATCGCCCGCACCTCCGACCTGAGCGGCCAGGTACGCGCCGACTGCGCCGGCATCAATGCCCAGGCGGACAGCATCCACGGCCGGGTGGAACGCATGAACGGCAGCGCCCGGGACATCAGCGGCGCTGTGGGCAATCTGGACGCTGCCATCAGCGACATTTCCCGACGTACCGAACAAGCCTCCGAACAGGCCCGGGCCGCCGGCCGGGTGGCCCAGGAAGGCGTGGACGTGGCCCAGGAGAGTCTGGTGGGCATGGAGCGCATCCACACCACGGTGAACCAGGCCACCGCCTTCGTGGAAAAGCTGGGGCGCAGTTCCCAGGACGTGGGTGCCATCGTGGCGGTGATCAAGGAGATCGCCGACCAGACCAACCTCCTGGCCCTCAATGCCGCCATCGAGGCGGCCCGGGCCGGCGAGCAGGGCCGGGGCTTCGCCGTGGTGGCCGACGAGGTGCGCAAGCTGGCCGAGAAGACCGCCCAGGCCACCAGCGAAATCGGCCAGATGATCCAGACCATCCAGACCGAGACCCGCCAGGCCACCGAGGCCATCAGCCAGGGCATGGCGGAGGCCTCTTCCGGAGTGGGCCATGCCCGGGAAGCCGGGGACGCCCTGGCCCGCATCGCCCACAGCGTGTCCGACGTGGCCACCCTGGTGGCGGAGATCGCCGGCGCCACGGGCACCCAGCGCAGCGCCGTGGAAAAGGTGCGCGGCAGCGTCCTGGCCATCGAGCGGCTCAACGCGGAAACCCTGGACGACGCCCAGAAGGGGGTGGCCATGGCGGCCGATCTGGCCGCCGGCGCCCATTCCCTGGATGAGGCGGTGAAATCCTTCCGCCTGAGTTGATTTAAGTCACTGCATTATCCGGATACTTTTATACTATTCGACCCGTTATCCTCAACCATGAAAGGAAGGTATTGATGAAGACCCTGACCACCCTGGCCCTGGCCGCCGCCCTGGCCGCCGCCACCGCCTCCGGCTCCGCCCTGGCCAGCGACGACCTGGCCAAGAAGAACGGCTGCATCGCCTGCCACGACGCCGCCGCCAAGAAGGTGGGCCCCACCTGGAAGGACATCGCCGCCAAGAACAAGGGCAACGAAAAGGGCGTGGCCGAAGCCATCGTCAAGGGCAGCAAGGACAAGTACGGCAAGATCCCCATGCCGCCCCAGGCCAAGGCTGCTGCCGATGCCCCCGCCCTGGCCAAGTGGATCCTGACCCATTGAGCCCGGTCAGCAACGAAAAAAAAGCCCGGCTCGGCCGGGCTTTTTTTTTCGGCTTCACCGGCCCTCAGGCCGACGCGCTCTGGAAGGTGTAGGCGTCGGCGTGGAAGTGCTCCCGGGGCAGACCCCGGGCCAGGAAATCCCGGCGGGCGGCTTCCACCATGACCGGGGCGCCGCAGACATAGACGTCGCACTCGGCCAGGTTGGGCACCTGGGCCAGCACGGCCTGGTGCACGTAGCCGGTGGCGCCGCTCCAGTCATCGCCGGGGCCGGGTTCGGAGATGACCGGCACGAAACTGAACTGGGCCTGGGCCCCGTCCCAGCCGGCCGGCAATTGCGGCAGGTAGAGATCGCGGACCTGGCGAGCCCCCCAGAACAGGGTCATGGGCCGCTTCAACTCCCCAGCCATCACCTTGTCCATGATGCTTTTCACCGGCGCAAAGCCGGTGCCCCCGGCCACGAACACCACCGGTCGGTTGGTATCCCGCAGGAAAAAGGTGCCCAGGGGGCCGTTGAGGGTCAGGGCATCCCCCACCTTCATCGAATTGAACACCCGATCGGTGAAGAAACCACCGGGGACGTGGCGCACATGGAACTCCAGCAGATCCGCGCCGGGTGCGCTGGCCATCGAGAAACTCCGGCGCTGGCCGTCTTCCAGAAGGAAATCCACGTACTGGCCGGGCAGGAAGGAAAATTTCCCGGCATCCGCCACTTCCAGCCACAGCCCCATCACGTCGTGGCAGAGTTTCTCCATGCGTGCCACCCGGGCCTGCACGGTAGTGGCCTCATGGATGGTTTCCTCCTCGATCTCCCAGGCCTCAATGACCAGATCGGAGAGGGGTTTGGCAGCACAAAACAGGGCCAGGCCCTCTTCCTTGTCGAAATCGGTGAGCAGGCTCTCCTGATATTCGCCGTAATCCACCGTGCCGGACAGCACGCGGCCCTCGCAGGCGCCGCAGGCGCCGTTCTGGCAGGCGTGGGGCAGCTTGATGCCGGCCTCGTCCGCTGCTTCCAGGATGGTGGTGCCCGCTTCGGCCTGGAATGAGCGTCCGCTGGGCTGGATGGTGACCTTGTATGACATGGGTTCCTGTCCTGTCGGTTATGTTTGCCGTGGCGACGGTCCCATGGGGAACCGCCGGGGCGCAAGTATGGCACGAGCCGGGTCAATCCCGCTCCAGCAGGAACAACAGGGTGCCGGTTTCCGGGATGGCCGTGCTCCGCTCCAGGGCCAGCCGCAGGCCGGCAGCGGAAGCCGAGACCGTGGCGGAGGGATGGCTGGTGCCACTGCTGGCAAAGAGAAGCGCCCGGGCACGGACCGGACCCTGCCAGCCCGAAGCCGGCAGGGTTGCCGAGGCGAAGTCCAGGTTGCCCATGCGCCAGCCATTCCTCGGGAAGACCACCAGGAAGCGCTTGCGGTCGCCCTCCACGCTGAAGAAATAGCTTTCCAGATCGGGGGAATCCAGTGCAGACAGCGGTGTCAGGGGTACGTGGCCGGTGAAGCCGGCCAACAGGGACAAGGCGTCGTCGGCCCGGTTGCCCGGCCGGCCCATGCCGGCTCCCCAGAAGAAGCAGTGGCCCTGATCCGGCGTCCAGCCATGGCGTTGCCACCAGTCCAGGTAACGGACCGCTACCCGCAAGGCGGTTGCGGCCCCATAGCCCCCCTGAGCGCGGCGCACCCCCAGTTCCTCGGTGGCCCAGATGCGGCGTACCGCCCCCTTGCCCACCCAACGCTTGTTCAACCCCTCCAGGACTTCTGCCCAGCCCTCGTCCGGGGCGCTGGCCAGGTAATGGACGGACAGGGCATCCACCACTTCGTGGACCTTGCGTCCGGCCAGGCTGGGGGCGTTGTCCCCGCGGATGGTGTAATCCAGCAATTGCTCATACCAGCGCACCGACCGGGGGTGCCGGGCGTTGGCCAGGGAGCCCAGCATGATGCGGATGTGCTGGGGATCGCCATGGACCTCCCGGCTGACGCCCCGCAGGGCCTCCACCCCGGGGGCCAGGAATTGCTCCACGTAAACGGGGATGACCGCCGCCAGGCCGGTCTCCAGGCCGGTCCGGCTGCCGCCCGCCCAACGGGCCATGTTGTCCACGCTGCGCGGGCCGTTGATCTCGTTGCCAAACTGCCAGTGGATGTGTTCTGCCGTCCCCGGCAGACGGGCCACCCGGCGGGCCCGTTCGGCCAGTTCCCTCTTCCAGGTCGCACCCCGGTCTTGCCGCACGGCATCCAGAAAGGCGCTCACCAGGTCCCCATCCCGGGCGGACCCCAGCCCCCCCACGTTGAGCACCACGTCGCCCCGGGCCAGGAGGCGGCGCAATTCCTCGGGACTGCCGCTGTCGGCGCTGGTCATGCGCCGCTCGGTACGGGCCGAGGGCAGCCAGTAGCCGAAGCGGCCCGGGCCCCCGGGATCGCGCAGGGAGGACGACCAGTCCGCCAACTCGTAATGGGTGCCGAAATAAGCGGTCCAGGGAGTGGCTGCCTGGACCGGGCCCGCCAGGCAAAGCCCCAACAGCAGGCGAAGCAGCACGCCGGCCATCAAGAGCCCATGGGCACCAGCCGCACCTGCTCCGGCCGGAACAGGTTGCCGCGCAGGAAGGCGGTGCCCACGCCCAGCAGCACCATGGTGGGCACCATCACCGAGGGGGAACCCAAGGCGTGGCCGGTGAGGGCACAGGTGAGGATGTACACCACCAGGGCCTGCATGGCGACGAAGTAGGCCTGGAGATCGAGCACCGCTTCGAAAGCCCCGGCGGCCCGACTGCACCGCATGTAGAGGGCCACCCAGAGGGCCAGGTACAGGGCCAGGCCGATGAGCCCGGATTCAGCGGCAATATGGAAATAGGAATTGTGGGCCGTGGATGGCGCCAGGGCCTTGACCCCGCCATTGGCGATGGACAGGAATGGCGCGGCGTCGATGAAATCCACGTTGGGATCGTTGAAGTGGCCCCAACCCATGCCGAACAGGGGGCTTTCCAGGACGCGCTTGCTGGCATAGACCCAGAGCTGGATGCGCACCAGGGTGGTCACGTCCCCTTCCTCCAGGCTTTCCGTCCCCTCATTTTCCACGTCCCAGTCGCCGAACTGCCAGTTGGACGCAGCCGCCCGCTCGGCCTGGGCCACCATGCCGGTGACGAAGCTCCATTCCAGCAGACCGTAGGTCCGTTCATAGGTTTTCTGGCTGATGAAGGCCGGCAGGGTCACGAACAGTACGGTCCCCACCACCAGGGTCCCCAGGATCAGATGGGGCTTGGGATTGCGCAACACCAGATACCAGCCGGCCACGGCCATGAGGCCCACCAGGGATTCCCGGGAGCCGCTGGAGAAGGTGGGCCCCACCAGGGCCAGTCCCAGCAGGGTCAGCATCCAGTTCTTTTTCTGGTAGCCATAGATGGTGGTGAAGGTGGCCAGACAGCCGAAGAAGGTGCCGGCCCCGGTGTGGGAACTGAGAAAGGCATGGAATTCATCCGGATGGCCGGCGCCGGCCAGCCAGGACACCCCCAGAGTGAACCAGGACACGTACAGGACCATGCCGATGATGCCCATCCACAACATGGTGTTGATGGTGTGCTTGAGTTCCCCATGGGTGACCCGCACCAGGGCAAAGAGCAGGAAGGGGATGGAAGCGATGATGATCCGGCCATCCCCGTTCCACAGCTTCATGTTGAGCAGATCGAAACCGTTGATGGAGCCCGTCAGGAAACCGCTGATCAGCCAGTAGAAGATGTTGGCCAGCAGCAGCACGCCCAGCTTGTCGATGATCCCCCGGCCAAAAAAGCGCACGAAGATGATGCTGACCGCGAACAACAGGCCCACCAGCAGGGGAACCTGGATTTCGATGAAGAAGGTGCCCCAGAGCAGGAAAAAGGTGGTGAAACTCAACAGGGTCCAACGCCAGGAGAAGGGGTTGAAGTTGAGCTCAAGCTTTTTCAGCACCGCTCACTCCTCCCCTTGTCCCGCCTGGCGGGCCGCCCGGCGTTCCCGGGCTGCGGCGCGGAACTCCTTGACATAGCCCCGCAGGGCCAGGGGGTTGGCCAGCATGTAGGGCCGCACGCCCACCGTGCGCCGGGTGTGGATCACCATGCCCAGGTTCTGGGCGGCGATGCCCAGGCCAAAGGCGGCGGCCACGCCCATGACCCCTTGCACGGGAGCCAGCAGCACCGCCGCCACGATGGTCAGCAGGGAACTCACCAGGGTGATGTTCATGACCGCCGTGTGGTGGCCGGTCATCATCAGCAACTGGGCGCTGACCCCGGACCAGACGTGGACCAGTTGCCCCAGGCCCAGCAGCACCAGCACGATCCAGCCCCCCCGGTACAGGGCGTCGCCGTAGATCAGTTCCAGCAGGGGTGCCCCCAGCAGGACGAACAGGGTGATGGCCGCCACGGCAGGCAGACCGCCCAGGGTGGCCACGGCCCGCAGCACCCGTTCCATGCGCTCCTTCTGCCCCTGGGCGTTCAGTTCGGCGATCATGGGCGCCAGGACGGCACTGGCCATGGTGAGGGGAATGGTCACCACGGTGATGATGCGGGCAGCCGCCCCGTACACCGCCACGTCCTCGGCCGAGGCGTACATGCCCAGGATCCACAGATCGGCACGCAGCAGCAGGATGTTGGTCAGGCTGGCCAGCAACATGGGCCAGGAGATGGCCATGATCTCCCCCAGACTCACCGTGCCTTCGCCCTGCAGGGGGCGGATGCGCCGCTTCAGGGCCAGGAAGGCCAGGGCTTCCCCCACGGCGAAGGCCACCGCGTTGAGGATCAGCACCAGGGCCAGGTCGCTTTCCTTGCCCAGCACCAGCAGGCCGCCGTAGAACACCACCATGAGCACGCCGGTGATCATGCCGCCGAACAGGGCGGCCATGCGCAGGTCGTGGAGCCCCCGGAAGATTTCGCTATGGAAGCGTTGCAGGGTCTGGAACACCACCCACAAGCCGGCCCAGAGCATCACGGCGGCCATGGCCGGGGAATTGAAGACGTGCTCGGCCAGCCACTGGCCACCGCCCAGATAGAGAAGCAGGCCACCGGCCAGGGCACCGATGCCGCCCACCCGAAGCACATGGCCGATGGCCTGGCGGGCCCGGCCGGGCAGGTTCTGGGCGATGGATTCCGCCACCAGGCGAACCACCGACTGGCTGAGCCCCAGTTGGGACAGCACGGTGACCACCGCCACCAGGTTGGCCACCAGGAAATAGACGCCCATTTCGTCGGGAGACAGCAGGCGGGCCAACAGGGCCAGGGCCAGCAACTGGGTGGCCGTGACCAGAACCCGGTTGGCCAGGGTCCAGGCACCGCCCGAGACGATGCGCCGCTTCAGGGAGCCCTGGGGCCCATGGGGAGGATTGGGAGCAGAGGGTTTCATCTGGCGACGCCGAAAAAAGGGCGCACCCCCAGGTGCGCCCGGTCAATCAGGATTGGCCTTCAGGGGCCGCCGCTTCGCCCGCCGCCTTGCCGCCCCGCCGCTTCTTGCGCGGCTTGGGCTGGGCCGGCTGCTTGGCGATGGTGTGCAGAAGGAGCACCAGGCCCAGAGCCACCACCACGCCCAGGAAGGAACTGACGATGATCAGGATGAGTTGCAGGTAGGGAATGTTCTGATCGTCCTCCACCACCGCGCTGTCCACCACCTTGAAAACGTACTCGGGATGGACCCGGGCCGACGCCACCTTGGCCATCTGCACTTCCATGAGGGCGTAGATGGACTGTTGCAGCTCCAGCACGCTGGTGCGCTTCAACTGGGATTCCAGTTCCTTCAGGATGGCTTCGGATTCCTGGACGGCCTTCTGGCGCATCTCGACGTTGAGCATCTCCACCACCTTGGTGGCCCAGTCGGCGGCCAGCTTGGCATCGGTCCAGGTCACGGTCACGGTGGTCAGACTGGTTTCGTCGTCGGTACTCACGTCCAGCACGCCGCTGAACTTGTCATAGCCATCCCACAGGGAAATCGTATCGCCATAGATCCAGCGGTGCACCGTGCTGAGCTGCCATTCCTTCTTGTCGGCATTCCAGTCCTTCTCGAACAGGATGGGCAGCAGGTCGTATTTCTGGATGAAGCGGTAGATGAAGTCCCGGCCCTGGACGTAGCCGATGATTTCATCCGAGGTGTAGGGCATGTTGAGATCCACCGGCGGCGGGGTGGTGGTCGAAGAGGTGCTGGTGGTGGTGGTCTTGCTCTGGGGCACCACCGACACCGTCACCTCACCTTTCCACTTCATGGGAATCACCCAGGCCAGCAGGGCGCCGAACAGGGTGAAGCCCAGCACCACCAGGAAGATGAGCAGTTTTCTGGAGGTGATGGCATACCACAGATCCAGGAGGTGCATTTCCTCCTCGGGAGCGCCCAGTTGCAGGTAGTAGCCGTTGGGCAGGCGGGGGGAACCGACCACCTTTGCGGCTTCAACCATATCCGCAGGAATCGAAGTTCCGGTATTGCTCGTTTCGGTCATTGTTACTCACCCTTGGAAGGAATGTTCTCAACGGATATGCACACCTGTGTCAGCCTGAAGGACATCAAGGAGTGGTGATGATCACGTTCGAACCCTCGGATTTGACTTTTTGTCCATTCACCGCGGTATAGACGTTAGCAACTCCGGACATCAGCGAGCCGAGGCCAGTCAAACTCCCCAAAACATCCCTCCACACTTTAAGCGTGCTGACCTTCTCAACATCCAGGATTGCCACGATCGTATCTCCGGGCTTGACGATGCTTTTCTTGGCCTGATCCACTCCTTCCTGAGACAAATCCAGGAAGGAAAATATCGATTTTTCCTTATCGCTGTAGGTGGTTCCATCCGCACGGATCACATAGACCAGATCCCGCTTGGTCTTCTCCGTCAGACCACCACTCATGGCAAGGTAATCATCAACTGACTTTCCCTTTACATGCATATGGGTACTGAACCGTCGAACTTCTCCTACAACGGTGACTTCATTTTTGATTTGCGGGATGAAAAGAGTGTCACCACTCATCAGTGTGACATCACTTGCAGGTGATGAAGTTGCCAGAATGGAATTCAAGTCAACCGTCATTCGACCAGAAGATTTTGAGTTCCGTAACAACTCAACAATTGAGTTGGCAATCTCAGACGTTTCCTGAGGCCGCGCCACTTCGTCCACGCGCTCAACAATGTTCGCCTTGAGCTCAGTTTCGATTCGATCCGCCAACTCTCTAAACTGGGCCTCTTCCTTCTGAGCTACTTCAATACGGGTGAACACGGCCCCTTCGGAGAACGCCACCTCCGTCAGCCCGCCAGCCCGCTTGATGACGCTGGACAGCTTCTCGCCCCGCTTGATGGGATAGACACCCGGGTTGCGCACTTCGCCGGTCAGCTCCACGGTGAGTTGGTCGGTCCACTCGGGGATCTTCTTGACGATGAGGTAATCCCGGGGCTTCAGCATCAGGTTCGCTTCCGGGTCGCCGGCCAGGGCCTTGCCCAGATCCACGGTCAGATGCTTGATCTCCAGGCCCTTGCCGGGGGCGGCGTCGTAGCGGGTCAGTTCGGCCACGGAGGTGTCGGCTTCCTCCTTCAGTCCACCGGAGGCTCGCAACAGATCGGCGATGCGCATGCCCGATTCCAGGGGGTAGGCGCCGGTTTCATAGACGGAGCCCCCCACGTTCACCACCAGGGCCGGCAGGGTGCCGGAAGCCTGGCGCTCCAGCTCGGCCACCAGGGGCGCCAGCTTGTTCTGCCGGTCGCCCAGGACTTCGTGGCCGAAGACGATGACCTCGTCGTCGGCCAGCAGCTCGATGTTGGCGGCCGAGGCCGGGGCGGCCAGGGCGTCGCCCAGGCGCACGGAGAACACGGCGGTCTGGCGGGCCCCTTCGATGTGCCGGCGGATCACGGCGTAATCCAGGTCCGGCTTGGGCAGCAGGGCATTCTTACCGCCCACCAGGTCGGTGAGTTTCATGCCGGGGCGCCAGGCCCGGGCGCCGGGCCGCTTCACGTAACCGCCCAGGGTGACGATCTTCTCCTTCTTGGCCAGCAGGGCGGGCACGCTGAGGGCATCGCCGTCCCGCACAGGGGTTTGCAGGCCGTTGGGATGGGACAGGTCCACATCCTCGATGATGCGGAATTCCTTTTCGCTCACCCGGTCCACCTGGGCTCCCTTGGGATAGGCGGAAGGCAGCAGGCCGCCGGCCAGGGCCACCACTTCGCCCAGGGTCTTTTCCTTGCGCAGCTCGTAGACGGCGGGACGGCGCACTTCGCCATCCACCGACAGGGTACGGCCGATGGGCGGAATGAAGATCACGTCGCCGGATTTCAGGCGGATGTCTTTGCTGGTGTCGCCGGCCAGGAGCAGCTCATACAGATCCAGGCGGGTGATGACCTTGCCGTTGCGCTTCACCTGGATGTCCCGCAGGGAGCCGTTGCTGGTGACGCCGCCGCCCACGAACAGGGCATTGGTGAGGGTGGACAGGGAGCTCACGGTGTAGGAGCCGGGCTTCAGGGCGTCGCCCATGATGAACACCTGGATGGAGCGCAGGGGGCCCAGGGTGATGTGGGACTTCACGCCGATCATCACCTTGTTGACCCGCTGGGCCAGGTTCTGCTTCAACTGGGCATAGGTCAGGCCGGCCACGGGCACCGGGCCGATGTCGGGAATGTCGATGACGCCTTCCCGGGTCACCAGCAGGGTGTAGGTTTCGTTGAGGGTGCCGTAAAGCTGGATGATCACCGTGTCGTTGGCGGCCAGCACGTAGTCCTCGGGCACCGGAATGTCGTCGGCGGGGGCGAAGGTGGTGGGGGGCAGTTCGAACAGGCTGTAGCCGAAGGGCTTGAGGGCGTCGGCACCGGTCTGGGTCACGGGCAGCAGGCGCAGTTCCACCTGGTAGCTTTCCAGGATGGGTTCCGCCTTGATGCGCAGGATGGCTTCCTCTTCAGTCAGGCCGGCCAGGGGGAAGCGGCCCAGATAGGGCAGGTCCAACACTCCGGACTTGTCCAGGACGAAGATGCGCTTGGCGGGCAGCGGTATGGTGGCGGCCGTGGTGGTGGGGGTGGCGGAGACGGAGGTGGCCTCCAGCACCGGGGCGGTGATCTTCAGGTACAGGGTGTCGCTGGCCTTGAGGGTTTTCGCCGTGCTGGCCGTGGTGTCGGTCGTGCTGCTGGTGGTGCCGGTGGCCGTGGCGGTGGTTCCGGTGGTGGTGCCGGAAATGGCGGTGGGCGCCGTACTGGTGCTGGTCGAGGTCGTCGTGGGCGTGGTGGTGGCGGGGACGGCCGTGGTTTCCGTGCTGCTGCTGTCCTCGTCGGAACTGCTGCTGGATGCGCTCTTGGGCGACTTGGCACTGCTGGAACTGCTGGTGAAGAGGCTGGAGGCGGCCATGGGGGCGGACGCCATGCCCAGGCAGGTTCCCGCCAGGAGCAGTGCGCGCAGGACTCCGCTCCAGTGGCGCCGGCCCGCTGGGCTCCCGATCCGGCCAATCATCGTCAACGCTACACCTGGGGCGCGAGTGCCTTGTTCCATCTTGTTTCCTCTGTCTTTGTCCATCGCCACGCAGGCTGCTTGTGGCAAACCCGGGCAATCATACTTCATTAAGTTAAAAGAACCTTTAAGACACGGGCATTACAGCCCATATCGGATAAATCACTTCAATTCTTGAGGGGGGCGACTTCAGCACCTCGGGCTTCGCTAGAATGGGCGCCCCGCAACTCTTCCGGAAACCGCCGCCATGACGGCCAAGCGCGTCCTCTTCTACAACGATTCCGAAGTGTTCGGCGGCCATGAAATCATGACCGTGCGCTTCATGGCCGGCCTGGCGGACCTGGGCTGGCAGGTGGGGGGCCTGCATCACACACCGGCTTTCCGGGAACACCTTCCGGAATCGGTCGCCCTCACCCCCCTGCCCTTCCACACCAAGACGAAAGGCCTGTGCATGGCCGACGGCGGCTGGCAGGTGAGCCATGCCCGCCGGCTCATGGAAGCGGCGGCGCCGGATCTGGTGGTGGTCGCGCAAGGTTATGCGGAATCCGGGGTGCGCGGCCTGCTGGCGGCCCGGGCGGCAGGTCTGCCCTGCGTGTCCTACATTCCCTTCGGCAACAACAACACGGAACTCAACAACCGTTTCGCCCTGCCCCGGGATCTGCTGTGCAAGCTCATCTACCGGCTGCCCGGCGCCTACATCACCATCAGCCCCCACCAGGCCCGGCTGCTGGCCCGCTTCACCCGCAGGGACCAGGCCATCCACGTGATCGGCAACCCGGCGGACTTCGACTTCGCGCCGCCGGAAGGGGACGTGGTCTTTCCCGGCGAAGGCCCCCTGGACATTGCCGTGGTGGGCCGCCTGGTCTTCAAGCAGAAGAATCAGGGGGTGCTGGTGCCCCTGGTCCAGGCCCTGGCCGGCCGCCGGGAAGTACGCATCCACGTGGTGGGCGACGGCCCGGACCGGGATCGGCTGGAAGGGGAAATCCGTGCCGCCGGCATGGAGGACAGGATCCTCCTGCACGGCTGGATGCAGAAGCCCCAACTGGTGCCCTTCCTGACCGAGCAGGTGGACCTGATGCTGATCCCCTCCCTCTACGAAGGATTGCCCCTGATCCTGCTGGAGACCCTGCACCTCAACAAGCCCTTCCTGATCTCCGACCTGGGCCTGCTGGAGGACTACCCGGTGCCCAGTCCGTGGCGTTTCGACCCGCGCCAGCCCGGCCAGATCGCCGAGCGCATCCTGGCCCTGGGCAGGGATTTCGACACGGCGGCCTACCGGCATCTGCGCGACGAGGTCAATGCCCGCCACGGCATGGACCGGTTCCGCGCCGATCTTTCCCGGGTGTTCGACGGTCTGCACGACTGGGCAGGGCATCAACGCTCATAGCCCCACAGGCTGGCCAGATCCCGGTCCAGCAGTTCGGAGAGCCGGGCCACTTCCTCGCGGAACTCGCCCTTGAGCCGCTGCCGGTCCTCGGGCAGCAGCACCGGCAGGCCCTTGGTGCGGAAGAACAGCTTGCGGTAGAGGCTGCGCCCGGCCTTGTAGAAGCTGCCGGGCACCAGGGGCTTGATGGCCTGCTTGATGGGGAAGAGGAACTGGTCGGAAGCCTGCTTCAGGGCCCGGAAGCGCACCCCCACCTTCTGGTTCACCACCCGGAACTGGGGCCGCCAGTTGGGGTCCAGGCCCAGGAAGGCCGCCACCTGGTCGTAGGTTTTCTCGTTGTCGGCCTTGAAGTCGTCGTGGATGAGGATCAGCACCTGCTCCCGGGGGAAGACCTCCAGGAAGCGGCGCACCTGTTCCGTGTAGGCCGCCCGGGCCCGGTAGTAGAGGAAGCTGGCGTCGAAGCAGTTGCCCGGGATCTGGCGGCCCTGGCGGCGGTCCGCCTCCAGGCTCATGGCCTTGAGGAAGTCGGGCTCGGTCTCGAAGGTGCAACTGTTGCGCTGCAATTGCATGTGATAGGTGAAGAGGAAATCCACCGGCTCCCGCAGCATCATGATGATCTTGGCGGCGGGATTGAAATTGTGGATGGCCCGGGCCGCCACCTGGGAATAGAGGTAGCCGGTGGAGGCCTCCATGACCACCTTCTGGCCCGTGCAGTGGGCGAACAGGTTCAGGTAGTTGGCCTCGTTGCGCTCCAGGCGGGCCAGGTGGAAATACTGGGAATTCAGGTCGGTGTTGAAGTACTGGGGTTCCTTGGTGGCCCCCACGCAGACGTCCGGGTGGTCCTTGAGGAAGGCGAACAGGGCGCTGGTGCCCGACTTGGGCTGGCCGACGATGAAGGTGTTGGGCAGGTTCGCCATGCTCAGCGCTTCCAGTGGTCCAGGTTGACGCCCAGGAGCTTCTCCGTGGCCTCGATGTCGGGGATGTAGCGCTCCAGGAGGCGCTTGCCCACCTCCGGGTCCATCTTCGGCGTCTCGCCCTTCTTCATGGGCCGGTAGAGGAGCTTGGCGGCGAAGCCGTGCTTCACCGCCCCCACCAGGTTCACCAGGCCCAGCTTGCGCGCCATGAGGGCCCCCTGCTTGGCCAGGCGGGCCATGAAGAAGCTGCGGGCGGCCCGGGCTTCCCGCACCTTCTTGCCGTAGTCGAAGGCCTCGTTGAAAGGCAGGCCCAGGAAGTCGTAGACCTGGGTGGCGTAGCCCCGGGGATCCTGCTTCAGGTCGTCGAAGAACAGCACCTTGAACTGCTCGGCCCCGAAGCGTTCCAGGTAGCCTTCAACAGACTTGGCGTAGTAGCTGCTGCGGGTGAGGCCCGGCCGGTTGTCGATGGTCTCGGCGAAGGAGGTGGTCACCAGGCCGCTGGACACCAGGTAGAGGTAATGGGAATAGCAGCGCTCCACGGGCTGGCGCAGGCTGGCCATGAGCTTTACCCCGGGCAGGTCCCGGCGGATGCGGTCGGCGGCGTCCATGGAAAACAGGTAGCTGTGGGACAGTTCCCCCATGGCCGGCACGTCGGGCCGGGCGTCCCGGAAGAAGTCCAGGTACCAGTCCATGCCCTTGTCGTAGTGCTCGTCGAAGTAATAGACGTCCTTGCAGGCGGGCACAAAGCAGTCCGGATGGTGGCGCAGCACCTCGAACAGCCAGGAGGAGCCCGACTTGTCTGGCCCCAGGTAGAGGAAGTTGGGCCGCCGCCGGCTCATGGCTTGTCCGCCAGCCAGTGGGACAGGTCCCGGCCGATGAGGTCCTGGAGCTTCAGCACGTCGTCCCGGTAGAGGGCCACCAGGCGGGCCCGCACTTCCGGATCCAGGGGGGGCTTGTCCAGGTTGCTGTGCTTCACCTTGGTATAGAGCTTCATGGCCGCAGCGGGCATGAGGGGGCGCAGCAGTCGCTTGAAGATGCTGGGCCGGGTGAGGAGGGCGTTGAGCATCTTGCGCTTGGGCACGCCGCCCTCGTTGTAGGTCACCGAGGTGTCCGGGGCGTAGCCGTCGTCCACGTCGAGAAAGCCGAACACGTCCTTCAACAGGCCCGGGGCGTCCTTCTTCATGTCCTCGTTGAGATAGACCCGGATGCGGGACTTGTCGAAACGTTCGTAGTAGCGCTGCAACTGCTGGTGGTAGAAGCCCATGGCGGCGTAGTGCCAGATGTGTTCCCAGTGGTCGCGGATGCGCTGGGGCTCCTGGGCCAGGGCCTCGCCGAAATCGCGCAGGGGCTCCCGCCGGTCGCGGATCATGTAGAGGAAGCTGGAATAGGCCCGCTCCACGGGATTGCGCAGCACGGCGATGAGCCGGGCGTCGGGCACGGCCTCATGGATGCGCGCCGCCGCCACGTCCGAATACAGGTAATTGGCCGAGGCCTCGCCCACGGCCTTTTTCCCCTGGGCGCCGGCGAACAATGCCTGGTAGGCGGCCAGGTCGGTCACCGACTTGCGGTTGATTTCCAGGTCGTCCCCGGGACCCCGGAAATCCGGTTTCTTCCCTTCCATGGCGAAGTACATGGGCTCCTTCACCGGACTGAAATAGATGTCCGGATGCTGGCGCATGTACTCGTAGAGGGACGAAGTACCGGTGCGGGCGGCCCCGATGATGAGGAAGTTGGGCATGGGCCCGGTGGCGACGGTCATGGCTGGGAGGTCCTGGTGGCGGCGTCGGCCAGCTTGGGCAGCTTGGCGTAGATGCCGTATTCGCTCTTGAAGATGGAGCCCGGATCGGCCCGCCAGCGGGCTTCCAGCAGGGCGCAGTACTGGGCGTTGATGAAGGCCACCTGATCCTCCCGGGGCAGGGCCGGGTCGGGCATGGCCAGGGCCGGCAGGATGGACAGGCGCACGCCCCCCCTCCCGTCCAGCACGCCGAAGACGGGCAGGATGGCGGCGCCGGTGGCCAGAGCCAGTTCCGCCACGCTGCCCGGAAAGCTCCGTTCCCGGCCCAGGAAAGGCAGGGGCTTGCCGGACAACCCCCGGGTGCCGTCTCCGGCGATGTGCAGCACGCCGCCGGCAGCCAGGGCGTTGCGGGCCTTGAAGATCTGCTTGAGCATGAAATTCTGCTCTTTGGGACCCAGGTTGATACTGATGACCTTGCCCTGATCCTGGATGCCGAAGAAGGAAAACACGTCCTGGCGGTCCAGGGAGTGGATGTCGTGGCCCCGGCGCATGAGGGCCAGCAGGATGGTCTTGCCGCTGCCGTAATGGCTGTTGCAGAGGATGACCGGCTTGCCTTGCTGGCGCAGGGACAGGAAATGTTCGTAACCGTCGATGCCCACCCAGCGGTCGAATTCGGCCGGGCCGCAACGGGACAGGCTGGAAAGCCGCCAGGCGGCCATGTAGTTGGTGGCCAGGTAGCGGGCGAAGGTCTGCCGCAGGGGGAAGGTCAGGCCCTGTTCGGCCATGAAGGCCCGCATGCGTCGGCGGTGCTTGCCCATGACCGCCTGGGTCAGGGGATTCGCCGTGATCATGGCGTACACCCGGGCACCCACCCCATAGGGAATCAGGGATAGCCACCGCTTCAGGCGATGGAATCGTTCCAGACGATCACCCTCACCACGGGGTAGGGAGGCCGGCTGGGCTTTGGAGGGAGCGTTGCTCATTATTGTTCAGGCCGAAAAGCAGGGCCAAAAATACGCTGGGGGTTCGGATCCTCGGCCGCTGCCTGCCGCTGACGGCAAGCCACGACCGGGACTGCCTGCCGCACGGGGCGGCGGCATGGGGGGCACGTCCGGCTCAGGCGCCGCGCAGCCGGTCCACCAGGGCGGCCACGGTGGTGGCGCTCTCGAAGTTGTCCGGAGACATGTCGTCTTCGTCCACCTTCACGGAGAACTGCTGCTCCAGGAAGGTCACCAGATGCAGGAAGGACAGGGAGTCCAGCACGTTGTTGGACAGGAAGGAGGTATCCGCATTCAGGACCAGATTGGGCTTGTCCTTCAGACAGTTGGCCTTGACCCAGTCCAGGACGGTTTCGGTGGTGTTGCTCATGGCTTTCCTTTCAACGAGAAATGAAAAAATACGAAAGTCACATGCCCAAAGCGCGGGCGATGATGTTGCGTTGGATTTCCGAAGTGCCGGAGTAGAGCTTGCCGCCGACGGCGTCGCGCAGTTCCCGCTCCAGTTCGTATTCCGTGGTGTAGCCGTAGCCGCCGTGGATCTGGATGGCGTCCAGGCAGGACTGGACCCAGGCCTCGCTCAGGTAGAGCTTGGCGATGGCGGCGTCCATGGTGCCGTCCACGTTGTTCTGCTTGGCCCAGGCCACCTTGTAGAGCAGCCAGCGGGAGGTCTCCAGGCGCACCTTCATGTCCACGATCTTGTTGGACACGGACTGGTACTGGGAAATGGGCTTCTTGAACTGCTGCCGCTCGTTGGCGTACTTGACGCAGGTTTCCAGTTGCCGCTGCATGGCCCCCAGGTTGAAGCCCAGGATGCAGGCCCGCTCCCATTCCATGGAGTCGTTGAAGATCTTGGCGCCCTGGCGCTCCTTGCCCAGGCGGGCGGAGGCGGGCACCACGCAGTCCTCCAGGATCACCTCGCCCATGGGGGAGGTCTTGAGGCCCATCTTGCTGATTTCCTTGCTCACCTTGAGGCCGGGGGTGTCCCGGTCCACCACGAAGGCGGTGACGCCCATGAAGCCGCCCATCTTGTCGGTGTTGGCGAAGATGATGAACACGTCGCCCACGGGGGCGTTGCTGCACCAGGTCTTCACCCCGTTGAGCACGTAGTTGTCGCCGTCCTTCACCGCCGTGGTGCGCAGGCTGAAGGCGTCGGATCCGGAATCGGGCTCGGACATGCCGTGGGCGCCGATGATGTCGCCGTTGCACAGGCCGGGCAGATAACGCTGCCGCTGTTCCTCGGTGCCGAAGCGCCAGATGGGCATCATCACGCTCCACATCTGGGCGTTGATGCTGAACAGCAGGCCGGCGTCCTTGGAGCCGTAACCCAGGGCTTCCATCATGGCGGTGGTGGTGACGATGTCGCCGTCGCTGCCGCCGTATTCGGCAGGGAAGGGAAAGCCGGTGATGCCGAAGTCGCAGCACTTCTTCCAGGCTTCCCGGGAGAACAGTCCCGCCTTGTCCCGGCCGATCATGTCGTCGTTCAGTTCGTTCTGGGCAAAGGCGATGAGCTCCTTGCGCATCGCTTTCTGGTCTTCGTTCAGGTCAAAATCCATGTTGTTTCTTATCCATGACGATTGATGGGAAGTGACCGGGGTCACATGCCTTCGTACTGGGGACCCCCGCCGCCTTCCGGCGGCGTCCAGGCGATGTTCTGGTATGGGTCCATGATATCGCACGTCTTGCAGTGCAGGCAGTTGGCGGCATTGATGCGCAGGCGCCCCGCTCCCCCGCCGTCGGCTGCCCATTCGTAGACCCCCGCCGGGCAGAAATGCTGGCAGGGACTGCCGAATTCGCTGTTGCATTGCAGGCAGAGGGTGTCGCTCTCCACCTTGAGATGGATCGGCTGGTCTTCCCGATGGCCGGTGCCCGAGTGATAGACGCTGGTGAGCCGGTCCTGGGCCAGCTTGCCGTCGGCCACGAAGGGGGCCGGCGCCGACCCGCCGGGGCGCAGGTAGGCGTGGGCCGGCCGGTTGCCCTGGCGGGCCCGCAGGCCCTGCACCAGGGAGGGCAACAGGCCCCGGCTCACCCCATGCTGGAAGGCCTGGTGGTAATTGCGGCCCCGCCACAGGTCGGCCTTCATCCAGCTGGCCTCGAAGCGCTCCCGGTAACCCGCCAGGGCCCGGTCGGCGGCGGCCGGGTCTGCCGCGCCCAGGGCGGCATAGGCCGCCTCGGCGGCCAGCATGCCGCTCTTGATGGCCATGTGCACGCCCTTGAGGCGCATGCCATCCAGGAAGCCGGCGGAATCCCCCACCAGCAAAGCCCCCGGGGCGGAGAGCCTGGGCAGGGCCCAGTAGCCGCCCTTGGCCAGGGTCTTGGCCCCGTAGCGGACCAGGGTGCCCCCGTCCAGCAGGCCGGCCAGCAGGGGATGCTGCTTGTAGCGTTGCAGGGCGGTGTGGGGCTGGAAGCCGGGGTCGGAATAATGCAGGCCCACCACCAGGCCCAGGGACACCCGGGTCTCGGACAGGGCGTACATCCAGCCACCCCCCTGCATGTCGCCGGGCAGGGGATGGCCGAAGCTGTGCCAGACCGTGCCCGCCTTCACCCGGCCGGCGGGAATGTCCCAGACTTCCTTGAGGCCCAGGCCATAGGCCTGGGGATTGCTCCCGGCATCCAGTTGGAATTCCCGGATCAACTGGCCCGCCAGGGAGCCCCGGGCGCCTTCGGCGCAGACGGTGACCTTGGCGCGCAGTTCGTAACCCGGCTCGAAATTGGCCTGGGGCTCACCCGCCTTGTCCAGGCCCTTGTCGTCGGTGATGACGCCGCACACCCGGCCCTCTTCCAGCACCAGGCCGGCGGCGGCGGTGCCGGGGAACAGGTTGACCCCGGCAGCCTCGGCCCGGCCCCCCAGCCACTGCACCAGGCGGCCCAGGGAGATGATGTGGTTGCCCTCGTTGCGCAGGGCGGCGGGGATCACGGGCAGGCGCCGGCTGCCGCTGGCGCTGAGGTGGAACAGGTGGTCTTCGCTGACCGGGGCCTCCAGGGGCGCGCCCTGGGCCAGGTAATCCGGCTCCAGTTCCGCCAGGGCCCGGGGATCCATCACCGCGCCGGACAGGCTGTGCATGCCCAGTTCGGCGCCCTTTTCCAGGACGAAGATGCCCTCCGGGTCGATGGCGGGCATCCTGCCCTGGGCATTGTGTTCGGCCACCAGCCGGGCCAGATGCAGGGCGCAGGCCAGCCCCGCCGGCCCTGCGCCGACGATGACCGCTTCCGCGTCCAGGCGTTCCCGCTCCATGGCTCTCAGGCCCCTTCCAGGGCGGCGATCAGGGCGGGCACCACCTGGAACAGGTCGCCCACGATGCCGTAGTCCGCCACCTTGAAGATGGGGGCGTTGGCGTCCTTGTTGATGGCCACGATGGTTTCCGAGGTTTTCATGCCCACCAGGTGCTGCACGGCCCCGGAAATGCCGATGGCGATGTACAGGGCCGGGGCCACGGTCTGGCCGGAACTGCCCACCTGGCGTTCGATGGGCAGCCAGCCCTCGTCACACACGGCCCGGCTGGCGGCCAGTTCGGCCCCCAGCAGGTCGGCCAGCTTCTTCGCCAGGGCGATGTTCTCCTGGGTCTTGATGCCCCGCCCCACGGCCACGATGATCCGGGCCTGGCTCAGGTCCACGCTGCGTTCCCCTTCCCGGATGGGGGCCTGGGCCACCACCCGGGGGGCCGCCGGCATGGCCAGGGTGCTGCGGGACACCGGAGCCGGCGCGGCACCCCGGCGCAGGTCTTCCAGACGGGCCACGCCGGCCTGGACCGACACCAGGCGCGGGCCGGCGCCGGCCACCTTCACCCTGGCCTGGGCCCGGCCCAGGAACACCTGGCGCAGGTAGGCCACGGCGTCCCCCTGCCCTTCCTGGCCGATGCAGTCGCTCACCAGGGTCAGGTTCAGCCGGGCCGCCAGGCGGGGGGCGAAATCCCGGGCGCCGTAGCTGTGGGCCAGGAACACCTGGTCGGGGGCCAGGCGCTGGATGGCCTCGGCCAGCACGGCCACGTAGCCGTCGCCGTCGTAGCCCGCCACACCCCCGGCGGGATAGGCGAAGTCGGCCAGCAGCACCTCGTCCACCGCCAGGGCGGCCAGGGCGTCGGCCTGGGCCGGGCTGGCGGCGCCGGGCAGGATCAGCTTCAGGGGGCCGCCCAGGCTCTGGGCGTAGGCGACGGTTTCCAGGCTGGCGCGGCTGATGCCGGCATTGCCGCCCTCTCCGGCACCCTCGACGATGACCAGGATGCCGCCGCTCATGGCCGGGCCCTCAGATTCAGGGCCGCCACCAGTTGGCCGGCCACGTCTTCGGGGCTGCCTTCCAGCATGCGGGTCTGCTTGGTCTTGTGGGGGAAATAGAGTTCATCCATGGCTTGACGGGTCTGCCCGCCGGGATAATCGGTCACGGGGGTCTTGGCGATGGGTTTCTTCTTGGCGGCCAGCATGCCCTTCATGCCGGCGTAGCGGGGCTTGTTGATGCCGGCCTGGATGGTCACCAGGCAGGGGCAGGACAGTTCCAGCCACTGGTACCAGCCGCCTTCCAGTTCCCGCTTCACCCGGGCCTTGCCGGCGCCGTCCACTTCCAGGGCGGCGGCGATGCTGGCCAGGGGCCAGCCCAGCTTTTCCGCCAGCAGGGCGCCGGTCTGGCCGTGGCCCTGGTCGTCGGATTGCAGGCCGCACAGCACCAGGTCGCAGTTCTCGGCAGTCAGGGCGCCGGCCAGCAGGCCGGCCACCGTGGCCGGGTCCAGGCCGGGGGCCTGATCGGAAACCAGATGGAGGGCCCGGTCGGCCCCCTTGGCCAGGGCTTCCCGCAGGGCTTCCGTGGCCCGCTCCGGGCCCAGGCTGACGACGATGACCTCGCCGCCCAACTGGTCCCGCAGGGCCAGGGCGGCTTCCACCGCATTGTTGTCGGCGGCGTTGGTTTCGAAGGCCGTTTCCGCCTCCCGCACCCAGCGGGTGGCGGCATCCAGTTGCAGGGGCGCGCTGGTGGAGGGCACCTGCTTCAAGCAAACCGCAATCTTCAAGTTCGTCCTTTCCTCGGGAGCGTCAGGCCGGCGCGCCGCACAGGGCCTTGAGCCCCTGGCGGTCGATCTTGCCGGTGGAGGTACGGGGGAAGTCGGCCATGATCACCACCTTGTGGGGCTCGGCATAGTGGGGCAGGAACTTGGAACACTGGCCGTAGACCTTGGTCTCGTCCATCTCGCAGCCGGCCTGGGCCACCACGAAGGCATAGAGTTCCTGCTCCCCGTCCGGGGGCGAATGGAGCACGGCGGCGGCTTCCTTGATCTCCGGATGGTTGAGGATCACGTTCTCGACCTCCATCAACTCCACCCGGTGGCCACGGATCTTCACCTGGGCGTCCTTGCGGCCCTGGAAGCGGATGTTGCCGTCGGGCAGCCAGTAGCCGAAGTCGCCGGTGCGGTAGGTGTCGATGCGCCCGTCGAAATGGCACTTCTCGGTCAGGTCCGGACGCTGCCAGTAGCCCGGGGTGCAGCCGGGGCCGGCGACGAAGATCTCGCCGCTCTGGCCCGGGGCCAGGATGTTGCCCGCCTCGTCGCGGATGGTGATGACGTAGTGCTCGCAGGGCAGGCCGATGGGGATGTCCAGCACGTCGTCGCCAGGCACGCCGGGCATGCGGTAATAGGTGCAGACGTTGGTTTCCGTGGGCCCGTAGAGATTGATGAATTCCACGCCCGGGAAGGCTTCCATGACCTTGCGCAGGGCCGGCACCGGGAACACCTCGCCGGCAAAGAAGATCTGCCGCAGGCTGGACAGGTCCCGGCGGCCCAGGGCGCCCTTCTCTTCCAGCAGGCGCAGGGCGGTGGGCACGGAGTACCAGGAGGTGATCTTCTCGGTTTCGATGATCTTGGCCAGCACGGCGGGGAAGCGCACCAGCACCTCGTCCAGGATGAACACCGAGGCCCCCACCCGGAAGGTGGTGTAGAGGTCCATGGTGGACAGATCGAAGTGGAAGGGGGCGTGGCTGGTGAGCCGGTCCTCGGCGGTGAACTTGAAGGCGTCCACGGTCCAGTCCACGAAGGCCAGGATGTTGCCGTGGGTCAGGCTCACGCCCTTGGGCACGCCGGTGGAACCGGAGGTGAACAGGATGGCGGCCAGGTCTTCGGCGCCCACTTCCGCGCCGGCTTCCGGCGCCACGGGCGCCACGTCGGCCACCAGGGCGCGGATGCCGTCGCCGATGCCCACGGGGGCCACTTCGATCTGGGGCGTCGGTTCGCCTTCCAGCTCGCCGGCCACGTCGCGCATGGCCGCCGCCAGCTCCGGGGTGGTGATGATGAACTTCGCCCCGGCCAGCCGGGCGATGGTGGCCTGGCGCTGGGCGGGGGCCGTGGGGTCCACCGGCACGTAGGCGGCACCGGACAGCATCACGCCCATGAGGGCCGTGACGGAATCGATGCTCTTGGGCAGGCAGACCGCCACCCGGTCACCCCGCCGGCAGCCCCGATCGGCCAGCAGCTGGGCCAGGCGCACGGCCAGATCGCGGAACTGGCCATAGGTCACCGCCCCCTTCTGCATCTTCACCGCCGGCCGGTCGGTCCAGGCGGGATCCAGGTTCAGCACGGTGGCATGCAGCGTGTTGTTGTTCATACGTTCTCAGGCTCCTCTTCCCGGTTTTTGGATGCTATCCCCTTTTCAGGGGGGATTGGTTCAGAAGTCAGATAGTGACGCAGGTGGCGCACGGCGATATTGCCCGGATCTTCCAGCCAGAGCGCTTCCAGGGCCGACAGGTAGTTGTCGAGAAAATACCCGAGCCGGGCTTCCTCATTCAAATCCGCTCCGGCGCCCGCCAGGGGATCCCGATAACGGATGCTGACCCTGCCGGTCTCGTCGATGCGCGTGAGCACCTGGATGATGGGCGTGCCCCGGGCGATGGCCATCTGCGCCAGACCCACGTGGAACACCCGCTTGCGCCCCAGGAAATTGCGTTCCTTGCCCCCCGTGCCCTGGAGGCCGTCCATAGCCACGTGCATGGTCTTCTTTTCGGCCATGACCCGGTTGGCCTGGAAGATCTGGCGCAGCCAGAATTTCTCCCCATCGCCACGCATGGTGATGGAATGGACCTGGGCACCCCCTGGCACCCCCATGCGGGACAGCCAGGCCTCGGGTTCCATGGCGTACACATCGCCCCACTTGAGCATGAGCAGCAGGGGCACCAGCCGGGACACACCCGAATGGCAGTTGACCACCAGGAGCCCCTTGTCCTGGGCCTTGGCCGCATCCAGCACCGGCTCTCCCTCCACGGTCACCCAGCGGCGGAATCCGGCTTCGTCGCAGCGGGACAGGGCATTCACGACCCAGGGCAAGGCATCGTTGCAGAGCACGTTGCGGGTTGCCGCCTGGTCAACCCCGGCGGACACCCCCAGGGCATGGATCATCCTGGCCAGATAGAAGCGCCGCTTACGCACCAGCAGACGCTGCCCAAGCGGATTGTTGAGCAACAGGGACAGGGCACGAACCCCCTGTCCATAAGGCACCTTGCTTGCCGTTTCCAGCACAAGGCGCTTCCACCCCCGGAGAGGGCGGACATTATTATCGACAGCCACAGGATCTTCCTTCGCAAAAATCAGACTACTGAATGAAACCTTCCAATGTGCGCTGGGGAGTGCTCCTATAAGAATCGGCATTTTTTGTTTGAATTGGACCGGGACAAATGGACTATCCGGCGGACTGCATGAAGTGCAGCAGATGCCGGGGCGAGATGTTGCCTGGCTCGGTGCGCCACAGGTCTTCCAGATAGGCGACGTATTGATCGAGGAAGCGGGCAAGCCGTGACTCTGCGGGCTGCTCGGAAGTTCCCGTATCCAGGGGGCCCGTGAAGTGCAGGTTCACCCTGCCGTCCTGGTCCAGCAAGGCCCGGACGAGGACGATGGCGGCACCCAGTTGGATGGCCAACTGGGCCATGCTCACGTGGAACAGGCGTCTGCTGCCCAGGAAGGCATGTTCCACGCCCCCCGAGCCCTGGTGCCCGTCCAGGGCCAGATGGACGATGCCTTTGCCCAGCAACACCTTCTGGGCCTGATAAAGCTCCTTCATCCAGAATTTCTCACCCTGGCCGCGCAGGGTGATGGAGCGGATCTTGTCGGCATCCCGGGCACCGATGAGGCGCAGGTAGGGCTCCGGTTCGATCACCGCCAGTTCGTGGCCCAGGCGATGCACGGCCAGGGGCGTCAGACGGGCGATGGCGGTGTGGCAATTGACCAGCAGCACCGGCTTGCCCTCGGCCTGGAGCTTGGCCAGGAGCTGGGCATTGTCGACGTGGACCCAGCGCTCGAACTCCCCATCGCTGGCGTGGGACAGGACGCCGACCCGCCAGGGAATCGTGAACCGGGAAAACAGATGGACCACGAACTGGGAAGCCGGCTTGGCCAGCACATCGGCCCGCCTGCACAGGCCCAGGAATTGGCGACGGGGAGCCCGCAACAGGAAGCGTTGCACCAGAGGGTTACTGAAGAACAGGCCGAGCAGGCGTGAACCCAACCCGTAGGGAATGAAGCCGGCCAGGGCAAGCAGACGTTGCCGGGGACGCGGGGCAACCACAGGAGCTTCAGGTTTGTTGTTTTGGCTCATGGCTGGGAATCCGATGGACGGATCGATCAAAAGACCTGTCCATCCGGGTTAAGAAGCGCAAAAGAATGGGGCCGGTCAAAGGGCCGGCCCCGGTTCTGCAGATGTCAGCCCATCCTGTCTCAGGCGGCCACGGCCTCGTCGTTGGACACCTCGGCCTGCAGGCGGCGCAGGGCCGGGATGCAGGCGGGCGGATCGGTCACGTAGCAGCGGCCGGCGAACAGGTCGATGAAGCCGTCCCGGTACTTGGCGTCGCGGATGTACAGGGAGAAGGCGAACGGATAGGCCCAGAACACGTCCAGCAGCACCTGGGCGTTGTCCATGCCCAGTTCGCAGAACTTCATGTGCTCTTCGAAGGGGTTGGCCATGTCGGCGCACTTGCCGTTCATGTAGTCGGCGATGGCGTCGGCGGCCTTGCGGCATTCCACCAGGGTGAAGTGCAGGCCCAGGGAGAAGATGGGGTCCACGAAGCGGTGGGCGTCACCCAGGCAGATGAAGCCGGGACCGGCCCAATCGGGGATCTGGTAGGAATAGTTGGCGCAGGAATGGGCATCCTCCACCATCTCGGCCCCCTCCAGACGCTTGGCCAGCTCCGGGTTCAGGGACATCATTTCCCGCTTCAGGAAGGTCTTCATGTCCTCCCGGCTGGAACGGAAGTACTCGGCGGGAGTCACCACGCCGATGCTGACCAGCTCGTCGTTGATGGGGATCATCCAGGCCCAGTGGTTACGCTTCTGGTAGAAGATGATGGTGTCATCGGTCTTCAGGTTGGGGTCCTCGCCGACTTCGGGGCGCTTGACGTTCTTGAAGTGGGAGTAGATGGCCAGTTGCTTGGCGTACTTGCCCATCATGCGCTTGCCGGTCACGCCCTTGTTGCTCAGGAAGGTGTGCTGGCCGGAGGCGTCCGCCACCATGTCGGCGCGGATTTCGCCCATCTCGCCTTCGGGGGTCTTGTAGGTGACGCCGCAGGGCACGCCCTGCTCGTTCTTCAGGACTTCCAGGGCCGTGCCCTTGATGGTCTTGATGCCCTTGTCCACGCAGACGTCCAGCAGCATCTTGTCGAAGTCGGAACGGCGCACCTGCCAGGTGGGCTGGGCGAACAGTTCGTTGGTGTCCTTCTTGCGGCCCATCACCGGCACGTAGAAGCTGTTGCGGCCGTCGGTGCCGTACACCATGGTGCCGTACTTGATGGGGTACTTGTACTTGCCCATCTCTTCTTCCAGACCCAGGGCGCGCACGGAGGCGCCGCACTCGCCGGTCATGGACTCGCCCACGTGCAGACGGGGGAAGCTTTCCTTTTCAAGAATGATGCTTTCGATCCCGTGCTTTTGCAGGGAAATGGCCAGTCCGGTTCCAGCGGGGCCGCCGCCGACGATCACAACCTGAGTCTTCATCGCAAAACCTCCATTCAATTCAGTGGAACACATCCGAAAGTCCGCTTTTATGAGGTACGTCGCCCTACATGGCTAGCGGGTGATTCACTTCACAATGACCAACATGCAACAGGTTATCCATCAGCAATCCCCGTGCCAGTTCGATTATGTTTGGGTTTTGTTAAGGATTGTAAAGGTTTGTGAGAGATTGCAAATAGTTCATGCCTACCTTGACCTTGATCAACTGTCGATATTCCGCCATGGGCGATGAAACACCGACGTTTCTCACCGCCCCAGACCCAGCAGGTTGGGCAGATGGGTGGGAAACAGATCGATGCCCAGGGCGGCCTTGAGGAAATACAAGCCCACCAGGAGCAGCAGGATGACCGGCGACATGGCCATGACGAAGAACAGCACGTTGCCGGCGAATTGGGCTTTGCGGCTGCGCTCCACCTCGGTGCGGCGACGGCCCATGCGCCGGTCCCGGCCGAACTGGAAGACGTAGTAGTAGGTGGCGAAATAGACCTTGATCAGGCCCCGCACGTCCAGAGCATGGGCCCCCTTGCCGTGCCGGGAGGCCAGGGCCTCGGCGATGGCCCGCACCTGCTCGTCGGTGAAGCTGGCGCGGATCCCGGGTTCGATCCTGGACAGGATGCTGGCGGCATAGGCATCGACGAGGGATGGGCTGGGCATGATGCGGGGCGCAGGAACGCTTGGGCATTGGACTTGCCGGTTATCGGCAGGTCTGCGGAATTCTTCAGTCCGGATTCGGCGTTTCAGTAGGCGCTCTTGTCGCCGAACACCACCTTCACCGTTTTCATCAGGATGACGATGTCATACCAGAGCTGCCAGTTGCGGGCGTACCAGGCGTCCAACTGGACCCGTTCCTCGTAGGAGACGTCGTTGCGGCCGCTCACCTGCCACAGGCCGGTCATGCCCGGCTTGGCCTCCAGGAAGAAATCCTTCTTGTCGGCGTACTTGTTGAGTTCCGCCTCGGTGACGGGACGGGGCCCCACCAGGCTCATCTCGCCCTTCAGGACGTTCCAGAGCTGGGGCAGCTCGTCCAGGCTGGTCTTGCGCAGGAAGGCCCCCACGGGGGTGACCCGGGGATCGTTGCGCAGCTTGAAGTCCCGGTCCCACTCCTCCTTGGCGGCCGGGTCACTGGCCAGCAGCTTGTCCAGCACCTCCTGGGCGTTGGGCACCATGGTGCGGAACTTGTAGCACTTGAATTTCTCGCCGTTCTTGCCGATGCGGGTGTGGCCGAAGAACACCCCGGGCCCGGAGCGGCGGATGCCCAGCACCAGGAAGGCGAACAGGGGCAGGAGCACCACCAGCAGGGTGGCGGCCACCGACACGTCGAACAGGCGCTTGATGCGCTGGGGGATGGCCCGGGCCAGGTTGTTCTGCACGCGCAGGACCATGACGTCGTGCTTGAAGAAGTGCAGGGTTTCCATGCCCACCAGGGGCAGACCGCGCATGGATGGGGCGATGTTCAGGCTGGAATAGGGCAGGTGCTTGTCCAGGAGGAGCTTGGACACTTCCCAGAGGTCGTCGGATTCCAGGGCCACGATGATGTTGGGACGGCCCAGGGTGAGCAGGGTGCGCTCCGGCTCGTCGCCCAGGCGGCGGACCGGCACCCGCCGGCCGTTGACGGTGATGCCCTGGGGAAAACTCTCGCCGTCGCCTTCCTTGCGGGTCCAGGCGGTGGGCGGCACCAGGAAGACCGAGACGTTGTAGCCCAGGCCCACCTCGTGGTCCAGGGCCGCAGCGGTATCCTGGGCGTTCTTGCCGGTACCGATGATGACCGTGGGGCGGGACCACAGGCCCTGGCCTTTGAGTACCCGCTTGATCAGATAGCGGGACAGGGGAATCAGCAGGATGGCCACCGCCCAGGTGCCCAGCAGCCAGATCCGCGGCATGTTCATGCCCAGGGCGAAGGTAATGGTGGCCTCGGCGGCGGCGAAGATGAGCAGCAGCTTGGTGGTGTCGTGCAACTCATCCCAGAAAGGCCTGCGCCGGGAATAGTGGCCGTAGATCCAGAACACGCTCACCGCCACCAGGGTGGCCAGGATGAACTGGAAGATACGGGCGTAATAGGCGAACAGGCGGGTGTCCTGGGCCAGCCATTCCAGTTTGGACCAACCCTCCAGGCCCTCCAGGAGCAGGGTCAGGACGAAGGCCACCAGGAAGGACAGGGTGAAGGCCAGCATGTCCCCCGCCATGAGCAGCAGGGCGTGGAACTTGCCGGATTTGGTGATGCTCCAGCGGACCACCGACCCGCGCCGGTTCATGCCCTTGCCCAGACTCCGGGCGGCTTCCTTGCGCCGGTCCTGGCCTGAGCGGCGGTCGGGAAAATCGATGGGCTGGACGCTGCGCCTCCGGTCCTGCCAGAGATCGCTCAAGGCATCGGCCACCGGAATCGCGTCCGCCGGCTTCTCTGGTTCCAGGGTATCCAGTTTTTCTTCGCTCATCCTAGCGACCTCGTATGTGAATCCGCTGCTGCCCACCCGAACCAGAGCCGGCCCCGGGCGCCATGCCGATCTGTTGGCTCCGCATGACCGGGCGGAGTGAAATCCGCTGCCGGAGCCTTGTCAAGGACAATCTTGCGCGGCGCACAATGGGCCCGCCCCGCCAAGCACTCAGCCCGCCTTGCCCTCGGCCAGCAGGCGTTCGATGCTGGCGGCCATCTCCGCTTTGAAGCGCTCCAGGCGAAACCCTTCGGCATGGGCACGGATGTCCGCCGGGACGAACTCCCCGGCCCGGGCCTCGAAACGGGCCACCACGTCCTCCAGGGCAGCCACGCTCTGGCTGTCGAAGAACAGCCCCGTCCGGCCGTCCACCACGGTCTCCAGGGCGCCCCCTTCCCGATAGGCCAGCACCGGCCGGCCGGAGGCCATGGCCTCCAGGGGGACGATGCCGAAGTCCTCCACCCCGGGGAAGATCAGGGCCCGGCACTTGGCGTAGGACTCGCGGATGACCGCGAAGGGCTGCCGGCCCAGCAGGGTCACGTTGGGTTTGGCCACCCGGCGCAGGGATTCCAGTTGTTCGCCGTCGCCGATGATCACCAGGCGCTTGCCCATGCGGTTGAAGGCTTCCACCGCCAGGTCGGTACGCTTGTAGGCCACCAGTTGCCCCACCATCAGGTAGTAGTCCTCCGGCCCGTCAGCCACGTAGAAATCGTCGATGGCCACGGGAGGATGGACCACCTCGGCCTGGCGCCGGTAGTGCTTGGCGACGCGCCGGGCCACGTAGCGGGAATTGGCGATGAAATGGTCCACCCGGAAGGAGGCGGCCAGATCCCACATGCGCAGGTAGTGGGCGGCCGGGCGCATGATCCAGCGGGTGAGCCGGCCGGCGCTGCCCAGGTAGTCGTGGTACATGTCCCACAGGTAGCGCATGGGGGTGTGGCAGTAGCAGACGTGCAGGGTCCCGGGGGAGACCAGGAAGCCCTTGCCCGGGCCGGACTCGCTGCTGATCACCAGGTCGTAGCCGCGCAGGTCCAGTTGCTCCAGGGCCAGGGGCATGAGGGGCAGATAGCGCTGGTACCAGGCCACGGCCTTGGGCAGACGGCTGATGAAGGTGGTGTGGACCTGGTGCCGGTTGATGGTGGCGGAAATCGCGGCGGGGTCATAGACGTGGGTGTAGATGTGGGCCTGGGGATACATCTCGCACAGGGCCTCCACCACCTTTTCCCCACCCCGCATGCCGACCAGCCAGTAGTGAACGATGGCGACCTTCATTCCGTACCCACCCGCGCAATTGAACGGCGCGAGTGTAGCAGGGGCCGGCGGCAGGACGCCGCTGGGGAAATCCTCAGGGGATGCTACGGGCGCGACGGCGCATCCAGGGTCCCAGCAGCGCCAGGCCGGCCAGGAGCATGGCCCAGGTCTCCGCTTCCGGCACCTGGGCCACCACCAGGCCGGTACCGCGCTTGTCCAGGCTGGCGATCCAGGACTCATAGACGCCGTTGTGATACCCGGCGCCGACGAGGGTGCGGCCGTTGGAGGTGATGGCGGTGGCCTCGGTGAGGGTCCAGCCGGTGAGGTCCAGGCCGTAGTCGGCCGCCAGCACGGTGTTGAGGTCGCGCATACCCAGGGCTGCATCCCAGATGAAGGCCCGCTGTCCGGCGGCGGAATAGCTGTAGCCCACCACCACGCCGCCGTTGGAAACGTCCAGGGCCTGGCTCATGAAGCTGCCGCCGGCCAGATCCCCCAGGCCGGTCATGCCGCCGGCCTGGCTCCAGTAGAACGCCTCGGTGCCGGAGGCCGAGGTGCCGTAGCCCACCACGATGCCGCCGTTGGCCGAGACGGCCAGGGCCTGGCTGTTCTCGCTGCCGCCGGCCAGATCGCCCAGGCTGGACAGCCCGGCGCTGGTCCAGCGGAAGGCCAGGTAGCCGGAGGTGGGCGTGGCCTGGGTGGCGCCGACGACCACGCTGCCGTTGCTGTTCACGTCATAGCCCTTGGCCGCCGCCACGCCGGTCAGGGGCAGGGCCGTCATGCCCCCCGCCGAGGTCCAGGTGAACACCTGGTTGCCCTGGCTGGATATGCTGCGCCCCACCACCGTGGTGCCGTCGCCGGAAATGGCGGTGGCCTTGCTGGTGTAGGCACCGCCGGGCAGCTCGCCCAGCCCTGCCATGCCCCCGGACTGGGTCCATTTGAAGGCTTCGTTACCCGAGGCGTTGGTGCCGAAGCCGACGATCACCGAGCCGTCCGAGGAAACGTCGGAGGCATAACTCAACGCACTGCCCCCGGCCAGGTCGCCCAGGTCCACCATGCCTCCCTGGCGGGTCCACTTGAAGGCGCTGTAGCCATTGGCGGAAATGGACTGCCCCACCACGGTCTTGCCGTCATCGGACACGGCGGCGGCGTAGCTGTAGGCATCCCCCCCAGCCAGATCGCCGATCCCGGTAAAGCTGGAGGCGGCTACGGCGGGCAGGCTCCCGGCGCAGGCCAGGGACAACAGCAGTCGGGACAGGATCGTGTGGTGCGGCATGGGCAAATTCCCCGGGAAGATGCGTCGTCTGGGCAAAGGCGATGGCGAAGCCTTGACGCTCATGGCGACGGATCGTCTTCGGCATTGACGCAACTGGCGCCGGAACAGGCCTTCAGGGTCGCCAGATCGATCTGCAGGCCGAGGATCACCGTGCCGCTGGGATAAACGTAGCTGTTGGTCAACTGGTAGGGGTCGGTACTCAGGTCGTAGAACTCCTTCTCACCGGTGTAGACGTACTCGGTGTACGTGTAGCGCTTGGTATGCACGGTATGGTGGGGCGGCGGTTCGAAGTTGATGTCGATCATGGGCTCCAGCGGATGTTCCACCAGGAAGCGGCTGCGCCAACGCTTGGGCACGCTGCCGTCCAGCAGGGTGCGGAAGCTGCGGCCGTCCACGAAGGCGGGGATGCCGCCCACGGTCAGGTCCAGGATGGTGGGCATCAGGTCGGTATGCAGGACGATGCTGCTGCTGGCCACGCCGGCCGCCACGCCCGGGCCGCGCACCACCACGGGCACCCGGATGGCCTCTTCAAAGGAATTGCCCTTGCCGTAGGGGATGCGGTGTTCCCCCAGCATGTAGCCCTGGTCGGAGGTGAAGATGAAATAGGTGTTGTCCAGTCTGCCCTGGGCGGCCAGGGCATCGACCATGCTTTCCACCATCTCGTCCACCGCCTGGAGGCTGCGCAGGCGATCCCGGTAGGTGTTGTCGATGGTGGTTTTCTGGGTGCTGTTCAGTTTGGCCAGTTCCCGCACCCACAGGGGTTTGTCGGTGACCGAGTTCTCGTTGAAGCTGGGCGGCCGGGGCGATTTCAGGTCGCTGAACAGGCCCAGGTGGCGATCCGCCGGGGTGGCAGGGTCATGGGGCGCCATGGGCGTCACGTACAGGAAGAAGGGCCGGGGATCGGTGGCGGCCCGGCCGATGGCGGCCACCACCTTGCCGGCCATCACGTCGGTGACGTAGTCCTCGGGGTTGCTGCCGTAATGGGTGGCCACCCCGTTTTCCACCATGTCGTAGTCGTAGTAGCCCTTCTTGTTGCCCATGGCTACCCATTCCTCCCAGCCGGGGGGGGTGTAGGTCTTGTCCTTGGCCTCCGGGTAATCGACGAAATACTTGCCGTACAGCCCGGTGCGGTAGCCGGCGTCCTTCAGGTGGGTGGCCAGGGTTTCCGCCTCGGCGCCGGACACCCGGAAGTTGTGGAAACCGTCGCCCACCCGCTGCACGCCGCTGTTGTGGGGGTACTGGCCGCGCAGGATGGCCGCCCGGGCCGGACAGCAGGTGGCGTTCACGGCGTAGGCTTCGGTGAACTTCAGGCCCTGGGCCACCAGCAGGGACTGGACCTTGGGCATGTGCTCCAGATCGTCCTGGCGCATGTCGTCCAGGACCATGAGGATCACGTTGGGCAGGCCATCGGCCCGCAGGGGGGAAATGCTCAACAACAATATGCTGGCCAGGAACAGCAGACGAGCGAAGCCCGTTTTCTTCTTCATTTTCTTCTCCCGAAGAGGATTGCTTTTTGATACCCACCATGAGGCAGGGCTGGGTCGATCCCATAAAGCAATACTCATGCCATGATCCGAATGGCATGGGGACAGCCATCGGAATTTCCCTACCCGCGCGGTTTCGTCCGGGAATGCCACCCTGCCCGGCCGGGGAGGAAAAATGCCGTCTGTCAGATTTTCCGACAGCCGGGCGGCGGATCAGAGGGGGACGGGCGCCCCATTCCGGCGCAGGCTCAGGACCGGCCAGCCCCGGGCCCGGGCATGGGCTGCCAGGGTGGGATCCGGATCCACGGCCACCGGATGGTGGACCCGCTCCAGCAAAGGCAGATCGTTGAGGGAGTCGCTGTAGAACCAGCTCTCCGCCACATGGGCCCAGGTGTGGCCCCGCTCGGCCAGCCACTGGTCGAGCCGGGCCACTTTGCCTTCCCGGAAGGCGGGCTGGCCGTGGGGACGGCCGGTGAACTCCCCGCCCACCTGTTCCGGCTCGGTGGCGATCAGATGGGGCACGCCCAGATGGCGGGCGATGGGGGCGGTGACGAAGCTGTTGGTGGCGGTGACGATGATCCGCTGGTGGCCGGCATGCTGCGCCAGCAGGGCCTGGGTGGCGGGGGCCACCACGGGCAGGATGCGGCTGGCCAGGAAGTCCCGGTGCCAGGCGTCCAACTGGCTGCGCGGGTGGCGGGACAGGGGCTTCAACTGGAAATCCAGGAACTCCAGGATGTCCAGGGTGCCGGCCTTGTACTGGTCGTAGAAGTGCTGGTTGCGGGCCTCATAGACCTCCCGGTCCAGCACCCCCTGGTCGATCAGGTACTGGGCCCACTCGAAATCCGAATCCCCGGCCAGCAGGGTGTTGTCCAGGTCGAACAGGGCGAGGCGCAGGGGGGTGGCAGGCATGGCGGAGCACGGGCAGGGGACGGGCCCGCATTCTAGCCGAGCCGGCTCAGAGCAGCCCCAGCAGGTCCGATCGTTCGCCGCCCAGGGCCAGGCTGCGCACTTCCGCCCGCACCGGGGTGCCGGCCAGCACCTCCAGGCGGTTCAGGGACTCGGCGTCCAGTTCCAGGGGCTGGCCGGCGAGGAGGACGAAATCGTCGCCCATGACCCGGCAGAGCAGGGCCTGGGGATAACGGGCCACCAGCAGGTTGGCGAATTCGGCCAGCAGCCGGTTGCCGGCCGCCCAGCCCGCCTGGGCGTTGTAGGCGCTGAAATGGCGCAGCAGGATCAGCCAGCCATGGCCGTAGGCCACGTCCAGGCCGTTGCGGGTCATGAAGCGCAGGTACTCGGCGTTGTGCAGGCCGGTGAGATGGTCGTTGAAGAAGTAGGCGAAGCGCTGCCGCTCCAGCAGGGTCTTGGGCAACTGATCGGCCAGGGAGGGGGGGGCGGCGTCGGCCAGGGCGACCCGGGCGGCTTCCACCACCTCCGGGTCGAATTCACTGCCGGCCAGGCGGACCAGTTCCTCCAGGGCCTGGCCCACGCTCCTTCGGGGTTTGTAGATGCGGTTGGTGGTCATGGCGTCGAAGGCGTCGGCCACCGCCATGATCCGCGACAGCAGGGGGATGGCCTCCCCCTTCAGGCCCTGGGGATAGCCGCTGCCGTCATGGCGTTCGTGGTGGTAGCGCATGATCTCGGCCAGATCCCGGTACATCTTGATGCCCGACAGGGTTTCATAGCCCACCTCGGCATGCTGCTTGATGAGGTCGTATTCCAGGGGGGTGAGGCTGCCCGGTTTGAGCAGCACGGCGTCGGGGATGACGATCTTGCCGATGTCGTGGAGGGTGGCCGCCCCTTTGAGGCGCTCGATGTCCGCGTCGGCGACCCCCAGATGCCGGGCGACCTTCTCGCAGTACAGGGCCACCCGCCGGGTGTGGCCGGCGGTGTAGGTGTCCCGCTTCTCGATCATGTCCACCAGGGAGATGATGGTTTCCTCGTAGTTGGCGATGCGTTCCTGTTGCAGGTCCTCGGCCCGGCCCCGCTGCCGGTAGGCCTGGATGGCGAAGCCCATGTCGCCGGCCAGTTGTTCGAGCATGGCCACTTCCTCGTGGTCGAAGCCGTCCACCCGCACGGTCAGCACGCACAGGGCGCCGATGGGCTCGGAATAAGCATCCGGACGCAGGGGAATGGAGGAGACGGCGACGATACCCAGGTCGCGCAGGTCCTTTTCCATTTCGTCCCCCATGACCAGGATGGTCTGGTTCTCCTCCACCGCCCGCACGGCCGGCCCCGCATCCAGGCAGTGGCGCAACTTCCGTGACAGGTTGGCCGCACCGTAGGATTTGCTGACCACGGCCAGTTCCCCTTCCAGGAGCAGGCTGACCCAGGCAAAACGGTAATCGGGGTGGGCCACCAGCCGGTCGCAGCAGGCCTTGAGCATCTCCTCCTGGCTGCCGGTGGTGATGAGGATCTCGTTGATGTCCGCCACCATGGCCACAATGACCCGCAGATAGCGCTCCCGGTCCAGCAGGCTTTCCACCCGCTCGGTGCGTTCCCTGACCCGGTCCTCCAGGTCGCTGTTGAGCTGGTTCAGTTCCCGCTTCTGGGCCCGCAGCCGGTGGTTCATGCGGCCCACGTGGGCGGCCACGGCCAGGGCGAAGAACAGGAAGGCCAGGCCCACCGCCAGCCACTTGCCGTACTGGTCCAGGATGTCGGCGAATTTCAGTTCCCGCAGATGGGTGTAGGGACCGATGCGCAAGGTGCGCAGCACTTCATGGATGGGCTGGTAGTTGAGGGGCAGGGTCCAGCCCACGATCTGACCGGCCCGGGCGGCGGGATCCTCGGCCGGCAACTGCATGAGGGTCACCGCCACCCGCACCGCCAGGCTGTCCGGCACCCCCTTCACCTTGGCCAGGGGCCACTCCGGGTAGAGGGGGGTGCTCAGGGCCAGGGGGAAATCCTCATGCTGCTGTTCGTTCAGGACGTACAGGTCACCCATGCGCAGGCTGCCTTCGGCCACCATGCGTTCCAGGGTTTCGGTGCGCACCGTGCCGGCATCGGCCTTGCCGGCCAGGATGGCCTTCACCACGGCATCATGGGTGCCGGCGAACTCCAGGCTCTTGAAGTCCTTTTCCGGGTCCACACCCTGGCGCAGCATCTCCCGCCAGGCCACGTGCCAGCCCCCGTAGGAATTGCGGTCCACGGCCAGGAAACTGCACCCCTTGAGGTCGGACAGGGTGCGGATGTCGTTGTGGTCGGCCCGGGTGAAGATGACCCCGCCGAACTGGCTGAAGCCCGGCCCCCCGTCGTGCCGGTTGCGCATGGTGACCACGGGACTCACCCCGTAGAGGGATTCCAGCTCCACGTAGAAGGCCGGGTTGGCCAGGACGAAATCCACACTCTTCTGGCGCACCGCCAGATGGATCTCGTCGAAATCCAGGGGCACCACGCGAAAACGCAGGTCCGGCAGCCGGCCCTGGAGGTAGTGGGCGGTGGGGGCCCACATGGTCATCACCCGCTGGGGGCCCCGCAGGGCCAGCACGCCGATGCGCACCTCCCGGACGGTGTCGGGCAGGGTATCCGCAACCCCCCGCAACGGCAGGACCAGAAGTGCCAGACACAGCCAGGCCAGACCGGTCCAGGTGCGCATCCAGCGCGCCGGCCCGGGGCCGACAGGCCGGGTCCGATTCCACAGGTGCAACATGCGCGTCATGCCATGATCCGCCTCGGTGTGGGAATCGCCATGGTAATCTTGGCCCCAGCCGGGAGCATGCCCGGAATCCCCTCGGGGAATTCCTCAGGCGTTTTCAGGGAACGCCTGGCCACCGGCGGGCTCCAATCAACGACCCACCGCCCACGTCCCGCCATGAACCTCGTCACCGCCAACATCCCCCTTCCCTGGTTGTGGAGCCTGTGGCTCGCGGGCGCCGGCCTGGCCGGCCTGCTCGCCTTCCGGGCCCGTTGGTCCATGCTGGCCGATACGCGCAACCTGAACGTGTTCCTGGCCGCCACCGTGGCCGTGCTGGGCCTGTGGCTCATCAAGACCGGCATCAAGCCCGGCCTGAGCTTCCACCTGCTGGGCGCCACCGCCCTCACCCTCATGTTCCGCCCCCTCTTCGCCCTGCTGGCCATCGCCCTGGTCTCCTCGGCCCTGGCCCTGTGGAACGGCGACTGGGCCGCCTTGCCGGGCAACTGGCTGCTGATGGGCGCGGTGCCCGTGGCAGTGAGTTGGGCCCTCTACCGCTTCATCGACGGCAAACTGCCCAACCACCTGTTCATCTACGTCTTCCTCAATGCCTTTTTCGGCGCCGCCCTGGCAATCTTGAGCGTAGGGGTGGCCTCCACGGCCTTCGCCGCCCTGACCGGGGCCTACGCCCTGGACTACCTGCTGGCGGAATACCTGCCCTATTACCTGCTCATGGCCTGGAGCGAAGCCTTCGCCACGGGCATGGCCCTGACCGTGATGGTGGTCTACAAGCCCGAGTGGGTGGCCACCTTCGACGACCGCCGCTACCTGTTCAATAAGTAGTCTTCAGCGCAGTTCATAGGCGAAGAACAGCCGGGCCCGGGACAGGAGCCCCTCACCGGGCCGCTCCGGGCCCCCAGGGGTGCCCGGCGGGTAGGCCAGCACGGCCTCCATCAGCCGGACCCGCAGCAAACCCGCCCCTACCGCCGGCCCCGCCCCACCGGCCGGCGGCGTCCAGTTGGCCGTGGCCGTCCTGCCCGGTTCGCCGGCCAGGAAACCGGCGGTTTCTCCACCCTCCGGGGCCGGACACCCCACCGAACGATGGGCCAGCAAACGCTCCAGGGGGCCGCGCAGACCGTGTTCCAGCTTGCCCATGGCCTCCCGCAGGGTGTCAGGCGCCCCACACAGATCCCGTTCCACCAGGCTGACCTGAACCGCCGGTTGATCCGGCTGGAGGGACAGGCGGAACGTCCAGGGCGTCTGGCCATCCAGTTCGGCGGGGGCCTCGACTTCCAGCTTGCCGCCCAGGGACCAGGGCCGGCGTTCGGTCTTGCCCACCCAGGTGTAGCCTTCCATGAACCAGTTCACCGACGCGACGCCGTAATCCAGACCGAACCCGGTGAGCAAGCCGTCTCCGCCCAGGGCATCGGCATCGGCCTGGGCCACGGCCTCCAGACCGGGCCCGGCCAGGAGCAGCCGATGGGTGCCGGCGCGGGCCCAGCGGGCCGTCCGGGCCGGCAGGCCCGGTCCGCCCTGGACCCAACGCAGGCCCGCCAGCAGGGATTGCACCGGGGCCGGCAGAGTCACCGCATCCCCGGGCACGAAGGCCAGCAGACTGTAGGCCCGGCCCTGGTGCACGGTGGACAACTGGAACAGGCCCTGGCCGTTCTCCCGGGCGGGCCGGCGCAGGTAGAGCCAGCGGGCGCCCCCCAGCTCCAGCCAGTCGATGAGCACCCCCTTGCCGTAGCTGCCCCGCCAGTGGCGGGTCAGATTCCTGTAGTAGGTGTCGGCGTCGGACTTGAGCCGGGGCGCCCGGCGGGGGAGCAGCAGCAGCAGGGGCGGCCCGCCCGCCTCCCGGCGCTCCAGGGCATAGGCGTCATCCTCTTCCTCCTGGCTGGCCGGGCCCCGTTGCCAGCCCGCCTCGTGGGGCAACAGCAGGGATTCCACCCACAGTTCCCCCGCCACAGCCCCCGCGCCGATCGCCCACCCGACCAGCGCCAGTCCCATCCCGATCCATCGATTCATGCTAAAACGCCGCCCCATGTCCGAAACGCCGCACACCTTACCCCACCTGGAGTTCCCCGAGCACCTGCCGGTCTGTGCCCGGCGGGCCGACATCGCCGCCGCCCTCACCGGCCATCAGGTGATCATCGTCTGCGGCGAGACCGGCTCCGGCAAGACCACCCAGTTGCCCAAGATCGCCCTGGCCGCCGGCCGGGGCCGGCTGGGCCGGGGGGGCGGAAGGATCGGCATGACCCAGCCCCGGCGCATCGCCGCCCGGGGGGTGGCCGCCCGCATCGCCGAGGAGACCCGCTCCCGCCTGGGGGGCCTGGTGGGCTGGCAGGTGCGCTTCACCGACCAGGTGGGCCCGGAAACCCGCATCAAGGTCATGACCGACGGCATCCTCCTGGCGGAAACCCAGTCGGACCCGGAGTTCCGCGCCTACGACACCCTGATCCTGGACGAAGCCCACGAACGCAGCCTGAACATCGACTTCCTGCTGGGCTACCTGAAGACCCTGCTGCCCCGCCGGCCGGACCTGAAACTGGTGATCTCCTCCGCCACCCTGGAGGCGGACCGTTTCTCCGCCTACTTCGGCAACGCCCCGGTGGTGGAGGTGTCGGGCCGCACCTATCCGGTGGAAATGCGCTACCGGCCTGTGGAACCCGCCCGGGGCAAGGCGGAGGGCGGTGCTCCGGCCCCGGGCAAACCCACCACTCCGGCGACGAGGAACGAGGGCAACGAGGATGCCGACCTGGAACAGCCCCTGCTGGACGCGGTGGACGAACTGGCCCGGGAAGGCCCCGGCGACATCCTGGTGTTCCTGCCCGGCGAGCGGGAGATCCGCGACGCCCAGGAGGCCCTGCGCAAGCACCACCCGCCCCACACCGAGATCCTGCCCCTGTTCGCCCGCCTGTCGGTGGCCGAGCAGGACCGGGTGTTCCAGGCCCACGGCAGCCGGCGCATCGTGCTGGCCACCAACGTGGCGGAAACCTCCCTCACCGTGCCCGGCATCCGCTACGTGGTGGACGCGGGCCTGGCCCGGGTGAAGCGCTATTCCCTGCGCAACAAGATCGAGCAGCTGAAGGTGGAGAAGATCGCCCAGGCCGCCGCCAACCAGCGGGCCGGCCGTTGCGGCCGGGTGGCGGCGGGCGTCTGCATCCGCCTCTACGACGAACAGGACTTCCTGGCCCGGCCCCGATACACCACGCCGGAACTGCTGCGCTCCTCCCTGGCCGGGGTGATCCTGCGCATGAAGTCCCTGCACCTGCCGGAGGTGGACGCCTTCCCCTTCCTGGACCCGCCGGAAGGCAAGCGGGTGCGGGACGGCCAGCAGCAGCTCCACGAACTGGGGGCCCTGGACGACGCCAACCAGCTCACCGCCGTGGGCAGGCAACTGGCCCGCCTGCCCCTGGACCCGCGCATCGGCCGCATGCTCATCGCCGCCCGGGAAAAGGCCTGCCTGGAAGAGGTGCTGGTCATCGCCGCCTACCTGTCGGTCCAGGACCCCCGGGAGCGCCCCCTGGACCGCCAGGAGGCCGCCGACCAGAAGCACAAGCGCTTCGCCGACGAGAACTCGGACTTCGTCAGCCTCGTCAACCTGTGGCGCCACGTGGAGCAGTTGAACGTCCACCGCAAATCCCAGCGCAAGTACCGGGAAGCCCTCCAGGCCGATTTCCTGTCCCCCAACCGGGTGCGGGAATGGCGGGACGTGTACGGGCAACTGACCACCCAGGTGAAGGAACTGGGCTGGAAGGTGGGGGATGGGGAAAGGGGGATGGGGAATGGGACGCTCCCCATCCCCCATCCCCCGATTCCTTACGCCCCCTTGCACCAGGCCCTGCTGACCGGCCTGCTGGGCAACCTGGGCATGCTCACCGAGGAAGGCAGCTACCTGGGGGCCCGGGACATGAAGTTCGCCCTGTTCCCCGGCTCCGGGGTGAAGAAGAAGCCCAAGTGGGTCATGGCCGCCGAGATCGTGGAGACCCGGCGCATCTACGCCCGGGGGGTGGCGAAGATCGAGCCGGAGTGGATCGAGCACGCCGCCCGGCACCTGCTCAAGGTGAGCTATTCCGACCCCCACTGGGCCAAGAAGCCGGCCCACGTGGCGGCCAGCCTGCGCGCCACCCTCTACGGCCTGCCGGTGGTGAACGGGCGCAAGGTCCATTACGGCCCCA
This sequence comes from Thiobacillus denitrificans, assembly GCA_020723405.1. Classification (GTDB taxonomy): domain Bacteria; phylum Pseudomonadota; class Gammaproteobacteria; order Burkholderiales; family Thiobacillaceae; genus PFJX01. Next base: position 56,409 of record DYIY01000010.1, on the reverse strand, counting down.
TCGACCCGGTGAAATCCCGGGAACTGTTCATCCGCGGCGCCCTGGTGGACGGGGAATACGAATGCCGGGCCCCCTTCTTCCTGCACAACCGGCGCCTGCTGGAGGAGATCGACGACCTGGCCCACCGCTCCCGCAACGCCCGCATGACCGTGGACGAGGAAACCCTCTACCGCTGGTTCGACGAGCGCATCCCGGAAGGCATCCACAACGGCGCAGCCTTCGAGAAATGGCGCCGGGAAAGCGAAGCCCGCTCCCCCCGCCTGCTGCACCTGGAACGGGCGGAACTGCTGCGCCAGAAGGGGGCCGACGCCGCCGACTTCCCCCCGGAACTGGACCTGGGCGGGGTGAAGTTTCCCCTGGCCTACCGCTTCGACCCGGGCGCCCCCGACGACGGCGTGACCCTGCTGGTGCCCCTGGCCGCCCTCAACCAGGTGCCCGCTGCCCCCTGCGACTGGCTGGTGCCGGGCCTGCTGGAGGAAAAGATCGCCGCCCTCATCAAGGGCCTGCCCCAATCCCTGCGCCGGGCCTTCGTGCCCGTCCCCGAATTCGCCCGGGCCGCCCGGGACGCCCTGGGTGCCGGCCTCACCCCTCACCCCTCACCCCTCACCGACGCTTTGGCCGACTTCCTCACCCGCAGCACCGGCCAGGCCATCCCCCGGGATGCCTGGCGGCCCGAGGCCCTGCCCGCCCACCTGACCATGAACTTCCGGGTGCTGGACCCGGCCAACCGCATCCTGGCCGAGGGCCGGGACCTGGCCGCCCTGCGCCGCCAGCTCGGGGGCCAGGCCACGGAAAGCCTGCGCCAGGCTGCCGCGCCCGGCGAGCGGGAAGGTATCAGCCGCTGGGACTTCGGCGACCTGCCCGACCAGGTGGAAGTGACCAGCGGCGGACGCAGCATCGCCGCCTTCCCCACCCTGGTGGAAGACAAGGACGGCCTGAAGATCAGCCTGCTGGACAGCCCGGCCCTGGCCCGGGAAAAGCACCGGCGCGGAGTCTGCCGCCTGCTCTGGCTCAACTTCCCCGACCTGCTGAAGCAGACCGAGAAGGATCTGGCCCAGCGCCTCAAGGGCCCGGCCCTCCTCTACCTGATGCTGGACAAGGGCCTGTCCGCCGAGCAATTCCTGCGGGACGTGCTCTACAGCGCCGCCCGCTCGGTGCTGAACGGCGATCCGGCGGACCTGCGCCGCCAGACGGCCTTCGAGAGCGCCGCCCAGACGGTGCGCCCCCGCCTGGCCGACGCCGCCCGGGAATCGGCCCGACTGGCCGCCGAATGCCTGGACCACGCCCACCGCCTGGGCCAGGCCCTGGCCCGGCCCCACCCGGCCAGGGAGGCGGTGGCGGACATGAGAAGCCAGTTGCAGGGTCTGGTCTTTCCCGGCTTCCTGGCCAGGCTGCCCCCCGACCGCCTGGTCCACCTGCCCCGCTATCTGAAGGCCATGGAACGGCGCCTGGACAAGCTGGCCAGCCACCCGGACCGGGATGCCCGGCAGCACAAATCCATGACGCCTCTGCTGGCCAACTTCCAGGCCCGGCGCAAGCGCCAGGAAGAGGCCGGCGGCGTCACCGCGGACATGGAGGATTTCCGCTGGCGGCTGGAGGAATTGCGCGTCTCCCTGTTCGCCCAGGAACTGAAGACGCCGGAACCGGTGTCGGTGAAGCGGCTGGAAAAACACTGGGCGGACATGCTCGCTTGAGAGAAGCGCTCAAGTTCCGGCGGGCATTGCCGTTAAGCCTCGGCATAACGCCCGACCAGAGGAGACGCACTTGGGCATCCAGATCACCCCCAATTCGGTCACCGGCAAGATGATGGCCTTCACGGCCATGCTTTTCCTGGTGCTTTTAACCGCCTCCCTGGTCCACTCCCATCTCAGCGAAGACGGGCTGGCCGAGGAATTCAGCACCAGCCAGGTCCAGGCCATCGCCGACGGCTATTTCGACGGCCTCAACAAGCTCATGCTCACCGGCGCCATGGACAGCCGGGCCGACCTGCACAAGACCGTGGCGGAACAACCCAACGTCCTGGATGCCCGGGTGATCCGGGGCGAGGGCGTGGTCAGCCAATACGGCCCCGGCAACGGCCATGAACAGCCCGTGGACGACCTGGACCGGGCGGCCCTCAAGGGTGAACAGGTGGCCCGCATCCTGGACACGGACAATGGCCGGCAACTGGTGGTGGTCCGCCCCTACAAAGCCACGGAAAACACCCGGGGCGTGAACTGCATGGGCTGCCACGGCGTCCCTGCCGGCACCGTCCTGGGGGCCGTCCGCATCAGCTACGATCTGTCACCGGTGGATGCCCGCATCCGCAATTCCGGCCTGGAAAGCCTGGCCATCCACCTGGCCCTGTTCTTCATCGGCATGGCCCTGCTGCACATGGCCTTCAAGCGCATCATCACCACCCCAATCCGTACCCTGACGGGCTACATGAGCCGCATCGAAAAGGAATCGGACCTGAGCTTGCGCATCCCCAGCAGTTGCCGGGACGAGATCGGCCAGGCGGCCTGCGCCTTCGACGCCATGCTGGAACGCTTCGCCGAGATCATCCAGCAGGTGCGCGGCGCCACCCACAACCTGGCCACGGTGGCCGGGCAACTGGTGGACGTGTCCAGCCGCACCCAGAAGGGTGTGCAACGGCAACTCACCGACACCGAACAACTGGCCGACACCCTGCATCACCTGGCCGGCACGGTGCAGGAAGTGGCGCGCAACACCCAGGAAGCCGCCCAGGCCGCCCAGAAGGCGGACAGCGACGCCAAGGACGGGGCCGCCACGGCCACCGAGGCCCTGGGCGCCATCTCCGCCATGTCCACCCAACTGGAACAGGCGGTCCAGGTCATCCAGCGCCTGGACACCGACAGCCGGGACATCGGCCGGGTCATCGGCCTGATCCGGGAGATTGCCGAGCAGACCAACCTGCTGGCCCTCAACGCCGCCATCGAGGCGGCCCGGGCCGGCGAACAGGGCCGGGGCTTCGCCGTGGTGGCCGACGAGGTGCGCACCCTGGCCCAGCGCACCCAGTCCGCCACGGAAGAGATCGAAGCCATCATCGTCAAGGTCCAGGGCCGGGCCCAGGAAGCGGTGGGCGCCATCCAGACCGCCGAGCAGAAAACCGAATCCAGCGTGCAAAGCGTGGAGGAAAGCGCCGGTGCCCTGGCCACCATTTCCGGCTCGGTGGGGGTCATCAACCGCATGAACGCCCAGATCGCCACCCGTTCCGGCGAACAGAGCCAGGTGGCCGAGCGCATCAGCGGGCGCATCGGCGACATCGGCTCGGTGGCCCAGGAAGCGGCCGGACACGCCCGGGAAACCCAGGACGCCAGCCAGAAACTGGCCAGCCTGGCGGAAGAACTGGAACGCCTGGTGGGCCAGTTCCGCGTCTGACCTGCCCTGGCAGCCTGTCGGACTTTGGCATCCACGGCTGGGCACGCCCCCGTCGAGGACGCTTTTCCCTTTCGCCGACCTGGGCTCGCCAGGCTCCTTGCCCCGGGGAGTGGCGTCCCGCCGGGATTTTCCCCTTAGAATCGCGGCATGCAGATCAAGATCGCCCTTGCCCAGATGAACCCCGTGGTCGGCGACCTGGAAGGCAATGCCGACCGGATCGCCCGCCTGGCCGACACGGCCGCCCAGGCGGGCGCCGCCCTGCTCCTGACGCCGGAACTGGTGCTCTGTGGCTACCCCCCCGAGGACCTGGCCCTGCGCAACGATTTCTACACCGAGAACACCCGGGTGCTGGACGCCCTGGCCGACCGCCTCCCACCGGGCCTGGCGGTCGTGGTGGGCCACCCCCTCATGGCCGGGGAAGAGCGCTACAACGCCGCCTCCGTCCTGCGCGATGGCCAAGTGGTGTGCCGCTACCGCAAGCAGAAGCTGCCCAACCATTCCGTCTTCGACGAAGTGCGCACCTTCACCCCGGGATGGGAGGCCGGCGTGTTCGAACATGCCGGCGTGAAGTTCGGCATCAACATCTGCGCCGACATCTGGGAACCCGGTCCGGCAGCCCAGGCCCGGGAGGCGGGTGCCCAGGTGCTGCTGGTGCCCAACGCCTCCCCTTTCCACATGAACAAACAGTCCGAGCGCTTCCAGGTGGCCCGGGATCGGGTGGCGGAAGCGGGCCTGCCCATGCTGTACGTCAACATGGTGGGGGGCCAGGACGAGCTGGTGTTTGACGGCCTGTCCTTCGCCATGGACGGTACGGGCCAGGTCACTGCCCAATTCCCCGCCTTCACGGAGGGACTGCACTTCGTGACCCTGGAGGGCGACGCCCAGACCCTGGCGCCCCGGGGCGAGACCACCCCCCTGCCCGACACGGAGGCCGCCGTCTACCAGGCCCTGGTGGTGGGGGTGCGGGATTACGTGACCAAGAACCGCTTTCCCGGCGCCATCCTGGGCCTGTCCGGCGGCATCGACTCGGCCCTCACTCTGGTGGTGGCCGTGGATGCCATCGGCGCGGACCGGGTGAAGGCGGTGATGATGCCCTCCGAATTCACCGCCAGCATGAGCCTGGAGGACGCGGAACGGCTGGCCGAGAACCTGGGCGTGAAATACGACGTGCAGCCCATCAAGTCCATGTTCGACACTTTCCTGGCCGAACTGTCGGATGAATTCGACGATCTGCCCTTCGACCAGACCGAGGAAAACATCCAGGCCCGCATCCGGGGCGTGCTGCTCATGGCCCTGTCCAACAAGTTCGGCCCCCTGGTGCTGACCACCGGCAACAAGAGCGAGATGGCCAGCGGCTACGCCACCCTTTACGGCGACATGGCCGGCGGCTTCGCGGTGCTGAAGGACGTGTCCAAGACCCTGGTCTGGCGCCTGTCCCGCTACCGCAACTCGGTATCCCAGGTGATTCCCGAGCGCATCATCACCCGCCCCCCCAGCGCCGAACTGAGGGCCAACCAGTGCGACCAGGACAGCCTGCCCCCCTACGAGACCCTGGACGCCATCATGGAACGCTACGTGGAGCAGGACATGGCGCCCCGGGACATCGTGGCCGCCGGCTTCAGCGAGGAGGACGTGCGCCAGGTGGTGCGCCTCATCGACCGCTCCGAATACAAGCGCCGCCAGTCTCCCCCCGGCATCCGCATCACCCCCCGGGGCTTCGGCCGGGACCGGCGCTATCCCATCACCAACCAGTACCGTGCCCCTTTCTAGGAGGAACCGACATGAAGCGCATCACCGCCGTCATCAAACCCTTCAAGCTGGACGAGGTGCGGGAAGCCCTCTCCACCCTGGGGGTGAGCGGCCTCACCGTCACCGAGGTCAAGGGCTTCGGCCGGCAGAAGGGCCATACCGAACTCTACCGGGGCGCCGAATACGTGGTGGACTTCCTGCCCAAGGTGAAGGTGGAAGTGGTCATCGCCGATGCCATGCTGGACGCCGCCCTGGAAGCCATCGTCAAGGCCGCCCGCACGGGCAAGATCGGCGACGGCAAGATCTTCGTCTCCAGCGTGGAACAGGTGATCCGCATCCGCACCGGCGAAACCGGGGAAGCGGCCGTCTGACCGGCTGATCCCCCTCTCCCGCGCGGGGAGAGGGGCCCGGGGAGCGGGTGGAGCCCCCTGCATCCCCATGTTGCAGCCTCAAGGCTGCGCCGATTCCGGCATCAGGCGAAAGCGTCGGCCAGCACGTTGCGCAACCAGCCGTCGGCGTATTCCACCTCCAGCCTGCGGTAGATGCGCGGCACCGGCTTGGGCTGTTCCTTGGTGCCGAAGGTCACCGGCGAAATGCCGCTGCCTTCCTTGATGTACACCCACTGGCCGTTCTGCACCCGGTAGAGGTGCACCACCGAGAAGCCCCAGTCCGGCGCCACCACGCTGTAGCAGGTGTTGGTGTAGATGGGCACCGGCGGCGGCAGGCCGTTGACCTTGGCGACGATGCTGGCCACCACCACCTTGGCCTGGGTGATGGCCATGTGGGCCGACTTGGGAAAACCGTTGTTGGTGGCCAGCTCGCCGCCCACGCAGGAATCGCCGATGACGAACACGTCCTTCAACTTGGTGGACTCCATGTTCTCCGGCTTCACCTCGCACCACTTGTCCTTGAAGGTGGCCAGACCCAGGTCCTTGGCCACCTTGCCGGCGTGGTGGGGCGGGATGATGTTGACCACGTCGCCCTGGTGTTCGCCGAAGCCCGTGTAGCAGGTCAGGGTCTTGGGGTCGAGGCGCTCCACCTTGCCGTCCTGGGCACCGGGGATCCATTCGATCATGCCGCCGGGACCGTAGCCGTAGAGTTCCTTCCAGGCCTGCTCGAACAGGGGCCGCTTGGAGAAGGAATCGTTGGCGTCCAGAATCAGTACCTTGGCCCGCTTCTTGCCATGGTGCATGCAGTGGTTGGCCACCTGGGCAGCCCGCTCATAGGGCCCGGGCGGGCAGCGGAAGGGGCCGGGCGGCACGGCGATGATGAACTTGCCCCCGTCGGGCATGGCCTCCAACTGCTGTTTCAGGGCCAGGGTCTGGGGGCCGGCCTTCCAGGCGTGGGGCAGGGTGGTGTCGGCCAGTTCCTTGCTGTAGCCCTCCACGGCGCCGAAGTTGAAGTCGATACCCGGCGACAGGATCAGGAAATCGTACGCGAAGGTCTTGCCCGATGCCGTGGCCACGGTCTTCTTCACCGGGTCGATGGTCGTGGCCTCGTCGTGGACCACGTTGACGCCGTGCTTCTGTAGACCCTTGTAGCCCCGTTGCAGGGTCTTGATGTCCCGCTCCCCGGACATGACTTCGTTGGACAAGGGGCAGGAGGTGTAGAGGGTTTCCCGCTCCAGGAGGGTGACCTCGATGTCATCGTCCATGAGGCGCAGATACTTGGCGGCGGTGGCCCCGCCGTAGCCGCCCCCCACCACCACCACCCGGGCCTTGGCCTTGGCGGCGTGGGCCCGGGGAATGCTCAGGATGGAAGCGCCGGAAGCGGCGGACAAGGCTTTGAGGAAGGCGCGGCGATCGATTTGGCTGTGCATGATGCGTTCTCCCTCAGCGGCCCTGGGCGCCGAAATAATGGGCGGCGGCCGGCACCTCGGCAGGTTTCATCTTGCGGGCCGTCTTCTTCATCTTGCGGTGGGGCATCAGGAATTCCTCGTCGCGGTATTTATCCAGTTCCAGCTCCATGTACTTGGCCCATTGGCCATTGATCTTCGGCGCATCCTCGTCCGGATCGCCGCCGGTGGGACCATGGCAGTCCTCGCAATTCTCGGAGATGACCGCCTTGCCCTTCTTGTGCATGGCCGGGCCCACGGGCTGGGAAACGGGCACCCAGGGTTTCTTGGCGAAGTAGGCAGCCAGGGCGTTGATCTCGTCGTCGGACAGGCCCTTGACGATGCGGTTCATGGTGGCTGCGCCGCGCTCGTCGTATTTCCACTGCTTCATCACGCTTTCCAGATAGCCCCGGGGCAGCCCGCCGATGGAAGGCATGGAGGCTCCGGCACTGACGCCGCCCACCCCGTGACAGTTGTTGCAGGTACGTGCCAGCAGGCTCACGTCCGGACCCGCCGCCATCGCCGAACCGCCCGTCAGGAACAGGGCCACGGCCAGAACTCCCTTGCGCATCGATGCCTCCTTCAAGCTTGGCAAGAAAAAACGGCATCCGTAACCGGCAGCGGCGGCGCCGCATCCCGGCCGGGCCTGCCGGCGTTGGCTTGGCCATGGAGGCCAAACCCGGGTTTTTCCTCAAAAAACCTCCCCGGCCTAACATTAGCATTTGCTAATACTGCATGAATCCGTCAGGTCATCGCCAGGGAAATGACAGACAAGGATTGAAATAACCCCGTCAGGCACGTAGTCTATGCCAGCTTTTGGTAGAAAAATACCTACTTTGGTTGGAAATTGTTGATTTCCCACCTTTTTTGTCAGGTTAGCAGGCAGGCATCACACATACGTTCGTACCAGAGCGACTCGGTCGGCTTACAGGAGAATCGACATGGCGTCACATGCCAGGAAGTCATGGTTGGGGATTTTGGGGGGGCTGTGCCTGTTGTTGCTGGGCCTGCCGGGCTGGGCCACGGTGGACGCCGCCGCCACGCCGTCGGCGGAAGATCCCGGCGGTGGGATCGCCAATTTCCGTTGTCTGCGCTGCCACGCCGATCCGGATGAGAAAGTGAAGGTGCGCAAAGACGGCAGCAGGAACTTCATCTTCATCGACCCCAAGACCTTCGAACACAGCGTCCACGGCAAACAGCCCTGCACCGGTTGCCACAACAACGTCACCAAGCTGCCCCACGAGAAGCCCCTGCCCAAGAGCGTGGGCTGCATCGAGTGCCACAAGCAGAAATGGGCCGCCGAGAAGGACAAGAACAATCCCGAGCACAAGCGCCTGGGGGTGGTGGTGGAACAGATGCAGAGCTACCTGCATTCCATCCACGCCCAACCCAACAAGAAGGACATCTCCAAGATCAACGCCACCTGCTACGACTGCCACGAAGCCCACAACATCGGCAGTCTGGGCAGCCTGCAACGGGCCGAACACCGCATGAAGAATCCGGAGGTGTGCGGCCGCTGCCATGAAAAGCAACTGGACGAATACAAGGCCTCCATGCACGGCAAGGCGGTGCTGGAAAAGAAGGACGCCAAGAGCGCCGTCTGCTCGGACTGCCACAGCACCCACAACATCAGTTCCGCCAAGGGCGATCCCATGAAACTGGAGATCACCCGGAATTGCGGCGACTGCCACGAGAAGGCCCGGGAGACCTACTTCAAGTCCTATCACGGCCAGGTCAACAAGCTGGGCTATACCCACACGGCCAAGTGCTATGACTGCCACGGCGCCCACAACATCAAGAACGTGGACGACCCCACCTCCACCATCCACGTCAACAACCGCCTGAAGACCTGCAACACCTGCCACAAAAAGGCCGACGAAGGCTTCCTCACCTTCTATGCCCACGGCGATCCGGAAAACGCGGAGAAATACCCGGAACTGTTCGTGGTCACCGAGTTCATGAAATATCTGATCTTCGCCGTCATGGCCTTCTTCTGGTCCCACGTGCTGTTCTGGTTCTACCGCGAACTGAAGGACCACATGGCCGGCTGCGGCCACCGGGAGGACGTGGAGCATCCCGATACGGTGTTCTACCGCCGCTTCAGCCCCATCTGGCGCTGGATCCACGTACTCTTCGCCATGAGCACCATGGTCCTGGTCATCACCGGCACCACCTTGCTCTTCTCCCATACCGAATGGGCCAAGGCGGTCATGACCTTCCTGGGCGGTCCCATCTGGGAAGGCGTGATCCACCGTACCGCCGCCACCTTCTGGGTCACCGTGTTCGTCACCCACATCGGTGTGGCCATGTACAACATCTGGAAGACCCGCAAGACCTTCCGCTGGTTCGGCCCCACCTCCATGATCCCCAACTGGCAGGATCTGAAGGATGTGGTGCGCATGTACAAGTGGTTCCTGGGCCTCACCCCCCGGCCCAAGTTCGAACGCTGGACCTACTGGCAGAAGTTCGACTACTGGGCGCCGTTCTGGGGTGCCACGGTCATCGGCCTGTCCGGGGCGGTCATGTTCAACCCCAGCCTGACCTCCCAGTATCTGCCGGGCTGGGCGTTCAACATCGCCACCATCGTCCACGCCGAGGAAGCCCTGCTGGCCACGGTGTTCCTGTTCTCGGTGCACTTCTTCAACGTGCACTTCCGGCCGGAGAAATTCCCCCTGTCCACCACCATCTTCACCGGTGCCGTGCCCCTGGAGGAATTCAAGTACGAGCACACCGAGGAGTACAACCGCCTGGTGGCCGCCGGCGAACTGGAGAAGTACCTGGTCAAGCGGCCCACCCGCACGGTGGAAAGCCTGGCCACCATCCTCTCCGCCGCCCTCATCCTGGCCGGCTTCATCCTGCTGACCCTGGTGCTCATCGGCGCCACCACCCACTAAGCGGCCCCGCCGCCCAACCAGGACCGGACCCTGCGGGGTCCGGTTTTTTTATTGCGACGGGACGATGGCACTCCCCTAAGGCACCCCCTGGTTTGTTTTCGCCGCACTGTGATCGAGCTAACATGTACATATAAACATCGGCAATCCAGCCCCGTGTCCACCTGAGCAGGGTTTCACGCAGCCGCAATTGATGGGGAACAAGCATGATGGGAGCCGGCAAGCACGCCGCAACCCCGCAAGATCGACCCGGCAACGACAGACGCATGGCCTGGCTTACCGCCCTGGCCTGGACCCTGGCCGTGGGCGCCTCCCTGGGCTGGAACCTCTACCAGGAGGAAGCCCAGATCATGCGCCAGGCCTATGCCGAAGCCCGGGCCAACCTGAACAAGGACATCACCTTCCGGCGCTGGGGCAACAGCCACGGCGGGGTCTACGTCCCCATCACCGACAGCCAACAATCCGTGCCCTGGCTGTCCCACGTGCCCGGCCGGGACGTGATGACCGTGGACGGCCGCGCCCTCACCCTGCTCAATCCCGCTTCCATGCTGCGCCAGATGATGGACCGTTACGCCGATGAATATGGCATCCGGGGCCGCATCACCGGCCTGAAATATCTGAACCCGGGCAATGCGCCGGACCCCTGGGAGAAGACCCAGTTGCAAGCCTTCACCCGGGGTGACAAACAGGAAGTCTGGGCGGTGGCCGACATCGACGGCAAACCCTACCTGCGTTATCTGCGTGCCATGTACATGGAGCCCGGCTGCGAGAAATGCCACGCCATCCTGGGCTACAAGCGGGGCGACATGCGCGGCGCCACCGGGCTCAACCTGCCCCTGGCACCCTATCTGAACACCCTGGAGCAGGCCCGTCTCACCCTGGGACTGACCCACCTGGGCATCTGGCTGCTGGGCCTCACCGGCATTGGCTGGGCCGGCTGGCAACAAAGCCGGCGCGGCGCGGAGCGCGCCGACCTGCTCACCGCCCTGGGAGCCAGCGAAGAGCGTTTCGACCTGGCCATGCGCGGCGCCAACGACGGCATCCTGGACCTGGATCTGCGCAGCGGCCAGGCCTTCCACTCCCCCCGCCTGGCCGAGATGCTGGGCTATGCCCCCGGCGAACTGCCCGCCGGCCTGCCCGGCTGGCGGGGCATCATCCACCCCGACGACTACGCGGCCGTGGCCGACGCCTACCAGGAGCACCTGGATGGCGCCACGCCCCGTTTCGAAGCCACCTTCCGGGTGTTGCACAAAACCGGTAGCTGGCACTGGCTGATGAGCCGGGGCCAGGCCCTCCGGGACGAGGCAGGCCGGGCGGTGCGTTTCGTCGGCGTGCATACCGACATCAGCGAGCAAAAGGCCATCGAAGCCCGTCTCTATGAGGAAAGGGAGCGGGCCCAGGTCACCCTGGCCTCCATCGGCGACGCGGTGCTGACCACCGACGCCGAGGGGAACGTCACCTTCATGAACGGTATGGCCGAAAGCCTCACCGGCTGGCGCCGGGGCGAAGCCGCCGGCCTGCCCGTGGAAAGCGTGGTCGTGCTGGTCAACGAGGAAAGCCGGGAGCACGCCCCCAATCCGGTCACCCTGAGCCGCCAGACCGGCCAAGCCGCCAGCCTGGCCGAGCACACCCTCCTCATCAACCGGGAAGGCCGTGAATACGCCATCGATGATTCCGCCGCCCCCATCCACGACCGGGAAGGCCGGCTGGTGGGCGTGGTCATGGTCTTCCACGACGTGACCGCCACCCGGGAACTCACCCGGCAGATGCGCTGGCAGGTCACCCACGACCGGCTCACGGGCCTCCATTCCCGCCAGGAGTTCGAGCACCGGCTCGGCGCCCTGGTGGAAGAAGCCCGGGATGGGCGCGGAGAACACGCCCTGCTCTACATGGACCTGGACAACTTCAAGATCGTCAACGATACCTGCGGCCATCTGGCCGGCGACGAACTGCTCAAACAATTGGCCTTCCTGCTGGCCGAGCACATGCGCCGCAACGACACCCTGGGCCGCCTGGGCGGCGACGAATTCGCCGCCCTGCTGGAGAACTGTCCCTTGGAAAAAGCCCAGGACATCGCCGAAAACCTGCGCCAGGCCGTGCAGGATTTCCGCTTCACCTGGGAGGGCAAGAACTTCGACGTGGGCGTCTCCATCGGCCTGACCATGGTGGACCGGGACACCGCCTCTTCCGCCGAGGCCCTGGCCGCCGCCGACGTGGCCTGCTACGCGGCCAAGGACGGCGGCCGCAACCGGGTCCACGTCCATACCCGGGGCAGCCAGGAAAGCGCCACCCGACGCCAGGAAATGCATCTGGCCGCCAACATCCGCTCCGCTCTGGATGGAGGCCGCTTCGTCCTCTACGCCCAGGAAATCCGTGCCCTGCACCCCGGTACGCGGGAAGGGCGACACTACGAAGTGCTGGTGCGCATGCTCGACGAACACGGCGAACTGGTGCAACCGGGCATGTTCATCCCCGCCGCCGAACGCTACAGCCTCATGCCCCAGGTGGACTGCTGGGTGGTGGAAAACACCCTGGCGCGCATGGCCGAGCACTCCAGCCGGGACATGGCCCTCACCATCAACCTCTCGGGCCTGTGCTTCCGCGACGAAGACACCGTCCGCTGCATCCGCCAGGCCCTGGAACGGCACGGCATCGCCCCGGGCCGCATCACCTTCGAGATCACCGAAACCGCCGCCGTGGCCCAACTCACCCAGGCCGTGGCCTTCATGCGCCAGATGAAGGCCCTGGGCTGCCGTTTCGCCCTGGACGACTTCGGCAGCGGCATGTCCTCCTTCTCCTACCTGAAGACCCTGCCGGTGGACGTGCTGAAGATCGACGGCGCCTTCGTGCGCGACATGCAGAACGACCCGGCCGACCGGGCCTTCGTGGAAGCCATCCACCGGGTGGCCCACACCCTGGGCAAGGAGACCGTGGCCGAATTTGCCGAAAGCGACGACATCATCGCCGCCCTGAAGGAAATCGGCGTGGACTACGCCCAGGGCTACGCCATCGGCAAACCCCGGCCCCTGGAAAACATTCTCCAGGGCCTGTGAGGCCTCAGGTGACGATCAGCGCCACCCCGGCCAGCATCAGCCCCGCCGCCAGCAGGTGGCGGCCCAGCTCCCCTTCCCGGAACAGCCAGGCCCCCAGCAGGATGCCGAACAATACCGACAGCCGCTTCACTGCGATCATATAGGCCGTGGCCGCCTGGGCCAGGGCCAGGAAATGGGTCAGGATCATCACCGCCATGAGCCCCGCCACCAGCCAGGCGGCGGGCCCCAGGCGCAGGACCCGGCCGGCGCAGCCCGGCTCCCGCAGGCCGAGCACCAGCCAGGTCAACCCCCCCAGCACGGAAAAATACAGCGCCCCGAAAGCCACGGCCTCCCCGGGCATCATGTTCAGGGCCCCTTTGCCCAGCACCGCCGTAACGCTGTAGATGGCCGCCACCCCCAGCATGAACCGGGACCCCCGCCGGGCCAGGATGCGGGCAAAGGGCGCCAGCCAGGTCCGGGGATGGCCCGGCGCCCCCTCCAGATTCAACCCCCAGGCCCCCAGCACCACCAGCAGAATGCCCGCCAGTCCCCGCCCGGACACCACCTCCCCCAACAACAGCCACCCGGTCAGCACCGTGAACACCGGCGTGAAGGCCACGTAGGGCAGCGTGTCCCCCAAAGGCCCGTCGCGGATGGCCCGCACGTAGAGCAGCATGGCCGCGATTTCCAAGGGCATGGCCACCCCGATCCAGCCCCAGAAAGCCCACGGCGGCCAACCCCAATCCAGAAACCAGAGCAGGGGAAACAGCAACAGGGCCGGCAGCCCGAAGCGCACCAGGGTCAACTCCGCCGCTCCCTGATTGCCCAGCCACTTCTTGCTGGCTGCATCGGCCAGGGCCAGGCTCAGGGCGCAGAGAAGGGCGAGGGGGAACCAGTGCATGGGGGAGGAATAACACAACCGGGCCCGCCCCGTCCCGCTTCAAGTGGTGACGTTCACGCGTCATCCTGGGCGTAGCAGGAAGCCCCTCCTCCGCGATGGAGGAGGTGGAAGGGGTGACGGCGGACATCGGCATGACATCCGCCGTCCTGACGACTCCCCCCTTTGGAAAAGGGGGGTGGGGGGATTTTGGAAGGGGTGGCCTGACCGGGCGGCCTGAATTCCCCCTAACCCCCTTTTGCAAAGGAGGAACAGGTCGTGGGGGATGGGATCCCCAGGGATCCAGCGAAGGGCCTGCCCCCTCAATCCGGCAGTTTCTTGCCCGGGTTCAGGATGCCATTGGGGTCGAACAGGCGCTTCACGTCGCGCATCATGGCCAGGGTGGCGGCGTCCAGCTCCCGGGCCACGTAGCGGCGTTTTTCCGAGCCGATGCCGTGTTCGCCGGAGAGGCTGCCGCCCAGGCCCAGCACGGCTTCCACCAGGGCGTCCCGGCAGGCCCGGGCCCGGGCCATTTCGTCGGGGTCGTCCGGGTGGACCATGAGGTTCACGTGCAGGTTGCCGTTTCCGGCATGGCCGAAGCTGACGATGGGCAGGGCGAAGCGGTGGCCCAGGCCGTCGATTGCGGCCACCAGGCGGTCCAGCCGGGCCACCGGCACCACCACGTCTTCGTTGATCTTCAACGGGGCGATCTTCTTCACCGCGTGGGACAGGGACTTGCGGGCGGTCCACAGGTTCTTGATGTCGGCGGCGGCGAAGCCGCTCTGGATCTCCAGCAGGCCCGGGCCGGCCAGGGCCTTTTCCAGCAGGGCGATCTGGTGGGGCACGTCGTCCAGGTCCCCGTCGGCTTCCACCATGAGCACCGCCCGGGTGCCTTCCGGCAGGCCCTCGGCGCCGCCGTATTCGCGGATGGCTGAGAGGGAGCGGCTGTCCATGAATTCCAGGGCGCAGGGCACCACGGGCTGGGCCATGACCCGCTCCACGGCGGCGCAGGCGGCGGCGTTGTCGGCGTAGCAGACCCGCAGGCTGGCCACGGTTTCCGGGGCCGGCACCAGTTTCAGGGTGGCTTCGGTGATGAGGGCCAGGGTGCCTTCCGAGCCCACCAGCAGACGGGTCAGGTCGTAGGCGGTGGCGTACTTGCTGGTGCGGCCGCCCACCTTCAGTTCCCGGCCGTCGCCGGCCACGGCCCGCAGGCCCAGGACGTGGTCCCGGGTGGCGCCGTACTTCACGCAGCGGGGACCGGCGGCGTTCATGGCCAGGTTGCCGCCGATGCGGCAGTAGGCGCCGGAGCCCGGGTCCGGGGCGTACATGAGGCCGGCGCTGGCGGCCAGGGCGTCGATGTCGTCGGTGACCACGCCGGGCTGGACCACCATCAGCCGGTTGGCCGGGTCGAATTCCAGCACCCGGTTCATGCACTCGAAGCTCACCACCACGGAGCCCGGGGCCGGCAGGGCGCCGCCCACGTTGCCGGAGCCGGCGCCCCGGGCCACCAGGGGAAAGCCGCGGCGGTTGGCCAGGGCCACCAGGGCGGCCACCTGTTCATGGCGGGTGGGGAAGACCACCGCTTCCGGGGGGCAGGCCCGGGGGGTCTCGTCGCTGGCGTAGAGCTGGCGGGTGGCGGGATCGAAGAAGGCCCGGTCTTCGCCCAGCAGGGCCAGGAGTTCGCCCTGGACGGCGGAATCGAAGGCCATGGCGGTCAACCCAGAGTGGGCTCCACCACTTCGGCCACGGCGGCCAGGGCGTCCCCGTCGCGGAAGCGGCCGAACACTTCCTGGACGGCGGCGTCGTAGATCAGGCGGTTGAAGGCGCCGCGGGCCTGCTCGGCCATGCAGTGGCGCAGGGCCTGGGTCATGACCTTGTCCAGGGAGACGATGCGCCGGGCCCGCACCACGCCATCGTCGGCATCCACCAGCACCAGGCGCAGGCGGCCCCGGTCGCCGGGTTCCTCGTTGGGCAATTGCCGCTGGCCTTCCGGCACGAGATGGACATTGAAAGCCACTTCCGACCAGTCGCACACATCCTGGATCTTGTAGAGCAGGAAGGCCGCCGGACCATGGGTGAAGAGGCCCACTTCCACGGGCCGGGAACGGAAACCTTCCACCTCGGCCGGGCCCGGGCCCCGCCAGAACAGCACCAGTTCATGGCCCTCGCCCTCGTAGAGGTAACGGGCCCCTTCGTCATAACGGTTGTAGGCGGGGTCGAAGACCTCGCCGACCTTGGCGCTGCCCATCAGACCGGCTCCTCGGGCAGCAGGCCGGCCAGCATGGCCACCATGTCGGGATCGAAATCGAAGCCCAGTTCCTCGCCGGGATTGATGGAAATGCCCATGTTCTCGCCCATGCGGCGCAGGATCCAGGACATCTCGGTGAGCAGGCCGCCGCTGAAGCCGGGGAAGGCGGTGAGGAAATCCTTGGCCCGTTCCGGAGACGAGAAGGTGACGAGAATGCGGTTGCCGTCGTCGTCCTCCACCACCAGGGGCTCGGCCTTGGTGCTGGTCTGGAAGCCCATGATCTGGTGCTTCTCGTCCTTCACCGGCATGAAGACTTCCAGGCCCACCAGGCGGCGGGCGAAGTCTTCCGGATCAAGATCACCCTGATGCATTTCCAGCAGCAGGCGTTCCACGTCGGTTCGGGCGTTGGGGGCTTCCATGGCGATTACGTTGCAGTGCGCAAGACCGGGCAGGATACCACCCCGGGAAAGCCAATAGAATCCCGGTGCTACGCGGATGAGGAGGGGACCATGTTGCGACTGGGCATCGACCTGGGCGGCACCAAGATCGAGATCGTGGGCCTGGATGAAAAGGGCCGGGAAGTCCTGCGCCAGCGGGTGGACACGCCTCAGGGGGACTACCCGGGAACCCTGGCGGCCATGGCCGGGCTGGTGAGGGAGGCGGAAGCCCGGCTGGGCTGCCAGGGGACGGTGGGGGTAGGCATGCCCGGCGCCGAATCCCGGGTCACGGGCCTCATCAAGAACGCCAATTCCACC
Organism: Thiobacillus denitrificans; assembly: GCA_020723405.1. Lineage (GTDB taxonomy): Bacteria > Pseudomonadota > Gammaproteobacteria > Burkholderiales > Thiobacillaceae > PFJX01. The sequence continues at coordinate 39,642 of DYIY01000010.1, read as the reverse complement.
TGCCTCATCGGCCAGCCCCTGCGCCGGGACCTGGAAGCCCTGCTGGAGCGTCCCGTACGCCTGGCCAACGACGCCAACTGCTTCGCCCTTTCCGAAGCAGTGGACGGGGCGGCGGCGGGGGCCGAAGTGGTGTTCGGGGTGATCATCGGCACCGGCTGTGGCGGTGGGGTGGTGGTGGGGGGCCAGGTGCTGGCCGGAGCCAACGCCATTGCCGGGGAATGGGGCCACAACCCCCTGCCCTGGCCCGCCGACGAAGAACGGCCGGGTCCGGCCTGCTATTGCGGCAAGCGCGGCTGCCTGGAGACCTGGCTGTCGGGACCCGGGCTGGCGGGGGATTTTCTTGCCGCCACCGGCAAGAAGCGCTCGGCCCGGGACATCGCCCTTGCCGCCGACACGGCGACGGAGGCGGCCATGGCCCGCTACGAGGACCGGCTGGCCCGGGGTCTGGCCCAGGTGATCAACCTGCTGGACCCGGACGTGATCGTACTGGGGGGTGGCCTGTCCAACATCGGGCGGCTCTACGCCAACGTGCCGCGCCTGTGGGGCCGCCATGTCTTCTCGGACCATGTGGCCACCCGCCTGGTGCCGCCACTGCACGGGGATTCCAGCGGGGTGCGGGGGGCGGCCTGGCTCTGGCACGAGGGGCCCTGAGTCCGTCGGGATCTCGCCAGGGTGGCGGCGAATCCCCAGCGTTCGCACCAGGGCGGTGCGCGCCGTGCACCAACATAACCGGAAAAACGTTGATATCGGGGCCTGCGGCACCTATTGCACCCTTTTTGGTCCAATCCACCAGTGCTTGGCCTATGGCATGGCCATTGCTATAGCGATGGAAAGGCCCTTTCGATCATCTACCTGGAGACTGCCATGAGCCTGTTCAACCAGTACATCGAACGCTATCGCAGAGTGGAGGAGGAATATTCCCTGGAGGAATTCCTGGCCATCTGCAAGACGGATCGCATGGCCTTTGCCTCCGCCGCCGAACGCATGCTGGCGGCCATTGGCGAGCCGGAACTGGTGGACACCCGCGGCGACCCGCGCATGTCCCGGTTGTTCTCCAACAAGATGATCAAGGTCTATCCGGCCTTCAAGGATTTCTTCGGCATGGAGGACACCATCGAGCAGATCGTGTCCTACTTCCGCCATGCGGCCCAGGGCCTGGAAGAGAAGAAGCAGATCCTCTATCTGCTGGGCCCCGTGGGGGGGGGCAAATCCTCCCTGGCGGAAAAGCTCAAGCACCTGATGGAGAAGGCCCCCTTCTATGCCATCAAGGGTTCTCCGGTGAACGACTCGCCCCTGTCCCTGTTCTCCCCCGATGAGGACGGCGACATCCTGGAGCAGGAATACGGCATACCCCGCCGCTACCTGGGCAAGGTGCTCTCCCCCTGGGCGGTGAAGCGGCTCCACGAGTTCAACGGCGACATCACCAAATTCCGCGTGGTGAAGCGCTGGCCCTCGGTGCTGGGCCAGGTGGGCATCGCCAAGACCGAGCCCGGCGACGAGAACAACCAGGACATCTCCTCCCTGGTGGGCAAGGTGGACATCCGCAAGCTGGAGAAATATTCCCAGGACGACCCGGACGCCTACAGCTACTCCGGCGGCCTGTGCCTGGCCAACCAGGGCCTGCTGGAATTCGTGGAGATGTTCAAGGCCCCCATCAAGGTGCTGCACCCCCTGCTCACCGCCACCCAGGAGAGCAACTACAAGGGTACGGAAGGCTTCGGCGCCATCCCCTTCGACGGCGTGGTGCTGGCCCACAGCAACGAATCCGAGTGGACCACCTTCCGCAACAACAAGAACAACGAGGCCTTCCTGGACCGCATCTACATCGTCAAGGTGCCCTACTGCCTGCGGGTTTCCGAAGAAGTGAAGATCTACCGCAAGCTGCTCCAGCACAGCTCCCTGTCGGAGGCCCCCTGCGCCCCCGGCACCCTGGAAATGCTGGCCCAGTTCTCCGTGCTCACCCGCCTGAAGGAACCGGAGAACTCCAGCATCCATTCCAAGATGCGCATCTACGACGGCGAGAACCTCAAGGACACGGACCCCAAGGCCAAGTCCTACCAGGAATACCGGGACTTCGCCGGGGTGGACGAGGGCATGACCGGCATCTCCACCCGCTTCGCCTTCAAGATCCTCTCCCGGGTGTTCAACTTCGACCACAGCGAGATCGCCGCCAACCCGGTGCACCTGCTCTACGTGCTGGAACAGCAGATCGAGCAGGAACAACTGCCCCCCGAAGTGGAACAGCGCTACGTGGCCCACCTCAAGGAATACCTGGCGCCCCACTACGCCGAGTTCATCGAGAAGGAATTGCAGACCGCCTATCTGGAGTCCTACTCCGAATACGGCCAGAACATCTTCGACCGCTACGTGATCTACGCCGACATGTGGATCCAGGACCAGGAATACCGGGACCCGGACACCGGCGAGATCCTGGATCGGGGCCAGCTCAACACCGAACTGGAGAAGATCGAAAAGCCCGCCGGCATTGCCAACCCCAAGGATTTCCGCCACGAGGTGGTGAACTTCGTGCTGCGGGCCCGGGCCCAGAACCAGGGCCGGAACCCGGCCTGGACCAGCTACGAGAAACTGCGCGCGGTCATCGAGAAACGCATGTTCTCCAGCACCGAGGACCTGCTGCCGGTGATCTCCTTCAACGCCAAAGCCTCCAGCGACGAGCAGAAGAAGCACCAGGACTTCGTCCAGCGCATGACTGCCAAAGGCTACACCGACAAACAGGTGCGGCTGCTGGCAGAGTGGTATCTGCGGGCGCGGAAGACGTCGTGATGGATGGATGGGGCATTGGTCATGTCATGCCGTGCTGAATCCCCCCCGCCCCCCCCTTACATAAGGGGGGAGCAAACCCGCGCTAAGGTCTGCCTGGGGGTTCCCTCCTTTGCAAAAGGGGGGACAGGGGGGATTTTCACGCCCGAGTCTCACCGCCTTCCGGCCAAGGACAGATCACCATGAGCCAACTCGTCGATCGCCGCCTGTCAGGCAAGAACCGCAGCGCCGTCAACCGGCAGCGCTTCCTGCGCCGCTTCAAGGGCCAGATCCGCAAGGCGGTGACGGAAGCCGTGTCGGGCCGCAAGATCGGCGACCTGGAAAGGGGGGAGAAGATTTCCATCCCCTCCAAGGATCTGTCCGAACCCATCTTCCACCACGGCCCCGGAGGCCGCCGGGACATGATCCACCCGGGCAACAAGGAATTCGTCAGCGGCGACCAGGTGGACCGGCCCGAGGGCGGCGCCGGTGGCGGGGGCGGCCAGGCCTCCCAGGACGGCGAGGGGGAGGACGACTTCGCATTCGAACTCTCCAAGGAAGAGTTCATGGACTTCTTCTTCCAGGACCTGGCCCTGCCGGACCTGGTGAAGAAGCAGTTGGCCGCCGTGCCGGAAGTGAAGCGTGCCCGGGCCGGCTTCGTCAGCCAGGGCAACCCTTCCAACCTGCACGTGGTGCGCTCCATGAAGCAGGCCATCGGCCGCCGTCTGGCCATGGCCTCCGGACCCCGGGAAGCCCTGAAGGAGGCCCAGGAAGCCCTGGCCGATCTGGAGGACCGGGGCCTGGGCACCAGCCCGGAAGCCGACGAACTGCGCGAAGAGATCGAGCGCCTCAAGGCCCGGGTCGCCGCCGTGCCCTTCATCGACACCTGGGACCTGCGCTATGCCAACCGGGTGGACCAACCCACCCCCAGCAGCCAGGCGGTGATGTTCTGCCTCATGGACGTGTCCGGCTCCATGGATGAAGACCGCAAGAACATCGCCAAGCGCTTCTTCATGCTCCTCTACCTGTTCCTCACCAAGAGCTACGAACGCATCGAAGTGGTATTCATCCGCCACCACACCGTAGCCGTGGAAGTGGACGAGGAAGACTTCTTCCACTCCCGGGAAAGCGGCGGCACAGTGGTGTCCAGCGCCCTGGAACTGATGCGCCAGATCGTCCTGGAGCGCTACCCCAGCCAGGCCTGGAACATCTACGCCGCCCAGGCCTCCGACGGCGACAACTGGGAAGACGATTCCCCCCGCTGCCGGGAAATCCTCTCCCAGGGCATCCTGCCCCTGGTGCAGTACTTCGCCTACGTGGAAATCGAAGCCGAGGAGCCGCAAAGCCTGTGGCACGAATACGAACGGGTGGCCGCCGGCAGTGCCCGCTTCGCCATGCAGCGCATCCTCACCCTGGCGGACATCTACCCGGTGTTCCGGGAATTGTTCAGGAAGAAGGTGGGGGCATGATGCCCCCGCTCCCCCCCGTAGGATGTGGTGAGCAACGCGAACCGCATCGCCCTTGCCACCATTGCCTGATGCGGTTCGCTGCGCTCACCACATCCTACCTATCCCATTCCAGTCATGAGGTGGCCTGAGATGGAAGAGACCCTCACCCCCCCCAGCGTCACCCGCCAGCCCCTGTCCGAAAGCTCGGAATGGACCTTCGAACTGCTGGACCTCTACGACCGGGAGATCGGCCGGGTGGCCGCCCACTACGGCCTGGACACCTATCCCAACCAGATCGAGGTGATCACCTCGGAACAGATGATCGACGCCTACGCCAGCGTCGGCATGCCCGTGGGTTACCACCACTGGTCCTACGGCAAGCATTTCCTGTCCACCCAGAAGAGTTACAAGCGGGGCCAGATGGGCCTGGCCTACGAGATCGTCATCAATTCCAGCCCCTGCATCGCCTACCTCATGGAAGAGAACACCCTGACCATGCAGGCCCTGGTGATCGCCCATGCCGCCTATGGCCACAACTCCTTCTTCAAGGGCAACTACCTGTTCCGCACCTGGACCGACGCGGAAGGCATCCTGGACTACCTGGTGTTCGCCCGTAACTTCATCGCCGAATGCGAGCAGCGTTACGGTGAGGAGGCGGTAGAGGATCTGCTGGATTCCTGCCACGCCCTGATGAACCACGGCGTGGACCGCTACAAGCGCCCGGCCAAACTGTCCATGGCCAAGGAACAGATGCGGCAGGTGGAACGGGAGGAATACCTGCAATCCCAGGTGAACCTGCTGTGGCGCACCCTGCCCCCCCGGGAAGCGGCGGAACAGGGCCGGCGGGAAGACCGCTTCCCCCCGGAACCCCAGGAGAACCTGCTTTACTTCATCGAGAAGAACGCCCCCCGGCTGGCCCCCTGGCAGCGGGAGATCGTGCGCATCGTGCGCAAGATCGCCCAATACTTCTACCCCCAGCGGCAGACCCAGGTGATGAACGAGGGCTGGGCCACCTTCTGGCACTACACCCTGCTCAACCACCTCTACCAGGAAGTCAAGCTCACCGACGGCTTCATGATGGAGTTCCTGCAAAGCCACACCAACGTGGTCTTCCAGCCCCCCTTCCACAGCCGCATGTACAGCGGCATCAACCCCTACGCCCTGGGCTTCGCCATGTTCTCGGACATCCGCCGCATGTGCGAACACCCCACCGAGGAAGACCGGCAGTGGTTCCCGGAGATCGCCGGCAGCGACTGGGTGAAGACCCTGGACTTCGCCATGCGCAACTTCAAGGATGAGAGCTTCATCGCCCAGTACCTGTCACCCCGCCTGATCCGGGATTTCAAACTGTTCGCCGTGCTGGACGACGACCAGCGGGAAAAGCTGGAAATCACCGCCATCCACGATGAAGCCGGCTACCGCCGGGTACGGCAACTGCTGGCCGACCATTACAACCTGGGCAACCGGGAACCCAACATCCAGGTCTGGAACGTGGACGTGTACGGCGACCGCTCCCTGACCCTGCGCCACTTCATGCACAACCGCCGGCCCCTGGGAGAGTCCACGCCGGAAATGCTGCGCCACATCGCCCGCCTGTGGGGCTACACGGTGAAGATGGAAAGCGCCGACGAAAACGGCGACGCCCAGTTGGTGGGGGTCTGCGAGGTCTGAGCAGACCGGAAGCTGGACGCAGCAAAGAAAAAGGGGACCCAAGTCCCCTTTATCTTTGCCGGGGACAGGCTCAGGCCGGCTTGCGGCGACGGACCATGAAACCGGTCAGACCCAGGCCCGCCAGCATCAGGGCATAGGTTTCGGCTTCCGGCACGGCCGGAGTGAAGGTGTAGAGGGAGGCATGGGACAAGGCCTGGGGCCGGCCATTCTGGGGATTCAGGGCGGTGCCCCGGGTGGTGAAATCGATGCTGGCCAGGCCGGCATCGCCCCCATCGAACAGATACAGGCTGAAGTTGGTGGAAGACTTGAGGGCCACCACGAAGTAACCGGTCACGGCACTGTCGAAGCTCAGGGTCCCCGTACGATCGGCGGGCACGGCGGAAAAGGGGCCGTCGGCCAGCCCGGCATCGGTGCTGCCGAAATAGGACCAGTCGCCGGACAGGCCCACGTCGTCACTGAAATCCAGTCCCAGTTGAGCCAGCACGTCGGCTTCCTGGTTGACGTTGTTGCCATCCCAGGCACCCGAACAAGCCAGCGCCCCCATGGCGGTGGCGGCACCGCCGTTGTTGCAGGACGGGGTTTCGGGAACCAGAGCGGCCTGGGCGGAAAAGCTGCCCGTGGCCAGAACGGCCAGGGCGAATAGGCTGGGTTTGATCTGCATGGGTCTTCCTTTTATGTAGGGTTTGATCCGGGCCACGCACTCGGCCATGGCACAAGGGAGTCATAAGCAGATTTCATGCCTGCTCACGCCCCCCTGTCACCACGGGGCTTGGCATCCCATTGGCCACGCCCCCTCCCCATCCTGTAAACGATTCCGACAGTGTGAACACCTACTGCCTTCCCTGATATCACCCTCCCTCTGGGACGCCCTCCGGCAGACAGCGCATCGGATCGCCCATCTGAATCCACTCGCCCACCCGCACCCTGGCCGTCATGCCGCCGTGCCCCCGCAGGGCGTTATAGCCCCCCGGACCCAGCACGGCCTCCATGCGCGAACAGGGGTCGCAGGGGCCACTGAGTTCCAGCACCACCGTTGCCCCCAGATGCAGGAACAAGGGACGGTCGGCAAACAGGGAACGGGCGGCCAGCAGGTTGAGACCGGACACCACCAGATTGCGCCGCAACAGGGCCGGGTCCAGGACCGCCAGACCCGCCAGAGCCGCCACCACGGGCAGATGCTCGGCCTGGATCAGGGTCACCTGGCGCTTGCTGCCACCAGACTGACTGGGTGGCCGGGCAGCGCCCCGGTCTCCCTCCAGGCCCCGGTCCACCACTGCCAGGGTCCGTTCCACGCGAGTGACGGGCGCCAGACGGGCCGGCCGCAGGTAGATGGCCTCGATGCGGCCTGGACGGGGGAACCGGGCACCCAGTTCGCGCAGATCGGGCGGATCGCCCGCCGGGCTCACGCCGGCCCGCCCCGCACCCGACGCCAGAAGAGGGTGCGATTGTCCCGGGGCATCTCCACGTCCCGCCACAGTTCCAGTCCCTGGGCCCGGGCCAGGGCATCCAGGGCCTCAAAATCCCGCACCCCGCTGGCCGGGTCCCGCTCCTTGAGCCACAGGTCGAAACGGGCGTTGCTCTCGGCCGTGAACTGACCGCCGTAGTTGAAGGGCCCGTAAAGACAAAGCAGGCCCCCCGGTTCCAGCACCCGGCCCACCCCCACGAACAGGTTCTCCACCAGGGGCCAGGCGACGATGTGCACGGTGTTGGCGTTGAACACCGCATCCACCGGCCCGGCCGGCCAATCCACCCGGTTCAGGTCGATGGCCAGGGGCGGCAGCACGTTGGCCAGACCCGCTTCGTCGAGCCAGGCCTGGATGCCCGCATGCTTGTCGGGCAGTTCGCTGGTCTGCCAGGTGAGATGGGGAAAGGCCTCACCGAAATAGACGGCGTGCTGGCCCGTGCCGCTGGACAGTTCCAGCACCCGGCGGCGGTCGTCGAACGCCCCGGCCAGCACGGCCTGGATGGGCTCCCGGTTCTGAAAAGACGATTCGGCGAAGGGCTTGTCGGTCATGATCATCCTGTGAAGGCGGCCGCGGAGGCCAGCCAGGCCAGTTCCTCGGCCGTGCTCGGCCGGCCGAGGATGGCGTTGCGATGGGGGAAGCGCCCGAAACGGCGGACGATGGCCCGATGGTGTTCCGGCCAGCGGGTATCCATGCCCGCCCGGCTGAACAGGTCCACGGACAGATCCTGCTCCGCCAGATCCTCGCTGTGCATGAAGGGCATGTAGAGGAACAGGCGCTGCTCCGCCGCCATGGCCTGGTCGAAGCCCTGGTCCACGGCCCGGCGGGCGGCGGCCACGGCCTGGCGCTCGCTGGCGAAGGCTTCGGCCCGCCCCCGGAACATGTTGAGGGGCAGTTGATCCAGCAGGATCACCAGGGCCAGAGCCCCTTCCGAAGTCCCGCTCCAGCCGTCCAGTTCACCGGTCAGCCCCCGCCGCCAAAGCGCCTCCCAGCGGCTGCGGATTTCCTCGTCCAGGGTGGGCGTGGAGGCGAACCAGCGGGTGCGCAGGCGGGGGGAATACCAGTAGTCGAGGAGTTGCCGGGCGAGGTCCATGACGACTGTGTAGCAGGACGGCAGACGAAAAAAAAGAGGGGCCTAAGCCCCTCTTTCGCCAGTCGGGAACCGAGTCAGAAACTGAATCAGCCCTTGACGGTGTAGTTGAAGTTCTCGGGCAGACCCAGGGTGTCGGCCCAGACGTTCTTGGCCCAGGACTCCATGTAGGCGAACTCCAGCTCGCTTTCTTCCTTGGACACGCCGCCGCCCTTCTGGGCCACCATGGAAGCCGGGGTGACCTTGCCGTCGTCGGCCTTCTTCTCGCCCTGGTAGCGGAACACCGTGGCCACGTGGAAGGCGGTGCCCATGCCGGTGGCGGAGTAGCAGGTGTTGGTGACCACGGGAGCGGAGTCCGGATCGCGGCCGTTGACCATTTCCACGATGGCGGAGGCGCACATCTTGGCGGTGTTGTTGGCCACGGAGCCGGATTTCGGGAAGTTGGTGAGGGTGGAGTCGCCCAGGATGTGGACGTTCTTCACGTGCAGGGACTCGAAGGAACGGTAGTCGATGGCACACCACGGACCTTCCTTGCCGTCCATGCCCTTGCGCACGCCGGCCATGGCGCAGATGGTGGCGGCCTGCATGGGGGGCACCACGTTGATCACGTCGCCCTTCACGTCGTCGAACTCGGTACCCACCATCATCTTCGCGGGATCCACGGAGCGGGGCATGTTGTTGGGCCGGTAGTCGATCATGCTGTTGTCGGTGCCGAAGCCGAAATGCTTCTTCCAGGCGGCCAGGAACAGGCCCTTCTTGGAGGCGATGTCCGGGTTGCCGTCCAGCACGATGATCTTGGACTTGGGCTTGGCCTTCTTGAAGTAGCTGGCCACGGTGCAGGCCCGCTCGTAGGGTCCGGGGGGGCAGCGGTAGGGGGCCATGGGCACGGACATGACGAAGGTGCCGCCGTCGGGCATGGCTTCCAGTTGCTTGCGCAGCACACCGGTCTGGTCGGCACCGGCCTTCCAGGCGTGCTTGATGGTCTTCTGGGCTTCGGCGTCGTAGCCCTTGACCTTGTCGAACAGCAGTTCGATACCACCGGCCAGGACCAGGCGGTCGTAGGCGAAGGTGTTGCCGCCGGCGGTCTTCACGGTGCGGGCGGCGGTGTCGATGCCGGTGACCATGTCCTTGACCCAGTTGTCGGCGGATTTCTTCACGAAGTCATAGGTGAAGGAAATGTCGGACAGGTTGTTGATGCCCGCCAGCACGGTGTTGGAGAAGGGGCAGGAAGTGAAGAAGTCGTTGGGCTCGATGACGGTGACTTCGATGTTCGGTTCCCACATCTTCAGGTAGCGGGCGCAGGTGGCGCCGCCGTAGCCGGCGCCGACGATGACCACTTTGGGACGGGCGCCGCCCGCGGACGGGCCACTGGCGCAGCCGGTCAGGGCACCCAGGGAAGTCGCGCCGGCCACACCGGCGGAGACCTTCAGAAATTCGCGGCGATCAAATGCCATGTTGTATCTCCTCGAGGCGGGTTATTTGTGGGAAGCGAACCAGGCGCCCAGCGCCTCGTATTCAGCGTCGGTATAACCCTGTGCATGCTTGGACATCACGGTGCTGGGGCGGGTGTTGTCGCGGAAGGCCTTCATCTGTTCCACGAAATAGCCCTTCTCCAGGCCAGCCAGGCTGGGGATGGCGCCACGGCTCTTGCCGTCGGGACCGTGGCAATAGGCGCAGTTAGCGGCCATGAAACGGGTGCGGGAATCGGCTTGGGCCGAAACGACCACGCCCAAAGCGCCCGCGATGAGCAGGCCGGCGGCGAGGGATTTCTTCATGTGCTCCTCCAGGTTGAAAAGAAAACGGCGGTTACCCGCCATACGGAGACCCAATTCGGCCTGGAGCGATCAAAAAAAACCTTGCCTTGATCCAGGTCAATCCTTGGTATGGGCGGCGATGTTTGCATGGCGCTTTTCTACCAGTCAACAAGCAAACGCTAATATTGACGGGGCTTCCCGTCAGTTTTCGGCCCCCAGGGCCCGCGCCCGGCGGACCCGTTCCGCAATATTTTCTTCCCCGGTGGCGGACCAACCGGACAGTGCACGTTCCACCAGATCAGCCAAAGCGGCGATCCAATCCCGGCGATCGTTGAGGGCCGGAATATGGTGGAACTCCCCACCGCCCGACTTCAGGAAGGTGGTCTTGCCCTCCAGGGCGATCTCCTCCAGGGTTTCCAGGCAGTCGGCCACGAAGCCGGGGCACATGACGTCCACCCGCCGGGTACCGGCCCGGCCCAGTTCTTCCAGGGTCTTGTCGGTGTAGGGCTGGAGCCATTCGGCCTTGCCGAAGCGGGACTGGAAAGTAACCCGGTACTGCTCCGCCGCCAGCCCCAGGCGCTCGGCCAGAAGCCGGCCGGTCTTCTGGCACTCGCAGAAATAGGGGTCCCCCTTGTCCAGGGTCTGGCGCGGCACGCCATGGAAACTCATGACCAGCACGTCCGGCCGCCCCTGGGCGACCCAGTGGTCTTCCACGCTGCGGGCCAGGGTCTCCACATAGCCCGGGTCGTCGTGGAAGTGGCGCAGGGCCCGGATCTCCGGCGGGTTGCGCAGGTGCAGCAGGGTCTGCCACACGGCATCCAGGGCCGAGCCGCTGCTGCTGGCGGCGTACTGGGGATACAGGGGCAGCACCAGCAAACGGTCCACGCCCCGGGCTTTCATGGCCATGATCCGCTCGGCCACGGCCGGCTTGCCGTAGCGCATGGCGTACTCCACCAGGGGCGGGTTGGGCAGGCGGCGGGCCAGTTCCTCCCCCAGCAGGACGCTTTGCCGCTCGGTGAAATGCTTGAGGGGGGATCCTTCGGGCCGCCAGATGCTGGCGTACTTCTCGGCGGACTTGCCCGGCCGGGTGTTGAGGATGATGCCGTTGAGGATCAGCCACCACAGGGGCCGGGGGATTTCCACCACCCGCCGGTCCCAGAGGAATTCCTTCAGATAGGGACGCAAGGCCCGGGCCGTGGGCGCTTCAGGGGTGCCCAGGTTGATGAGCAGCACGCCCAAGCGGGCGGGTTGGTCGTGGCGGAAGGGGGGTTCGGGCAGATAGAAGGGCATGGTCATCCCGGGAGGTTGCGGGCCGCCGGCGCGGCGGCGAATGTGGACGGTATCGGGTGGGGAGCGACGCTCAGCGTTTCAGGCCCAGGACGATGACGCCCCCGGCCACCAGGGCGATGCCCAGCCATTCCCGCAAGCTGGGCCGTTCTCCCAGGAAGATCACGGCGAAGATGGCCACCAGCACCACGCTGAGTTTGTCGATGGGGGCCACCTTGGAGGCTTCGCCCATCTGCAGGGCGCGGAAGTAGCTGACCCAGGAAGCTCCGGTGGCCAGTGCGGAGAGGGACAGGAAGGCCCAGGTGTGGCCGGACAAAGCCAGGGGGTTGCTCCACTTGCCGGTGAACACCACGAACAGGCCGAGAATCACCAGGATGATGGCGGTGCGGATCAGGGTGGCCAGATCCGAATCCACCCCCTGCAGGCCCAGCTTGGCGAAGATGGCGGTCATGGCGGCGAACACGGCCGACAGCAGGGCCCAGTGGAACCAGGTGAGACTGCCGGACACGGCTAGCGCCCCAGGGTGGTCAGGTCGAGACGGCCACCGGCCATGGGCGGACACCAGAAGTAGGCGCCGGTCACCGGCCGGGTGAAGCGGAACAAAGCGTCCACGATGCCGTCCTCCTGGCCGGTCATGCGCCCCAGGAGGGCGGCGAAGGCCGACGTGTCCTTGCCGAAGGCGGTGAACACCAGGCCGGCCTGGTCCCCTTCCGCCCAGGGCATGGAGCGGCGCAGCACGAAGGCTGCCGGGTCGAAGTCCTCCTGGGCGGTGCGCTTCACATGGGCGCTGGCAGGGGCATCCTCGATTTCCTCGTTGTCGGATTTGCGCCGGCCGAAGGTGTGGTCCTGTTCCAGGGCCGGCAGGCTCTCGAAGCGGTCCAGGTCGTGGACCCATTGCTGGATGGCCAGGAAGCTGCCGCCGTCCAGACCCGGTCCCCGGCCCTGGGTGAATCCGGCGGCCAGGGCTGCGTCCCCCTGGGGATTCTCGGTGCCGTCCTCGTAGCCGGTCAGGTCCAGCACCGGGCCGTAGCGGAAGGCCTCCAGGTTCCAGGTGGGCACCAGGGCCGGCTCCAGGGCCCGGATGAGATGGCGGGCCCGGTGCAGCAACTCGCCCCGGTCGTCACCCCGCAGCCAGCACAGCAGGGCCCCCGGGGTGGCGGGCACCGGCGCGGCGGCCGCGTCATGGGCAGGGAAATCCGGCACCTCCGGGCCGCTGGCGCCCAGGGCCCGGAGCAGGGTCCGGCCCAGGCCCGCCACCGTGGCCGTGCCGTCGGCCAGGGCCTGCAACTGGACCAGGGCCGCCTGGAGGGCGGGGCCCGATGCATCGGCCAGATCGAACTGGAGGTATCGGGCGGCGGCGGGAATGGGGTCGAGGATGCCTGACTGGATGGGGAGCAAGGTGAAGCCTCAGGAGGGTAAGGGACCGAAGCCCTAATGATAGGAAAGGGCGTTGGACAGCAGCCGGGCGGTGATGTCCACGATGGGAATCACCCGCTCATAGGCCATGCGGGTGGGGCCGATGACCCCCAGGGTGCCCACCACCTCGCCGTTGGCCTCGTAGGGAGCGGCGATGACGCTGCATTCGTCCAGGGAGGCCACGCCGGATTCGGCGCCGATGAACAACTGCACGCCGTTGGCGGTGTTGCTCACGTCGAGGAGCTGCATGAGTTCGGTCTTCTGCTCGAACAGGCCGAACAGTTCCCGCAGGCGCACCATGTTGGCCGACAGTTCCGGCGCACCCAGGAGGTTGCGCTCCCCGGACAGCACGTATTCCTGGCCGCTGCCGCTGAAGGCGTCGGAGCCGGCGGCCACCACCAGTTCCATGAGCTGGCTGATGTCGGATTTCAGGGCCGCCAGTTCCTCCGCCAGGCGGGGCTGAACCTGTTCGAAGGACAGGCCGGTGAAATGGGCGTTGAAGTAGTTGGCCGCCCGCACCAACTGGTTCGGGTCGTAGGGCCGGTCGGTGAGGATGACCCGGTTCTGCACCTCGCCCTCGGCGGTGACCATGATGAGCAGGATGCGCTTGTCCGAGAGGCTGAGGAACTCGATCTGGCGCAGGCCCAGGTTGCGCCGCTTGGGAATCAGCACCACCCCCGCATAGGCGGTGAGTTCCGCCAGCAGATGGGAAGCGGCGCTCACCAGGCGCTGGGGATCATCGGGCACCAGGGTGGATTCCATCTGCATCATCCGCTCCCGCTCCAGGGGCTTCACGGTGAGCATGGTGTCCACGAACATCCGGTAGCCCCGGGGCGTGGGAACCCGTCCGGCCGAGGTATGGGGGCTGGCGATGAAGCCCCCCTCCTCCAGGTCCGACATGATGTTGCGGATGGAGGCCGGCGACAGGTTGAGCCCCGTTTCCTTGGACAGGGTACGGGAGCCCACCGGCTGGCCGTCCTCGATGTAGCGCTCCACCAGCAGCTTGAGCAGCAACCGGGCACGGTCGTTGAGGGCGGGGGATAGGGCCATGGTGGACGCTTGGTGGAAGGCGGTTACGGGGGCATGGCTATAATTTCACGCCATGAAAGCCGATTTCAAGACCATTGCCCTGGTGGGCAAGTTCAACACCCCGTCCTGCACGGGGTCCCTGCTGCGCCTGGCCGACTTCCTCAGGAAGCGTGGCCACGGGGTCATGCTCACCGCCCACACCGCCGACGCCTGCGACATCCGGGAGTTTCCCGTGGCCACCCTGAAGGAGATCGGCGGCCAGGTGGACCTGGCCATCGTCATGGGCGGCGACGGCACCCTGCTCAACATCGCCCGCAGCCTGCTGGACGCGCAAGTGCCCCTGATCGGCGTGAACCAGGGCCGCCTGGGCTTTCTTGCCGACGTGTCCATCGACACCATGTTCACCACCCTGGACGACATGCTCTCCGGCCAATACGTTGCGGAAGACCGCATCATGCTGGAGGCCAGCGTGGAACGCCACGAGGACGTGCTTATCGCCTCCTACGCCTTCAACGACGTGGTGGTGAGCAAGAGCACCATGGGCCGGCTCATCGAGTTCGAGGTCTACATCGACAACCAGTTCGTCTACAGCCAGCGGGCCGACGGCCTGGTGGTGGCTTCCCCCACCGGCTCCACCGCCTACGCATTGTCCTCCGGCGGGCCCATCCTCCACCCCACCCTGGAAGCGGTGGTCATGGTGCCCATCTGCCCCCACACCCTGTCGGCCCGGCCCATCGCCGTGAACAGCCGCTCCGAGATCGAGATCAACCTCATCCACGCCAGCGACGCCCGGGTCCACTTCGACGGCCAGCTCCACTCGGACCTGGTGGTGGGCGACCGGGTGGTGATCCGCCGGGCCGCCCGCACTCTGCGCCTGCTCCACCCCGAGGGCCACAACTACTACGACACCCTCAGGCAGAAGCTGCACTGGGGGGAGAAACTGTGATGAAAGCGGGGATGGGGGATGGGGGATGGGGAATGGGGACCCCGGAAGCGCGCCAATCCCGTTACCCATCACCCATTCCCCATCACCCATCCCCCATATCCCACACGCCATGCTGCTGAGCCTATCCATAGCCGACTTCGTCCTGGTGGACCGCCTGGACCTGGATTTCCAGGCCGGCTTCGCCGCCCTCACCGGCGAGACGGGGGCGGGCAAATCCATCCTGCTGGGGGCCCTGGCCCTGGTACTGGGAGAGCGGGCCGACGCCGGGGTGGTGCGGGAAGGCGCGAGCCGGGCCGAAGTGGCCGCCGAGTTCGCCGCCGACCGGGTGCCCGGCCTGAACGCCTGGCTGGCAGACAACGACCTGGCCGGCGACGACGGCGTGCTGCTGCTGCGCCGGGTGGTGGAAGCCGGCGGCCGTTCCCGCGCCTTCGTCAACGGCCGGTCCGCCACGGCCCAGCAGCTCAAGGAAGCCGGTGAATTCCTGGTGGACATCCACGGCCAGCACGCCCATTACTCCCTGCTCAAGAGCGCCGAACAGCGCCGCCTGCTGGACGAATACGCCGGCTGCGCCAACCTGGCCGCCGCCACGGCGGAACGGCACCGGGCCTGGCGCGCCGCCAGCGCCCGCCGGGAAGCCGCCCAGCGCCAGGCCGGCGAACTGGACGCGGAACGGGAACGCCTTGCCTGGACGGAACGGGAACTGGCCGCCCTGGCCTTCACCGCCGACGGCTGGCAGACCCTCCAGGAAGACCACCGCCGCCTGGCCCATGCCGCCGACCTGGTGGCCGGCGCCCGGGCGGCCGGCGCGCTGTTGGACGGAGACGAGACCGGCCTGCTGGACCGGCTGCGGGCCCTGCGCCACCAACTGGCCGACCTGGCGGGCATCGACCCGGCCCTGGCCGGCCCCCTGGCCCTGCTGGAAAGCGCCGGCGAGTCCCTGCACGAGGCCGAACGGGAACTGTCCCGCTACGCCGACCGGGTGGACCTGGACCCGGAAGCCCTGAACGACGCCGAGCAGCGCCTGGCCGCGATCCAGGCCGCCGCCCGCAAGTTCCGCCTCAAGCCCGAAGAGATTCCCGAGCACCTGGCCGCCACCCGCGCCCGCCTGGCCCAGCTGGGCGGCGACGCCGATCCGGAAGCCCTGGCCCGGGCCGAAACGGAAGCCGAGGCGGCCTACCGCAAGGACGCCGGGGCCCTGTCCGGGCTGCGCCGCAAAGCCGCCGCGAAACTGGCCAAGGCCGTCACCGCCGCCATGCAGCAACTCGCCATGCAGGGCGGCCGCTTCGAGGTGGAACTGCCCGCCGGAGAGCCCGCCGCCCACGGCCTGGAAGAAGTGGAATTCCAGGTGGCCCCCCACGCCGGCCAGGGCCTGAAGCCCCTGGCGAAGACCGCTTCCGGCGGCGAACTGTCCCGCGTGGGGCTGGCCCTGCAGACCGTGCTGTCCGGCGTTTCCGGCGCCGCCACCCTGATCTTCGACGAAGTGGACGCGGGCATCGGCGGCGGCGTGGCGGAAATCGTCGGCCGCCTGCTGGCGGACCTGGGCAATTCCCGGCAGGTGCTGTGCGTCACCCACCTGCCCCAGGTGGCCGCCCGGGCCGCCGGCCACTACCGGGTCAGCAAGGCCAGCCGGAACGGCCGGGCGGTGTCGGAAGTGACCCTGCTGGACGCCGACGCCCGGGTGGGGGAACTGGCCCGCATGCTGGGCGGCGTCACCATCACCGAAGCCACCCGGGCCCACGCCGCGGAACTGCTGGGCGGGGGCTGAGACCCCGCCCCCGCCCGGGCGCCCTGCTCGGGTTCGTATCCCGGCACAAGCTGCGCCCGCTCACCCCCGGGAAAAACAGCCCGGCCCGTCTGTTCGGCGACAAGCCCCCCCAGCACCGCTGCTGTCCCGAATGCAGCATCCCGCTACGGCAAAGGCCATGCGTGGAATACGCGGCCCGGCCGGTGGAGCATGTCGATGGGCGGGCGCCGCAGGGGGCTCGTGGGCCGCTCTACAGTTGCTCGTAGCTGGGCTGTCGATGATGGCTAAGGCTGGAGGGGATGCGGGATAGAAAGGACTCTGAGGGTGCCTTTTGTGTGGCTGGAAATCGGCCGAAGCGGCCGTTGGCGGTGGTACTGCAGAACGGCCGGTGACGTGGTGGCTCCCGACAGTCACTGAGAACTGGTGATATGGGTCTCGCTGATGCAGCGGCAATTTGACAGATAATTCCTCGGTCCGGGACAGGAATGCGTGCTGTCCCGTCATCGAGAAGGGAGGGGGGTAATGACCATGAGTCCAAAAATAAGCGCGGACATCGTGCTGTTGACGGTCAACAAGCATGAACTGATGCAGCTTATAGCCGTCCTCGAACACCATTTGAATCAACGATTGGAACAGATCCAGGGCGCTAGCAACGAGGTCTATTTCGATGCGGGAGAAATTAACGGCCAGCACGTCATGGTCGCGCAGTCTAGGATCGGCTCGACTGCATCAGGTGCATCCTTCGACACGGTTACCAATATTCTTGATGACCTGTCGCCCCAGGTGATTATCGCGGTGGGTATTGCGTGGGGTGCCAAGAACGCCGACGGACAATGCATCGGAGATATCCTTCTTTCCTCGCGGTTACGTGACGCCCAACACCACAAGGTAACTCCGGAGAAGGTCACCCCCCGCGGAACGATCGTAGAGGCAAGCGGAACCTTACTTAAAACATTCATCAGAGCCGCCGAAGACTCCGGCAAACGTACGCACGAGGGCTTGCTGATTTCGATAGAAACGCTGTTCGACGACGAACAACACCGGGATAAATTCATCGCTGCGGATGAGGATCAGGCAATCGGAGGCGAGATGGAGGGCAGCGGTCTCCTCATGTCCCTAAGAAGCGTGAGGGATCGTCGGGTTGACTGGCTAATAGTCAAGGCAATTTGTGACTGGGGTTTCAATAAGAACAAGGACCCAGTACAGAAGGAACAGGACCAGATCAATGCTTCCCGGAATGCAGCAGAGCTATGTGTCGCCACGATTGATCGTTTCCGACTAGTGCGCAGAGCAGCGCAGAGCGACAGTCCCTCAAATACGGCCAGTACTGACAGCCACCCGGAAACAAACTCGAAGTTACAAACCCTGCGCCCCATACCGCCCATTAGCGGATCAAGTTCGGGGAGAGTGTTGCCCTTAGCCAAGGATGATGTGCAGAAACCTCATTCTCCTTCGCACCCAAGGCTCTACGGTCGAGAAAAGCTGCTCGAACGCCTTTTCCAGGATTTTGGTGCAACTGGGTGTCTGTTGCTCTACGGAATGCGTGGCAATGGCAAGTCATCTGTCATTGATGCATTGATTGACCAGGAACCTTGGACCTCTTGGGATCCAGAAATTCGTATCGTGGCCAGCGTTGTGCGAGAGCCATCGGATTTCTTTCGCTCGATTGCAAAGGCTTTGGGTATCAATGACGAATGCCCACAGCCACCGACAGGTACGCTTCAGGAGCAAATCGCAGCTCTCTCAAGAAGCGTTGGTCGACTAAGACGGACAGTAGTCTGGGTCGATCAGGCACATCTTTGGTTTGACCGGGATAACTGGCGGAATCCCCAGTTGGGCGTGTTGGTTGCAGCGCTTCAACGAGTTGCCGGTGGCCATTGGGGTTGGATATTTGAGCTTCGTGAGCGACCTCCCCAAGGATTATTTCCTAGCGGAACAGCAGTCGAGGTTACTGGACTTGATAAGGATTCATTAAGGGAATGGCTTGCCAATTCGGCACCGAACGCCGATAGCACGGATTGGCAAATCTCGGGCAACGACCTACGCGCCCTGTATCAGTGGCTTGGCGGTGGGCAAGGGCACCAAGCGCATCCTTTCGCCACGAGGCTTCTAATAGACGTTGCACTGGGTTTGGGTGTGTCGCCAATGGAGGTACGGCAGCGGTTCTTGAAACAAGCTGAAGACCAAGTCGAACAATTCTTACTGGCCGATCTGTTCAATCATGTGTTGTCGGTTTCAGAACAGAGATTGCTGCTCGCATTGAGCCTATATAGAGGAGCAATTCCACATGACCACATTGAACCACTGGAAGCACGCCTAACCGTTACCAACGCGTGGACTGGGCTGGATCAACGTTGCTTGTTGCCAGCGGATAGCCGACAAGAGCGGTTCTATCTTCACGGCTTTCTGTCTGCCTGGCTTCGACAAAAACTTGGATATCAAAACGAGGATGGCTCGGACGCCGACCAGACTGCCCATGAGGAAGTGGCGCATGACCTTACGAAGGAACTCCATCAGACCATTGGGGATTGCTGGCTTGAGCAAGTTCGCGGTAGGCGACTCGTGACAGCCGTGAACATCGAGCGGGCGCTAGAAGCCTTCCATCATTTGATCGCCGCTGGTGAGCTTTGGTCAGTAAGGGAAATTGCGATCGAATTGATTGCCGGTCATCACGACGGGGCGCTGGACCGCCTCTGGACAATCTGCAGAGGGCTGCACAAAGAGAAGAAAGGGGATGACCTTCTTGAAAGTGTACTCAGATACATCCTTCTGATTAGCCCTGATGATCCAAAGGCACTTCGGTTCCTAGGTGAGACTCTCCGCCGAGTACGCGGTCGGAACGACGTAGAAGCCCTGAAATTTCTCCGACGTGCATTTGAAGTACAGCCGTCTTATGCGCCTAACCTTGCAAACCTTGGTGTCTCCCTTCTGGCCTTGGGGCCAGATGGTGCCAGCGAGTATCTTCGCGTTGTGGAAATGGCAAGAAAACAGAACCCAACCGCTGTCAATCATTACGTTGTGGCTGTAGAGCTTGACTGTCTTGATCTCGTGTCCCCCGATCCTGCGGCTGCCTCACGTAAGCGACTTGAGTTGATAGACTCGGGCAGTAGGCATGCTGCGTTTTACGGCGCGGAGGCATCTTGGCAACTGGAGCACGGTGATCCTGCCGAAGCACTGCGTATCCTTAATCTTGCCGAAGAAAGAAAATGTGACGATGAGATAAACGCCTCCATCAAAGCCACCGCCTTTGAAAAGTTGGGACGAGGCACGGAGGCATCCCGTCTACGCCAATCAATGATTGATCGAGGGACTCGCAATCCAGCCATTTTCTCAGCAGAAATTGCACACCTAATCGGTCAAAACAGGCTAAATCGAGCAAAGAAGCTAGTTGAGCAGGCTGAAAAGCGGGGCTGTAGGAATGAATACATCGAGTCTGCACGCGCCCATGTGCTTGGTGAAATGGGCCAAGAGGCTGAAGCCTCCAGATACCGGATGAAACTGATTGATGGAAATAGTAAGGATGCGGCGATCTATCACGACGAAGCAAAGTGGCAGCTAGAGCAAAGCAACCCCGATGTGGCCGCGCGGCTGCTTGATTGCGTTGATGAGTTCGGCATTGCAGACGAATACACACTGTTAATCCGTGCATCTGTATTCGAAACCACCGGCAAAGGGGCGGATGCCTCCAAACTACGAACTGAAAAGATCGATGCAAACAGTCGCAATCCGGCCTTCTATACAGCGGAAGCAAAATGGTTGCTTGATGGGGGCATGACTGAGAAAGCTCTACAAGTATTGGATGTTCTTGACGAACGAGGACTGGGGAACGAATACGCAAATGGATTGCGTGCCGTGGCGTTGTGCAAAGCGGGGCGCAACGAAGAGGCCTCTCGGATACGGCAACGGATGATCAATAGGGGGAGCAAATACCTTCCAGTTTTCATCGCGGAGGCGGAATGGCAGTTGGCTCAGGGAAACCTTGATGAGGTCATCAGAATTACAGGCTTGGCTAAGCAACGCGGGATTGAGAATGCACGACTGGCTGAGCTTCAGGCGCGGGCAATAGAGCTCAAATCGCGTCAGTGAGTTTCCGCGTACATCAGCAGAGTTACCGATCACCATCCCGGATGGACGGCTGTCAAAGTCCAATTGGCAACCCTCAGTGAATGACGGGAACCTGCACGACATCGGCCGTTCCACCAAGCCACCGCCAACGTCGGCTCAGGCCGACTTCCGGTCCTGGCCTGAACAGCCGGTCACATTGCCCTTGTTGCAGCCATTTCCTCCCCTCATCCTTCATCGCGGAACCCCATCAGCCCGGCTCCACCCCCCTGCTACTCCATCACCTGATACAACCTCCCCGCCGGTTTCCCGCCGGCGCAGACCCAGCAGCGGATGGGCGGGTTTGGCCGGTCGGCGGGGTAGTGGAAGCGGGTACCGCAGGCGGGGCAGGGTTTGGTGCGCAGGTAGACGGTGTCCTGGGTGGGGCGGGTCCAGGGGGTCAGGTGAAGGGCGTCGTGTTCGCAGACATCCCGGCAGAGGTGGCAGCCGGTGCAGCGGGCGGAGTCGAGGCGGTAGAGGCTGGCGGGGCCGCCGTGGGGGGGCTCCACCAGGTCTTGCTGGCTGAGGGCGCCGTTGGGGCAGACGCGGACGCAGGCGTGGCAGGCCACGCAGGAGGCGCTGTCCAGGCGCAGGGTCCAGGGCAGTGGACCCTTGCCGGTGAAGTAGGCGCCGGGGGCCGGGAGCGGCTTCTCCGGGGCGTGGGCCGGTTCGGGGGACAGGCCCAGCCAACTGCGCTTGCGCGGGTCGGGCGGGGGGTCGGCGGCGGGGGTGTCGCTGCCGGCGAGGAGGGTGTCCAGGCTTTCCGGGCCCAGGCGGCGCAGGTGGATGGGGGCCAGGCCCCGGGCCTGGAACAGGCCGTTGAGACGTTCGACGCGGGTTTCCAGGCGTTCCCCCGCGCCCCGGGGGCAGGCGGCGCAGTCCGCTGCGGCCACCAGCCAGATGCGCTGCCCTTGCCGCCAGGCTTCCAGCAGGGGCATCAGGCCGATGCCGTGGAGGCAGGCCGGGCGGCCTTCGCCGTCTTCGCCAGTGACGCGATCGCAACGGGCCAGCAGGACTTCCCGGCCGGCCACCCGGCGGCGGGCGGGCTGGAGGGCCAGGCCGCCGATGGCGCCAAGCGGACAGGCGGCAACACAGAGGCCGCAGCCGTCGCAGGCCGCCTCGTCCAGGCTCAGGCCGTCGTCGTCCAGCCGCCAGGCCCGGCGCGGACAGGCGTCCACGCAGGCGCGGCAGGAGGCGGTTTCGATGCGGGCGTGGACGCAGCGGTCGCCGTCCAGGACCGGACGGCCGGACACGGCGCGGGACCTATTGGCTCAGGGCCCAGCCCAGGATGGCCTTGAGGTCGGCGTCGGCCACCTTGGCCTGGGGGGGCATGGCCACCTGGCCCCAGGCACCCTTGCCGCCGGCCTTGACCTTGCCGGCCAGGGTGTCCACGGCTTTGGCGTCGCCCTTGTATTTGGCGGCGATGTCCTTCCAGGCGGGGCCGACCACCTTCTTGTCGGCGGCGTGGCAGGCGGCGCAGCCGTTCTTCCTGGCCAGGTCGTCGCTGGCCCAGGCGGGGGTGGCGGAAAAGGCGAGGACCAGCAGAGTGACGAGGGTGTGTTTCATGGGGGGATCCTTGTGCAGTGGGGAATGGGAAATAGGGGATGGGGAGGAGGGATCGGTCTGTCACCAGGAGGGCGACAGGCCGGGCATGTATTGCAGGGGGGCGGCGTTGGCGCCGGGGCGGGGCTGCATGCGCGCCTCCACCGCTGCTGCGCTGGGACGGGGTTCGCCGAGCAGGTCGGCCAGCAGGTCCCGCAGTTCGTCGCAGTAGGCGGCGGTGAGGCGGGCGGCGCCGGCGTAGAAGGGGGTGGCGCAACGGGCGGCCACCCGTTCGGCGAAGCGGGGCAGCCAGCGCAACAGGTGTTCGTCCAGGAACCTTGCCGCCTCGGGCAGGGCCAGGGGATGGTCATCCCGGAGCAGGCAGGCGAGGAAATGCAGTTCCAGGACCAGGTGGTCGTCGGGCCGGGTGCGCCAGTCGGCGGCGGCCAGGCGGTGGTGGCGGTAGAAATCCCGCACCTGGAACATGGGGGCCTGCATGGCCAGGTTTTCCTGGTCCAGCCACACGGATTCGCAGGGCGAGGCGTGCAGGGCGTAGGTGAGGTAGATGGCGGCGTAGTCGGCGGCCAGCTCGTCCCGGGCTTCCAGGCCCATGGGGGGAAGCAGTTCGGCCAGGGCCCGGGCCAGCAGGTCCCGGGCGGCGCGGCCCGCGTCGCCGGCCAGGGTCAGGCCCAGGGTCCGGGGAAAACCGGCCTCCTGCAGGCGGCCGAGCAAGCCGTCCTCCAGCTCGGCGTTGTGCAGGGCGGCCAGGAGGGTGAGGTCCTGGGCGACGGCCAGGCGGAACTGGTCCAGGGTGCGGGTATTCATGGCGTGCATCTCCTGCGGGCTCATTCCAGCTTGCCCTTGCTATGGGGCACGAAGGCGATGGAGGGTTTGGTGAGTTCCGGATCGGCCAGGTTCTTCACGGCCTTGACGGGCATCTCGCCGGGGGCCAGGGCGGTGGTGGGATGCTCCCCGGCCCACAGCTTGTCGATGGGGCCGATGTCCAGCACCCGCATCATGCAGGCCATGACGCAGTAGGGCTTGCGGCCGGCATCGATCTCGTCCACGCACATATTGCATTTCGAGACCACGTTCTCCTCCGGGATGAACTGGGGCGCGCCGTAGGGGCAGGCGGCCTCGCACTTGCGGCAGCCGATGCACAGGGTGGAGTCGATGTCGACGATGCCGTCCTTCTTGCGCTTGAAGATGGCGCCGGTGGGGCAGGTGGGCAGGCAGGCGGGCTCGGCGCAGTGGTTGCAGGACATGTTCACCTTGTAGGCGAACACCTCGGGGAACTTGCCGCCCTCCACGTACATCACGCGGCGGAAGCGGGGCCCGGCGGCCAGGCCGTTCTTGTCCTTGCAGGCGATCTCGCAGGCGCGGCAGCCGATGCAGTCCACGTTGTGGTGGATGAAGCCCAGTTGCATCTCGGGCACCACCGGGGTGTAGACCGCTTTCCTGCGGCGCTTCACCGCCTGCTTGATCTTGTCCAGATCCTTCTCTTCAGCCATGGCGGATTCCTCTCAATAGTCCCGGCGGAACACGTGGGCACGGGACGTGGCCAGCTTGTCCCAGCCCGGGCGGTGTTCCTTGTCGCTCTTGCGGATGCGCACCTGGGCGTTGTTGTAGGCGAAGGCCCCGGCCGGGCTGGGCGCGTCGTCGGTGAGCACGTCCGGGTTGCCGGCGCGGCACCAGCCTTCCTTGTCCAGGTCCAGCCAGGCGCCCTCGTGGAGCACCAGCACGCCGGGCAGCACCCGTTCGGTGACGTAGGCGGGCACCACCACGCCGCCCCGGTCGTTCCAGATTTCCACCGTGTCGCCGGTCCGGATGCCCAGTTTTTCGGCGTCGCTGGCGTTGATGGTCACCTCCTGCTCGTAGGTTTCCCGCAGCCAGGCGCAGTTGTTGAAGATGGAATGGGTACGGTGGCGCGGGTGGGGCGAGATCAGGTGGAAGGGGTACTTTCTGGCGATGGGGCTGTCCAGATACTCCACCGGCTCGATCCATTTGGGGATGGAGGGGATGGGGCTGCCGTAGCGGGTGCGGGTCCAGTCCTCCACCACCGCCAGCTCGGAACTGAGGATCTCGATCTTGCCCGAGGGGGTCTGGAAGGGCTTGCCGTGCTCGATCTGCTCGCGGAAGGCCACGTGGGGCTTGTCCAGCTTGAACTTGTAGACCCCGTGCTTCTTGAAGTCCTCCCAGCTCATGGTGACGTGCTGGTGGGCCATGACCTTGTGCTCCCACCATTCCCGCAGGTAGGCCTCGTCCACCGCGTCGTCGTGGTGGAAATAGTCGCGGTTGGCCTTGGGGTTGTAGCTCTTGCCGAAATGGTCGCCGATGCCGGTGAGGTGGCCGATGCGGTAGGCGAGTTCGGTGAACACCTGGAAGTCGGTCTTGGATTCGCCCAGGGGCTGGATGACCCTGGGCCGGTGGATGTAGTAGTGGCCCTTGTACCAGGGCAGGGCCACGTCGTGCCGCTCGAAGTGGGTGGCGATGGGGAACAGCACGTCGGCGAACAGGCCCGACGGCGTGATGGTGGAATCCATGCACACCACCAGCTCCATCCTGTTGATGGCCTGGATCTCCTTGTTGATGTTGGTGAGCTGGTTGAACCAGTCGGAGCCCTGCCAGAAGATGCCCTTGATGTTGGGGATGACGCCGTCCAGCTTGTCCTGGCGCGGCCACAGGCCGATCTCTTCCCGCCTCACGTCGGGGTAGTTGAGCACGCAGTGGGCCCAGCGGTCCGACTTGATGGAGGCGAACCAGATGTTGGCGTACTGATCGTAGGGATAGGCCACCGCCTCCGCGTGCCAGGCCTTGCCCACGCCCTCGGCGCAGCCGCCCAGCTTGCCGATGTTGCCGGTCATGGCCTGGAGGGCCGCCGCCATGCGGTTGTACTGCTCGCCGAAGTTGGCCCGGCCCGGCGCCCAACTGGCCTTGAGGGCCGCCGGCTTGGTGGTGGCGTACATCCGGGCCAGCTTCTTGATGTCCTCGGCCTGCACGCCGCAGATGTCCGCCGCCCATTCCGGCGACTTGGGCACACCGTCGTAGGTGCCCAGGATGTAGTCCTTGAAGTTCTCCCTGCCGTTGGGGCTGTGGGCCGTCCACTCGGGCATGGTGCCCGCGTCCATGCCCAGGCAGAACTTGTCGATGAAGGCCTGGTCCTGGAGCTGGCTGGTGAAGATGTGGTGGGCCATGCCGGCCATCATGGCGGCGTCGGTGTTGGGCTTGATGGGGATCCACCAGGCGTCGTAGGCGGCGGCCGAATCCGTGTATTGCGGGTCCACCAGCACGAACCTGCAGCCGGCCTGCTTGGCCTTGCGCATGTAGTAGAAGGTGTTGCCGCCGTGGAAGGTGTAGGCCGGGTTCCAGCCCCACATGATGATCAGCTTGCTGTGGGCGAAGGCGTCGTCCTCGTTGCCGTCCTCGATGGTGCCGAAGGTCCAGCGGGAGCTGGTGGTGGTGCCCTGGTAGGAGGGCACCGACCAGGAGTTGGTGCGGCAGCCGAACATGCCCAGGAAGCGGCCCAGCAGGCCCTCGATCTGGTCCGACTTGTGCAGCACGCCGTAGGAGGCGCCGGCATAGCTCTGGTCCAGCAGGGCGGTGGAACCGTACTGGTCCTTGATGGCGATCATCTTGCGCGCCACGTAGTCCAGGGCCTCGTCCCAGGACACGCGCTTGAACTTGCCCTCGCCGCGCTTGCCCACCCGCACCATGGGGTAGAGCAGGCGCTCGGCGGAATAGAGGCGCTGGCGATAGGAACGGCCCCGCAGGCAGGCCCGCAACTGGGGCTCCTCCAGGGTGTCCTTGCCGAAGTGGCCGCCCAGTTGGTAGCGGCCGTCGTCGGTGGACAGGCGGACGATGACGTCGCCCTTCTTGTGGGCCACCAGCATGTGGCGGGAGCCGCAGTTGTGGGCACAGGAGGTGACCACGGTGGTCAGCTCGTCGTCCCGGGGATAGGGCTCGTAGGCAAAGGCCTTGGCGTCCTTCACCGCGGCAAGATTCACCAGCCCCCCCGCCGCCAGCATGCCGGCACCGGCCGCGCCGGCCTTGAGGAATTCCCGTCGGTCGGGGTTGAGCCGGCCCGCCAGGGCTTCGAGATTCAAGTTCATGTCTTCTCCTGCTGAAATGGCCGCTTAGCCCGCGGCATCACGCTGCACATGGCGTGTGGTCATGGCCGGACGCGCCGGCTTGTCCGTCAGCCTGTGCCAGGCCGGAACGTCCCGGGTCGCCGGCTTGCCCCGGGCGGCACCCTTCCCGGCCCGGGGCTTGGCCGGTGTGTCCCCGCCCCCCGTCCGGGTGGCCGCGTCCGGGATCGAGGCGGCCGGCTTGGGCGGGAGGCGGAAGCGCGGTTCGGACTCGCTGGGCCGGCCCCTGGCCCAGTCCGGCAGATCCTTGTCCATGCCTTCCCAGGCATGGCGGGGATAGGGGAAGCTGAGGCGATACCAGGCCCGGCCGCCATGGCAGCCGTAACAGACATCGCCGTTCTCCGCCCCGGCCGCCTCGATGGCCTGGGGCTTGAGGAAGTTGACGTTGTGGCGGGTGGTGCGGATGCCCGAATGGCAGGTCAGGCAGTTGTTGCCGAAAGTCTCGCCATGCTCCTTCCAGGGGCCGGGCAGGCCCATGACCTGCCAGTTGAACTGGCCGTGGCACATGAGGCAGGTCCTGGGCTCCACCTGCTTGCGCAGGGCATAGCCCGTGGCCTGGGCGGTGGCCGAGCCGCCCGGGGCTTCCTCGCGGGAATCATGGCCCTGGTGGCAGGTATTGCAGCGCAGGTCCATGACCTGCCTGGCGAAGTCGCTGGACTGGTGGCGACGATGAAAGGTGTCCTGGGCACCGGCATAGGTATCCAGGGTCTGGTACCAGGCCAGGGACGGTTCCGCCCCGAGACCGGCCGGAGAACGGGGCCGCACGCTGGGCGCAAGCACCTCGGCGTGGCATTGCAGGCATTCCGAATCCGGCGTCTTGTCGATGAGCGGTTTGAAGTGTCGGGGGTCCCAGCGGGCCGCCTCGTAGGGCGGCCTGTCCTGGCCGGCGCTCGCCAGGCCCGGGAACAGGGCCAGGAGCGTGGCGAGGA
Organism: Thiobacillus denitrificans; assembly: GCA_020723405.1. Taxonomy (GTDB): domain Bacteria; phylum Pseudomonadota; class Gammaproteobacteria; order Burkholderiales; family Thiobacillaceae; genus PFJX01. The sequence continues at coordinate 12,317 of DYIY01000010.1, read as the reverse complement.
ACAGGCGGAATACCATGCCAAACATATGCGTGACCTCTTGAGTGGATGGAGTGGAGGCTTGGCCTGAAGCCCATGAAGGGCGGACCTCAGCGCATGAGCCAGCCCAGGAAAACCACCAGCAGGGTCAGGCCGGTCAGTACCGCGCCCAACACCACCATGAACTTGCCGACGCGTTCCTCCATGCCGGCTTCGCGCCCATCGAGATCGGTCATCATTGCATTGCCCTCCTGGTGCCGTGGATCGGGGGGCGGACACGGCAGCCGCCGTGTCCGCTCGGGAGGCGCGAACAAAGCGCGCCCTGATCACGCCCGCTTAATGGGCGGGCGGGGTCCAACCGGACATGCCGCCCATGCCGGACATGCCGCCCATGCCGGACATCCCGGACATCCCGGACATACCGCCCATGCCGCTCATCCCGGACATGCCACCCATGCCGCTCATCCCGGACATGC
>DYIY01000010.1:0-11765 GCA_020723405.1 Thiobacillus denitrificans | reverse complement strand
TCCCGGACATGCCGCCCATGCCGGACATCCCGGACATGCCGCCCATGCCGGACATGCCCTGCTGGAAGGGATAGAAGAAGATTTCACCCGTGGGGGAAATGCGGAAGTAGCCGGACATGCCGCTCATCCCGGACATGCCGGACATACCACCCATGCCGCTCATCCCGGACATGCCGGACATGCCGCCCATGCCGCTCATCCCGGACATGCCGGACATGCCGCCCATGCCGCCCATGCCGCCCATGCCGCTCATCCCGGACATCCCGGACATGCCGCCCATGCCGGACATGCCGCTCATTCCGGACATGCCCGCCTGCTCGCCCTTCGCCTTGGCTTCATCGGCAGCCTGGGCCAGGGGCAGGGCGAACATCAGGGTGGCGGCCAGGGCGGCCAGTTTGAAAGTGCGCATTCGATCCATCTCGATCTCCTAGAGTCAGTTCATTGGCAGCGGGCCGTTCCTCCCGGAAGCACCCGCCACCGCCTGGGTGACGCCCGGTCGGGCGCCGCTAACGCCTTGCGACGTCTTGGTTGCCATCCGCCTGGGCGGGCTGGTGCCAATTTCGAATGTCGTAGGGGCCGGTCATGCCCGGCCGGGTGAAGGGGGTGTGCCAGCGCCCCTGGTCCTCGAGGAAGCGCAGGCTGGCGGGATAGGGCCGGGAGACGCCGGTGAGGGCCTGGCGGTACCAGGCCGCATCCCGGGTGAAGGCCGTCACGGATGGAGCGTCCTGGGGCCGCCGGTATGGCGCCTCGCCGGCGATGGCGGGTTCGCCCTCGGCCGCCGCCGGGACAGGGCACGGCCACGTCAGGGTGAATGCCGACACGATGAGGACACACGGGGCGATCCGGTCCTGGCTGGGTTTCATGACTCCTCCTGCTGGGGCGGCCTGGCACCGGGGGGCGCCAAAGCGTGGCCACCCCATCAGCAACACCTGTGCCACCCCGAAAATCGAATGCAACCCATTGTTTTTTATCGGCCAAGGCGTGAAATGCCGGGGACTTGGGCGGGGATTTCTGCCAACTTGGCAGGCGGTGCCCCGGAGATCCCCCTGAATGCGTGGCGGCGGTCTGACAAAATGGCAGGCCGGGCAAAAGGTGGTAGGAAAATCCCGGTCACGATCCTTACCATTGCTGGCATTCGGGCTCGGTCAAGGGGCTGCCAACCTGGCAATCCGGCCGGCGAGGGGAAGTGGAAAACGATGTTCCGGATCACCAGTCTGCGGCACAAATTCGTCCTGGGCGCGGCAACGGGACTGGTCAGCCTGTCCCTGGCCCTGGTGGGCCTGGCGGTGGCGCTATACCAGTACCAGCTGGCCCAGGAGCGCAGCCAGGCCTCCAACGAGGTCAACCGCCTGCTCCAGGCTGCGCTGGAAAACGCCATGCTGAAGCGGGACCTGCCGGGCCTGCGCGATATCGTCGCCCGCATGGGCCGCCAGTCCGGCGTGCTCGGCGCCATGATCGTGGCCCCCGACGGGGAAATCCGCTTCGCCTCCAACCCGGCCCTGCTTGGCCAGACCTTTCCCCTGGAACCCCATGGCCTGTGCCTGGATTGCCCGGCTGCGGCGCGGCCCCTGGGCCTCACCACCCTGTTCACCCGGGACGCCCTGGGCCGGGAGGTGATGCGCAGCCTCAACCCGGTGGCCAACCGCCCCCCCTGCACGGGGTGTCACGGCCAGGCGGCCACCCGCCCCCTGAACGGGGTGATGGTGGTGGACTACGATGCCGCTCCCATCCGCCACCAGGCCGCCCTCTCCGCCGCCACCCTGGCGGGCATGGGTGGCCTGCTGCTGCTGGCGTCCCTGCTGGGCGGCGCCTGGTTCATCCATCACTATGTGTTGCGGCCGGTGGCCCGCCTGTCCGCCGCCAGCCACGCACTGGCCAGCGGCCACCTGGAGGGCCGCGCCAACCTGGAAGGCGGGGACGAACTGGCCCAGTTGGGCCGCACCTTCGACGAGATGGCCGAGAACCTGCAAAGCCTGGTGCGCCGCATCCAGGAGCAGGAGACCTTTCTGCAGGCCCTGGTGGACGCCATTCCCGACGGTATCCGGGTGATCGACCGGGAGACCCTGCGCATCGTCCTGGACAACCGCGCCTACCGGGAACAGATCGGCCTGCCCCCGGGACAGAGCCACAGCGGTGTGCCTTGCCACGTTTCCAGCCATGGCCAGGGGCAGGCCTGTGCGCCCACCCTCATGCTCTGCCCGGTGCACGAGATCGAGCATACGGGCCGGGCCTGCAAGACCCTCATGACCTTCACCCGCGCCGAGGGGGGGAAACGCCATGTGGAAGTGTTCGCCGCTCCCCTGGACAGCCGGGTGGAGGGGCGGGACCGCCGCTACGTGGTGGAGTCCAGCCGCGACCTGGACCAGGCCCTGAAGTTCTCCCAGGAACAGAAACTGGCCGAGATGGCCCGCCTGGCCACCGGCGTGGCCCACGAGATCCACAACCCCCTGGCCTCCATCCGCATCGCCCTGCACGCCATGCTGCGCGCCGCCGAGCAGGAGCCGGAACGGCTCAAGGTCATCAGCGACTACCTGGGCATGGTGGACGGCGAGATCGACCGCTGCATCGCCATCACCGAAAGCCTGCTCAAGCTGGGCATGGCCCCCTCCCCCACGCCGCAACTGGTGGAGGTGAACCCGGCGGTGTCGGAAACCCTGTCCCTGCTGGACTGGGAGGCCGGCGAGCGCAAGGTGGCGGTGGTGCCCCGCCTGGCCACGCCTTCGCCGCGCATCCTGGCCAGCGACACCGAACTGCGCACCCTGGTCCTCAACCTGGCCCAGAACGCTTTCCACGCCATGCCCCAGGGGGGACGGCTGGAAGTGAGCACGCGCCAGGCCGGCGACTGGGTGGAAATCGAACTGGCCGACACCGGCGTGGGGATCACCCCCGAGGATGCCCGGCACATCTTTGATCCCTTCTTCAGCCGGCGCGCCGACGGCCAACGCGGCACCGGGCTGGGCTTGTCCATATGCCGCTCCATCGTCGAGGCCCTGGGGGGAAGCATCCTGGTGGACAGCGAACCGGGCCGGGGCAGCCGCTTCACCCTGCGCCTGCCCGACGCCGCGACACGGGTGCCGGCATGAAACACGAAGAACTCATCCTGGTGCTGGAGGACGACCGCCTGCTCAACCGGCTGCTCCAGGCCGAACTGGGGCGCATGGGATACCCCGCCGAGGGCGCCCATAGCTGGGCCGAGGCCCGGGTTGCCCTGGCCGGACGGCAGTTCGACCTGATCATCACCGACGTCAAGCTGCCCGACGCCAATGCGCTGGACCTGCTGCCCCAACTGGCGAAGGATTACCCGGTCATCGTCCTGACCGGTTTCGGCACGGTGCAGGACGCGGTGTCCGCCATGCGCGCCGGGGCCATGGAGTACCTGACCAAGCCGGTGAACCCCGATGAACTGGAACTGGAGGTCAAGCGCGCCCTCCAGGGGGCGGCCCTGCAGCGGGACCACCAGTTCTGCAAGAAGCGCCTCAACAGCCGGCGCAGCGGCGGCATGGTGGGGGACAGCGCCGCCATGGCCGAGCTCCAGGGCCTCATCGACGCCGTCGCCCAGACCGAGGCCACCGTGCTGATCCAGGGCGAAAGCGGCGTGGGCAAGGAGCTGGTGGCCCACGCCATCCACGAACGGGGCCCCCGCTCGGTCCACAACTTCGTCGCCGTGGACTGCTGCACCCTCCAGGAAAAACTCTTCGAGTCGGAGCTCTTCGGCCACGAGAAGGGCGCCTTCACCGGCGCCGACCGGCAGAAACCGGGCCTCGTCGAGGCGGCCAAGGGCGGCACCCTGTTCCTGGACGAGATCGGCGAGATCGAGCCGGCCATCCAGGCCAAGCTGCTGCGGGTGCTGGAAACCGGCCAGTACCGCCGCCTGGGCGGGGTGAAGGACCTGCGCGCCGACGTGCGCGTCGTCGCCGCCACCAACCGCAACCTGGCCCAGATGAGCAAGGAGGGCCGCTTCCGCTCCGACCTCTACTACCGTCTCTCCGCCTTCACCTTGCGCATTCCGCCCTTGCGCGAGCGGCTCCAGGACATCCCCGCCCTGATCGACCATTTCCTCGCCCACCACAATTTTTCCCGCCGCCTGGACAAGCGCATGAGCCCGGCGGCCCTGAAGCTGCTGATGGCCTACGGCTTCCCCGGCAACATCCGCGAACTGCGCAACATGGTGGAAAGGGCCATCATCGTCGGCGGGGCCAGCGAGGAAATCCGCCCGGAACACTTTTCCTTCGAATCCCTGGGGGAGTCCCCCGGCCAGTTCAGCATGGGCTTCCAGCACGAGCCCACCCTGGACGAGATCGAGCGCCGCTACCTGGAACTGCTGGTGGCCAAGTACGCCGGCCACCGGGGGCGCATCGCCAACATCCTGGGCATCAGCGAACGAAGCGTTTACCGGCTGCTGGAAAAGCACGGCTTCAAGGGGGAAGGCCCGTAACCCTTGCCATCCCCGGCTGGGGACCGGCCCCGGCGGCGGCCTTTCGCCGCGCACGCCCTCAACGGGCCGCCGGCTTCGCCCCGTCCAGCAACCCCCGCACCCCCTGGGGCACCTTCTCCGGCCGCCAGTCCAGCTTGCAATCCTGGACCACCCCCGGCGGCTCCCCCTCCACGGGCGGTTTTTCCCGCACCATGCAGTCCAGGATCACCGGCAGGGGGCCGGGACAGTCGCAGTGGTAACGGTCCACGGCGGTCTGGTCGGCCACCGCGATACCCTGTTCCTTCTCCAGGTTCAGCAGTCGCTCCAGCAGGCTGTCCTTGCGCGGTTCCAGGGCGCCCTGGTTGGTGCGCTGGAAGTACAGGGCCCGGGGTTCATAGCCGTTCTTCACCCGCACCGGGTTCTCGTAGCGCTCCACGGTGCGCGCCTCGCCCAGCAGGCTGCCGGCGCTGGCCGGGTCGCCATAGCGGGTATGGCCGAATTCATGGGAGATGATGGCGTGGGGGTCCACCAGTTCGTCACTGGAGGGGAAATGGCAACGCAGGCCCCCGTCCCCCAGGCCGATGGCCCCGGGATGGGCCATGGCGCCGGGCCCCGCATAGCCGGAGAACTTGAACGGGGCCGCATCACCGGCGAACTGGCCGGCCTCCGACAGCTTGCCCGTGAGCAGCCGGGACAGGGGGGGGAAACGCCCGCTGCGCTGGGCCTGCTTCCAGGCCTTCCGGTCATAGTCCAGATGGCCCTTGTTGAACAGCCGCAGGGTATCGTCGGCCACTTCCCGCAGCCAGACGGCCCCGGCATCGGTCAGGGCAAAGCGCTCCAGCAGGGCCAACTGGGCCGGCGCCAGGGGCAGGCCCAGGGGGTGGGCCTCCCCTTTGCGGGCCAGGTTGACGCGCCTGGCCAGGGCCCAGTGTTCGGCCCGCCGGGTCGCTTCTTCCCCGGCATGCTTCGGCGGCGCGGCCAGGCGGCCGGCCCGGGGACTGCCATCCGGGGCGCAGTAGAGGACGATGGCGCCCCCCGCCTGCCAGGGCTGGTCCAGTTCCCAGGCCAATTCCACGGCCCGGCGTTCCCCGGCCAGGGGTTGCAAGCCAGCCGGGAGCGTCGGACAGGCGGCCTGGGCGACCGAAGCCAGCAGCAGAAGGGCAATGCAGGACCAAAGGCGGGACATGGGATTTCCGGAATCAGGCAAGCCAGGGCAGACCGTGGCACAGGGGCAAGGTTCCGGCCATGCGCCACATCAATTACAGCCCCCGGAAATACTCCAGGGCTTCCGCCAGGCTCCCCACCCCCTTCACCTCCATGCCGCTGATCTTGCCCTTGGGCAGGTTGGCCTTGGGACAGAGGGCCTGGGTGAAACCCAGCTTGGCCGCTTCCTTGAGGCGCTCCTGGCCCCGCTGCACGGGACGGATCTCACCGGCCAGGCCCACTTCGCCGAACACCGCCAGCTTGTGGGGGATGGGCTGGCTGCGCAGAGAGGAGACCACGGCCATGGCCACGGCCAGGTCCACGGCGGGTTCGGTGATCTTCACCCCGCCCACGGCGTTGACGAAGACATCCTGGTCGTAGCAGGGCACGCCGCCGTGGCGGTGCAGCACGGCCAGCAGCATGGCCAGCCGGTTGCCGTCCAGGCCCACGGTGAGGCGGCGGGGATTGGGGGCGTGGGCGGCATCCACCAGGGCCTGGATTTCCACCAGCAGGGGCCGGGTGCCTTCCTGGGCCACCACCACGCAGGAGCCGGGGGCTTCCCGGTCGTCCCGTTGCAGGAACAGGGCCGAGGGATTGGCCACCCCCTTGAGGCCCTTGTCGGTCATGGCGAAGACGCCCAGTTCGTTCACCGCCCCGAAGCGGTTCTTGAAGGCCCGGATGAGGCGGAAACTGGAGCCGGTGTCACCCTCGAAATAGAGCACCGTGTCGACGATGTGCTCCAGCACCCGGGGCCCGGCCAGGGTGCCTTCCTTGGTGACGTGCCCCACCAGCAGGATGGTGATGCCGGCCTGCTTGGCGTGGCGGGTCAGTTCCTGGGCGCATTCCCGTACCTGGGCCACGCTGCCCGGGGCGGATTGAAGCTGTTCGGTATAGACGGTCTGGATGGAGTCGATGACCGCCACCTGGGGTTGCTCCGCCTTGAGGGTGCCGAGGATGGCTTCCAGGCGGATTTCGGTGAGCAGGGGTATGGCGGCGCCAAGACCCAGGCGGTTGCCGCGCAGGGCGATCTGGGCGGCGGATTCCTCGCCGCTCACGTAGAGGGTCTTCGCCCGGGCGTTGATGTCGGCCAGGGCCTGGAGCAGCAGGGTGGACTTGCCGATGCCCGGATCGCCCCCCAGCAGCACCACCCCGCCACCCACCAGGCCGCCCCCCAGGACCCGGTCGAACTCGGCCAGCCCGGTGGCCAGCCGGGGGGTTTCCACGGCCTGCACGTCGGTGAGCCGCACCACCTCGCCGCTGGCGGCCAAGGCACTGAAGCGCCGGGGCCTGGTCTCCTGGACCGTCTCGGACAGGGTGTTCCAGGCCAGGCAGTGGGGGCACTGGCCCTGCCATTTACTGGTCTGGCCGCCGCACTGGGCGCATACGTAGAGGGTGGTCGCTTTGGCCATGGGCAGGCATTAGACCCCAGGGGCGGACCAAAAACAAAAAAGCCCGGCGAACCGGGCTTCCTCAACGGCAAAGCCGAACGATCAGTCCATGGGACGGATGTTGGAGGCCTGCTTGCCCTTGGGGCCCTGGACCACGTCGAAGCTGACCTTCTGGTTGTCCTTCAGGGTCTTGAAGCCGGAGGATTGAATGGCGGAGAAGTGAGCGAAAAGATCTTCGCCACCTTCGTCGGGGGAAATGAAGCCGAAACCCTTGGTTTCGTTGAACCACTTAACGGTGCCAGTTGCCATGTTTGAATATTCCAAAAAGAGATGAAGACAGGCCGAAGCCCTTACTGACGCAAACCACGGGACAGGGACAGAACAGACAACTGGTAAATCGGCTGGGAAGGCGATGGCAGCTGGCGGCAGGCACTGACCGGTTACACGCGCGGCGCATCATGGGCGCCTGTTTTGGGCGAGTCAAGGAATATTTCGCTAAATTCGCAACGCTGAAAAACCGAAATATCGGCTCATCACCATCAAGCGCAGCCGCAAGCATTCACCGAATGCCGGACAGAGCGCTCTCATGCTGGTGTTTTGCGTTTTCCAACCGCAGCTTGGTGCCGTACTGGTACGCGGACAACTGCTCACCCTTTACACGCCCCTCGGCGATCACCCGGCGTTCTCAAATCTGAAGTGCAACACCTTGGATGTCGTAAGGTGTGCAGATGCAAAAACGAACCACGTACCAACAGCTTCAGCCTGAAGAGCGCATGACGATTGCGAGCCTGAAGCAGCAGGGGGCGAGTGTGCGGGCCATGGCCCGCACACTCGCGCGCTCCCCTGGGACCATCAGCCGGGAGTTGGCGCAACAGCCAGCCGGAGTTGGGCTATGCCTCGGTGACCGCGCAGGGGCTGAGCACCCAGCGCCGCGATGCGGCCCGTGGATTGGCCAAGCTTGACCACGGTAGTGTGACCTGGGGGCTGGTCTTGACCCTGCTGAGTTGGAAGTACTCGCCCCAGCAGATTGCGGGTACCCTCAAGCGGCTGTTCCCCGGCGACCCCAGCCGACCGGTTTCCTACGAGACCATCTACACCGCCATCTACGCGCATCCGCGCGGCGAGCTGCGCCGGGAGTTGATCGCCTGTCTGCGCCAAGGCCATTCCAGCCGCAAGCCGCGCAGCCGAGGTACCGACCGGAGGGGGCAGCTCGCCGAGATGATGAGCATCCATGTGCGCCCCCCCGAGGTGGATGACCGGGTCATGCCGGGTCACTGGGAAGGCGACTTCATCAAGGGGACGGGCAACAAGTCGTCCGTGGGGGTGCTGGTGGAACGCACCAGCCGGCTGGTCCTGCTGGCCAAGATGGACGATGCCACCGCAGCCTCGGCCCTGGCTGGCTTCGCCGCCAAGCTCAACCTGATTGCCGCTCCGATGCGCCAGACCCTGACCTATGACCAGGGCAAGGAGATGGCCCGGCATGCTGAACTGACGACGCGCACCGGCGTGAAGGTCTACTTCTGCGACCCGCACAGTCCCTGGCAGCGCGGCACCTGCGAAAACACCAACGGGTTGCTGCGTCAGTATCTGCCCAAGGGATCGGACCTGTCGGTGCACAGCCAGGCCGATCTCGACGCCATCGCCGACAGCCTGAACAGCCGACCACGCGCGACTCATGCGTTCCATTCGCCCTTGGAGGTCTTCGCCGCTATGCTTGCCTCGTTCCATCAACCCTCAACCTCAATTCACTGACTCTGGGGGGGTTGCACTTGGGATTTGAAACCGCCCGCTATTTCGTGGCAGCAGGCTGTGAGGCTTTACGCCTCTGCTTGGCACGTTTTGCCGCTTTCTCGCGCTCGATTTCCTCGCGGCAGTCTTCGACACCATTGACATTCCAGCAGGGGTCGTCACCAGTTGGCTGAAGGTAAGTCTCCGGTTTTTTTGGGCCACGCCATGGCCCCTTATATTCTTCCAATTTTCCACTTTGGTAGACGAATTGCATTCGATCTGATGTTCCGGAATTTAGCCAAGGGTGAAATGGATCAACAACATACAGGCCAAATACAACTCCACCAAGAGTTTTTTTAACGTAGTGGTTGTCATCCCAAACATACTGCTTTGGAAGATTTGCCATGTTCGAGATTTCTGGAACCTCACCCCCTACATTCAACACTACAAACCCATAAGCCATCCGCTTGGTTTCTTTTTCAACCCCGGAAACGGAAAACAGAAACAAGTTTTCCTCCTTTGGCACGAGAGAAAGCGTTACCCATAAATTCTCAACAGACAAAACAACATCCGAAAGGTGCGAAAAAACAGGAGCATCATTTAAGATCAAAGCACCGATCGTTGCCTTCCCTCTTTTTATTGAAAGGTCACCCAATCTTGTCGAAATCGAATCAGCCTTCACAGCGAAGGCGTAAACAAGAAAAACAACTACGATCCATAACCTCGATAAATTCATCATTGCACAAGAGACTCCGTTATATCCAACAAATCACCACGACCTTCAGATGCCTTTGCAGAACCCGCCCTTTCCCCAGGACAATAGAACACACTGGGCTTTATATGATCACCAACAAACCTCTTGAGCCATGCTCTATGCCCCTTTACCCAACTTCCATCATTCGGCTTGATATATCCATTTACTGCTTTCGCCAATCCGATCTGCGTTATCAACAGACTTCTAGCCCCATTCTGCTTGAGCACCATCTTCCCTTTCTTGTTTGTCCCAAACACACTCTCCTCGGGAATCGTATTCTGTATGAAGTGAATGGCATCGGCTAAACCAAGGTGGTGGCACAGATACATGATCCGGGCCTTTTCCACTTCGTTCAGACTGTCGACCGCATAGCCTCTGCCTGCCAGGTTCGCCAAATTCGCTTTCGCATAATCCATGGCCGCCATGATGGCGAACTCCGGTTCGTAGCGCAGGTTCAGCAATTTCTGCAGGTTCTTGTCCGACGACTTTCTCCGTCCAGTGAGTAATTTCCTGAGCTTTCGTTCCAGACCCGGGGCGGTCAAGAACGTGGCGTCACTCTTCTTGAAGCGCCATGCGCCCTTGTCGTCCTGACTGAGCCAGCCTTCCTTGACGCATTTGTCGTGGAGGTAGGTGCCGTTGCGCACGGCTTCGCCTATCCAGCTGGCGTCGAGAAACTGGGTCATTCCCGTCGCGGAGCTTTTCGACGATTTCGAATTGGGCTCCCATTTCCCAGTCTTGTCCTTCGCGGCTTCGGCATTCATGACTGCGGCAACGGCCTGGGGCATCAGACCGGAGCGGGTCGCCGCCTTTTTCACCCAGTCGCGATAGACGTTGTTCACACCAAGATACAGGTCATCGGCGTTAGGGCATTCGCAGCCAACCGAACAGGTGATCGGCTGTCCGGTCCCAGTGCGGGTTTCCAGGTTGCCATTGCCTGTACCCGGCTTCAGCACGCGCGGAGGATGACTGGGTTTGCCTTTGTCCTGGCGCAGTTTCGTCTTCTCGACGTGCATCCCGCTTTGCACTCGGACCGTCTGTTTTCCCGGTCTTGGAGAATAGCTTGCGACCTCCTTTTCCCCCCCACCCCGGGCCGGGTGCTTCTTGACGTGGATGGCGATGGTCTCGCCCTGAGCTTTGCCTTTGACGGATGGCACCCGTCCGCCCGCATCCGTGGTGGCATGGGTCTCGGTTTCTCCGGAGACCAGGCGCACGGCCAGGCCGACGATGGGCCGTCCCAGGCTATCGAAGAAGGCCAGGAGCGTTTCCGACCAACTGCTGTCGTCTTCAGATTCAGAAATTTCCGGTTCCGCTGTCGGAATGGTCAGAACCTGCCCCACGTCCTGGCTGAGTACCGCCGTGGTGCCGGCCGATGTCCTGGCCGCCGCGCGCCAGATCGGCCTCGCCACCCCCGGCACGGCCGAGCTGGCGCGCAGCCGGGACTCCATCCCGGCTACATGCTGTATCAGATTTCAGTTTCCAGTCGACACAGAACGTGTGTCAGATTTGGGGTTCCGTTGACAGCCAAGGCGGGCTGTGCCAACCACGCGCTGAACCAGGGCCATCACCCGGGGATCGGCCAGCCGCAGGTATCGGGCCCGGGTTTGTGCATCGGCCCTGAGTCGAAACAAATCGCCCAGGGCATCCACCAGGGCCTGCTGGCCCATGGCACTGATGAGCCAGCCGCCGATTGGCAACGGGCCGCCACCTTCGCCGGTCACACCCTCGGCCAGGCAGGCCAGGGAGGCCTCGGCAGCCATCTCCCAAGTCGTTTGCCACCAGGGGTCAGACGGCCCTTCCAGTTCCACCAGATAGGGATATTGGCTTACGTGCAGAGGGGTCCCGGTGGCCAGACTCACAGTAAAGATCGTACGCCCCCACGTCTGCTCCCTGGCGCGAACCAATGCATGGGAATCCTGCGCCACGCCTTGCACCATGTCAGGCAAGGGTTCGCCCAGCATGGGGTCAATCAAGACATAGGCGCCGGTTCCGCTCTGACAGAACCCGGTCAATGCCTGCACTGGGGATTGCTGCCCCATGGCTACGGTTTGGGTCAGCACCAGACTCATAGCGCACTGGCTCCGCCTGTCCCGGCATCTGACAGGGTACTGGGACATTCGGCCACCTCCCCCGCTTGGGGCAACGCCACCCCCATCCCCCCCACACTCGCCGGCCCGGTCCACACCTTCTGACTAGCCTGGAACTCCACCCTCCCCGGGGCATGCAGTGTAAGCGTCCAGCCCACCCACCTCCCCCCAACGCCCAGGATCAGGTATTTACG
>DYIY01000009.1 GCA_020723405.1 Thiobacillus denitrificans | reverse complement strand
CCCCCCCTTTAAAAAAGGGGGGGGGGGGGGGGTTTCAAAACGGTGGCCAAGGAGATGCGGCGGAGAAATCCCCCCCAGCCCCCCTTTTCCAAAGGGGGGAGAAAACCAGGGTGTCTGGGAGCGAACGCCCGACCGCGACAAACCGCCCACGACATGCCCTCGTAAGCATCGCGAAGCCCCCCACGCCATGCCCCCCCTACCACCTGTTCCCCCCCTTTGAAAAAGGGGGGTCAGGGGGGATTCAAGACGGTGGCCAGGGGGATGCGGCGGAGAAATCCCCCCCAGCCCCCCTTTTGCAAAGGGGGGAGAAAACCAGATCGCCTGGGTGAGGATGTCCATGCGGAAGCAATTGGCCGGGCGCGTTCCCCCGACCGGCCAACCGTCCTACAACCCCAGTCGTTCCAGGGTGTCGGCCTTGGGCACGCCTTCCGTGTCCCAGCCGCGCAGTTCGTAGTACTCCGGCAGCATCTTCGCCAGGCCGTTGACCAGGCCCTTGGCGGGGCCGGTCTTGGCCGGTTCGGTGGTGAGCCGGGGCGGCAGGCTGTCGTCGGCCTTGGTGAGGCCGGCGGCCAGATTGAACTGCTTCTCCATGTTCCAGATGCGTTCGCCCACCAGATTCAGCTTGTCCAGGGACCAGTCACCCTCGCAGGCGGCCTGGATCTGGGGCTGGATGTCGGCCAGGCCCCAGGCGAAGCTGGTGAAGATGCAGATGCCGGCGGCGTCGAACACGGCGGTGGCGTCCTGGAAGGCCTTCACCAGGCCCGGCTTGCCCTCGGTGACCAGTGGGTCGGTCTTGATGGGAATGCCCAGCACTTCCGAAGCCACGGTATAGGAACGCAGGTGGCAGGCGCCCCGGTTGGAAGTGGCGTAGGTGAGGCCCATGCCCTGGATGCCCCGGGAGTCGTAGGCGGGGAATTCCTGGCCCTTGACGCTCATGGACAATTCCGGATGGCCGTACTGGGTGCACAGGCGCTTGGAGCCCTGGCCGATCTCCTTGCCGAAGCCCTCGCCCTTGGCGGTCATCTCGGCGAACTGGGCCAGGGCGGCGGCGGAACCGAAGGGGGCGTCCACCCCCAGTTGCTCCTTGCTCAGCACGCCCATGTCGTACAGCTCCATGACCGCGCCCACGGTGGCGCCGAAGGAAATCGGGTCCATGCCCTGTTCGTTGCAGATCAGGTTGGCGTATTGCAGGGCCTCCAGGTCGCCCACCCCGTTGGCCGCGCCCAGGGCCCAGGCCGCCTCGTATTCCAGGCCGCCGGAGGCGCCCCAGTATTCGGGCTTGTTGACCACGGTGAAGTGGTTCTGGTCGATCTGGGAAATGCGTCCGCAGGCAATGGTGCAACCGAAGCAGGCGGCGTTGGTGACCAAGTGCTGCTTGCCGTCGGTGGGCCGCTTTTCATACATGGCTTCGGCGGAAATCTTGCCGGCGGATTCGAACTGCACGTCCCGGTGGTTGCGGGTGGGCAGGGCGCCGATCTCGTTGATCACGTTCATCAGCACCTGGGTACCGTACTTGGGCAGGCCGGCGCCGGTGACGCCGTTCTCGGCCAGGATCTTCTTCTTCTCGGCGGTGACCTTGAGGAATTCCGGGAAGTCCTTCACCCCGGACAGCCCCTTGGTGCCCCGGATGGCCACCGCCTTCAGGTTCTTGGAGCCCATCACCGTGCCCACCCCGGAACGCCCGGCGGCCCGGTGCAGGTCGTTGACCACACAGGCGAACAGCACCCCGTTCTCCCCGGCCAGGCCGATGGAGGAAACGCGGATCTGGGGATCCTGGTGGGAGGTCTTGATGGTCTCTTCCGTAACCCAGGTGGACTTGCCCCACAGGTGGGAAGCGTCCAGCAGTTCCGCCTTGTCGTTCTCCAGGAAGAGATAGACGGGCTTGGGCGATTTCCCTTCGAAGATGATCATGTCCCAGCCGGCGAACTTCATCTCGGCGCCGAAGAAGCCGCCGGAGTTGGAGCAGGCGATGGCGCCGGTGAGGGGCCCCTTGGTGACCACGGTGTAGCGGCCGCCGGTGGAGGCCATGGTGCCGGTCAGGGGGCCGGTGGACATGATGAGCTTGTTCTCCGGGGAGAGGGGATCCACCTTGGGATCGATCTCTTCCACCAGGTACTTGCTGGCCAGGCCCCGGGAACCCAGGTAATCCATGGCCCATTCCATGTTGAGGGGTTCCGCCGTGCAGGTGCCGGCAGTCAGGTTGACGCGCAGGAGTTTTCTGTTCCAGGCCATGATCGTCTCCTCAAAGCACGGCGGCGTTGGCACGGCCGGCCCAGGCCCGCATGCGGTCCAGTCCGGTCCAGTCGGCATCGACGAAGGTGATGGCGCCGGTGGGGCAAGCCTTGGCGCATTCCGGATCGCCGCCGCACAGGTCGCACTTCTGCACCTTGCCCACGTCGGCCATGTAATTGACCGTGCCGAAGGGGCAGGCGATGGTGCACACCTTGCAGCCCACACAAGTAGCTTCCAGCACGATCTTGGCCCCGGTCAGGGCATCCTGCCTGATGGCTTCCACCGGGCAGGCGTGCATGCACCAGGCCTCGGCGCACTGGGTGCAGGTGTAGGGCACCTTGCGGCCCTCGTGCTCGAAGCTGAACACTTTGATGCGCGATTTGGAAGGGTTGATGGCCCCGGTGTGCTCGTAAGAGCAGGCCATCTCGCACTGCAGGCAACCCGTACACTTCACCGGGTCGATGTATAGGGATTTCTGCATGACTCCTCCTGGCTGACGACGAACGGCTGGCTGGACAAGATCGAAAAGCAGACGGAAAGGATAGCCCGGCGACCTCGCACGACGCCATCCCTTTACTGATTGATACGAGATCGGCGGGGGAATAACAAGGTGGTTTGGTCAAGAATTTTGCCGATGACAGACTGGGCGCCGAGAACACCACGATCGGAAACGTTCACCCGGCCCACGCCAGAAGCCCAACGGTCAGGGTAGTCGGCCTCCGTTGTGCAACTTCGCTCCTCACTTGCCGGTGATGGGCTCGCCAGAGGGACGCGGCGGCGGTTCAACGCACAAGCGCATAGAGCATCTGGTCGATCAACTGGCCGTCCTTGAAGACGCTGCTGCGCAGCACCCCTTCGCGCACGAAGGCTGCCTTATTGAGTACGCGCATGGATGATCAGCCCTCATTCCGCACCCAAGACACGCTGAAGGGTTTGGGCGCCAGGTGGTGACAGCAACCAGACAACCGCGCCGCAGTTCAGCACAACAGTTGTCCAAAACGTGGCTTGAAAAGAGGTCTTCGCCGACTTGTGCCGAAGAAGTCGCTGTGCCGCCACAGCACCCGGCCAGCCACCGATCAGCCCAATTAAATGCAATGTGCTCTCCTGGGTTCGCCATTGGTTTTTTACGGCAGCAGACTTGTCGAAAGCGTACGCGAGAAAAGCGACCAGACTGGCCACCACATAGAGCAGCAGCACAAACCCCGGAAGCCGGCCGGCAAACACCGCGACCGAGACAGCCACCACAAAACCGGCGGCGAACAAAGGCGGAATGTTGCTGCGACCGGTTCGAGTGGATTGAGCCGCCTTCTCGCCAACAAACGCCACGCCATGGGCCTGCGCTCTGCCCTTTCCATCCACTTTGAGCTCGTAGGTGACGAGTTCGTTTCCTACTGGTCGGTGCTGTCTATTGTCAACGGATTTGATGTGCACGAACACTTGCTCCCCGCCACCATTGGGCGTGATGAAGCCAAAGCCTTTGTCATCCTTCCACGTGGTAATACGACCTTGATAGCGCATGGCAAACGGAGATAAGGGTTAGTGTTGGGCGCCCACGGTGAGTTAGGGGTTGGGTTTCATTTACGCAGAATACAGATGCCGCCATCGTGATTGATCGCCAGGCCGAACAACCCCGAATGGATTGAGACATATGCCTCGAAAGCATGGATTGGGCCAATGTGCAGGTTTCATGATCAATAGCTCCCGAAAGTGTAAGGCAACTGAAATGCTGTCGCGCCTTTTTCCTTGTAACGCGGTGGTATGACCTGCGTCCATCTCCCCAACTCGTTCTCCGGTGGGGAGGGGCTTCTCATGCGGACGGGCGGGTCAACGCCAAACGGTCCAAGAGCGGGTCATACGCCCGTTGCCGATTGAAGGGCGGAACAGGAGCGGCAGCCGGCGTTGCTCAATATCCAGACCAATTTTCCACCCATGTTCTCAACAAGGAGGGGGGGTGAGGAGTGCCCTGGATGTTTGTTTTGGGGCTTTGGCCGGCGGAATTGGGCTGGCCTGGGGAGGGAGGTGCGGTTCGCTTTGCTCACCGCACCCTACTGTGGGGGGAGTGGGGGGGTGGTTGCAGACGGCGCGCGTAACCCTGCCAAGGGTTTTCAATGTCCAGACAGATGGGCCACCAGGTGGGCCAGGTCGTTTCGTTCGGCGTCGTGGATGAGGCGTTTGGCGGCCTGGGGGTCGTGGTCCACCAGGTGGTGGATGATCTTTTCAACGGCTTCCGGGTCGTGGTTGTGCTGGTGGGCCATGCCCAGGGCGTACCAGGCGGCGCCGTTCATGGGTTGCAGGTCGGCGGCCTGTTTGAGGGCGGCGGCGGCGGCGGCATGGTCGCTCCGGTGGGCGTGGAGCATGCCCATGCCGTACCAGGCCCGGTCGTGTCTGGGGTTGAGTTCCACGGTGCGCTGGAAGGCGGCCAGGGCGCCGTCCCGGTCGCCGGCCTGTTCCCGCACGTAGCCCAGGTTGAACCAGGTGTCGGCGTGGTCCCCTTCCAGGGCCAGGGCCTTGCCGAACCAGTCGGCGGCGGCGGCCCAGCGCTGCTTCTGGGCGTGGATCCAGCCGGCGGCCCGGGCCGAGCGCACGTCGCCGGGGTCGGCACGGAAGCATTCCACGTAGGCCCCCAGGGCCTGATCCGGCATGCGCAGCCATTCGAACAGGATGGCGCGCAGGTTGTTGCGGAAGTGGTCGAAGTTCATGGCGGCCGTGACAGGGGTGGGGAGCAGATTTTGGCGGGCCCGGCGGGGTGGGGCAAGCTAGAATTCCCGGGTTTCCACCCCGCTCACACCCGCCATGCAACTCGACATCCTTCTGGTTTCCGTCCTGCGCGTCCTGGTGGAAGTGGCCGGCTTTGCGCTCCTGGGCCAGGGCGTGTTGGCCCTGCTGGCCGGCAAGCACCGGCACAACAATCTCTTCTACAAGATTCTGCAAACCGTCACCGCGCCGGTGATCAAGGGCGTGCGGGCCGTCACGCCCCGTTTCATCCTGGATGCCCACGTGCCCCTGGTGAGCTTTTTCCTGCTTTTCTGGCTGTGGGTCGTCCTGGCGGCGGCCAAGCGCTACCTGTGCGCCATGCATGGACTCGCCTGCTGAGACCCTGGCCGGGGGCAAGCCACCTGCCCCCCAGAGCTTTGCCGTTTCCTGGAAGGTCCTGCTTGCCTACGGCATCGGCAGCCTGGCCCTGGACGCGGTCAG
The DNA here is from genome assembly GCA_020723405.1 of Thiobacillus denitrificans. GTDB lineage: Bacteria > Pseudomonadota > Gammaproteobacteria > Burkholderiales > Thiobacillaceae > PFJX01. The sequence continues at coordinate 181,067 of DYIY01000009.1, read as the reverse complement.
CAATCCCCAGACCGTGCTGCCCCTGGCCCTGGCGCCCTGGACGCCGCCCCTGGGCCTGAGCCTGGGCTTTCTGCTGCTTTATGGGCTGCATTACGCCCCCCTGTTCATTCTGGTCACCTTCCTGGTGGGCCTGCCCCTCTACGGCCTGCCCCCGGACTGGCTGCCCGCCCTGTGGGCCGCCACCCTGCTCATGCTGGGCCTGGTGGCCCTGGCGGCCTGGCTGCTGCGGGGCCTGAAGGTGAACCCGGACCTGACCACCCAGCGGGATCTGTCCTGGTTCCTGGTGGTGGCGGTGCTGGGAGCCTGGCTGGATGCCGGGGTGCACGTCTTCTCCCGCAGCCCGGAGGCGGCGCCGGACGTGTGGGCGTGGCTGGCCGACCTGGTGAACTACTGGGTGGGGGCCCTCATCCGCCTGCTCATCATCACTCCCCTGGTGCTGCTCCATGCCCATCGTGACTGGGGCGCCTTCCGGGTGGAGAAGGAGATGCTGCTCCAGGGCCTGGCCATCGCCGTGGCCCTGTGGGTGATCTTCGGTCTCAAGTACACCGACGAGTTCAAGTTCTTCTACCTGCTGTTCCTACCCCTCATCTGGATCGCCATGCGCTACGGCATCCACGGCGCCACGGTGGCCCTGGCGGCCAGCCACGTGGGCATCAACGCCATCCTGGAATGGCGGGGCCTGCACGCCATCACCGTGGTGGAATTCCAGATGCTCATGCTGGGCCTGGCGGTGACGGGCCTGTTCCTGGGCATGACCGTCACCACCCGGCGGGTCGCCGAGGAACGCCTGCACCAGCGGGAGACGGAACTGAACCAGGCCATGCGTCTGGCGGCGGCGGGCGAGATGGCCCAGGCCATCGCCCATGAACTGAACCAGCCCCTGGTGGCGGTGGCCAACTATGCCCGGGCCGGCCGGGCCATGCTGGCAGACCCGGAAAAGCACGGCCCCCTGCTGGGCGACACCCTGGACAAGATCGACCGGGAAGCCAACCGGGCCGGCCAGGTGATGCGCCGCCTGCGGGAGTTCTTCCGGGGCGGCGGCCTGCGTCCCGAAGCCTTCACCGCCCAGGAACTGGTGGCCGAGGGCCTGGCCCACGTGCGCCGCCGGGCGGAACGCCAGGGGGTGGGCATCGACACCCGCTTTGCCGATGACCTGCCGCCCCTGTTCGCCGACCGGGTGCAGATGGGCACGGTGCTGCACAACCTGCTGTCCAACGCCGTGGAATCGCTTCAGGACAGTGCCAGCCTGTGGCGGGACATGGAGATCACGGTGAACCGCCATGACGAGACCCATCTGCGCATCTGCGTCAGCGACAGCGGACCCGGGGTGAAGCCGGACATGGAAGACCGCTTGTTCGATTCCTTCGCCACCAGCAAACCGGAGGGCATGGGTTTGGGCCTGGCCATCAGCCGCACCCTGGTGGAGGCCCACGGCGGCGAGCTGTGGCTGGACCAGGCCCGGCCCGCCCGTTTCTGCTTCACGGTGCCGACCCGGGAGTCGGAAACCTTGCCCGCCGACTCCGCTAGAATCCCCTGACCGGTCTTCAGGAGCCAGGGTGCCCACCCCCCTGTAGGATGTGGTGAGCGCAGCGAACCGCATCGCGCAACGCCTGGCGAAATGATGCGGTTCGCTGCGCTCACCACATCCTACGAGGCTAGGGAGCTATTCGGCCCAACCAACAAGTCTGTTCACATCAACGCAACGAGAGCCTCGCCATGCCCGTCAATCTGTCCGCCCCCGATCCCGCTTCCCTGCTCCCCGTGCCCGGCGTCGCGCTGGGCATCGCCAGCGCCGGCATCAAGAAGCCCGGCCGCAAGGACGTGCTGGTGATGACCCTGGCCCCCGATTCGGAAGTGGTGGGGGTGTTCACCCAGAACCGTTTCTGCGCCGCCCCGGTCACCGTCTGCAAGGAACACCTGCACGGCGAAGCCGGCATCCGCGCCCTGGTGGTGAATACCGGCAACGCCAACGCCGGCACCGGCCAGGAAGGCCTGGCCCGGGCCCGGCGCACCTGCGCCAGCCTGGCGGGGCACCTGAGCCTGAAGGCCGAGCAGATCCTGCCCTTCTCCACCGGGGTGATCCTGGAGCCCCTGCCGGTGGAGAAGATCGAGGCCGCCCTGCCCGCCGCCGTCGCCGACCTGAAGCCCGCCAACTGGGCCATGGCCGCCGAGGCCATCATGACCACCGACATCGTGGCCAAGGCCGCCAGCCGCAAGGTGGCCCTGAACGGGGTGGAGTTCGCCGTCACCGGCATCGCCAAGGGCTCGGGGATGATCCACCCCAACATGGCCACCATGCTGTCCTTCCTGGCCACCGACGCCCCGGTATCCTGCGAGGCTTTGGAAGCCATGCTGCGCCATGCGGTGAACAAGTCCTTCAACTGCATCACCGTGGACGGCGACACTTCCACCAACGACTCCTGCATCCTCATCGCCACGGGCGCCACCGCTGCGCCGGTGATCATGGACGACGGCGACCCCCGCTTCACCAGCCTGCAATCCGCCGTCACCGAGGTCATGGTGCAACTGGCCCAGGCCATCGTGCGGGACGGGGAAGGCGCCACCAAGTTCATGGAAGTGCGGGTGGAAGGCGGCAAGGACGAGGCCGAGTGCAAGCAGGTGGCCTACGCCATCGCCCGTTCGCCCCTGGTGAAGACCGCCTTCTTCGCCTCCGATCCCAACCTGGGCCGCATCCTGGCCGCCGTGGGCTATGCGGGCATCGCCGACCTGGACGTGGACCGCATCCGCCTCTGGCTGGGCAACGTGCTGGTGGCCGAGAAGGGCGGCCGGGCCGCCTCGTATCAGGAAGCCGAAGGCGCCCGGGTCATGGCCGCGCCGGAGATCGCCGTGCGGGTGGACCTGGCCCGGGGCGACACGGTGGCCACCGTGTGGACCTGCGATTTCTCTTACGACTACGTAAAGATCAACGCGGAATACCGGACCTGAGGGGGGGCTTGGTGCGGTGAGCGCAGCGAACCGCACCAAAGCCACGACAATGCGTAGGCTGTGGTGAACATAGCGAATCCCACCGAACGCACGCGAACTCCCCATCCAAGCGGCTTGCAACGCCCCTCCCCGCACCACCGCCAGCACCACACGAAGCCCATCCGCGCGGCATCCCCCCAACCCACGGGGGCGCCGCCACCGGCCGACCTGGGTGAAATCCGCCCCAGTTTCCCGGACGGCTTCTTTGCTGCTTAATACGAAACGGCCCGGCCTGCCGGGCACAGCCACGAAAACCATCGGGAGATTTCCATGCCATACACCCTGTTCCGGGCGCCTCGTCACGCCCTCCTTCGCACGCTTCCCCTCGCCATCCTGTGCGCCTTCTCCGCCGGTCCCGTCCTGGCCGCCACGGGCGATCTGGACAAGTCCTTCGGTACCCAGGGGGTGGTGACCGCCAGCCTCTCGGACTACACCGACCATATCCAGCAATTGGCCGTACAGCCCGATGGCAACATCGTCGCCCTGGTGACCCGTTCCGGGATGCTGCTTCCCGAACCGGAGACGCTCCTGATGCGCTATCTCCCCAATGGGGCTTTGGACATGGGCTTCGCCGACAATGGCAGCCTGAAGATCCCTTCCCAGGTGGGCCTGCTTTACGTTTCCGGACTGGCCCTCCAGGCCGACGGCAAGATGCTGGTGGCCGGCTACGAAAACCAGGCCTACCTGGACTTCTTCGCCCACCTCTCCCGCTACAACCCGGATGGCACGCCGGACGCCAGCTTTGGCAATGCCGGCCGGATCGTCCCGCCCACCAGCGACATGGTCATCTTCGACGTGGCTGTTCAGGAAGACGGCCGGATCCTGATCACCGGCTACAACTTGAACTATGAGCTGATCGTGGCCCGGTACCTCACCGACGGCACGCCGGACACCAGCTTCGGAACCCAGGGCATCGCGACCGCAAAATGGGGTGCGGGCACCTACGGCGGTGACCTGGCGATCCAGCCCGATGGCGCCATCATCGTGGTGGGGGAGATGGAGGACGACAATTGGCTCCACTTGATCATGACCACCCGTTTCTCCGCCACGGGTCAATTGGACACCGGCTTCGGCTCGGATGGCATGGCCCTCATCAGGCCCCGCAATGACAGTTGGTGGGATTCGGCCAGCAGCATTGCCCTCCAGCCGGATGGCGGCATCGTGGTGACGGGGGCCAGCACGCCGTCCTCATCGGAAATCAGCAACATCGTCTTTGCCCGGCTGGATGCCAACGGCCGGTTGGACCAGAGCTTCGGCAACAAGGGTTTCCGGATCATTCCCGGCTCGTCCGAGATCAGTTTCATCTCCGACGGCCTCGTCCAGCCGGACGGCAGGATTTTCGGCGGCGGCGGGGACGGCGGCCAATACAGCAAGATGTTTGGAATTCGCCTGAACGGCAACGGCTTCGCCGATACCAGCTTCAGTGGCGACGGACGGGTGAAGCGAAAGATCGGCTCCCGGGCCTTTGCCAATGCTGTAGCCGTGCAGCCCGATGGCAAGCTGGTTCTGGGTGGCTACACCGGTGCATCCAGCACCAGCATGAACGAAGACCCGGCCATGCTCCGTTACTTGGCCAACGATGCCGACAACAACGGCGCGGCCGAACCCTGGGATCTGCAACCGGACGGTTTCAGCTACGCGCCCCGGGCCGGAGCCGATGGCCTGTTCCTGGTGTCCGAGGCCGCCACCATCAGCGGCCTCGGGGCCGGCGTGGCGGTTCCCGTCAAGGTCAGCGGCGGTGAATATGCCGTCAACGGCGGCACCTTCACGGCCCTGCCCGGATACCTGCGCAACGGTGACACCCTGGCCGTCAGGGTGTTCAGTGCCGACCCCGATGTCTGCGCCGCCGCCACGGTGAGCGTGGGGGGCATGTATGCCGGCAATTCCACCCATCTGGTGCTGGGCCAGGAATCCATCGTCAGCGCCCGCTTCGAGGCGGGTTGCCCGTAATCGTGAGGTGGGGTGGGCTTGGTGCGGTTCGCTGCGCTCACCACACCCTACCCCTCGCCGTAGGGTGTGGTGAGCAAAGCGAACCGCACCACCCTCCCCCCCTACAACCACCCCCGCACCACCGCCAGCACCACCTCAAAGCCCATCCGGGCGTAATCCTCCCAGCCCACCGGGGCCTCCTCGGGCTCTTCCGACAAACTCAGATGCCTTTCCTCCAGCTTGCGCTTGGCGAACTGCTGACCCTGTTCGGCAGCCCGGCGCAGCCAGTAGATGCCCAGGGTCTCCGCCCGGGCCTTGTCCAACCCCGGGGCCCGGCCGCTGAGCACCAGCCAGCCCAGGTCGAACTGGGAGTTGAAGTGCCCGGCCCGGGCGCCCACCAGGTGCCAGGCCAGCCCCAGGGGCCGATCTCTCTTGAAAGGCTCGCCGGCAGGGCCGCCCTGGTCGTAGAGGGCCCCCAGGCAATTGGCGCCCACACTTGAACCCAGTCCGGCGCCATATCGACACAGTTCTAGCACGGTGTTGAAGGACTTTTCCGTCACGCCGAGACCGCCCCGAATGTTGGCCATGATCAAGGCCTGGGCGGCCAGATCATGGCCCATGGCGGCGGCCATGCGGTAATCCGCCCGGGCCTCGGCCATGAGGCCCAGTTGCTGGTGGATCTGGCCCCGCCGGTAATACGCAGAGGCGTCATCCGGGTATTCCCGAATCAGCCGGTCGGCCACGGGCAGGGCTTCGTTCCAGTTGCTCAAGCCCTTGAGATCGTCGAGCAGATAGGACAAGCGCTGCCGGGTGGGCAGGGCCTTGATGGCCTTCTCCCAATAGGCCCGGGGAGCGCCGGGGGTGGACAGGCGCCAGGGCTTGGCGATGTAGTCGTCCTCCAGATCGGCCAGATCCGCTTCGCCGACCCCCTTGCACCGGGCCCACTCCAGGGCGTCCCGCACCTGCTCCGGCGAGCCCCCCCATTCGGGTTGGGCATGGTGAATCCGCGTGCCGTGGATGGGCCGATGGCCGGGCAGGATCGCCTCGGCCCGTTGCAGGTAGGTTTCTCCCTCCTGGTCCCGGCCTTCAACCAAGGCATTGGCCCCCAGCATGGCCAAGGCCTGGAGGGGTTGGGAATGGAGGGTCACGGCCTTCTGCAACAGGGCATCGGAACGGGCCATGCGCTCCCTCATGAGCGCGAAACGGGCGTAGCCGACCTCGTTGGCATACTTGCCGCTGCGCGCGGCCCAGGCCCCGCCATGCCACATGGCGCCGCACACCCAATGGGCCGGGTAGGAGGCCGGCATGGCCCCCAGCCAGGCGACGCAGGCGTCGATGCCGGCCAACTGGGTGTCCTGGATGCCGTCGATGAAGCCACTCAATACGGCATGGTTGGTGCGTCCCGCCAGATAGTCTTCGTGGCGTTTCAGTAGCGCCCCGTCCAGTCGGGCAAAGTCCCGGGCGAAGAAGGCCTGGCGCAGGTCCAGGATGGCGCGGGTGGTGTCCGGCAGGTCCGGCACGCCGCTCAGCGTGGGTACAGACTCCAGAGTCGGCGGAGGCACGGGCAGGGCATCGGCAGCCCGGTCCAGGGCGGCGGGGGGCTGTTCCTCGCTGGAACACCCGGGCAGAAGAACCGTTGCCACCAGGCCCAGCACGAGACACCTTCCACGAAACGGCATGCGGCCCATCACCCTTCTCCCCATGGTTGTCTTATCGCGTGGGGAATGATCGTCCGGAACCCCCTACCCGCTCAAGCCCCCACAACCGGCCTGGCCCAAGGCACGGACAGACGGCCGGGGAACCCTGGGGTAGATTCCCCCTCTCAAACCCGCACACCTATCAAGGACTTGGGACCCGACATGAAACCCGCCTTCCCCCTTCTCCTGGCCGCCCTGGCGGCGACGCCCGTGTTTGCCGAATCCCCGGGCACGCCGGCCGCCGCATCGGCTGGGGCGGCCCTGCCCGACTTCTCCGCCATCGTCGCCAGCCAGGGCCGGGCGGTGGTCAACCTGCACGTGTTGCGGGCCTTGCCCGATAGCGCTGACGATGGCGACGGCGACAACAAGACCCCCGGCCTGCCCCGCTACAAGGCCAGCGTGGGTTCCGGCTTCATCATCAGCCCCGACGGCCTGATCCTCACCAACCGCCACGTGGTGGACGGCGCCGACAAGATCACCGTCAAGTTCATCAACAAGCTGGAACTGCCGGCCCGGGTGGTGGGCGTGGACGCCGCCACCGACGTGGCCGTGCTCAAGGTGGAAGCCCGCAACCTACCGGTGGCCACCCTGGGCGACTCGGACCAGTTGCTGGTGGGCCAGTGGGTGCTGGCCATCGGCGCCCCCTTCGGCCTGGAACGCAGCGCCAGCCAGGGCATCATCAGCACCCTGAACCGGGCCCTGCCCGGCGACGCCTATGTGCCTTTCATCCAGACCGACGTGCCCATCAACCCGGGCAATTCCGGCGGCCCCCTGTTCGACACCCAGGGCCGGGTGGTGGGCATCAACTCACAGATCTTCAGCAAGAGCGGCGGCTACATGGGCCTGTCGTTTGCCATTCCCATCAACACCGCCATGGCCATGGCCCGGCAGATCATCGAAACCGGCCAGGCCCGCCACGGCTGGGCCGGCATCGCCACCCAGGAACTCAGCCAGGACCTGGCCCGGGCCTTCGGCCTGCCCCTGCCCCAGGGGGCCCTGGTCACCGAGGTCACCCCGGGCAGCCCGGGCGCCAAGGCGGGCCTGGAACCGGGCGACATCATCCTGGCCCTGGACGACAAACCCCTGGTGAACAGCGCCGACATGCCGCCCCTGGTGGGCGTCACTCTGCCCGGCCAGACCCGGGTGCTGACGGTGCTGCGGGGCGGCCAACTGGGCCGCCTGAATCTGGTGGTGGGAGACCTGCAGGACGGCGCCCTGGCCGGCAAGGGCAAGGCCGCCGGCGAACGGGTGGCCCGCCTGAACCTGAGCGTGGCGCCCACCGACGAAGCCACCCGCAAGGTGCTGGGCATCACCACCGGCCTCCTGGTCCGGGAACTGGGTCCCGGCCCCGCCGCCGAAGCGGGCATCCTGCCCGGCGACATCCTGCTGCAACTGGGCCGGCAACGGCTGGATACGGTGGAACAACTGGCTCAGGCCGGTGAAGCCCTGCCGGTGGGCCAGCCGGTACCGGTCATGATCCGGCGGCGGGACGGGATCCTGTTCCTGCCTGTCACCCTCCTTGCCCCACAAAAATGAAGGTGCTGCGCAGTCGCGGGTTTCGTTTGGGCAAGTACCGCTCGTGACCAGCACCAGATAAATGGAACTTTCAGCATCTCCTCTGGAAACGCAGATTCTGTCGTCTCCCTATTCGCCTGGCTTTCCATAAGGCCCCAAAAACCGCTCCCCATCAAAATGAATCAGGTGCGACGGCGCATCAGCCACCCACACTTCCGTTTCCCAGGCGATCTCACTCAGGTACCGGCCCATGAGGGACCGATTCGGAAACGCTGTGACGAAGACCAGTCCCGCCTTTGATCCGGCAAAGAGTTCCGCCAACTCCAGGTGTCGCTTGCCATCCACCGGTCCGTGGCTGGTGACGGATTCCACCAGTAGAAGCCAATGTTTGTCGGCGTAGTACAACACCACATCCGGCATCTTGCCGTGGGCATCGACTTTCACGCCCAGATTCATCAGCAAGTCTTCGTCGAAATAGCCCCATTTCTCACCGGTATCTCCGGCGTAGACCAGGGTGCTGTCCGGCGCAAAGCGGGGGGCGAAGCTCTCGATGATGGCGCGGATCAATTCGCTATGCTCACCCGGGCTGAGGTCAATTCGCTTGCCCGGGCCGATGGCAACTGGTATCCGCGTCTGGTCACGTTCCTTGGCGTACCTGGCGACCAAGGTCACCCTTTTGGTCAGATAAGCCTTGAGTTTGCCTTCCCATTTCGCGGTGCCATAGGACCGCAGCAGGGCCAAGGTGCCGGGTTCGATCTGGTACACGGCCTGGGGGCTGTTGACGGGACGGTCCGGCTTGTCGGGGTTGTATCGCGCGACGCCGGCGGCGCAGAACTGATGCATGGTCTGGCGCCGGATGGTTTCGCGGGTATTGGGGGCGTAGTCCTTACCATAGTGTTCCCGGAGCCAATCCATGATGGGGGTGATGCCCAGCAAGGGGTTGCCTGCTTTGCTCCAGGACTTGTCCGGAGTGAGGTTCAACAAAGCCAGCAGGCACAAGGCTGAACGCTCGTTGTGCTGGGCTCTGGGCAAGCCGAGGGCCATGATGGCCTGCCGGGCTGCCTCGATGATCTCCCCTTGGTCGGTCATGGCGTCAGTTTGCCCAGTTGTTCATCCAGCATGGCCTGGGTGGGTGCCGGGTTTTCCCCGGCCCATTGGCCCAGGGCGATCAGTGCCGCGCGGCTGGGGTACTTGATCAGTTTGAGGTCGGTGGCATTGACCTGGGTATGGCCGTTGAAACGGCGAAAGTGTTCATCCACGGCAGTGGTGTTCAGGTAGGCGGCCAGCCCCCTGGCCAGGGATTCGGGCAGTCCGCGTTTACGTTCGTGGAACAGGTTCAGGTGGTTCTCGAAGCCCAGCCAGGATTGTCCGGCAAAGAGGGCGGGATCCACCACGCTGGCGACGATGCGCCGCCGTTCTTCTTTGGAGGAGAAGCGGCGGACCACGCAGTAAAAGCCGTTGGGGTACAACCACTTTTCAGTGGCGTCGTTGCGCTGGAGCGCATTGGGCTTTTTCATGCCGGGGATGGGCCAGACCAGCCCGGTTTCGCTGAAGTGGCCGGGGTAGAGCAAGGGCACCGAATCCGGACCGGGCAGGTCGCGCAGATGGTCCTTCAGACGGAAATCGACCACCGGCCCCGTGGATACCTGCAGGCCCAGGTCGGCCAGGGTGTAGCGCACGGCGGCAGACAATTCGAGGGTGTTCGGGTCGGGTGACGTGGGCACGTGGATGAATCGCTCCGGATCTTCCGGGAAGACGATCCGCTCGAATGGGTGCAGATGATCGGCCAGGTCGGAAAAGCTGTCGTCGGTGGAGGTGGATACCGTGACCGGCCCAGGCTGACCGGCCCGCTCCAGACGAATGATGATGTTCTCCTGCAGCACTTCATCATCCTTGAAGGCCTGGTTGCGGGACTCGAACAGGTGGATCTGGCGGATGGCGGCCCGGGCCAGGATGAAATCCCGGAACGGGCGGTAGTAGGGGCCGTTGCAGAAGCTGCGCGGGATGATGGCCACCATCTGTCCGCCGGGCGCCAACTGGGCCAGGGCCAGGGCCACGAAGGCTGAATACAGGTTGACGGTTTCAATGCCCACCGCACGCAGGGCCAAGCGGTGGGCCGACCGGCTGTTGATCTTCTTGTAGGGCGGATTGAGGATCGCGTGGGTGTAGTGGCCCAGTCGTTCACCAAACAGATTGCCGGAAAGGGAATCGACGGCGGCATGGATGAAATCCTCGCCGTGGATCCGGGTGGTGAGGGTTTCACCCCGGGCGAATTTCCCGAGGGTTTGCGCCAGGCAGGCATGCAGGGTGGGGTCGATTTCAAAGGCATCCACGTCCACCTGCTGGAATTGGAATCCGCCGCTGCGCCAGCGCGCCAGAAAGGCTGCGCAGAGGGAGCCGATTCCCGCCCCCGCATCCAGCAAACGGCCCTGTCCCCCGGCCTCCGGGAAGAGACTCGCCATGAATCTGGCTGTGCTTTCCGGGGTAAGGAACTGCCCCAGCCGGGACTTTTTGGCCGCCTCGGTATTACGTGAAATGTGCAACCTGTGCTGCTCGACTACGGACAACATGAAGGTGCTCCTGTTTCCTCGACCTGGGTGCCCTTCTTTCGGGGGAGAACATGCCGATTTCATCAGAGGGTGAACAATCGCAGCTTGGGGATTCCCTCTCTCCAGCGGATTTTTCCGCGCTCATCCTGGCTTTGATCCCGCCTGAAATCCGAGCGATCAGGCCGATGGGTGAGCGGCGTATCGAAAACGGATGGAGCCAAGTGTACCGCCGTTGAACCAGGGGTAGGCAGGCCGGGCGGTGGCATCCCGCATCAGGTCGTCCAGCAACTGCACGATCACCGGCCCTTCGTCCGGGCCGAAGGCGGCCGGAGCCAGGGCGGCGATGGCCGGCATGTCGCCGGGCCGGGCCTGGTTTATCCGGGGAGGCGTCATGTCTGCCCGGGCACTGTGCAGTCGCGGGTTCCGCCCTTGCGCCGCCCCACCCGTCACTTCTTGTACTTGGCGACGCTGCGGGCCTTCATGCGGTAACTGGAACGGCCCATGGCGGTATCGGCCAGCCCCAGTTCCAGGGTGCCTTCGACCCACACGGCTTCCATGGCCTTCACGTCTTTGGCGGGCTGGTCGGCGATGACGTGGATGATCTGGTTGGCGGGGGGCGGTGGCACGTGGATGCAGGCGCCGAAGTAGGGTACCAGCAGGAATTCCTTCATGGCCTTGTCGCCCCATTCCAGGGGCACCAGGAAGCCGGCGATGCGGATCGGGGCGCCGTTCATGGCCTCATTGGCAGGGGCGGCATCCCAGGCCTTGCGCAGATTGCGCAAGGCTTCGTCGGCCCGCGGGTCCGAATCGTTGAGCTTGTTCAGGTCGATCCCCTTGAACGAAGCCATGGGGTCCCAGCCCTTGGGCAGGAGATCGTCCCAGCTTGTTTCCTTGAACTTCGCCTTGGCGGTTTCAGCCTTGGCGGGTGTGGGCAGGCGATCGCCCACCTTGTAGTCGTCGGCGGCCCGGGCGCCCAGGGCGGCCAGGAGGAGAAGAAGAGGAATCCAGGGTTTCATGCTTGCCTCATGTACGGGGAGTCAGGCCGTCGGCCAGGGAAAGCCGGTAGGCCCGCCAGCCGGGAAACAGGCTGGCGGCCAGGCCCACCCCCAGGACCCAGCCCAGCAGCCGGAGTTCCGCCAGGCCCGGGGGGGTGTGGCCCAGGACCAGGCCATAGTGGGCCTGCACCCAGGGTGCCAGGAAGAACACCAGACCGGCCAGCAGGCTGATCCCCAGGACCAGGCCGGCCAGGGTGAGCAGGCCCCCTTCCAGGGCCAGGAGCAGGAAGATGTCCCGGGGCCGGGCCCCGTTGGCGCGCAGGATGGCCAGTTCCCGGCGGCGCTGGTCCAGGCCGGAGAGCACCACGGCCACCAGGCCGGCCAGACCCACGGCCACCACCAGGGCGGAAATGGCCAGCAGAGCCTTTTCCACCACCCCCACCACGTCCCAGAGCTGGGACAGGGCCACGCCGGGCAGCACGGCCATGAGGGCTTCGTCCGGATAGGCGGCGATCTGCCTTTGCATGGCGAAAACCCGGGCCCGGCTGTGCAGGCCCACCAGCAGGGCGGTGATGCTCTTGGGGGTGAGGTCGAATTTCTTCACCAGGTCCGGGGGGATGTTCAGCCCGGGCAGGGGGGCGCCGCCTTGCCAGTCCAGATGGATGGCTTCCAGGGATTCCAATTGGATGTGCACGCTGCGGTCCACCGGCGTGCCGGTAGGGGCCAGGATGCCCACCACCCGGAAGGGTTTGTCGCCGTGTTCGGCCATGCCTTCCCCACCCAGGCCATGGCTCAGGGTGATGGGGTCACCCAGTTTGTAGCCCAGGCCGCGGGCCACTTCGGCGCCCAGCACGGCGTCCCACAGGCCGGCGAAGGGCTGGCCCTGGGCGAAGGCCAGGGCCAGCCCTTCGCCATAGTGGAAATGGCGGAAGTAGTCCTGGCTGGTGCCCACCACCGGGTAGCCCTGGTGGGAGTCGCCCAGGGAGAGGGGAATGCTCCAGGCCACCGCCGGGTGGGCGGCCAGTTCCCGGGCGCTCTGCCAGCCCATGTTCTGGGTGGCTTCACCCATGCGGAAGACGCTGTAGAGCATGAGCTGCACCGGGCTGGAGCGGGCCCCCACCACCAGGTCGGTGCCGGAAATGGACTGTTCGAAGCCGGCCCGGGCGTCCTGGCGCAGCCGTTCGATGCCCAGCAGCAGGGTCACCGACAGGGCGATGGCCAGCACGGTGAGACCCAGGCTGTAGCGGCGGTTCCAGGCGCTCTTCCAGGCCAGGGGGAACAGATGGCCCATCAGGCAGCCCCGCCGGACCGGTTGATGTCCTGCATGGCCACCCGCCGGGCGAAACCTTCGGCCAGGCGCTGGTCGTGGCTGACGAACAACAGGGCGGCCCGGGCGGCGGTGCACTCCCGGCGCAGCAGGTCCAGGAAGGCGTCCTGGCGGCTGGCGTCCAGGGCCGAGGTGGGCTCGTCGGCGATGACGATCTCCGGCCGGCCGATCAGGGCCCGGGCAGCGGCCACCCGTTGCTGCTGGCCCACGGAAAGCTGGGCGGCGGGGCGTTTCCAGAGGTCTTCGCCCAGGTCCAGATGGGCCAGGAGCTGGCCGGCGGCGGCCCTCAGATCGTGCGCGTTCTCCAGGGCCCGCTGCCGGCGGCGGCTGGAGAACCGGCAGGGCAACAGCACGTTGTCCAGCACCGACAGGTAGGGAATCAGGTTGAACTGCTGGAAGATGAGGCCCACGTGGTCCACCCGGAAACGGTCCCGGGCGGCGGCGGACAGGCCGGGCAGGGGCTGGCCCAGGGCCTCCAGCCGGCCCCGTTGCGGCACCAGCACCCCGGCCAGCAGGTTGAGCAGGGTGCTCTTGCCGCTACCGCTCTCGCCGTGCAGGAACACCTGTTCATCGGCCCCCACCGCGAAGGCGGGGATGTCCAGGCAGGGGACGGGCTGGCCGGGCCAGGTAAAGGCCAGGTCAGCCAGACTGAGCAGGGGTGGGGCCAAGATGGGGGCAGCAGGGACCTGCCGGGTAAGGGAACCGGCGGAATGCTACCAGTTCAGGAAGCGCATCTTCCCGCTCAGGCGCTTCGCCGACTGGCCCCGGGGTCCGGCCACCTGGGCGTCGATGCCGCGCATGCGCGGGAAATGCTCGGGCAGGCGCACTTCCATGCCGGTGAGCTTGCCCGGCTGGGCGCAGATGAAGCGGAAATCAGCGTCCAGATCGCCGTGGCCGTCACCCTTGGCGGCAACGGATTGGCCCTCCAGCACCGGGGCCTCCACCGTGGCACCGGCAAATCGGCACTGGGCGGCCGTGGTGGGGCCGAACAGCTTGTCACCCTGGCCCAGCAATTCCTTCATGCGGGCCACGGCAGCTTTCTCCTTGGCATTGCCCGGCGCGTGTTCGAAGCCCAGCACGCTGTCCAGGGGGGATTCCAGACGGATATGCAATGCGGTGCCGTCGATGACCACTTCCAGCTTGGCGCTGCCGTGCTGGTGGGCGCCGTGGCTGTGGCCGTGGTCAGCGGCAAGGGCCGGCGCCGACGGGGCCAAGGCGGGGATGAGGCAGAGCAGTAGCCTTTTCATGCGGGTCTCCCGGGAGCAGTGATTGGCCGGAATGGACCGGCCTGGGTGAAAAAGTTCATGGCACCGTCAATGGCTGTGTCCGGCAAACAGTCCTACCAACTGTACCGTGCCCACCCCCGCCAGCAACAACAGGAACTGGCTGGCGGCATCGGCCAGGCGGCGGCGGCGATGGAGTTCCGGGACCAGGTCGGCCACGGCGATGTAGATGAAGCTGGCCGCAGCGGTGACCAGCACGTAGGGTACCGCCGCCTGGGCGTCGGCCAGGGTGAAATAGCCCGCCACCCCGCCCAGCACCATGCCGCCGCCGGACAGGGCGTTGAGGGCCAGAGCCCGGCCCCGGGACAAACCAGCCCCCAGCAGGATCATGAAGTCGCCGATCTCCTGGGGCAGCTCGTGGGCCAGCACGGCCACGGCGGTGCTCCAGCCCAGCAGCGGATCGGTGAGAAAGGCGGCGGCGATGAGCACGCCGTCCACGAAGTTGTGCAGGCCGTCCCCCAGCACGATCATGGCCACCTGGGGCGGGTGGCCGCCGTGGGAGTGGCCATCATGGGCGCCGGCGTGGCCGTGGTGATGGTCGTGGCGCCAGAGGGCCGCCTTCTCCAGCAGGAAGAAGGCCATGATGGCCACCAGCAGAACCTGCCCCGCCTGGCCCGGTTCCAGGCCCAAGTCCACCGCCTCGGGCAGTAGATCGGTCAGGGCGAAGGCCAACAGCACCCCCACGGCATAGGCCAGCATCCGATCGGCAAAACGGGGTAGCCAGGTGAGGGCCAGGCCGCCGGCCAGGAGGACGGAGATCACGCCGGCAGCCAGGGTGGCCAGTAGGATGGAGAACAGGGTCATGGACGGAACCACAAATGCAATTGAGTTGCATCATAGTCAAAATGCAACCTTGTTGCACATTGCATGGTTTCAATCCTGCCGGTTTCCTGTCGGACCGGATGGCTTCAGGTCTGGGTGGAACAGGTGGGGCACAGCCCCCGGATGGTCAATTCCATGCCCTCGAACCGGAAACCTTCCGGAAGCTGGGGCTTATGGCGCGGCAAAGGCTGTTCCAGGCAGAACACCTGGCCGCAGCGGGTACAGTGGAAGTGGGCGTGAGCGTGTTCCACGGCTGCTTCGGCGTTGAAGCGGCGCACCCGGTCCTGGCCCTCGATGCGGTGGGCGAGTCCCTGCCCCACCAGCCAGTCCAGCACCCGGTAAAGGGTCACCCGGTCCGCCGTCAGGCCCCGCTGCCGGGCAGCCTGCTCCACTTCCAGGTGGCTCAGGGCCCGGGGCGCCTCCAGCAGGATGGCCAGCACGGTTTCCCGGGCCGGAGTGATGCGGGCGCCGGAACGGGCCAGCAGGTCACGGACGGGAGTGACGGGTCGGTAGGAGGTGGGGTGCCGGGCAGCCATGGTCCCAAGTATGCCCGGGCTAGAATGGCGCGTCACACGCGAGGACCCGCCATGAACGATGACGACGAATCCCCCAGCTACCAGGTCTCCCCGGAACTGGCCCTGCTCATCGCCCGGGCCAACGATCTGCTGATCCGCCTGGACGCCTGGCTGCCCCCGGCGCCCCGCCGGGTGGACTGGCGCACCACCCTGGCCTGCCGCTGGCGGCGCCGGATGGGCCAGGGTGCCCTGGCGCCGGTGGGCATCCTCAACTGTCCGCCCTGGGCGGCCCTCACCGGCATCGACGAACAGAAGGCCACCCTGGACCGCAACATCCGCCAGTTCCTCAAGGGCCTGCCGGCCAACAACGTGCTGCTGGCGGGCAGCCGGGGCTGCGGCAAGTCCTCCCTCGTCAAGGCCCTGCTGCCCCGCTACGCCAGGAAGGGCTTGCGCCTGGTGGAAGTGGACCGGGACGATCTCATGGACCTGCCGGACATCACCGAGCGCCTGGCCGGCCAGCCGGGGCGCTTCATCCTGTTCGCCGACGATCTTTCCTTCGAGCCGGGCGATGCCGCCTACAAACCCCTCAAGGCCGCCCTGGACGGTTCCGTGGCCGGCCTGCCGGACAACGTGCTGATCTGCGCCACTTCCAACCGCCGCCACCTGATGCCCGAGTTCTTCGCCGAGAACGAAGCCACCCAGCACCTGGGCGGCGAGGTGCGGCCCGGGGAAAGCACCGAGGAAAAGGTGAGCCTGTCGGATCGTTTCGGCCTGGTGCTCAGCTTCTATCCCTTCAACCAGGACGATTACCTGGCCATCGTCGCCGGCTGGGTGGCCGCCCTGGGCGGTGACGCCGGCGAAGCCATGCGCCGGGAAGCCCTGCAATGGGCCATCCAGCGGGGCGGCCGCTCCGGCCGGGTGGCCCAGCAGTTCGCCCGGGACTGGGTGGGGCGCCGGGGACTGGGGGGGAAGCGCTGAAGCAGCGGCTGCGGTCTTGTCCGATCGGTGCACAAGCCCGAAGATGGGGGCAATCAAAACCATAGGGAGTGATCATGACCCTGGCCGTCGTCGCCAGCCGGGCCCTGGCCGGCATGGATGCGCCGGAGGTGGCCGTGGAATGCCACCTGGCCAACGGGCTTCCGGCCTTCACCCTGGTGGGCCTGGCCGAGGCCGAGGTGAAGGAAGCCCGGGACCGGGTGCGGGCCGCCCTCCTCCAATCCGGCTTCGAGTTTCCCCAGCGGCGCATCACCGTGAACCTGGCCCCGGCGGACCTGCCCAAGGAGTCCGGCCGCTTCGACCTGCCCATCGCCCTGGGCCTGCTGGCGGCCTCCGGCCAGATTCCCGGGGAGAAGCTCAAGGACTACGAGTTCGCCGGAGAACTGGCCCTGGGCGGGCAGTTGCGCCCCATCCGCGGTGCCCTGGCCATGCTGCTGGGGGCGGCCGACAGCGGCCGGGCCTTCATCCTGCCCCGGGCCAGCGCCGAGGAAGCGGCCCGGGTGGAGGATGCCCGGGTCTTCGCGGCCGACAGCCTGCTGGCGGTGTGTGCCCACCTGCTGGAGCGGGCGCCTCTGCACCGGGTGTCTCCCCCTGCCGTGGCGGGTGCCCCGGCCTATCCCGATCTGGCCGACGTGAAGGGCCAGCAGGGGGCCCGGCGGGCCCTGGAAGTGGCGGCGGCCGGGGGCCATTCCCTGCTCATGAGCGGGCCGCCGGGCACCGGCAAATCCATGCTGGCTGCCCGGCTGCCCGGCATCCTGCCCCCCATGGCCCGGGACGAGGCCCTGGAATCGGCCGCCGTGCTGTCCCTGGCCGGCCTGTTCCGGCCCGAACTGTGGGGGGTGCGGCCCCTGCGCAGCCCCCATCACTCGGCCTCCGGCGTGGCCCTGGTGGGGGGCGGCAATCCGCCCCGGCCCGGGGAGGTGAGCCAGGCCAGCCACGGCGTGCTGTTCCTCGATGAACTGCCCGAGTTCGACCGCAAGGCCCTGGAAGCCCTGCGCGAGCCTCTTGAGGCGGGGCACATCACCATTTCCCGGGCGGCGCGCCAGGCGGACTTTCCCGCCCGCTTCCAACTGGTGGCGGCCATGAATCCCTGCGCCTGCGGTTTCCTGGGCCACCCGGCCCAGCGTTGCCGCTGCACCCCGGATCAGGTGGCGCGTTATCGCAGCAAGCTGTCCGGCCCCCTGCTGGACCGCATCGACCTGCACGTGGAGGTGCCCGCCCTGCCGGAGGCAGACCTGACCAGCGCCCGGCCAGGTGAAGCGTCGGCGACCGTCCGCCAGCGGGTGGCCAGCGCGCGGGATCGGCAACTGGCCCGCCAGGGCAAGGCCAACGCCCAGTTGGCCGGGCGGGACATCGACCGCTTCTGTGCCGCCGAGGCCTCGGCTGAAGCCCTGCTCAAGCAGGCCATCAGCCGCCTGGGCCTGTCGGCCCGGGCCTACCACCGGGTGTTGCGGGTGGCTCGGACGGTGGCCGACCTGGGCGGGTCAGACACGATTCTGGCAGGCCACGTGGCCGAGGCCATCCAGTATCGGCGGGGGGTCGGCTGACCCCGGAAGCGGGAGGCGAAATCCGCGATAATCCCGGGCATCCCGTCTCACGCACCCATCATGGACGCCCTGGAAAGCTGGACTGAAGAGAAGCGTTCCGCCTGGCTCTACCGCATCGTGTCGGATGCGGAGTCGGGCAGCCCCCGCCAGGTGTTGTTCCTGGAACTGGCCCAGGCGGCGGAGCGGCAGGCGGGGTTGTGGGAAGCAGAGATGGCCAAGGCCGGGCTGGCCGTGCCGCAACGCTTCGTGCCCGATGCCCGTTGCCGGCTGGTGGGCTGGCTGGTGCCCCGCCTGGGTGTGCGCCCCCTGCGCCACGTGCTGGCGGCCATGAAGGTGCGGGGCATGAGCCTCTACCACACCGCCGTCCGGCCCCACGGCATGCCGGTGAACCTGGAACAGATGCGTGGCGAGGATCACAAGACCGGGGGGGGCGGCAACCTGCGGGCGGCGGTGTTCGGGGTCAACGACGGGCTGGTATCCAACGCCAGTCTGATCCTGGGGGTGGCCGGCGCCGGGGCGGCAGGCGACGTGATCCTGCTGTCCGGCACGGCGGGCCTGCTGGCCGGGGCCTTTTCCATGGCCGCCGGGGAGTACGTGTCGGTGCGCTCCCAGCGGGAGTTCCACGAATACCAGATCACCCTGGAACGGGAGGAGCTGGAGCAGTACCCCAAGGAGGAAGCGGCGGAACTGGCCCTCATCTACCAGGCCAAGGGGGTGTCGGCGGAGGAGGCCCGGCGCATGGCCGACACCCTGTTGCAGGATCCGGACCAGGCCCTGGATACCCTGGCCCGGGAGGAACTGGGCCTGAACCCTGAGGAACTGGGGTCCCCCTGGGGTGCGGCCATCTCCTCCTTCCTGGCCTTTTCCCTGGGTGCCCTGGTGCCCCTGCTGCCCTACGTGCTGCTGTCCGGCGAGCGGGCCTTCGCCGGCACCCTGCTGGCCAGCGGCATCAGCCTGTTCGGGGTGGGCGCGGCCCTCAGCCTGTTCACCGGCCGCCACGCGCTCCTGGGCGGGTTGCGCATGCTCCTCATCGGCGGCGCCGCCGGGCTGGCCACCTGGCTCATCGGCGGCGCCCTGGGCGTGGCCCTGGGATAGAATCGCCCCCTTCCGACCCAGTTGATTCATACCATGGCCCAGCCCATCTACAGCATCGAGTTCTTTCCGCCCAAGACGCCGGAGGGGGTGGCCAAGCTGCGCGAGACCCGCCGGCAACTGGCCCTGCTGAAGCCCCGCTTCTTCTCGGTGACCTTCGGCGCCGGTGGCTCCACCCGGGACCGGACCCTGGAAACCGTGCTGGAGATCCAGGCCGAGGGCCTGGCCGCCGCCCCCCACCTGTCCTGCGTGGGCTCCACCCGGGACAACCTGGGGGAGATCCTGGAGACCTACAAGGCCAACGGCATCCGCCACATCGTCGCCCTGCGCGGCGACCTGCCCTCGGGCATGGCCGAGCCGGGGGAATTCCGCTACGCCAACGAACTGGTGAGTTTCATCCGCCAGGAAACCGGCGACTGGTTCCAGATCGAGGTGGCCGCCTATCCGGAGACCCATCCCCAGGCACGCAACTACCGGGACGATCTGGCCAACTTCAAGCGCAAGGTGGAGGCCGGCGCCAATGCGGCCATCACCCAGTATTTCTACAACGCCGACGCCTACTTCAATTTCGTCGAGGACTGTGCCCGGCTGGGAGTGACCCTGCCCATCGTGCCGGGCATCATGCCCATCTCCAACTTCAGCCAGTTGTCCCGCTTCTCGGCCGCCTGCGGGGCGGAAATTCCCCGCTGGTTCAGCCGCAAGATGGAGAGCTACCTGGACGACGTGGAGTCCATCCGCGCCTTCGGCCTGGATTTCGTCGCCGGCATGTGCGAGCGGCTGCTGGCCGGCGGCGCGCCGGGCCTGCACTTCTATGCCCTGAACCAGGCCGGCCTGACCACGACCCTGTGGCAGCGCCTGGGCTTGCAGAGTGAATAAGCACACACGCATCGGGAGGTGCCCTTGAAGATTCTGCTGGCTGACGATCACCCCTTGTTCCGGGCCGGGGTCAAACCCGTCCTGGAGAAACTGGAACGGCACGTCACCATCCACGAGGCAGTGGACTATCCCTCCGCCTTCGACACCATGCGCCAGGCGGGGGAAGTGGATCTGGTCCTCATGGATCTCTACATGCCCGGCATGTCGGGCATCGAAGGCATCGTCCGCTTCCGCGCCACCTATCCCGACGTGCCCCTGGTGGTGCTTTCCGCTTCGGAACAGCGGGAAGACATCCAGCAACTCCTCGGCGCCGGTGCCCTGGGCTTCATTTCCAAGGCCTCCCCCAGCGAGACCATCCTCAGCGCCCTGAAGCAGGTTTTGGCAGGGAGCATCTACGCCCCGCCCGAACTGTTTCCGCCCCAGGAGGACGGCAGTTCCGGCATGCCGGTGTGCAGCCGTTATCCGGCCCTGTCCTACCGGCAGATCCAGGTTCTGCGGGAGTTGGCCAAGGGCCAGAGCAACAAGCAGATCGGTTATGCCCTGGACGTGACGGAAGGCACGGTGAAGCTGCACCTGGCCCAGATATTCAAGATCCTCAAGGTGAACAACCGCACCGAGGCGGTTCTGGTGGCCCAGAAGATGGGCCTGGATGGTGACTGAGGCACCCGCGCAAGCGGGTGCTGGCCGACCGGTGAGCAGTTTCAGGCCCTATCTCAACCTGCGGCTGCGCATCCTGATCGTGGCCCTGCTCCCCCTGCTGGTGGCAGTGGGCCTGTTCGCCGCCTACTTCGCCCACCGGGGGGTCAGCGAAGCCGAGCGGGATCTGCTGGAGACGGGCCACGATTCCTCCCGGCATCTGGCCGAAGCCATCGCCTACGACCTGTTCACCGACAATCTGCCCAACGTCAAGCGGCTGCTGGATTTCGAACGCTCCACCCGCAACATCCTGGCCATCGCCGTGAGCGACGGTCGGGACTGGCTCATCGTCAGCGGCCGGGCCAGCGTGCTCCCTTCGCCCACCCCCGCCCAGCATCCAAGCCAATGGCGCCGGGGCACCATGCTCTATTTCATGAACGCCGTGAAGCTCAGCGCCAGCTCGGAGATGGATCCTTACCTGCCCAGTACCGCTCTGGAGCAGCCCAAGGCCTATCTGGTGCTGGTGCTGGACCGTTCCAAGGTGGAACTGACCCGCTCCGAGATCGGCCTGGCCGCCGCCGGCATGGCCGGCCTGAGCATTCTCCTGGCCCTGGTGCTGGCCTGGCGGCTGGCCGGCGGCGTCAGTTCCCCCCTGCATGCCCTGACCCGCGCCGTGGGCACCCTGGCGGACGGCGATCTGGCGCAACGGGTGCCGGAAGGCTCCCCCGGCGAGATCGGCCGCCTGGAACGGGGCGTCAACAGCATGGCCAGCGCCCTGGAGGAAAACCAGCGCACCCTGGAACGGCGCATCACGGAAGCCACCGCCGAACTGCTGGGCCAGAAGCAGGCGGCGGAGGCCGCCGTGCTGGCCAAATCCCGCTTCCTGGCGGCGGCCAGCCATGACCTGCGCCAGCCCCTGCACGCCCTCACCCTGCTGGTCACCGCCCTCAAGGAGCGGGTCTGGGAGAAGGAATCGAAACGCCTGGCCGAGCACATCGAAGCTTCGGCCAGCGCCATGGAAAGCCTGCTCAACGCCCTGCTGGACCTGTCCCGGCTGGACGCCGGGGTGGTGGAAGCCCGTCCGGTCTGCTTCCCGGTGGAGCGGGTCCTGAAAAGCCTGGAGCGCCAGTTCACCCCCCTGGCCCAGGAGAAGGGCTTGCAACTCAAGGTCCGTTCCAGCGAGCTCTGGGTATTTTCCGACCCGGCCCTGCTGGAGCGCATCCTGGCCAACCTCCTGTCCAACGCCCTGCGCTATACCGACCAGGGCCGGGTGCTCATCGGCGTCCGGCGCATCCACAAGGAATGGCTGCGCCTGGAGGTCTGGGACACGGGCCGGGGCATTCCCCAGGAATTCCTCGGGCGCATCTTCGAGGAGTATTTCCAGATGGAGAACCCGGAACGCCACCGGGACAAAGGCCTGGGTCTGGGCCTGGCCATCGTCTCCCGGACGGCGCAACTGTTGGGCAGCCGGGTGAGTGTCCGCTCCACCCTGGGCAAGGGGTCCTGTTTCAGCCTCCAGGTGTCGCGCTGTGCCCCGGCCACCCAGCAGATGGCCCAGGCGGTGCCCGTCTCGCCCGGCTTTGCCCTGCCCCTGGAGAATGCCCTGGTGGCCTTCATCGATGACGACGAGGCCATCCTGGGTGCCATGGTGGAAGTCTTCGACCACTGGGGTGTCGCCCTGGCGGTGGGAGAGAACGCCGAACAGGTAAAACAGGAATTGCTGGAATTGGGCCGCCGGCCGGACATCATCCTGTGTGACTATCGGCTGCGCGACGGCCGCAACGGCATCGAAGCGGTAAGCCTGCTGCGGGACGCCTTCGGCCAGGACATTGCTGCCGCCCTGTTGACCGGCGACACGGCGCCGGACACCATCCAGGCCATCAACGCCAGCCATCTGCCGGTGCTGCACAAACCCCTGAAGCCCGCCAAACTGCGGGCCTTCCTCTCCCACCTGCTGTCCGGCGAAGCCGGCCGGCCCGCCAAAGCCACGACCACCCAATGAAGAACCTCTCCCTGCTGCTGCTCATCGCCGGCCTCATCGCCGGTCCCGCCTACTGGGTCTATGCCAAGTTCTACACCGGCTCCCAGGCTGCCCTGCTGAAACTCGACCGGGCCGGAACGGGCTGGCGGTCGGCCGATTTCAGGCTCAGCCCCGACATGGCGCCGGTGGGCCTGATTCTCCACGCCACCGGCAGCTTCTCCCCCAACATGCACGAGAGCCAGCCCCCCAAGGATGGCTACGCCGTCACCCTGTTCCGGGACGGCCAGGCGGCCAAACCCCTCAACATCAGCCTGGGGGTGAAGAACGTGGCCGACTCCAACCCGGCCTTCAAGGAGCACCTGCTTTTCTTCCAGGTGGTCCAGGCCGGCACCTATCATGTGGAAATCAGCCCCGCCGCCGAGCCCGACATCAAGCTGGACCGGATGGAACTGGAAGTGCGCCAGCACCTCCACGAACCGGACAGCACCATCGTCACTGCGGGCATGGTGGTGATGATCCTGGGTATCCTGGGCTTTTTCCTTTGACAAGATGAGGAGCTCCGCCATGACCCTTCCGCGCTTCGGAACCCGTAGCCTGCTGGCCGCCCTGTTGCTCGCCTGCCAGGCGGCCGCCCTGGCCACCCCGCCCTCCCATGCCCCGGCCCACGGCTGGCGCAAGCAGCACGACCCGTCCTACCAGGGCTATACCGGCAAGAAATGGGATCAGGACTACGGCATCACCGCCGGCACCTGCCACCGGGAAGCGGTGGGCGCGGTGCTGGGGGCCGTGGTGGGGGGCGCCGTGGGCAGCCAGATCGGCAAGGGCGACGGCAACAAGGTGGCCATCGTGGTGGGCACCGCCCTGGGCGCCCTCCTCGGCGCCCAGGTGGGGCGCGACATGGACCGCAACGACGCAGCCTGCATCGGCCACGCCCTGGAACTGGCCCGGGACGGCCAGAAGGTGTCCTGGAAGGACGACGCCGGTACTGCCTACCGCCTCAAGCCCCTGCGCGGCAGCACCCGGAACGGCCTGCCCTGCCGCACCTTCGAACTGACCGTGGCCGGCAAGACCCGCCAGGGCGAAGCCTGCCAGACCGCGCCGGGCACCTGGGAAGTCCGCTGAGCCCGCCGGCCCTCAGGTGGTGAAGCGGGGCAGCAGGTTCTCCTCTCCCGCCAGCACCTGCTGGGCCGTGCCCACCAGCAGGGGATCCGGGGCGTGGGCCACGTGCTCGTCCTTGCCCGGGTAGGGCAGGCTGTGCAGGAAGTGGCGCATGCAATTGAGGCGGGCCCGCTTCTTGTCGTCCGACTTGATCACCACCCAGGGGGCGTCCGCCGTGTCGGTGTGGAAGAACATGGCGTTCTTGGCATCGGTGTATTGGTCCCACATGTCCAGGGACTTGATGTCGATGGGCGAAAGCTTCCAGTGTTTGAGGGGATCGTCCCGGCGGGAGATGAAGCGGCGCAACTGCTCCTCCCGGCTCACCGAGAACCAGAACTTGTAGAGGCGCACCCCGGCGTTGGCCAGCATGCGCTCGAACTCCGGTGTCTGGCGCATGAACTCCAGGTATTCGTGGGGCGAGCAGAAGCCCATCACCCGTTCCACCCCGGCCCGGTTGTACCAGGAGCGGTCGAAGAAGACCATTTCGCCGCTGGTGGGCAGGTGTTGGATGTAGCGCTGGAAATACCACTGGCCCCGCTCCCGTTCCGAGGGCTTGTCCAGGGCCACCACCCGGGCGCCCCGGGGATTGAGATGCTCCATGTAGCGCTTGATGGTGCCGCCCTTGCCCGCCGCGTCCCGTCCCTCGAAGAGGATGACGACCTTCTGGCCCGTCTCCTTCACCCAGCTCTGCACCTTGAGCAGCTCGATCTGCAGCTTTTCCTTCTGGGCTTCGTAATCCGCCCGGCGCAGGCGGGTCCGATAGGGATAGCTGGCGGGCAGGGCCGCGTAATCACTTTCCTCGCTGCTGCCATGGGGGGCGTGGGCCACTGCCATGGCCACCGGTTCGTGGCTCACAGCCTCGATTTCCGCCACAGCCGCCGGGTTGGCGTCGTGGCCGGGCGGGGTTTGGGGAATGGCCACCACCCCGGCCTCGGCCGGGACTTCCACCACCGTTTCGGCAACGGGCGGCACCGTGGCGTCGGCAGCAACAACGGGTTTTCCGGGGGAACGGCGACGACGGGGGGCGGGCGTGGTTTCGCTGGCTGTCTTACGCATGACCATGGGGTTCACCTTCTTCGTGTCACAAAATTGAAAATTATCCCGCCGCGCCCAGGCCAGCATGATCAAGGTTTTTGATCCACCGGGCGCGACGGACCCTGCGTACACTGTGATCAATCTCCTTCATTTACGAGAGCTTGCTGGCAAACTTGAGGCCTCTTCACGCTTGGAGGCCATCATGAAATTCTTCCTTGTCCTCATCCTGGCACTGCCCCTGGCCGGCTGCATCTCCTTCAATTCCAGCGAGACCCCCAACCCCGAGTACGCCAACGCCTGCGCCAACAAGGAACAGCAATGCCAGGCCGTGTGCGGCAACGCCGGAGTCCAGGCCTTCAGTTGCAGCGCCCGGCCCGGCGAGGGCATCACCCTGAATTGCGAGTGCCGCAAGGCCGGCCAGGCCCTGTGACGTGACGCGATGACCCCCCTGCCCCTGTTCCGCCTGCTCCAATCCCAGGGCTTCGGCAGCCGCAAGGCGTGCCGGGAACAGGTGCTTGCCGGCCGGGTGACGGTGGACGGCAGGCCCTGCCTTGATCCGGATGCGGCCTTTTCCGGCCCCGGACGGTTGCTGGGCGTGGACGGCCAGACCTGGGTCTGGCGCGACAAGGCCTACCTGATGTTGCACAAGCCGGCCGGCTACGAGTGTTCCCGTCAGACCCGGCACCATCCATCCGTGTTCTCCCTGCTGCCTTTGCCCCTGGTGAACCGGAGCATCCAACCCGTGGGCCGGTTGGACCAGGACAGTACCGGTCTGTTGCTGCTGTCCGACGATGGCGCATTCGTCCACCACTACACCTCCCCCCGCCGCCACGTGGCCAAGACCTATCGGGTCACCTGCAAACACCCCATCGACGACGGCCTGGCCGGGCGCCTGCTGGCCGGCGTGCAGCTCCACGATGACCCGGTGCCGGTGGCGGCCCTGGCCTGCCAACGGCTGGACGAACACCGCCTGGAACTGGTCATCGCCGAGGGCAGGTACCACCAGGTGAAACGCATGGTGGCCGCCGCCGGCAACCGGGTGGAAGCCCTGCACCGGTACCGGGTGGGCAACCTGGATCTCCCCGCAGAGCTGGGACCGGGCCAATGGCGCTGGCTGGAGAAGGCGGACCTGGACGCCCTGGCCGGCGGGGGGTGATGCAAACGTCACATAGGCGCTCCCTGCGGTGACGGCTAACATGGCGCAGCGCCTGCCCCCCGGAAAGGAGACTCCCGCCATGAAATACCTGCTGCCCCTGCTGCTTGGTCTGGTCCTGAACTTCCAGTCTCTGGCCGCCCCCGCCAAACTGCCCGAGCCCAAAGTGGTGAAGGTCAACGAACGCGTCTTCGCCCTGCTGGGCCCCATGGAACTGCCGGACAGAAAGAACATGGGATACATGGTCAACAGCGTGCTGCTGGTGGGCGACAGCGGCGCCATCGTGGTGGATACCGGCTTCACCGACGAGATCGGCAGCATGCTGGCGAAGAACATGGCCAAGCTCACCAGGAAGCCGATCACCCACGTCATCAACACCCACCACCACGGCGACCACAGCCTGGGCAACACCGCCTTCCCCGGCGCCAAGGTGCTGAGTTCCGAGGAATGCCGCAAGCTGGTGGAAGCCACCGGCCCCGAGTGGATCGCCCTCATCGAATCCCTCACCGGGCGCAAGTTCCCCAACACCCGATCCGTGCCCGCCAGCCAGGTCTATCCCAAGAGCAGCAAGACCGAAGTGGTCATCCACGGCGTGAAGATGGTGTTCTGGGTGCCCGATGCCGCCCATACCCTGGGAGACCTGATGATCTGGCTGCCCGACGACCAGGTGCTGCTGTCCGGCGACGTGATCGTCAACAAGATCACCCCCAACTTCCGCGACGCCAAGGTCAAGGAATGGATCAACACCCTGGCCGAGGTGCAGACCCTGCCGGTGAAGACCATCGTCCCCGGCCACGGTCCGGTCATGGGCAAGGCAGACGCCGCCGCCATGCACCAGCGCATGGCCAGCCTCTACGCCGGCATCGAAGCCGGCTACAAGGCTGGCCTCACCGATGGCGAGATCCGCCAGAAGCTGGACCTGACCGAGTGGAAAACCCTCAAGCACTTCGACGAACAGATGGGCGGCAACATCAACAAGGCCTACCTGGAGATCGAGGCGGCAGCGTTCTGAGCTCCCGTCGTACTTCCCCCTTTCGTAAAGGGGGATCGAGGGGGATTTTGGCCGGCTCGCTAAGGCCAGCGTCGTCAAATCCCCCCTAGCCCCCCTTTTTCAAAGGGGGGAATCCCGCTCAGCCCAGTTTCGCCAGGAAGCGGTCCAACTGGTTGGCGAAGGCCTGCCGGTCCGCCTGGGAAAAGGCCGGCGGGCCGGAACTGTTGAGGCCCGCGTCGCGCAGGCCGGTCATGAAATCCCGCAGGTTCAGGGCTTCCCGGATGTTCTCCTGGCTGTAGAACTCCCCCCGGGGATTCAGGGCGTGGCCGCCGGCCTCGATGACCTGGGCGGCCAGGGGGATGTCGGCGGTGATGACCAGGTCCCCCGCTTGCACCCGGCGGGCGATTTCGTTGTCCGCCACGTCGAAGCCCTGGGGCACCTGCAGGGCAGTGATGTAGGGCGAGGGCGGCACCCGCAGCAGGCGGTTGGCCACCAGGGTCATGGGGATCTTCTTGCGCTCCGCAGCCCGGAACAGGATGTCTTTCACCACGGCCGGCGTGGCATCGGCGTCCACCCAGATGTGCATCAGCCCTTCTCCTTCAGCCAGGCCAGGGCGCCCTGCCCCGCCGCCTTGCCGCTGGCGAAACAGGCGGTGAGCAGGTAGCCCCCGGTGGGGGCTTCCCAATCCAGCATCTCCCCGGCGCAGAACACCCCGGGCAGGGCTTGGATCATGAGCCGCTCATCCAGGCCGGCGAAGTCCACCCCGCCGGCGCTGCTGATGGCTTCCTCCAGGGGGCGGGGCGCCCGGATGACCAGGGGCAGTGCCTTGATGGCGGCGGCCAGGCGGGCCGGGTCGGCCAGGGCCTCGGCGCCCAGCACTTCCCGCAGCAGGCCGGTCTTCACCCCCTTCAGGCCCAGCCGGCTTTGCAGGTGGCTGGACAGGGAACGGGCGCCCCGGGGCCGGGCGATTTCCCCCAGCAGGCGTTCCAGAGGCCAGTCCGGCATCAGGTCCAGGTGGAGGACGGCGGCCCCCTGTTCCGTGATGGCCTCGCGCAGGGGGGCCGAGAAGGCGTAGATCAGGCTGCCTTCCACCCCGGTTTCGGTGACGACGAATTCCCCCTGGCGACGGGTGCCCGCCCACTCGGCCACCACCGGCTTCACCGGCTGGCCGGCGAAACGCTGGCGGAAATGCTCGCTCCAGCCCACGTCGAAACCGCAGTTGGCAGGCTTCAGGGGCGCCACCGCCACCCCCCGCTGGGATAGCAGGGGCACCCAGGCCCCGTCGGAGCCGAATTTCGACCAGCTTCCCCCGCCCAGGGCCAGGATCACCGCGTCGGCCCGGACGGTCCGTTTCCCTTCCGGCCCCCTGAACAGCAGGTCATTGTCTTGCCAGCCCAGCCAGCGCTGCCCGGCGTGGATGCGCAACCCCGCCTGACGCAGGCGGTGCAGCCAGGCCCGCAGCAGGGGCGCCGCCTTCATCTCTTTGGGAAACACCCGGCCGGAGCTGCCGATGAAGGTTTCCACCCCCAGGTCGACGGCCCAGGCCCGCAGTTCGGCCGGGCCGAAGGCGGCGATCAGGGGTTCCAGCTCCGCCTGTCGCGCGCCATAACGGGTCAGGAAATCGGGCAGGGGTTCGGAATGGGTCAGGTTCAGGCCACCCCGGCCGGCCAGGAGGAACTTGCGCCCCAGGGACGGCATGCGGTCGTAGAGGTCCACCTGGACGCCGCCGGCCAGCAGGGTTTCGGCGGCCATGAGGCCGGCGGGGCCGCCGCCGATGAGGATGAGGTGGGGAGTCATGGGGGTGTGGATTGGGAGAGGGGTTCAAATCCCCCCTGGCCCCCCTTTACGAAAGGGGGGAACAGCTCGCGGAATGGCGAGGGGATCCACAATCTTCTCCCCCCTTTCGTAAAGGGGGGCTGGGGGGGATTCCAGCCGGCGGCCCACCCCTCCACCTTTCCTATTCCCCACCCGCCACACTCAAGGCCACCGCCTCGGCCACCTTGATCCCGTCCACCGCCGCCGACAGGATGCCGCCGGCATAGCCCGCACCCTCCCCGGCCGGATACAGGCCCCGCACGTTGAGGCTCTGGAAATCCTCCCCCCGGGTGATGCGGATGGGCGACGAGGTGCGGGTCTCCACCCCGGTCAACACCGCATCCGCCATGGCGAAGCCGCGGATCTGCCGGTCAAAGGCGGGGATGGCTTCGCGGATGGTGGCGATGACGTAGTCGGGCAGGCAGCCGGACAGGTCGGTCCAGTGGACCCCGGGGGTGTAGGAGGGAATCACCGCCCCGGGGCCGGTGGAGGGCCGGCCGGCCAGGAAGTCCCCCACCTTCTGGGCCGGGGCTGCATAGGTGCCGCCGCCGGCTTCGAAGGCCCGGGATTCCCACAGGCGCTGGAATTCCATGCCGGCCAGGGGGTTGGCTGCCACGTCACCGGGGAAATCCGCCGGATTCACGTCCACCACGATGGCGGCGTTGGCGTTGCGTTCGTTGCGGGAATACTGGCTCATGCCGTTGGTGACCACCCGGCCTTCCTCCGAGGTGGCGGCCACCACCGTGCCCCCCGGGCACATGCAGAAGCTGTAGGCGGTGCGGCCGGTGCTGGCGTGGTGCACCAGCTTGTAATCGGCGGCCCCCAGCAGGGGATGGCCGGCGGTGTCGCCGAAGCGGCAGCGGTCGATGAGGGACTGGGGATGCTCGATGCGGAAGCCCACGGAGAAGGGCTTGGGGTCGATGTGCACGCCCCGGGCGTGGAGCATGGCGAAGGTGTCCCGGGCACTGTGGCCCAGGGCCAGGATCACGTGGTCGGCTTCGATGCGCTCCCCGTCGGCCAGGGTCAGGCCCCGCACCTGGCCGTCGGCGATGTCCAGGTCCGTCACCCGGCTCTCGAAGCGGATCTCACCCCCCAGATCCTGGATGGTGGCGCGCATGTGCTCCACCATGGTCACCAGCTTGAAGGTGCCGATGTGGGGTTTGCTGACATAGAGGATCTCCTCCGGCGCCCCGGCCTTCACGAACTCCTCCAGCACCTTGCGGCCGTGGTGGTGGGGATCCTTGATCTGGCTGTAGAGCTTGCCGTCGGAGAAGGTCCCCGCCCCGCCTTCGCCGAACTGGACGTTGGATTCCGGGTTCAGCACCCCCTTGCGCCACAGGCCCCAGGTGTCCTTGGTGCGTTCCCGCACCGCCTTGCCCCGTTCCAGGAGCAGGGGTCGGAAGCCCGACTGGGCCAGGATCAGGGTGGCCAGCAGGCCGCAGGGACCGGCCCCCACCACCACCGGCCGGTGCTTCATGCCTTCCGGCGCCCGGGCCACGAAGCGGTAGGTCATGTCCGGGGTCGGGCCCAGGTGCTTGTCGTCCTTGCGCCGCTTGAGCACGGCAGCTTCCCGGGTCAGTTCCACGTCCAGGGTATAGACCAGGCTGATCTGGCTGCGCTTGCGGGCGTCGTAGCCGCGACGGTGGATCTGGTAGCGGATCAGCTCGTGTTCCGGGATGCCCAGGCGATCCAGGATGGCGGCCTTGAGGGCGGCTTCCGGGTGGTCCAGGGGGAGTTTGACTTCGGTGATGCGCAACATGGGTGGACGTCAGGGCTTATCCTTCAAGGCGCGAATTGTCCCGCCTAACCCCCATCACCGATACCCCCATGATCCCCGACCTCATCGGCTACTCCGCCGCCGCCCTCACCACCGCCGCCTTCGTCCCCCAGGCCCTCAAGTCCTGGACCAGCCGGGACCTGTCCGGCATCTCTTTGGGCATGTACAGCCTGTTCACCCTGGGGGTGGCCCTCTGGCTGGTCTACGGCTTGTTCCTGGAAAGCTGGCCGGTGATCCTCGCCAACGGCGTCACCCTGGTGCTGGCGGGGACGGTGCTGGGGCTGAAGGTGAGCCATATGCGACGGGAGTGAGTACTGACTTTGCTGGGGGTGGGTGGGTATGCCGGCCGTAGCAAATCCCCCCCTACCCCCCTTTAAGAAAGGGGGGAAAGCACCAGATGACGCCCGGGGGTTCCCCCCTTTCTTAAAGGGGGGCTAGGGGGGATTTCGATGCCCCCTCCCTACCGCCCCCCGCCCCCTATCGGCCACATTCACCCGGCCATTCCACCACCCGCCACCCGCAATTCTCCACCGGCAGAATCACCGCCTGCTCCGGCGCCATGGTCCAGGCCAACACCGCCTGGATGGGGTTCTCATGGCTCACCAGCAACACCCGGGCCTCTGGAAAGTGAGCAACCACTTCGTCCATAAACCCCTTCACGCGGTCCATGGTCTCCAGGAACGACTCCCCGGCCGGCGGCCGGATGCGCACCGGGTCCGGCCGCACCAGGCCGTTGAAGGCCTCCACCGGTTGCCCGTCCAGGCCCGAGCGCCGCTCGTCCAGGCGGGCGTCCACCTGCAGGGGCAGGTCCAGGCCCAACCCCGCCATCAGGACTTCCGCCGTCTCCCGGGCGCGGGGAAAACGGGAACAGAAGACCCGATCGAAGGCCGTCCCCGCCAGGGCTTCCGCCGCCGCGCGGGCCTGGGCCCGGCCCCGCTCGGTAAGGTGTACCGGCCGGGCCGGATCGTCATTGATGAAGCCACCCACGTTGGCCTCGCTCTCGCCATGGCGGAGCAGATGCACGCGCATGGATCAACGGTCGCCCACGGTGAGGGAGCGGCCGTTGTCTTCCGGCCCCAGGTCCAGCAGGTAGGGGGCGGCGGTGCGGGCCCATTCCTCCGGGCCCGGGTAATCCCGGGCGCCGCAACCGAAGCAGGAACGCAACATGTCCGTGTCGATGATGCCCGGCGACAGGGGCACGGCGGCCATGCCCTTGGGCAGCTCCTGGGCCAGGGCCTTGGTCAGGCCCTCCATGGCCCACTTGCTGGCGCAGTAGGGGGCCACTTCCGGGTCGGTGCCCCGGCCCCAGCCGGAGCTGAAATTCACCACCACGCCCTTCCTGCGGGCCACCATGGCGGGCAGGACGTGGCGGATCACGTTGGCCACCCCCTTGATGTTGATGTCCACCAGGGCGTCGAACTCGGCCGCCGGCACCTGCCAAAGCGGCGCGTTGCGGTTGATGACGGCGGCATTGTTGAGCAGCAGATCCGGCGGCCCGAAGCGCGCCAGCACCCGCCGGGCCCAGGCGCCCACGGCGGCGTCATCGGCCACGTCCAGCACGGCGAAATCGTGCCCGGGCCCATGGGCGGCCTGAAGTTCGGCGATGGCGGCGGCATTGCGGCCGCAGCCCGCCACCTTGTGGCCCCGGGCGACGAATTCGGCGGTAAGGGCCCGGCCCAGGCCCCGGGTGGCGCCGGTGAGGAATATGGTTTTGGCGGTCATGAGGGTTTGCGTAGGGATGCGTGTGGCCCCATGTTAACGCCCGGCGGATGGCGGCGGCCACGCGGCCGGCCCATGGTCAACCCCGTAGGTTGGGCTGACGCCAGGAAGCCCAACGGCCCGGCGGCGCCACCCTCTTGTTGGGCTTCGTGCCTCAGCCCAACCTACGCCTTCACTTGCCAAAACCCCGCGCCGTATTTCCTTCCGCGCCCCAATCCGCTGGCAGGATGCCGGCGGCGACGAAACGGTGAAACGAGGAATACGGCCAATCCACCGGGCTGTTTGCGTGGCACCTCACCGGCACATCGTCCACCGGCGGCTTTCGGTCACCAGATCGAACTGCGGCAGTCGGTCAGTTGCGGCCATTCGATGCTCCGGGAAGGCAGGCGCTTGAACTGCCGCTTTACTTCGGAAGCTGCCGGAAGGTCAATTCACACTACTCGGCCTGAGCGGCCGATCAGTTCAGGCCGACTGGATGACCGCTAACGCCTCGTAGCTGCCCCACAAGGTAGGGCGATGTGCGTCAGCAACCGATGTAATGCGGACGATCCCCTGGGGCCTCAAAGGCTTTCAACTACTGGAAATTCCACAAAGCTGGAGATACTCATAGATACGGTCATAGACCTGCGGCGCTCTTGTCGGATCGGAAGGGTCGCCAGGTGGAACAAAGATCGCCATGCCTTGACGAGCGCGGGTCAGCAGTACCCGATAGGCGTTCTTGAGATAAAGCTGGCGATCTGGCGAATTCATTCGCTGCCACTTTGTGCCTCGAAAACTGAAGTATTGCCACTCATCATCACCGCGACGAAAGTCGGCATCCCAACCAACGCAGGCCCAGTCAAGCTCAAGTCCCTGGATGTCGAATTCACTCGCAGTTTCTTCGAGGTAGTACGACGAACGGACATCCGTCTTATCATTCAAAAACCATACAGGGGCATCTATCTTTGACTTGATCCAGATACCATCTGGTCGCAGACGATTTGCTCCAGATGAGGCTGTAAGGCCATAACGCTCACTGCCGCGAGACTTGGCCTGCAGCCAAGAACGGGCCTCCGCCAAACTGCGCGTCAGAATGATCGGGTACTTGTCCGCTATCGCCTGGTAGGTCACGCATGCCTGATCAGGCCTGTTGTCCACCACATGCCCAACGAATTCAGACAAGGCCTCCGCGCGGAACGACCTGATTGATACCCCGAGGTGCAGGGATTCATCCCATTGTGCCGAACCCTTCGACAACTCCATGGACAGTTCTTTGTCCCAGATGTAATCACGGTCGTCCAGACGGCTTGAAACATGAACGTCCCAGTCTGGATGCTGGTCGCGCAACACAGTTATCCATTCGGCTAGGCCAGCCTCACCCGTATTGATCTCTTGGCCACCGCCAATTAGACAGACCACCACACACCAGTCTCTGTGGCGGTTCATCGCGTCAAGGAGAAAAGCCGGCTCAGACATATTGAAGGTGGCATGCCCGCGCTTTTGCTGCATGAACTTGCTCGCCATGTCGCGGTTCCAGGCCCGCTGGGCCTCATCGAATATCACCACCTTCTCGATCGGTGGGTTCCTGCTTTCGAGAGCCTCATCCCGGAAATGATGGATGTTTTGCACGAAGGTTGAGACTTCCCGGTACGCACGTGTTCGCGGGATATCCTCCCGCTCGGCCTTGTCCCGAGCAAGTGCCTCCCGGAGGACATCGACCAGTGGCCCATTGCCGGACAGGAAAACCGCGTGCTCGTCAGAGTGTCTCTCGGCACGCGATGTCGCGATGTTTAGGCCTGCTAGCGTCTTTCCTGCGCCTGGTACGCCAGTAATAAAGCAGATGGCTTTACGGCTGTTTGACTTGGCATGCTCAATGATCTGCTCAACGCGCCTTGCTGTCAGACCAAGGTTGTCTGCGCCTGCTTCTGATCGGGTAATTTCTTTGACATCGTGCTGTCGATACAAAGCCAGAGCGGCTTCGACGATGGTGGGGGTAGGTTGATAGCCCGATTGCGACCAGGCAATGGCATCAATAGGTTCTGCCGACCATTGTTTTTCTGCCATCTCAATCGCTTCAGGCAAGTTTGCGGCAGAAAGGCACAGCGGTTCGGCGACCTGGTCGGCAGCCCATTTTATCGCCGGTACTGGCTGAAGCGGCGCTGCTGTAGGAATCAGAATCGGAACAATTGGGAGATTGTGACTGCCTCGGTGAAAGTTCTTGAGATCAAGCGCGTAGTCATGCGCCTGTTCAACCGCGTAGCTATCAAAGCTGTGCGAACCGACTTTGAACTCAATGACGAACACCACGCCGCCTGTCAGTAAAACAACATCGGCCCTTTTGCCCATCCTGGGAATCGAAAACTCGAAGTAGATCCAGCCCAACTGGGTGGGAGAAAGAATGCTGCGCAGAATCCGAATCTGGCCCTGCCACGCATGCTTTTGCAGGTGTTCCAAGGCAAAGCCATGTTGCATAGACAACGCGCCGAGAATTGCATCTTCATCAGCAACCAAAAAATCCTGAATGTTGGCTTCGTAGTAAGCAATGCGGGGCATGCCGAGAATATACAGGCCAGGTGGTGTAGGCCGTACAACTACGGAAAATTTGTAAGTAGTTGGCAGCTTACTGCCGACAACGGGAGTAGCCTTCCAGGGTGGCGAGAGTCAGCAACTGGTTCATTGCACACTGTAACCGCATCCAACACGAACGTCCGCTCCGGCCGACAAGTTCGCATTCAGTCACCGCTCTGAACGGCGGCTCCAATCAGAAACATGCCGTCCAGGCTTCTTGCCGGTTTATGTCTCTTTCGAGTCGGTACCAACCCTTCAACGCAATTCTCAGTTGGGTAGCAGGTAACCGGAACATTACGGCCCCGCCACGGTTAACGCGTGTCGCACCACGCCCACCTTCACAACGCCCTCCCTTTCTTCCACCGCAAATTCCACAGGCAAAAAGCGCTGGATCACCGCCATATTGGTGCGGGCGTGGGACGACAACACCGGTGCCGTGAAACCAACGCCCCCCGCCAAAGCCAGGGGCAGGAGCAACTGGTCGGCCAGGTGCTCGCCCACGCTGGCGTCGCTGTCCAGGAAGCCCCGCACCGTACGGGCCAGCCGGTCGGCCACGGTCTCGGCGGGCAGGCCCCGTTCGCCAAGGCCAGTGAACACTTCGCCGTGGGCGGACAAGGGAATTTCCACCAGCAGCGCGTTGCCGGGGCCTTCCCGGGAAGACAGGACGCGGACCTCGGTTTCCATGTCACCCAGGTGCTGCTGGAGCCGGGCCAGTTCCCGCCGCGCCACATCCACCGGGACGCCCGCCACCACGGCGACGGCGCGGGGTTTGCCGGCAGGCGCCCGGGCGGGCGCCTGCCAGGGCGTCAGGGGGGACGCGGGGCGCACCCGGGCCAACATCTCGCCCCCTCCAGCGGGGTAGAAACCATGGCGCAGCAGCTCCAGTTCCATGTCCACGCCCATGGCCGCCACCACGGGCAGCCAGGACCGCCGCAGAAAGTCGGCCGGTGGGGCGGCCGGATTGTGGGTGCCGCCGCTCACCGCAAAGGTGCTGGGGCCGTCGGCAAACCACAGGGCGGGCAACACGGTCTGCAACACCAGGGTGCAACTGCCCGCGGTGCCGATGGCGAAGCGATAGTCGCCACCACGGATTGGGCCCGGATGAAACTCCAGGGTCTGGCTGCCCACCGCGGCCCCCTCCACCCGGGCACGGCAAATGGCCGTCGCCGCCTCCACCGCAGTCAGGTGTTGTCGCAGCAAACCGGGCTTGGGCCGTCGGGCACGGATAGCCACCATACGGATGGCCTGGCCGGTGATCATGGCCAGGGTCAGGGCGGTGCGCAGAATCTGGCCGCCGCCTTCCCCGGCGGCGCCATCGATTTCAATCATTTCCTTGTCTTTCTATTCGTACGTGGGGCATGGATCGACCGGTTCTCTGCACCGGCGGATGCCTGGATCCCGGTCGTCAATCCCCCCTCACCCTTTCACACACACCACCTGCCGCAAGGTATGCACCACTTCCACCAGCTCCCGCTGGGCGTGCATCACCGCGTCGATGTCCTTGTAGGCCATGGGGATCTCGTCGATGACTTCCTTGTCCTTGCGGCATTCCACGCCTTCCGTGGCGCGGATCTGGTCTTCCACCGTGAAGCGGCGTTTGGCTTCGTTGCGGCTCATGGTGCGACCGGCGCCGTGGCTGCATGAGCAAAACGCTTCCTCGTTGCCCAGGCCGCGCACGATGTAGCTCCTGGCGCCCATGGAGCCGGGGATGATGCCCAGTTCGCCCTTCTTCGCCGACACGGCGCCCTTGCGCGTCACCAGTACTTCGGCGCCGAAGTGGGTCTCCCGCTGGACGTAGTTGTGGTGACAGTTCACCGCTTCCACGTCGGCGCTGAAGGGCTTGTCGATGATGCTGCGGGCGGCGGCGATGACGTGGTCCATCATCACTGCCCGGTTGCGGCGGGCAAAATCCTGGGCCCAGCCCACGGCTTCCACGTAGTCGTCGAAGTGGGGGCTGCCTTCCTCGAAATAGGCGAGATCCTTGTCCGGCAGGTTGGCCAGGTGGCCGCGCATGTCGGCTTGGGCCAGTTCGATGAACAGGCTGCCGATGGCGTTGCCCACGCCGCGGGAACCGGTGTGCAGCATGAACCAGACCCGGTCGGCCTCGTCCAGGCAGACTTCGATGAAGTGGTTGCCGGTGCCCAGGGTACCCAGGTGCTTGTACTGGTTGGTGTTCTTCAGGCGCGGGTACTTGGCCACGATGCGCTCGAAGCCGGGCAACAGGGCGGCCCACATGTCGTCCACCTTCTCGGGCGGGTTTTCCCAGCTTCCGGCATCACGCTTGCCGCGGCCCACCGTGCGGCCGTGGGGCACGGCCTTTTCGATGGCTGTACGCAGGCCGTGCAGGTTGTCCGGCAAATCCGTGGCGCTCAGGGTGGTCCGGGCGGCCATCATGCCGCAGCCGATGTCCACGCCGACGGCGGCGGGGATGATGGCCCCCTGGGTGGGGATGACGCTGCCGATGGTGGAACCCTTGCCCAGGTGCACGTCGGGCATCACCGCCAGGTGGCGGAAGATGAAGGGCATGCGGGCGGTGTTGATCAGTTGCTGGCGGGCAGCGTCCTCCACCGGGACGCCTTGGGTCCACAGCTTGATGGGCTTGCCGTTTTCGACTTCGAGAATCTGATGTTCCATCTTTTCACCTATCCAAGTTCTTGGGGGCCATTCCTGCCCACCCTGGTCGTAACTGCCGCGCCGCCTTTCTTTCCAGGCCTTCCCTCCAGGCACGGCGTGCATCCTCCTTCCGCTGGCGCTCCTTGAGCCTGCAGGGGGCGCAACGGCGAGCCGTGCTGTATACGTCTCCCTGGGCCACTTCATACCACCAGCGCTGGCGCTGGGCGGTCCAGACCTGCTCGACGCCACAATCCACGCAACGGAACGCCATGTCCTTGTAGTACCCGCGCCAGACGAAGTCGGGTACGCCGTAGCTGTTGTTGGGGCGCAGTCGTGCCGGGTTCACCGGCTCGGTTCCCTCGGGTCGGACCCTGAAGCCATCAACCCGGTGGGATGCGCGATGCTGCTTGCTCAGCCGTGCGGCCTTGATTTCAGCGCGACGCTGTTTTCCGCTCTTGTATGTCTTCACTTCATTCTCCCCCACGCCTGCCCCGGCGGGGCAGGCGTGCATGACTAACCCGAGGACGGCGAACGCAGATTCACCAACCCGCTCAACACCTGGTCCAGGCCGCCGAACACGGAGATGCGGTCGATGCGTTCAGCCACCCTTTCCAGGGTTTCCAGTTCCTTCAGGCGCAGGGCGACGGGGTTGTCCTCCATCACCTTGGCGGTGTTGAGCAGGGAACGGGTGGCGGCCGTTTCCTCCCGGCGGCGGATGACGTTGGCCTGGGCGGACTTCTCCGCTTCCACCACCTGGGCCAGGATGGTCTTCATCTCGCCGGGCAGGATGATGTCCTTCACGCCCACGCTACCCACTTCCATGCCGAAGCCGGCCAGCTTGCTGCGCACGTGCTGACCCACCACCTCGTCGATGACCTGCTTGTTTTCCAGCAGCGCATCCAGGTCGCGAGTGCCTACCGCGGCGCGCAGGCCGAACTGGAGTTCCCGGTACAGGTGTTCCGCCGGTTTCACCAGTTGGCCGTGGGCCCGCTCCACGTCGCTGTAACGCCAGGTGGCCGCCAGGTTCAGACGCAGGCTCACCTTGTCCCGGGAGAGGATTTCCTGGCCGGTGACTTCCATGTTCTGCAGGCGGGTATCCACCAGCTCCACCTGGACATCCCGGTTGAACCGCCAGAAGGCTTCCACGCCCGGTCCCAGGAGCCGCTCCACCCGGCCATCCACCTTGAGCACGCCCACGTGGTAGGCGGGCACCTGGGCGATCAGCAAGCCGGCCAGGCCCGCCACGGCCCGTCCGTGCAAGGCCGGCTGGAGCAGACGGGCGGCCAGTTCCGGCGCCACGCCGTACCCCTGGCGCAGGTCCACTTTATCCAGGCGATGGACGATCACGCCTTTCCAGTGATAACGCCGGGTTCCCGGGGGCAGCACCTCCACCAGCACGTCGTTCTCATAGCGCAGGCCGGCCTCGTCCTCGCCCAGTTCCATTTTTTCGAAGCAGGCGTCGGCCGTCTGGGGATCGTGGCGGACCAGGTAATCCACCACGTCCCGGTCATCCATGGGCGCGTCCAGCTTCCACACCACCAGGGACAGGTGGTTCAAGGGGTCCCAGAAATAGTGGCGGCCGGCATCCAGGATGCGCTCGAAGTCGCCGTCCTTCAGCAGGGCGCCCCGTTCGTTCTTCTTCACCACAAAACGCTTCAACATGACTTGTTCCTTTTTCTGAAGTGGCCGGCGGGCACCGGTCCCACGAGCCCTTCGGGCGACAGGGGCGGGGAGGTTCGGGGGGCCGGTTCACCCTCCGCCCGACCCGGGGGCCGGAGGGCGGGGTGCCCGGCCCGCCCGTTCCTTGCCGTCCTTGCGGACCGGGAACCGGCGGAACCGGTGGCGGGTGCTTGCGCATGCCGCAACCGGCGGGTACTGCAATGACACGATCTGTCTTATCAGGACAGGTTTGGAGCGGGAGTCGAACCCGCGACACACCGTTTGCACGGTTGCTCTACCCTCTGAGCTATCCAAGGCTTGCGAGCCGGGAATCGAACCCGGCGAGCCACCCAGGCTCGCAACAACCGCCTCCTCCTTGCGGCGGCATACGGCACGACGACGGGCCTGAGCCCGGTCCCACCGCACCGGCGGGGCCTGGAAACCCCGGCCCGTGGGCCATTGCAGCAATTCAGCGATCGGGACAGGTATTGCGAGGACCGTGCCAACCCGGGCGGCAGCCGGCAACAAATCTCTAACGCATTGATTAAACATTATTAATTTCTCTTGCCGGTAAAAAACATGCCCTGACAAATTCCAACATCCGTAGAATTTGCACTCGTCATTTATCTATTTGGATAAGCGCCCATGAAGCGCACCGTGGTTTTCGGCTTCCTCGGCACCCAGCTGGACTACGGCGGCAAAGGCGCGGGCCGTTGGGACAAGTGGCGGCCCAGCGTGGCTCTCTGTCAGCAGGAGAACCTGGTGGTCCATCGCCTGGAGCTGATGCATGACGCCCGCAGCCGGGGCCTGGCCGAACGGGTCCGTCTGGACATCGGCGCGGTGTCCCCGGAGACCCAGGTGAATCGGGTGGAACGGGAGCTGCGCGACCCCTGGGACTTCCAGGAGGTCTACACCAGCCTGCTGGATTTCGCCCAGGCCTACCCCTTCGACCCGGAACACGAGGACTACCTGATCCACATCACCACCGGCACCCACGTGGCGCAGATCTGCTGGTTCCTCCTGGCCGAAGCCCGCACCCTGCCAGCCCGGCTGGTGCAGACTTCGCCGCCGCGCAAGAAAGAGATCGCAAACAGCATCGGCAGCTACGAGATCATCGACCTGGACCTGTCCCGCTACGACAAGATCGCCCAACGCTTCGCCCGGGAACACACGGACAACGTGTCCCTGCTGAAATCCGGCATCGCCACCCGCAACCCGGCCTTCAACCGCATGATCGAGCGCATCGAACAGGTGGCCGGGCGCTCCCGGGCCCCCATGCTGCTGGTGGGGCCCACCGGCGCCGGCAAATCCTTCCTGGCCCGCCGGGTGTACGAACTGAAGCGCCAGCGGCAACGGCTGGCCGGCCGCTTCATCGAGGTGAACTGCGCCACCCTGCGCGGCGACTCGGCCATGTCCACCCTGTTCGGTCACGTGAAGGGCGCCTTCACCGGCGCCCAGACCGAACGGCCCGGGCTGCTGCGGGCCGCCCACGGGGGCCTGCTGTTCCTGGATGAAATCGGCGAGCTGGGCCTGGACGAACAGGCCATGCTGCTCAAGGCCATCGAGGAGAAGCGCTTCTTCCCCTTTGGCGCCGACCGGGAAGTGGACAGCGAATTCCAGCTCATCGCCGGCACCCACCGGGATCTGCGCCTATGGGTGGCGGAAGGCCGTTTCCGGGAAGACCTGTTCGCCCGCATCAACCTGTGGACCTTCGATCTGCCGGGCCTGGCCCAGCGGCCGGAGGACATTGAACCCAACCTGGATTTCGAACTGGAACGCCACGCCCGGGAACAGGGCCAGCAGGTGCGCTTCAACCTGGAGGCCCGGCGCCGTTACCTGGCCTTCGCCGCCAGCCACCAGGCCCAATGGCGGGGCAATTTCCGCGAGCTGGGCGCCTCGGTGACGCGCATGGCCACCCTGAGCACCGCCGGGCGCATCAACGAAGCCAACGTGGCCGAAGAGATCGACCGCCTGCGCCGCACCTGGAGGGCTACCCCCCTGCCCGACCCGGTGGCGGAACTGCTGGGTGACCAGGCCGACGAACTGGACCTCTTTGATCGCCACCAACTGGCCTTCGTCATCGAGACCTGCCGCCGCTGTGGCACCTTGTCGGAAGCGGGTCGGCAGCTCTATGCCGTTTCCCGCCAGGGCAAGAAGTCGGCCAATGATGCAGATCGGCTGCGCAAATACCTGGCGCGTTTTGCGTTGAACTTTGAGGCGGTGAAGGCGGGCTGAATCCAACAATGTGTCTTCCGCGCCACACACTCAACCCTTCTCCGGGCGCGAGGCCATCGCGCTTGGGCAAACCCATTGACAGCCCCAAGGCCGATCACCAGAATCCGCCCCCTGATTTTTTCAACCCATTTTGCAAGGAGAACCCCATGCCAGCTGACAACTTGAAGGAAACAACGCGCTAAGTCCGCCGGCATGACGTTGCCCGGATTTCGCGCAAGGCGAATCCGGGCCGGGTAGCAGAGAACCCCTGGCCATGAGCCGGGGGTTTTTGTTTTTGGCGATGCATTTTCCTGCCTCGCCTCCCCTCCCGGATTCCAACAACCGCGGCCTTGCCGCAACCGTTTTGGAATCATCATGGGAAATTACATTGAACTGAACAAGGGTCGCGTACCGGTCAAGATCTGGACCCGCGACATCGAACCGGAGGCCCTCCGGCAGTTGCTCAACATCGCCGATCTGCCCATCGTGCACGGCCACGTGGCCGCCATGCCCGACGTGCATGCGGGCATCGGCGCCACGGTGGGCAGCGTCATCCCCACCCTCCACGCCATCATCCCGGCGGCGGTGGGGGTGGACATCGGCTGCGGCATGAACGCGGTGCGCACCTCGCTGGTGGCCGGCGATCTGCCCGACAACCTGCGCGGGCTGCGCCTGGCCATCGAGGCGGCCATCCCGGTGGGCTTCAACCAGCACGCGGCCAGCCGCATGCGGGGCAGCGCCCTGCAACGCATCGGGCGGTCGCTTAACGACCGGCTGGACGTAATCGTCGGCAAGCATCCGGGCCTGATGAAGATGCAGCGCCGCTTCAACGAAACCTGGCTGTGCCAGATCGGCACCCTGGGGGGCGGCAACCACTTCATCGAGCTCTGTCTCGACGAGGCGGACCGGGTCTGGATCATGCTGCACTCCGGTTCCCGGGGCATCGGCAACGTGCTGGGCCGCTATTTCATCGAAGCGGCGCGGAAGGACATGCGCCGCCATCAGATCCGCCTGCCGGACCAGGACCTGGCCTATTTTTCTGAAGGCTCGGATCTGTTCGACGACTACGTGGAAGCGGTGGAATGGGCCCAGGACTACGCCCTGCTCAACCGCAGCCGCATGATGGCGGCCATCGTGGAGGCCATGAAACCCCTGCTGCCGGGCTTTCGCCTGGAGGAAGAGGCCATCAACTGCCACCACAACTACGTGGCCCGGGAGGAGCACTTCGGTGAGCGTCTGTTCATCACCCGCAAGGGCGCCATCTCGGCCCGGGCCGGGGAACTGGGCATCATCCCCGGCAGCATGGGGGCCCGCTCCTACATCGTGCGCGGGCTGGGCAACCCGGCGTCCTTCTGTTCCTGCTCCCACGGGGCGGGGCGGCGCATGAGCCGCAGCGCCGCCAAGCGCCGCTTCGACCGGTTCGATCTGGAAGCCCAGACGGCCGGCGTGGAGTGCCGCAAGGACGGCGGGGTGGTGGACGAAATTCCGGCCGCCTACAAGGACATCGATCAGGTGATGGAAAACCAGCGGGATCTGGTGGAGCCCGTCCATACCCTGAAACAGGTCCTGTGCGTGAAGGGGTAGGCCATGCCGCGCAAGAAGACCCCCACCCTGGTGCCCCCCAGCACGCCTCGCAATCCGCTGGTGGTGGCTGCCCTGACCCGTCGCGCCGGTGCCCATGGCAAGACGGGCAAGGCCATCCGCCAGCAGATGCGCCAGCGCACCCGGCAATGCCTCGCCGGTTTGTTGAACGGTGACAAAGCCGAATTCGAGATCGACTGACCCAACCGCCCGCCCCCACCGGGGCGGGCACTTTCACCCCAAGGAGAACGCCATGAAACCCCCACTTGCCGGCGATTACCGCCCCTTCAACGCCCTTACCCCATGCCCGACCACCACCACGGAATTCCCCCATGGACCTCCACGTTGCCCAGGAAATCCTCGCTTGCCTGCAGGGTGAGCGAACCGTCTTTCCCTATTACCGCGACCGCTACAGCATCGGCCTGTTGCGGCACTTGAGCCAGCGCAGCCCATCTGGCCCGGGCTTCAGCGTCGCTGCGCTAAAACAAACACCCTACGCGCCCCTGTTGCAGAAACCCCGGGTGCGCACCCTGCTGGCCGGCCGGGGCCACGGGCCCCTGGACGCGCCCTACCTGGCCCTCCACGACCACGATCCCCAGCAGTCCCATTTCATTCTCAACCTGGCCCTGTGGGGCAGCGCGCGACGCAGTGAACGCCGACACCGGCAGATTTCCCGGCCCGGTTTCAACCTGGTGCTGCAACTGAACTTCAACACGGAACACGAGCGCCGCTTCCGGGCTCTGGGCTGCCGCCTGTCGCGCTTCAACTACTGGGGCCACCCGGTTTCCTGTCTACGCAACACCTTGGCCTGGGCCCGCCTGGATGTGGATCTGGCGGCCAACTGTGCCCTCATCGAGGAAATCCAGTCCGACTGGGTGCGCAACGTGGCCTGGCTGGAAGAACGGGCGCGGGGCAAACTGGCGGCGGGTCACCCGGCCAGCGCCTCGACAAAGATCTACGGCCTGGAATGCAGCCTGGCCACGACCCTGGATTACTGCGTCCACGTGCGCACCCGCTATAGCGCCCTGTGGGCCGAAGCCATGCTCTGGGCCGCCATCCACTTCATCCGCGACGAACTGGGCATCAACGGGGTCTATTACCACAGCGAACGAGGCGGCCAGTTGCTCAAGGGAATCACCGGCACGGCCCCACCCCGTTCCCTCTACACCGACCTGCCCC
This sequence comes from Thiobacillus denitrificans, assembly GCA_020723405.1. Classification (GTDB taxonomy): domain Bacteria; phylum Pseudomonadota; class Gammaproteobacteria; order Burkholderiales; family Thiobacillaceae; genus PFJX01. Next base: position 136,881 of record DYIY01000009.1, on the reverse strand, counting down.
GACGCTTCTGCTTCACCCCGACCCGGGAAGTACCGGCCTTCCTGAGCGACGACAAGGACGTGCAGCGAGCCCTGCGCCGGCATCCGGACACCCACTTCTTTCGCCTGCACTGAGGGGGGTGGCTGGCCTGGTCCGGCGTGGACGCGCTTTACAAACCCAGTTCGCCCAGGCCCGGTTGGGCGTCCGGGCGCCGCCCCGGGGGCCAATGGAACATGCGGGCCTCGGGCGGGATGGGCAGATCGTTGATGCTGGCGAAGCGCCGCAGCATGAGCCCATTGGCATCGAACTCCCCATTCTCATTGCCGTAAGAGCGGAACCGCTGGCCGGAATCGTCGTGCCATGCATAGGCAAAGCGAACGGCATTCAACCGGTATGAAAGGGTGTTGGTACGAAAGGGCTGCTGGTTATGGCCGGGGGCTTTCGGCCAGTACGGCTGAGCCCCTGTGGAGCGCACGCACAAGCACAAGGCCGAGATGGGTGCCGTCATGGCAACCCTGCTGCCACGCGGCCCCCAGCAAGCAGAGATCGCCCGGGCCCTGGCCGTCGCCACGGATGGCGCCATCATCCGGGCCCAGATTGATGCCGCCGCGGACCCAGCACTGGAAGCCCTGGCAAGGATGGTCGAGGCCCTGAACGGAGGTGTCAGCCCGCTAACCGCGACCCGTGGCAAGCCGAAAGCTCACCGCCCGGCGGTTCGAACATAACGAAGCGGACCCTTGCCGCGATCCCGTCCGCCCTCACTTCTTCAGCAGGGCCTCCAGACGCCTGGCTTCATCCGTGATCATGGCCTGCAACTCCGCCGCGTTCTCTTCCACCTTGCGCTGGCCCAGGCGGGCACCCATGGCCGTGAGTTCAGGCAGCTTCTCGATGGCCTTGCGGCCGGTGGGCGTGGCGTAGAAGCTGGCCATTTCCGCCAGTTCCTTCTCGTTGAAGGCTTCGGCATAGATCTGGGCGAAGTCCATGCGCACGCTGTCAAAGCCCATATGCTTGTTCAGGAAAGTGAGCATCACCTGGCGAAACGGCCGCAGCTCCGGAGACTTTTCCAGTTCCACTTCCAGGGACTGCTCGATGGTGCGGGTCAGGGTGTCGCGCATGTCCATCACATCCAACAGGCGCAGGGCCGAGTTGAGCCGGGCGTCGTCGCCGGCCTGGGCGGCGCTGGCAACCATGAGGACGAGGAAGGAAACGGTGCGGAGAAGGCGAGGCATGGTCTTGGCTTTCATGGGCGTGTTGAAGAGGATGACGTCGGCCACCCCAGACAGCGGCCTGGCGGGTTGAGGGCCGGAGCGGGGCATCTTAACGCCCCCTGCCCACCTCCCGTTATCCGTCTTTCATTCCCGCAGCAACGCGGATTCCGCCCTGGCCGAAGCCCCGCTCCCCCACCCACCGGAGGATTGCAGCAGATGGTCTGCCATCTCGGCCCACCATCCCTCGTCCACGAAGCCCGGCCAGTCGTCGTGCTCTGCCCCCGGCACCTGCCAGAGGCGTTTGGGGGCGTGCAATTGTTCGTAGAGATTGCGGCCGAAACGGGCCGGAATGATGCTGTCCCGTTCGGCCACCAAGATGGCGACCGGGGCTTTCGCGTCGGCCAGATGGCGCAGGTTGTCATAACGGTCGCGCAGCAGGGATTTCACCGGCAGCCAGGGATAGTGATGGCGGGCCACGTTGGCCAGGCTGTCCCAGGGCGTGATCAGCCAGAGTCCCGCGACGGATTCCGGCGCCCGGGCGTAAGTCGCGGCCGCCACGCCCGCCCCCAGGGATTCACCGGCCAGCAGCACGGGCCCGCCAAAATCCCGGCGCACCCGCGCCAGGGTTTCCAACGCATCGGCCACCAGCACCGTCTCCCCCGGCTTGCCCGTCCGGGGGCCGTATCCAGGATATTCCGCCAGGATGACACGCAAACCATAGCGCGCCAGCCCGGCATAGAAGGTCCGATGCCCGGCATGGCCGGCATTGCCGTGGAACATCACCAGCGTCCCCCGGGCGGTACCTTCCGGCGAGCGCACCAGACCGCGGAATTCGCCCTCGGCCGGCCAGGCTTGCAGCTTCACCCGATGGGTCTGAGCCAGCAAGCTTGGCAAGTCAATCCCCTCGGGAAAATAGAGCAAGCGATCCTGAAACACGGCGATGCCTCCCAGCACCAGCAATCCGACGACCATCAATTTCAGCAAGAGAGGCCTCAGCATCGTCAACCCCCCCTGCGCCACCAGCGGACGTACGCGACCAGGTTGAGCGCCGCCACCCCGAGACCCAGGGCCACCTGCACCTCCCGGGTCAGGCCCTCCGGATAGATGACCGCCAGGAGATAGTGCTCGACGAACCCGCCCCCGTAGCCCGATTCGCCACCCAACTGGCGCAGTTGATTCTCCAGCGGCGTAAGGGGGCAGATGAAACCGCCCAACTCGATGGCCACCCCCCACACCACGGCAGGAAGATGCAGCCAGGGCAACCCCGGCCAGCGCAGCAGGAACAAGCCCCCCACCACAACGAACAGGATGAAGGCCAGATGCAGGAGCAATACGGCATCGGCCAGCAGACCGTAGATCATGCCGCGACGTCCGGCCCAGGCATGACACCGGTGGTCCACCACACGGTGGAATCCGGGTGTATCCCGTCAACCAGGCGGATCAGGAAGGCCATTTGGGATCAGGGCCGGAACAGACCCACTAAGGCCCTCTGCATCCCTGCTCAAAGCCAACATGCAAACGTACACGCACAATGAAAAAGCTCCCCAGGGAGTTTTTTCATTTTCTTCGTCACCAATATTTCACTATCTTGGCAAGAATTTCGCTTTGTGTGTCACCCGACAACAGCATCACACGTCCAGGTTTCTCACTCCCAGTGCATTGGTCTCGATGAAGTTCCTGCGTGGTTCCACTTCCTCGCCCATCAGGGTGGTGAAGATGCCGTCGGCGGCGATGGCGTCCTCGATCTGCACCCGCAGCAACCGGCGGACGGTGGGGTCCATGGTGGTTTCCCAGAGCTGTTCCGGGTTCATTTCGCCCAGGCCTTTGTAGCGCTGGATGCCCAGGTTCTTGCGCACTTCGTTGAGCAGCCAGTCCAGGGCCTGCTTGAAGTCGTAGGCGGGAGTGCGGGATTCGCCGCGGCGGATTTCGGCGCCTTCGCCGATGAGGCCGGTGAGGATTTCCGAGGTGCGGCGCAACTGGTCGTAGTCGCCGCCTTCGATGAAATTGGCGTCCAGGAAGCTGGTGTGGCCGATGCCGTGGCGGACCTTGGTGATCTCCAGGCGCCAGCCGGCGTCGTTGTCCATGGCGATGGGCTGGATCCTGATCTGGCCCTGGCGGGCCAGTTCGCCGGTGAGGAGTTGGGCGGCCCGGTTGGCTTCGTCTTCGCTGTTGAGGCTGATGGTGGGAATCTTGAGCAGGCTGTATAGGACGTCGGCGTCCAGGCGGCGGGCCAGGCGTTCGATCATGGCTTCGGCCAGGAGGAATTCCCGGGCGATGCGTTCGAAGCTGTCCTTGGCCAGGGGTTCAGCGTTGGCGGCGGGGATGAGTTCGGCTCCGTTCAGGGCTTCCCGCAGCAGGTACTGCTTCAGTTCGTAGTCGTCCTTCAGGTAGGTTTCCCGCTTGCCCTGCTTGACCTTGTAGAGGGGGGGCTGGGCGATGTAGATGTGGCCCCGCTCCACCAGTTCGGGCATCTGCCGGTAGAAGAAGGTGAGCAGCAGGGTGCGGATGTGGGAGCCGTCCACGTCCGCGTCGGTCATGATGATGATGCGGTGATAGCGGAGCTTGGCCGGGTTGTAGTCGTCCTTGCCGATGCCGGTGCCCATGGCGGTGATGAGGGTGACCACTTCCTGGGAGGAAAGCATCTTGTCGAAGCGTGCCTTCTCCACGTTGAGTATCTTGCCCTTGAGGGGCAGGATGGCCTGGAACTTGCGGTCCCGGCCCTGCTTGGCGGAGCCGCCGGCGGAGTCGCCCTCCACCAGGTAGAGCTCGCACAGGGCGGGGTCTTTTTCCTGGCAGTCGGCCAGTTTGCCGGGCAGTCCGGCGGAGTCGAGGACGCCCTTGCGGCGGGTCATTTCCCGGGCCTTGCGGGCGGCTTCCCGAGCTCGGGCGGCTTCGACGATCTTGCCGCAGATCATCTTGGCGTCGGCGGGGCGTTCCAGGAGGAATTCGGCCAGCTTGGCGGAGACGGTTTCTTCCACGGCGGGGCGGGCTTCGCTGGACACCAGTTTCATCTTGGTCTGGGAGCCGAACTTGGGGTCGGGCATCTTCACCGAGAGGACGCAGGCCAGGCCTTCGCGCATGTCGTCGCCGGTGATTTCCACCTTGGCTTTTTTGGCGATTTCGTTTTCTTCGATGTACTTGTTGATGACCCGGGTCATGGCGGCGCGCAGGCCGGTGAGGTGGGTGCCGCCGTCGGCCTGGGGGATGTTGTTGGTGAAGCAGAGCACCTGTTCCTGGTAGCCGTTGTTCCACTGCATGGCCACTTCAGAGGTGATGACCACACCGGACTCGCCCACCTTGGATTCGCCTGTGGCGTAAAAGACGTTGGGGTGGAGAACACTCTTGTTGCGGTTGATGTATTCAACGAATCCCTTCACGCCGCCGGAGAAGGCGAAGTTTTCGGTGCGGCCGTCCCGTTCGTCGATGAGTTCGATCTTGACGCCGTTGTTGAGAAAGGACAGTTCCCGGATGCGCTTGGACAGCACGTCGTAGTGGAAGTCGATGTGGCCGAAGATTTCCTCGTCGGCGCTGAAGTGGACCTCGGTGCCCCGCCGGGCAGTGTCGCCCAGGATCTTGAGGGGGGAGACTTCGACGCCGTTCTGCACCTCGATGAGGCGGTCCACGGGCGCTCCCCGCTGGAATTCCATGAAGTGTTTCTTGCCGTCCCGGTGGATGGTCAGGCGCAGCCACTTGGACAGGGCATTGACGCAGGACACGCCCACGCCATGGAGGCCGCCGGACACCTTGTAGCTGTTCTGGTTGAACTTGCCGCCGGCATGGAGGACCACCATGACGATCTCGGCGGCGGAACGCTTGGGTTCGTGCTTGTCGTCGAACTTGACGCCCACCGGAATACCCCGGCCGTTGTCGGAAATGGAAATGGAGTTGTCCGGGTGGATGATGACCTTGATGTCATCGCAGTAACCGGCCAGGGCCTCGTCGATGGCGTTGTCCAACACTTCGAAGACCATGTGGTGCAGGCCGGAGCCGTCCGAGGTGTCGCCGATGTACATGCCCGGGCGCTTGCGCACCGCTTCCAGGCCTTCCAGTTGTTGAATGGAGTCCTCGTCGTAACCGCCGTTCTGGTCGGCACCCTTGTTTTGTTCCACGTGAAACCTTTTTTAAGTCGAGAGTAGTGAGTCAAGAGTGGAGAGGGCAGGCCGCGTTGTTGTGCGGCTCCCCATGCTCGACTCTCGACTGCCGTCAGATGCGCATCGGCATGACGACGTAGCGGAAGTTCTCTTCACCGGCCACGGTGATGAGCAGGGAACTGGTGGGGTCGCCGAAGCTGCAATTGACGGCTTCGGTGCTCAGATTGCCGAGTACGTCCTGCAGGTACTGGACGTTGAAACCGATGTCCAGGGGTTCGCCGCTGTAGTCGATGTCCAGTTCCTCCTGGGCTTCTTCCTGCTCGTTGTTGCTGCACGCAATGCGCAGGCTGCCGCTGGTGAGGGCGATGCGCACGCCCCGGTATTTGTCGTTGGTGAGGATGGCGGCCCGGGTGAGGGACTGGGACAGGCGCTGGCGCTGGATGGTGAACACCTTGTCGTGGCCCACGGGAATGACCCGTTGCCAGTCGGGGAACTTGCCGTCCACCACTTTACTGCGCAGTTCGAAGTCGGGGCGGCGGAACACCACCTGGTTCTGGTTCACCTGGATGTGCACCGGATCGTCGCTATCGCCCAGGAGCTTGCCAAGTTCCAGCACGGTCTTGCGTGGCAGGATCACGTCCACCGATTGGCCAGGATCTTCTTCCAGGTCGGTGCCGTCCACGGCCAGGCGATGGCCGTCGGTGGCGGCCACGGTGAGGCGCTTGCCCTGCACCGAGAAGAGCATGCCGTTCAGGTAGTAGCGGATGTCTTGCACGGCCATGGCGTACTGAACCCGGGAGAGCAGTTGCCTGACCTTGCCCTGGGGCAGGCTGAAGGACAGGCCCTGGCCCTCGGGAATCTGCAGCTTGGGGAAATCCCGGGCCGGCAGGGTTTGCAGGCTGAAGCGGCTGCGCCCGGACTGGACCTTGAGCTGCTCACCGGAAAGGTCCAGGGAAATGGGTTCCAGGTCAGGCAGGGAGCGGCAGATGTCCAGGAACTTGCGGGCAGATACCGTGAGGGAGGCATCCGCCGTGCCTTGTTCCTCGGCCCAGGTGGTGATCTGGATTTCCAGATCCGTGGAGACGAAAGCGGCCCGGCCACCCACTACTTCCACCAGCACGTTGGAAAGGATGGGCAGGGTGTGCTTGCGTTCGACCACACCGGCCACTGCTTGCAGGGGCTTGAGCAAGGCGTCCTTGGAGGATTTCAGTACAAGCATTTATTTATTCCTGATGATGGTGATGAGTCAGGGGGTGGGTTCCGGATAAACGGTGAAAGTTTATCAAAATCATCCAGTTAAGCTGTGGAAAAATCCGTTGGCAAGTCTGTGGGCAAGAGCGGTAGGGATTGGGGATAAGTTTCGGCCACGAAAATAACGGCTCTTTGTCCACAACGTGTCCCGGGGTTGCGCACAGGTTTATCCACCCGCTCAACCTGTCAGAACCTGGATGAGCAGGCTGTAATCCTTGCGCAGGGTGGCATCTGCGCTTTTCAATTCATCGATCTTCTCCACGGCATAGAGCACGGTGGTGTGGTCCCGCCCGCCGAAGGACTGGCCGATTTCCGGATAGGAAAGGTCGGTCAGTTCCCGGGCCAGGCACATGGCCATCTGCCGGGGCCGGGCCAGTGCCCGGGTGCGCTTTTTCGAATACATGTCGGCCACCTTGATCTTGTAGTAGTCGGCCACGGTCTTCTGGATGTTCTCGATGGAAACCTGCCGGTTCTGCACGGCCAGGAGGTCCTTCAGTGCCTCCTTGGCCAACTCCACGCTGATGGGCCGCTTGTTGAAGCGGGCAAAGGCAATGACCCGCTTCAGGGCGCCTTCCAGCTCCCGTACGTTGGAGCGCACCTGCTTGGCGATGAAGAAGGCGGTGTCTTCGCCCAGTTCGGCCTTTTCCAGGCGGGCCTTGTCCAGCAGGATGGCCACCCGCATTTCCAGCTCCGGCGGTTCCAGCATGACGGTGAGGCCCCAGCTGAAACGGGATTTCAGGCGTTCCTCGATGCCTTCCATGTCCTTGGGGAAGGTGTCGCTGGTGATGATGACCTGCTTGTGTTCTTCAATGAGGGTGTTGAAGGTGTAGAAGAACTGCTCCTGTGTGCCTTCCTTGCCGGCGAAGAACTGGATGTCGTCGATGAGCAGCAGATCAAGGGAATCGTAGCGGCGCTTGAAGTCGTCGAAGGTCTTGGCCCGAACCGCCCGCACCATGTCGGACACGTAACGGTCGGCATGGATGTAGCGTACCCGGGCCTTGGGGTTGTGCAGCACCATGCGGTTGCCGATGGCTTGCACCAGGTGGGTCTTGCCCAGACCCACGCCGCCATAGACGAACAGGGGGTTGTAGCCGGCCCCCGGGTTGTCGGCCACCTGCAATGCGGCGGCCCGGGCCAGGTCGTTGGCCTTGCCGGGCACGAAGGAATCGAAGGAGAACAGGGCGTTGAGCCGGCTTTCGTCCACGCTGACCGGTTTTTCCGCTTTGCCATTTCCCCGGTTGACCTTGTCCGGAGCGGGCTTGGCCGGTGGGGCTTCTGCCCTGGGTTTCGTATCGGTGCGGGGGGCCGGTGGGACGGAGACGCTGGTGGATTGGGGATCGGACCGGCCCTCCTGGCGTTGGTCGGCGATGGACAACACCACTTCGGGGGCTTCGGGAAAATAATTGCGTGCCAGGAGGTCGATCTGGGGCAGGAACTTGTCGCGTACCCAACTGGCCACGAAGCGGTTGGGTGCGTTGACCACCACGCTGCCATTCGTCACCACCACGACCAGGGGCTTGATCCAGGTGTTGAGCTGCTGGGCGTTCAAGGAACGCTCGAAATGGGCGAGACAATGGCTCCAGAAATCGTCCATGAGCAGCGGGATTCGAGGCCGGTGGGGGGAAGCGCGCATTCTAGCACCCCTCGGCGAAGCCTCGGCCAAGAGCTGGAAAAGTTTGACAAATCAGAGGGCTAGCAGTCTAATACGGCGCTTTTTCGCAGCCGACTTTTTGTCCGAGGATTTGCCATGAAACGCACCTTCCAACCTTCCGTCGTCCGCCGCAAGCGCACCCACGGCTTCCGCGCGCGCATGAAGACCAAAGGCGGCCGCGCCGTCATCAACGCCCGCCGCGCCAAAGGCCGCAAGCGCTTGGCCGTCTGAGCACGCCGCCACCCGGTTTGGGCGACCACCCCTTCGCCTTCGGGCGTGACATGAAGATGCGCAAAACGGATGAGTTCTCATCCGTTTTTCGTTTGCGTTGCCTGGGGGGCGGAGGGGGGCTGGATGTACTGGCCGCGCCAAACGGGCTGGACCATGCCCGCCTGGGTCTGATCATTCCCAAGAAAGTGGTGGCCACGGCCGTGGGTCGCAATCGAATCAAGCGTCTGCTGCGGGAAGTATTCCGCCTGCGTCAGAAGGAACTGGCCGGACTGGACGTGGTCTTCCGTCTGAAGGGCCGGCTGGCCGAAGTGAACCTGCTCAAAATGGCCGATAACGGCCTTCCCCGGGCCCTGGATTGCGTCATGAAACGCACTGCGGTGGACAACCCGGGTTCCAATCCCATCCAATAGCCAGCTTCTTCCCAGAGGCGGCTACAACGACAGCCCAACACCATGGATACCCAACGCATCATCGCGTTCATCGTCTTCTCCTTCTCGCTGCTCTTGTTGTGGGAATCCTGGCAGGACTATTCCAATCCCAAAGCGGCAGTGGAAGCGGCTCCCAGTCAGGCAGCCGCACCCGCCACCCCCGGAGTCGCCGGCCAGCCCGCCGCCCTCCCCCAGCCTGGCCAGAGTCTGAACGGCCAAGCCAAGGTGAGCACCGACGGCGCCATTGTGAAGGGCGCCCGGGCCCGTATCGTCACCGATGTGCTGATCGCCGAGATCGACGCCAATGGGGGCGATCTGCGCGAGTTGGTGCTTACTAACTACAAACAGAATGATGCTGCGGGCAGCCCCTTGCGCTTGTTCGAGGAGCGGGCCGGACGCAATTATTTCGCCCAGATGGGTTTCATCGGCGGTGCCCTCCCCACCCACAAGACCGTGTTCGAACTGGTGCCCGGGGAATACCGGCTGAAGGATGGGGAGGATCAGCTCAAGGTGAGCCTGCGGGCAGTCGTCAACGGCGCCGAGGTAGTGCGCACCTATACCTTCCACCGGGGCGGTTACGTGGTGGATCTGGACACCCGGGTGAAGAACGCCGGAAGCACGGCCCTGGAGGGGTTCCCCTATTACCAGCTGCAACGCCACGGCCAACCCCCGGAGGGTGAATCGGCCTTCATCCAGACCTTCACCGGCCCGGTGGTCTATACCGATGCGGGCAAGTTCCAGAAAGTCCCCTTTGACGACATCGCCAAGGGCAAGACGGAACATGCCAAGGAAGCCAAGGATGGTTGGGTCGGCCTCATCCAGCATCACTTCTTCGCTGCCTGGCTGGGCAAGGATCCGGCCGATGCCTCGGCCCGGGAGTTCTATACCCGTTCCCTGGGCAACGACGAATTCACCGCCGGGGTGATCCAGCCCGCCGTGAAACTGGCTCCCGGTGAAGAAAAGACCGTGTCCATGCGCCTCTACGCCGGCCCCCAGGAATTGGAGAAGATCAAGGAACTGGCAACCGGCCTGGACCTGGTGGTGGACTACGGCTGGCTCACCGTGCTGGCTTATCCCCTGTTCGTGGTGCTCAACTGGCTGAACAACCTGGTGCACAACTGGGGTACGGCCATCATCCTGCTCACCGTGCTGATCAAGGGCGCCTTCTATCCCCTGTCGGCCGCCAGTTACAAATCCATGGCCAAGATGCGCAAGCTGGCGCCGCGCCTGCAAAGTCTGAAGGAGCGCTACGGCGATGACCGGCAGAAGATGCATGAGGCCATGATGAAGATCTACTCGGAGGAGAAGATCAATCCCCTGGGCGGTTGCCTGCCCATCCTGGTCCAGATTCCCGTGTTCATCGCCCTCTACTGGGTGCTGCTGGGCGCCGTGGAACTGCGTCAGGCCCCCTTCGCCTTGTGGATCACCGACCTGTCCGAGCCGGACCCGTTCTACGTGCTGCCCATCGTCATGGCCATCACGTCCTTCATCCAGGTGAAGCTGTCTCCCGCTTCTCCCGATCCGGTACAACAGAAAATCATGATGGCCATGCCCGTCATCTTTTCGGTCATGTTCCTCTTCTTCCCCGCCGGTCTGGTGCTCTACTGGCTGGTCAACAACGTGCTGTCCATCGCCCAGCAGTGGCGCATCAACAAGGTCATCGAGGCTGGTGGCGCCGCTGCCAACGATAGCAAGCACTGACTTACGCGGCCTAGGGCGGCATGGCGTCCCTGCTTGACGAGGCCATTGCCGCCATTGCCACCGCTCCGGGTCGGGGCGGCATCGGCGTGGTGCGCATCTCCTGTCCTGATCCGGCATCTTTCATCCAAGGCTTGATCGGCAGGGAACTGCTTCCCCGCCGGGCTACCTACACAGCCTTCCACGACGCTGCGGGCCAGGCCCTGGACGAGGGCATTGCCCTGTGGTTTCCCGCCCCCCATTCCTTCACTGGCCAGCATGTGTTGGAACTGCAAGGCCACGGTGGACCCCTGGTATTGCAAGGCCTGCTGGAACGCTGCCAGGAATTGGGCGCCCGCTTGGCCCAGCCGGGGGAGTTCAGCCGCCGGGCCTTCCTCAACGGCAAGCTGGACCTGGCCCAGGCCGAAGCCATCGCCGACCTGATCGATGCGGGCAGCCGGGAAGCTGCCCGGGGTGCCTTGCGCTCCCTGGAGGGGGCCTTCTCAAGCCGCATCAGGGCCCTGCGCGACGGCCTCATCCACTTGCGCATGCTGGTGGAAGCCACCCTGGATTTTCCCGAGGAGGACATTGATTTTCTGGAGGCGGCCGATGCCTGGGGCCAATTGGCGGTCCTGGACGGGAATCTGGCCGCCATCCAGACCCAGGCCCGCCAGGGCGCCCTGCTGCGGGAAGGCCTGACCGTGGTGCTCATCGGCCAGCCCAACGTGGGCAAATCCAGCCTGCTCAACCAGTTGGCGGGCTACGAGGCGGCCATTGTCACGGACATCGCCGGCACTACGCGGGATACCTTGAAGGAGGCCATCCAGATCGAGGGGGTGCCTCTGCACATCCTGGATACGGCCGGCCTGCGGGAGACCGACAACCCGGTGGAACAGCTAGGGATCCAGCGTACCTGGGCGGCCCTGGAGAAGGCCGATGTGGCGGTGCTGCTGACCGATGCCCAGCATGGGGTGGGGGAAAGCGAGGCGGACATCCTCGGTCGCCTGCCGGACATCCCGGTGCTCACGGTGCACAACAAGATCGACCTGACGGGCGAATCGCCCCGGCTGGCAGGGGAAGGTCAGGAAGTGTGGTTGTCGGCCCGCAGCGGACTGGGACTGGATCTACTCCGTCGGCGCCTGCTGGAACTGGCTGGCTGGCAAAGCGCCGGGGAGGGCCAGTTCACCGCCCGAGCCCGTCATCTGGATGCCCTCAAGCGGGCCGCTGGCCACCTGGCGGCCGCCCGTCAGGCGGGCCGGCAACTGGAATTTTTCGCCGAGGAACTGCGTCTGGCCCAGGATGCCTTGGGGGAAATCACCGGGGAATTCACCGCCGATGATCTGCTGGGGGTGATCTTCAGCCAGTTCTGTATCGGAAAGTGACGGACGCCAGGCCGGGCCACGAACGCCGGCAGGGCCGGACCCGCCGGTGGGCGGGCCGGACCGAACCCCGCCGTTCCCCGGCAAAGGGAAGAAGCAGCCTGACGGCAGCTTCGGCGGGAAGGCGATGGGCGGCGGTCACGGCCGGCTACTCCGATTCAGATCAGGACCCAGGAGCCCGTGGTGCCGCAGCGGCGAAGAGCGTCGGTTTCGAAGCTGAATTCGTCCTTCGGGCTTTCCATGGTGTCGGTTTCCACATACCGGGTCATGTGCCAGCGCACACCGGCCAGGAACATGAGTTCTTCCAGCACGTCGGCGGGAAAGCCCATGCGGTCGCCCCGTTCGTCGATGAGCAGGCTGTCCAGATAGGTGTCGATGTCCCGTCCATGCCAACGTGCCATGAGTTCCCGGGCAATGCGCGGAAAGCGGCGTTCGATGGCGGACTCGGGCTCCGCCTCGCAGGGGCGGAGCGCGCGGTAACCGATGGCGGTCACATTCATGGCGAACTCCAGAAAGTCAGGGTGTACCCCATACCCGCAAAAGGCATGCCAAGTCTTTGACTGGTTCATATATCTATATAATCAATGACATATATCCGAATTGGGCAGCGTGGTTGCGGTGGAGTGGATTCGCCGTCTAATCTCGGGCCGACACACCTGATGAAATAACAACAATGGCCGAGCCCCACCGCGACCTTCTGGACTGGCCCGCCGTACTGGCGGAGGTGAGACGGCACCGTACCCGCCTGGTGAAGGGCAACCTCATCGCTTTGCTGGCCGTGGCCTGCTCGGTGCCTGTCCCCCTCTTCCTTCCGGTGCTGGTGGATGAGGTGCTGCTGCACAAGCCGGGGGCCTTCATTGCCTTCTTCTCCCCCCTGTTTCCGCCCGGCTGGCATGGGCCGGTGCTGTTCGTGATGCTGGCCTTTCTCCTATCCGTGGGTTTGCGCCTGGCCTCCATCCTCCTCAATGTCTGGCAGGCACGCACCTTTTCCCTGGTTTCCAAGGAGGTGGTGTACCGCATCCGCGCCCGCATGTTGGATCGCCTGGCCGGCATCGCTCTGTCCCAGTACGAGACCCTGGGCTCTGGCCGGGTCGCCTCCCACTTCGTGACGGACCTGAACGCTGTGGACGGCTTTCTGGGAGCGTCCATCTCCGGCTTGCTGGTGGCGGTCCTGTCCCTGTTGGGGGTGGCGGGTGTGCTGATGTGGATGAATTGGCAACTGGCGCTGTTCATCCTCCTGCTCAATCCCCTGGTGATCCTGTTCTCCACCCGGCTGGGCAAGAAGGTGAAGGAACTGAAGAAGCGGGAGAACGCCGCCTTTGAGGCCTTCCAGGAGGCGCTGACGGAAACCCTGGACGCCCTCAACCAGATCCGCGCCATGAACCGGGAACGCCATTACCTGGCCCGGGTGGCCGACAAGGCTGGGGAGATACGCCGCCATGCGGCCGCCTATGCCTGGCAATCGGATGCCATGAACCGCCTGTCCTTCTTCGTCTTCCTCACCGGCTTCGATGCCTTCCGGGCCGGGGCCATGCTCATGGTGGTGTTCTCCGACCTGAGCATCGGCGAGATGCTGGCCGTGTTCGGCTATCTGTGGTTCATGATGGGTCCTGTCCAGGAGATCATCAATATCCAGTACGCCTGGTATGCGGCCAATGCCGCCCTGGGGCGGGTCAACGGATTGCTGGCCCTGGAGCCGGCCCGGGACGGAAGCGGCGGGCAGGACCCCTTCGCCGGGCGGGAAACCGTCGGCCTGGAGCTGGACGGAGTGGATTTCGCCTACGGCGAGGGGGACGCCATCCTGGATGACGTGCACATGCGCGTTGCCCCAGGCGAGAAAGTGGCCCTGGTGGGCGCCTCCGGGGGCGGCAAATCCACACTGGTTCAGGCCCTGCTGGGACTCTATCCGCCGCGCGCCGGGTCCATCCGCTACGGTGGCATCGATGTGGCAGACATCGGCTGGGCCACGGTGCGGGACAACGTGGGTGTGGTGTTGCAGCATCCGGTTCTGTTCAATGCCAGCCTGCGGGAAAACCTGGGCCTGGGCAGGCCGTTTCAGGATGAGTCGCTCTGGCACGCCCTGGACATTGCCCAGCTCAAGGAATTCGTGGCAGATCTGCCCGATGGGCTGGACAGCATGGTGGGCAAGAATGGCGTGCGCCTGTCCGGTGGCCAGCGCCAGCGTCTGGCCATCGCCCGCATGGTTTTGAGCAAGCCCAAGGTGGTGATCCTGGACGAAGCCACCTCAGCCCTCGACAGCGCCACCGAGCGTCATCTGCACGATGCCATGGCGGGCTTTCTCATCGGCCGGACCACCTTGATCATCGCCCATCGGCTGTCTGCTGTCCGTCAGGCGGATCGCATCCTGGTCTTCGAAAACGGGCGGGTGGTGGAGGAGGGCGACCATGCCAGCCTCATGGACCGGGGCGGCTTGTACCACAAGCTCTATGCCCAGGCCTGAGGGCCCGGACTCCATGTTCCACGTGGAACACGCTACTCCATGGGTGGATTTCACCCGCGCCCCATGGATGGTAAGTTGCGGGCCAATGAAGCCGCGGATACATAGCCATGCACCCTGATCCCCTGCCTGCGCGCCACAACCGGCGCACCAAGCTCCTCGTCCTCCTTCTCAGCCGGGTCCTGAAGCGCCAGCTTGACCCGGCCACCTACGCCGCACTGAAAGCCCTGCGCCTGGGCTTCATCGCCCTGCGCCAGCAGGACGACGAGGCGGAACGGGATGCGCTCATGGCGCGCATCGATGATCTGGGCCCGGAAGCCCTGGGCCAGATCATCCGTGCCTACAACATCTACTTCAGCCTGGTGAACATCTCCGAGGAATCCCACAACCTGGCCGAACGGCGCCGGGCCGTGGGCGCCGGAGGCCATATGTGGAGCGGATCCTTCCATGACACCCTGCTGGCCCTGCGCGACAGCGGGGTGGAGGCGACCGAACTGATCCCCTTGCTCAACCGCCTGCGCTTCATGCCGGTGATCACAGCCCATCCTTCGGAGGCCAAGCGCCGCACCATCAAGGGTGCACTGCGTGACATCTTCGTCAGCCTGGAAGCTCTGGACGATCCCCGGCGCACTGGCATGTTCCGTGACGAGGCCGTGGAACGCCTGTCCAACCAGATCCAGATCCTGTGGAAGACCGACGAGGTGCGGGCCAGCAAGCTGGAAGTCAGGGATGAAATCCGGGCTGGCCTGTCCTACTTCCCCCAATCCCTGTTCCAGGCGGTGGTGGGGGTGTACCGCAATTTCCGCAAATCCCTGCGCGATACCTACGGGCGGAGCGTGGCCGACCAGGCAGGTACACCGGATTTCCTCCGTTTTGGCTCCTGGATAGGAGGTGACCGGGATGGCCACCCCTTCGTCACCGCCGAGTTGACTGCCCTGGCCTGGCGCATGCAGGCTCGAACCGCCTGCACGGAATACCTGCGTCGCCTGGAGCAGTTGAGCGAACAACTTTCCTACTCCACACGCCTGTGCCAACCCTCACCCGCGTTCATGGACAGCCTGGTGGCGGATGAGACCGAGGGGGCTGGTGAAGGTCTGACCATCCGTTACGGCCAGGAACCCTACCGGCGCAAGCTGGCCTTCATGCGCCGGCGTCTGGCCCGCAACCTGGAACTGATCCAGCGGGCCATCGACGGCGGTGAGGTGTCCTTCGAGACGCCGGGCTACGCCAGCGCCCAGGCCTTCCTGGGAGAACTGCTGCTCATCCGAGACTCCCTGGCCAGCCACGGCGATGGCGAGGTGGCAGAACGGGAACTGGAGGACCTGATCCTGCTGGTGCGCACCTTTGGCTTCCATTTGCTGCAACTGGACGTGCGTCAGGAATCCACCCGGCACAGCGAGGCCGTGGCGGAAATCCTTTTCCTCTCCCTGGGCATGGATTACCCGGCCCTGGACGAGGCCCGCCGCCTGGAAGTCCTGAGCGACGCCATCAGCAACCCCAACGCCCTGCAGTTCGATCTGGCCCGTCTTTCCGCCGACACCCAGGAGGTGTTGCGGGTGTTCCAACTCATCGCCCACATGCGTCGCTCTCTGGGCCCGGAGTGTTTCGGGCGTTACGTCATCTCCATGACCCATTCCGCTTCCCACGTTCTGGAGGTGATTTGCCTGGCGGCACTGGCAGAACTGGCCGGCCGCATGGCCGGAAGATGGTTCTGCCACTTGGGTGTGAGTCCCCTGTTCGAGACTATCGAGGATCTCTCCCAGGTGGAGGCGGTACTCTCCCGTCTCTACCACCTTCCGGTCTACCGCCAGTTGCTCGCAGCATTCCGCGAGGGACAGGAAGTGATGCTGGGCTATTCCGATTCCTGCAAGGATGGCGGCATCCTGGCCTCCACCTGGGGCCTGTACGAAGCCCAGAAGAAGATCGTCGCCCTGTCCCAGGCCGAGGGCATTCCCTGCCGCTTGTTCCATGGCCGGGGCGGCACCGTGGGCCGGGGTGGGGGCCCCACCCACGAAGCCATCCTGGCACAGCCTCCCGGCACCGTAAGCGGCGAGATCAAATTCACGGAGCAGGGCGAAGTGCTGTTCTACAAATACAACAACATGGAAACGGCCATCTACGAGTTGACCATGGGAGTAACCGGGCTGCTCAAGTCCAGTGTCCATCTCGTGCGCGATGCCCGGGAGGACCGCCTGGACTACTTGGGGATCATGGATGAGATCGCCAGGCTGGGGGAAGCCCATTACCGCCAGCTCACCGAACGCACCGAAGGCTTCCTGGATTACTTCTATGAGGCCACTCCCGTACGGGAGATCGGTTGGCTGAACATCGGCTCCCGCCCTTCCCATCGCAAGGCCGGCGATCGTTCCAAGTCCTCGGTAAGAGCCATCTCCTGGGTGTTCGCCTGGGGCCAGTCCCGCCATGCCCTCCCCGCCTGGTACGGCATTGGCACTGCCCTGGAAAACTGGCGTGGCGGTGACCCCGCCCGACTGGCGAAATTGCAACGCATGTACCAGGAGTGGCCCTTCTTCCGCACCCTGTTGTCCAACGCCCAGATGGCCCTGGCCAAGACCGACATGGGCATTGCCGGCGAATACGCGGATCTGTGTGAGCAACCCAAGGCAGGGCGGCACATCCACGAGACCATCCGGGGGGAATTTCTGCGTGCCAGGGAACAGATCCTCAATGTGGCGGACAGTAAAACCCTGCTGGAAGAAAACCTGGCCCTTGCCCAGTCCCTGGCCAGCCGCAATCCCTATCTGGATCCCCTGAACTCCATCCAGGTCGTGCTGCTGCGCCGGCTGCGCCACACCCCGGCGGAAGGGCAGCCCACCAGCCCCTGGCTGGAGCCCCTGCTGCGTTCCATCAACGCCATCGCGGCCGGGATGCGCAACACCGGTTGAGTCCCTTGCGGTTGTTTCACGTGAAACAACCGGCTGCATGGCGTAGAATCCGCCGCCTGGTTCCAGTTTGCCCAAGGCGGCGCCAAGTCAATGATTTTTCCGGACAAATTCGATGTGATCGTGGTGGGAGGCGGGCACGCCGGCAGCGAGGCGGCCCTGGCTGCGGCGCGCATGGGTCTGGATACCCTGCTGCTGACACACAACATCGAAACCCTGGGAGCCATGTCCTGCAATCCGTCCATCGGCGGCATCGGCAAGGGCCATCTGGTGCGGGAAGTGGACGCATTGGGCGGGGCCATGGCCATCGCCACGGACGAAGCCGGCATCCAGTTCCGTACCCTCAATGCCTCCAAGGGCCCCGCCGTGCGGGCCACTCGGGCCCAGGCAGACCGGCTGCTGTACAAGCAGGCCATCCGCGGCCGTCTGGAAAGCCAGCCCAATCTGACCCTGTTCCAGCAGGCCGTGGACGACCTGCTGCTGGAAGGGGATGCGGTGGCCGGGGTGCGTACCCAGTTGGCCATCGAGTTTCGGGCGCGGGCGGTGGTGTTGACCACCGGCACCTTCCTGGCCGGCCTGATCCACGTGGGGCTGGAGAACTTCCGCGCCGGGCGTATGGGCGACCCCCCCGCCGCCACCCTGGCGGCCCGGCTGCGGGAATTGCAATTGCCTGCCGGCCGGCTGAAAACCGGCACACCACCGCGCATCGACGGACGCAGCATCGACTTTTCGGTGCTGCAGGAACAGCCTGGCGACGACCCGGAACCGGTGTTTTCCTTCCTGGGCCGGCGGGACATGCATCCCCGGCAGTTGCCCTGCTGGATCACCCAGACCAACGAACGCACTCACGACATCATCCGCCGGGGCCTGGACCGCTCGCCCCTTTACACCGGGGTCATCGAGGGCGTGGGGCCCCGCTATTGCCCGAGCATCGAGGACAAGATCAGCCGCTTCGCCGACAAGGACGCCCACAACGTGTTCCTTGAGCCGGAAGGCCTGCATACCCACGAGTTCTATCCCAACGGGGTGTCCACCAGCCTGCCCTTCGACGTGCAACTGGAACTGGTGCGCTCCATCCGGGGCCTGGAGAAGGCCCACCTGCTGCGCCCCGGCTACGCCATCGAATACGATTTCTATGATCCCCGGGGCCTCACCCCCGGCCTGGAAAGCAAGCACATCGCCGGCCTGTTCATGGCCGGCCAGATCAACGGCACCACCGGCTACGAGGAGGCCGCCGCCCAGGGCCTGCTGGCCGGGGTCAACGCCGCCCGGCGCTGTCGGGACCTGGAGTCCTGGTGGCCACGCCGCGACCAGGCATACCTGGGGGTCATGGCCGATGACCTGACCGCCCGGGGGGTCCAGGATCCCTATCGCATGTTCACCAGCCGGGCCGAGTACCGGCTGAGCCTGCGCGAGGACAACGCCGACCAGCGGCTCACCCCCATGGGCCGGGAGCTGGGACTGGTGGACGAAGCCCGCTGGGCCCGCTTCTGCGCCAAGCAGGAAGCCATCGCCCGGGAGGAGGAGCGCCTGCGTTCCACCTGGGTCAACCCCACCACTCTTGCGGCGGCCGAAGCGGAGCGTGTCCTGGGCAAGGGCATCGAGCGGGAATACTGCCTGTTCGATCTGCTGCGTCGACCGGAGGTGGATTATCCGATTCTCATGACCCTTCCCGGCGTCGGCCCTGGACTGGAGGATGAAGAGGCCCGGGAACAGGTGGAGATCGACGCCAAGTACGCCGGCTACGTGGTCCGCCAACAGGACGAAATCGAACGGCAAAAGGCTTTGGAGGACCAGCCCATGCCGGCCGACTTCGACTATCTGGCCCTGGACAGCCTGTCCAAGGAAGTGCGCCAGAAGCTGGCCCAGGCCCGCCCTGCCACCCTGGGGCAGGCCGCCCGGGTGTCCGGCGTGACCCCGGCGGCCATTTCCGTGCTCATGGTCCATCTCAAGCGCAACCGGGCCTTGAAGGAGGGTGCGTGAGCCAGGACGTCAGGCTTGCCAAGGCCCTGGAAATCCTGGGTCTGGAAGCTGGTCCCGAAGCCCGGCGCGGCCTCCTCGCCTATCTGGCCCTGCTGGGCAAGTGGAACCGCACCTACAACCTTACTGCCATCGACGATCCGGAGAAGATGTTCACCCATCATCTGCTGGACAGTCTCGCCGTGGCGCCCCATGTGGATGCCGACCGCTTACTGGACGTGGGGGCTGGCGCCGGCCTGCCGGGCATCCCCTTGGCCATCCTGCACCCCGGCCTGGCGGTGACCACCCTGGACGCCAGCGAGAAGAAGTGCAGCTTCATGCGCCAGGTGGCCATCGAGCTGCGGCTGGCCAGCCTGGAAGTCATTCACGGCCGGGTGGAACGCTACCAGCCCGCCCTCCCCTTTCCGTGCATCGTTTCCCGGGCCTTCTCGGATCTGGCGGAGTTCGTCGCCCTCACCCGCCACCTGCTGGCCCCCGGCGGCCGCTGGCTGGCCATGAAAGGCGTGCTGCCCCGGGAAGAAATGGCCCGCCTGGAAGGCGTCCGGGTGGTGGACTGCCTGCCCCTGGCCGTCCCGGAACTGGATGCCGAACGTCATCTCATCATCATGGAGCCTGCCTAATGGCCCGCGTCATCGCCATCACCAACCAGAAGGGCGGAGTGGGCAAGACCACCACGGCCGTCAATCTGGCCGCCAGTCTGGCCAGCCTGGGCAGCCGGGTGCTGCTCATGGACCTGGATCCCCAGGGCAACGCCACCACCGGCAGCGGCGTCAGCAAGCAGGGGCTGAGCCGCACCGTATATCACCTGCTGCTGGCCCAGGCCGACCTGCCTGCCACCCGGGTGCGCGCCGAGTCCGGCGGCTTCGACCTGATCCCCGCCAACCGGGATCTGGCTGGCGCCGAGGTGGAACTGGTGGAGGAAAAGCAACGGGAGTTCCGCCTCAAGTCGGCCCTGGCCGGCAACCTGGGGGACTACGACTACGTACTCATCGACTGCCCGCCGGCCCTCAATCTGCTCACGGTGAACGCCCTTACTGCGGCCGATGCGGTCATCATCCCAATGCAGTGCGAGTATTTCGCCATCGAAGGTCTGGCCGATCTGGTCAACACCATCAAGAAGATCAAGGCCCGCCTCAATCCGGGGCTGGTCATAGACGGCGTGGTGCGGGTGATGTTCGACAACCGCAACACCCTGGCCCAGCACGTCTCCGATCAACTCAAGGCCCACTTCGGCGCCAAGGTGTTCGACACCCTGGTGCCGCGCAACGTGCGTCTGGCCGAGGCCCCCAGCCACGGTCTGGCGGCTCTGCAATACGACCGGGGCTCCCGGGGCGCCCAGGCGTATCTGCAGATGGCGAAGGAACTCATGGAAAAACAGGAAGGAAAGCGGCATGGCTAAGCTCAAGGGACTGGGACGGGGGCTGGACGCCCTGCTGGGAGAAGGCGAAACCGAGGACGGGGAGCGTCTGCTCACCCTGCCCGTGGAAAGCCTGGTGCCAGGCAAGTACCAGCCCCGCACCCGTATGGACGAGGAAGCACTGGCCGAACTGGCCGACTCCATCCGCGCCCAGGGCCTGATGCAACCCATCCTGGCCCGGGCCATTCCCGGCGGGCGTTACGAGATCATCGCCGGGGAGCGGCGCTGGCGGGCCAGCCAACTGGCCGGCCTCACCCAGGTGCCGGTGCTGGTGCGGGTGGTGGAAGACGCTGCGGCCCTGAAGATGGCCCTCATCGAGAACATTCAGCGGGAAAACCTGAACCCCCTGGAAGAGGCCCAGGGCATCCACCGGCTCATCCAGGAATTCACCATGACCCACCAGACCGCCGCCGAGTCGGTGGGCCGTTCCCGGGTGGCCGTGTCGAACCTGCTGCGCCTGCTCAATCTGGCCAAACCGGTCCAGGCCATGCTCATGGATGGCCAGTTGGACATGGGCCACGCCCGGGCCCTGCTGCCTCTGGGCAACGCCAAACAGGTGGAAGCCGCCCGGGAAGTGCTGCGCCGGGATCTGTCGGTGCGGGAGACCGAGCGTCTGGCAGCGAAACTGGCCAAACCGCCGGAAAAGAAGGCCGAGGAAAGGCGCGATCGGGACGTGGTGCGCCTGGAAGAGGAACTGGCGGAGCGTCTGGGGGCCGGGGTGCGCATCCAGGCCAACCGCAAGGGCGTGGGCAGACTGAGCATCGAATTCGCCAGTCTCGATCAACTGGATGAATTGCTGCGCCGCATCAAATAGTGGGATGATGACAAACGGAGTCCATGGTCCAAAATCATCAAACCCTTTGATGATTGCATTAGTCCCACTAATTGCTATATGATTATCCGCTAATGTTTTTTGGCCTTGGTCTACAAGCTGCCGTGGTTTTGTTGGTGGTCCTGGTCTATGGGTTACGCCAGGACGGCGCGGCAGCGCTGGCGGCGGCTTATGGTGGTGCGGTGGCAGTGTTGAACGGCGTCCTGCTGGTCTGGCGCTGGCATCAGGGCCGCAGGGACTATCACTGCGACGGCCAACGCCATCTTCGCGCGTTTCACCGTTCCGCTCTGGAGCGGTTTTTTGTTGTCGGACTTTTGCTGGCGGCGGGCATTGCCGGGTTGCATCTGGACCCACCGCCGTTATTGATAGGTTTTATCGCGGGGCAGATCGCCTGGGTGTTCCTGGCAGCGACCCGCAAGTTTGAGTAACGGGTTAGAGCCATGTCCGCGGATACGCAGACCTCGACGGAATACATCAAGCACCACCTGCAAAACCTGACCTGGGGCCAACTGCCCGAGGGCTATACGCGTGCCGACGGCGAAGTGCTGGAAACCAGCACCTGGACCCTGGCCCACTCGGCCCAGGAGGCCAAGGACATGGGCTTCTGGGCGTTGAACGTGGACACCGTGGGGGTCTCCCTGGTTCTCGGAGCCCTCTTCCTGTTCCTGTTCAGCCGCGCTGCCAAGGCCGCTTCCAACGGCGTGCCCTCCGGTCTGGTGAATTTCGTCGAATGGATCATCGAATTCATCGACAGCAGCGTGCGCGGTTCCTTCACCGCCCGCAATGCCCTGGTGGCGCCCCTGGCCCTGACCATCTTCGTCTGGATCTTCCTGATGAACCTGATGGACCTGGTGCCCATCGATTGGATTCCCCTGCTGGCCTCCTCCCTGGGCCTGCACTTCTTCAAGGCGGTGCCCACCACGGACCCCAACGCCACCTTCGGCATGTCCATCTCGGTGTTCCTGCTGGTGGTCTACTACAGCATCAAGATGAAGGGCCTGGGCGGCTTCGTCGGCGAACTGACCCTGCAACCCTTCGGCAAGTTCGGCCTGCCCGCCAACCTCTTCCTGGAAGGGGTCAACCTGATCGCCAAGCCCGTCTCCCTGGCCCTGCGTCTGTTCGGCAACATGTATGCCGGCGAGATGATCTTCATCCTCATCGCCCTCATGGGCGCCGCCTGGGCCGGTGCCAGTGCCGGCAATGCCGTGCTGTTCGGTTCCCAGGTACTGCTCTCCCTGGGGTGGGGCATCTTCCACATCCTGATCGTTACCCTGCAGGCCTTCATCTTCATGACCCTGACCATCGTCTACATGGACATGGCCCATCAGGAACATCACTGATTCACACCGTTTTCACCATCCTCGTTTATTGAATCCGACTGAAAGGAGTACTTACATGGAACAAGCTCTGCTCTACATCGCCGGCGCCATCATGATGGGTCTGGGCGCTCTGGGTGCCTCCGTGGGCATCGGCATCCTCGGTGGCCGCTTCCTGGAAGGCGCTGCCCGTCAGCCCGAGCTGATCCCCATGCTGCGTACCCAGTTCTTCATCGTCATGGGTCTGGTCGACGCCGTGCCCATGATCGCCGTCGGTCTGGCCATGTACGTCCTGTTCGCGGTGGCCGGCTAAGCGCTGAACCCTCCGCAAACCGCAAGAAAGGTTTGGCATGAATATCAATGCAACCCTCCTCGCGCAGGCGATCATGTTCGCCCTGTTCGTGTGGTTCTGCATGAAGTACGTGTGGCCGCCCATCATTGCTGCCCTGGAAGCCCGCAAGAAGCTGATCGCCGACGGCCTGGCCGCCGCCGACCGGGGCAAGCATGAGCTGGAGCTGGCCGCCAAGCGCGCCAGTGAAACCCTGGTGGACGCCAAGCAGAAAGCCGCCGACATCATCGCCCAGGCCGAGAAGCGCTCCACCCAGCTCATTGAGGAAGCCAAGAACGAAGCCAAGGACGAGGGCGATCGCATGATCGCTGCCGCCAAGGCCGAGATCGAGCAGGAAAGCCACCGCGCCCGGGAAGCCCTGCGCGGTGACGTGGCCGCTCTGGTGGTGGCCGGTGCCGGCAAGGTGCTGCGCCGCGAGGTCAATCCCCAGGCCCACGCTGATCTGCTGGAAGCCATCAAGAACGAACTGTGACCATGGAACGCGCGACGCTTGCCCGACCCTATGCCGACGCCGTGGCCAAACTGGCCGGCGAAGGCAACAGCTGGGCCCTCTGGTCCGAACGCCTGGCCCTGCTGGAACTGGTGACCCGCGACGAACAGATCCAGTCCCTGGCCAGTAACCCGGCGGTGCCCGCCGAACGCATCAGCGAGGTGATCCTCGCCGTGTGCGGCGACAAGCTGGGTGCCGAGGCTACCAATCTGGTAGGTCTGCTGACTGAAAACAAGCGCCTGACCCTCATGCCGGAAATCGTCCAGGCCTTCGAGGCCGAGAAAGCCACCCGGGAAGGGGTGCTGGACGCCCACGTCACCACGGCCTTCGAGTTGACCGCCGAACAGTTGGCAGGCCTCGTGGCCAAGCTGGAAGCCAAGTTCGGACGCAAGATCAGCGCCACCCAGTCGGTGGACAGCGAGCTGATCGGTGGCATCGTGGTCCAGGTCGGCGACGAAGTCATGGATGCGTCGGTGCGCGGCGGGTTGGCCAACTTGGCCGTCACCCTGGAAGCCTGAAAGATTTGAAAGAGAATCGGAGTAGCCATGCAACTCAACCCGTCTGAAATCAGCGAGCTGATCAAGAGCCGCATCCAGAACCTGGAAGCCGGCACCGAGCTGCGCACCCAGGGTACCGTCGTATCCGTGACTGACGGCATCGTGCGCGTCCACGGCCTGGCCGAAGTCATGCAAGGTGAAATGCTGGAGTTCCCCGGCAACACCTTCGGCATGGCCCTGAACCTGGAGCGCGACTCCGTGGGCGCCGTGGTGCTGGGCGAGTACGAGCACATCACTGAAGGCGACACCGTCAAGTGCACCGGGCGCATCCTGGAAGTGCCCGTGGGTGAAGGTCTGCTGGGCCGCGTGGTGAACGCCCTGGGCCAGCCCATCGACGGCAAGGGACCCATCAACGCCGCCGCCACCTCGCCCATCGAAAAGATCGCTCCCGGGGTGATCGCCCGCCAGTCCGTGGCCCAGCCCATGCAGACCGGCCTCAAGTCCATCGACTCCATGGTGCCCATCGGCCGCGGCCAGCGTGAACTGATCATCGGCGACCGTCAGACCGGCAAGACCGCCGTGGCCATCGATGCCATCATCAACCAGAAGGGCACCGGCGTGCTCTGCATCTACGTGGCCGTGGGCCAGAAGGCCTCCTCCGTGGCCAACGTGGTGCGCAAGCTGGAAGAGCACGGCGCCATGGGCCACACCATCGTTGTGGCGGCCACCTCTTCCGACCCGGCGGCCATGCAGTTCATCGCCCCCTACGCCGGCTGCTCCATGGGTGAGTATTTCCGCGACAGCGGCCGTGATGCCCTCATCGTCTACGACGACCTGACCAAGCAGGCCTGGGCTTACCGGCAGATCTCCCTGCTGCTGCGCCGTCCTCCGGGCCGCGAAGCCTACCCCGGCGACGTGTTCTATCTGCACTCCCGTCTCCTGGAACGTTCCGCCCGGGTCAACGCCGACTTCGTCGAAAAGAAGACCAACGGCGCCGTGAAGGGGCAGACCGGTTCCCTGACCGCCCTGCCGGTGATCGAGACCCAGGCCGGCGACGTGTCCGCATTCGTGCCCACCAACGTGATCTCCATCACCGACGGGCAGATCTTCCTGGAATCCGACCTGTTCAACGCCGGCATCCGTCCCGCCATCAACGCCGGCCTGTCCGTGTCCCGGGTGGGCGGTGCGGCCCAGACCAAGGTCATCAAGAAGCTGGGCGGCGGTATCCGTCTGGCCCTTGCCCAGTACCGGGAACTGGCCGCCTTCGCCCAGTTCGCCTCCGACCTGGACGACGCCACCCGCAAGCAGCTGGAGCGGGGCAAGATGGTCACCGAGCTGATGAAGCAGTTCCAGTACTCGCCCATGACCGTGGCCGAAATGGCCGTGACCCTGTTTGCCGTGAACCGGGGCTACATGGACGACGTGGAAGTGAAGCGGGCCCTGGCCTTCGAAGCCTCCCTCCAGTCCTTCCTCAAGGGCAAGTACGCTGCCATGCTGGAGAAGATCCAGAGCACCGGCGACCTGGACGCGGAGACCGAAAAGCAGCTGTCCGCCGCCATCGACGACTTCAAGGCCAGCGCGGCCTACTGAGCCGACGAGTCGAACGCCAAGAGCCGAGAGTAGAGAGATATGGCTGCCGGAAAAGAGATCCGCACCAAGATCAAGAGCGTGGAAAACACGCGCAAGATCACCCGTGCCATGGAAATGGTGGCTGCCGCCAAGATGCGCAAGGCCCAGGAGCGCATGAAGCACGCCCGTCCCTACGCCGAGAAAATCGGCCGGGTGGCGGCCCACTTCAGCCAGGCCCATCCCGAGTATCGCCATCCCTTCGTGGTTTCACGTGAAACCATCAAACGCGTGGGCCTCATCCTGGTGACCACCGACAAGGGCCTGTGCGGCGGTCTCAATACCAATGCCCTGCGCATGGCGGTGGGCAAGCTCAAGGGCTGGGAAGACCAGAAGATCGAGGTGGACGTGTGCGCCATCGGCAACAAGGGTTTGGGTTTCATCCAGCGCATGGGCGGCAACGTGGCCTCCCAGGTGCACGGCATGGGCGACACGCCGCACATGGAAAAGCTCATCGGCCCGGTGCAGGTGATGCTGGACGCCTACAAGGAAGGCCGCATCGACGCCCTCTTCCTGATCTACAGCCGCTTCATCTCCACCATGAAACAGGAGCCTGCCTTGAAGCAGCTCCTGCCGCTTTCTGCCGAGGAAGCCATGGAGAAGGCCGAGCACCACTGGGACTACATCTACGAGCCGGAAGCCAAGGTCGTGGTGGACGGTCTCATGGTCCGCTACATGGAAGCCCTGATCTACCAGGCGGTGGCCGAGAACATGGCCTGCGAGCAGTCCGCCCGGATGGTGGCCATGAAGGCCGCCTCGGACAATGCCAAGAGCGTGATCGAAGAGCTCAAGCTGGTCTACAACAAGACCCGCCAGGCTGCCATCACCCAGGAAATCAGCGAGATCGTCGCCGGTGCAGCCGCCGTGTGAGCCTCTCGCAACCGAATTCGATATCAGAGACTAGGAAACAACCATGACCGAAGGAAAAATCGTTCAGATCATCGGTGCGGTGGTGGACATGGAGTTCCCCCGCGGGGGCCTGCCCAAGGTCTACGACGCCATCAAGATGGACGAACCGGCGCTGACCTTCGAGGTCCAGCAGCAACTGGGTGACGGCGTGGTCCGCACCATCGCCATGGGTTCCACCGACGGCCTGAAGCGGGGCGCCGTCGTGAAGAACACCGGTGCCGCCATCTCCGTGCCCGTGGGCAAGGCCACCCTGGGTCGCATCATGGACGTGCTGGGCGACCCGGTGGACGAGGCCGGCCCGGTGAACGCCGAGCAGCGCATGCCCATCCACCGCAAGGCCCCGGCCTACGCCGACCTGGCCCCTGCCGTGGAAATCCTGGAAACCGGCATCAAGGTCATCGACCTGGTGATGCCCATCGCCAAGGGCGGCAAGGTGGGTCTGTTCGGTGGTGCCGGCGTGGGCAAAACCGTGACCCTGATGGAACTGATCCGCAACATCGCCGTGGAACACAGCGGCTTCTCCGTGTTCGCCGGCGTCGGTGAACGTACCCGGGAAGGCAATGACTTCTACCACGAGATGAAGGAAGGCGGCGTGCTGGACAAGGTGGCCCTGGTCTACGGCCAGATGAACGAACCCCCGGGCAACCGTCTGCGCGTGGCCCTGACCGGCCTGACCATGGCTGAATACTTCCGCGACGAAGGCCGCGACGTGCTGCTCTTCGTGGACAACATCTACCGCTACACCCTGGCCGGCACCGAAGTGTCCGCCCTGCTGGGCCGGATGCCCTCCGCCGTGGGTTACCAGCCCACCCTGGCCGAGGAAATGGGCCGCCTGCAGGAGCGCATTACCTCCACCCGCACCGGCTCCATCACCTCCTTCCAGGCCGTGTACGTGCCCGCCGACGATTTGACCGACCCGTCCCCGGCCACCACCTTCGCCCACCTGGACGCCACCATGGTGCTGTCCCGGCAGATCGCCGAACTGGGCATCTACCCCGCCGTGGACCCCCTGGACTCCACCTCCCGCCAACTGGATCCCCTGGTGGTGGGCGAGGAGCACTACAGCGTGGCCCGTTCCGTGCAGGCCACCCTGCAGCGCTACAAGGAACTGCGCGACATCATCGCCATCCTGGGCATGGACGAACTGTCCCCCGAGGACAAGCTGGCCGTGGCACGCGCCCGGAAGATCCAGCGCTTCCTGTCCCAGCCCTTCTTCGTCGCCGAAGTGTTCACCGGCTCCCCGGGCAAGTACGTGTCCCTCAAGGACACCATCGCCGCCTTCAAGGCCATCGTGGCCGGCGAGTACGACCACCTGCCCGAACAGGCCTTCTACATGGTCGGCACCATCGACGAGGCCGTCGAAAAGGCGAAGACCATTCAGTGAGGTGTGGGGAGCGAGGAGTGAAGGGTCACGCTCTCCTCCTCACTCCTCACTCTCACTCTTCACCGGAGTGAATAATGGCAATGACCATTCATGTCGATATCGTCAGCGCGGAAGAAGCCATCTACTCCGGCCAGGCCGAGTTCGTGGTTGTCCCCGCCGAAATGGGCGAGGTGGGGATCTATCCCCGCCACACCCCGCTGCTGTCCCGCATCAAGCCCGGTTCTGTCCGCATCAAGGTGCCGGATGCGGCAGAGGAAGTCCTGATCTACGTTTCCGGTGGCATTCTGGAAGTCCAGCCCGGCGTGGTGACCATCCTGTCCGACACCGCCCTGCGCGGCGCTGACCTGGACGAAGCCCGTGCCCTGGAGGCAAAACGCCAGGCCGAGGAATCCATGAAGGACCGCTCCTCCGCCATGGATTACGCCCGGGCCCAGGCCGAACTGGCTGAAGCTGTGGCACAGTTGGCGGCCATCCAGAAGCTGCGCAAGGTCAAGCACTGAGCAAGCCCGCGCTCACCAGGAAGACGGCAGCCGAAAGGCTGCCGTTTTTGTTGGTGCAAGCCGGACAGCCACCGGCCGGCTGTTTATACTTACGCGCGTTTACGGCCTCCACCAACGACAACCCGCCGATCCCATGAGCCCACCGCTGAACGTCGTCATCCTGGCCGCCGGCAAGGGGACGCGCATGAAGTCGGACCTGCCCAAGGTCCTCCATCCCCTGGCTGGCCAGCCCCTCCTCAGCCACGTGCTGACCGCCGCCGACAGCCTGTCGCCGCAACGCATCTGCGTGGTCTATGGCCACGGCGGCGAAGTCCTTCCCCAGACCATCCAGCGCCAGGACCTGGCATGGGCACGCCAGGAGCCCCAGTTGGGTACGGGCCATGCCGTGCAGCAGGCGGTGCCGCACCTGGATCCGGAAGCCCTGTGCCTGATTCTTTACGGTGACGTGCCCCTCACCCGTCCGGAGACCCTGCAACAACTGGTGCTCATCGCCCGGGAGGGAGCCATTGCCCTGCTCACCGTGCGTCTGGCCAATCCGGCCGGCTATGGCCGCATCGTGCGCGACGCGCGGGGCCAGGTGCTACGCATCGTGGAACACAAGGATGCCAGCCCCGAGGAACTGGCCATCGACGAAGTGAACACCGGCATCCTCTGTCTGCCGGCCGGCAAGCTGGCTGGCTGGCTGTCCCGCTTATCGAACAACAATGCCCAGGGTGAGTACTACCTCACCGATGTGATCGGCATGGCTGCCGAAGCGGGGGAGCGGGTGCTTCCCTGCCACCCGGGAGCGGAGTGGGAAGTCCTCGGGGTGAACAGCAGGCAGCAACTGGCAGAACTGGAACGTCTGCACCAGGGCAGCATCGCAGAAGGGCTCATGACCCAGGGCGTGACCCTGGTGGACCCGGCCCGGTTGGACGTGCGCGGCACACTGGTATGCGGTCGCGACGTGCTCATCGACGTGAACTGCGTGTTTGAAGGTCGAGTGGTGCTGGCGGATGGCGTGAAAGTGGGCGCCAACTGCGTGCTGAAAGACATGGAGGTGGGTGTAGGCAGCGACATCCGTCCCTTCTGCCACCTGGAGGGGGCCCGCATCGGCGCCCGTGGCCAGATCGGACCCTACGCCCGCCTGCGCCCCGGAACGGACTTGGCAGAGGAGGCCCACGTGGGCAACTTCGTGGAGTTGAAGAACGCCCAGGTGGGCTTCAATTCCAAGATCAATCACCTCTCCTACGTGGGAGATGCCACGGTGGGCCGCAAGGTGAACATCGGCGCCGGTACCATCACCTGCAATTACGACGGCGCCAACAAGCACCGGACCGTGATCGGCGACAACGCCTTCATCGGTTCCGACTCCCAACTGGTGGCCCCGGTCACCGTGGGGGAAGGCGCCACCCTGGGGGCCGGTACCACCCTCACCAAGGATGCCCCACCCGGCCAGCTCACCCTGTCACGCGCCAAGCAGATGACCATTCCCGGCTGGGCGCGCCCTGTGAAGAAATCCGTAAGGAGTGAGGGGTGAAGCGAGAAGGGCGGCGTTTGATGTTGAGGAAGTCTGCAATGATCGATCCTATTGGCTTGGGGTGGTTCGGGGTTGACCCGTCACCCCTTTCCCCTCTCCCCTCACCGACCGGAGTGCACTGACATGTGTGGCATCGTCGGCGCCGTGGCCCGGCGCAATGTCATCCCCATCCTGCTGGAGGGTCTGCAACGCCTGGAATATCGGGGCTACGACTCGGCGGGTTTGGCGGTACGGCTGTCCGATGGGCGCATGGACCGGATCCGGTCCGTGGGTAAGGTGGCGATGTTGCGGCGGATGGTAGAAAGCAGCCCCATGGAAGGGGATCTGGGCATCGCCCATACCCGCTGGGCCACCCATGGCATTCCCGCCGAACGCAACGCCCATCCCCATATGAGTGGGGAAAAGGTGGCGGTGGTGCATAACGGCATCATCGAGAACCATGGGGAACTGCGCGAGGAGTTGAAGGCCAAGGGCTACCGCTTCGCTTCAGAAACCGATACCGAAGTGATCGCTCACTTGCTGGCCGACCTGCTGGAACGTGAACCCGACCTGCTCCGGGCGACACAACAGGCCATTGCCCATCTGGTGGGCGCCTACGGCCTGGCCGTGGCCACCCCGGGGGATCCGGACCGCATCATCGTGGCCCGGGCAGGCAGCCCCTTGGTGATCGGCTTGGGGGAAGGGGAGAACTTCATCGCCTCAGACGTATTCGCCCTGTTGCCCGTCACCCAGAGGTTCGTTTTCCTGGAAGAGGGCGACATTGCCGAAATCCGCCGGGATGGCATCCGCATCTTCGATGGGGCGGGCCATCCGGTACAACGCCAGGAACGCGTCTCCCAGATCTCCGCCTCAACCGCCGACAAGGGGCCCTACGCCCACTACATGCTCAAGGAGATCTTCGAGCAGCCCTCGGTGATCGCCGAAACCCTGGAGGGACGCATCCACAAGGGACGTCTTCTGGAGGAAAGCTTCGGCCACGAGGCCCGGACCCTGTTCGACAAGACCCGGGGCGTACACATCATTGCCTGCGGCACCAGTTACCACGCCGGACTGGTGGCCCGCTACTGGCTGGAGGAGATCGGCATTCCGTGCAGCGTGGAAGTGGCCAGTGAATACCGCTACCGCAAGGTGGTGGTGCCCGAGGGCACCCTGTTCCTGTCCATCTCCCAGAGTGGCGAGACGGCGGACACCCTGGCGGCCCTGCGCTATGCGAAACAGGCGGGTTATGTCGGCACCCTGGCCATCTGCAACGTGCCGGAGTCCTCCCTCACCCGGGAATCCGACGTGGCCCTCATGACCCGGGCCGGGCCGGAGATCGGCGTGGCCTCCACCAAGGCATTCACCACCCAATTGACCGCCCTGCGTCTCATCACCCTGGCCCTGGCCCGGCGTCGGGGAATGGAGGCTGAAACCGAACGCCGTCTGGTGGAAGAACTGCATGCCCTGCCCCGCCAGGTGGAAGTGGTGCTCAAACTGTCTGAAGCCATCCAGGCCATGGCCGGGGCCTTCGTGGACAAGGTCCATGCCCTCTACCTGGGCCGGGGTCCCTTCTTCCCCATCGCCCTGGAAGGGGCCCTGAAGTTGAAGGAGATCTCCTACATCCATGCCGAGGCCTATCCGGCCGGTGAGTTGAAGCACGGGCCCCTGGCCCTGGTGGATGCCAGCATGCCCGTGGTCTGTGCCTTGCCCGACGATCCCTTGCTGGACAAGGTGCTGTCCAACCTCCAGGAGGTGCGGGCCCGGGGCGGGGAACTTTTCCTGTTCAGCGACCAGAGCGTGAAAATCGAACTGGACCGCTTCCAGAACCTGACCCTGGCGGACATCTTTCCCAGCACCGCCCCCATCGTCTACAGCGTTCCCCTGCAACTCCTGGCCTACCACGTGGCGGTGCTCAAAGGCACCGACGTGGACCAGCCCCGCAACCTGGCCAAGTCCGTCACCGTGGAGTAACCCATGGCAGTCATCGCGGTATTCAACCAGAAGGGCGGTGTGGGCAAGACCACCACCACCCTCAACGTGGCCGCCTCCCTGGGCCTGCTGGAACGCAAGCCCATCGTGATGGACCTGGACCCCCAGGCCCACGTGAGTCTGGCCTTCGGTGTGAAGCACCTGCCCGGCAACGCCACCATGGCGGCCTTCTTCCGGGAACAGGTTCCCCTGGATCGGCTGATACGGCAACTGGGCAACGGCCCGCGCCTGCTGCCCGGCCACGCCGATCTGGCCAAGATCGATGCCTTGCTGGGTTCCACGCCGGGCGTCGCCGGCACCCTGCGCCGGGGCCTGGAATCCGCCCTGGCCTGGGACGACGCCCCCATTCTCATCGACTGCGCCCCGGCTCTGGGGGTGTTGTCCCTCAACGCCTTGTTCGCCGCTGACCGGGTGCTGATCCCGGTGACCGCCGACTTCCTCTCCATCCAGGGCCTCAATCGCCTGGACATGGCCCTCAACGTGCTGGAAGGCCCCCTGAAGCGGCGCATTCCCCGCAAGGTGGTGCTCACCCGCTTCGACGAAACCAAGCCCCAGTGCCGGGAGGCCCTGGCCAGTCTGAAAAGCCGCTATGGCGACGCCCTCTGCGAAACCCGTATCCAGGACGATCCGGCCTTGTCGGAAAGTCCGGCCCACGGCATGGACATCTTCGCCTATTCCGCCGACTCTCCCGGGGCCCACGACTACCGTCTGCTTACCATGGAACTCCTGTCCAAGGGCTTCTTCCAGTAGGCTGGGTTGAGCGAAGCGAGCCGCCGCGCCCTCTTTCCGCGTCCGCAGCGACATGAACAACCTTGATTGGCAGCGCCGTACCCGGGCGTCCGTCTGGCACCCCTGCACCCAGATGAAGCATCTGGAAGGGCTGCCCCCCCTGCCCATCGCCCGGGGCGAGGGCCCCTGGCTCCTGGACCAGGACGGCAACCGCTACCTGGACGCCATCTCCTCCTGGTGGGTGAACCTGTTCGGCCATGCCAATCCGCGCATCAACCAGGCCATCATCGATCAGCTAGGCCGCATCGAGCACGTCATCCTGGCCGGCTGCACCCATGCTCCTGTGGTGGAGCTGTCGGAAAGGCTGGCGGACCTCACCGGACTGTCCCACGCCTTTTACGGCTCGGATGGCGCCTCGGCGGTGGAAATCGCCCTGAAGATGAGCTTCCATTACTGGCGCAACCGGGACAAACCCTACAAGACCCAGTTCGTGAGCCTCAGGAATGGTTACCACGGCGAGACTCTGGGAGCCCTGTCGGTCACCGACGTGGCCCTGTTCAAGGACACCTACGCCCCCCTGTTACGCCAGACCCATCAATGGCCCAGCCCGGACTGGCGCCTGGCCGAGCCGGGGGAATCCGCCGAGGACTACGCCCGCCGTTGTGCCGACCAGGCCGAGGCCTATCTGGCAGAGTGCGCCGACAGCACCGCTGCCCTCATCGTCGAACCCCTGGTCCAGGGGGCCGCAGGCATGGCCATGCACCACCCGGTCTATCTCACCCGCCTGCGGCAATTATGCGATGCCTACGAGGTTCACCTCATCGCCGACGAGATTGCCGTGGGTTTCGGCCGCACCGGCACCCTGTTCGCCTGTGAGCAAGCCCCCTCCCCCGCCGCCGCGGCCGGACCCACCCGGGTCAGCGACATCGCCGACTTCCTTTGTCTATCCAAGGGCATCACCGGCGGCTACCTGCCCCTGTCCTGCGTCTTGACCACCGACGCCGTGCATCAGGCCTTCTATGACGACAGGGTCGCCAGGGGTTTTCTCCATTCCCATTCCTATACCGGCAACCCCCTGGCCTGCCGTGCCGCCCTGGCGGTGCTGGATATCTTCGCGGAGGACAAGGTGCTGGCCGCCAACCGGGAAAAGGCCGGCCGCTTCACCGCACGCCTGGCCCCGGTGGCTGACCACCGACGGGTCCGGCACTTCCGCCAGGCCGGCATGATCTGGGCCTTCGACGTGGAACACGCCCCACCCCACTTCGCCCGGGAATTCCACCGGCGGGCCCTGGCGCAGGGATTGTTCCTCCGCCCCATGGGCAATACGGTGTACTTCATGCCCCCTTACGTGGTCGGTGAAGAGGAAATGCGCCTCATGGCCGACGTGACCCTGCAATTACTCGATAGCCTGTGAAAGCCCGCCCATGATCCGGTCGTTCCCCCTTCTCCTTCTGCTCGCCACCCTGCCGGCCTGGGGAGCCGGCCCCCGACCCGGCAGCCACCCCGACCACCGCCAGCCCCTGGCACTCAGTGCTGAAGAAGCAGCCCACCTGCGCCTGGAAATGCGCCTGTTCCTGAACTCGGTGCAGAAGATCGTCACTGCCGCCGCCCATCAGGACATGCCCGTGGTGGCCGAAGCCGCCCGGGAATCCGGCCTGGTTGCCGCCCATCAGGTTCCCCCCGGACTGCGCGCCAAACTGCCCCTGGAATTCAAAAAGCTGGGCCATGCCACCCACGAAGCCTTCGACGATCTGGCACGGGATGCGGAAAGCATGGCGGACGGTGGCCTGGCCTTGAAGCAACTGGGCCGTCTCATGCAGAACTGCGTGTCCTGCCACGCCACCTATCGGATCGGGCCGGCGCGTTAGCAGGAATCCGGGCCAGGCCACAGCCGCGGGGGTTCTGATCACCCCGATCGAACTGGAAACGTCCGTTGGACAGGCACACGCTGGTGCATGCGGGCGCGATGTTGGCAATGAGTTGGCGTAACGCGACGAGCGCGGGGCTGTTCCACCCCGGCCTGCCCCTTGCGGGTGCCTAGCGGGCTCACCGGACGGATGATCGATTCCGACGCCGCAGCATCAATGCCCATAGGCAGAGCGAGGGGCAATGAGGGAGCAAGGTTCAACCAGTTCCCGCTGATGTTCATACCAGCCGCCGAAATGACGAGGTAAATGCTGTCAACGCCGCCATTTGCACTAGCGTTAATTGCCTGCCTGAAATAGTCCAAATGCATGATCCCATGGCTATTCTCAGTTATCAGTGTGTCCAGTAAGATTCGCCGCGCAACGAAAGTTGCCTTTTTTCGAAAAAAGGAGATTCAACATGAAAGCTGTCGTTATCGCTGCCGCCGCCGCCCTGGCCCTGACTGCCGGTGTCGCTTCTGCCGACCAGGCCCTGGCCCAGAAAAGCGCCTGCATGAGCTGCCACCAGGTGGACAAGAAGGTCGTGGGTCCCTCCTTCAAGGACGTGGCCAAGAAGTACAAGGGTGATGCCAAGGCTGCCGAGCACATCGTCGGTGTCATCAAGAAGGGTGGCAAGGGCGTCTGGGGTGCCGTGCCGATGCCCCCGCACCCGCAGGTTTCCGATGCGGATGCCAAGAAGCTGGCTGACTGGGTTCTGGCCATGTAAGCCATGCCAATTGGCAGGAAAGCCGGGTGCGCCCGGCTTTTTTTATGTCCATCGCGAATGCCGACGGGTCGGCTGCGGTGTGATATAAATCCGCGAATTTCCGGCCAATCCGAGGTCTATCTGCAATGCGTACAAAACATCTGCTTTCCGCTCTTTTCATGGCCGGCGCTTTGGGTCTCGCTGGCTGTGGCGACAAACCTGCAGAAGAATCCGGCGCCGTCATCCGGATCGGCTCCGTGGCCCCCTTGACCGGTCCCCAGACCCACATCGGCAAGGACAACGAAAACGGCGCCCGGCTGGCAGTGGATGAAATCAACGCCCAGGGTCTGCAATTGGGCGGCAAGCCGGTGAAGCTCGAATTGCTCGGCGAGGACGACCAGGCCGAGCCGAAGACCGCCACCATCGTGGCCCAGAAACTGGTGGACGCCGGTGTGGTGGCGGTGATCGGCCACCTGAACTCGGGCACCACCATCCCCGCATCGAAGATCTACCATGACGCGGGCATTCCCCAGATCTCCCCCTCCGCCACCGCCGTGGCCTATACCGCCCAGGGTTACAAGACCGCCTATCGGGTGATGGCCAACGATGCCCAGCAGGGCAAGGCCCTGGGCCAGTTTGCCGTGGTGAAGATGGCGGCGAAGAAAATCGCCATCATCGATGACCGGACGGCCTACGGTCAGGGCCTGGCCGACGAATTCGAGAAAGCCGCCAAGGAGGCCGGCGGCGAAGTGGTGGCCCGGGAATTCACCAACGACAAAGCCACGGACTTCACCGCCATCCTCACCAGCATCAAAGGCAAAGGCGCCGACCTGGTGTTCTTCGGCGGCATGGATCCCCAGGGAGGTCCCATGGCCCAGCAGATGAAGCGCCTGGGTTTGTCGGCCAGACTGCTGGGGGGCGATGGTCTGCAGAACGTGAACTTCCTGAAGCTGGCCGGCGCCGACGCCGAAGGCGTGGTGGCTTCCTCCCCGGGGCTGCCCATCGACTCCATGCCCGGCGGCCCGGATTTCCGCAAGAAATTCGAAGCCAAGTATGGTGTGATCCAGGTCTATGCACCCTATGCCTATGACGCCGTCTATGCCCTGGTGGACGCCATGAAGCGGGCCGATTCCGCCGAACCGGCCAAGGTGCTGGCGGAACTGCCCAAGGTTGACATCCAGGGTGTCTCCGGCCCGGTGAAATTTGATGCCAAGGGTGACACCGTAGGCGGCGCCGTCACTCTGTACGAGGCCAAAGGCGGTGCCTGGCAGGTGCTGGAAACGATGAAGTGAAGAACAGCGGGTAGGGGGTAGTCGGTAGTTCGTAGCTTTTCTTGCGCGCCTGGGGCGCGGAGATTTCTGGCTACCGACTACCCCCTACCGACTACCAGCTCCCCCAATGGACATCTTCACCCAGCAACTCATCAACGGCCTGGTGGTGGGCAGCATCTATGCCCTGGTGGCATTGGGCTACACCATGGTCTACGGCATTCTGGAACTGATCAACTTCGCCCATGGCGAGGTGACCATGATCGGCGCCATGGTGGCCCTGTCGGTGATCGGCATCCTCATGGGCACGGCGCCTGATCTGCCAGGGCTCATGGTGGTCGTCGCCGGGTTGCTGCTGGCCATTCCCGCCTGCATGGCCCTGGCCTTCACCATCGAGAAGATCGCCTACCGGCCCCTGCGCAAGGCGCCCCGGCTCGCCCCCCTCATCACCGCCATCGGCGTGTCCATCATCCTGCAAAACCTGGCCATGCTGGTCTGGGGCAGGCAGTACGTCTCCTTTCCCGCCGTTCTGCCCCGGGGACAGCACGAAATCCTGGGGGCCCACATCACCGACCTGCAGATCGTCATCGTGGTGCTGTCGCTGCTGACCATGGCCGGCCTCTGGTTGCTGGTGGAGCGCACCCGCCTGGGCCGGGCCATGCGCGCCACCGCCCAGTCCCGGGAAGTGGCGGAACTGATGGGGGTCAACGTGGACCGGGTCATCTCCGCCACCTTCGTCATCGGCGCCGCCATCGCTGCCCTGGCCGGCGTGATGGTGAGTGCCTACTACGGCCTGGCGCATTACTACATGGGCTTCATGCTGGGTCTCAAAGCCTTCTCGGCCGCCGTGCTGGGGGGCATCGGCAACATCGCCGGCGCCATGCTGGGGGGACTCCTGCTGGGCGTCATCGAGGCCCTGGGCGCCGGCTACATCGGTGACCTGACCGGCGGTTTCCTGGGCAGCCATTACCAGGACGTGTTCGCCTTCTTCGTGCTGATCCTGGTGCTGGTGTTCCGCCCCTCCGGTCTCCTGGGAGAACGGGTTGCCAACCGGGCTTGATTTTTTCCGGGAACGGCCCCGCCTGGCTTTCGTCCTGCTGGCCGGCCTCTTGCTGCTGCTGCCCTTCCTGGTGGGCGGTGGTCTGGGGAATGCCTGGGTGCGGGTGCTGGACTTCATCCTGCTCTACGTGCTGCTGGCCCTGGGCCTGAACATCGTGGTGGGCTACGCCGGCCTCCTGGACCTGGGCTACATCGCTTTCTACGCCCTGGGGGCCTACCTGTATGCCTGGTTGGCGAGCCCTCACTTCGGCCTGCATCTGCCCTTCTGGATGGTGCTGCCCCTGGGGGCCGCCCTGGCAGGCCTGTTCGGCGTGCTGTTGGGGGCGCCGACTCTGCGCCTGCGCGGCGATTACCTGGCCATCGTCACCCTGGGTTTCGGCGAAATCATCCGCATCTTCATGAACAACCTGAACGCCCCCTTCAACCTGACCAACGGGCCCCAGGGCATGAACCTCATCGACCCGGTGAGCGTGGCGGGCCAGTCCTTCTCCAGTCCCCTGCGAATTGGGGAATTGGTCATTCCCTCCACCTACCTCTATTACTATCTTTTCCTGGCCATGACCCTGCTGGTCATCCTGGTGGCCATGCGCCTGCAGGATTCCCGCATCGGCCGGGCCTGGGCTGCCCTCAGGGAGGACGAGGTGGCGGCCGCTGCCATGGGTATCAACACCCGCAACGTCAAGTTGTTGGCCTTTGCCATGGGCGCCACCTTCGGCGGTCTGGCCGGGGGGCTGTTCGCTGCCTTTCAGGGCTTCATCAGTCCGGAAAGCTTCACTTTGTGGGAATCCATCCTGGTGCTGTGCATGATCGTGTTGGGAGGGATGGGCAACATCCCCGGGGTGATTCTGGGCGCCATCCTGCTTACAGCCATCCCCGAGGCCCTGCGCTACATCGGTGATCTGCAGCGGGCCGTGCTGGGCCACGTGGTGGTGGACCCTGCGGATCTGCGCATGCTTCTGTTCGGTGTGGCCCTGGTGGCCATGATGTTGTTCCGGCCGGCGGGACTTCTGCCATCCCGCCAGCGCAAGCGGGAGTTTGGCGCCCAGGATGCAGTGGCCGAGCAGGAGCAGGCAGATCTATATGACGCACGGGCCTGAGGGGTACGCCGTGGCTGCGCAACTTCTCCGGGTCGTCGGTGTAAGCAAGCGATTCGGCGGATTGTCCGCGCTGGACGATGTCTCCCTGAGCGTTGCCCAGGGGGAAATCTACGGCCTCATCGGCCCCAACGGAGCCGGCAAGACCACGCTGTTCAATTGCTTGACCGGACTCTATTCCCTTTCGGCCGGAGAGATCCATCTGGGCGGCGCAGCCATCCACGGTCACAAGCCGCATCAGATTGTTGCGGCCGGTTTTGCCCGGACGTTCCAGAACATCCGCCTGTTCGCCAACATGACGGTTCTGGAGAACGTCATGGTGGGCCGCCATGCCAGGACCCGGGCTGGTGTTCTTGGGGCTGTGCTGCGTTGTGCGCGGACCCGGGGTGAGGAGCGGGCCATCCACGACAGATCCCGGGAACTCCTGGACTACGTGGGGCTTAAGCACAAGGGCCGGGGCCTGGCCTGTCATCTGTCCTACGGAGATCAACGCCGCTTGGAAATCGCCCGGGCCCTGGCCACGGACCCCCAACTGCTGGCCCTGGACGAGCCGGTGGCCGGTATGAATCCCAGCGAGCGGCGGGAGATGGGGGCGCTCTTCCTGAAATTGCGCGAGGGTGGGGTGACACTGCTGCTCATCGAACACGATGTGAAGCTGGTCATGGGCCTGTGCGACCGGGTGGCGGTGCTGGACTACGGCCGCAAGATCGCCGAAGGCACGCCGGAGAACGTCCGCCAGGACCCGGCGGTGATCGCTGCCTACCTGGGAAGTGAAGCGCCATGAGTCTGCTCCAGGTCCAGGATCTGCGGGTGAGCTACGGGGGCATTCAGGCGGTGCGGGGCATCGATCTGGAGGTGGCCCAGGGTGAGCTGGTCTGCCTCATTGGTGCCAACGGCGCCGGCAAGAGCAGCACCCTGAGGGGGCTCATGGGGCTCGCCCATGCCCGGGGCAAGGTCCGTTTCGCCGGGGAAAGCCTTGCCGGACTGCCCACCCACGCCATCGCCGCCCGGGGCCTGGCGCTGGTCCCGGAGGGCCGGGGGATCTTCGGCCGCCTGACCGTGGCAGAGAATCTTGCCATGGGCGCCTACATCCGCTCCGACCAGGCGGGCATCCTGGCCGATGCCGAGCGGGCCTACGGCATTTTTCCCCGACTGGCGGAACGTCGACGGCAACTGGCCGGCACCCTGTCGGGTGGAGAACAGCAGATGCTGGCCATCGCCCGGGCCATGATGGGCCGACCCCGCCTGCTGCTCCTGGACGAGCCCAGCATGGGATTGGCGCCCTTGATGGTGGCAAAGATCTACGAAACCATCGCCACCATTGCCGCCGAGGGGGTGACCATTCTGCTGGTGGAGCAGAACGCCAATCTGGCCCTGCGCGTGAGCCAGCGGGCTTACGTCATGGAAAGCGGCGCCTTGCTGCTTGCTGGAAGTGCCGCCGATCTGGCGGCCAACCCACGGGTGAGGGAAGCCTACCTGGGGGATTGATGCACTCATATGGTGCGTTCCGAGGTGTTGTTGTTGCGGCATTACAACAACGTATTCGGAGAGTGATGTCCGCAACACCTCTCAGGACAACGATGAGTTTTGAAAAAAATATACTGCCGGGGCAGCAAGACGAACACGTTGTACCCCACTTTCCCCAACCCTCTAGGAGTTTAGCCATGAAGAAACTGTCTGCCCTGGTTCTGGCCCTGGCCGCCCAATCCGCCTTCGCCCAGGCCGTCACCCCCGAGACCACCGCCGCCCAACTGCTGGACCCCGCCAAGGTTGCCGACATCGCCAAGGATCCCAAGGCTGCCGTTGCCGCCATGACCAACCTGATGGACCCCGCCACTGCCATCATCATGATGCAGAAGGGCATGGATCCCGCCACCTTCACCAAGATGGCCCAGGCCGGCATGTCCCCCGACATCCTGAAGTCCTACGCCGCCTTCCTGGACCCCAACATGTACACCAAGTGGCTGGCCGCTTCCATGGACCCCAACTTCTACATGGCCGGTCTGACCCCCTTCATGAACCCCAACATG
Organism: Thiobacillus denitrificans; assembly: GCA_020723405.1. Taxonomy (GTDB): domain Bacteria; phylum Pseudomonadota; class Gammaproteobacteria; order Burkholderiales; family Thiobacillaceae; genus PFJX01. Next base: position 96,051 of record DYIY01000009.1, on the reverse strand, counting down.
TACATGAAGTGGATGATGTCCCCCCTGGACCCCCGCGTTCTGCAGATGGCCATGGCTCCCCTGAACCCCAACATGTACATGAACTGGGCCATGGCTCCCGTTGCCCCCGCCAACATGAACATGATGATGGCTCCCCTGAACCCCAATCTGTACACCCAGTGGGCCGGCGCTGCTGCTGATCCCAAGACCTACGGCGTGTGGGGCTCCTTCATGAACCCCGCCACCTACGGCACCCTGGCCAACCCCTTCGCCGGCTTCATCCCGGCCCCGGTTGTCCCCGCCGCCAAGTAATTCCCGGCACTCGCGGTCTGAAAGGGCGGAACTTCGGTTCCGCCCTTTTTTATTGGCATAAATTTGAAGCATGTTACTATTTACTTATATTTGATTTCCCCATTCAGGATTCCAGGTTCTTCCATGTTGGACTACCGGGCACTGCTTCTGCTGCTGTCGTCCCTCTGCCTGCCTTGGGCAGCCCAGGGGGCGGGCGGTCAGTCTGCGCCCAAGGGCAAGACTGGCAAGCCGGTGGTGAAGACCATCAAGCAAAAGGATGGTAGCGTGGTGAAGCGCCTGGATCTTGGGCTGGCACCGCGCACGACACTGTCCGATGCCCCAAGGGACGAGAAGCAGCTCGTGGACAAGTGGCTTGATGCGGTGACCGAGCCCCGCATCATGACTGCCCTGGCCACCGTAGCCATGGAACCCGGCAAGGACACCCGGGACATTTCCCTGGGGGTGGATCCCACCCGAGTGCGCAATTGGGCCGAATTCGTGGACCCCAATCTGTATCTGCGCTGGCAGGCGGCCCTGCTGGATACCCGTTTCAATCCGGCCATCCACAACCGGCCCGAGTCCCAGGGGTTGCTTCCGGGCATGACGGCCTTCCCCGTGACCTTCCCTGTGCCCACCCACCTGCAGCCCGGCGCCCCCCTGCCCGCCACCCTTTGGGCCCGTGCCCTGGACGGTGTGGATGGCAAGCACGCCGTGCAGGAATGGCTCATCCTGCCCAGCCAGGATCCCCGCGCCAACGTCTGGTTGCGCGCCGGGCAGAACGGGCGCTACTGACCCCGGCGGGCGGACAGGTAGCCCCGCTCGGTCAACACCCCGGCCAGGGGCACGTCCCAAGGATCCCGGGGAATGCGGTCAACCTGCTGGTTCGCGAAGGCCACGCCTATGAGTCTGGGTTGCCGCCAGCAGCAGCGTTGCCCCAAGCGGGCCAGACTGGCGTCGTAGTAGCCACCGCCCATGCCGATCCGGCTGCCCCATTCATCGAAGCCCAGCAGCGGAAGAAACAGCAGATCCAGCTGATAGGCCCGTACCCGGCGGGCCGGCGGATGCCGGTATTCCGGAATGCCATAGCGATTCTTCATCCAGACGTCCCGGTTCCCCAGGCGGACGAACCAGAGCTTGCGCAGCCCTCTGGCTGGCACCACCGGCAGATAGCAATCGGCGCCCATGGCGCGGGCCTGGGCCAGCATGAGCCCCACGTCGATCTCGTTCTTGGTAGCCACGTAGAAACCGATGCGCCGCCTGCGGGACAGCAGACGAAGGCCCAGGGCGAGGCGTACCAGGCGTCGGGCGGAATGACGCCGCTGCAAGGGGGACACCCGGGCCCGGCGGGCGCGCAAGGCTCGCCGCAGCGCGGCCTTGTCGGAGAAGTGGGCCGCTTCGAGGGGAAAGTATTCTGGGAGGGTCATGGAGAGGGCGGGGTCTCCCCACCGCCGCCGTCCGGGCCGCAATCCTGAACCCAGGGGTTCAAGAGTGGTCGCGACGCCTTCGTTTCGGGTACATGGACGAGCCACGCGCACACCCACGAAGTCCATGCCGCAACCTTTGCTTTCGCATATCGGTTCAAAGAATACGCGACCCTCGCGAACGGGGCAGGGAGATTGGCGGGACCCGGTCGCGCCGGATCCGTTCAGAACAGATTATCTTGCGGGGCCAGGGCCTGATCAAGCAGGCCGATGAGACGGCCCAGTCGCTCCCGGTGTTCCCGGGTATCGGGCTCGGCTGGCCGGGCAGCCAGGAAGTCGTGGGTGATGTTGAGGGCGGCCATGATGGCGATGCGTTCCAGGCCGATGACCTTGCCGCTGTCGCGGATCTCGCGCATCTTGCGGTCCAGGTAGCCGACGGCGCGCAACAGGCCTTCCCGCTCGTCCTCGGGACAGGCGACGCGGAATTCCCTGCCCATGATGGTGACGTCCAGGCTCACGTTGTTTGCGGCCATGTCAGTCGGGTATGCGGTTGAGGAGGGATTCCATACGCTGGCGGGCTTCTTCCAGACGGTCGGTCAGTTGCCGGTTGCTGTTTTCCAGGATCACCATCTGCTGGCGCAGCTTGAGGGTTTCCTCGCGCATGGCCTGATAGCGCTCCAACATCTGCGCGAGCTTGGTTTCCAGGGTGTCCAGTTCGGCCTGCATGGCGGCACTATAAAGGCCGGCACCTGGCCGCGCAACACGGACTCACGCGGCGTGGTAGGCCCGGCTCTCACGGCGCACCGTGTCCACCAGCACGCGCACGTGGTCGGGGGGGGTGTGCTGGGAGATGCCGTGGCCCAGGTTGAACACGTGGCCGGCTCCCTTGCCGTAGCTGGCCAGGATGGCCCGGGCCTCGGCGGCCACGGCTTCCGGGGTGGTGAGCAGAATGTTGGGGTCCATGTTGCCCTGGAGGGCGACCTTGTCGCCCACCCGCCGTCTCGCATCGCCGATGTCGATGGTCCAGTCCAGGCCCACGGCGTCGCAGCCACAGGCGGCGATGTGTTCCAGCCACAGGCCGCCCCCCTTGGTGAAGACGATGCGCGGCACCAACCGGCCTTCCCGCTCCCGGGTCAGGCCGGCCATGATGCGGGCCATGTAGGGCAGGGAGAACTCCAGGTAGGCGGCCTGGGAAAGCATGCCGCCCCAGGAGTCGAAAACCATGACCGCCTGGGCGCCTGCTTCGATCTGGGCGTTCAGGTAGTCGGTGACGGCCCGGGCGGTCACGTCCAGGATGTGGTGCATCAGGTCGGGGCGGCCGTAGAGCATGCGCTTCACCTGGGTGTAGCTGTCGCTGCCCTCCCCTTCGATCATGTAGCAGGCCAGGGTGAAGGGGCTGCCGGAGAAGCCGATGAGGGGCACGGAGCCATCCAGGGCCTTGCGGATCTCGGCCACGGCGTCGATGACATAGCGCAACTGGTTGTGGGGATCGGGTGCCTTCAGATCCCGAATGGCCCATTCCTCCCGCAGGGGCCGCTCGAACTTGGGGCCTTCCCCTTCGGCGAAATACAGGCCCAGGCCCATGGCGTCGGGCACGGTGAGGATGTCGGAGAAAAGGATGGCCGCGTCCAGGTCGTAGCGGGCCAGGGGCTGCAGGGTGACCTCGGTGGCCAGGGAGGGGGACTTGCACAGGTTGAGGAAGCTGCCGGCCCGGGCCCGGGTGGCGCAATACTCCGGCAGGTACCGGCCGGCCTGGCGCATCAGCCAGGTGGGGGTGTACTCGGTGGGCTGGCGCAGCAGGGCACGCAGGAAGGTATCGTTCTTCAGGGCGGTCATGGCAAAGGTCGGCGGGGAAACCCGGTCATTCTACCGGAGGGTGGCGGGGGGCGGCGTCCAGCACCGGATAGCGGATCTGGTAGACGAGACGGCGTGTCGCCCGGTCCGGTCCCGGGGTCACCAGGCTGACCAGGATGATGGTGAGGAAGCCGGCGGGGATGCCGAACACACCGGCCGACACGTCGCTGATGCCCCACCAGCGGGGCATGCCGAGGAATTTCACCGCCACCAGGTAATAAAGGGTGAGGCCCAGGCCCACCAGCATGCCGGCCACCGCTCCCTGGCGGGAGGCGTGGCGCCAGAAGATGCCCAGCACCAGGGCCGGAAAGAAACAGGAGCCGGCGATGGAAAAGGCCCAGGCCACCATGGACAGGATGGTGTCCGGGCGCAGGGAGGCCACCCAGGCGGCGAACATGGCCACCAGCAGCAGCAAGGACTTGGAGATGGCCAGGCGGCGGCCGGTGCTGGCCCGGGGATCGATCATCTGGAAATACACGTCGTGGGACAGGGCGTTGGCGATGGTGAGGAGCAGGCCGTCGGCGGTGGAAAGGGCCGCCGCCAGGCCCCCCGCCGCCACCAGTCCGGCCACCACGTAGGGCAGGCCGGCGATCTCCGGGGTGGCCAGCACGATCACGTCCGGGTTCAGGGTCAGTTCCGCCAGTTGCAGGATGCCGTCGCCGTTGATGTCCTCCACCGCCACCAGGCCCACCTGGGCCCAGGAGGCCACCCAGGCGGGCAACTCGGCGATGGCCGTGCCGATCACGTTGCTGTAGACCTCGTACTTGGCGAACACCGCGTAGGCCGGCGCGGTGAAATAGAGCAGGAAGATGAAGAACAGGGACCAGAACACCGACTCCCGGGCTTCCCTGACCGAGGGGGTGGTGTAATAGCGCATGAGCACGTGGGGCAGGGCCGCCGTGCCCACCATGAGGCAGAAGACCAGGGCCAGGAAATTGCGCCGGGCCTCGTCGCGCTGGACCCGGTCTGCCCCGGGGAAGGCCTCGGCGTGGGGATGTATGGGCTGGGCCTTCTCCTGGGCCACCCGCAATTCCCGCTGCCAGCGGTCCCGTTCCAGCATGCCCGGGTCCGGAGCGGAGCGGATGCGCGCCTCCAGGGCGGCGGCCCGGGCGGCATAGGCCTCCCGGACCTGGGCCTGGGCCGGGTCCGCCTGGAGTTCCCGTTCCCGCTGGGCCAGTTCCTGCATCACCTCGCCGTAGACCAGTTGGGGCAGGGGCACGTTGGTGACCTTGTAGGAGAGGAACACCACCGGCACCAGGTAGGCGATGATGAGGATGATGTACTGGGCCACCTGGGTCCAGGTCACCGCCCGCATGCCCCCCAGGAAGGAGCAGACCAGGATGCCTGCCAGGCCCACGAACACCCCCGTCTCGAAGGCGATGCCGAGGAAGCGGCTGGTGACGATGCCCACCCCGTAGATCTGGGCGGTGACGTAGGTGAAGGAGGCCAGGATGGCCCCCAGCACGGCGATGGAGCGGGCCAGGTTGCCGCCATAACGGGCGCCGATGAAGTCGGGGATGGTGAACTGGCCGAACTTGCGCAGGTAGGGCGCCAGCAGCAGGGCCACCAGCACGTAGCCGCCGGTCCAGCCCATGACGAAGGCCAGGCCGTCGTAGCCCTTGGCGTAGAGGGTACCGGCCATGCCGATGAAGGAGGCGGCGGACATCCAGTCGGCCCCCGTGGCCATGCCGTTGTACACCGCCGGCACCCGCCGGCCGGCCACGTAGTACTCGTCCACGTCGGAGGTGCGGGAGAGGATGCCGATGCCGGCGTAAAGGGCGATGGTGGCGGCCATGAACACCCAGCCGATCCATTGCTCCGGCATGCCCATGAATTCCGCCACCGCCAGGGTGAACAGGAACAGCACGAAGCCGCCGGTATAGAAGCTGTAGTAGCGGAACAGATTGCTGAGGTAGACCTTTTTCACCGGGGTGTCTGGCGTGGGCGGTCGCGGCAAGGGGTCCATTCTAGCCCCAAGGCGGGATGGTCCATGGCCGGCGTCATGAAACGGCAACGGGAGCGCAATAAGGTAGCGCGACCGACTTCCATCCTCCGGAGCCATCCCATGTACGTCCGCGCGTTCTCCGCCCTCCTCACGGCCCTGGCCGCCACGCCCGCCCTGGCCGCCCCCAGCGGCCTGGACCTGGGCGACTACAGCCTGACCGCCACCCATGCCCTGCCCGCCGTGGCCGCCTCCGAAGCCTCCGCCGTCACCTGGAACTGGGACAGCAACACCCTGTTCGTCCTGGGTGACGAAGGGGATGCCCTGGTGGAGGTGGATCTGCTGGGCAATCAGTTGAGCGTCATGACCCTCACCGGTTTCGACGACACGGAAGGCGTGGCCTATGTGGGCAACGGCCAGTTCGTCATCACCGAGGAGCGTCTCCAGGATGCCTACCTGCTGGACTACAGCGCCGCCGGCAGTGCGGCCCGGTCCAGCCTGGCTTCCTCCTCCCTGGGACCCACGGTGGGCAACATTGGCATCGAGGGCATCGCCTACGATCCCCTCACCGGCGGCTTCGTGGCGGTGAAGGAGAAGTCTCCCCAGGCCGTCTATGCGGTGACGCTGAACTACGGCGGTGATGCCGCCGTGACCAGCTTGTTCAGCCCCGACCTGGGGGTGCTGGACCTGTCCGACGTGCAGGTGTTGAGCGGCGTGCTGGCCGGCACGGCCGACCAGGACAACCTGCTGGTGTTCAGCCAGGAGTCGGCCATGTTGCTGGAGATCAGCCGCACCGGCCAGATCCTGAGCAGCCTCAGCCTGGCCGGCGTGGCCGACAACATCGAGGGCGTCACCATGGACAGCCTGGGCAACATCTACCTGGTGGGGGAAAACCCCAGCCTCTACGTGCTCAGCGCCCCCGTCCCGGAACCCGAGACCTATGCCCTCATGCTGGCCGGTCTCGGCCTCGTGGGCTTCATGGCCCGTCGCCGGCGGTCAGCCTGATCAGCCCCCCTCCCCGGCCCGCCGCCACCACGGGGCATGGCGGAAACTGGCCGGGGCGTGGGCGAAGACGGCCGACCAGAGCACCAGCCCCCAGAACAGGGGCAGGCGCAGGCCGGCGTCCACGGCCATCCACGCCACCACGCCCAGCTTGAGCAGCAGGGCGGCCCCCGACCATTCGCGCAGCAGGTGGGGCTTCATCCACAGGTCCAGGGCCATCATGGCGGCCCCGCTGAACAGCACGCCCAGGGCCTGGGCATGGCCATCCAGAGGGGCCCCCAGCAAGGCCGCCCCCAGGCCCACCACCGTCGCCAGGTGGACGGCGCGGAAGGCCACGCCGAGCCAGCGGGGCAAGGGGGCGCGGCGGACCTCGCTCACGGCGTCCAGCCCGGCCCGGGCAGGTATTCGATCAGGTCCCCGGGCAGGATGGTGGCCCCGGCCGGAATGGCCGCCACGCCATCTGCCCAGACGGCCGAGGCGATGATGGCCGAATCCTGGGTGGGATAGATGTCCAGGCCCCCCTTGCCGTTGCGCCGCACCCGCACGAACTCCATGCGGTTGCCCTTCACCTGGTAGCCGAAGTCGGCACGCAGCCGCTGCCGGTCCGGCTCGATGACCGCCAGGCCCTGGCAGCGGCGCAGGAAGGGAGCCACCAGGGTGAGCAGGCCGGACCATACCGACACCGGATTGCCGGGCAGGCCGATGAAGGCGGCCTGTCTGTTTCCGTTGGCCACGGCGCCGAAGGCCAGGGGTTTGCCCGGCTTGGCGGCGATCTTCCACACGTCGATGTGGCCCTCGGCCTGGACGGCGGCGGTGACGTGGTCCTCCTCCCCTTCCGACATGCCGCCGCTGGTGACGATCAGGTCCGCCTCCGCCGCCGCCCGGCGCAGGGCCTCCCGGGTGGCCTCCCGCTCGTCCCGGATGATGCCCAGGTCCAGCACCTGGGCCCCCAGGTCCTGGAGGAACCCGCGCATCACGTAGCGGTTGGAGTTGTAGATGTGGCCCGCCGGCAGGGGATTGCCGGGCATCACCAGCTCGCTGCCGGTGAAGAAGATGGCCACCTTCAGGGGGCGGAACACCGGCACCCGGTCGAAACCCACCGAGGCGGCCAGGCCCATGGCCGCAGCGGTCAGACGGCTGCCGGCGGCCAGGATGGACTTGCCGGCCAGCAGGTCCGAGCCCTTCCGGCGCACGTGCTGGCCCGGCGGCGGGACCTGGTTGACCACCACCAGGTCGCCCTCGGCCTGGCAGTCCTCCTGCATCACCACCGTGTCCGCCCCCTCCGGCACCTGGGCGCCGGTGAAGATGCGCGCCGCGCTGCCCGGGGCCAGGGGCAGGGCCACGGCACCGGCCGCAACCCGCTGGCTTACCGGCAGCCGCACTCCCGGCCCGGGCACGTCTCCGGCCCGCAGGGCGTAACCATCCATGGCGGCGTTGTCGAAGGGCGGCACGGTCAGGGGAGAGACCAGGTCCCGGGCCAGCACCCGGCCGAAGGCTGCGGCCAGGTCCAGGTCTTCGGTTTCGCTGACGGGGCGGGCGGAGGCCAGCAGTCTGGCCTTGGCTTCGGCAAAGGGGAGGAGGGCCATGGAGGTTCTGTCCTGAGGAAGACGATGGGGAGATGTTACAGGTAGGGACCGGTCAACCGGGTTGGGTAAGCACGGGTCAGAAGCGCCCTGAACCCCGGATAATCCCCGGACGTCAGGGCGAAATTGAAACTGGTGTCGGCCCAGGACACCCCGGCAGCCAGCAGGGCCAGGCGCACGGGCAGGGGGCGTTCCACCAGGCCGGCCTCCAGGTGTTCCAGGATGGCCGCCGGCCGATGGGGCGGGGGTGGGGCGGAGGGTTCCATCCGATCATGTTAGCCAATGCCGACCGACCGGGGCCTTGACCTTGCACAGGCCGGCACCGGCTTGACGGGGAAGGCCGGGCCCGTATAATTCCCGACCAATATTGTCAACTTAAGGATGTCCCCATGGATGCCCACGCAGTCATTCACCAGCAAGTCACGGAAAACCCCATCGTGCTGTACATGAAGGGTACCCCCCAGTTTCCCCAGTGCGGCTTTTCCGCCAACGCGGCCAACATCCTCAAGGCCTGCGGCGTGAGCCGGTTTCTGGCGGTGAACGTGCTGGAAAGCGCCGAACTGATGGCCGGCCTCAAGACCTACGCCAACTGGCCCACCTTTCCCCAGCTCTATATCAAGGGTCAGCTGGTGGGGGGCTCCGACATCATGCGCGATCTCTATCAGGCCGGTGAATTGCAGAAGCTTCTGGTCGAGGCCACGGCCCACTGAACCGTCTTTCAGCCCTTGATGGCCGGCGCAAGCCGGCCTTTTTTTCATCCGGGAAGCGGTTAAAGTTTTTCACTGGTTCGCCGATATTTCGACGGTCCAAACCCACAATCCTCGCTTCAGGAAAGGCCCAACTTGTCCTCTTCCCGGTTTGTCCTGTTCACCCTGATCGCGGTGGTCCTGGTCAGTCTGGTGGTCTGGCTGGCTCCGCCGGCCTGGGGTGTGGCGGCGGTGGTGATCTGTGGCCTGGTCTTTGCCTGGATCGGCAGCCGTCATGGCTGCACCCCTTCCCAGGCCGACCGCGGGACGGAACCGCCGGTGCCGCAATTGCGTGAGAATCTGCGCGGCCTGGCCGAAGAACAGAAGAAGGCCGCCCTGGACAACAGCGCGGGCTGTGGCGACGACCTGGAACGGGTGAAGACCCTGCTCAGGGAAGCCATCAATAAACTGGTGGCCAGCTTCAGCGACATGAACGAGCACATCCAGGCCCAGCGCAACCAGGCCTTGTCCATCATTACCGGCATGGCCGAGGACAAGGGCAGCGGTGAGTCGGGCAACTTCTCCGAATTCGTCCTGGAAACCTCGCGGACCATGGAGTCTTTCGTGGAAAGCACCCTGACCACCAGCAAGATCGCCATGAGCCTGGTGGAGACCATGGACGGCATCGACCATGAAGTGAATGCCATCATCGGCATCCTGGGCGAGATCGAATCCATCGCCAAACAGACCAACCTGCTGGCCCTGAACGCCGCCATCGAGGCGGCCCGGGCCGGGGAGGCGGGGCGGGGCTTTGCCGTGGTGGCCGACGAAGTCCGCGGCCTGTCCCAGCGCACCAACCTGTTCTCCCAGCAAATCCGCAGCCACATGGACACCGTGCACGGCTCGGTGAGCAATGCCCACGACAACATCTACGCCGTGGCTTCCATGGATATGAACTTCGCCCTGGAGTCCAAGCACCGGGTCGGGCGCACCATGCAGCGCATCGCCGACATGAACCTGGCCATGGCCGAGTCGGCCCGGTCCATCGACGGACACGCCAACCAGGTGGCGGAGCAGGTGAACAAGGCCGTCACGGCCCTGCAATTCCAGGACCTGGCCAGCCAGCTTCTGGACCGGGCCAGGAGCCGGGTGGAGGACGGTGCCCGGGTGGCCAGGGAGATGGCCGATGCCCTGGGCCAGGCCGGGGATCCGGCTGCGGGCCTGGACCGGGCGCGGGAGATATTACGCACCCGGAGCGCCGAGGCGGCCCGGGCTCAGCCCTCGGTCGCGGCCCAACGCCTGGACTCGGGTGACGTGGAATTGTTCTGATCAGAGAGGAACGGCAATGGCAAAGATCGTGCTCACCGTGGATGACTCCCCTTCCATCCGGCAGATGGTGGCTTTCACCCTGAAAAGTGCCGGCTATGAGGTGTTGGAGGCGGTGGATGGCGAGGATGGCTTGAACAAGGCCAAAGGCAAGCAGGCCAGTCTGGTGCTCACCGACCAGAACATGCCGCGGATGGACGGCCTGAGCCTCATCAAGGCCCTGCGCGGCCTGCCCCAATACCGTTCCGTGCCCATTCTCATGCTCACCACCGAATCCTCCGATGCCATGAAATCGGCGGGCAAGGCAGCGGGGGCCACGGGCTGGCTGGTGAAACCCTTCGATCCCCAGAAACTGCTGGAAGTGGTGAAGAAGGTCATTGGTTGACGGGGCCCCCGCCCTTCGTTCGCTGGTCAAGCAAGCACGCCGGGAGAGGCCATGAGTATCGACATGAGCCAGTTCTACCAGGTGTTCTTCGAGGAGACCTCGGAGCACCTGGCGAACATGGAAAGCCTGTTGCTCAACCTGGATGTGGACAACCCGTCCCTGGAAGACCTCAACGCCATCTTCCGGGCGGCCCACTCCATCAAAGGGGGCAGCGGCACCTTCGGGTTCACCGACATGACCGAGGTAACCCACGTCCTGGAGGGCCTGCTGGACCGGCTGCGCAAGGAGGAACTGGCCCTGCGCTCCGAGATGGTGGACGCCTTTCTGGCCGCCGGGGACGTGCTGCGCGGCCAGTTGGCCCATCACCAGGGCGGTGCGGCGGTGGACGGCGAAGAAATACGCGACATCTGCGCCCGCCTGACGGATCTGGCCAGCGGCCCGGCCGAGCCGGCGCCTAGCCAGCCCGGGCCGAGCCTGCCGGCCCCCCCTGGGGAGGTGCGCCATCTGGATCTGGCCTGCCTGCTGCCCCCCGACGTGGCCGAGTCCGACGGAGCGGTGAACAACATCCTGGCGGCCCTGGAGGAGATCGCCGCCGTCACGCTGCGGCATCGCCCCGATGCCGCCAACGGCCTCCTGGAAGCCAGATTGGTCACTGCCCGGTCCGACGCAGACCTGCGGGAGATCCTCGCCTTCTATCTCGATCCCAAGGAACTGGAGCTGGTTCCGGCCGGTGACGGGGCCGAGGCTGCCTACGGGCTCTTTGCAGAAACGCCCGCGCCACCGGCTGCCGAGGACCCGGGCTATGGGTTCTTCACCGATGACCCCGCCGCCACGGATGCCATAGCCGCCACCTCATCCGCCGATGATCCCGGCTACGGCTTCTTCGCCGATCTGCCGGAGGCCGGCGGAGAATCAGGCGAAGGGGCCGCCACGACCGCCGCCGGGCTGGATCATGACGAGCTATTCGGCCTGTTCGACGATGCCCCGGGCAAACCGGAAGTCCTGCCCAATCGGGAGGTGGGCCCCGGCGACAGCCCGGCGGCGGTGGAAGGCCAGGGCTATGGCCTTTACGTCGATGCCCCGGGGGGGCTGGGCCTGTTCGATGACGCGCCCGGGCTGCCCAAGCTGCCCCCCGCCAGCACCGGCCCGGCCCTCCGTCCCGCTGCTGCTGAAGGCCAGGGAGGGACGGCCAAGACCGGCCGGCGGCTGTCCGACGATCCGCACATCGAATTGAGCAAGGCCGGCCGCCGGGACACCGACAAGACCGTGGTGGCCACGGGCAGCGACACCAGCATCCGGGTATCCGTGGAGAAGGTGGACCAGCTCATCAACCTGGTGGGTGAGCTGGTCATCACCCAGGCCATGCTGGCCCAGGCCGCCAGCGACCTGGATCCGGTCCAGGCGGAAAAGCTGTTGGCCGGCATCGACCTGTTGTCGCGCAATACCCGGGACCTGCAGGAATCGGTCATGTCCATCCGCATGCTGCCCATGAGCATGGTGTTCTCCCGCTTCCCACGGGTGGTGCGGGATCTGGCCGGAAAGCTCAACAAGCAGGTGGACATGCGCACCGTGGGCGAGAACACGGAGCTGGACAAGGGCCTCATCGAAAAGATCACCGATCCCCTCACCCACCTGGTCCGCAACAGCCTGGACCACGGCATCGAGACCCCGGAGCGACGGGTCGCCGCCGGCAAGAGCCCCAAGGGCTCCCTCACCCTGAAGGCCTCCCACCAGGGCGGCGCGGTGGTCATCGAAGTCATGGACGACGGGGCCGGCCTCAACCGGACCCGCATCCTGGACAAAGCCCGGGAGAAAGGGCTGGCGGTGAGCGACAACATGACCGACCACGAAGTCTGGCAGCTCATCTTCGCCCCCGGCTTCTCCACTGCCGAGGTGGTCACCGACGTGTCCGGTCGGGGCGTGGGCATGGACGTGGTGAAACGCAACATCGAGGAGCTGGGTGGCAAGGTGGAACTGGAATCCTCCCCCGGCTTCGGCACCCGCACGGTGATCCGTCTGCCCCTGACCCTGGCCATCCTGGACGGCATGTCGGTGGGCGTGGGCGGCGAGACCTTCATCGTGCCCATCACCACGGTGGTGGAATCCCTGCAACCCAGCCTGGACAGCATCCGTACCCTGGCCGGCGACTCCCGCATGATGCACATCCGCGGCGAATACCTGCCCTTCATCTCCCTGGCCGAGGCCTTCGGCCTGGAGGGCGTGGAGGACGTGACCCGGGGCCTGGTGGTGGTGGTGGAAGGCGAGGAAGGCAAGGCGGCCCTGTTCGTGGACGAACTGCTGGGCCAGCAGCAGGTGGTCATCAAGAGCCTGGAAGCCAATTACCGCAGGGTGCCCGGCATTTCCGGGGCCACCATCATGGGCGACGGCCGGGTGGCGATGATCCTGGACGTGGCCGCCGTCATCCGCCTTGGCCTGGGCAGTGGCAAGCGGCGTCTGGCCGCATAAGGAGCGCACATGGACAACCTGGAAAACAGCGTCGGCAACGTGGCCGCCTCCGGCGAATACCTGACCTTCACCCTGGGCAAGGAGGAGTACGGCATCGACATCCTCAAGGTCCAGGAGATCCGCGGCTACGAAGCCGTGACCCGCATCGCCAACGCCCCGGCCTTCATCAAGGGGGTGATCAACCTGCGCGGCGTCATCGTCCCCATCGTGGACCTGCGCATCAAGTTCAATCTGGGGGACCCGGCCTACGACCAGTTCACGGTGGTCATCATCCTCAACATCGGCAAACGGGTGGTGGGCATCGTGGTGGATGGCGTGTCCGACGTGATCCAGCTCAATTCGGACAATCTCCACCCCGCCCCGGAGTTCGGCTCCGTGCTGGACACCCGCTACCTTCTGGGGCTCGGTACCGTGGACGGCCGGATGATCATCATGGTGGACATCGAGCAACTCATGACCAGCCAGGAAATGGCCCTGGTGGAAGCCGCCGCCGCCTGAAACGGGCCGGCCCCCGGCGCTTGCCCCTTCCCATCCCGCCCCGCACGGACATCCTTCTGGAGCACCCATGCGCAACAACCTCCCCGTCACCGGCCAGGAATACGTGCTGCGTAACGACGTGCAGATCGTCTCCCGCACCGACCTGAAAGGCGTCATCACTTTCGTCAACCCCGACTTCGTCGAGGCCAGCGGCTACCCCGAGGAGGAGCTGCTCGGCGCGCCCCACAACATCCTGCGCCATCCGGACATGCCCGCCGAGGCCTTCCGCGACCTCTGGGCCACCCTGCAGGCCGGCCGGCCCTGGAGCGGTCTGGTGAAGAACCGGCGCAAGAACGGTGACCACTACTGGGTTCGCGCCAACGCCACCCCGGTCTGGGAGGACGGCCAGATCACCGGCTACCTGTCCGTGCGCACCAAGGCCGATCCGGCAGCCGCCGGGGAAGCCGACGCCCTGTATGCCCGCATCCGTTCCGGCCGGGCCGGGGTGGCGTTACGGGAGGGGCGTGTGGTGCGGATGGGCTTGAATCCGGGCGAACGGCTGCGCGGCGTGCGCCTGCACACCCTTTTCGTCTTCCTGGGTCTGGTGTCCGCCTTGATGATGCTGGGCGGAGCCGTGGTGTCGGTGCTGAACACCCAGAACGCCCTGCTCGCGGAAAAGGAGATCGCCACCCGCCACGTGGTGGAAACGGTCCTCAGCCTCATCAGCCATTACGACGGCGAGGCCGCCGCCGGCCGCCTGACCCCCGACGCGGCCCGCCAACAGGCCATGGCCGCCATCAAGGTCATGCGCTACGAAGGCAAGGAATACCTGTGGATCAATGACATGACCCCGCGCATGGTCATGCATCCCATCAAGCCCGAACTGGATGGCAAGGACCTGAGCGACAGCAAGGATCCCACCGGCAAGCCGTTGTTCCTGGACATGGTCCGGGTGGTCAGGACCCAAGGGGGCGGCTACGTCCGTTACCAATGGCCCAAGCCGGGGGAAAGCGCCCCGGTCGACAAACTCTCCTACGTGGCCGGCTACGCCCCCTGGGGGTGGGTGGTGGGATCAGGCATCTACCTGGACGACGTCCAGCAACACACCCGGGATGAAGTCCTCTTCCTGGGCACCCTCCTGCTTCTGGCCTTCGCCTTCCTGGGGCTGCTGCTCTTCGCCACCCTGCGCCGCATGCACCATAGCGTGGACCGGGCGGTGGACGTGTCCCGGCGGGTGTCCGGGGGGGATTTCACCACCCCGGTGCAGGTGCAATACGACGACGAGATGGGCCACATCCTGCGCGCCCTCCAGGCCCTTCAGACCAAGCTCGGATTCGACGTCCACGAAGCCCGCCGCCAGGCCGCCGAAAACCTGCGCATCCGCCAGGCCCTGGACGCGGTCTCGACCAACGTGCGCATCGCCGACCAGGACGGCAAAGTGTTCTACGCCAACCATGCCCTCCTGGACACCCTGCGGCGGACCGAAGCCGCCATCCGCAAGACCATCCCGGAGTTTTCCGCCGACCGCTTCATCGGCTCCTCCATCGGCGTGTTCTATCCGGATCCCCCCGCCGCCCTCCGCCGGCTGGCCAGCCTGCAAGGCACCGCCCGTTCGGAGATCGTCATCGGGGAACGCCTGTACGCCCTCACCACCAACCCCATCCAGGGAAGCAATGGAGAGCGGCTGGGTTCCGTCGGCGAGTGGCGGGACCGCACCGACGAAGCGGCGGCAGAACAGGAAATTGCCCGCATCGTGGATGCGGCCGGCTCCGGCGACTTCAGCCAGCGTCTGGACGCCACGGGCAAGGACGGATTTTTCCGGCAACTGGCGGAAGGCATCAACCGGCTGGTGGAGACCAGCGAGCGGGGCATGCACGACGTGGCCCGGGTACTCAAGGCGCTGTCGGAAGGGGACCTGACGCGTCGGATTGACGCCGACTACCAGGGCCTGTTCGGGCAACTGAAGGAAGACACCAACGCCACCAGCGAACGGCTGGGCGAGATTGTGGCCCAGATCCGGGAAGCCACGGACGCGATCAACACGGCGGCGCGGGAGATCGCCAGCGGCAACGCCGACCTGTCGAGCCGGACGGAAAGCCAGGCCAGCAGCCTGGAAGAGACGGCCAGCAGCATGGACGAATTCACCAGCACGGTACGGCAGAACGCCGACAACGCCCGGCAGGCCAACCAACTGGCGCGTGGCGCCTCGGCCATTGCGGTGAAGGGAGGAGACGTGGTGGGCCAGGTGGTGCACACCATGGGAGCCATTGCCGAGAGCAGCAAGAAGATAGCCGACATCATCAGCGTGATCGACGGGATAGCCTTCCAGACCAACATTCTGGCGCTGAACGCGGCGGTGGAAGCGGCGCGGGCCGGCGAACAGGGACGAGGCTTTGCGGTGGTGGCGGGGGAAGTGCGCAGCCTGGCCCAGCGCAGCGCGGCGGCGGCCAAGGAGATCAAGGAACTGATCGGCAACAGCACGGACAAGGTGAACGAAGGCTACCGCCAGGTGGAACAGGCGGGGACCACGATGCAGGAGATTGTGGACGCGGTGAAGCGGGTGACGGACATCATGGGGGAGATCAGCGCGGCGAGCACGGAGCAGAGCGCGGGGATCGAACAGGTGAACCGGGCCATCGCCCAGATGGACGAGACCACCCAGCAGAACGCGGCCCTGGTGGAGGAGGCGGCTGCGGCGGCCGAAAGCCTCCAGGAACAGGCGGCCACCCTGGCCCGGACCGTAGCCGTATTCCGGTTGGATGGCCACGCGGGCGGGCCCTTGCCCCAGCCCACCCTGCCCCCGCCCCGACCCCGGGGCCTGGCACAGTCTCCGGCCCTGCCCGCCTTGCCCGGCCCCGTTGCGGAGGAGGGGGTGGATTTCAACAGCATCATCGACGCCCACCAGGCCTGGAAGCAGAAGCTGCGCAATGCCATTGCCGGCGGGGAAGAACGCAAACTCAACCCCGCCGAGGTCTGCCGGGACAACGCCTGCGCCCTGGGCAAATGGATCTACGGACCGGGCAAGCGCTATGCCGGCGTGGCGGAGTACGAGCCCCTGCGCCAGACCCACGCAGCCTTCCACGCCTGCGCAGGGCGCATTCTCGAGAAAGTGCAGCGGGGTGAACGGGATGAGGCCAACGCCCTGCTGGTGGGAGAGTTCTACGACCTTTCCTCGGCCACGGTCGGCCATCTCGCGGCCATGAAACGGCTGGCCCACCAGCGCACGCGCTGAACCCGCCCGCGGCATGGCCGTGGTCGCGAGCTCAGGCCGGACAAAGAACCGGGCAGGCTGAGCCCTCCCACCGCCACGGAAGTAAGCGGTCGCCAACCCCTGCCCCACCCCCTATACTGCCGATGGGGGAGTCGGCCAGACAGCCGCCGTGCTTCGGCATGGAGGAAAGTCCGGGCTCCACAGGGCAGGGTGCCAGGTAACACCTGGGCGCTATAAGCCGGTCGCGCAAGCGGGCGGCCCAAGGCGACGGAAAGTGCAACAGAAACATACCGCCGATGGCCCGGACTTTGACGTCGCAAGACGGCAAAGTCCATCCCTTCCGGGGGGGGCGAAGGCCCGTCTCGGAGGGGGGACGAAAGTCCATCCCTTCCGGGGGGGCGAAGGCCCGTCCCGGAGGGGGGACGAAAGTCCGTCCCTTCGCAGGAGCGGCGAAAGTCATTCCTGAGGAGGGATCCGGCCATGCGCGGAAGCGCATGGCCAATCCCCGCAAGGGGATGGGCACAGGCAAGGGTGAAATCGTGCGGTAAGAGCGCACGGCCGGACCGGCAACGGCCCCGGCGGGCAAACCCCACCCGGAGCAAAGCCAAATAGGCAGGCGTTGAAGCGGCCCGCCGAGCCTGCGGGTAGGCTGCTCGAGGCGATGGGTGACCATCGTCCCAGATGAATGGCTGTCCACGACAGAACCCGGCTTATCGGCCGGCTCCCCCCCCCATATCCCGCACCCCGGCCAGGCCGGGGTTTTCATTGGCGCCCCTTCCCGGGACTCCGGAAAAATTCACCCCACTTTCCCCCACAACTTAAAGTGAAACTTTAAGTTGTGGGGCTATGACACGAATAAGAAAGGCGAAATGAGGATTTCCAGGTGTGTTGATAAGTCCTTGATGACATTGAGAAATCCGGTTTTTTCGCCTTGACTGTGGGGAAAGGTGTTATCTATAGTGGGAAGCGGTGGGAAATGATGGGGCCGAGTGTCGGCTAGTGCACCGTGGAGGGATGACAAGGGATGTTTCGGGGATCGACGCTGCTGGCGCTGGACGGGAAGGGACGCGTGTCCGTACCCGCGAAGTACCGTGAGCGCCTGACGGCCCAATGTGGTGGCCACCTGATGCTGACCATGGACCCCACCAACGGTTGCCTGCTCCTCTATCCCTACCCCGAATTCGAAGTGCTGGAACGGCAGATCAACGCCCTGCCCGGCTTCAACCCCATGACCCAGCAATTGAAGCTCCTGGTGGTGGGCGCGGCGGAGGAGGTGGAACCCGACAATGCCGGACGCATCCTGATCCCCCCCGTGCACCGCAAGTTCGCCAGGCTGGAAAAGGGCGTCATGTTCGTGGGCCAGGGCGGCAAGTTTGCCATCTGGAGCGAGGAGGCCTGGCAGGCCCGGCTGGATGCCGCCGCCCAGTTGCCGGAGCAGATCGCCGCCGCGGCCCGGGAAGGCAGCCTGCCGGAGGAGCTCAAGGGCTTCACGTTGTGACGGGTGGCCACGTCTCGGTATTGCTGGACGGGGCGGTGGCGGCCCTGGTGACCCGGCCGGACGGCCTCTACGTGGACGCCACCTTCGGCCGGGGCGGCCACAGCCGGGCCATCCTGGCCAGACTGGGGCCGGCGGGCCGGCTCATCGCCCTGGATCGGGATCCGGCGGCGGTGGCGGTGGCCGCTGCCATGCAGGACCCGCGCTTCGCCGTGGTCCACGCCGCATTCTCGCGGCTGGAGGCGGAACTGGCGGAGCGGGGGGTGGAAGAAGTGGATGGTGTCTTGTTCGACCTGGGGGTTTCCAGTCCCCAGTTGGACGAGGCGGGGCGGGGCTTCAGTTTCCGTTTCGACGGGCCCCTGGACATGCGCATGGACACCAGCCGGGGGATGACTGCGGCGGAATGGTTGAACCAGGCGCCGGAAGAGGAGATTGGACGCGTTGTCCGGGACTATGGCGAAGAGCGGTTTGCTCGGCAGGTTGCGCGGGCGGTTGTTAAAGCGAGGCAGGTCGCGCCGTTATCGACCACCCGCCAGCTCGCCCAGCTCGCCGCCGGGGCCGTGCGCACCCGGGAACGGGGGCAGGACCCGGCGACGCGCACCTTTCAAGCTGTGCGGATTTTCATTAACCGCGAGCTTGAGGAGATCGAAACGGCCCTGCCCCAGGCGGTGGGCCGGCTGAGGGCGGGTGGCAGGTTGGTGGTGATCAGTTTTCACAGTCTGGAGGATCGATTGGTCAAGCGGTTCATGCGCGGCGAAGCGGAAGGGGAGCGGGTGCCACCCGAGATTCCCCTGCCCGCCCACGCCCTGCGCCAGGGCCGTCTACGCCTGGTGGGCAAGGCGGTGAAGCCCGACGCCGCCGAGTGCGCAGCCAACCCCCGGGCCCGCAGCGCCGTGCTGCGGGTGGCGGAACGGACCCAGGCGCCCGGACCGGCCGGCAGTTCCAGGGAAGCGGCATGGTCAAGCTGAACCTGCTCCTGGCCTTGGTGGTTGTGGCCTGTGCCCTCTCGGTAGTCTCCGCGCGCCATCAGGCGCGCAAATTGTTTGTGACCCTCCAGTCGGAACAGGCCCGCACCCGGGACCTGGACGTGGAGTGGGGGCAGTTGCAACTGGAGATCTCCACCTGGCTGATGCACAACCGGGTGGAGGAAGTGGCCCGGGGCCGCCTGGCCATGAGCCTGCCGGAACCGGGGCGCATCTACGTGCTGAAGCCGGAGGCCCAGCCGTGATCCCCCATCGCCCCAACGCCCATCCCCTGTTGCATCTGGACCTGCAACGCTGGCGCATGCGCCTGACTCTGGGACTCCTGTTCACGGGATTTGCCGCCCTGTCGGCCCGGGCCATGTACCTGCAGGTCTGGCAAAGCGACTTCCTCACCGACCAGGGGGAAAAGCGGGTTCAGCGGGTCGCCCCCATCCCTGCCTACCGGGGCATGATCACCGACCGGCGCGGCGAGCCCCTGGCGGTCAGCACACCGGTGGAAACCCTGTGGATCAACCCGAAGGAAGCCAGCCCCACGGCGGCCCAGATCCAGTCCCTGGCCCACATTCTGGAAAAGCATCCGGACCAGGTGGCCCGGCTGTTTGCCGATAAATCCAAGGGTTTCGTCTATCTGGAACGGTTGGTGGAGCCTCCCAAGGCCGAACAGGTCAAGGCCCTCGATATTGCCGGCCTGCACAGCAAGCCCGCATTTCGCCGCTACTATCCGGCGGGCGAGGTGACGGCCCACGTGTTGGGCGTCACCGACATCGAGGACAACGGCCAGGAAGGGCTGGAACTGGCCTACCAGGCCTGGCTGTCCGGCGAACCCGGGGCCCAGCGGGTGGTCAAGGACCGGCCGGGCAACGTGGTGGAGGTGCTGGAGCGGATCAAACCGCCCAAACCGGGCCGGGACCTGGTGCTGGCCCTCAACCAGCACATCCAGTACCTGGCCTACCGGGAGCTGTCCGACGCGGTGCAGAAAAACCAGGCCAAGGCCGGTGCAGTGGTGGTGCTGGACGCCCGTACCGGAGAGATCCTGGCCCTGGCCAACACCCCCAGCTTCAACCCCAACAGCCGCGCCACCTTCGAAGCCAATCGCTTGCGCAACCGGGCTGCCACTGACACCTTCGAGCCGGGTTCCACCATGAAGCCCCTGTTCGTGGCCGCCGCCCTGGATGCGGGGGCGGTGAATCCGGAAACCCGCTTCGACACCGGACCGGGCTGGTTCATGATCAACGACAAGAAGATCACCGACACCCACCCCAAGGGAGTGATGAACGTGTCCGACGCCATCCAGGTGTCGAGCAACGTGGTCATGGCCAAGATCGCCCTGGACATGCGCGGTGAGGATTACTGGCGCCTGCTGACCCGGGCCGGCCTGGGGGCCCAGCCCAAATCCGGTCTGCCCGGCGAGGCCAGTGGACGGCTGCGGCCCTACGATAGCTGGCGGCCCATCGAGAAGGCCACCATGGCCTTCGGCCACGGCCTGTCCCTGAGCCTGTTGCAACTGGCCCACGCCTACACCGCCTTCGCCAACGAGGGGGTCATGCCCAGCCTCACCGCCCTGCGCCGGGAAGGGGCCGCCACGGGCACGCCGGTCATGAAGGCGGAAACCGCCCGGGCCGTGCTGGCCATGCTGGAACGGGTGACCCAGGACGGGGGCACCGCCCCCATGGCCCGGGTGGCGGGCTACCGGGTGGCCGGCAAGACCGGCACCGCCCACAAGTTCGTCAACGGCAGCTATGCCGGGGACCGCTATGTCAGCTCCTTCGTGGGCCTGGCCCCGGCTTCCGATCCCCGCCTGGTGGTGGCGGTGATGATCGACGAGCCGGAGGGGAAGGAATACTACGGCGGCCTGGTGGCCGCCCCGGTGTTCTCCCGGGTCATGTCCGGCGCCCTGCGTTTCATGGCCATCCCGCCGGACGCCCCCTTCGACCGGCAGAGTGCTCCCCCGGGCGCCGCCCCCATCGTGCCGGAGTCGGTATGACGCGGCCCACCGATACCCGCGCCTGGGCCGAACTGGCCGGCGAACTGCGTGCCCTGGCGCCCAAGGCCCGGGCCATGACCGCCGACAGCCGCAAGGTGGGCCCCGGGGATGTGTTCCTGGCCCATCCGGGTGCTGTCCACGATGGCCGCAGCCACATCGCCCAGGCCATCCAGGCCGGCGCCGCCGCCGTGGTCTGGGAGCCGGACGGCTGGACCTGGAACTCGGACTGGCGGGCCCTCCACCTGCCCGTGGCCGGGCTGCGCCAGGGCGCGGCCCACTTGGCCGCGGCCTGGTACGGCGCCCCCTCCGAACACCTGTGGATGACCGGCGTCACCGGCACCAACGGCAAGACCTCCGTGGCCCAGTGGCTGGCTGCTGCCTGGAGCCGCCTGGGCCGGCCCACCGCCACCATCGGTACCGTGGGCAACGGCTTCCTGGACGAGGCAGGCCGCTTCCTGGGCGCCGACAACCAGGCCAGCCACACCACTCCGGACCCGGTGACCCTGCAAGGCCTGCTGGCCCGCTTCCGGGACCAGGGGGCCGCCGGGGTGGCCATGGAAGTCTCCTCCCACGGCCTGGACCAGGGCCGGGTGGAAGGCGTGGCCTTCGACGTGGCCGTGTTCACCAACCTGTCCCGGGACCACCTGGACTACCACGGCGACATGGCCGCCTATGCCGCCGCCAAGTCCCGCCTGTTCCGCTGGCCCGGCCTGCAATGGGCGGTGCTCAACGAGGACGACGAACTGGGGGCCCGCCTGGGCGGCGAACTGCGCGGCGGACCGGTCCAGGTGCTGGGTTACGGCTTCGCCGCCGGGGACGTGCGGGCCGAGTCCTGCCAGGCGGACCGGCTGGGCCTGCGCCTGGAGATCGTGACCCCCTGGGGCCGGGGCCGGCTCACTTCCGCCCTGCTGGGCCGCTTCAACGCCTACAACCTGCTGGCCGCCCTGGGCGCCCTGCTGGCCGGTGGCGCCCCCCTGGATCAGGCCCTGGCCGTCCTGGGCCAGGTCCGTCCGGCAGCGGGCCGCATGCAGCGGGTGCCCGGGCCGGCCGACGCCCCCACGGTGATCGTCGATTTCGCCCACACCCCGGATGCCCTGGACAAGGTGCTGGCCGCCCTGAAACCCCTCACCCCGGGCCGCCTGTGGTGCGTGTTCGGCTGTGGCGGCGGCCGGGACACGGGCAAGCGGCCGCTGATGGGCGCCGCCGTGGCCGCCGGCGCCGACGTGGCCATCGTCACCAGCGACAACCCCCGTAACGAGGACCCCATGCAGATCATCGACGGTATCCTGGCCGGCATGCCCCCCGGCCAGACCGTGGAGCCGGACCGGCGGGCCGCCATCCGCCACGCCATCCTGGCCGCCGGCCCGGAAGACATCGTGGTGCTGGCCGGCAAGGGCCATGAGGACTACCAGGAGGTCCACGGCGTGAAGCATCCCTTCTCCGACGCCGAGGAAGCCCGCCTGGCCCTCACGCAGAGGAGCGGCGCATGAAACTCCATGAAGCCGCCCAGGCCATCGGGGCCACCGCCACGGGCCCCGACGTGGAATTCACCCGGGTGGAGACCGACACCCGCAAGCTCACCCCGGGCTGCCTGTACGTGGCCCTCAAGGGGGCCAATTTCGACGGCCACGCCTTTGCCACCCAGGCCATCGAACAGGGTGCCGCCGCCGTGATGGTGGCGGACGCCTCACCCCCCACGCCTCACCCCTCGCTGCGGGTCGAAGACACGCGGCTCGCCCTGGGCCGTTTGGCCGCGTGGCACCGCTCCCGCATGGCGGCCCGGCTGGTGGCCATCACCGGCAGCAACGGCAAGACCACGGTGAAGGAAATGGTGGCCGCCATCCTGGCCCTGGAAGCCGGGGAAGAGACCGTGCTGGCCACCCGGGGCAACCTGAACAACGACATCGGCATGCCCCTGACCCTGCTGGGCCTGACCCCGGAACACCGTTATGGGGTCATCGAGATGGGCATGAACCATCCGGGCGAACTGGCCTACCTGTCCAATCTGGCCCGGCCCGACGTGGCTCTGGTGAACAACGCCCTGCGCGCCCACCTGGAAGGTCTGGGCAGCCTGGAAGCCGTGGCCCGGGCCAAGGGGGAGATCTACGGGGGCCTGCCGGCGGACGGCACCGCCATCATCAACGCCGACGATCCCCATGCCGGGCTGTGGCAGTCCATGAACGCCGGGCGCAACGTCCTGAGCTTCGGCTTCGGCCGCCACGCCGACGTGGCCGTGCAGAGCCTGGACGACACCCTGGTCAACTGGCAGTTGGGCAACCCGGAGGCCAACCTGCGCTTGCGCACGCCCCGGGGCCTCATCGAAACCACGTTAGGCGTGCCCGGCCGCCACAACCTGGCCAATGCTGCTGCCGCCACTGCCTGCGCCCTGGCCCTGGGTGCGGGGCCGGAAGCCATCGCCCGGGGCCTGGCCCACTTCGGCGGCGTGAAGGGCCGCCTCCAGGCCCATCCCTGCATCCTGGGGGCCAGCCTCATCGACGACACCTACAACGCCAATCCGGACTCGGTGCTGGCGGCCATCCAGGTGCTGGCCGAAAAGCCGGGCACCCGCATCCTGGTTCTGGGGGACATGGGCGAACTGGGCCCCGATGCCCTGGCCATGCACCGGGAAGTGGGCGAGAAGGCCCGGGCCGCCGGCATCGAACGCCTGCTCTGCCTGGGCGACATGAGCCTGGCCGCCGTGCAGGGCTTCGGCAACCGGGCCATGCATTTCGAACGCATCGAGGAACTGCTGGCCGAGGTGGAGTGCGCCCTGGGGCCCGAGGTCACCGTGCTGGTGAAGGGCTCCCGCTTCATGAAGATGGAACGGGTGGTGCAGTCATTCGTGGAGAAAAACGTATGCTCCTGATGCTCGCCAAATGGATCGGCCAGGACATACGCCTGTTCAACGTCTTCAACTACATCACCCTGCGGGCGGTGCTGGCGGCTCTCACGGCCCTGGTCATTTCCTTCATCGTGGGGCCCTGGATGATCCGCAAGCTCACCGCCCTGAAGGTGGGCCAACCGGTGCGCGACGATGGTCCCCAGACCCATCTGGTGAAGGCCGGCACCCCCACCATGGGCGGTGCCCTGATCCTCTCCGCCATTGCCCTCACCACCCTGCTCTGGGCCGACCTCACCAACCATTACGTGTGGATCGCCCTGGCCACCCTGGTGGGGTTCGGTGCCATCGGCTGGGTGGACGACTGGCGCAAGGTGGTGGAGAAAAACCCCCGGGGTCTGGCCTCCCGCTGGAAGTATTTCTGGCAGTCGGTGATCGCCGTGGCCATTGCCTCCTGGCTGGCCTGGTCGGCCCACCTGCCGGCCCAGACCGAACTCATCGTGCCTTTCTTCAAGCAGATCGTCATGCCCCTGGGGGCGGTGGGTTTCGTGGTGCTGGCCTACTTCGTCATCGTCGGCAGCAGCAACGCAGTGAACCTGACCGACGGGGCCGACGGCCTGGCCATCCTGCCCACCGTGATGGTGGCCGGAGCCCTGGCGGTGTTCGCCTACGTGGCGGGCCACGCCGTGTTCTCCAAGTATCTGGGCCTGCCCCACATTCCCGGGGCCGGCGAACTGGTGGTGTTCTGCGCCGCCATGGTGGGGGCCGGACTGGCCTTCCTCTGGTTCAACGCCTACCCCGCCGAGGTGTTCATGGGCGACGTGGGTGCCCTGGCCCTGGGAGCCGCCCTGGGGGTGGTGGCCGTGGTGGTCCGCCAGGAGATCGTGCTGTTCATCATGGGCGGCGTGTTCGTCGCCGAAGCCGTCTCGGTGATGGTCCAGGTGGGGTCCTTCAAGCTGCGCGGCAAGCGGGTCTTTCTCATGGCACCCATCCATCACCACTTCGAGAAGAAGGGCTGGAAGGAGACCCAGGTGGTCGTCCGCTTCTGGATCATCAGCATGATGCTGGTGCTCATCGGTCTGGCGTCCCTGAAGCTGAGGTGATGAGGCCATGAAGCGCAAGACATACGATTTCAAAGGCCGCAAGGCCCTGGTGGTGGGCCTGGGTGACACCGGCGCATCCTGCGTGCGCTGGCTGCTGGAACAGGATGCCCTGGTGCGGGCAACCGACAGCCGGGAGGAACCGCCCCATGCCCAGCGCCTCCGGGAAGCATTCCCGGAGGCCAGTCTGCGTCTGGGGGGGTTCAACCGGGCCGATTTCGAGTGGGCCGATCTCATCGTGGTCAGTCCCGGCGTGGCCCTGGCCACCCCGGAATTGCAGTGGGCGATCCAGGCCGGCAAGGACGTGGCGGGGGATGTGGAACTGTTCGCCCGGGCCATCCGGGAGGGCACCGGCTACGTCCTCGCCATCACCGGTTCCAATGGGAAGAGCACGGTGACCAGCCTGGTGGGCCATCTGTGTGCCGCCGTGGGTCTCGACACCGTGGTGGCCGGCAACATCGGCCTGCCGGTGCTGGATGCCCTGGACAACCAGGACACGCTGGGCCGTTGCCCGGATGTCTGGGTGCTGGAACTGTCCAGCTTCCAGATGGAAACCACGTCCAGTCTGAAACCCGACGCCGCCACCGTGCTCAACATCTCCCAGGACCACATGGATCGCTATGCCGGCCTGGCCGACTATGCGGCGGCCAAGGCCCGGATCTTTGCCGGCAGCGGCATCCAGATCCTCAACCGGGACGATCCGGCGGTCATGGCCATGGCCCTCCCCGGACGGGCGCAATGGACCTTCGGCATCCTCCCCTCCCCGCCTGAAAGCCGGGTAGCGACCCGGCAGCCCGGTCATTTCGGCCTCACTACCCGCAAGGAGCGGCTGTGGCTGTGCGAGGGGGAGGAAGCCCTGTTGCCGGTGGACAAGCTGCCCATCGCCGGGCTGCACAACGCGGCCAATGCCCTGGCGGCCCTGGCTTTGTGCCGGGCCATCGGCCTGCCCTACGAGGGCCTGGTGCCGGCCCTGAAGACCTTCGAGGGCCTGCCCCATCGGGTGCAGAAAGTGGCGGAAGTGGCCGGCCGGATCTTCTACGACGACTCCAAGGGCACCAACGTGGGGGCCACGGCGGCTGCCCTGCTGGGTTTCAGCGTGCCGGTGGTGCTCATCGCCGGGGGCGATGGCAAGGGCCAGGATTTCTCGCCCCTGCGCGATGCCGTGATGCAGGCGCGGGCCGTGGTGCAGATCGGCCGGGATGGTCCCCTGGTGGAACAGGCCGTGGCCGGGGCCTGCCCCGTGCAGCGGGCGGAAAGCATGGAGGATGCGGTGGCCCTGGCCTTCCGCCTGTCCCAGCCCGGCGATGCCGTGTTGTTGTCGCCGGCTTGCGCCAGTTGGGACATGTTCCGCAACTATGCCCACCGGGCCGAGGTGTTCATCGCTGCCGTCCGCAGTCTGGAAGCCGGAGGGGCCGATGTTTCATAACGCCGCCCTGAAACGCACCGCCCTCACCCCTTATGACTGGGGTCTGGTGTTCGCTGCCCTGGGGCTGCTCATGATCGGCCTGGTGATGGTCTATTCCGCCTCCATCACCATTGCCGAGGCCAAATCTGCCAACAATCAACAGGCCTTCTATCTGATCCGTCACAGCATCTATCTGGTGCTGGGCCTGGGCCTGGGCTACGCCACCCTGCAAATTCCCAGCCAGACCTGGCAGAAGATGGCCCCCGGCCTGTTCATCGCCGGGGTGCTGCTGCTGGTCCTGGTACTGGTGCCCTTCATCGGCAAGGAAGTGAACGGCAGTCGCCGTTGGCTCCCCTTGGGTTCCCTGGGCAACTTCCAGCCTTCCGAGTGGGTGAAGTTTGCCACCATCCTCTACGCCGCCGATTACACCGTGCGCAAAGCGGCTTTCATGCAGAACCTGAAGAAGGGCTTCATGCCCATGTTCCTGGTGATGCTGGGGGTGGGCACCCTGCTGCTGCTGGAGCCGGATTTCGGTGCCTTCGTGGTGATCGTCACCCTGGCCCTGGCCATTCTCTTCCTGGGGGGGCTCAATGCCCGGCTGTTCCTGGGGCTCATCGTGCTCCTGGCCATCGGTTTCGTGCTCCTGGTGATCCTGTCCCCCTACCGGTTGGCCCGGGTGGCCAGCTCCCTCAATCCCTGGGCCGATCCCTATGGCGCCGGCTACCAGTTGTCCCACGCCCTGATCGCCCTGGGCAGCGGTGAACTGACCGGCGTGGGGTTGGGGGACAGTGTGGAAAAGCTGTTCTACCTGCCCGAGGCCTACACCGATTTTCTGCTGGCGGTGATCGGTGAGGAACTGGGCCTGCTGGGTGTGCTGGTGGTCATCGGCCTGTTCGCCTGGCTCACCTGGCGGGCCTTTTCCATCGGCTGGCAGGCGGGTCTCATGGGCCGCAACTTTGCCGCCCTGGTGGCCCAGGGGGTGGGCGTGTGGATGGGCTTCCAGGGTTTCATCAACATGGGGGTCAACCTGGGCCTGCTGCCCACCAAGGGCCTCACCCTGCCCCTCATGAGCTATGGAGGCTCGGGCATCGTCTGCAATTGTCTGGCCCTGGCGGTGTTGTTGCGCATCGACTTCGAGAACCGCTGCATGATGCGGGGGAAGAAGGCATGAAAGCGGGAATGGGGAATGGGGCATGGGGAATGGGGAACGGCGCCGGGCCCCATGCTCCCCGCACCCTCCTGGTCATGGCCGGGGGCACCGGGGGCCACGTCATGCCCGCCCTGGCGGTGGCGGAAGCCCTGCGCGACGAGGGTTGGCGGGTGGTCTGGCTGGGTACCCGGGCCGGCATGGAAGCGAAACTGGCCGTGGATAAGGGTTTCCCCATGGCCTGGGTGAAGGTGGCCGGGGTGCGCGGCAAGGGCCTGCTGACCAAGCTGCTGTTGCCCATGAACCTGCTGGGCGCCTTCTGGCAGGCGGCCCGGGCCATCTTCCGGGAGCGGCCCGACGTGGCCCTGGGCCTGGGCGGCTACGTGGCCTTTCCCGGCGGCATGATGGCCTCCCTGTTCAACAAGCCCCTGGTGATCCACGAGCAGAACGCCGTGGCCGGCCTCACCAACACGCTGTTGGCCCTGGTGGCGGATCGGGTGCTCCTGGGTCTGCCCCTGGGTGAAATCACTTCGCCTCTGGCCCGCAAAGGGGAATGGATCGGCAATCCGGTACGTCCGCTCATCGCTGCCCTCCCCGCCCCGGAAACCCGCTTCGCCGACCGGACAGGACCCCTGCGTCTGCTGGTGGTGGGCGGCAGCCTGGGGGCCCAGGCCCTCAACGAAGCGGTGCCCCAGGCCCTGGCCCGGTTGCCCGCCGAGGCCCGGCCCCTGGTCCGGCACCAGTCCGGGGCCCGGCATCTGGAGGCCCTCCAGGCCAATTACCGGTCTGCCGGCGTGGACGGCGAGTGCCTGGCCTTCATCGACGACATGGCCGGCGCCCTGGCCTGGGCCGATGTGGTGGTGTGCCGTTCCGGGGCCCTGACCGTGGCGGAAATCGCCGCCGCCGGCTGCGCCGCCCTGTTCGTCCCCTACCCCTTCGCCGTGGACGACCACCAGACCGCCAACGCCCGCTTCCTGGCCGACCGGGATGGGGCCTGGCTGATGGACCAGAAGACCCTGACCCCGGAAAGCCTGGCCGCCTGGCTGGCGGGCCTGGACCGGCCGACCCTGCTGGCCCGGGCCACCAAGGCCCGATCCCTGGCCAAGCCGGAGGCGACGGCCGCCGTGGCCAACGTGGTGAAGGAGATGGTGCGATGAAAATGCAGTCGGTAGTCGGTAGTCGGTGGCTGGTAGCTGAATTTTTCCGCGCCGTAGGCGCGCATGAAAAGGCTACCGACTACCAACTACCGACTACCCGCTCAATCGCCGGAGGCGATTCATGAAACATAAGGTCAACCATATCCACTTCGTCGGCATCGGCGGCGCCGGCATGAGCGGCATCGCCGAGGTGCTGCTCAACCAGGGCTACCACATCACAGGCAGCGACGGTGCCAGCAACGCCGTGACCCAGCGTCTGGCGGCCATGGGGGCCGGGGTGTTTCAGGGCCATGCCGCCGAGAACGTGCGGGACGCCGACGTGCTGGTGGTGTCCAGCGCCATCAAGGACGACAACCCGGAAGTGGTGGCGGCCCGGGAGAAGCACATCCCGGTGGTGGCCAGGGCCATGATGCTGGCGGAACTGATGCGCTTCAAGCAGGGCATCGCCATCGCCGGCACCCACGGCAAGACCACCACCACCAGCCTCATCGCCAGCGTGCTCAACGAGGCGGGCATCGACCCCACCTTCGTCATCGGCGGCAAGCTCCTGGCCGCCGGGGCCAACGCCCGCCTGGGCCAGAGCGAATGGCTGGTGGCCGAGGCCGACGAATCGGACGCCTCCTTCCTCTACCTGTCGCCGGTGGTGTCCATCGTCACCAACATCGACGCGGACCACATGGAAACCTACGGCCATGATTTCGAGCGGCTCAAGGGCGCCTTCGTGGAGTTCCTGCACCGTCTGCCCTTCTGGGGCATGGCCATCCTCTGCGCCGACGACCCGGTGGTGCGCAGCCTGCTGCCGCGCATCACCAAACCGGTGATGACCTACGGCACCGGCGACGACTGTTCCATCCAGGCGGTGGACATCCGCGCCGAGGACGGCCGTATGCGCTTCACCGCCCTGCGCAACGGCACCCGCTCGCCCATCGACATCACCCTCAACCTGCCGGGGATGCATAACGTGCTCAACGCCCTGGCGGCGGTGGCCGTCGCCTGGGAACTGCAAGTGCCGGACGCCTCCGTGCAACGGGCCCTGGCCGGATTCAGCGGGGTGGGCCGGCGCTTTCAGCGTTACGGCGAGATCCGTCTGGCCGATGGCCGCTGCTTCACCCTCATCGACGACTACGGCCACCATCCGGTGGAAATGCGTGCCACCCTGGCCGCCGCCCGGGGGGCCTTCCCCGGCCGGCGCCTGGTGCTGGCCTTCCAGCCCCACCGCTATACCCGCACCCGGGACCTGTTCGAGGACTTCGTCCAGGTCCTGTCCCAGGCCGACGCCCTGTTGCTCACCGAGGTCTATGCCGCCAGCGAGGCGCCCATCGTGGCCGCCGATGGCCGTAGCCTGGCCCGGGCGGTGCGGGTGGCGGGCAAGGTGGAACCGGTGTTCGTGGGCGACGCGGCCGAGCTGCCCGCCGCCCTGGCGGATTTCGTGCGGGATGGCGACGTGGTGCTCACCATGGGGGCCGGTTCCATCGGCCAGGTGCCGGGCCGGCTGGCGGCCCTGGGGACGGGAGGCACGCCGTGATCGGCTGGGACGACGAGGCCATGGACGACCTGGACAAGACCCTGGGCGGCGTTGTCGTGCCCGGAGCCCAGGGCCGCCTGGAACTGGGGGCGGACATGAGCCGCTACACCAGTTGGCGGGTGGGCGGGCAGGCGGACCGGCTCTACACCCCGGCCAGCCTGGACGATCTGGCGGCATTTCTGGTGACCCTGGACGATGCGGAACCGGTGGTCTTCGTGGGCCTGGGCAGCAATCTCCTGGTGCGGGATGGGGGGGTACGCGGAACGGTCGTGCACCTGCATGGGGCCCTGCGCAAACTGCATCTGGAACAGCGCCGACAGAATGGCATGGCTACTGCAGACAACGGCCAGTTCGGCGTGATCTATGCCGAAGCCGGGGTGGCCAGCCCCAAGGTGGCCCGCTTCGCCGCCAATCACGATCTCATGGGTCTGGAGTTCCTGGCCGGCATACCCGGCACCGTGGGCGGTGCCCTGGCCATGAACGCCGGCTGCTACGGGCGGGAAACCTGGGAATTCGTCAGCCAGGTGTTGACCATCAACCGCCAGGGCCAGCTCATCAAGCGCAGCCCCAAGGAATTCCGGGTGGACTACCGCCATGTGGTGCCCCGGGACAAGCGCCAGGAATGGTTCGTGGCCGCCTGGCTCATGGCCCCCAAGGGGGATGGCAGCCAGGCCCGGGAGGAAATGCAGCGCATGCTGGACAAGCGCATCGCCACCCAACCCCTGAACCAGCCCAACGCCGGTTCCGTGTTCCGCAATCCGCCGGGGGATTTCGCCGCCCGGCTCATCGAATCCTGTGGCTTGAAGGGCCATCGGATCGGCGGCGCCCAGGTGTCGGAGAAGCATGCCAACTTCATCGTCAACCTGGGGGGCGCCCGGGCGGAGGACGTGGAGAACCTGATCGAGGAAGTGCGTGCCAAGGTCCAGGCCAAGACGGGCGTGGAATTGATCACGGAAGTGAGGATCATTGGAGAACGGCAGTGAGGAGTGAGAAGCGAGACATCGGGGACATGCCGCGCCGGATGCGGTCTGCAGGGCTGAAAGCATGGCTGGGGGATACGCAATGAATACCCCTCACCCCTCCCCCCTTTCCCCTCACGCCTTCGGAAAAGTGGCCGTGCTGCTGGGCGGCACCTCGGCGGAGCGGGAAATCTCCCTGAAGAGCGGCAACGCCGTGCTGGCGGCCCTGCTGAGCCGGGGGGTGGATGCCCACGCCTTCGATCCGGCCCGACGGCCCCTGGCCGACCTGAAGGCCGACGGCTTTGCCCGGGCCTTCCTGATCCTCCACGGCCGGGGCGGTGAGGACGGCACGGCCCAGGGGGCCCTGGAACTGATGGGCATACCCTATACCGGCAGCGGCGTCATGGCCTCGGCGGTGGGCATGGACAAGTGGCGCACCAAGCTCCTCTGGCGGGGTGCCGGCCTGGCCGTGCCTGACTACGCCCTGCTCGGACCGGACAGCGATTTCGCCGCCGTGGAACGGCAACTGGGTCTGCCCCTGTTCGTGAAGCCGGCCAACGAAGGCTCCAGCGTGGGCGTGAGCAAGGTGCGGGAAGCCGGCGGCCTGGCCGCTGCCTACCGGGAGGCGGCACGCCACGACAGTTTGGTGTTGGCCGAACAGTTCATGGGCGGCGGGGAATTCACCGTGGGCATGCTGGGTGAGGGGGATGGCCTCCAGGCCCTGCCGGTGGTGAAGATCGAACCGGCCACTGAGTTCTACGACTACGAAGCCAAGTATTTCCGCGATGACACCCGCTATCTGTGCCCTTGCGGCCTGCCGGCGGAATTGGAAGCCGGGATGCAGGACCTGGCGAAGCGGGCTTTCCGAGTGCTGGGCTGCCGGGGCTGGGGCCGGGTGGACGTGCTGCTGGACGAGGCCGGCCGGCCCCACCTGCTGGAAATCAACACCGCCCCGGGCATGACCGATCACAGTCTGGTGCCCATGGCTGCCCGGGTGGCGGGCCTGGATTTCCCCTCCCTCTGCCTGAAGGTGCTGGAGCTGGCCCATGTGGGATAACCCGGACGCCCTCAACCGCCTGAGCCGCTTGATCCTGGCGGCCACCCTGCTGATCACCCTGTGGACGGCAGGCAGGGCGGCGTTGGAGTCCTGGTTCCCCTTCCGGGAGGTGACGGTCCAGGGGGCGGACCACCCGGAAACCCGTCAGGCCGTGCAGGCCCTGGCCCCCAGGTTGTCCGGTGGTTTCTTCTCCATGGATCTGGAGGGGGTCCACGCTGCCTTCGAGGCCCTGCCCTGGGTGCGCCGGGCGGAAGTGCGCCGTCTCTGGCCCGGCCGCCTGGTGGTGAACCTGGAATCCCACCGGGCGGCTGCGTCGTGGAACGACCGTGCCCTGTTGGACGTGTATGGCGAAGTGTTCGACGGCGCCCCCTGGCGCACCCTGCCCCGCTTCTACGCCCCGGACGGCATGGAACGGGAGGTGGCCCGCCGTTATGGGGAGTTCGCCAACCTGGTGGCGCCCCTGGATTTGCGCATCGAACAGATCGTGGTGAGCGCCCGGCAATCCTGGCGTCTGCGCTTGTCCGGCGGAGTCAGCGTGGAACTGGGCCGGGAACGTCTGGGAGAACGTCTGGCCCGCTTCGCCCGTTTTTATCCCAAGGCGGTGGCCGCAGTGGGGCCCATCCCCCGGGTGGACATGCGCTACCCCAACGGTTTCGCCGGCGAGGCATCACCCCACTCCGGCTTGAATCCCAGCGTGAAAGTGGAAGAACAGCGGGCATGAAGAAGATCAACGAAAGCAAGGACCTGATCGTCGGCCTGGACATCGGCACGTCGAAGATCGTGGCCCTGGTCGCCGAGGCCACCATCGAGGGCGGGCTGAACATCATCGGCATGGGCCAGTCCCCGTCCCGGGGCCTGAAGAAGGGCGTGGTGGTCAACATCGAGGCCACCGTGTCGGCCATCCAGCGGGCCCTGGAAGAGGCCGAGCTGATGGCCAACTGCAAGATCACCCAGGTCTATACGGGCATCGCCGGCAGCCACATCAAGGCCCAGAACTCCAGCGGCATGCTGCCCATCCGCGACCGGGAAGTGTCCCAGGCGGACATGGACCGGGTCATCGAGATCGCCCGGGCCCTGAACATCCCCGCCGACCAGCAGGTGCTCCACGTGCTGCCCCAGGAATACATCATCGACGGCCAGGACGGGGTGCGGGACCCCCTGGGCATGTCCGGGGTGCGCCTGGAGGTGAAGGTGCACATCGTCACCGGCGCCGTGTCCGCCGCCCAGAACATCGTCAAGTGCGTGCGCCGCTGTGGGCTGGAAGTGAAGGACCTGGTGCTGCAACCCCTGGCCTCCAGCCATTCCGTGCTCAACGACGACGAAAAGGACCTGGGGGTGTGCATCGTGGACATCGGCGGCGGCACCACCGACATCGCCGTGTTCACCCGGGGGGCCATCCAGCACGTGGCGGTGATCCCCATCGCCGGGGACCAGATCACCAACGACATCGCCATGACCCTGCGCACCCCCACCCGGGAGGCGGAGGACCTGAAGATCCAGCACGGCATCGCCCTGCGCCAGTTGGCGGACCCCAAGGAAATGATCGAGGTGCCGGGCATCGGCGAGCGGGGACCCCGGATGCTCTCCAAGCAACTCCTTTCCGAGGTCATCGAGCCCCGGGTGGAGGAGTTGTTCAGTCTGGTCCAGGCGGAATTGCGCCGTTCCGGCTTTGAGGAGCAGATCTCCTCGGGGGTGGTGATCACCGGTGGGTCCAGTCTGATGAAGGGCATGGTGGAACTGGCCGAGGAGGTGTTCCACATGCCGGTGCGCATCGGTGTGCCGGAGTACGTGGGGGGGTTTTCCGAGCGGGTGCGCAATCCCCGCTTCGCCACCAGCGTGGGGCTGGTGCTGGCCGGCCTGGAGAAGCACGAGATCGACCAGGCGGCGCGCATCCAGGGCGCCAGCGTGAAACAGATCATGGGTCGGATGAAGTCATGGTTTCAGCAGAATTTTTGAGTCGGGAGCCGGTTGCGGTGCCGGGGGGACGCGCGAAATCCCCCCGCCCCGGACGGCTTTCTTTACGTCGTGTACCACTTAGGAGGGACTGAAAATGTTGTTTGAACTGGAAGAAATGCAATCCCAGGAAGCCGTGATCAAGGTCATCGGCGTGGGCGGCTGCGGCGGCAACGCGGTGGACCACATGATCAACAAGGGAATGAACGGCGTGGAGTTCATCGCCATCAACACCGATGCCCAGGCCCTGAAACGCAACCGGGCCGGCGTCCAACTGCAAATCGGCAACTCGGCCACCAAGGGCCTGGGAGCCGGGGGCAAACCCGAAGTGGGCCGGGAAGCCGCCCTGGAAGACCGTGAGCGCATCGCCGAACTCATCGACGGGGCCGACATGCTGTTCATCGCCGCCGGCATGGGCGGTGGCACGGGCACCGGCGCAGCACCCGTGGTGGCCGAGGTGGCCAAGGACCTGGGCATCCTGGCGGTGGCCGTGGTGACCAAACCTTTCCAGTTCGAGGGCAAGCGCATGCGCTCCGCTGAGGCGGGCCTCAAGTCCCTGTCGGAACACGTGGACAGCCTGATCGTCATCCCCAATGAAAAGCTGATCCAGGTGCTGGGCGCCAAGACCAAGCTGACCGATGCCTTCGTGGCCGCCAACGATGTGCTGCACAGTGCCGTTTCCGGCATCGCCGAGATCATCTCCAACCCGGGCATGATCAACGTGGACTTCGCCGACGTGAAGACGGTGATGAGCGAAGTGGGCATGGCCATGATGGGTTCCGCCGCGTCCAGCGGGGAAGAGCGGGCCCGGGAAGCCGCCGAGGCCGCCGTCGCCAGCCCCCTGCTGGAGAACGTGGACCTGAAGGGCGCCCGGGGCGTGCTGGTGAACATCACTGCCGACGACTCCCTCACCATGGAGGAGTATTACCAGGTGATGAATACCATCCAGGGCTTCGCCGCCGAGGAAGCCACGGTGATCGTGGGGACCTCCATCGACGAGAGCATGGGCGAACGGCTGCGGGTGACCATGGTGGCCACCGGTCTGGGCAACCCGGTGCGGCACCAGCAGCCCAAACCGGTGATGCAGGTGGTGCAACCGGTGATGATGGCGACCGGAACCGATGGCCCCATGGTGGGCGCCGGGTTGGGCTTCGATCCCAACCGGGACTACGATATGCCCACCACCTTCCGCCAGGGCGGCAACCGGCGCAGCAATCAGGCAGCGGTGGAAATGGCCCAGTCGGCAGGCATCGACACCCTGGACATCCCGGCCTTCCTGCGCAAGCAGGCGGACTGAGTACGCCGTGCCCCTCCCCGGCCTAAGCCAGGCCCTGATCCGGAGCGGCGTCGCGCCGTCGCCCTGATTCGTCCGCGCCACAGCGCGGCCTGGAATTGCGTCGGGAACTGTCCCGGACGGGTGGCCCTCCTACCCGTCCGGGATACACTTTTTTGCCAACAGGATTTTTCAGACAGCCGAGCCATGATCCGCCAGAGAACCGTGAAGACCCTGGTCCGCGCCACCGGCGTGGGCCTGCACACGGGCGCCCGGGTGACTCTGGTGTTGCGTCCCGCTCCCGCCGGCACAGGCATCGTCTTCCGCCGCACCGACCTGCCGGAACCCCTCGATTTCCAAGTGGCGCCGGAACGGGTCTGCGATACCCGGCTGTGCTCCGCCCTGGAAGGAAACGGCGCCCGGGTGGCTACCGTGGAACATCTGATGTCCGCCCTCGCAGGGTTAGGCATCGACAACCTGTTCATCGATCTGGACGGGCCGGAAGTGCCCATCCTGGATGGCTCCGCCGCGCCTTTCGTCTATCTGCTGCAAAGTGCCGGCATCGAGGCCCTGGATCGGCCCAAGCGCTTCATCCGGGTGCTGCGCCCGGTGCGGGTGGAGGAAGGTGACAAGTGGGCCGAATTCATCCCCCATGAAGGCTATACCCTGACCTTCCGCATCGACTTCGATCACCCGGTCTTCCGCCAGTCGGCCAAGGAGATGCATATTGATCTGGCTCGGCAATCCTACGTGAAGGAAGTCAGCCGGGCCCGCACCTTCGGGTTCATGAACGAGGTGGAATATCTGCGCAGCAACGGCCTGGCCCTGGGGGGGACCCTGGACAACGCCATCGTCATGGATGAGTTCCGGGTCCTGAATGCCGATGGCCTGCGCTACGCCGATGAATTCGTGAAGCACAAGGTGCTGGACGCCGTGGGCGATCTGTACCTCACCGGCCATCCCATCCTGGGGGCCTTTACCGCCTTCAAGTCCGGCCACGGGCTCAACAACCGCTTGTTGCGGGCCCTGGTGGCCGACGCCGCCGCCTGGGAGTGGGCCGAATTCACCGATCCGTCACGGACCCCTTCAGCCTTGCTGGAACTCTTTCCGCAAACCGCCTGATGCTTGTCCTGCGCCTCATCCTCATCCTGGTCGGCGCCCTGATCATCCTGAGTCTCCTGGGCTATGCCCTCAACAAGGACCCCCGCTGGCTGCGCTTTGCCGGTCTGAGTCTGAAGTCGGGCCTGGCCCTGGTGGGTCTGCTGTTGCTGGCCTACTTGGCGGAGCGCTTGATCCTGGTGCTTTGAGACTTTGGCGCAAAACAAAAGGGCGCCGCTCGGCGCCCTTTTTTGCGGCTGGTGTGACCTATCGGAACGCGCTGAGTTGTTCGTCCAGAATCCGAGGGGTCAGGAAGATGAGCATTTCCGACTTCTCATCGGTCTTGCTGTTGCTCTTGAACAGATTGCCCAGGACGGGGATGTCGCCCAGTAAGGGAACCTTGCTGGTGTCGTTACGGATGGTCTGCTCGAAGATGCCACCGAGAATGGCCGTTTCGCCATTGTTCACCCGGACCTGGGTTTTCACCCGTTTCACGTTGATGGGCGGGCCGGCGCTGAAGGTCTCCGCACCCAGGGCGTCCTTGGTGACTTCCACGTTGAGGATCACTGAATCGTTGTTGAGGACCTGGGGGGATACCAGCAGGCAGAGCAGCGCATCCTTGAAGGAGGTGGTGGTGGCCAGTGAGCTGTCCGAACCGCTCCGGGTGGAATAGGGAATCTGGGTGCCCTGGAGGATCACGGCGGGCCGCAGGTTGGTGGTGACGACCCGGGGGTTGGAGACAATCTTGCCCCGGTTGTCGGCTTCCAGGGCCTGCAATTCCAGCCCCAGCAGGAAGTTGGAGGCGGCGCTGACGATGGTGAAACCGATGGAGGGGGCCGTCACCGCGGAGGGCAGGTTCACGTTGACCACGTTCTCCGGAAGCACCCCTTTTGCGGCATTGATCATGTCGATGGAACTGTTGATGTCTCCACCGACGCCCACTTGGGAGCCATCGATTGCACCTTTGAAGCGAACGTCCAACCGTGCGCCGAGGTCCCGGCTGAAGGTGTCGTCTGCCAGGACGATACGGGCCTCGATCATGATCTGCTTGCTGGGGATGTCCACCGTCTTCAGAACGTCCTCCACGGAAGCATGCTTTTCCGGGGTGTCCGTCACGACCAGGGTGTTGGTGGTCAGGTCATGGGAGGCGCCGCCCCGGGGTGACAGGACCCGGTTGACGTTGCTGGTGGCAGCGCCCGACTGGCCGGAGGTGGTGGAGCCAGTGGTGGCTTCCGCCTTGATGCCGGTGGCGCTGGGGGTGCAGGTGGCGGTTTCCGAGGAACTGGACAGGGAGCGGGAAAGCCCGGAGATCACTGCCAGAGCCTCATCGGCGCGGATGTAGTTCAGGGAATAGCTGCGGGTGACCAGGGGTTCCAGGTCGGTGATGGATTTCTTGGCTTCCAGTTCCAGTTTTTCCTTCGCCACCAGTTCATCCCGGGGGGCAACCCAGATGACGTTGCCGGTGGCACGTTTATCCAGTCCCTTGGCACGCATGATGATGTCCAGGGCCTGGTCCCACGGCACGTCCTTCAGGCGCAGGGTGACGTTGCCGGTCACGGTGTCGCTGGCGATGATGTTGAGGCCGGTGAAGTCGGCGATGACCTGGAGCACCGACCGCACTTCCACGTTCTGGAAATTGAGGGTCAGTTTCTCGCCGGTATAGACGGGTTGGTCGGATTTGGCCTGGCGGGGATCGTCCAGGGAGCGTACCTCCAGGATGAACTGATTGCCGGTTTGATAGGCGGAATAGTCCCACTTGCCCCGGGGGGTGATGAGCAGGCGGGTGTTCTTCTCGTTTTCAAAGGCCTCGACCAATTGGGCGGCCGTACCGAAGTCCGCCACGTCCAGGCGGCGGCGCAGGGCACTGGGCAGGGCGGTGTTCATGAAGTCCACCTGGATGGCTCGGCCCTTCTGCTGGATGTCGATGCCCACACCCGGGTCGGACAGGGTCACCGCGATGCGCCCCTCGCCGTTGCTGCCCCGGCGGAAGTCCAGATCCCGCAGGGCGTGATCCCGCTTGCCGTCGGCTTCCGCGAAGCGGGTGGGAGCCGCACCCCCAGCAGTCTTCTGGGCGCCTTGCAGGACGGCCAGTATCTGGTTCTTGTCCTTACGCAGTTCATGGCTGGCAGGGCCGTTCAGATTGATCACCACACGGGTGCGTTCGCCGGACTGGATGACCTGGTAGTCACGCACCACACCCTGGTTGGCACGCTCCTGCAAACGACCTGCGGCAGCGCTGGTATTGGCGAAATCCAGAACCAGGCGGTGGGGGTTGCTGGTGGTGAAGGCGACGGGCAGGTCCGCCACCGGGTCCTTGAGGGTGATCCGCACGACCTGGCTTTCATTCTGGCCGTTGCTGACCGTGACGGTGCTCAATTGATTGGGATCCGCCAGGACGTTGCCTGCGGCCAGCCAGGAGGCCAGGGCCAGTATGCCGGCCCAGCGCGGCCCTTGGGTATGTTTGGATCGTGTCGCGTTCATTGTTTCTACTCCTGAAGGGCCAGCGCGGCTTTGGATTCGGTCCAATCGCCGACGCCATCCTGGACGATTTCCCTGATGTCGATACTGGTGTCGCTGATGCCGATCACCAGGCCGAAGTTCTGTCCCATGTGTTCCCCCTTGCGGATGCGATACAGCGTCTTGTCGGGGGTACGCACCAGGGCGTAGAGCTGGCCGTCCTTGATGATGGTGCCGACCATGCGCAGGCCATCCAGGGGATACTGTTCCAAGGGTTCCTTGGGCCGGTTCACGTCGGGTTGCAGGCCGCTGCCCTTGCCGGTTTTCATGGCCCGGGGCTGGAAGGGGTCGGGGATGTCCGCTGCGGTGTACTCGTAAACCTCA
Source organism: Thiobacillus denitrificans (assembly GCA_020723405.1). Classification (GTDB taxonomy): domain Bacteria; phylum Pseudomonadota; class Gammaproteobacteria; order Burkholderiales; family Thiobacillaceae; genus PFJX01. The sequence continues at coordinate 56,612 of DYIY01000009.1, read as the reverse complement.
AGGGTTTTCACCGGCGGCATGGGGGCCAGGGGCTGGACGTTCTTCGGGCCGGTCTGGGCCATGAAGGTCTTCAGGTCGGCAAATTCGTCGCCGACACAACCCGCCAGGAGAACCAGGGGAATCAGCAAGAGCCGTTTCATTTCTTGGCCCCCTTCTTCGCCGCTGCGGCCTTTTTGGTCGCTTCCTGCTTGGCTTTCTTGGCCGCCATCTGTTCGGTTTCATCCAGGTAGCGATAGGTCTGGATGCGGGCGTCCATGTTCAGCTTGCCGTCCTTGCCCGGGGTCAGGCCCATGTCATGGATGGTCACGATGCGTGGGAGGCGGGCCAGATCGGTGAGGAACCCGCCCATGTCGTGGTAGCTGCCCACCACCTTGATGCTGACCGGCAGGGTGGCGTAGTACTCGGACAGGCTCTCGCCACCCGGGCGGAACAGGTCGAATTCCAGCCCCCGGCCAACGCCGGCCTGGTTGATGTCGGTGAGCAGGGCGTCCATCTGGGAACGGTCCGGTAGTTGCCGCAGCAGGGCTTCCAGGGATTGCTCGATTTCGGCCAGGCGGCGCTTGTAGGCCTCGAAATGGATGGCTTCACCTTTCTTGGTGGTGTACTCCTTGCGCAGGCTTTCCTCCTCCTTGCGCTCCTTCTCCAGGCTTTTGCTGGCGTCTGACCAGACCAGGAACCAGCCGGCAGCGACGATGGCCACCAGGATGAGGACCAGTACCACGGCCCGCACCGGCATGGGCGCGCTGGCCAGGTCCTTGGGGTCGATGTTGTTGAAGTCGGAAAGGTTCATGTTTTTCCGCCTTTTCCGTCTTTCGCGGCCTTGGCCGGGGGCGCGGGTTTTTCGGCTTCGGGCGGGGCCTTGCGGGTGATGCGCAGGTTCATGGAGAACTCGTTGACCCGCTGCTTGCCCACCGTGGCCGCTTTGACTTCCACCAGGGTCGGTGCGTTGAACATTTCGGCTTCGTCAAGGTTGCGCATCAGTGAGGAAACCCGGGCGCTGGACTGGGCGAAGCCGGACAGGGCAATGTTGTCACCACTTTGTTTGACGCTCTTCAGGTACAGCCCGTCGGGCAGGCGGCGGGCGATTTCCTCGAACAACTGTACGGCTTCGCCCCGGTTGGTCTGTAGGCCTTCCACCGCTTCCTTGCGGGCCAGCAATTCGTTGGACTTTTCCTTGAACTGCTTGATCTCGGCGATCTGCTGATCCAGTTTGGCAATCTCGTCCTTGAGGAACTGGTTGCGCTTGACCTGGTTTTCCTTGGCCTGGAGCAGATACATCTGGCCGGCTCCCACCACCCCCAGTCCGGCGACGGCGGCGGCGATGGCCAGAATGACGAACATGCGTTGCCGCCGTGCCTTCTTCTGCTGGCGGTGGGGCAGTAGATTGATGCGGATCGGGTTCATTCCGTGTCGAACCTGCGCAGGGCCAGGCCGCACGCGACGAACAGGGCCGGCGCGTCGGATGCCAGTTGGCGGGCCTTCACGTGGCTTGATACGGCCATCTTGGAGAAGGGGTTGGCGATCAGGGTGCTGGTCTGCATCCGGCTGTGCACCACGTCATCCAGCCCGGGTATGGCGGCGCAGCCGCCGGCCAGGAGGATGTGGTCCACCCGCTGGAAGGAGGTGGCGGAGAAGAACAGTTGCAGGGCCCGGCCGATTTCCTTGGCCACGGAATCGAGGAAGGGTTGCAACACTTCGGATTCGTAGCTGTCCGGCAGGAGGTTCTTGCGCTTGGCGTCCTCAGCCTCTTCGGAGGGCAGGTCGAAGCGGCGGCTGATCTCGCTGGTCAGGGTGTTGCCGCCCAGGGCATGCTCCCGTTGGTAGACCGTCTGGTTGTCGTGTAGCACGTTGACGTGGGTCGTGTTGGCACCGATGTCGATGATGGCCACCACCTGGCCCTTGCCGTTGTCGGGCAACTGGAACGCCATCTGTTCGTAGGCGGTCAGGGCGGCGAAGGCATCCACGTCCATGACGTGGCACCGGCAACCCACCGCCTCGGCCAGGGCTACCCGCTCTTCCACGCGTTCCCGGCGGGCCAGGACCATCAAGGCGTCGTTCTCATTGGGGTTCTTGGCGTTGGGGCCCAGAATCTGGTAGTCCAGGCTCACGTCGCCGATGGGGAAGGAGGCCGCCTGGTTGGCTTCGGCGGTCACCTGGGTGTCGATCTCCGCTTCGCTGGCGTTGCCGGGGAGCATGATGCGCTTGGTGATCACCGCCGAAGCGGGCAGGGCCATGACCACGTCCCGGGTGCGTGTGTCGAGTTGCTTCAAGGCGTCGCGCAGGGCCGCTTCCACCACATCCGTCTTGGTGATGGCGCCCTCCTGGATGGCATCCTTGGGAAGGGGGGTGATGGCATAGCGCTCGACACGGCGCATGCCCTTGCCGCCATCGGCCAACTCAAGCATTTTCACGGCTGATGAGCTAAGATCGACCCCGATCAGCGGTCGTGAACCTTGGCCAAATAGAGTGAAGCTCAAACAGTTTCCCCTTCCGTACGCCCAGTTCAGGCGCTTGTTTAATAATCTGGATTAAATCCTAGCAACAACTTCTTAATCTTTACAACATTTTCCCGCCCAGTCCAATCTATTTTTCTTTCTGAACAATGACCCGCTGGTGGCATTACCTCCTGGGCGCGATGACGATTCTGTTCGTGGCGACCACCGCTGTTGTGGCGCTCGCCGCGGCGATCATCTACCCCAATCTGCCCAGCCTGGAAACCCTCAAGGACTACCGGCCCAAGCAGCCCTTGCGCATTTTCACCGAGGACGGGGCGCTGATCGGCGAGTTCGGCGAGGAACGGCGGGCGGTGGTGCGCCTCAAAGATACTCCCAAACACCTGCGCCAGGCCATCCTCGCCGCCGAGGACGAGCGCTTTTACCAGCATGGTGGAGTGGACACCCTGGGGGTGCTCCGGGCGGCCGTGTCTAACGTGTTGTCAGGTGGGGTGAAGGAGGGGGCTTCGACCATCACCATGCAGGTGGCGCGCAACTTTTTCCTCAGTTCGGAAAAAACCCTGACCCGCAAGCTCAACGAGGCCTTGCTGGCCATCAAGATCGAGCATGCCCTGTCCAAGGACGAGATTCTGGAGCTGTACATCAATCACATTTATCTGGGGCAGCGGGCCTACGGCTTCGCAGCCGCAGCCCAGATCTACTATGGCAAACCCCTGGCCAACATCAGTCTGGCCGAGGCGGCCATGCTGGCGGGGTTGCCCAAGGCCCCTTCCGCCTACAACCCGGTGGTCAATCCAGCCCGGGCCAGGACCCGGCAATATTACGTGCTGGGCAGGATGAAGAGCCTGGGCTTCATCAACGAGGCGGAATACCGCCACGCCCGGGAACTGCGTCTGCCGGTGAAGTACTCCCCCCAGAACTTCGAGGCCGAAGCCCCCCATCTGGCTGAACTGGTGCGCCAGCGCATGCATCAGAAATATGGCGATGCCATCTACACCAGCGGCATGCGGGTCTATACCACCCTGCGCCGCCTCGACCAGACCGCCGCCAGCAACGGTGTCCGCCAGGGGGTGCTGGAGTTCCACCGCAGGCGGGGCTACCAGGGCCCCGAGGGCCAGTTGAAACTGCCCACCGATGCCGTCGAGGCAGACAAGGCTATCGAGGCGGCTCTGTTGGACAGGGAAGAGGTGAACGGTTTCCTGCCCGCAGTGGTCCTGGCGGTGGAGAAGGCCCGAATCCGAATCCGTTTGCGCAGCGGCGACGACGTGGATCTGGGTGCTGCCGAGTTGAAATATGCCGAGCGCCATCTGTCCGGCAAGCTGGCCAAGGACAAGCGCCTTGCCAGGGGGAGCATCGTCCGGGTGGCCCGGACCGATCCCGGTGCTCCCTGGCAGTTGACCTACCTGCCCCAGGTGGAGGCGGCCTTCGTTTCCCTGGACCCCGCCAATGGCGCCATCCGTGCCATGGTGGGTGGCTTCTCCTTTGCCCGCAACCAGTACAACCACGTCACCCAGGCCTGGCGGCAGGCGGGTTCCAGCTTCAAGCCCTTCGTATACTCCGCCGCCTTGGAGCGGGGGGTGACGCCGGCCAGCGTGTTCGAGGATGCACCCATCAGCGTGGATCCGGCGGAAACCGGCGGTGTGGTCTGGGAGCCCAAGAATTACGATGGTGAGATGGAAGGGGCCATGACCCTGCGTTCCGCCCTGGCCAAATCCAAGAACCTCATCTCCATCCGGGTGTTGCAGGCTGCCGGCAACCAGTTCACCCATGAGTACGTTTCCCGCTTCGGGTTCGACATGGCCCGCATACCCCCCTACCTGACCATGGCCCTGGGTGCCGGTGAAGTGACCCCTCTGGCCCTGGCTTCGGGGTATGCCGTGTTCGCCAATGGTGGCAGCCGGGTGACCCCCTGGCACCTGCTCAAGGTCACTGACAAGGATGGCAAGGTGCTGGAAAGTTTCGCCCCCCTGGGCGCCACCCGGGCCATTGATGCCCGCAATGCCTTCGTCACCACCACCCTGATGCGCGACGTGATCAGGCGGGGTACGGCCACCGGCGCCTTGAAGCTGGGGCGCGGGGATCTGGCCGGCAAGACCGGCACCAGCAACGAACACCACGATGCCTGGTTCGCCGGCTTCCAGGCGACCCGCGTGGGAGTGGCCTGGATGGGTTACGACCAGCCCCGTTCGCTGGGCTCCGGGGAGACCGGGGGGGGTACTGCGTTGCCCATCTGGGTCCGATACATGGGCGAGGTTCTGCGTGGGGTACCGGAGATGCCGCCGGCCATGCCCGAAGGGGTGGTGGTGGTGAACGTGGATGCGAAAACGGGTGTTTCGGTGGAAGGGGGGGGCGGTACCCCCGAATTCTTCTTCCAGGAATTCGCCCCGGGGGCCACGGGCGGTTCCGAGCCTGCTGCCGACCCCCTGCCCGCCTTCAACTGACCATGGCCAACCGGGATAACCGAAGCTGGCAGTCCCGCGCCCGGATCGCCGATCTGGCGGCCCGCTACATGGCCGAGCACGGCATCCGCGACTATGGTCTGGCCAAACGCAAGGCGGTCCGTCAGTTGGGGCTGCCCGATGGCCACGGCATGCCCAGCAACGAGGAGGTGGACGCGGCGTTGATCCAACGCCAGGACCTGTACGAGCCTGAAGAGCAGGCGGCCACCCTGGATGCGTTGCGTCAGCAGGCCCTGGCGGTCATGGGGGTGTTCGAGCGTTTCGAGCCGGTGTTGACCGGGGCGGTGGCCAGTGGCGCGGTGTCGGAGAACAGCCTGGTTGAACTGGAGATCAATGTGGATTCCAGCAAGGAGTTCGAGCAACAACTGCACAATGCGGGAATCGGCTTCAAGATCCAGGACAAGGGGGGGCGTATGGCCTATTTGCTCTACGCCGAGCCGGCTGACGTGCTGGTCCGGCTGGTGCCCTTCGAACCCCACCGGACCCATGGCGCCGCCCGGGCGCGCCTGACCCGGGCCCAACTGGACCGCCTCATGGCTGCTCGCGGTTAGGTGCCCGTCTCCACGATACAATCCCGCCCAACGCTGATTCCCTTGACCAGCAGGAAACCCGCCCGGCTACCATGATCCGCTTCTTTCGCCATTACATCCCCCTGAGCATGCTGCTGCTCACCCTGGCGGAATATCTGATCTTTGCCTACATCAGTGTGTTCGCCGCCGACCGCTACGACAGCGCCACGCTTATCGAGTCCAGCCATGGCGCCGTCTACAAGCCCTGGCTGTTCGCCTCCATCCTCACCCTGCTGAATTCCACCTTCGGCCTGTATGACTGGGAGTGGACCAAGGGCCTGCGAAGCCTGTTGCTGCGCACCACCGGCAGCATGCTGACGGCCGGCGCCCTGATTGCCCTGGGCAATGGTGTCCTGCCCGCCGTCTTCCCCGGGGGCGCCGAGTTCCTGGCAGGCATGTTGTTGGCTTATCTGGTGGCCGTGCTGGTCCGTCTGCTGTTCATGGAGTGGGACAAGACCGATCTCTTCAAGAAGCGCATCCTGGTGCTGGGCACCGGTAGCCGGGCGGCCAAGATCGAGGCCATTGCCGCCAGCGGCGAGGGCCAGGGGCTGCACATTCTCGGCTACCTGCCTCTGGGGGCGGCCCATAGCTACGTGCCCCACGACCGGGTGATCCACGACGAGGGCTCCATCTTCGAGATCGCCAAAGCCCGTAACGCCGAGGAGATCGTGGTGGCAGTCCGGGAGCGACGAGGGGGGGGGCTGCCCATGTCCGAGTTGTTGGAATGCAAATTGCGGGGGCTGCACATTCTCGATCTGCCCACCTTTTTCGAACGGCAGACCGGCATCCTGCCCCTGGAATCCATCAACGCCAGCTGGATGATTTTTGCCGAGGGCTTCACGACCGGTTCCGCCCGGGACGTGGTGAAGCGGTTGTTCGATCTGCTGGTGAGCGGCAGCTTCCTGATCCTCACCTCGCCCATCATGTTGTTGGCGGCGCTGGCCATTCGCCTGGAGAGCAAGGGCTCGGTGTTTTACACCCAGGAACGGGTGGGCCAGTTCGGCAAATCCTTCACCATCTTCAAGTTCCGCAGCATGTTCAGCGATGCCGAGAAGGATGGCCTGCCCGTCTGGGCCCGGCTGAACGATGACCGGACGACCCGGGTGGGCCGCTTCATCCGGCGCACCCGCATCGACGAGCTGCCCCAGGTGATCAACGTGTTCATGGGCCACATGAGCTTCGTGGGGCCCCGGCCAGAACGGCCCTATTTCGTCAACGACCTGGCGGCCCAGATCCCCTATTACCACGCCCGGCACAGCGTCAAGCCCGGCATCACCGGCTGGGCCCAGGTGCGCTTCCCCTATGGAGCCAGCGTGGAGGACGCCATGAACAAGCTGCAATACGATCTGTACTACGTGAAGAACCACAGCCTGTTCCTGGATCTGATGATCCTCCTGCAGACCACCCAGGTGGTGGTCCTGGGCAAGGGCGTGCGCTAGGGTGCTGGCCGGCGCGGCGAGCTACGGTCTGGGGGCCGCGGCCTTCGCGACCCTGGCCCTGGCTTGGCGCTTGGGCGGCAGAAGCCGGCAGGGTTCCCGGCTGGAGATCCCCGCTGCCCTGACCGCCTTGTGGGCCGGGTTGGAGGCGCTGCGCAGCCTGACGGGCGCCGGCAGGGAGTTGGTGGTTCTGGCGGAACTGTTCCGCAGTCTGGGGTGGCTGGGTTTCCTCTGGGCCGGCATCCGGGAGCTGGACAGCCAGATGGGCAATCGCAAGGGCTTCTCCGGCCTGGGCGGTGGCTTGCTGACCCTGGTCGTCCTGGCCATCCTGGGACACGCCGCATTCCTGCTGTGGCCGGGCAGGACCTCCGCTTATCTGGTCCAGGCCCTCCTGCCCACCCTGCTGGCCGTGGCGGGCATGGTGCTGGTGGAGCAGCTCTATCGCAACGCGGAGCCCCAGGACCGTTGGAGCCTGAAGTTTCTCTGCCTGGCCCTGGGCGGCATGTTCGCCTTCGACTTCTACCTGTATTCCGAAGCCATGCTCTTCTCCGGTTTTTCGCCGGACATCTGGACCGCCCGGGGGGCTGTGAACGCCATGCTGGTGCCCCTCATCTGGATTTCCGCCCGGCGCCGGCCGGACCAGATCTGGCCCATGGCCCTGTCCCATCGCATGGCCTTCCACACCGTGGTGCTGCTCGGCTCGGGCATCTACCTCATGCTCATGGCCGTGGCAGGGTATTACATACAGATGGTGGGGGGCGATTGGGGCAACGCGCTGCAGGCCGTCTTCCTCTTCGGAGCGGGCGTGCTGCTGGTGGTGGTGTTCTTTTCCGGCGCAGCCCGGGCGCGGGTGCGGGTGTTTCTTTCCAAGCATTTCTTCCGCTATCACTACGATTACCGGGAGGAGTGGCTGCGCTTCACGTCCCTGCTGACCGAAGGCGAACCCGGTTCCCAGGTGTACGAGCGCAGTCTCCAGGCCGTGGCCCGGCTGGTGGACAGCCCCCAGGCTGCCCTGTGGCTCCCGGAGGAGGAGAACGCGCCGTTCCGCCGGGCCGCCCACTGGAACTGGGCCCATCTGGACGGCCAGTTGCCGGCCCGGCACGCCCTGCTGGCGTTCATGGAAAATCGCCAGTGGGTGCTGGACCTCACTGATCCCCAGGCCCAGGGAGAGGCCTTCGCCGAAGTGGAACTGCCCGGTTGGCTGGTGGACGATACGGAGGTCTGGCTGGTCATCCCCCTCTTCTGGCACGACAAGCTGCTGGGTTTCATGGTCCTGGCCCGTTCCCTGGGCAAGGCGACATTCAATTGGGAGATGAGCGACCTGCTCAAGACTGCCGCCCGCCAGGCTGCCGCCCATCTGGTGCAGGCCCGGGCAGCCGAGGCGTTGACGGTGGCGCGGCAGTTCGAATCCTTCAACCGGGCCTCCGCCTTCGTGGTGCACGACATCAAGAATCTGGTGGCCCAGTTGTCCCTGCTCCTGGCCAACGCGGCGAAACACAAGCACAAGCCGGAATTCCAGGAGGACATGCTGGCCACCATCGAAAGCTCCGTCGCCCGCATGAACCGCATGTTGCTGAAGCTGCGCGAGGCGCCGGACGCGGGCGGTGAGGGCCGGGTGGAGCTGGCCGCCATGCTGGAGGACGTGATGCGCAGCAAGGGGGCCTACAGCCTCAAGCCCGGCCTGGAACTGGCCGCCCGCAACCTCTTCGTGCGGGGGGATCGGGAACGCCTGGTACGGGTGGTGGGACACATCGTGCAGAACGCCATCGAGGCGACCCCTTACACCGGCCGGGTGGATGTTAAACTGGGCCGACAGGACGAATGGGCGGTCATCACCGTCGAGGACACAGGCGCCGGCATGGACGACGCCTTCATCCGGGAGCGGTTGTTCCGCCCGTTCGCCTCCACGAAAGGAACCGGCATGGGTATCGGCGCCTATGAAAGCAGGGCCTACGTGCAGGAGCTGGGGGGCGACATCCAGGTGGCCAGCCAGCCCGGCCAGGGCACAGTTTTCACAATCCGTCTGCCCTTGCTGGCCGATAAAGAGGCCATAAGAGATGAGTGACAAAGCGCCCAAGATCCTGCTGGTGGAAGACGACGTGGGTCTGCAAAAGCAGATCAAGTGGAGCCTGGACGATTATGAAGTCCTGGCCTGCGGCGATCGGGAATCCGCCCTGGCCCAGTTGCGCCGGTTCGAACCCGCCGTGGTCCTCCTGGACCTGGGCCTGCCCCCGGACCCGGATGGCGCCACCGAGGGCCTGGCCACCCTGCAACAGATACTCCAGCTCTGCCCGGCCACCAAGATCATCGTGGTGACCGGCAACCAGGACCGGTCCAACGCCATCAAGGCCATCGGCCTGGGGGCCTTCGACTTCTACCACAAGCCCTTCGAGGAACAGATCCTCAAGCTGGTCATCGACCGGGCCTTCCGGGTCTACGGCCTGGAACAGGAAAACCGGGCCCTGTCGGCGCGCAACCGCTCCGAGCCCTTGCAAGGGCTCATCACCAACGACCCGGAAATGCTCAAGGTCTGCCGCACCATCGAAAAGGTGGCACCCAGCGATGCCTCCGTACTGCTGTTGGGGGAGTCCGGCACCGGCAAGGAAGTCCTGGCCCGGGGCCTGCACGACCTGTCCAGCCGGGTGAAGGAAAAGTTCGTCGCCATCAACTGTGCGGCCATCCCCGAGAACCTGCTGGAATCGGAACTGTTCGGCTACGAGAAGGGGGCCTTCACCGGCGCCGCCAAGCAGACCATCGGCAAGATCGAATATGCCAACAAGGGCACCCTGTTCCTGGACGAAATCGGCGATCTGCCCATGCCCTTGCAGGCCAAGCTGCTGCGTTTTCTCCAGGAGCGGGTCATCGAGCGCCTGGGCGGGCGGGGCGAGATCCCCGTGGACGTGCGGGTGGTGGCTGCCACCCACCAGAACCTGGGGGAACTCATCAAATCCGGCCGTTTCCGTGAAGACCTGTTCTACCGGCTGTCCGAGATCAGTGTGCGCATCCCCCCCCTGCGGGAACGCCAGGGGGACCGCTCCCTGCTGGCCCACGCCTTCCTGGAGCGTTTCATCCAGACCCAGGGGCGATCCCTGCGCGGCTTCGCCCCGGACGCCATCCAGGCCATCGAGTCCCACCCCTGGCCCGGCAACGTACGGGAGATGGAGAACACCATCAAGCGCTCGGTCATCATGTCGGACGGTCCCCAGGTATGCCTGGCCGACCTGGGGCTGGCGTCTGCCGAGGCCGCTGCCGACGAGCCCCTCAACTTGCGCCAGGTCCGGGAAGAGGCGGAACGGGGTGCCGTGGTGAAGGCCCTGGCCCGCTGCAACGGCAACGTGGCCCATGCCGCAGAATTGCTCGGGGTCTCCCGCCCCACCCTGTATGACCTCATGGGGCGATTCGGTTTGAAATGACCCTTTAGCCCCCTCCGAGAACCCCATCCAGCCGAGAAAAGGCGCTGACATGCCCATCCCTGCCCGAACCTTGCCGTTGCTCATGGCCACCCTGCTTGCCCTGGCCTTGTCCGGGTGCGGCAAGTCCCCTGAAGAACACGTCCAGAGCGGACGCGCTTTCCTGGAGAAGGCCGAGCACAAGTCTGCCGTGCTGGAACTCAAGAGCGCCCTGCAGGAGCAGCCCAAGAACCGGGAGGCGCGGATTCTGTTGGGTAACACCTACCTGGCCATGGGGGCCTTTTCCGAAGCCGAGAAGGAACTGACCAAGGCCCAACAGCTTGGCGCCGAGGCGGACCAGGTGCTGGCCGGCCAAGCCCTGGCCCAGGTCAAACAAGGCCAGTTCCAGAAGGTGGCGGACATCGCGCCACCGGCCAGCGGCCTGTCCCCCAGATCCCTGGCCCTGTTGCAGGTTGCCCGGTCGGAGGCGCTCTGGGGCCTGGGCAGGCAGGAGGAAGCCGTGCGGGTGCTGGACGAAGCGGCCAAGGCGGATGCCACCCTCCCCCAGGTGTTGCTTCTGAGGGCCAAGATTGCCATGGCCGAGAAGCGTTTCCCCGAGGCGCTCCAGTTGGCCGATGCTGCCCTGGCCAAGGATGGACGGTTCTTTGACGCCCTGTATCTCAAGGGGTTGCTACAGCAAATTGCCGGCAAGCCCGACGAGGCCCTGGCCTCCTATCAGCAGATCGTGGCCAAGGACCCGGGCCAATACCGCGCCCATCTGGCCCAACATCAGATCGTCGCCCGGCAGGGCAAGCCGGAGGAGGCGGAAAAGTCCCTCAAGGCCGCCGAGAAGGTGGCGGGCGCCCTGCCCGTCGTCAAGTATTACCGGGCGCTTTTCGAGATTCAGAGGAGCAAGCTCCGGGAGGCCAACGACGCGCTGCTCCAGGTGCTGAAGGCTGCCCCCAACTATGGCCCGGCCGTCCTGGCCCATGGCATGGTCAGTTACGGACTGGGCAACTACGAGCAGGGCCTGAAAAGCGCCCAGAAATTCCTCGTCACCCATCCGGACAATCCTATCGCCCTGCGCATTCTTGCCGGGAGCCAGATGAAGACGGGTGACGTGGCGGCAGCCAAGAAATCGGTGCAGGCCCTGTTACGGGTTGACGAGGGCACTTCCCAGAACTACCAGCTAGCTGCGGATATCTACTTCGAGGCCAACGAACTCGACACGGCCATGGATTACATGGACCGGGCCGTGGCCAAAGACCCGGACAATCCCAACCTGCGCCTGCTCCAGGCCAGGGCCCACATGCAACTGGGCGAGGACGGCCGGGCCCTGGCAGACCTGGAAAAGGCGGCCACGCTGAGCGGCAAGCCTGGTCAGGCCGACCTGGCCCTCATCTCTCTCTATATCCAGCGGGGCCAGCATGACCAGGCGCTGACGGCCATTGCCGGACTGGAAAAGAAGCTGCCCCAAAGTCCCCTCCCCTACAACCTGAGGGGGACGGTGTTGAGCGCGAAGGGAGATCTCCCCGCAGCCCGGGGCGCATTTGAGAAAGCCCTGGCCCTGAAGCCCGACTCCATTCCGCCGACCCTGGGTCTGGCCAGACTGGAAATCCAGGCGAAGAACTGGAGCGGCGCCAGGAAAAGACTGGAAGCGGGGCTCTCCAGAAAACCTGACGAACTCCAGTATCTGATGGCCCTGGCGGATGTGGCCGCCGCCCAGCAGAACGAAGCCGACTACCGCCAATTCCTGGAAAAGGCGATCAAGGCCCACCCCGAGGCGGTATTGCCCGTCCGGCGTCTCATCAGCCACCACTTGCAGAAGCAGGAGCCGGCCAAGGCCCTTGAACTGGCCAGGCAGGCCGCCAAGGCCAACCCCAACAGCCCGGGTGCCCTGGCGCTGCTCGGTGCCGTGCAAGCCCAGACCGGGGCGGGCAGCGAATCCGTGGCCAGTTTCGCCAGTCTGGTGGAGAAGAACCGCAACTCCCCCCAGGCCCACCTGCAACTCGCTCTGGCCCAGATCAAGAACAAGCAACCTGCCGAAGCCCGGGAAAGCCTGAAGCGAGCCCTGGCATTGAAGGCGGATTATGTGGAAGCCCAGGATGCCCTGCTGCGCCTGGAAATGTCCCAGAGCAGGACAGATGCCGCTCTGGCCATCGCCCGTGACATGCAGAAGCAGAACGCCCGGTCGGGCCTGGGCCATGTCCGTGAGGCGGACATCCACTATGCGCGCAAACAGTATCCCCAGGCCATGGCCGCTTATGAGCAGGCCCTGGCCCGTCAGCCTGACAACGCCACCTTCATCAAATTGCATCGGGTCATGACCCTTGCCGGCGACGTCAAGGGAGCAGACCGCCGTCTTGCCACATGGCTGGCCAGCCATGGGCGGGATACCGCAGTGCGCGGCTATGCCGCTGCCGCATATCTGGCTGCGGGGCGTTACCGGGAAGCCATCGGGCAATATGAAGCCGTTGTGAAGCTGGAACCGAACAACTTCCCGGCCCTGAACAACCTGGCGGAACTTTACCTACGGGAAAAGGACCCCCGGGCCCTGGCCACCGCCCAGATGGCCGGCAAGCTGGCGCCGCAGAATCCTGGCGTGCTGGACACCCAGGGTTGGATCACGGTGAACCAGGGCGACCTGGCCCAGGGCATTGCCTTGTTGCGCAAGGCTTCCACCCTGGCCCCGGACGTGCCCACCATCCGCTATCACCTGGCGGCGGCCCTGGTCCGACAGGGCGACAAGGCAGAGGCCAAAAAGCTTCTCGGCGAAGTGCTCAAGTCCGGCAAGGCTTTCCCGGAAAGCAAGGAAGCCCAGGCCCTGCTGGCCACCCTCTAGCGGTCAGACCTGGCAGAGCGGAGCGAGCCCGATCATGATCTCCCATGCCGCGGCATCGGTGGATTTCCGGCTGGCCCTGCGCAACATCCTCAGACAGCGGCGACGCAGCCTGACGGCGGTGGCCGCCATCGGCTTCGGCGTCATCGCCATGATGCTGGCCTCCGGCTACATCGAATGGATCTTCTGGCAGAACAGGGAATTGGCCACCAACCGGCAGTTCGGCCACGTCCAGGTGGTGAAGCCCGGGTATTACGAGGAAGGCAGGTCCGATCCCTACGCTTACGTGATCAAGGATGACCCGGCCGTCCTGGAAGCCCTGCGCGGCCTGGAGGGCGTGAATCAGGTGTCGCCCCGGCTCGCCTTCAGCGGCCTCCTCAGCCGTGGGGAAAGCACCCTCTCCTTTCTGGCCGAGGGCATCGATCCCACCCATGACCCCCTGGCGCGGAATCTCATCATCACCCAGGGCACGCCTCTGGATGCGGGTCAGCCCGACGGCATCCTGGTGGGCAGCGGCCTGGCCATGAACCTGGGCATCCAGTCCGGCGACACGGTGGTGCTGCTGACCAACACACCCAGTGGCGGCATCAATGCAGTGGAGGCCAGGGTGCTGGGCCTGGCCTCCACTTCCATCAAGTCCCTGGATGACGTGATGCTGCGGGTCAACATCGACATGGCGCGCCGTCTTCTGCGGGTGGAGGGTTCCCATGTCTGGACCGTCACCCTCAAGGATACCGACCTGACCGAGGACGCCCTGGAGACTCTGGGAGCGGATCCGCGCCTGAAGGGCTACGAAATCGTGCCCTGGTCCAGACTGGCCGACTTCTACAACAAGACGGTGGCCCTGTTTTCCCGGCAGATCGGCGTGGTGAAACTCATCATCGCCCTCATCATCGTGCTCAGCATCAGCAACACCATGACCATGAGCGTCATGGAGCGCACCGTGGAAATCGGTACGGCCATGGCCCTGGGGGTTCGGCGGCAAAGAATCCTGCGCCTGTTCCTCATGGAAGGCGTCCTGCTGGGCGCCATCGGCGGCACCCTGGGCATGGTCCTGGGCTATGGCCTGGCGGAGATCATTTCCGCCATCGGCATACCCATCCCCGCTCCCCCGGGCTTCTCCGGCACTTTCATGGGCGCCATCATCCTGACGCCCTCCCTGTTGGCCCAGGCCGCCCTCCTGGCCGTATCCACCACCCTGATCGCCAGCATCTACCCGGCCTGGCGGGCCTCCCGCCTGGTCATCGTCGATGCCTTGCGCCACAACCGCTGACCCGGACCATGTTCAAGCTCGCCCTGCGCAACGTGCTCCGCCACAAGACCCGCACCGGAATGACCCTGCTGGCCATCATCTCCGGGGTGATCGGCCTGATCCTCAGCGGCGGCTTCGTCCAGGACATCTTCACCCAACTGGGCGAAGTGCTCATCCATTCCCAATCCGGCCACCTCCAGGTGGCCCGGGCCGGTTATTTCGACCGGGGGGCCCGCAGCCCGGAAAAATTCCTGTTGGATGAGCCCGAGCCCATCCGGACCACGATCAAGAATGTGGAGGGGGTCGAAGACGTGATGGGCCGGATATTCTTCGCCGGCCTGCTCAACAACGGCCGCTCCGATCAACCCATCATCGGTGAAGGAGTGGAAGCCGACCGGGAAGCCAAGTTCAGCAGCGGCATGCACCTGTCTGCAGGCCGCATGCTGGAGGACAAGGACGAACACGGCATGATGTTGGGCCACGGCCTGGCCCAGGCCCTGAAGCTCAAGCCCGGCGACTGGGCCACCCTGGTGATCAACACCGCCGACGGAGCCCTCAACAGCATCGAATTCCAGGTGGTGGGCGTCTTCCAGACCTTTTCCAAGGATTACGACGCCCGGGCCGTGCGCATCCCCCTGGCGGCCGGTCAGGAACTGCTGGCCACTCCCGGCGTGAACACCCTGGTCGTCGCCCTGGGCGCCACCGAGGATACGTTGGCCGTGGCGGCGGCCCTGGACAGCGCCCTTGGCAAGTCCGGGCTGGAAGTCAGGACCTGGCTGGACTTGAACGACTTCTACACCAAGACGGTGAAGATGTATGACGGCCAGTTCGGCGTGCTGCGCTTCATCATCCTGCTCATGGTCCTGCTCAGCGTGATCAACAGCGTCAACATGAGCGTCTTCGAGCGGGTGGGAGAGTTCGGCACCATGATGGCCCTGGGCAACCGTACCTCCCGGGTGTTCGCCCTCATCGTCACCGAAAACGCCATCATCGGCCTCACCGGCGCCCTGCTGGGCGTGCTGCTGGGCATCCTGCTGGCCTGGATCATCTCTGCCATCGGTATTCCCATGCCACCGCCGCCCAACGCGGACCTGGGATACGTGGCCCATATCCAGGTGGTGGGCCTGGTGGTGGTACAGGCCTTCTTCGTGGGACTGGTAGCTACCGTTCTGGCGGCCCTGCTACCGGCCAGCCGGGTGCGCCGCATTCCCGTCGTTGATGCCCTGCGTCAGAACATCTGACCCGGTTACAGCACGCCTGGTGGCCACCACCGGTCAGAAGTCGTGGCGGATTTCGGCGTAGACCCGATCCTGGGCGTCGAATTGGCCAAACAGACCGGTGATGGG
Source organism: Thiobacillus denitrificans (assembly GCA_020723405.1). Lineage (GTDB taxonomy): Bacteria > Pseudomonadota > Gammaproteobacteria > Burkholderiales > Thiobacillaceae > PFJX01. The sequence goes on along the minus strand of DYIY01000009.1, from coordinate 40,869 downwards.
GCCGTAGAACACATCCACCCCCAGGTTGAGGCGCCAATCCGGCTGGAACTTCCAGGTGGCCTTGGGGCGCAGCATCCAGTCCTGCCGGTTCAGACTGTGGACCAGCAGGACTTCCCCTTCCCAAGCGCTGTTGAACTGGTGGTGGACCAGCAGGCTGACCCCGCTTTCCGCCCGGTCGGGAATGATGTTGGCCGCGTGGTCGAAGAAGTAACGCTGGTAGAACTGGGTATTGATGCGGGTATCCGCGGTGGGATTGAAGTCCAGGCCCACCGCCCAATCCAGGTTGTCCTGCTTGACCACACCACCGGCCGGATCGGGCAGGGTCACGTTGGTCAGGTTGTAACGCCGGCCATCGGTGAAGACCGCCTCCGCCTTGAGCACGACCCCGGAAAAATCCTTGGCCAGGGTGCCGCCGTATTGCCTGATACGGTCGTGCCGGGGCGTCAGCACGCCCGGGGTGAACTGGTAGTAAGTGGGAGCGGCATTCATGCTGGTGTAGAAGAAGCCGGCCAGATCCCAACCGTCCCGCAAAGTGGAAAGGCGCAGGCCGACATTGCCGTGATCCAGGGAGGTTGCCGGCCTGTCGTCCTTCTGGACGGCGGCGGCGATGGGCAGGGGGTAGGCGAAGAAGTCGCTGCCAAAGCCGGGGGCCAGGAAATTGCGGGGCGTTCCCGTCTCATCGTAACTGGGGAACGGAATCCACACCGCCTCGGCGTGGAAGTCATCCTGGAAATATTCTGCCCGGGCGGCCCACTGGGGAATGCGCAGGATTTCGAAATCGGGCAGGACGAATTCGCGTAGATCCTTGGCCGACACCACGTCGGCGAAGAACAGGCCGACCATCTCGCCCCAGACGACGTGCTGCCGGCCCAGTCGCCAGTCGAGCCCCCAGCCGGTCACGTCCAGGTAGGTTTCCCGCAGTTGGAAATCCCAGCGCTGGTCATCGCGGACCGCCGGCTGGTAATGATCGTTCAGATCGTAAATGGCGTTGAAATCCACCCGGCCGCTGATCTTCCAGCTCACCCCACCCCCCAGGCTTCCCTGGGAGCCCAGTTCCAGACGGGCCAGGGCCTTGGAGCCGTGCTCCGGATCGGCATAGGTCCGGGCAAACTCGGTTTGCAAGAAGCCGCGCAGGGCCGAAGGCGCCTGGGCGACGCTCGGGGCGGGTGCCGGCCCGGGCTCGGCTGCTGGCGCACGGTGCGCCTGGGCAGCAGGGGCCACAGCAGCAGGCGTTGCATCTGCTGGCGTTGCCACGGCTGGCGTTGCCACGGCTGGCGTTGCCACGGCTGGCGCCTTGTCAGCGTCGGCAGGGCCGAACAAATCCGCCTTGGTGGCCGGCAAGGCCGGTTCACTCGGTTCTGTCTGGGCTGGCTTCTGTGGAGGTGTTACAGGTGCCGGGGCATCGAGTTCGAACAGGGCATCCTTGCTGGCCGGAGCCGGCACGGCCTTGTCCTTGGCAGGGGGGTTGGGGGGGGCCTTTTCCAGTTCGAAAAGATCATCCAGGGATGCCGGGGCCTTTTTCCCGGACCCTGGTTGCGCGGCCAGAACGCCGCTGGCCAGGCCCAGGGCAAGCAGGCTTACGGAGGCGGCGCGCAGGGCTTTCATCGAGTGGCCTCCAACTGCTTGATGCGATGGGCGCCAAGGCGGACCCCCTTCCAGCGGGAGTTGGATTTCACCGCCAGCATGGCCATGTAGCCATCTTCGATGCGGATCAGCCGGTCGGCCATGGACATGACCCGGCGATCATGGGTGGAAAAGATGAAGGTGGTGCCGAATTGGCGGTTGATGTCCTTCATGAGGTTCAAGATGCTTTCTCCCGTTTTGCTGTCCAGATTGGCCGTGGGTTCGTCGGCCAGGACGATGCGCGGATTGATGGCCAGGGCCCGGGCGATGGCCACCCGCTGCCGCTGTCCGCCGCTCAATTGATTGGGGTTGTGGTCGGCATAGCGCTCCAGACCCACCACTTCCAGATATTTCGCCACGCGCTTCTGCCTTTCCTCCCGGCTGATCTCCGGTAATTGCAGCAGGGGGTATTCCACGTTTTCCGCCGCAGAAAGCACCGAGAACAGGTTGAAGGTCTGGAAGATGAATCCCGTGGTCCGGGCACGCAGATCGGCCAACTCGTTGGGCGACAGTCCGGTGACCTCGCGGTCGTCGATGTACACCTTGCCGGTGGTGGGGGCGTCGATGCAGCCGATGATGTTCAGCAGGGTGGTCTTGCCGCTTCCGGAGGGGCCGGCGATGGCCAGGAACACCCCTTCGTCAAAAGAGACTGTGATATCGTGAAGAGCAACCACCGTCTGCTCTCCGAGCTGATATTCCTTGGTGACGCCCTCAACCCGAACCAGACTCATTGTTTGATTCCACCTTGGCATATCCCGTTGGAAGGAAGAAAGCCATGTCCATCGCTGCCCATGTTTCCCGCCGGCTGGTGCCGGTGATTTCCGTCCTGGCCCTGGCTGTGTCGAGCGCTCTTGCGGCGCCTTCCGGTGAGGAAGATGCCGAGGCCCGGGCCATTCTGGAGCGTTCCGACGAGGCCCGGTTCCCTTCCGAGGGTTTCCAGGTGGACGTGGGCATCAGCAGTAAAAGCCAGGGCGAGAACGAGGAACAGCGCAAGTACCGGGTGCTGTCCAAAGGCAACGACAACACCGTGGTGATGATACTGGAACCGGCCTCGGAACGGGGTCAGATCATGCTCATGAAGGGGCGGGATCTGTGGATCTTCATGCCCAACGTCTCCCAGCCCATCCGCCTGGGTTTGGCCCAGCGCCTGACCGGCCAGGTGGCCAACGGCGATCTGGCCCGGGCCAATTTCACGGGCGACTATTCCCCCCGGCTGCTACGCACGGAGAAATATGAAGGGGAAGACCACCACGTGCTGGAACTGACGGCCGTCGATCGGGGTGTGACGTATCGCAGGGTGATGCTGTGGGTGGAGAAAGATACCTTGCGGCCGCGCAAGGCGGAGTTCTATTCCCTGTCGAACCGGTTGATGAAGACCTGCATTTACGAGAACTTCCAGAACATGGCCGGCAAGAGCCGGGCCAGTCGCCTGGTCATGACCGACAGCCTGAAGCCGGGCAATGTGTCGATCCTGGAATACCAAAGCATGAAGTTGCGGGATCTGCCGGACAAGGTGTTTTCCAAGGATTATCTGAAGAAGCTCCAGTAAACACGGCCCGGTTCCGGGCCGTGTTTTTCCTGCTGCGGCCAGGCATAAAAAAACCCCCAAGGCGAACCTTGGGGGTTTTTGCTGGCGATGCCCGCTGATCAGGCCTTGCGGCGCATGCTCAGACCCAGACCGGCCAGACCCAGACCCAGCAGGGCCAGGGTGCCCGGCTCTGGGATGGCGGCGATTTCGTAGGAACCGTCGTTGGTGACGTAGATGTCGCCAGCGCCGATCACGTTGCCCGCGCCGGTGTTGACCACGAAGTCGGTCACAACACTCACGTTGGGGGTGAAGATGTTGGCGTTGGAGTCGGTCAGGCCAACGGTCAGGCCGGTACCCAGCAGATCGTACACGTCGGTGTCGGCGATGCCGTCAGCGTCGGTGTCCAGGAACCAGTAGCCTTGGGCCACGTCGGTGATCTTGAACAGGATGTCGATGGTGCCGTCAACGCCAGCGGGGTTGCTGAAGTCGATGGTGCCTTCGCCGACTTCGATTTCCATGGTCATGATCTTGGTGCCGTCTTGCGCCGTGGCGAAGTCGTTGTAGCCGATGCTGGCGCCGGTGCCCAGGTACAGATCGATGGAGCCGGAAGTGAACTGGTAGGTGGTGCCGGTAGTGAAGCTGCCGGTCCAGTCATCGAAGGCGCCGGTGATCATGTAGTTCACGCCCAGGCCGGTGTCGAAGGGCAGCAGGGGGGAACCGTCGTTCTGGAAGCCGGTGGCGCCCAGACGGCCGTAGTCCTGGAAGGTGTCGCCAGCGTTGACGACGCCGTTCACGCCCGGGTCGGTGTCCACGAAGCTGACGCCCAGGAAGGTCATCTCGTCGATGGGCATGTAGGCGCCGGCCAGACCGGTGCCCTGGTAGTTGAAGGCCCAGTTGCCGTTCCAGGTGATGTTGTAAGCGGAGGCTTGGGTGGAAGCCGCCATCGCCAGGGCCATGGCAGTGAGTTTGAACAGTTTCATTTGATTCTCCAGTGAAGTTTAACGAATGGACCTCAAATACCAGTTGGCCCGTTACCGCAGGCAACCTAAAGCATGTGTCGTGCCAACTATGTTTAGCGTATATAAAACAACAGGTTGTGGATTTTGAATGGGTAGCGCCGTGAATGGGTGTAAGGAAAACCGACGAGTTCAGGCCAGAAAAGAGGCCTGGGGCCGGCGCTGGGAGTGCGGGGCCAGGGCCATTGCGTGGCCGGTCCGGAAGATCATGACCAGTTGTTCACCCCGTGGGAGGTGGGGTACGGCCTGGCGCCAGGCCTGGTCGGCCTGTTCGAGCAGGTGCCGGTGCTCGCCGCTGAGGCCTTCACCCCCCATGCGGGTTGCCCGGACCAGCAGCAGGGGTAGGGCGCCAAGGGGTTGGAAGGCCAGCCCGGCCCGGGTGGCGGCCAGCCAGACCCGTTCCAGGGCCCGGCCCATGTCAAAGTAACCGACATCGGCCCGGGCGGTCAGAACGCCCAGGGCCGGGGCGCTGGCCATGGGCAGCCACCCGCCCCGCCAGGCCATGATGTGCTTGAGCCCCACCCCGTTGAGGGTCTTGGCCAGGGGCCAGGGCCGCAACAGGCGGAGGATGGGGAGGAGGAGTCTCTCGATGCCCAGGGTGGCGGCATCCAGTCCGTCCCGGGTGGCGGCGGCCTGGTGGCCGAAGCGCAACTTGTCGTGGAAATCGCGATGGATGGTGGGGTGGGTGAAGCGCACCAGGTCGGCCAGATAGACCGCCCGCTGCAAACCTTGGCGGGCGTCCTTGCCGGTTGCCCAGTCCAACCGGCATCCCAGTGGGTCCGGCAGGGCGGCGGCAATGGCTGCCAACGCCTCCCGGTCGGGCATGGCCCGGCGCCGGTAGAGGCCGCGATGGGTCATTCGGGCCGGGATGTGGTCCGCCAGGGGGTCCCGGTCAGCGGGGTCGTCCGTCAGGTCGAGGGCATAGGTCGGGAGCGTCTGGCCGGGTTCGGCGGGCAGGGGGCGAAGTTGCGCACCCAGATTCAACCGGCCAGCCTCCAGCAACATGTTTTCGCAGACCGCCCCCAGGCTCATCTGGGTGGCGGCCAGGGCACTGTCGAAGAACATGCCGATCCGTGCCGGGTCGGCACCGATCAGGACGCCCCGATCAGACAGGCTGAATTTCCAGGGCTGGCTGTTGTCCGCAGAGGGGGCCAGGACGCCCGCTGCGACGATCTTCAGCTTGGTATCTCGGTCGGCTGCCATGGAAAGACTCCTTGTCCAGTTGGCCATAAGTAGGGTAATTATCTGTCCTTGGTCGTATCTTCCAGCGCTCGCCAACGTGCGGGAGTGGCTTCAAAGACCTATTAAATCCAAGGGGCTAGGACCTTCATGAGTATATTCGACTGGATCAAGAGCAACCGTGCGCGCGCGGCGCACTATGCCCGCACGGTCGTGCAGATGAAGGCGCCGCCCAAATTGAAGCGCTTGTCTCCGGAAGGCTTGGAGGCGCTGGATACCCGGGAGGAGGGTCTGGGTACCCAGGACATCAAGATCCGCTTCGCCCGCAGCGAGTCCGCCTTCGAAGGGGCCACTCTGCTGGTCCAGAAACGCTATGCCTGGCGGGGCTATCCCAAGGCCCAGATCAAGGACAACCCCAACCGGGTCACCATCCTCACCCACCTGAACGACCATATCGTCGGCACGGTGACCGTGGGTTACGACTCGGATCAGGGGCTGTTGGCCGATGAGATCTACAAGGACAAGGTGGATGAACTGCGGGCTCAGGGCTGTGTGGTGGGTGAACTGAGCAAGCTGGCCATCGACGAGGACCTGGGCAGCAAGCAGATGTTGGCCGGCATGATCCACATTGCCTTTCTCTACGGTGCCATCCATGGCTGTACGGATGCGGTGATCGAGGTCATCCCCCGCCACCAGACGTTCTACGAGAAGAAGCTGGGTTTCCACCTGTTCGGCGAGGAAAGGCTCAACAACCGCGTCAAGCAGAACGTCGTCCTGCTGCACAAGTCCCTGGAGGAGATGCGCCAGGAAATCGTGCGCCATGGAGGACAGGGTACGGCCAGCACGGAGCGCAGCCTGTACCCGTTCTTCTTTTCCCCGGAAGAGGAAAAATCCATCCTTGAACGTCTGATGAGCGGCTGAACGCCGTCAGGGCTTCCCCGTCATCTGGCGGTTGAATTCGGCCGCCTGGTCCTGGAACTTCCGGGCCACGATCCAACGCTTCAGCCGCTGCAGGGGGCCCTTGTTGCCGAACGGCAGGCGCCCCTGGCGGAACAGGCCCCGATAGGGGTCGAACTGCATGAATTGCGGGGCGGCCCGCAGAGGGCGGCGGGACAGCAGGTGGGTGAAGACTTCGGTGGTGAGCAGGCCGGCGCTGATGTCGCAGGCACTGGCCAGGGATGGGCCGGCATGGCTGTTGAGGTCCACCCGGGAAAGATCCATGTACTTCCAGTGGGTGCCCTTGGGCGTGAGGCCGATGCTGAAGGCCACCAGTTGGTCGAAGGGGGCCATGTCTTCCCGGATGTCGTAGTAATCGAAGAAGGACATGCTCTCCGGGGTGAACACGTGCAGGGTTCCGGAATGGCCGATGGGTGCGGAGAAGAATACGGTCTTGCCCATCCTCCTGGCGGTTTTGTATAGCAGGATGCGGGCCTTGATGGCGAAGTAGTCGATGCTGTCCACCACCGCGTCAGCGTCCCCCAGGAATTCCTCCACGTTGTCCGGCTGGACCCCGTTGGTGTACAGGCGCAGGTCCACATCCGGGTTGATGTCCCGCACCACCTCGGCCATGACCTCCACCTTGGGACGGCCGATGGTCCGGGCATTCGCGCCGTACTGACGGTTCATGTTCACTTCGCCGAAGGTATCCAGATCGGCCAGATTGAAGCGGCCGATGCCCATGCGCGCCAGGGTCACCAGATGGATGCCGCCCACGCCGCCCAGACCTGCGACGGCGACCCGGCTGCTTTGCAGTTTTTCCTGTTCGGATTCCGAAACCAGGCCCAGATTGCGTCTGAACAGTGCCGAGTAGTCCGACATGGTCTCTCCTTGCCGATGGGTGCGTTTAGAAGGGGAAGGGCAGTCCCTGCCGGACGTATTCACTACGGATTTTGGCCAGTTCGTCCGCCTGCAGGGTGTCGATGAAGCGGGTCCGATCGCTCATGAAATACCGGACGGTGTCGGGATCCCAGGGTTCGCCTTCGTTGATGGGGTGCCCCGATTCCCCGGCGAAAAAGAAATCGTGGACGTTGGCATCGAATTCGGCAGTGGAATACGTGGCCCGGGAGTGGTCGAAGGCGGATTCGATGTTCAGTACGTGCCCCTGGACTTCCAGCCCATTGCCCGCTGCATAGGGCAGCAACGGCCCGATGGGGCGGAAGAGCAGGATGTCGCGATAGAACTCGATGTGTCTGCGCGTCACCGCGCAACAGATGTCGGTGACACCCTGGAGTCGGGCGAATTCGAACATGACCCGGTAGAGGTACATCATGACGTTATGCCGGCGGAATTCGGGGTCGATGGCCAGGGCGATCACTTCCGCCATGCGGGCGCCCTGCTCGCGCAAGGCCTGGATTTCCGGGGCGCAGACGCTTTCCACGGGCAGGCCAAGGCCCGAGTCCCGCACCAGGGTGAGGGTGCCCACCACCCGCTTGCCGTCGTCCACATGGGTCCGCTCGAAATCAGGTTTGGTCAGTTCCGGGCGGTAGATGGCCACGAAGATTTTGCTGCTGGGGATCACGTGGTATTTCGTGAACCGGACCCGGGCCTCGTTCTCGGCCTGCAAGCCCACCTCGGTGTAGGCTTGATACACCAGATGGAAGGATTCCTCGATGGTGCTCCGATCCCGGGCGATGGAATAGTTGACTGCCAGATCCAGGGGGTTGTTGAGCAGCGCGCGGGTCTTCCTGAGACGGATCTCACGGCGCTGATCCCGCACGGCAGTGGTTGTTTGCATTCAGCCCCCTTGGCGATTTTCGTTGGAAAGCATACTCCAAACAGGCCTTGAACTTGGCATTCCCGGCGTGAAGCTGACGGTTCCGGGCCCCCCTCCATTACAATCCCGCACATGAAGATTGAACTGATTTCGTCCGAAGACCGGGGCCGATATCTGGTCAACCATGCCAACGAGGTACAGCGTTATCTGCGGGAGGTCATGGACAGCAAGGCCATCGTCGCCATCTATGCAGACAACGGCCGGGATTTCATCCTGTCCACCCTGCTGGAGGTGGACGGCCGGAAGCACTGCGTGCTCCTGGAGCAAGGCACGGACCCGACCATGAACCGGCAACTGCTGGACAGCGCCAAGTGCACCTTCGCCACCACCCACGACCAGGTGCACATACAGTTCAGCGCCGGACCCCTGGAAGCCGCCCAACTGGGCAACGAGGCCGCCTTCCGGGTGCCCATGCCCGAGGAAATCCTGCGTCTGCAACGGCGGGAATACTACCGCCTGGTCACCTCGGTGATGAACCCGGTGAAATGCATGATCAACACCGGTGCAGGGCTCATGGAAACCGTGGTGGTGGACATCAGCATCGGCGGTGTGGGGGTGCTGGCCTACCAGGAGGAGGGGCGGCTCAAGGCCGGCGAAATCCACCACGGCTGCCGCATCTCGCTGCCCGGTACCGGGGAATTCGCCCTGAGCCTGGCGGTGTGCACCACCTTTGACATCACCCTCAAGAACGGCCGCCTCACCCACCGGGCCGGCTGCCAGTTCATCGACTTGCCCCCCGCCGTGGAAACCGCCATCCAGCGCTACATCATCCGGGTGGAACGGGAACGGCGGGCCCGTTACGTCTGATCACTTGCCCGCCAGCCAGCGGGCGGCGTCCAGGGCGAAATAGGTCAGCACCCCGTCGGCGCCGGCCCGCTTGAAACCCAGCAGACTTTCCAGCACACAGGCCTTCTCTTCCAGCCAGCCGTTGGCCACCGCCGCCTTGAGCATGGCGTACTCGCCGCTCACCTGATAGACGAAGGTGGGCGCCTGATAGGTGTCCTTCACCCGGCGCACGATGTCCAGGTAGGGCATGCCCGGCTTGATCATCACCATGTCGGCGCCCTCCTGGAGATCCAGGCCCACTTCCCAGAGGGCCTCGTCGGAGTTGGCCGGATCCATCTGGTAGGTGGTCTTGTTGCCCTTGCCCAGGTTGCCGGCGGACCCCACCGCGTCGCGGAAGGGCCCGTAGAAGCTGGAGGCATACTTGGCCGAGTAGGCCAGGATGCGGGTGTGGATGTGGCCCGCTGCATCCAGAGCCTCGCGCACCGCGTGGATGCGGCCGTCCATCATGTCCGACGGCGCCACCACGTCGGCACCGGCGGCGGCGTGGCATTCCGCCTGGCGGGTGAGCACGGCAATGGTTTCGTCGTTGAGCACGTAACCCCGGGGGTCATCCGGGTCGATGAGCCCGTCCTGGCCGTGACTGGTGTAGGGGTCCAGGGCGATGTCGGTGATGACGCCGAGTTCGGGAAAGCGGGCCTTCAGGCCGGCCACTACCCGGGGCACCAAACCCTTGGGATTGTAGGCTTCGGCGGCGTCCAGGCTCTTGAGACTCCCATCCACCACCGGGAACAGGGCCAGGGCCGGCACCCCCAGGGCCAGGCAGTCCTCGGCCACCGCATACAGCCGATCCAGGCTCATGCGCTGCACGCCGGGCATGGACCCTACGTCCTCCACCCGGTCGTTACCGTCCAGCACGAAGACCGGCAGGATCAGATCGGCGGCGGTCAGGGTGTTCTCCCGCATCAGGCGGCGGGAAAACTCGTCCCGGCGCATGCGCCGCATGCGCTTACGGGGAAAGCTGGACAGGTCGAACATGGTTCAGGTCTCCTGGATGAAACAAAAATACTATCCGCCAAACAGCCGGGGCGGGAACAAAGGGCAGGTTGCCAGCCTCATAGAAGCCAGACGAGTCGCTTCGTCTCCCGCTTCTCCTCCCTGAGCGGGTGCCTTAATGCAACATTAAGGCGTCTTTCACCCGGCCCTCTCCCCTTGAGCCGGGTTTTTTTTGGGGACCCCCAGCCAGTCCCGCAGACGGCCCTCCGCCTCGTCCACCCCATCCCGCTTCAGGCTGGAAAACAGTTGCACCGTGGCGTCCAGTCCCAGGTCGGCCAACTCCTGGCGTACCTGGCGCAAGACCTGGAGGGACGGCCCCCGGGACAGCTTGTCGGACTTGGAAAGCAGCACGTGCACCGGTTTGCCGGCAGGCCGGAACCAGTCCAGCAGGGAACGATCCAGTTCGGTCAGGGGATGGCGGCAATCCATGATGAGCACCAGCCCGGCCAGTTGCGGACGGTCGGCGAGATAACCGCCGATGAGGGATTGCCAGGTATGTTTCTGGTCCTTGGGGGCCCGGGCGAAACCATAGCCGGGCAGGTCCACCAGGAAACGGCCCTCGTCCACCCGAAAGAAATTCAGGTGCTGGGTGCGGCCGGGCATCTTGCTCACGAAGGCCAGCCGCTTGTGGTTGCACAAGGTGTTGATGGCACTGGACTTGCCTGCGTTGGAACGGCCGGCGAAGGCCACCTCGGCCAGACTGTCGGCGGGCAGGTCCCGGATGCTGGCGACGGTGATGTGGAAGCTGGCGTTGAGCATGGCGTGGGGGGCGAGGCTTAGAGGAAGCCCGCGCGAAAGGCTGGCACTATACCAAAGGGGTGGTTAGAATGCGCCGATTTCCCTTGCTGCCAATCCGGATTTAAGGAGCCGTCCCATGAAGTCCTTCACGCTGTTGACCGGCCTGATGCTTGCCGCGGGCTTTGCCGCTTCCTCCATGGCCAACCCCGCACCGGCCCCCGCCGCCAAAGGCGACCCGGCCAAGGCCCAGAAGATCGTCAATGACGTGTGCGCCGCCTGCCACGGCGCCGACGGCAACAGTTCCAATCCCATCTACCCCACCCTGGCGGGGCAGCAACCGGAATACATTGCCAAGCAACTGGCCGAATTCAAGTCCGGTGCCCGCAAGAATGCCACCATGGCGCCCAACGTGGCCAACCTGAACCAGGCAGACTTCCTCAATCTGGCCGCCTACTTCTCCGCCCAGCAGCCCAAGCCCAAACAGGCCAAGGATGCAACCCTGGTGGCCGAAGGCCAGAAGATCTACAAGGGCGGCAACGCCGGCAGCGGCGTGCCCGCCTGCGCTTCCTGCCACGGCCCCAACGGCGCCGGAGTCCCCGTCCAGTTTCCCCGGCTGGCCGGTCAGCAGAGCAAGTACGTGTTGTCCCAGTTGAAGAACTTCCGCAGCGGGGACCGGGCCAACGACGGTGGCAAGATGATGCAGGTCATCGCCCGCAAGATGACCGACCAGGAAATGAAGGCCGCCGCCGAATACGTGAACGGCCTGCGCTGAGCTTTCCTTGGATAAGCAAACGGCCCGCCTGGCGGGCCGTTTGCTTTTCAGCCGGTAGCGAATCAGCAGGGAGTCGGTAGCTGGTAGCCGATAATTGGGCGCGCCACAGGCGCGGAATTTTCACGCTACCGACTACCAACTCCCCCCTACCGACTACCCCCTCACCCGCCATGCTCTCCGACCTCAACCCCCAGCAGCGCGACGCCGTCAAATACCTGGACGGGCCCCTGCTGGTGCTGGCCGGTGCGGGTTCCGGCAAGACCCGGGTCATCACTCGCAAGATCGGCTATCTGGTGCGCCAATGCGGCATCGAGGCCCGCCACGTGGCCGCCATCACCTTCACCAACAAGGCGGCCCGGGAAATGCGCGAGCGGGTGGGCGAACTGCTCCCCGGGCAACAGGGCCAGGGGCTCACCGTCTCCACCTTCCATTCCCTGGGACTGTCCATCCTCCGCGCCGAAGCCCGGCGCCTGGGCTACAAGCCCCGCTTCTCGGTGATGGACGCAGGGGATGCCCAGCAGATCCTGGCCGACATCCTCAAAAACCCGGACAAGGCCAGCCTGCGCCACGCCGCCGGCCTCATCTCCGGCTGGAAGAACGCCCTGCTGGACCCGGAAGCCGCCCGCCTGGCCGCCCGGGACGAGGGTGAGCGCCAGGCCGCGATCGCCTACCTGGCCTACCAGGGCACCCTGCGGGCCTACCAGGCCATGGATTTCGACGATCTCATCCGCCTGCCGGTGGCCCTGTTCCGGGACCACCCCGAGGCCCTGGCAACCTGGCAGGGCCGCCTGCGCTACCTGCTGGTGGACGAATACCAGGACACCAACGGTGCCCAGTACGAACTGATGAAGCTTCTGGCCGGGCCCATGGGCCGCTTCACCGCCGTGGGCGACGACGACCAGGCCATCTACGCCTGGCGGGGCGCCGACGTGGAAAACCTGCGCCGCCTGCAAAGTGACTACCCCCGCCTGAAGATCATCCCCCTCACCCAGAACTACCGTTCCAGCCAGCGCATCCTCAAGGCCGCCAACAGCGTCATCCGCAACAATCCCCGGCTCCACGACAAGAATCTGTGGAGCGACCTGGGCGTGGGCGACCCCCTGGAACTGGTGCAATGCCGGGACGACCGCCACGAGGCGGAAACCGTGGCCCTGCGCATCTCGGCCCACAAGTTCGAGAACCGCACCCGCTTCGCCGACTACGCCATCCTCTACCGGGGCAACCACCAGGCCCGGTTGTTCGAGGAAGCCCTGCGGGAAGCCCGTATCCCCTACCAGCTTTCCGGCGGCCAATCCTTCTTCGACCGGGCCGAGATCAAGGATCTCACCGCCTACCTGCGTCTCATCGCCAACCAGGACGACGACCCGGCCTTCATCCGGGCCGCCACCACGCCGCGGCGGGGCATCGGCGCCGGCACCCTGGAAAAGCTCGGCGACCACGCCGGCAAGCGGCATGTGAGCCTATTCGCCGCCGTCCATGAACTGGGTTTCCAGAGCGAGCTGCCAGCCCGGCAACTGGAGCCCCTCAGCACTTTCTGCGACTTCATCAACCGACTGGCCCAGCGGGCCGAACGGGAGCCCGCCGGCCGCCTGCTGGACGAACTTCTGGCCGCCATCCGCTACGAAGAATGGCTGTATGACAGCGAGGATGACCGGGCCGCCCGCAACAAATGGGAGAACGTCAGGGAATTCGCCAACTGGCTGGGCAAGAAAGGCGAGGACGACGGCAAGACCCTCATCGAACTCACCCAGACCGTCAGCCTCATGAACCTGCTGGAAGGCCGGGAGGACGAAGCGCCGGACGCCGTGCGTCTCTCCACCCTCCACGCTGCCAAAGGGCTGGAATACCCCCACGTCTTCCTGGTGGGGGTGGAAGAGGAAATCCTCCCCCACCGGGAATGCCTGGAGGGCCCCCGTCTGGAGGAGGAAAGGCGGCTCATGTACGTGGGCATCACCCGGGCCAGGCGCAGCCTCACCCTCACCTGGTGCGCCCGGCGCAAGCGGGGCGGCGACCTTCTGCCCTGCGAGCCCTCGCGTTTCGTAGCCGAACTGGACCCGGAACAGGTCCGCCGGGTGGGGGCTTCCGTTCCCGAGGGTGAAGCGCCCCGGGAGGACGGCCGGCGCCGCCTGTCTGCCCTCAAGGCCATGTTGGGCGGAAAGTAGCCGGGGTCGAGGCAAAAAAAAACGCGGCCATCGGGCCGCGTTTTCCGGTCAGGCAGAACCCTTTACTTGGCCGCAGTCTTCTTGGCGGCCGCCGCACTGGCGATGGCGGCCTTGGCTTCTTCCACCATGTAGTCCACCGCCACCTTGGTGTCGGCATCGGAGAGCTTTTCGTTGCCACCCTTGGCCGGGCCGCCGAAGCTGCCGTTGATGGCGGCGTGGTAGAGGAAGTCCTTGCCTTCCTTGATCAGAGGGGCCCAGGCGGCGCCATCGCTGATCTTCTGGGCACCGGTCACGCCGGTGTCATGGCAACCGGCGCAGTTCTCGGCATAGACCGCCTTGCCCCGGGCCAGTTCGGCGGCCGTGGGTTCCGGATCCTTCTTCAGGGTGGCCTGGAAGTTGCCGCCGGCAGCGTTGGTCATGTGCACGATACCCCGGGCCACTTCCAGATCGGTCAGATCCGGATCGCCGCCCCGGGCCGGCATCTTGTTGAAACCCTTGAGGGCGTGGGTGAGCAGGGTGTCGTAACCCTGGGCCATGCGCTTGCCCCAGTCCGCCTTCTCCTTGAACTTGGGCGAGCCCAGGGCGCCGGAATCGTGGCAACCGGAGCAGACCTCGGCATAGACCTGCTCGCCGGTACGCTCCACCTTGGGGGCGTTGGGGTCGATGGCCACGGATTGGCCAAAGGGCTTGATGCGCTCCTGTACGGCCTTGTCAGCCAGGGGGGCTGCATCGGGCTCCCCCATGCCACCCTGGATGCCCAGGAACAACATGACGATCAGGAATATGGCCAGGCCGGGAGCGAACAGGCCGCCCAGCAAGGCATACAGAAATTCCATCGGCGTGGTTTTGGTCATTTCGACATGATCGGCCATGTTCTTTCCCTGCTTCACGGGTTGAAGAAAACCGCCGGATTATAAGGGTTATATGCTGCCAGCCGAAAGCGGCCTGTGCTATTCTTCGCACCCCCAAGGCGCCCGTAGCTCAGCTGGATAGAGTACTGCCCTCCGAAGGCAGGGGTCGTGCGTTCGAATCGCGCCGGGCGCGCCAGACAACACAGAAGCTGGGCACCACGTCCAGCCTCTTGTTTTGCATGAAGCCGATGGCTTCGGCCAGAGGCCGGGTGGTTGCCCCGGACCACGGGTTCATCGCCTCCAGCCGGAGGCTCATCCGCCAGCAGGCGGCCTTGCCCAGGCCCGACATGGCCCGTTCCCACTCCTGGTCCAGCGGTAAGGAACTGCGCCGCCTTTTTTCTCACCTTTGCTGTGCAACAGTCCGGTCAGCCTCAGGCCCATCCGGCTCGGCGTGAAGACCTGTTCGGCCAAGACCCCCAGCTTCAGAGGGCCGGTCCGTCCCGGGGCGGATTGCGTCCCCCAGGCCGCCACCCTCTTGGCCCGGCGTGTGGCGCACTTGAGGAGCAGCAGCCGGCATTTCGCGGGCCCGGCAAAAACCGCCCTGTGCTGTACGCGGCCGGGCCCCACGTCCCGGCTCTGAAGATGGAGCCGCACGCCCCCCACCGCTTCCTGTGGACCCGGTTGACTGCGGCGGAGGCCGTTGCGTGGGTAAGCGGCGCCACCCACTCAAGGACAGAAGGACAGGCCGCCAGGGCCGGCACGCCCGCGTCCACCGCCGGCCAGGCGCATTTCACCCATGGTCCGGGCGCCAGTCGGGGCATAGGTATAACCACGTGGTTTCACGTATTTCTCCTGATTTTTCCGCCCATTCCCGCCGCGTATAAATCAGTCCAGACGGCGGCCGGCCAAGAGTTTGGCGGGGCCGGTCCCGTCGGCGATCACTCACGGTTTCGTGGACTGAAGGAGACGAAAAATGCGCAAATTGATTTTTGGACATCTGGTGTATCTGTATACGCCGCTGGGCATCCTGGCGTGCCTGGCCGGCATCCTCAAGGGGGGCGACTGGGTCTGGATCGGCATGGCGATCTTCGGCTTCAACATCGTCATGGATACCCTCACCTCGGCGTTGCACACCAAGGGCGCCGCCACCGACCAGCGCGGCCAGCCGGTGGGCTCCGGGGCGCTGCTGAACCTGATGATGTACTTCCAACTGGTGAGTTTCGTCGGCCTCCAGGTTGCCCTGGCCTGGCGGATTTTCCAATACGTCTCCGGCGCGCCAATCGAGACCATGGTGTGGAACGGCTATGAGTACCAAAGCGGCATCACCGGCCTGCAACTGGTCATCGCCACCATCGGCGCCGGCCTGCATCAGGGTCTCGGCATCATGTTCGGGCATGAGCTGTCGCACACCAAGGGCATCGGCTTCCTGATCTCGCGCTGGATGATGTCGCTTTCCGGCACCGCCCACTTCTGCTTCGCCCACGTCTACAACCATCACCTGGAACTGGGGCGCGCCTGGATGGGCCCGGAAGGCAACAAGATGGGCGACGACACCGACCCGGCCACCGCGCCGCGCGGCCGCAGCCTGTACACCCACTTCCTCATCTCCCACATCGGCCAGTCCTACTTCGGCATCATGACCGAGAAGAAGCGCCTCAAGCGGTTGGGCAAGTCCTTCCTGTCCCTGTCCAACCGCTGGATTCGCGGCTACCTGATGAGCATCCCGACCGTCTCCCTGTTTGCCGGCGCCGGCTACCTGGGCGGTGGCATGGACGGCGCCCTGATCGGCCTGGCGGCGATGCTGGTGGTGTGGGTCATCTCCAACTTCGAACTGGAAGCCCTCAACTACATGGAGCACTACGGCTTGATCCGGGTGAAGGGCCAACCCATCGAGTATCGCCACTCCTGGGACAACGACAACGCCTTCACCAGTTGGGCCTTCATCGAGATCGGCCGCCAGGCGGACCACCACGATCGCGGTGAAACCCACTTCTGGGAATTGTCCAGCGTCGGCCAGCCTTCCACCCCCGGCGGCGCACCCAACGCGATGATCGGCTACTACACCGAGTTCGTGCTGGCCCTGGTGCCGCCCCTGTGGCATGCCGTCTACAAGCGGAAGCTGGCCATCTGGGACCGGGACTTCGCCAGCCCCGAGGAGCGCAGGATCGCCCAGGAGATCAACCGCAAGGTGGGCTACGAGGTGGATCCCGCCGATATCAGCGGACGCCGCCTGCAAGTCAACTACGCCATGTGATCCCCCCGCCGGCCGGCCCCGCGCGGGGCGGCCGGCAACCAACCAGGAGACAGTCATGAACGCACCCACCGAAGCCGCCCTCGCCACCGCCACTCTGTATGAACGTTTGGGCGGCCGCCCGGGCATCGAGGCCATCGTCGAGGACATCTGGAACAACCACGTCAGCAATCCACTCATCGCCAAGCGCTACGCCAACAGCGACCCGGCCAACGTCAAGCGCCTGGTCACCGAGATGTGCTGCGCCGGTTTCGGCGGCCCGGAGACCTACACCGGCAAGGACATGATCGCGGCCCACAAGGGCATGAACATCAACGACACCGAGTTCGTGGCGGTGTGCGACGACGTGCTCAAGGCCCTGGACATGCACCACGTGGGCAAGCGGGAGAAGGACGAGATCCTCTGCATCCTTTACTCGCTGAAGGGCGACGTGGTCTACCAGTAAGCCAACAGGGCGCCGCTGGCCGGCGCCCGCCGGGAACAAGGAGTCGTGCCGTGTTCGGACTGTTCGCCCGCAAGGGGCCTTTCACCGCGAAACTGTCGCCCTGCGGCAAAAGCATCCAGGTCAAAGCCGGCGACAACCTGCTCAAGGCCGCCCTGGAGGCGGGCCTGCCCTGGCCCCACAACTGCCGCGTGGGCTCCTGCGGCCAGTGCCGCTCCCGGCTGCTGAGCGGCAAGATCAAGCCCCTCAACGACTTCAGCTACGTGCTGGACGACAAGGAAATGGACGCGGGCATGATCCTCACCTGCCAGACCTGCCTGCGCAGCGACGTGGAAATCGAGATCGAGATGGACCAGCCCGGTGTCGCCCTGTCGGCGGCCTGCTCCGTGTCCGGCCGCATCGCCAGCACCCGCCAGCTCACCCACGACATCCAGGAAGTCCGCATCCATCTGGACGAGTCCCTGCCCCCCTATCTGGCGGGCCAGTACGCTGAACTGGCAGTGCCCGGCGTGATCGACAAGCCCCGCTCCTACTCCTTCGCCAGCGCGCCCGAGAACGAGGATGGACGCCACGTCAGTTTCCACATCCGCCATGTTCCCAACGGCCAGATGACCGGCTGGCTGCACGCGGCCAACCGGGAAGGCGAGAAGGTCACGGTGACCGGTCCCTATGGTTCCTTCTGGCTGCGGAATTCCAGCGCGCCCATGCTGTGCATCGCCGGCGGCAGCGGCATGGCACCCATCAAGGCCTTGCTGGAACAGGTTTCCTCCCAGGGCTTCCAGCGCAAGGTGACCTATGTCTTCGGCGCACGCACACGGGAGGATCTCTATTGCCTGGAAGAGATGCAGCAGATCAAGGCCAAGGGCAACGGCCACTTCAACTTCCTGCCGGTCCTGTCCCGGGAGCCGGACGACAGCGGCTGGGAGGGCCTGCGCGGCCATTGCACGGAAATCCTCTCCCTGGAACGCTTCGCCGACATTCCGGACAGCCATGCCTATCTGTGCGGGCCGCCGGCCATGATCGACAGCGCCGTGAAATGCCTCACCGGCGCAGGCCTGTGCGAGAAGAACATCTTCTTCGACAAGTTCCTGGACGCTTCCCATCTGCCCGGCGGCCGCGCTTAGACGCCTGTCCACGATAGGGGAGACAGGTAGGAAGAACCCTACCCTCCAACCCCTGTGCAAAAAACAGGACGGTTTGTCCTGCCGGACTGTCACGCCGGCCGGCATCCCATACCGCCCGGACCGGGGTGGCCCCGCTCCAACCCCGCACCGTTCCTGGCTTCCGGGCCGATCAGGCCAAGCGGTGCGTTTCTTGCTTGGCTGGATCGCGTCCCGCCCTCCGCTGCTGGAACCCAGATCGCGCCATGCCATTGCAAGACACCGTCGCTGCCGCCCTCCCTTCCTGGGCCACCCTCATGGCCGCCCTGATTCTCATGGCCTCCGTGCTGGCTTACGTGGTCCGGCTCAACCTGCGCCTGCGCCACTCCAAGCGGGTGCTGGAAGGCGAGATCGCGGAACGGCGCCGGGCCGAGGAGCGGCTTGCGGACAACGAACAGCGATTGCGCCAGATCATCGCCTCCGAGCCGGAATGCGTGAAGCTGCAAACCCTGGACGGCATCCTGCTGGAGATGAACCCGGCCGGCCTGCGCCTGGTGGAGGCCGGCCAGCCGGAGGAGATCGTCGGCACCTCGGTCTACCGGGTCATTGCGCCGGAATTCCGCGCCGCCTATCAAGCCCTGAGCGAGAAGGTGTTCCAGGGCGAAAGCGGCATCCTGGAATTCCAGATCATCAGCCTGAAAGGCCGCCGGCGCTGGATGGAGACCCACGCGGTACCGCTCACCGACGCGCGCGGCCAGGTTGTTGCCCTGCTCGGCATCACCCGGGACATCACCGCGCGCAAGCGGGCCGAGGACGAGGTGCGCCTGCATTACCGGGAGCTGGCCCACGCGGCACGGGTGAACACCATGGGCGAGATGGCCTCGGGCCTGGCCCACGAGCTCAACCAGCCCCTGGCCGCCATTGCCAACTATTCGCGCGGTTGTCTGCGCCGCCTGCGCGCCGGCAAGGATTCGGCGGATGAATTGGCCCGTGCCTTCGAACAGGTATGCAGCCAGGCGGACCGGGCCGGCGACATCATCCGCAGCCTGCGCAGGTTCGTGCGCAAGGATGAGGCGCCGCCCCGGCCGGTGGATTTGGCCGACGTGCTGCGCGAGGCCCTGCTGATCGCCGAGCCGGAAGCCAGCCAGCATCAGGTCCGCATTGCGACGGAAGTGGTGGCGGGCATGGCGCCGGTGCCAGGGGACGCGATCCAGATCGAGCAGGTCATCCTGAACCTGGCGCGCAACGCGGTGGAAGCCATGGACGAAGTGGACGCCGGGCGGCGCCTGTTGCGCATCCGCGTGTTCCCCGACGCGAACGGCGTTGCCACCGTGGAAGTGGGCGACAGCGGACCCGGCCTGCCCGGGGACATGCTGAACCCCATCTTCGAACCGTTTTTCACCACCAAGGCCAACGGCATGGGCATGGGTCTGGCCATCTGCCGATCCATCGTCGAGGCCCACGGCGGCACCCTTGGCGTCCGCCCCAACGAGACCGGTCCGGGCCTCGTCTTTCGATTCAACCTGCCCGGCATGGAGGAGACCTTTGACCATGAATGAAGCACAGACCGTTTTCGTGGTGGACGACGACCAGGCTGCGCGGGAATCCCTCCGCTGGCTGCTGGAATCCGTGGGCCACCGGGTGCACTGCCACGCTTCCGCCCAGGATTTCCTGAGCGCCTACGACGGCAAGATGCCGGGCTGCCTGGTACTGGACGTGCGCATGCCGGGCATGAGCGGCCTGGAGTTGCAGAAACACCTGCGTGGGCGGGGCTGGTGCCTGCCTGTCATCATCGTCACCGGCCACGGTGACATCCCCATGGCGGTGCGGGCCATGAGCGGCGGCGCGGTGGACTTCCTGCAGAAGCCCTACAACGACCAGGTCCTGCTGGACAGCATCCAGCGCGCTCTGGAGATCTGCGCCCAGCGCAGCCTCGAGCGGCGCAAGCTGGCGCGCATCCAGGCCGCCTATCTCATGCTCAGCCCGCGCGAGCGGGAAGTCGCGGCGATGGTGGTGAACGGCAAAGCCAACAAGGTCATCGCCATCGCCCTGGGCCTCAGCCCCAAGACCGTGGAGGCCCACCGGGCCAATGCCATGGAGAAGATGAAGGCGCGGACCCTGTCGGAACTGGTGCGCATGTTCATGCAACTGGAACAGGGCCGGGAGGAACTGGAATTCGACCACACGCCCGAGCCCGCCCGTTCCCGCGACCAGGATCAAATACGGGTCTGACACAGGGAAATCCCTCTCCGCAGCGGCGGTTTGACCGAATGTTCCGGGGCGCGCGGCCAGCCTTTAATCCTTCCTACGTGGCCGGCTGTTCCGGATCACGGCAAATTTCCCGAAGGAGACAGGCCATGTCGCAAGAATCCGTCAAAGCCGCCCTGATGCAGGCCATCGCCGGCATCCAGGGCAACCCCGGCGCTGCCAAGGTGGTGTTCCGCGCCGATACCCAACTGGAAGAGGACGTGCGCTGCTGCGCCCAGGTGCGCGAGTTCGCCCCCATCATCGTGGACGAACCGCCGGAACTGGGGGGCAAGGACGCCGGTGCCAACCCGGTGGAACTGTTGCTGGTGGCCCTGGGCGCCTGCCAGGAGATCATGTACAGCGCCTACGCCTCGGTCATGGGCGTGCAGCTCGACGGCGTCAAGGTCAACCTGCGCGGCTACCTGGACCTGCGCGGCCTGTTCGGCCTGGACCCCGCCATTCCCGCCGGTTACCAGAAAGTCATCTTCGAAACCGAGGTGAGCAGCACCGCCGACGAGGCAACCCTGCGGAAACTGGTGCAGACCGTGGAGAGCCATTGCCCGGTGCTGGATACCCTGGTGCGCGCCATCGAAGTGCACGGCAGCGTCAAGCTGAACGGGAAGGTGCTGGAGGCCGAGCCGCTGGCGGCGTAGGCGCGGCAGCCCGGAGGGGGAAGGCCCCGGCCCACCGACCGGCCAGCGCCACCCCCTACCTCCCACCCCCATCGGAGTCCCCATGTCCAAACACCTCGCCATCCTCGGCGGCGGCCCGGCCGGCTATGTCGCGGCTTCCCACGCCGCCGCCCTGGGCGCCCGGGTCAGCCTCATCGACCCCCATCCTCTGGGCGGCACCTGCCTGCACCGGGGCTGCATTCCCACCAAGACCCTGGTGGAATCCTGCAACCTGTTGGAGAAGATGCGCCGGGCTGCGACCTACGGCCTGCGCCTGGACGGCAGCCTGGCAGCCGACTGGGTCTGCCTGCGCGACAAGGCCGGCCAGGTCATCGACCTGCTGGAGCGGGGCATCGGCGGCCTCATGGCGGACCGCAAGGTGGCCCTGATCCAGGGCTACGGCCGTATCCTCGACGGCCACCACGTCCGGGTGGGCGACGGCGAGCCCATCCATGCGGACGCGGTGCTGGTCTGCACCGGTTCCTCTCCCGTCCGCCCTGACAATTTCCCCATCGACGGCGACCGCGTCGCCACCAGCGACGACCTGCTCAAGTGGGACACGCTGCCCGCCTCCCTGCTCATCGTCGGCGACGGCGTGGTGGCCTGCGAGTTCGCCTTCATCCTCAACGCCCTGGGGGTGGAGGTCACCGTCGCCGGCCTGGGGGACCGGCCGCTGCCCTTCCTGGACCACGAGATCGCCGCCGTGGTCTGGCGAGAAATGCGCAAGCGGCGCATCGAGTTCCTCCACGGCTGTCCCGTGGAAAGCCTGGAGATCGGACCCGGCGGCGTGGCCGCCCTGTCCGGGGGACGGACCGTGGCCGGCGCGGAGCGCGCCCTGGTGGCCGTGGGCCGCCGCCCCAACAGTGCCGGCCTGGGCCTGGCCGAAGCCGGGGTGGAACCGGGCCCCCGCGGCGAGATCGTCACCGACGACTTCCTGCGCGCCAGCCTGCCCGGCCTCTACGCCGTGGGCGACGTCAACGGCCGCCTGGCCCTGGCCCACGCCGCCTCGGCCCAGGCCCGGGTGGCGGTGGAACACGCCCTGGACATGGATCCCGAGCCCCTGGACGAGGCCGCCATCCCCTGGGCGGTGTTCACCATGCCCGAGATCGGCTGCGTCGGCCTGAGCGAAACCGCCGCCCTGGAGCGGGGCCACGCCGTGAGCTGCGGCCGCTTCGACCTGCGCGGCCTGGGCAAGGCCCAGGCCATGGGCGAACTGACTGGCCTGGCCAAGGTGGTGGCCGACCGGGTCACGGGCCGCCTGCTGGGCGCGCACATCATCGGCGCCCACGCCTCCGACATGGTCCACGAAGCGGCGGTGCTCATCCGCCAGGGTGCCACGGTGCACGCCATCACCCAGACCGTGCATGCCCACCCCACCCTGTCCGAGGCCCTGCTGGAAGCCGCCGAGGACGCCCTGGGCCAGGCCGTGCACAAGCCCCTCAAGCAAGGGAACGCCCATGCACCCACACTATCCTGACGACCGCCTCTACCACCGGGACGCCCTCTGGCTGAAGCCGCTGGACGGCGGCGAGGCCTTGGTGGGCGTCAACCACCACGCCCAGCAGAGCCTGGGGACGGTGATGTACGTCGATCTGCCCCGGGTGGGCACCCTCATCCGCCAGGGCGCGCCCCTGGGCACCATCGAATCCGGCAAGGCGGTGTCCGACCTCATCGCCCCCGCCGGCGGCCTGGTGCTGGAGGTCAACGCCGCCCTGCGCGGCAACCCCGCCCTGGTCAACCGGGAACCCTACGGCGACGGCTGGCTGCTGCGCGTCCGGCTGGACGCGCCCATCAGCGAGGCCGGCCTGCTCGACGCCGCCGGCTACCTGGCATTTCTGGGCGCGGGCGCCTGAACCCCAGCGCAGGCATCGGCAGATTCTCGACGCCGTGTCCGGCAGCGAGGGCCTGACCCATCTGCGGGGCGGCGGAACGCAGGGGCAACAAAGGGCGGACTGGAAGGATCCGTCCGCCCGGGGGAGTGCGCTCAGGGACGCCTACTCGATTTTCAGGGCCTTGCCGGGACAGGCGGCCACCACCTGGCGGACCTGATCGTCGCTGGCATTTTCCGGCTGGATCAGGAACTGGCCGTTCTCCACCTTGAACACCTGGGGCAGGGTCTTCACGCAGTTGCCGCTGTGGCAGCAGGCCTGGTCATTCCAAACGATTTTCATGGTGCCTTCCTTCCTTGGCTGGTCTCGGCTGAGGGATGGCCCCGCCCGGTGCGGGAGCCTGGCAGGCATTGTCGGGCGCAGCGGGCGCCTGGCCTATTGGGGGAAATCCGCCCCCATACCCGGAGTTCTACGGGGTGAGGGCGGCGGAGCCGTTCAGGCTTCCGGGTCGTACATGTCGTGCTTGATGACGTGGCGGTTGGCGATCAGCTCGTCGATGGAGGGCTCGTCGTTGAGGGCGCGCCGGATGGCCAGCTTGGTGGCCTCGTAGTTGGTGCGGTAGAGATCCTGGTGGTCCAGGTTGGCATCGGTGGCGCAACGGGGATCGATCCACACCAGGCTGACGATGCACAGGTCGTTGACCTGGTCCCGGGGCAGGACGCCCTCGATGACGCAATCCAGCACCGCGTCGGCGGTGGCGGATTGCACCACCCCGCCGAACAGATCCACATAGGCCATGGACTTCATGGTGACCTTGGGCACCATCAGGGTGGCCGGGCGTACCTGCTGGTTGCAGGCACGGATGGCAAACATGCGGGTGTGGCCGGCACTCTGGCCCATCATGGTGGCGAAAGCGTGGCCCACCGGGCCGTCCACGCTGCCCACCAGGATCTCCGGCATGGCGTCGGTGAACTGCCCCTCCCGCGCGAGGACGGTGGCTTCTCCGGATTTGAAGACGATCTTGCTCAAGGGGGATTCCTTTCGGTGGCGTTGAAGGCGGGTTTCCTGGCCTGTCGGCACCCCGGCCGGGCCCCTCAGGGCTGACTGGGATCTGGCGGGTGGGAACTCAAGCGCCCACCGGGCGACGGCTGGCACCGGAATTATGCAGAGCGCAGGGAAGCAGGGCGATGAGGGAAAGTACTTATCGGCCGGTCGGGAAGACCGGGAGCGGCAGGCTGGCCGCTGGCGGCTCCGGGTATCCCCGTGCAGATCAGGTAGCAATACGGTGTCCGCCCCGTAAAGAACCCAATTTACGCTCCCCGTCATGGCGCCTGTAATCGGTGGCAGGCGCCCCGCCTTCGCGGCGGGGCACCCAACCCTTACCGTCGCTACGAGGAGCCGCAATGAACAAGACCATCCTGTTGCCCAAGCTGTTGGGCGTTTTCCTGGCGACGATCGCCACCTGGTCCTATGCCGGAATGGGGCTCGACGTGAGCCTGGGCCTGACCAACATCCGCCCCGACATCGAGTCACCCGTGGTGGGCGTGAGCGCCACCAACGAGGTCAAGCCCATCGTCAACCTGACCTATCACCTGAACGATAACCTGGCCCTCAACACGGCGGCCGGCATCACCCGCCACACCTTCTCCGCTGGTGGCACGGTGCTGGGCAAAGCCAGCATGGCTCCCTTCCACCTGATGCTGCAATACCACTTCATGCCGAAGTCGGCTTTCAGTCCCTACGTGGGCGCGGGTATCCACCATACGGTGTTCTTCGACAAGAGCGGCCCCACCTTCGACACCCTGCGCGGGTTTCCCGCAGATACCGGCGGCGTGCTGGAGATCGGATTCGACTACGCCATCAACAAGGATTACTTCATCAACGTCGACCTGAAGAAGTTCTACCTGAAGACCGACGTGCTGCCCGGCGGCGGCGGCGCCAAGATCGAGACCCTGACCCTGGATCCGCTGCTGGTGGGCGTTGCGGTGGGAATGCATTTCTGAAGCACGGAACCCGGGGTGCGTAGAAGTACGGGCTCCGAATCGTAGACCTACGGATTTTTCCCCTGCCCGGCCCTGGGTATAAATCCTCCAACCCTGTCCGAACAGGGGTTGTCGTGGGTCCGGCCCCGGCCGGAGCGAGATCATCCGAGGAAGAGGAGACTGATATGTTGCAAGCGGCACAGGAGCGGGACGCCCAGGCGCGTCCCTTCGAGAAGAACATCAAGCGTTTCGGCGAGGCCGTGATGAACAATCCGGCACTGCTGGAAAAACTGGACAGCGCGCCGGACAAGGAAAGCTTCATCAAGTTGTACCGGGAACTGGCGGCCGGCAGCGGCATCCACTTCTCCCGCGATGAACTGCTGATCGCGGTACAGGAACAGAAGCAGGGCAGCAACTGGGTGATTCCCAAGGTCGTGCTGCGCATGATCGCCGACCGTTTCTGACCCGGAGAACGCCATGTCCGACGAAATCAAGACCAACACCGGCCGGGTGGTGGGCCGCTGGAACGGCGACAGCGCCCAGGATCTGCTGGGCGAAATCGCCCGCATCAAGCAGTCCCTGCGCCAGGAAAACTCCGCCGAGACCCTGGATTCCCGCGCCATGCCCCATCGCGAGCAGTTGCCGAACGACCTGCTGGAGTTCCGTGCCTATCATCTCTGGGGCTGCGACAAGCGGGGTTCCTGCGTGGTGGGCACCAATGCGAACCGCATCGAATCGGTGGAGAAGGTGCTCTCTTTTTCCCTGATTGAGCACCACTGACAGGTTCGCCATGCTGACGGCCGCGTGATCCCCTCGCCGACGGCCGGCGCCGTGCCATCGGGTCGTCGGCACGGCGTTCCCCCCGACGCCTCCGGCCACGGGGGTTTTTTCCATTGTGGGCGCCGGGTTGTTCCAGCCCGGTCCCCTGCGTAGCATCCAGGAGGCGTCATGCCGGTCCTTCCCCTGACCAGCCGCGAACCGAATCGGGTGTCTCCCATGCACGGCAGTGATTTGCAGGCTACGTTATACAAGGTCCAGGAAATCGCCAAGGATGTGGTCGCGCCCAACGCGGTGGCCATCGACGCCCAGGCCCGCTGGCCGGAACCGGGCATCCGTGCCCTGCAGAACGCGGGTTTCGGCGGCCTGGTGGTGCCCACCGCCTACGGTGGCAACGGCCACGGCCTGCTGGCCCTCGCCAAGGTGTGCGAGCTGCTGGGGCAGGAATGCGCCTCCACCGCCATCTGCTACGGCATGCATTGCGTCGGCGCCTCGGTGATCGCCGCCAACGCCACGCCGGACCAGCAGGAACGCTTCCTGACCCCCATCTGCGCAGGCCGCCACATCACCACCCTGTCCCTCAGCGAGGCGGGCACCGGTGCCCACTTCTACCTGCCCCAGACTGCGCTGGAGGCGATCTCCGCCGAGGAGTACCGCCTCACCGGCAGCAAGACCTTCGTCACCAACGGCGGCCACGCGGATTCCTACGTGGTGTCGGCGGTGGCCGCCTCGCCGGAGGCGCCCATCGGCCAGTTCTCCTGCGTGGTGCTGCCCGCCGATTGCGAGGGCATGAAATGGGGCGCCGACTGGGATGGCCTGGGCATGCGCGGCAACTCCTCACGCACCCTGGAACTGCACGGCGCGCGCATTCCCAGCAACAACCTTCTGGGCAAGGAGGGCGACCAGATCTGGTACATCTTCAACGTGGTCACGCCCTATTTCCTCATCGCCATGGCCGGGACCTTCCTGGGCGTGGCCACCACCGCCCTGGAAGAGGCGCGGCGCCATCTGGTGCGGCGCTACCACACCCACACCGGTTCCAGTCTGGCCCAGTCATCCGTGCTGCAACACCGCCTGGGCAGCCTGTGGGCCGTGCTGGAGCGCACCCGCCGCCTCACCTACCATGCCGCCGCCAGCTTCGACGCGGGCGAGCCGGACGCCCTGACGGCGGTGATGGCGGCCAAGGTGGAGGTGGCGGATTGCGCGGTGAACCTGGTCAACGAGGCCATGACCCTGAGCGGCGGCATCGGCTATCGCAACGGCTCGCGCATGCACCGGCTGCTCCGTGACGCGCGCGCGGCCCATCTCATGTCGCCCACCACGGACATCCTGCGCGTCTGGATCGGCCGCGCCCTGTTGGGCCAGCCCTTGTTGTCGGACTGAGGGGCATGACCGTCTCCCCCACCCCGGCGGACAGCGTCATCCACTTGGTGGGTATCGAGGACGCCCTCGCCGCGACCCTGCGCGGGCACCTGGAGCCGGCGCTGAAGCTGGTCTCGCTGCCCAGCCAGGAGCGGCTCTACCAAGCCTTCCAGGAAGGCCGCCGCCCCGCCGACACGGTGGTGCTGGGCCTGGCCCTGGAGGAGCCGGTGCGGGTCGCCCAGCGCATCCACGCCTACGACAAGCACGTGCCCATCCTCATCCTCAGCGCGCCGGCCCGCTGCGCGCAGCTCAAGCGCACCCTGATGTTCAGCCCCTTCCTGGGCAACGAGGTGGCGCCCTGGTCGGTGGCCGAGCTGGAAGAGCTGCCCGCCGCGATCCGCGACGCGGTGGACCGGCGCCGCCAGCGCAGCCGCTACCTCAACACCATCGCCAACGCCCAGATCCGCCTGGAGAAGTTGCCCCTGCTGCAACCCGAGGCCAGCCACTACCTGGACCAGTTGCTGGACCACGCCCCCATCGGCGTGCTGACCGTGGACCCGGCCGGCGCCATCCTCACCCTCAACCGCCAGGCCCTGGCCACCCTGGGCGTGAGCGAGCGGGGCGCCCTGGGCCGGCCCCTGGCGGAGCTGTTCCCCGGGCCGGAACGGGCCCGGCTCGGCGACCTGCTGGAGCGCAGCCTGGAGGCCATGGAGCGGCTGGCGCCGGAAATCCTGGCACTGGGCCCACCCGGCACGGGGTCGCGCTACCTGGAAGTCACTCCGGCGCCTCTGGCCTACCGGACCGGCCAGCGCGGCGTCATGCTGATCCTCCAGGACGTCACCGACCGGGTCGCCTCGGAGCGGGAACGGGAACGGGCCGAGGAGGAACTGCGCCTGCATGCGACGGTGTTGCGCGCCTTCCACGAGATCAGCTCGGCACCCACCCTGAGCCTGGAGGAGAAGTTGCACCGCCTGCTCATGCTGGGCTGCGAGCAGTTCGGCCTGCCCATCGGCATCCTGTCCCATATCAACGGCCAGTGCTTCGAGGTGCTGGACGCGGTGAGCGACCATCCCGAATACAGCGCCGGGGTGAGCAAGGATCTGGAGGAGACCTATTGCGCCTCCACCGTGTTCTCCGGCGAGCCGGTGGCCTTCGAGCACGCCGCCAGCACCGAATGGCGCACCCACCCCACCTACGTGCGGCACGGCCTGGAGGCTTACATCGGCATGCGCGTGCAGGTGGACGGTGGTCTCTACGGCACCCTCTGCTTCGCCAGCCAGACGCCGCGCGCCAAGCCGTTCGGCTCAGCCGACCGGGAAATCCTCAAGCTCATGTCCCAATGGGTGGGCGGCGAACTCCAGCGGGAGCGGGCCGAAGCCCACATGCGCAAACTGTCCGGCGCCCTGGAACAGACCGCCGATTCGGTCATCATCACCGACCTGGACCGGCGCATCGAATACGTGAATCCGGCCTTCGAACGGCTCACCGGCTACACGCAGGAGGAGGTGCTGGGCCACAAGACCTACTTTCTCCGCTCCGGCGTCCACGACGAGAAGTTCTATGCCGAGCTGTGGCGCACCATCAGTGCCGGCGGTGTGTTCCGGGGCGTCCTGGTGAACCGCAAGAAGGGCGGCGAGCTGTTCCACGAGCAGAAGACCATCACCCCGCTCAAGGATGCCCAGGGCTGCATCACCCATTACATATCCACCGGCCACGACATCACCGATCTGGTCAAGGCTGAAGAGCGCGGCCGCCAGCACCAGGCCGAACTGGCCCACGTGGCGCGCCTGAGCACCCTGGGCGAGATGACTTCCGGCCTGGCCCACGAGCTGAACCAGCCCCTCTGCGCCATCACCACCTACGCCCAGACCTGCCTGCGCATCCTGCAATCCGGCGAGGGCCAGACCGAGCGGATCCGCTACGGCCTGGAGCAGGTGGTCCGCCAGGCGGAGCTGGGCAGCGAAATCTTCCGCCGCCTGCGCAATTTCGCCCGCAAGGGCAACGCGCCCCGGCAGCGCGTCAAGCTGAGCGACGTGATCCACGAGGTGGCCGGCTTCATCCAATCCGAGGTGCGCCAGAACCAGATCTGCGTCAGCCTGGAGATTGCCCGCAACCTGCCGCGCGTGCGGGTGGACCCGATCCAGATCGAACAGGTCATGCTCAACCTGGTGCGCAACGGCATGGACGCCATGGCCGGCCTGCCGGAAGAACGCCGCCGCCTGGCCATCAAGGCCAGCCGCCACGCCCGCCGCGCAGTGCGCGTCTGCATCGGCGACGGCGGCCGCGGCTGTCCTGCCGAAACTGCGGATCGGCTGTTCGAACCCTTCTACACCACCAAGCCCAACGGCCTGGGCATCGGCCTGGGCATCAGCCAGAGCCTGATCGAGGCCCACGGCGGCCGCCTCTGGCTGGAAGCCAATTCGGAACAAGGCGCCACCTTCTGTTTCACCTTGCCCGGCGAGGAGCAAGCCCATGTTGATGAAAGCCGCCCAAGTGCCTAAAGCCGCCCATGCGCAGAAACCCACCGTCTTCGTGGTGGACGACAATCCCGCCGTGCGCGACGCCATCCGCTGGCTGGTGGAACAGGTCGGACTCCACGTGAAGACCTACACCAACGCCAACGAATTCCTTGCCGCCTATCACCCCGGCACGCGCGGCTGCCTGGTGCTGGACATCCGCATGCCCGGCATGAGCGGCATCGAACTCCAGGAAAAACTCGCCCGGGAAGGCGCCCACCTGCCGGTCATCATCGTCACCGGCCACGGCGACGTGCCCATCACCGTGCGCGCCATGAAAGCCGGCGCTTTCGAATTCCTGCAAAAGCCCTTCAACGACCAGACCCTGCTCGACGCCATCCAGGCCGCCCTCGACAAGTTCGGCCAGGTCTGGGAACAGGAAGACCGTATGAGCCAGACCAGCCGCAACCTGGCCACCCTGACCCCCCGCGAACGGGAAGTTCTGGAGCAACTGCGCCACGGCAAGCTCAACAAGGTCATCGCCGGCGACCTGGGCCTCTCGGTGCGCACCGTCGAAGGCCACCGGGCCAAGATCATGGAGAAGATGGGGGCAAGGACGCTGGGGCAGTTGATCGAGATGGTGGTGAAGACGGAGCCGGGGGGCTGATGGAAGGTCCGGGAACGGCGGGCTTTGCCGGTTGGTTGGCTGAAGCGGGTGCCGCCAGTCTGTACGCCCGCAAGCGGTGAAGGCCCCCCCGTTCATCGCCCCGGGCGCGCCGGACAAACCGGTTGATGGGCACCATCAAGCCCCTGCCCATGGTCATGCCAGCGCCACTACGGAGCCCTGTCCCGACGGAATCGGGACAGGCCCCCGTCACTCCCGCAGCCGCCGATTGCTCCCCGCCACCAGCCGGTACTCATACAGCCGGCATTCCAGGGGGCCATTGAACAACGGTGTGCGGCGGTTGGCGGAAAGCCCCACCAGCTTGGGGAATTCCGGATCGGCGGAGAGCAGGAAGGCGGTCCAGCCGGGGAAGTGCTGTTTCAGGTTGTCGCCGATGGCCCGGTAGAAGGTGGCCATGTCCTCCACCGAGAGGCGTACGCCGTAGGGCGGGTTGCTGACGATGAGGCCCGTGGGGGTGGGCGGGTTCACTTCCAGGAAATCGGCTTCCATGAGGCGCACGCAGTCCAGCAGTCCGGCGGCCTTCAGGTTGAGGCCGGCGGCGCGCACCATGAGGGGGTCGATGTCGGAGCCGAACAGGGGCAGGGGCCGGGGCTCCAGGCGCTCCCCTTCGGCATTCTTGCGCAGGCGCTGCCATTCGATGGGCTCGAAGTTCTTCAGGTTTTCGAAGGCAAAGTGGCGCTTCAGGCCCGGGGCGATGTGGAGGGCCATGAGCCCGGCCTCCAGGAGCAGGGTGCCGCCGCCCATCATGGGGTCGTAGAGGGGGGTGTCCGGGGTCCAGCCGGCCAGTTTGAGCAGGCCCGCCGCCAGATTTTCGTTGAGGGGGGCGGCGGCGGCTTCCACCCGGTAACCCCGGCGGTTGAGGGGATCGCCGGTGAGGTCGATGTACAGGCTGAAACGCTCGTCGGTGAGGTACAGCAGCAGGGGCACCTGGGGCTCCCGGGTGTCCACGCTGGGGCGCTCGTCCACGGCGGCGCGGAAACGGTCGCAGACCCCGTCCTTGATCTTCAGGCTGGCGAAATTGAGGCTCTTCAGGGGGCAGTTGCGGCCCACGGTGGTGACGGCCAGGGTGCGGCTGACGTCGAACCAGGCGGGCCAGTCCAGTTCCCGGGCGGCCCGATAGAGGTCGTCCTCGTCCCGGTAGCGGCCTTCGGCCACCCGCCAGAGGACCCGGATGGCCAGACGGCTCCACAGATTGATCTTCCAGCCCAGGGTGATGTCGCCCTTGCAGGCCACCCCGCCGGGGGCGGGGATGGGGTCGGTACCGCCCAGGTCGGCGATTTCCTTGACCAGTTCGGCTTCCAGCCCCCGGGGGCAGGGGACGAAGAAGGTGTGCTGGAGGGGGGCGGGTCCCTTGCGGGCGGGGCGCGGCCCCGGGCGGGGCCCGGTCTTGGCGTCCGGCCGGGGGCTCCGATCCCCGCCTGGCTCGCCTTTGCCCCGGGCCGGCCGGTTTTCCCGCCCCGGGGCTTCACTGCGCGGCCGGGCCTGGGGTGCGCTGGCGCCGGGTTTCACCCGGCGGGGACGGTCCGGGCCGGCGGCGGGTTCGGCGGTACTCTCCCGGACAACCTGGGCGGCCTGCTTGGCGGCCAGGGTGGGGGGCAGGGATTTCTGGTGGCGTCCCCGCACGGGGCGGCGGCCGGGTCCGGCGGGGCCGGAAGTCGCTTGCTTGTCACCGGTCGTTTCGGGTTTGATGGAAAGGGTATTGCGTTTGGGTTTGTCCGATGACGACACGGGAATTCCTTAAAAAATTGCGCCCCAGTCCGGCCACGGCCGTGCTGCTGGGCCTGATCGCCTATCTCTGGTTCCGGCCGCCGGCCTTCGTGGACGACCTGGCCCAACCGGCGCCTGCCTTGCCGGAACTGGCGGCCCTGAAGGGCCAGGTGGTGCTGGTGAACTTCTGGGCCACCTGGTGTCCTTACTGCCGCCACGAAATGCCGGCCATGGAAGACTTCTACCGGGAAAACCGTCACCGGGGATTCGCCATTGTCGCCTACAGCCTGGATAAAACCCAGGCCGAGGTGGATGCCTTCATGCAGGAGGCGGGCTACAGCTTTCCCGCCGTGCTGGCGGAACCCGGGGTGGCGGAAGCTTTTGGCGGGGCCGAGCGCATTCCCCTGTCCTTCATCATCGACCGCCAGGGGGCGATCCGCCACCGCATCGCCGGCCAGGTCCACGCCGGCCGGTTGGCGGACCTGATCAACCCCCTGCTGGCGGCGCCTGGTGGCGGCCCGTCTCGTTGAGCAGGCGTTCCATCTCCCGCTTGTAGAGGACGAAGTCCATTTCCGGGCAAGGGGCCCCCAGGCGGGTGGCCACGGCGGAAATCTGGCCCCGGTGGTGGGCGTAGTGGGTGAACAGGTGGGTCAGGGCGTCACGTACCCACATGTTGCGGGGTTTGCCGTCGCCGCCGGTGAACTCGATCTGGGTGTCGAAGAAATCGGGAGACTGGTCGTTGAGCCAGGATTGCAGCTTGCGGGTCTCCCGGCGCAGGGCAATCTTCAGTTCCCGCCAATCCGGGTTGTTGATGATCTTGTAGTTCACCGCCAGGTTGTCCCCTTGCAGGCGGGCCAGCCAGGATTGGCTCACCATGAGGATGTGGTCCACGGTGTGGTGGATGCTGTTGAAGAACAGACCCTGGTCGGAACCGACCAGGTCGGGTTGCAGATAGTCCAGGGACGTGAACAGGACCTCGTTGGCCCAGTGCTGGTAATCCGCCTGGACGACGTAATGGCTTTTCCATGAATACATTTTGTTCTCCTCCTGGAGGGGATGCCGGTTCTGAAGGTTGCCGACAACCCGGACTATACCCAATCCCGCATCATTCCGTGACTTGCACGGCGGGTGCCGGGCCGTCCCAGGCCAGGCGGGAGGCCATGGCCCGGGTGGCGGCGAGCCTGCCGTCGGCGGCCACGAACAGCACTTCGGCCACCCCCAGCTTCTTCGCCAGCCGGGGCCATTCCCCGGGGCCGCCGATGAACAGGGGCTTGCTGGCCACGTCTGACAGGGTGCCCGCCCCCTTGCCCCGGGCGATCACCGTCACCGCCTGGGCCTGATCGGCGGGCCAGCCGGTGCGCGGGTCGATGAGGTGGCAGTAGCGTTTGCCATTCAGTTCGAAGAAGCGCTGGTAGTCGCCGGAAGTGCCGATGGCCTCCCCGTCGTGGAGTTCCAGGCTGGCCAGGGCCCCGGCCTGGCGGGGATGCTGGATGCCCACCCGCCAGGGCGTGCCCCCCTTGCTGCCCAGGGCCAGGATGTTGCCGCCGATGTTGATGAGGGCGTTGTCCACCCCCTGGCTTTTCAGGTAGGCGGCCGCCAGGTCCAGGGCGTAGCCCTTGGCATAGCCCCCCAGGTCCAGGCGCACCGCCGGGTTGCGCCCCACCAGGGTGATGCCCTCGATGGACAGATCGGCCAGGGTGGGATGGGCCGCCACCAGCCGGGTGATTTCCTGCGGATCGGGAAGGCGGGGCTCGAAGCTGTCGGCATGGAAGCCCCACAGGCGAACCAGGTTGCCGATGGCCGGGTTGAACAGGTTCTCGCCCCGCTCCGCCAGGCGGGTGGCGTCCTGGAGAATGGGCACCAGGCCCGGCGGCAGGGCGGCCCGGGCCGGCGCCTGGGGCGTGGCCAGGGCCAGGATGCCGTTGACCCGCTCCAGGGTGCCCGGCTCCCAGGCATGCAGGGTGTGGTGCATCTCGTCGAAATCCCTGAGCACCTGATCGGTGACCTGGCGGGCTTTGTCCTCCGGCTCGCCATAGACGGTCACGTCCACCAGGGTGCCGAACACGTAGGACTGCTGGCGGTGGAGCTGCTCGCCGCAGCCGGCTAGTAAGACAGTAAGGAGTAAGGAGTAAGCAGTGAGGAGTGAAAACCGGGCCACCCACTCTGCTATCCCGACGCCTTTCTCCTCACCCCTCACCCCTCACTCCTCACCGCCTTTTCCAGCGCATCCATGAACAACCCGGCCACGTTGCAGCCGGTCTGGCCGGTGATTTCCCGGAAGCAGGTGGGGCTGGTGACGTTCACTTCCGTGAGCCAGTCGCCGATCACGTCCAGGCCCACCAGGAACAGGCCGGCCGCCTTCAGGACCGGGCCCAGGGCGGTGGCGATCTCCCGGTCCCGGTCGGTGAGGGGGCGGGCCACCCCGGTGCCGCCGGCGGCCAGGTTGCCCCGGGTCTCGCCGGGCTGGGGGATGCGGGCCAGGCTGAAGGGCACGGCCTCGCCGTCGATCAGCAGGATGCGTTTGTCCCCGTCCCGGATCTCGGGCAGATAGCGCTGGGCCATGACCGTCTCCGTGCCGTGGCGGGTGGCGGTCTCCAGGATGGCCCCCAGGTTGGGGTCCCCGGGCCGCAGGCGGAACACCCCGGCGCCCCCCATGGCGTTGAGGGGTTTCACCACGATGTCCCCCTGCTCCGCCAGGAACAGGCGCAGCAGGGCCGGGTCGCCGCTCACCAGGGTGGGGGCGGTGAAGGGGGCGAAGCGGGCGATGGCCAGCTTCTCGTTCCAGTCGCGCAGGGCGGCGGGTCTGTTGAACACCCGGGCGCCCCGGGCCTCGGCCATGTCCAGCAGCCAGGTGGCATAGAGGTAGGACTGGTCGAAGGGCGGGTCCTTGCGCATGAGCACGGCGTCGAAATCGCCGAGGTCGATCCAGGCGGGCTCGGTGCGGGTGAACCAGGCGCTTGCCTTTCCCTCCTTTGAAAAAGGGGGGAGTGCTTCGGCGGTGATTTGCACGGTGCTGGCCTTGCCCAGCACCCGGCCGTTCCGCCAGGCCAGGTCTTCCGCCACCATGGCCCAAATTGCGTGGCCCCGGCTTTGGGCCTCCGCCATCATGGCGAAGGTGGAGTCCTTGTGGGTCTTGAAGGTCTCCAGGGGGTCGGCGACGAAGAGGAGCTTCATCGCCCCGGCTCCATCCGCTCCAACTCGATGGTGGAGGCCAGGGCGGCCAGCCGGGCCAGCACGCCGTAGGTGTAGAAACGGTTGGCGGGGGCGTCGGGGCGGGCGCCGCAGTCGCAGTAGCTGCACGCGGTGTCGAAGGCCAGGGGCACGAAATGCATGCCCGGGGCGTTCAGGTTCTCGTCAGCGCCCCGGCCGGTGTGCACCCGGTAGAAACCGCCGATGACGAAGTGGTCGATCATGTACACCACCGGCTCGGCCACCGCCTGGTGGATGCTCTCGTAGGTGGGCACCCCTTCCTGGACCAGCACGTCGGTCACCGCCAGGCCCTCCTTCACCACCGCCATCTTGTTGCGCTGGCGGCGGTTCAGGTCGCGCACGTCGTCGGGGGACTTGACCGTCATGATGCCCATGCCATAGGTGCCCGCGTCGGCCTTGACGATGACGAAGGGTTCCCGGTCGATGGCGTATTCGGCGTACTTGGCGCGGATGCGGTCCAGCACTTCCGAGACGTGCTGGGCCAGGCATTCCTCCCCTTCCCGGGCCTGGAAATCCACCTCGCCGCACCGGGCGTGGAAGGGGTTGATGAGCCAGGGGTCCATGTCGATGAGGCCGCAGAAGTCGTGGGCCACCTTGTCGTAGGCGGCGAAGTGCCGGGACTTGCGCCGGGTGGCCCAGCCGGCGTGGAGGGGGGGCAGCATGCCCTGGGCCGGGTTGAGGCCCTTGAGGATGTCCGGCACTCCGCCGGACAGGTCGTTGTTGAGCAGGATGGCGCAGGGCTCGAAACCGTCCAGCACCAGCCGGTCCCCTTCCCGGCGCACCGGCTCCAGAGTGATCTGGCCCCCTTCCGGCAGGTCCAGGGTGAGGGGGGCTTCCAGGCCGGGAATGAGGCTGCCGAAGCGCACCGTCAGGCCGGTCTTGCGGATGATGTCGGCCAGGGCCCCCAGGTTCTGCAGGTAGAACAGGTTGCGGGTGTGGTTCTCGGGAATGATGAGGAAGCGCCGGGCGGTGGTGCACATCTTCTCCACCGCCACCTGGGCCGCCTGGACCGCCAGGGGCAGGAACTCCGGATTCAGGTTGTTGAAGCCGCCGGGGAACAGGTTGGTGTCCACCGGCGCCACCTTGAAGCCCGCGTTGCGCAAGTCCACAGAACTGTAGAAGGGCGCGGCGTGGTCCATCCACTGGCGGCGGAACCAGTGTTCGATGTCCGGCTGGGCCTCGATGACGTGGCGTTCCAGTTCCAGCAGGGGACCGGTGAGAGCGGTGGTGAGGTGGGGAACCATGGGGTGTTAGAACTTGGGGGTCGCGCCAAGTGTCGCGCCATGACCCGGGGGCCGCAAGGGTGTTGCAGTGCGTCAGCCGTTGGGACTTGCTGAATTGGGGGCTCTGGGTACGCGTGGGATAGGCATGTTGCGGCCATCTCAGACCTGTCTGTGGCCAATGAACAGCACCCGTGAATCCCTGCTGCCTGCGTTCCAGCGGATGACGGATTTCCCGCCAGGATTGGTGGATCAGTGCCGAGAGCGATCCACAGACCCCTCTGCGAGACGTTGCCTGCGATTCTTGACGCTTGCAGCCACCTTCTCAGCCAGATCGAGGACTTCGTCCTGGGTCAGGGGGGTGATCCCTTTGCGCACTGCATTGGCCCGGTCTTGCTCCACCACCAGTCGGACATCCGGAACATCCTCGGGGGTGTCCGGATTGCCTCGTGCCACGGCCAGATAGATGTAATCGGTTTCGTCGCCCTCATTGCGCACAATGGACACGAAGGAAGCCAAGCCATCCTGGCCGGCCAGTTTGATAGGGCGCATGGAGAAGGGGCGATGCCAGACTGTCTTGAATTTGTGGACATTAGTGCGTTGTTCCCAATAGGAATCCGTCTGGTATTCGTTGGTCACAGTCTCCGGACGAGCCCAGTCGCCTTCCTTGGGGGTGGGTGCTGCGGATTTGCTTCTAAGGTTGATGGTGATGTCGGGATGGGCCTTGAGGCGATAGGTCATGGCAATTGAGTGAGGGGTGTTGCCATCGTCCTGGATAAAGAGGTAAGGGAGGCAGACACCGGGCTCATTTAGATCGTTGGGCGAACCCCGCAGGCGTATTCCGTTAACGATCTGCTTGTAGTGTTGTTCAAGAGCGTAAAAATCCGTTGCATTCCGTACTTCCTCACCCCATGAAAATGCAATGTTGTCGATGAGGATATTAGCTGCAACTCGCCTATCCTGAACTTTCCATGCGGTGCCTTCATGCTTGGCTGGATCAATATTTTCAAGCTTTGTACGGGCTGTGCTCAATAGTCGTGTTGCAAATTGATCTCTTGATTCATTGAAGTACTTGAGTGTGGACAGTTTTTCGTTCGGTGTCATCGGATGCGTTATCTTGATGGTTGTTAAGTATTCAAGCTCTGTCCATCCATCCAATGTTCCGTCAATAAATCGATATGAAATATATCGAGGTCCTGTTTGTTTTGTGCGATCGCTCGCTGTTAAAGCTGATGCCTCCGCCAGACCGGGCAGGGTTATGCTTAATCTGCCCGCACATTCATTCTGTTTTTCCGTGGACGTGGCTTGGCAAGCGGATTGATTAGTGAGGATTGCCAGGGCTATTAGAAGCTGAAATTTTCTTGACATCAAACGTTGCTCATATTGACGTCGAGCGCCTGATTGCTCGCCATTGCGTTTTCCTTCGTAGGGTTTTTTGACTTGTCGTTGTCAGCGACCAATGATGTTGGGAACTTAAAGTTGTTGTTCTCTGTTTCTGTCCAATGAATAGGGAGGGTGGAAATGAAGCCCCTAATCGATGCCAATGCACTGCTTCCGCTGGCGTTATGTGTTTGAGACATCCAGAATATATTCTGCCAAGGGAGAGGGGAAGTTAGCTTCTTGCTTCGCCACGTCGGAAGAATGCTGGCCGGTAATGGGTTATTGTCTGTGTCTATGCCGTTCCAGTTTCTCGGTATGAAAGAGAATGACTCTTCAAGTGCAACCGTATTGGATCGTGCCTGTGCCTGAATTGCCTGCCAACTACCTGGATTTGCCGGCTTATCAATGGCCCCCTGCAAATGGGAGGCAGGTCGAACATTTCCTGTGATACCGAAGAGTTTCTTCCACACACCCGTTCGAAGCTCCCTGGCGAAGGTCCGGACAGGTTTTTTCGCCCCGGTGCCGATGTCACACAGACTGGTCTCGGCATCAATGACCAGCACGGCGATCTCCGAATCGCGCATGCCCAACAGGCTTCGATCGTTGATATTCGCGCTGCCCAGCAGGGCGAAGCGGTCGTCCACCACCATCATTTTGCTGTGCACATAGATCTGCTCCGTCACGTAGCGGTCACCGAATTTTGCCCAGTTCCGCAGGTTCAGCAGGGTGACGTACTGATCGCAGGCTTCCACGGGAATATCCTCGTACTCCCGGTTGTTGGGATCGGTGATGACCCGATCATAGGGCTTCTTCTTGTCCCGGAGTTCCCGGGCTTTCAGGGCGCGGCGAATCCCGTTGAGCAGGCTGTGGCTGCCGTTGGCCAGAGTTTGCATGGTCCAGTAGACCTGCACGGCGACGGTGGGGTCGATGAGGGCTCCCTCCGGATGGACAGGAAGGGTGATATAGACGTGGAAGTCGGGCTTTTTCGCATCCATGATGGCCTGGCGGATGCGTTCGATCAGCGCCTGGCAGACCCGGTTTCGCGGAAGGCCGTCCAGGGTCGGCCCCTCGGTGTCGTCCCAGCGACGGAGCAGACTCAGCTTCAGGTCGGAAATGCGCTTGGGGCCGTCCTTGATGAATTCTCCGGCAGGACTCAGGGATTGGGGCCCCTGGACCTGACCAAAGTCTGAAACGAAGAACTGGCTTTCGATGTAGATGAAATGGGCGGCATTGTGGATCAAACGGAGCATGGCCTGATGGATACCGTTGTCCACGCCTTGGGGCGGACTGGTGAAGGCGTCCTTGGCGGCCTTGTATTCCCGTTGCCGCATGCTGGCCGGTGCACTGCGCAGGAACTGGACCTTGGCCTTGCCCGGCTTCGGGTAGGTTTCCGGCGCATCGGGCAGTGGCAGTTTGGTGCTGCTGCCTGCGTTCCAGCGGACAACGAAGTTGCGGGCCAGATCTGAAACGACGGGCCCCTCTATGCGGCAATGGACATCTTGCCAAGGCATCCGGGGTTGGGTGTTTTCATCGAGTGTGGTCAGGTCCAGGGTGTTCGAGTCGGTCCGGGCATGGTTGGCTACGGCCCAGTTGGGCTCGTAGGGGGCCTGCCGACCGCCGGCATGGATTTTGTCGGCAACGATTTCGGCCGGGCTTTTGTTGTCGCCCCCTACAGGCATGGGCACGACGGTTCCCGTCATGCCGGTCGCAAGGGCAGCCCAAGTGCTGGGCCTGGTGTTGTCGACCAGTCCGGACAGAAGGTCCGGGTCCACCACCTCGGATTGTTTCAGCGCCTTCATGCCCGGAATGCCTGGGTTGTAGCGGTTCAGCACGGATCGCCCGTCGGCGTCTGGTTTGAGGGTATAGGTGGCATCGTCATAGCGACCGTAGGCCAGGTCGATGCCGCCCATGTAGCCGATCTGCCGATCGACAACCACGCACTTCTGGTGGTGGCTGAAGTAGCTCGCGTTGATGTCAGGCAGGGCGGCCGACAGCAGAACGTGTACCCGCGCATTTTTGCCGGTCTGACCCAGGCGGCGGTTAATGTTGTCCAGCACGATCCGGGTCTGATCGTCGTAGGTCTGGACCGGATTCGTGTCATCCCAAGGCATGACGTAGAACCTGATGCCGCGTTTTGCGTTGCGGTAGATCAGGTCGTACAGGCGCAGTCCGGGAGCCAGCATCGCGTCCCAATTAACTTGCCAGCCCAGGATGAGCACTTCCTCCTTGGCACCATCCACGCTGGCGACAAGATCTGCGAAATAGTCTTTGCCGGAGAACAGGGGTTTGACCGTGTTGCCATCCCGGGGCATGGCGAAAACGTCGCTGCCCGAACCAATCCAGGGATTGAAGCAACCGGTCGCCGGATAGGGCTTGCCATCCGTGCCGATGATCTGATGGATGGTCGAAGGTTGCCGGCTCATGGAAGACCCTTCTTGAACTGGTCGTAGATCGTGCTCACTGCATTGCCCAGTTCCTGGCGAGCCAGGGGCGCGGAGAATTCGTTGGTGGCGACCCCCGCAGCCGTGCCGAAACTGTCGGCATAGCCCAGGGAATCCAGGGCATGTTCCATTTGCTGGTCCTCGGTCCAGCCATCCCGCTCCTTGGTGATTTCCAGTTTCTTGACCTGTCCTTCGAAGACGATCCAAAGGCCCGCGATGGTCTGCTTGTATGCGTCGCCCAATTGCTGTTCCTGGTCCTGGGTGAGAACCACCTTGCCGTCCGCGCCGCTCAACCCTTCCAGGATCGCTTCATCCCTGGCCAGGGCCTCCGCTTCACTGGCAGCTTGCACCACCCGCCAGGGCGTGTCGGGCAGGGCACTGCCATCGGGGCCGGGGATGTCGGTCAGCTTGAAGTCGAAACTGGGCGGGCTGGACTCGAAGGGGTTGCAAGGGAAACGCGGCAGGGTGTAGTTGGTTCGCGTCGGCCCACTAAACGACTTCTTGCTCGCCTTCACCGTAATGGTCCCCTGGCACTGCACGGTGATCCCCCCATCGATGATGATGGACGCGCCCCCCTTCACCGCAATCACAATGCGCTTGGCCCCGGCGAAATCCACCTGGGCGTTGG
>DYIY01000008.1:143914-197627 GCA_020723405.1 Thiobacillus denitrificans | reverse complement strand
ATTCGGCGGCGAAGTTGACGATGGCCCGGGGGCGGTGCTGGGCCAGCAGCCTGCCTACCAGCGCCCGATCGCCGATGTCACCCTGGACGAAGACGTGGCGGGGGTCACCCTGCAGAGAAACCAGGTTCTCCAGGTTGCCCGCGTAGGTGAGTTTGTCCAGGTTGAGGATGGGTTCGTCGGATTGACGCAGCCAGTCCAGTACGAAGTTGGCGCCGATGAAGCCCGCGCCGCCGGTGACCAGGATCATGGTGTGCCCTGCCTTTTCAGTTGTCGCCGAAACCCTGGGGATTCTGGGACTGCCAGCGCCAAGTGTCCTCGCACATCTCATCCAGACCCCGCTGGGCAGACCAGCCCAATTCCCGTTCGGCCCGGGCGGGATCGGCCCAGCATTGGGCGATGTCACCGGCCCGCCGGGGGGCGAACTGGTAGGGGACCGGTCGGCCAGAAGCTTTCTCGAAGGCCTTGGCCATCTGCACCACGCTGTAGCCTTGGCCGGTGCCCAGGTTCCAGATGCGCACGCCGGGGCCGTCGGCCAGCTTTTCCACGGCCTTCACATGGCCCACGGCCAGGTCCACCACGTGGATGTAATCCCGCACGCCGGTGCCATCCGGGGTGGGATAGTCGTTGCCGAACACGTTCAGGTGCTCGCGGCGGCCCACCGCCACCTGGGCAATGTAGGGCATCAGATTGTTGGGGATGCCCCGTGGGTCCTCGCCGATGCGTCCGCTCTTGTGGGCACCCACCGGGTTGAAGTAGCGCAGCAGGGCGATTTTCCAGGCAGGGTCGGCAATGGCCACGTCCTGGAGAATCTTCTCGATGAACAGCTTGCTGGTGCCATAGGGGTTGGTGGTGCCGCCCACGGGAAAGTCCTCCCGGATGGGTACGCTGGCCGGGTCGCCATAGACGGTGGCGGAGGAGCTGAACACCACGGTCTTGACACCGGCCGATTGCATGGCTTCGAACAAAGTCACGCTGCCGGCGATGTTGTTGTCGTAGTACATGAGGGGCTGGGCAACGGATTCGCCCACGGCTTTCAGGCCTGCGAAGTGGATCACCGCGTCGATGTCGTGGTCGCGGAACAGCTTGTCCAGCAGGGGACGGTCGCGGATGTCACCCTGGACGAAGGCAAAGTCGCAGCCGGTGAGTTCCTTGACCCGCTCCAGGGATTTGGCGCTGCTGTTGCAGAGGTTGTCCAGCACGACCACGTCATAGCCGGCATTGAGGAATTCCACGCAGGCGTGGGAACCGATGTAGCCGGCGCCGCCGGTGATGAGGATGGTTTTCATGGGGTGTCATCCATAGGGAATGGGATATTGTCTTGTAAAGGGCCGGCCATGCTCAGAGGTTTTTCAGCCAGCGCATGAGTCCGCCCGAGCCTCCACCCAGCCGCTTCAATTCTTCTCTGGCCATGAAGTGCTCCAGGAATGGGGTGGCATTCTGTTCAATGCAGTTGTCCAGGTGGTCGCGCGCGCGCTCCACGTCGCCGTCAAGCAGGTGCTTCTGGGCGAGGTAGAAATGGGCCTCCGCCAGTTGGTCCCTTTGCACGCCCTTGTCGTCATGTCTGGCGGCGGTCAGCAGTTGCTGGGGGGTGATGCGGCCCAGCAAGGCCTCGCCGATGGGATAGGGCCAGGTGTTGCGGTCGGCGGTGATCAGGTGTTCGGCCAGCGTGCCCGATGCCTGGCTCTGGGCCCGCCGGTTCGCAAGATGTTGCCAGAACTGCATGTAGAGGGCGGCAGTCACGTCCCGCTGCCGGGCAGCCTCGTCGAACAGGCGGGTGGCTTCAGGGTATCGCCCCAGGTAAAAGAGGCTGCGTCCCCAGGCACCCAGGTCGTCGTCCCCCATGGCATGGCGGTGCCCCTCCTTCTCCAAGGCATCGAACAGCGCCACGGATTCGACGAACCGGCCCGCTGATGAGAGCACCCGGGCTTTGGTCAGTTTGTATTGAACCTGGTCCGGCGCCAGGGCGATGGCCTGGTCGATGTGCACCAAGGCTGGGTCGTGCTTTTCCAGATTGTCGTAGTCAATGGCCAGTTCGCCATGGGCCAGGGCCAGTTGGCTGGAGTTCAGCTTCCCCGAGGCAATGTCCATGGCGTACTGGACGACCCCCACTTCGGACCGGATCTGGGCCCGTACTCCGGGTGCCTGGCTGTTGCCGAACTGATCGAAGCGGCTGAGCCGATCGTTCAGCCCCCGTTTGTCAGCTTCGCTCATGGGCGCGGTCCTCAGGTTGACCGTCAGGCCACCTTTCTGCCGCAGCCTTTGCAAGTCCTCCACGTAACCGGCCATGGCATTGGCCGGCACATGGTCCTTATGGGTCTGGATTTGCAGTTCACGGGCCAATTCCCTGGGGCCGGTTCTGAACGCACTCTGCACGGTGACATAGGCCGTCCTATCCACGTTGGGCGGCGGGGCGTCACGGACCGGGTTGTCGGGCAGGGCCACGATCTGGCGGATGACCGCCTTCATGGGAAAGGGCAGGCTGTAGGGGGTTTTCCGGCTGGGCACCTCGGGTGAGCGCAACAGATCCAGGGCAAGGGGCGACAGCGCTTCCAGGGTGAGGCGACCCCGTTCGTACTTGAACAGGTCCGGCAGCAGGAAACGTCGGACGAGGGTGATGCGGTTGTGGTCCTGATCATCCCGGATCTCGATTTCCCCCTGGGGTTGTGCGTTTGGCATCAGGCGCAGGTATTCGGAATGGAAAATCCGGCTGGATTCAGCCAGGGGCAGGCTGGCCAGAA
Organism: Thiobacillus denitrificans; assembly: GCA_020723405.1. GTDB lineage: Bacteria > Pseudomonadota > Gammaproteobacteria > Burkholderiales > Thiobacillaceae > PFJX01. Next base: position 194,889 of record DYIY01000008.1, on the reverse strand, counting down.
TGGTGCGGTACTGGTCCGCCAGTTCGCCGGTCAGTGTCAGTTCGGATACAAGGCTGGCCGGTTCGCGGTAATCCCTGACTTCGTAACGGTCGGTGGCTTCCATGCCGGCCAAATAGCCTGCCGGCAGGCCGGCATCCACCAGCATGTCCTGTTGATTGCCAACCACGAGGGCCTTCCCGTAATCCATCATGCCCAGTTCGGCAAGGTTGCCGTACTGCGGAGGCAAGGCCGGGTCCAGCCAATATACCCGGCCATTGAGCTCCACCCGGGTGATGACATGGTCGAACACGGCGGGACTGGGCAACATGTCCGCGACGGAACGATGTCTGGAGACGGATACCAGGGCCGGCCGGGCAGGTATGCCCAGGGTCCGCAGCATCACGGTCAACAGCAGGCTCTTGTCCTTGCAATCGCCGAAGCGGCGCTCGTGGACCAGGGCGGGCTGCGCTGGCAGGTGGGAGTTGACGCCGATTTCAATGCCGAAGTAGCGGATCTCCCGCTGGACCCAGCGCAGGGCCTCCATGGCCAACTGTTCCTGGCTGTGCCCGCGTGCCTGCCAACCGGAGAGCATGTTTTGCAGTTCGGTTGGCAAACGGGTGTCCACCTCGAACAAGCCTTGGGCCCAATGGTCTACCGTCTTCCAGTCCGGGTATTCGCTGATTTCGACACGCTCGAAAGGGTCGAACCAGCGTGGCCGATCCCGTTCGTCTGCCATGGGTTTCAGATTCCGGGCCTGCAAGGTGCGGCTCACCACGCCGTCTTTCCTTTCGACCACCTCATTGAGTTTCAGGCTGTTGCGCATGGCGATCTGCCTGTCCGCCGGATGGAGCAGTACCTGCCTGAAGTTGTCCGTCGAATAGGGGCCCGTGATGGCAAATACCTCGGCGTAGCGGCCCTGGAAGATGGGGTTGCCGCCCACTACGCTGCGTTCGAATTCGATGATGTCATTGACCCGAATGTCCGGCAGGATGGCCACGGCGGACACCTCCCCGTCATAGGATTGCCGTTCCAGGTTGGCTTCCCGCTGCAACAATTCGAACTTGACCTCACGGGTGCGATCCATCGTCTTGCCATCCCGGATGACCCGGACACCATGGAGTTCCAGTTTCTGGTACTCCGGATTGAAGACCACCACGAGCTGGGAGGCCTGCTTGATGGTCTGGGCATCGCCGACCTGGAAAACCAGGCGCAGGAACTGGCGGGGGTTCTTGTCGAGGAGGACGACCTGCCGGTCCACCAGCAGGTAACGCATGCCCCGGTCGGCCTGGCCGCGCCGTGGATCCCCATACGCCTGAGGAGGTTGGATTCCTGCGGGTACGGGCGCCAGGGAGTAGGAGAATGGCTTGGTCTGATACGTTGCCTGGTCCGTGGCGGCCAGGGCACACGGGCCCCAGGCAAGAATCAGGCTGAAGATTGCCAGGATGAGATGGGTGAGATGTCTGGGCATGGTCCTCCCCGTTGGGCCGGGTGTGTTGTTGATGATTGGAATGTCCCCTTACAGGGAGTCAGTCGAATACCACCGTCTTGTTGCCGTATACCAAAATCCGGTTGTCGATGTGCCACTTCACCGCCCGGGACAGCACCACCTTCTCCAGGTCGGCGCCCTTCTGCACCAGATCTTCCAGGTCGTCCCGGTGGCTGATGCGGGTCACGTCCTGTTCGATGATGGGGCCGTCGTCCAGCACCTCGGTGACGTAGTGGCTGGTGGCGCCGATCAGTTTCACGCCCCGTTCGAAGGCCCGCTGGTAGGGCTTGGCGCCGTGGAAGGCGGGCAGGAAGGAGTGGTGGATGTTGATGATGCGGTTGGGGTAGTGGCTGATGAATTCCGGGGACAGCACCTGCATGTAGCGGGCCAGGACGAAGAAGTCCACCGAGTGGGCTGCCAGGATGGCCCGTTGCTGGGCTTCGGCCTCGGGCTTGTTGTCCTTGCTGACGGCGATGTGCTGGAACGGGATTTTGTAGGCTTCCGCCAACCAGTGGGTATCCGGGTGGTTGCTGATGATCAGGGGGATGTCGCAATACAGTTCCCCCGCGTGATGGCGGTAAAGCAGGTCGGCCAGGCAGTGGTCGAACTTGGAGACGAAGATGGCCATGCGCGGCTTCACGCTGGACAGGGACAGGCGCCATTCCATCTGGTGTTCTGCGGCGATGGGCGCGAAGGCCTCAGCGAACTTGTGCAGGCCCAGTTCGAAGCCTTCCAGGGCCCATTCCACACGCATGAGGAACAGGCCTGCACCGCTGTCCTGGTGTTGGTCGGCGTGGAGGATGTTGGCGTTGTGGCGCAACAGAAAATTGGCAATGGCGGCCACCAGACCCTTCTTGTCGGGGCAGGCGATGAGCAGGACGGCGGTGTTGCGCATGGGGCTTCAGATTTCTGGCGGAGGGCCGTTAAGTAAAGGTGGGCTTACAAGGACGGACAATGATAGTGCGCTGCCATGACGGCGCCAAACAACCGTCCCGGTGCTGGGGGAACCGGGAAAGCCATCCGACTGGCGAGTCGCCGAGGTGATGAAGTGAAGTTGCTGCACAAGATCTGGCTGGTGGCCGGCGCCGTGCTTCTATTGACCCTGGTGAGCCTGGGCTTCATGAGCTATCGCTTTGCCGACGCCCGGGTCAAGGAGGAAGTGCTGAAAACCGTGCAGACCGTGCGCGATCTGCTCATGACGGTGCGCTACACCTACCACCAGCGTTTCCTGGCCAGCGGCCTGCCCCTCACCGACCAGACCCTGGGTTTCCTGCCGGCCCATGCCATGGGCAGCATTTCCGATGATTTCCAGCGCTTCCACAGGATGGGCATCCGCTTTCGCAACGTCAGCGACCGGGCCCGCAATCCCCACAACCAGGCCGACGCCACCGAACAGGCGGCCATCGATTGGTTCAGAGCCCACCCCGATGACAAGGAACGGCTGGTGAAGGTCAGTGCTGCGGACGAGCCCCCCTTCTACTTCTACGCCACACCCATCCGGGTGGAGGCCTACTGCCTGACCTGCCACGGCGAGCGGGACCAGGCGCCGGCCGCCATCAGCCAGCGCTACGACCACGGTTTCGGCTACCGGATAGGGGAACTGCGCGGCATTCTGGGCATCCGGGTGCCGGCCGCCGCCACCGCGGCCAGTATCAAGGCGGCCCTGGGCCGGGAACTGCTGATTCACCTGGTCGGGTTCATGATTGCCCTGCTGGTGGGGGGGCTGTTGCTGCAAAGGCTGGTGGTGGGCCGGCTCCTCTCCTACCGGGAAAGCGTGCGGCGGATGGCGGCGGGGGATTACGGCGCCCGTCTGGCACCCTCCGGTGCCGACGAGATGGCCGATCTGGCCACCGCCTTCAACGCCATGGCCGCCGCCATCCAGCAGCGGGACCAGTCCCTGCGGGACAGCGAGGACAAGCTGCACACCCTGATCCAGAACATACCCAGTGCTGTCTTTCGCTGCCGCCTGGATCCCGCCTGGACAGGGATTTTCGTCAGTGAACACATCCAGGCCCTCACGGGCTATCCGGCCGGGGATTTCATCGGCAACCAAGTGCGCAGCTATGCCGATCTCATCCATCCCGACGACGCGGATGCGGTCTATCACACGATCAAGGAGGCCGTGGCTCGGGGCGAGCCCTTCCTGGTCCAGTACCGCATCTTCCATACCGATGGCTCCATCCGCTGGATGGAGGGGCGGGGCCAGGCCAATTTCGATCCGGCGGGGCGGGTGCTCTGGCTGGACGGCACCATTGGCGACATCAGTGAAGTGAAGCAGATTCAGGCCATCCAGGAGCGTACCGCCGAATTCGTCTCCCGGGTCCGGGGCGACAGTTTCTTCCCGGACATGGTGCGCCACGCTGCCACCTCCCTGGGGCTGGACTACGTCCACGTGGCCCTGCTCAACCGGGGCCGGCACCGGGTCACCACCCTGGCGGCCTGGCTGGATGGCCAGCCGGTGCCCAACTGGTCCTACGACCTGGCCAACACCCCCTGCGAACGGGTGCTGGAGCACACCCGGCCCTGCATCGAATCCGGCGTGCGGGCGCTGTACCCCCTGGATGAGGACTTGGCCCGGCTGGGGGCGGAAAGCTACGTGGGCGAGCCCCTGGTGGACCATGCCGGCCAGGCCGTGGGTCTCATCGTCGGGGTGAACCGCACGCCCCTGGCCAACGGTGAACTGGTCCAGGCCAACCTGCGCATCCTGGCCGCCCGGGCGGCTGCGGAACTGGACCAGGAACGCGGTCTGCGGGCCCTGCGGGAGAGCGAGGCCAAGTTCCACACCATGGTGGACTGGACCTACGACTGGGAATACTGGGTCCTGCCCGACGGCGGGTTCAACTACATCTCCCCCTCGGTGGAACGGATCACCGGCTATCCGGTGGAGGAATTCCTGCGCAATCCTGCCCTCATCGACGCCATCGTTCTGCCCGACGACCGGCATCTGTGGGAACGCCACGTGCACCATCACCTGCCGGAGGGGGCGAACCAGGACGTGGACGAACTGGATTTCCGCATCATCCAGAAGCAGGGCGCCATCCGCTGGGTCACCCACACCTGCCGGCCGGTGCTGGACAAGGAAGGGCGCTATCTGGGGCGGCGGGTCACGGTACGCGACATCACCGCCCGCAAGGAGGCCGAGGAGCAGATCCGCCACCTGGCCTATTTCGATCCCCTCACCGGCCTGCCCAACCGCCGCCTCCTGCTGGACCGGCTGGGCCATGCCCTCATCGCCAGCGCCCGCAGCCTCCAGTTCGGCGCCCTGCTCATGCTGGACCTCGATCACTTCAAGACCCTCAACGACACCCAGGGCCACGAGGCCGGCGACCGGCTGCTGGTGGAAGTGGCCCGCCGGCTCCAGGCCGGCGTGCGCCAGGAGGACACGGTGGCCCGCCTGGGGGGCGACGAATTCCTGGTGATGCTGGCCGACCTGGACGGGGAGGAATCCGTGGCTGCCGCCCAGGCGGAAGCCATCGCCGACAAACTGCGCGAACAGCTTTCCCAACCCTACGAACTACCCGGCCTGGAGCAGGAATACCACAGCACCCCCAGCATCGGCCTGGCCCTCTTCCAGGGCCGTGACACCTCTGCGGAAGTGCTCCTCAAACAGGCCGACGTGGCCCTTTACCAGGCCAAGGATGCCGGCCGCAACACCTTGCGCTTCTTCAATCCGGCCGTCCAGGCGGCCATCGAAACCCGCAGCGCCCTGGAGGCGGACCTGCGCCGGGGCCTGGCCCGGGGCGAGTTGCGCCTCTACTACCAGCCCCAGGTGGAGGAGGGCAGGGGGGTGGTGGGCGCCGAGGCCCTGTTGCGCTGGCAACATCCCGAGCGGGGCATGGTCCCCCCCGCCCAGTTCATTCCCCTGGCCGAGGAAACAGGCCTCATCCTGGACATCGGCCGCTGGGTCCTGGACAGCGCCTGCGCCCAGCTCGTGGCCTGGCGCGCCCAGCCCGGCACCCGGCACCTGCGTCTGGCCATCAACGTCAGCGCCCGCCAGTTCCACCAGCCCGGTTTCGTGGAACAGGTGGACGACAGCCTGGCCCGTTCCGGCGCCGACCCGGCCCTGCTCAAGCTGGAACTGACCGAAAGCGTGGTGCTGGACGACGTGGAAGAAGTGGTGCAGCGCATGGCCCGGCTGAAGGTGCTGGGAGTGGGCTTCTCCCTGGACGATTTCGGCACCGGCTATTCCTCCCTGTCCTATCTCAAGCGCCTGCCTCTGGACCAGGTGAAGATCGACCAGTCCTTCGTGCGGGACGTGCCCCACGACGGCAACGACGCGGGCATCGTCAGGGCCATTCTGGCCATGAGCGAGTCCCTGGGCCTGCAAGTCATCGCCGAAGGCGTGGAAAACCAGGAGCAGCGGGATTTCCTGCGGCGCAGCGGATGCCTGGCCTACCAGGGCTACCTGTTCGGCAAGCCCATGCCCGTCACCGAACTGGAAGCCCGCCTCCTGGCCTGAGGCCCCTGCCCATGAGGCGGCCCAGGGAAATGCCTGGGGATTCCCCCGGGCGCCATCTCCCCCCTGCCCCGGGCGGGGGTTTGGCGGGACAATGCCGGCCAGATTCCTCCCCCTGAACCCATTGAGGTGCGCCATGTCCCGAAATCCGCCCGTCCGGCGCCCCCGGCCGTTCTGCTCTCCTGCTGCGGGCGGGAGGGCATGAACCGGCGCCGCCGGGGCCTGCTGGGCCTGTTCGGCCTGCTGGCCAGCCTGTTCGCCCTGCCCGGCCAGGCCGACGACCCCCTGGCCCAGGCCGCCGCCCTGGTCTGGGAAATGGGCGACATCTACTGGGATTACGGCAACCGCCACATTGCCCGGGGCATGACCCCGGACAAGGTGGCCGCCCTGGCGGACAAGGCGGCCGGCCGCCTGGCCGCCCGGCGGGCGGATTTGCAGGAACTGCTGCCGCGCCTGGACCGGGAGAGCCGCTTCAGCCGGGACCTGGAGCGCTTCCTGGCGCTTTGGCCTGATGCCCAGGCTTATCGCGCAGAACTGATGCGCTTCTACCAGGGGGAGGAACTGGGCCTGGCCCTCAGCGGCCTCAAGGGCCAGGTGGCCGATTCCAGGCAGGGGTGGAAGACCCCGTTCCCCTTCTTCCGACCCTGATTGCCCATCTCCGGACATCGCCCCCATGCGCCCTGCTGAAACCCACCACTTCATCACCCACGACGGCACCGCCCTGTTCTACCGCCACTGGCCCGCCCCAGGAGCCGGGGCGGAGCGGGCCCTGGTCCTCCTGCACCGGGGCCACGAGCATTCCGGCCGCCTGCAACACATCGTCGACGAACTGGGCCTGGACGACTTCGCCGCCTTCGCCTGGGACGCCCGGGGCCATGGCCGTTCCCCCGGCCCCCGGGGCGACAGTCCGGGTTTCGCCGCGTCGGTGAAGGACCTGGACGTGTTCGTCCGCCACCTGGAAGAGATCCACGGCATCCCCCGGGAAAACATGGTGGTGCTGGCCCAGAGCGTGGGCGCCGTGCTGGCCGCCACCTGGGCCCACGACTACGCTCCACCGGTGCGGGGCCTGGTGCTCACCGCCCCCGCCTTCCAGGTGAAGCTCTACGTGCCCCTGGCCCGGCCGGCCCTGGCCCTGTGGTACCGGTTGCGGGGCAACTTCTTCATCACCTCCTACGTCAAGGCCAGGTTCCTCACCCACGACCCGGAACGCATCGCCAGCTACGACGCCGACCCCCTCATCACCCGGGACATCTCCGCCCGGGTGCTGCTCGGGCTGTATGAAGCCGCCGCACGGGTGGTGGCCGACGCCCAGGCCATCCGCCTGCCCACCCAGGTGCTGGTGTCGGACAGCGACTGGGTGGTGCACACGGCCCCCCAGGAAACCTTCTTCGCCAACCTGGGCTCGGCCATGAAGGAACGCCACGTGCTGCCCGGCTTCTTCCACGACACCCTGGGAGAGAAGGACCGGGAGCGGGCCTTCGCCCTCATCCGCGCCTTCCTGGCCCGGCTGTTCAGCACCGGCGCGGCGCAGCGCATGCCACGCCAGCCCTTGCTGGACGCCCATCGGGCCGGGCCGACCTACGACGAGGAGCAGCGTCTGCGGGCCCCGTTGCCGGCCCTCGCGGCCAGCAACCTCCGCTTCGCCCTGACCCGTCTTGCCATGGGCACCCTGGGCCGGCTTTCGCAAGGCATCCGCCTGGGGCTCGAAACCGGCTTCGATTCCGGCTCCAGCCTGGATTACGTCTACCGCAACCAGGCCCGGGGCGCCCTGGGACTGGGCCGGCTCATCGACCGGGGCTACCTGGAGGCCGTGGGCTGGCGGGGCATCCGGATGCGCAAGCAGCACCTGGCCCTGGCCATGGCCGAAGCCGGCCGACGTCTGGCGGAGGCGGGCCGGCCGCCGCGCATCCTGGACATCGCCGCCGGCCACGGCCGCTACGTGCTGGATGCCCTGGCCGGACTGCCGCAGCGGCCGGCGGCCATCCTGCTGCGGGACTACAGCGACCTGAACGTCCAGGCGGGCCGGGCGTTGCTCGCCGCTCGCGGGCTGGCCGACATCGCCCGTTTCGAACCCGGCGACGCCTTCGACGGCGAAGACCTGGCCGGCCTGGCCGACAGCCTGGCCCCCAACCTGGCCCTGGTCTCCGGCCTCTACGAACTGTTCTCCGACAACGACCGGGTGGCCCGCTCCCTGGCCGGCCTGGCCCGGGCCCTGGCCCCGGGCGGGTACCTCATCTATACCGGCCAGCCCTGGCATCCCCAGATGGAAATGATCGCCCGCACCCTCACCAGCCACCGGGACCGCCAGCCCTGGGTCATGCGCCGCCGCAGCCAGGCGGAGATGGACCTCCTGGTGGCCGAAGCCGATTTCGAGAAGCTGGACCAGTGGATCGACGGCTGGGGCATCTTCACCGTGTCCCTGGCGCGCAAGACCTGACCGCCATGGCAGCGGCACCCCGTCCCTGGGGCCGGGCCCTGGCCTGGCTCCTGTTCCTGGGGCCCTTCTTCTTCGCCAGCTACGGTTTCGCCACCTGGGTGACCGGCCAGCGGGCCCAGGTGGGAGTGGTGGTGTTCGACTGGGAGCGGCACATCCCCTTCCTGCCCTGGACCATCCTGCCCTACTGGCTCATCGACGGGCTCTACGGTCTTTCCCTCTTCCTCTGCGCCGACCGGGCCCGCCTGGACACCCACGCCCGGCGCCTGCTCACCGCCCAGTTGCTGGCGGTGGCCTGCTTCCTCCTGTTCCCCCTGCGCTTCTCCTTCGAGCGGCCGCCGGTGGAAGGCCTGCCCGGGGCCCTGTTCGACCTGCTGGGCCAGTTCGACAGGCCCTTCAACCAGGCCCCCTCCCTGCACATCGCCCTCATGGTCCTGCTCTGGGGGGTGTACCTGCGGGCCCTGCCCCGGACCTGGCACGGGCTGGTGCACGGCCTCTTCGCGCTGATCGGCGTGTCCGTGCTCACCACCTGGCAGCACCATTTCATCGACGTGCCCACGGGCCTGGCCCTGGGGGCCCTGTGCCTGTGGCTGTGGCCCGACGACAGGCCCTCCCCCCTGGCGCGGCCGGCCCTCGCCGCCGACCCGGCCCGCCGCCGCCTGGGGGGGCTCTACCTCCTGGGCGCCCTGGCCTGCGTGGGCCTGGCCGGCACGGGGGGCGGCGCCCTGTGGCTGCTCTGGCCCGCCGGGTCCCTGGCCCTGGTGGGCGCGGCCTATCTGGTCCTGGGAAGCGCCGTTTTCCAGAAGGGGCCGGACGGTCGCCCCAGCCCCGCCGCCCTCGGCCTGCTGGCCCCTTACCTGGCCGGAGCCTGGCTCAATTCCCGGGCCTGGACCCGGGGGCTGGCCCCCGCCGTGGAAATGCGTCCGGGCCTCTGGCTGGGCCGGCTGCCGACGGCCGCCGACCTGGAGCGGCTGGGCATCGCCGCCATCGTCGATCTCGGCGCCGAACTGCCCTGCCCGACGGGGGGGCGTGCCTATGCCAACGTGCCCATGCTGGACCTGGTGGCGCCGGAGCCGGATGCGATCGACACCGCCCGGCGGGCCATCCAGGCCGCCCGGGCCCGGGGGCCCGTGCTGGTCTGCTGCGCCCTGGGCTTTTCCCGCAGCGCCCTGGCCGTGGCCGCCTGGCTGCTGGCCGAAGGACATGCTCCCGCACCGGAAATTGCGGTGGAGCAGGTCCGCCGGGTGCGGCCCGGCGTGGTCCTGGGCCCCGCCCAGCGGCAGGCCCTGGCAGCCTGGTGGGACGGAGCCCGGGCGGTTGGGGGCCGGCCATGAAAGGATCGGCCCCCCTGGTCCGGATTCCCCCCGGGGGTTCCCCCGGACTTGCCAGACGGGGCTGATCGGGCGCTAATCTACGGGGCCGGGCGAGCCGGTTGAATGAACGCAAAGGTTCCCCAGCCACCCCCACGCAACCACTGGAGACGCACCATGCCCCCCCATCTTCCCCGCCTGCTCGCCCCTGTCCTGCTGGCGATGCTCCTTGCCTTTGCCAGGACGGCTGCTGCCGGAGCCAACGAGGCCATGGACCCGGTTCTCGATGCAAGCCTGAAGGACAAGAAAGGCGTGGTGCTCTACGTGGCAGGCCAGGCCATTCCCGGCCGGGTGGTGAGGATGGATGCCGAGACCGTGGAACTGACTTCCCGGGAATTTGCCCGCATTGTGGTCCGCCGGGAGCGGATCGACGCCGTGGCGGGTTACTGAGGGGCCAGCGGCAATCTGGCCGTGGCGCCGGATCCTTCCGCCTGGGCGGGCCTGCCGCCGGCCCTGGGCACCCTGGTGGCAGCGGAGATCGCAGCGGGCAACCGGGTGGTCGCCATCGACCCCGGCTTCCCGGCACCGCCGGTGGGTTTCTGCGTGCTGCTGGAGAAGGATGTGACCACCCCTGGCGACGGACTGGATTACCGGCAGTGGCCCAACTGGAAGGGCTACCACGGCTACACCGACGCCCAGGGCCATTTCTTCGTGTTGAATCCTCCCCGGCCAGCCGAACCCGATCCGCCCTTGGCCCGGGCCGAGACCCCGTTGCAACCCCCGGTGCTGGCCAGACCGGCTGTCTCCCGCCCCGTTTCCCTCCAGGTGGCCAGCGTGGCGCCCGCCTCCCTGCGGGACGAGTCGCTTCTGGTGCGCTTCCAGCGCAGTCTCAACCTGGACTACGAACGCTGGCGGGAAGGCATCGGCTACGATCTGGAGGCCCTGGCGCAGATGGACCAGAAGACGCGCCATGAGGCTGAGCGGCTGCTGCTGGAGCGGGGCATCCGGGACTGGCGCGACGTGGAGGCCCTGGCCCGGCTGGATGGTCCCGACGGCCGCCGGGCCCTGGTCCGGGCCTTGGCAGAGGGGGAACCGGCCATCCGGCTGGCTGTGCTGCGGCATGCTCCGGCCCTGGCGAGTCCCGGGCAGAAGACCACCACCCTGGTGGAAGTGCTGGCCAAAGCAGCGCCTTTTGCAGGCCTGAGCGAGGCCATCGATGCGGTGGTGGAATACCACCCGCCCCCGGTGCTGGCCGCCTTGTGGCGGGAAGTGGCACAGCGGGAAGGCGCGGTGGCGGTCCATTACGCGGCCCTGCTGGCCTACTTGTACGGGGGGGCCGATTCCGTGTTCGACATGGGCCAGCGGCCCTTCTTCCTGGCGTTCAACAACGAGGATCCGCCAGCCCGGGCCCAGGCCGTGGCCGCCCTGCGGGCAAAGCTGGCCGGCGCTGCATCCGGCCCGCTGGCAGAGGACGCCGGGACATCCGGCCCAACCCGCCGATGACGGCGAGCCTCCCCATGTGCGGGTCCACCCGTGCCCTCCGTCCCCGGAACCTTGCGGCCCTCCTGCCCCCGTGCGGCAGCCGGGGGGCGGTGGCGCCGGGTGGGGCAGGTCGGCCATGAGCAGGGGGATGGCCTGGCTGCTGGGGCCGGAACTCTTCTGGGCGTTGGCCTACGGGATCACGGTGGTTCTGGCCCGTTGCAATCAGCCCGCCACGGAGCTGGGCAACGCCTGGCTGGAACGGCTGGCCTGGCTGCTGCCCCTGCTGGCGGTTCCCGCCGCCTTCCTCTGGTCCTACGGCCTGCAGGTCCCGGGCCAGTCCCGGGGCTGGCTGGCGGCCCGACTCACCCTGGCCACCCTGGTGGGCCTCAACGTCTGTCTCTTCCACATCGCCGGCAGCATCGACTACCGGGACTCCCGCAATGCCGGCCTGCTGGGGGTCTGGATCATCGGTCTGCTGGCCGGGCTGGCGGCCTTCGCGGTGTCCGCCATCACCCTGGCGGTGTTGGGCTGGAAAGGCCGACTGCCCTGATTCCCCCCGCCGCTTCCTCCGCTCCGGACAGCGGTTTTTTTCCCCATCCCCCGGTGGCGGACCGGCTGTGGATTATGGGGATAACTTCGCCTTGGCCCCGTGTTTGCTGGGGCGGCGGCGGGGGTCGGCCTGTCGATAAGACGGGGGATAAGCTGTGCGAAAAAAATCCTTGACGGACCCGGCTCCGGCACTAGAATTAGTGCCAGCAACTGCAAACGAACACTATATTTAGTGTTCTCTAATAAACCGCCGGACCCGTGCCCAGCCGGAAAAGATGCGAAAAGGAGACGCGCCGATGCAAACCGCAGCCGAATACCAGACCGTTCCCGGCCTGACCCCCGTGCCCCCCACCAGCCTCGCCGACGCCCCTGATGGCGCCGCTTATGCCGGCCACAAGATCATCCGCCGCAATGGCGCCGTGGTGGCCTTCGAGCCCTCCAAGATCTCCATCGCCCTGACCAAGGCCTTCATCGCCGTCAACGGCGGCCAGGCGGCGGCCAGCGCCCGCATCCGCGATCTGGTGGAGAACCTGACCCAGAACGTGGTGGGGGCCCTGATCCGCCGCCAGCCCGGCGGCGGCACCTTCCACATCGAAGACATCCAGGACCAGGTGGAACTGGCCCTCATGCGTTCCGGCGAGCACGAAGTGGCCCGAGCCTACGTGCTCTATCGGGAGAAGCGCAACGAGGAACGGGCCAAGCAGAAACGCCAGCAGGCCCAGGACCATGCCCTGTTCTGCACCGAGAACGGCGAGCGGGTGCCCCTGAATCTGGACCATGTCTCCGCCATCGTCGCCGCCGCCTGCCAGGGCCTGGCGGAAACCAACCCCCAGGCCATCCTCCAGGCCACGTTGCGCGACATCTACGACGGCGTGCCCATGGACGAGGTGCGCAAGTCCCTCATCCTCTCCGCCCGCTCCCTCATCGAGAAGGACCCGGACTACACCTACGTCACCTCCCGCCTGCTCATGCATTCCATCCGCCGCGAAGTGCTGGGGGAGGAAGTGGACCAGGCCGACATGGCCGCCCGCTACATCGACTATTTCCCCGCCTACGTGAAGCGGGGCGTCGAAGCGGAACTGCTGGACGAGCGCCTGCTGCAATACGATCTGGCCCGCCTGGCCGCCCAACTGGACGCCGACCGTGACCTGCAATTCCAGTATCTGGGCCTGCAAACCCTCTACGACCGCTACTTCCTGCACATCGAGGAACGGCGCATCGAACTGCCCCAGGCCTTCTTCATGCGGGTGGCCATGGGCCTGGCCCTCAACGAGATCGACCGGGAAGCCCGGGCCATTGAGTTCTACCACGTGCTGTCCAGGTTCGATTACATGAGCAGCACCCCCACCCTGTTCAACGCCGGCACCCGCCACAGCCAGTTGTCCTCCTGCTACCTGACCACCATCCCCGACGACCTGGATGGCATCTACCAGGGCATCAAGGACAACGCCCTGTTGCAGAAATACGCCGGCGGCCTGGGCAACGACTGGACCCGGGTGCGGGCCCTGGGCGCCTACATCAAGGGCACCAACGGCAAGAGCCAGGGCGTGGTGCCCTTCCTGAAAGTGGCCAACGACACCGCCGTGGCGGTGAACCAGGGCGGCAAGCGCAAGGGCGCGGTGTGCGCCTTCCTGGAAACCTGGCATCTGGACATCGAGGAATTCCTGGAACTGCGCAAGAACACCGGCGACGACCGGCGCCGCACCCACGACATGAACACCGCCAACTGGGTGCCTGACCTGTTCATGAAGCGGGTCATGGAGAACGCCGAGTGGACCCTGTTCAGCCCCTCCGACTGCCCGGACCTCCACGACCTCACCGGCCAGGCCTTCGAAGCCGCCTACGCCCGTTACGAGGACAAGGCCGCGCGGGGCGAGATCAAGGTGTTCAAGAAGGTTTCCGCCGTGGGCCTGTGGCGCAAGATGCTGTCCATGCTGTTCGAGACCGGCCACCCCTGGATCACCTTCAAGGACGCCTGCAACGTGCGCTACACCAACCAGCACGTGGGCGTGGTGCACAGTTCCAACCTCTGTACCGAAATCACCCTGCACACCAACGACAACGAAATCGCCGTGTGCAACCTGGGCTCGGTGAACCTGGCCAACCACCTGAAGGACGGCGGCCTGGACCACGACAAGCTGAGGAAGACCATCCGCACCGCCATGCGCATGCTGGACAACGTCATCGACATCAACTTCTACAACGTGGGCAAGGCACGCAACTCCAACCTGAAGCACCGCCCCGTGGGTCTGGGCACCATGGCCTTCCAGGACGCCCTGCACCTGCTGCGCATCCCCTACGCCTCCCAGGAGGCCGTGGAATTCGCCGACCGGGCCATGGAAGCGGTGGCCTACTATGCCTACTGGGCCTCCACCGAACTGGCCGAAGAGCGGGGCCGCTACTCCAGCTTCAACGGCTCCCTGTGGAGCCAGGGCATCCTGCCCCAGGATTCCCTGAAGAAACTGGCCGAGGAGCGGGGCGGTTACCTGGAGTGCGACCATTCCCAGACTCTGGACTGGGACGCCCTGCGCAGCCGCATCCTGAGCGTGGGCATGCGCAACTCCAACTGCCTGGCCATCGCCCCCACCGCCACCATCGCCAACATCGTCGGCGTATCGGCCAGCATCGAGCCCACCTACCAGAACCTGTTCGTCAAATCCAACCTGTCCGGCGAGTTCACCGTGGTGAACCAGTACCTGGTGCGGGACCTGAAGGCCATGAACCTGTGGGACGAGGTCATGGTGGGCGACATCAAGTACTTCGACGGTTCCCTGGCCAAGATCGACCGCATTCCCGGCGAACTGCGCAGCCTCTATGCCACCGCCTTCGAGATCGACCCGGTGTGGCTCATCGAAGCCGGCGCCCGGCGGCAGAAGTGGATCGACCAGGCCCAGAGCCTGAACCTTTACTTCCACGGGGCTTCCGGCAAGAAGCTGGACGAGACCTACAAGCTGGCCTGGCTGCGGGGCCTGAAGACCACCTACTACCTGCGTGCCCTGGGCGCCACCCACGCCGAGAAATCCACCGGCAAGGGCGGCGAACTGAACGCCGTGTCCAGCGGCGGCGGGGGCGGCTACGTGGCCGCCCCCAACCTGCCGGAGCCGGAGATCGTGGGCAAGGCCTGCACCCTGCGCCCCGGGGACCCGGGTTTCGAGGAATGCGAGGCCTGCCAGTAAGGGGCCGGCATGGATACCCCGGAAACCCTGGCTGAAGAGGTCTCCAGCCTGTTCAGCCTGCCCGACCTGGTGGTGCGGGCCTGCGCGGTGATGGACAACCCCAGTTCCACCGACCAGGACCTCATCGAAGTCATCGAACTGGACGCCAACCTGGTGGCCACCTGCCTGCGCCTCACCAACTCGGCCATCTTCGCCGGCCGGGGCCAGGTGGAAACCCTGACCCGGGCGGTGATCCTGCTGGGCCACCGGGCCCTCAAGGATCTGGTTCTGGCCACCGCAGCCGTCAACGCCTTCCGCGACATCCCGGAAGAGTTCGTGGACATGCGCACCTTCTGGGAAAACAGCACCGCCGCTGCCGTGCTGGCCCGGCTCATGGCCGTGCGCCTGCGCCTGCGGGAGTCGGAAGGCCTGTTCCTGGCCGGCCTGCTGCACGGCGTGGGCCGCCTGGTGCTCTACGTGCGCCGCCCGGCCCTGTACCGGGAAGCCCTGTCCCTCATGCGCGACGAGGGTCTTCCCCTGGAAGTGGCCGAAGCCCGGGTTTTCGGCTTCAGCCACGCCGCCGTGGGGGCCGCCCTGATGGACGAATGGGACCTGCCCGAACGGCTCATGCTGCCCGTGGAATACCAGTTGGACCCGGAAGAAGCTCCCGCCTACACCCGGGAAGTGTCCGTGGTCCACCTGGCGGTGCGCATGTCCTGCTCCCTGGCCCCCTGCCTGAAGACCCACCAGGAACTTCAGACCTTCCAGCCCGACGAGCGCGCCCGCCGCTGCATGGACCTCTTGCAACTGAACCTGGCCGACCTGGGCGAGATCGGCCTGGAAGCCCTGGCCGTCAGCCAGGAGGTCATCGACATCATCCAGCCCGCCACGCGCGTCCGCTATTGAACCCGACCCGGAACACGGAGAAGACACCATGCTGAACTTCGAAGACGACATCCCCGCCGCCCCCGCCCGTCCGGCCATGCCCCCCATGCCCCAACTCCAGCCCCGGGTCGCCGAACCCGCCAACCCCTGGCTGGCCCCCACGTCATCCCCCGCCTTCGACAAAGGGGGCCAGGGGAACGTCCCCCCCCTGGCTGCCGAGAACGACATCGCCCGCCGCCGGGTCCGGGTGGAAGACAAGCTCATCATCAACGCCAAGGCCGACGTGAACCAGCTCGTCCCCTTCAAGTACAAGTGGGCCTGGGAAAAGTACATCGCCGCCTGCGCCAACCACTGGATGCCCCAGGAAGTGAACATGAACCGGGACATCGCCACCTGGAAGGACGCCAACGGCCTGTCCGAGGACGAGCGGCTCATCGTCAAGCGCAACCTGGGCTTCTTCGTCACCGCCGACTCCCTGGCCGCCAACAACATCGTCCTGGGCACCTACAGGCAGATCACCGCCCCCGAATGCCGCCAGTACCTGCTCCGCCAGGCCTTCGAGGAAGCCATCCACACCCATGCCTACCAATACATCGTGGAAAGCCTGGGTCTGGACGAAGGCGAAATCTTCAACGCCTACCACGAGATCCCCAGCATCCGCGCCAAGGACGAATTCCTGCTGCCCTTCATCGACGTGCTGTCGGACCCCAACTTCAAGACCGGCACCCCGGAAAAGGACCAGACCTTCCTGAAGAGCCTCATCGCCTTCGCCTGCATCATGGAAGGCCTGTTCTTCTACGTGGGCTTCGTGCAGATCCTGGCCATGGGCCGGCAGAACAAGATGACCGGCGCCGCCGAGCAGTACCAGTACATCCTCCGCGACGAGTCCATGCACTGCAATTTCGGCATCGACATGATCAACCAGATCAAGCTGGAAGAACCCTACCTCTGGACTGCCGAGTTCAAGGCCGAACTGAAGGCCATGTTCCAGAAGGCCGTGGAACTGGAGTACCAGTACGCCGAAGACACCATGCCCCGGGGCGTGCTGGGCCTCAACGCCCCCATGTTCAAGGAATACCTGCGCTTCATCGCCAACCGCCGCGCCACCCAGATCGGCCTGGACGAACTGTTCCCCGGCGCCAACAACCCCTTCCCCTGGATGGCGGAGATGATCGACCTGAAGAAGGAAAAGAACTTCTTCGAGACCCGGGTCACCGAGTACCAGACCGGCGGCGCCCTGGCCTGGGATTGAAGCCGAGGGCAGGCCAATGGACGAACGCATCACCTACTGCATGCCCTCCCGCTGCCCCCTGAGCGCCGCTTGCCGGCGCTACGAGGACGATGCCGCCCGCCACAGCCTGCACCGCACCTACGCCGACTTCAGCGAGGAGCTGGTGCGGCCCGCCGGCGGCCCGGCGCGCTGCCCGTTCTATCTGGAGAAGGCGGCCGCAGGCTCGGCAACCTGACTGAATCCCCTCTCCCGCAAGCGGGAGAGGGCTAGGGAGAGGGAAAGTCTTTCTCCCCTTCCACATGACCAACAAAAACGACCCCCACCACCCCAGGAGACTCCACCCATGCGCACCCTCCAAGCCCACGAAGCCAAAGCCCGCATCACCCTCTTCCTTGCCAAGGTCAAGGCCGGCAAGCACGCCACGGTGATCCGGCACAACCGGGGCATGAACCGAATGGCTTCGATTGGGAGATCGACCGACGAAATGGCGAAACACATTCAAGTATGAGTCATTTGGCACTGTGCCTATGCTTCCTGACATCCCACCTCTGAAACAGGAGCTTGCCCAGAGGCTGCGGTCTGCATTCAGGCAGCGGGTCAATGCCTACATGGGTGTGCTCAACGAAGCGCCTCGTTACTACATCAAGGAAGGCCGTCGTGTCGTGACCATCCGCCCGGATGGTCAGGTCGACGAGACCGAATTGAAGGAAGCTTCGGCAGAAACCTCGATCCGCTTCGACGAGGTACCGCATTTGAGCATGCAGGACCGCCTGGCCAAGCTCGACGAGGCGGCCCGGGAAATGGCCAGGCAGATCAGCGAAAACGCGTTTGGCCAGATCAACGAGGCCGTAGAACGTGTGGGCAACGTGGTTGATGCCGGCGGTAAACCTTTCAGTCCCGAGGTGTATCTGGAGGTGGTCGAGAAGGTTCAGTTAGATTTCGATGCCAGCGGGAAGCCCCGCCAGCTCACGGTCGTGATGCCTCCCGGCATGGAGGAACGGGCCAAGGAAGTCTCGGACGCGCTGGAGCATGACCCTGAATACAGCCGGCGCTACCGTGAAATTATCGACAAGAAGCGGATGGAATGGCGTGATCGAGAAGCTGCTCGAAAACTGGTTGGATAGCGCCAGCGAGCGTAGCTACCAAGCCAGCTTTGTCCAGATGCTGGGCGGTCAGGGTTATCGTGTGTTGCATAGCACCCGGCATTGCGCGCTGGAGTTCGGCAAGGACGTGTTCGCAGTGGCGCCGGACGACGTGCCCTGCGCCTATCAGCTGAAGGGAAAGCCTGGCGGACGTGTCGGGTTGAACGAATTCAGGGAGATTCAGCCCCAGCTGGTCCAGTTGATGTCGCAACCCATCATATTTCCTGGCCTCCCGGTGGGCGTGCCGCACCGTTCTTATTTGGTCTCGAATGGCTACTTCGATGAAGAAGTGCAACGCGCCGTCGATGATCTGAATCGCGTACCCTATTTTTCCAAGGTGGCATTGATTGGCCGCGGGCAGCTCCTGGACTGGGCAAAGCAACTGGGCTCCAGCCTTTGGCCAAATGAGATGACTAACATCCGCGAATTGCTGGAGGTCTTTCTCCACGATGGGCGCGACCTCTTGCCTTCGCAGCGCCTCGCCTCGATGCTCGGCGAAGTACTGGCCCTGAGGGGGGAGGACAAGCCATTGAAGATGGCCGAATTGCAAAGGGCGGCGCCCAGTGCCGCCTTGCTGACCGGCATCGCGACACATCACTTCTCAGAGCGGGAAAACCATTTCGCCTTGGCAAGCGCCTGGTGTCTTTTCGCCGTCAGCGTCATGGCCTCGTGCGAACGCGCCGGCCTCCCCCTCAAGGGTTCGGTGCGGGAGAGCTTGGCCCTGGCCGAGAGCACCATCAAGGACGCCTTGGTCGCATTGTGGGACGAGGCTCAGGCCAGGGCGCATTTGGTCGAGGGCGATGCCCTCTCCGATCCGGAGTTGTTTGGCTGGCGCTACACCCTGTTGTGCGGCCTCTTCGCCGTCCTGTGGTTCTTTCCTGGGGAAACAGCGGAGGATACGGAGCGGCGCAGTGCTATCGCCGGGTGGCTGAACAAGCGACATGAACATCTCGACCTGTGGGGTGAAGCCGCGGTCCCCTGCCTGCTCGCTTTCCTGCTCTGTCTTCGCCGCGTGGACGCCACCATCCGTCCTGACTATGAGATGGCCGGGTTCCTGCAAACCGTCTTGTTTGCGAACCAATACCGTAGCGAACACCCCCTTCCTGATCCGTATTACGGCTATGAAGCGGTGGCGCGACGGCGCTACGGCTTGCAAACCAGCAAGGAATCCTCCGATCTTCAGGAGGAGTCCTTTGCGGGATCCAGCTATA
The DNA here is from genome assembly GCA_020723405.1 of Thiobacillus denitrificans. Taxonomy (GTDB): domain Bacteria; phylum Pseudomonadota; class Gammaproteobacteria; order Burkholderiales; family Thiobacillaceae; genus PFJX01. Next base: position 175,569 of record DYIY01000008.1, on the reverse strand, counting down.
CCGCCGAACTTCTCCTGCATCTGGTGGCAAGGGCGAAACTGAAGTCACCCTGCCGTGAGAACTGGCCGAACTTCAACCGCCTTGGCCACAAGCGCTTCGTCCCTGCGGCGAGCTGGCAATATGGTCTTCTGGCTTGCCCTGAAGGCACGGAGGAAACCCGCCAGTACCCGGCCGAGTATACGTGGGAGCAGTTGTGCCAGGACGCGGCCGTCGAGACCTGCGATTACTTGCCCAAGGAATTGGAAGCCAGGCACCATCTCTTGCTGCTTTGGGTGATCATTGCCCCTCACAGGCTGACGTCCGACGTGGGGCGAATCCTTGCCGCGACACTTAGAAATTGAGGTGAACAAGAACGCGGGGCCAAAGCGGGCGGGCTCAGGGACAATAGGACAATAGGGTAGGACAATAGGGGACAGGACAATAGGGGACAGACCACGATTAACTGCCGATCAGCTGCTAATTTGGCTTTGGGCTTCTATGTCAGACGCAAGAAACGTGGTCTGTCCCCTATTACGCGTATTACGGTCAGAAACGTGGTCTGTCCCCTATTACGCGTGGTGACTGACAAGGGTGAGAAATTGCTCGTGTACAGCGAGTTTCCAGGCCATGCGGTCGGTGACTGCGTGCAGGTTTTCCTGTCTTCCCGCCCGGACTATCCGCGCATGGCGAACGGCGGGACCTGTGCCGGAACGCCCGCTCCGGCGCGCTGAGGTGCGGGTATCCTGGCGGAATTCCACCAGGTTCAACAGGGAATGAATCCATGAAAACCTCGGCTTTGGCGCTCCTCCTTGTTCTTCTGCCCGCCGTGCCGGCACTCGCCGGCTGGAAACTGGTGGACGTGGGCGCCTGCGAGGGGCCCATCGTCAGCCTCAGCGAGGGACTGGACCCCGCCGAGGAGCACTGCGGGCCCGCCACGGCAGGCAAGGCAGCCGTGTGCTACACGGAAATCTGCCGGCCCCACTGCCTGTACTTCAGTTTCTCCCTGGAAGGCTGCCAGCCTGGGGCGGACCTGGCCAAACGCTATGTGTGCGACCCGCAGCAATGATCCTGGATGAAGGAAAACACCGCGCCGGTGTACGCTCCAAGGGCGCCGTTTGAACCCATGCCATGAAGACCCTGTATGCCCTGGTCGCTTCGCCCTTCGCGGCCCATTTCCCCGCGCTGTACGAGGAACTGGGCATTGCCGCGCAACGCTTCGACTCCGCCCGGAACCTGCACCGGGCCTTGAAGGCCCAACGGCCGGATTTCTTCGTGGGCGAGTTCCTCTACGCCTGGGGCAATGACTATGCGGGCAACACGATCTCCAATCTGGACGTGACCCTGCGCACCCTCCAGGCGATGGCGCCCCGGGCCCGGGTCATCATCGTCCTGCAACCCGGCGAGGCGGCCCACGTGGACAAGCTGCTGGCCCTGTTTCCCGTCCATGCCGTGTTGCCCTTGCCCATCACCGAGGCCCAGATGCGGGCCGCGCTGCTGGATCCGCCCTGACCCGTTACTGTTTCTGTCTCCATGCTGCCCATTGCCGATATCACCAGCATCGCCCATGCCATTCAACTGGCGGTGGCGCCCGTGTTCCTGTTGACCGGCGTGGCCGGGCTTTTGTCCGTGCTGGTCAACCGGCTGGGCCGGGTGGTGGATCGTTTCCGCACCCTCCACGGGCGGCTGCCCGATCTGCAGGGTGAGGACCGGCAATCGGCAGAGTCGGAAATGGCCGTGCTGGGCCGGCGCACCTGGCTGATCCACCGGGCCATCGCCCTGTGCACCGGCGGGGCCCTGCTGGTCTGCATGGTCATCGCCACCCTGTTCATCGGGACCCTGGTGCGTCTGGAGGTTTCCCTGGTCATCGCCTCCCTGTTCATTCTGGCCATGGTGTCCCTGGTGGTGGGGCTGCTTTTCTTCCTGCGGGAAATCCAGTTGTCCACGGGTTACATCCACGTGCTGCCCCGCTGAGAGGCGGAGGCGTACCCCAAATGGGTGTCTCTCCATGGGCTGAAATATGTCGGTCATGTTCTCCTCCTAGCATCCCGGGGCTGCTCATCGCCACACCCGCCGAGAGGCGGGGTCGGAAAGCCTCGGGTCTCGTCGCAGATGGCCGGGCTGCCAGTTTCCCCCCCAGCCCATCGACGGAGACCCCCCATGGCCACGAAAGCCCTCAAACCCCTTTTTGCCAGCCTGCTGGCTGCCAGTTTCCTGACTTTCTCCGCTGCCGCCCCCGCAGCCGTGAGCTTTCTGGGGGAAGGCAACATCCCCGGTACCGCGACCGATGGCTCCGGCCTGACCGATATCCTGGAAGATGGCGTGACGCCCCATAACCAGGTGGGGGGCCTGGGTTCCGCCTTTGCCTACACCGGCCGGGGCGACCTCTACGTGGCCACGCCGGACCGGGGCCCTGCCGATGGCACCACCTCCTACATCGACCGGCTCTATACCCTGCGTGTCGCCGTGGCGGAAAGCGGCGGCATCTGGACGGTGACCCCCACCCTGGAGAGCACCCGCCTGCTGCGCACCGGCACGGACTATTTCACCGGCTCCGCCACCGCCCACGATGCCGCCAACTCCGCCGCCAGCCTGCGTTTCGATCCGGAGGGGGTGCGGGTGGACGGCTGTGGCCGCAGCATTTTCGTCTCCGACGAGTACGGTCCCTTCGTCTATCAGTTCGACATGAACAGCGGCAAGCGCCTGGCCGCCGTGCCGGTGCCCAACAAGTACCTGATCGACGTGCCTGCGAACGTCCCGGGCGACGAGCTGGCCCTCAACAAGGCGGGCCGCCAGGCCAACCGGGGCATGGAGGGCCTGGCCATCTCCCCCGATGGCACCCGGCTGTTCGGCATCATGCAAAGCCCCCTCATCCAGGATGGCGGGCTGGATACCGCCCTGGCCCGGGTGGGCACCAACACCCGCATCCTGGAAATGAACCTGGCCACCGGCGAGTACAAGGAATACCTCTACAAGCTGGAGAGCAAGTCCTACGGCATCAGCGAGATCCTGGCCGTCAACGACCACGAGTTCCTGGTCCTGGAACGGGACGGCAAGGCCGGCAGCAGCGCCGTCTTCAAGAAGCTGTTCAAGATCGACGTCAGCGCCGCCAGCGACATCCGTACCCTGCAAGCCATGGACGTGACGGCCACCCCCGCCGGCGTCACCCCGGTGGCCAAGGTGGAGTTCCTGGATTTCCTGAACCCGGCCTATGGCCTGGCGGGCAGCAGCTTCCCGGAGAAGATGGAAGGCATCGCCTTCGGCCCCGACCTGCCTGACGGCCGGCATCTGCTGATCGCCACCAACGACAACGACTTCCTGGCTGCCAACGCCAACCGCTTCTTCGCCTTTGCCATCGACGGCGCCGATCTGCCCGGCTTCCAGGCCCAGCAGATCGCCCGCTGCCCCCGCTGAGCCCCGCACTACCCCAGCATGGGCTGCCCGGCATGGCCTGGCCATGTCGGGCAGTTTGTCTTGGGGAAAGGGGATAATGTTTCCCCTGACCCACGACCCCGCAACAGGCGGCATGCCCATGAACATTCTCGTCTTCGCCGGCAGCGTCCGGCGCGAATCCCTCAACCGCAGGCTGGCCCGGGTTGCCGCCCAGGCGGTGGATGGGGCAGGGGGCAAGGCCACCCTGCTGGAACTGGCCGACTTTCCCCTGCCGCTCTATGACGGCGATCTGGAAGCGGAGAGCGGTCCGCCGGACAACGCCTTCCGGCTCCAGGAAGTGATGGGCGCCCACGACGGCTTCATCGTGGTGTCGCCGGAATACAACCATTCCATTTCCGCCCTGTTGAAGAACACCCTGGACTGGGTGTCACGCACCCCCCGGGTGCGGGGGGCCAACCCCTTTGCCGGCAAGGTGGCCGGCCTCATGGCCACGTCCCCGGGAGCCCTGGGGGGCTTGCAAGGATTGGACACGGTGCAGCAGGTGTTGAGCACAGTGGGCGCCCTCGTGCTGCCGCGCAGGGTGGCCGTGCCCCATGGCGACAAGGCCTTCGACGGGACAGGGCGGTTGCTGGACGAGTCTTCCACCCGTCGGGTGGCGGAACTGGCCAGTGAAGTGGTGGCCATTGCCGGCAAGTTGGCCGGTTGAAGAGCATAGGACATGCTCCGGGCGGTAAAACAGGATAAAGTTCTCCTGATTTAAATTCCTGGAGTCTGACATGCAAGCAGCTTGTGGCTGCCAGCCGGCCGCCCCGGACCGTTATGTGAGCTTTTCGGGCATCGACTGCGACGGGAACGCCCGCCGGGTGATGGATTGCATTCTGCGCCACGTGGCCCTGCCCGAGCGGAACACGGCTTTCTGGGACTACTTCCTGAAGAAGCGGGCCGGCGGCTCCGGTCCCCGGCCCGATGACCTGTTCCTCATCCATTCCAACATCAACCAGGTGCGGGAATTGTTCGAAACCTGGAAAGACCAGGAGGCCATGGCCCTGCTGGCAAGGCTTGAGGAGGAATGCTGTTGAGGCGTGATGCTGCGACGGGGCGTGGATTGGCGCAGAATTCCCGCTCCTGACACGGCAAGCAGCGAGGATCCCCCATGCGCACCATTTTCCTGACCGTCCTGTTTCTGCTGGCTGGCGCCCTGGCCCTTCCCACCCGGGCCGGCTGGCTGGACGACCTGCAGAAACAGTGGGAAGCGGTGCAGAAATCCCCTGCGGTGTCCGGCTCCCTGGGCAGTACGGCGGCGGCGGCCCTGAGCGACGAAGAGGTGATCAAGGGCCTCAAAGAGGCTTTGTCCAAAGGGGCCCAGACGGCCATCGCCACCCTGGGCAAGGAGGGGGGCTACCTGAACAACCTGGAGGTGAAGATTCCCCTGCCCGATGAGTTGCGCAAGGTGGAGAAGCTGTTGCGCAGCCTGGGCCAGGACAAATACGCGGACCAGTTCGTGGCCACCATGAACCATGCGGCGGAAAAGGCCGTCCCCGAGGCGGCAGGGCTGTTCGCCGATGCCGTTTCCCAGATGAGTCTGACCGATGCCAAGGCCATCCTGAAGGGGCCCGACGACGCGGCCACCCAATACTTCCGCAAGACCAGTGAAGCCAGGCTCAAGGAGCGCTTCCGGCCCATCGTCCAGGCGGCCACGGATCAGGCCGGGGTCACTGCAGCCTACAAGAAGCTGATGCAGAAGGCGGGGCCCACTACGCAATGGCTGGGGGTCGGCAATACCGACCTGGACACCTACGTGGAAAGCAAGGCCGTGGACGGCCTGTTCAAGCTGATTGCGGCCGAGGAGAAGCGCATTCGCCAGGATCCCCTGGCCCGCACCTCGGAACTACTGAAGCGGGTGTTTGGCGCCGCCGTCAAATAAGCCGGCCCGGCGGCTCAGTCGTCGCCGGCGCGCAGTTCCAGTTGCTCCCATTCCGGAGCGTCCTCCTGGAACGGTTTGAGGAAGTCCTTCAGGGATTCCTCTTCCTCGGGGGCGGGCAGGCTTTCATCGGGATGGAGCAGCGCCAGCAGTCCTCCCTCCTCGGGCAGGGGGGATTCGTTGAATGCCAGATCGAACGACGTGCGCTTGTCCATGATGTCCCAGATGGAGGTTGGTCTTCCAGGGGTATAGCAAGGCCGATGCCAATCGGTCCGGAGCCATGGGCGTCCGCTCCGCTCCCCCGTCCCGGGCGGGGCCAAGCGGCCTGCAATGGGCTGGCGGTGGAGGCCAGGGGCGAGACAAAGCGGATGCGGTCATCCGATTTCGTCATGGGTGTCATGAACTTCGACACTCCCCGGCGACTCGGGAAGGTACGGGATGCTCCAGGAGCCTGTCTGACTTGTGGCTGATCTACTGCGCTGGTGGGAAGCGCGGTCCATTAATGCCGCTTTCTTGGGCAATAGTTCGACTATTGCCCGGCGAAATCGTCAAAAACTGTCCCCGCTCTGGCGAATTTTGGCTTGCGCCGAAGCTCGCAAGCTCGTTTTCGCTTCGCTTCTGCAAGTCCGACAGGCGCCTAGTGGATCGCCATTTCCGGCTGGGGCCCCCGGGCCTGGAGGGCGCCCGTCTGGCGCAACTGCTCCAGCAGGGTGGCCGAGGCGAAGCCGTCAACCGGCAGGCCGGCGGTTTCCTGGAAGGCGCGGATGGCTTCCCGGGTGCGGCTGCCCGGCACCCCGTCCGGGTCGCCGGTCTCGAAGCCCCGGCCCCGCAGCAGGCGCTGCATCTCCTGCACGTCATCCTTGCTCAGACGGCGGTTGTCCGCACCCCGGCCCAGGCGGGGCGGGGGCAGGCCCTGGAGCCGGTCGGCCAGCAGCAGGGCGCTCAGGGCGTAGTTGATGGAGCGGTTCCAGGTCATCACCACGTCGAAGTTGCGATACACCAGGAAGGCAGGACCGGCGTAGCCCTGGGGCAGGAGGATGGCGCCGGGCAGGTCGGATTTGGGCAGGGTCTTGCCGTCCGCCAGGGTCACCCCCAGGGCTGCCCACTGGCTGACGGGTTTGCGGTTGTTCAGCGTGGCCTGGCCGTAGTCGAACCCCGCCGGCAGGCGCACCTCCCGGCCCCAGTGCTCGTTCTCCCGCCAGCCCAGACGGTTGAGGTACTCGGCGGCGGAATCGAAGGCATCGGGCAAGGAGCGCCAGAGGTCCTTGCGCCCGTCACCGTCGCCGTCCACCGCGTACTCCACGAAGGTGGAGGGCATGAACTGCATCTGCCCCAGGGCGCCGGCCCAGGAACCCTTCAGGGTGGCCAGGCTGGCGTGGCCGTCCTGGAGGATGCGCAGGGCGTTGAGCAGTTCGGCGCGGAAGAAGGCGGCCCGCCTTCCGTCGTGGGCCAGGGTGGCCAGGGCGGACAGGGTGGGGAAGCCCCCCAGGCTCTTGCCGAAGCGGGTTTCCATGCCCCACAGGGCCACCAGCAGGGTGGCCGGCACGCCGTGTCTGCCTTGGGCGCGATAGAGGGGCTTGCGGTGGATCCACAGTTTGTCGTGGCTGAGGCGGAGCTGCCGGGCGTTGACCCGGGCGTCCAGGTAGTTCCAGAAGGTGTCCACGAATTCCGGCTGGCGCTGGTCCAGTTCCAGCACCCGGGGCAGGGGCTGGATGGTGCCCAGGGCCAGATCCAGGGTGGCGGGGGTGATGCCCTGGGCCTGGGCATCCTGGCGGAAGTCGGCCAGCCAGGTGGTGAAGTCGGGCTTGACGCCACCCCGGGCGGGGAGGGCGGCCAGGGCCAGCAGGAGCAGGGACAGCAGCCGGCCGCGCAAGGCTCAGCCCCGGGCCGGTTCCATGACCGCGTCCAGGTTCAGGCTGTCGCAGTAGTCGAAGAAATCCCCCCGCAGGGTGGGCAGATGCATGTCGGCAGGCACGCCGATGGTGATGTTCACCGAGAACATGGGGGTGCCGGTGTGGGGGGCCGGATAGGTCTCGGTGGCCAACTCTTCGATGTTGATGCCCTGGCGGGCGAAGAAATCGGCCAGGCTGTGCACGATGCCCGGGTGGTCCATGGCCACCACGTTGACCCGGTAGGGCACCAGGGGGGTCTTGCGCACCGCCGGGCGGGTACGCTTGTGGTGGATCACCAGACCCAGTTCCTCGCCCACCTGCTGGAGCCGGTCCTCCAGTTTGGTCAGGGCGTTCCAGGGCCCGGAAATGAGCATGAGGATGGCGAACTGCCCCCCCAGCACCGCCATGCGCGACTCCTCGATGTTGCAGCCCGCCTCGGCGATGCGGCTGGTGAAGCGCTGGACCAGTCCCACCTGGTCTTCGCCGCTGGCCGTGATGGCCAGATAGTCGATGTTGCTCATGGTGCTTCCGTAGGATGTTCTTGCGGCACATTGTAACGGGGGACGGCCGGGATTTCCCGCGGCGATTCGCCATATTGAAGATAAGCAACTCTTAATATATATTTCGCCCCGCTCAAGAAAAACAGCCTGCCTGGCGCCCTGCGCGAGGCACAGGCCAGAGGACAGAACAGGTGCGGTTTAACCCCCAGACGCACGCGCAGGAGGTTGCATGTTCCACCCATACCCCATGGAAAGCCTGGACGTCCGCCATAGTCTGGCGGTGGCCAACATCTCCGCGTTGACCCATCAGGTCCGGGATCCCGCCGTGGACAACCGGGGTGCCCTGCTCAACCGCATGGCCCGGGACCACGTGGCCCTGGGGCTGCACGGTTTCTACCGGGAAGGCAGCCCTGAGTCGCTGAAGCAGCATTTCCACGTGGCCAGCCGGCTTCGCCTGGCCAGCTTGCGCGAGCCCGGTGGGGAAACCCTGGGAAGCCGCTCCCCGTTTCTCTACGCCCTGCTTTCGGATAACGCCACCCTCATCGACGCCTATGCCCGGGCGGCACCCGGCCGTTCCAGGCCGGACCAGCCCCTGCGCCTGCCCTTCCACGTCCACTTGCTGCAATTGGCCATCCGGGGGGACTTCGCCGGGCTGGCCTGCAAGCTGGACATTGTGGGCAAGGGGATCGAGGCCCGGGAGGACAGCCGGAAGGCGGGGCAGGATTTCTACAGTTTGCTCGGACGGCGGGACCAGGCCGGCCTGGAAAATCTGCTGCTCGAAGAGGCCCGTGTCTGGGAGGCCAAACTGGCCCGGGGCAAGGAGGTGGGGGATGCCCAGCATCGGCAGTTCATGGCGGCCTGCGCCATGAAGGTCAAACTGTGCTGGATGCACGGCCTGCCCGTGCGGGTGGAGCACCCCCTGGTGCCTATGGAACTCATGCCCCTGCGACCCCTGGCCCGTTACGAAGACCCCTACGATTTCCTTGACGCCCGGGCAGACCGTCACCCGCCGCCGCGCCCGCGCCTGATGAACCGCCTGGGCGGGTGGATGCGGGCGCGCAAGACCGGCTGATCGCTTGCACCTGGAACCGGCAGTTGGCCGCGCCATCGGGTGCGGCCAACTGCCGGTTCCGGGTTGAACAAGCGCGCACCCGGCAAACGGGGCGTCCGGCAGTACACAACGACACAGGGAGTACATCATGAGGCCCCGAGATTCATATCCGGGAGGGCTCGGGCGTTGCCGTCCAGCGGCCCGGGAAACAGTGGAACGTCTGGGGGGAGAGGTCCGGCGGCGCCTGCCCACCCTGGCCCTGGCGGTGGCCTTGTGCCTGGGCTATCTCGTCCTGTCCGCCGCCCTGGCCCACACGCCTCCCCTCTAGGAGCCTGCCGGACTGGCAGGGAAATCGGCTGCAAATCCGCCGGAGCGGTCCATTTTTTGCCGCTTTCCGGGGCAACAGTTCGACCCTTGCCCGGCGGGATCGGCAAAAGCCGTCCTCGACGGAGACGATTTTCGCTTTCGACGACCAAAGTCCGACAGGCTACCGGGGGTGGCGTTAAGATTCGGGCCAGTCGCCCCATCACGACCCCAGAATACGGAGAACCCCCATGACCCACCCCCAAGCCGGTCTGCCGGCCCCCGCCGACAGCCTGATGGACGTGGCCGCCCTGCTGGCGGCCTACCATGACGCCCCCGACGTGAGCCAGGCCGGCCAACGTGTGGCCTTCGGCACCAGTGGCCACCGGGGCAGCGCCTTCAAGAAGAGTTTCAACGAGGCCCACATCCTGGCCATCTCCCAGGCGGTCTGCGAATACCGCCTGGCCCAGGGCATCACCGGGCCCCTGTTCCTGGGCATGGATACCCACGCCCTGTCGGCGCCGGCCCAGCGTACCTGCCTGGAAGTGCTGGCTGCCAACGGCGTGGAAACCCGGTTGCAATCCGCAGGGGGTTACACCCCCACCCCGGTGATATCCCGGGCCATCCTGGCCTACAACCGGGGCCGCCGCGACGGCCTGGCCGACGGCATCGTCATCACCCCTTCCCACAATCCCCCCCCGGACGGCGGGATCAAATACAACCCGCCCCACGGAGGGCCGGCAGACACCGACGCCACTGGCTGGATCGAGAACCGGGCCAACCAACTCATGGCCACCGGCAACGCCGGGGTGAAGCGCATGGGGTACGACCAGGCCCTGGCCGCTCCCAGCACCCGCGTGGAAGACTTCATGGGGCCCTACATCGCCGACCTGGCAAGTGTCATCGACTTTCCCGCCATCAGGGCCGCCGGGCTGAAGATCGGCGTGGACCCCATGGGGGGCGCGGCGGTGGCCTACTGGCAACCCATTGCTGTGCAATACGGCCTGAACATCCAGGTGGTGAACGACAAGGTGGACCCGGCCTTCGCCTTCATGACCCTGGACCACGACGGCAAGATCCGCATGGATTGTTCCAGTCCCTACGCCATGGCCAGTCTGGTGGGTCTGAAGGACCGTTTCGACATCGCCTGGGGCAACGACGCCGACGTGGACCGCCACGGCATCGTCACTCCGTCGGTGGGGCTCATGAACCCCAACCATTACCTGGCGGTGGCCATTCATTACCTGCTCACCCACCGGCCGGCCTGGCCTGCTTCGGCGGCGGTGGGCAAGACCCTGGTGTCCAGCGCCCTCATCGACCGGGTGGTGGCAGGCCTGGAGCGCACCCTGCTGGAAGTGCCGGTGGGCTTCAAGTGGTTCTCCGCCGGGTTGCTGGACGGCAGCATCTGCTTTGGCGGTGAGGAATCGGCCGGGGCCTCCTTCCTGCGCCAGGACGGTTCGGTGTGGACCACCGACAAGGACGGCATCATCCTGGCCTTGCTGGCTGCCGAGATCACCGCCGTCACGGGGCGGGATCCGGGCCGCTACTACCAGGATCTGGTGGTCAAGCACGGCGCCCCCTTCTACCTGCGCATCGATTCCCCGGTGAGTCCGGAACAGAAGGCCGCCTTCAAGCGCCTCACGCCGGAACGGGTCGATGCCGCCAGCCTGGCCGGCGATGCCATCACCGCCAAGCTGACCCAGGCGCCGGGTAACGGCGCAGCCATCGGCGGCCTGAAGGTCACCACCCGCAACGGCTGGTTTGCCGCCCGGCCCTCCGGGACCGAGGACATTTACAAGCTCTACGCCGAGAGCTTCATCAGCCAGGACCACCTGAAGCAGATCGTGGCCGATGCCCAGGCCATGGTGAGCGCCGCCCTGGGCTGAAACCGGGGGGGCAGCCCCCCCGGCCCATCGTCACGAGAATTCCCATGCCCATCCAATGGTTCCCGGGCCACATGGCCTCGGCCCGCAAGAAGGCGGCCGAGACCCTGGCCGGCATCGACGTGGTGATCGAAGTGCTGGACGCCCGCCTGCCGGCCGCCAGTGCCAACCCCATGATCGATGAGCTGCGCCGCTTCCGGCAGCGGCCCTGCCTCAAGCTCCTGAACAAGGCCGACCTGGCGGACCCGGAGGCCACCCGGGCCTGGCTGGAATTCTTCAACCGGCAGAAGGACGTGAAAGCGGTGGCCGTTTCCGCCAAGAAACAGAGCGATGCGGCCCGCATCCCCGCCCTTTGCCAGAGCCTGGCACCCCACCGGGACGACAACACCAAACCCCTGCGCATGATGATCATGGGCATTCCCAACGTGGGCAAATCCACCCTCATGAACGCCCTGGTGAAGCGCAAGATCGCCGCCGTGGGGGACGAGCCCGCCGTCACCAAGTCCCAGCAGAGCGTGGTGCTGGGGCCGCGCCACATCCTGGTGGACACCCCGGGTCTCATGTGGCCCAAGATCGCCCACGACAGCGACGGCTACATGCTGGCCGCCAGCCACGCCATCGGCCGCAACGCGGTCCTGGAGGAAGAAGTGGCCGTATTCCTGGCGGACGTGTTGCTGGCCCGCTACCCGGCCTTGCTGACAACCCGCTACGGTTTCCAGACCGCCGGTCTGGACGGTCCTGCCGTGCTGGAGTCCGTGGCCCGCAAGCGGGGCTGCCTGTTGAAGGGCCGGGGCGGTGAACCCGACCTGGAGAAGGCGGCCTTGCTGTTGCTCACCGACTACCGCACCGGCACCCTGGGACGCATCAGCCTGGAAACGCCGGCCAGCCGGGAAGCCATGTTGGCCGAGGCAGTGGCCCACACCCCCGACCCGGGTATGTGATCCACGCAAAGCCCCGGGTACGGCCTCAGCGGATCTTTTCGATGTCGAACTTCTTGTCCATGATGTTCGGCACCACCACGGCGTAGCCCTGGTTCTGCCAGTAGACCAGTTCCACCGGAGCGCTGGGCACCACCTGGATGAAATCCTGGAGATCCTTCAGGGTGTAACCATAGTCGTGCATGGCCAGACCGCAGACCTTGAACTCGATGCCCAGGCTGGCGTAGTAGCGCATGCGCTCCACCACGTCCTTGTACTTTTCCTCGTTCTTCTTCGCCACGGTCACCAGTTCGGTGCCGTGCAACACCACCTTGATGGTCTCCGGGTCGTACTCGTAGGGGGGCACCGAGAGGGGCAGGATGAGGGAGCGTACCCAGTACAGGGCTGCACCCATCTTGGCCGGATCGTCCAGGAAGAAGTCGTAGACCACCTTGGGCGCGGTGTAGGGGGTGTTCACCAGGGTGGCTTCGGCCCGGGCCAGGACCGGGGCCAGGGCGATCAGCAGGACGGCGATGAGGCGCATGGCGGTTCCTTTCCAGTGGGGGTCATCCGGCAAGCTGTCCCAGCAGGGACTGGTACACCTTATAGCGGGCCGGCAGCATGGCGCCACCCTCGGCGGCTTCCCGCACGGCGCAGCCCGGTTCCTTCAGATGCCGGCAGTTATAGAACCGGCATTGGCCGATGCGTTCGCGGATTTCCGGAAAAGCAGCCATCAGGCCGGCCGGGTCCAGGTGGCGCAGGCCGAATTCCTGCATGCCCGGGGAGTCGATCAAATACCCGGGGTGGCCTGGGGCGCCGCCCGGCAGGGGAAACATCCGCGCATGGGTGGTCGTGTGCCGGCCCGCATCCAGGGCCTGGGAAATCTCTCCGGTGGCGGCTCCCGCACCGGGCACCAACTGGTTGAGCAGGGTGCTCTTGCCCACGCCGGAACCACCCACCAGCACGCTGGTCCGGCCGGCCAGGCGGCCGGCCAGTTCCGCCACGTCGCCCAGGGCGGACAGGCGCAGCACCGGGTAGCCCAGGGCCGCGTAGGCGGCCAGATGGCGGTCCAGGGCGGCGGTTTCCGGCAGGTCGGCCTTGTTCAGCACCAGCAGGACCGGGATGTCCGCCGTCTCGCAGGCCACCAGGCAGCGGATCAGCAGTTCCTCCCGGAACAGGGGTACGGCGGCCACCACCACCACCGCCTGGTCCACATTGGCGGCGATGAGCTTTTCCCGCATCTCGTCGGAGCGGTAGAGCAGATTGTCCCGGGGCTCCACCGCTTCGATGACGCCGCTGCCCGGGTGGGTCAGGGCGTAGCGCACCCGGTCGCCGCAGGCCACCCCGCCCTTCTTGCCGCGCATCACGCATTCGACGGTCTCCTCGCCGTCGGCCACCAGGAACTGGCGGCCGTGGGCGGCGACGATGCGGCCGTTCAAAGCGCGAACAACGCGTCGATCTTGGCTGCGCAGATGAAGTCGCTTTCCGACAGGCCGTGGATGGCGTGGGTGATGTATTCCACCCGGCAGGTGTTGTAGCCCACCGCCAGGTCCGGATGGTGACCCTGCTGGTGGGACACCCAGGCGATGGCGTTGACGAAGGTCATGGTCACGTAATGGTCGGCAAACTTGAAGTCCCGGCGCAGTTTGCCCTCTGCCACGCTCCAGCCCCCGTCCAGGCGGGGCATGAGGCCGGCGATTTCCTCGGCGGAGAGGGGCGGAACGCCGCCTTCACAGGGTTTGCACTTGCCCTTGGCGAGATCGCAGAAGGTATCAGTCATGGTTTAGCCGAATGTTGGGAGTTGAGAGTTGAGAGAGCAGGGCGCCGATCCTCTCGGCTCTCCCCTCTTTGCTCTCGACTGGGTTGTTCACTTGAACTTGTAGAACTGGCCGTTCAGATAGGCGGCCAGATGCAATTCATCTTCGGGAAACAAGGCGTTGCCCAGCATGGCGTTGCAGGTGGTGACCTGCTGGGCCAGGGCGGAGGCGCTTTTCACCCGCCGCTCGGCCCGGGTGTAGATCTTGCCGCCGTCGCCGCTGAACCGGGCGGCGTGGCAGCCCTCGCATTGCTTGTCGTGGATGGCCTTGCCCTGCTTGGCGTCGCCCTTCTCGAAGGGGGCGGCCAGGGCCAGTGTGGGAACCAGGAACAGGGAAAACAGGATGGCGCGTTGCATGTTCATCTCCTCTCATGCCCGGACGGGGGTCAGGACTGCTTGGTTATAGGCTTCCAATCGTGAAATTCGTTCAACGGCCTTGGGGTGGCTGTCGTAGAACAGGGAATACACCGGGTCCGGCGTCAGGGTGGCGGCATTGTCCCGGTACAGGCGCACCAGGGCGGACACCAGATGGGCCGGTTGGGTCTGGCGGGCGGCGAAAGCGTCGGCCTCGAACTCGTGTTTGCGGGAGTAGAGGCTCATGAAGGGGGTGACGGGAAAGAGAAACACCGGCAGGGCCAGGAAGAACAGGGCCAGGGCCTGGGCATCTCCGGGGCTTGCCACCCCCAGGCCGGCATAGAACCAGCCGGCTTCCTTCAGCCAGGCCAGCAAGGCCAGCAGGGCCAGGGAGAGGAAGAACATGAGGGCGATGCGCTTGACGATGTGGCGGTGCTTGAAGTGGCCCAGTTCGTGGGCCAGCACCGCCTCGATCTGTTCCGGGCTCAATTGGTTCAAGAGGGTGTCGAAGAAGACGATGCGCTTGTGGCGGCCCAGGCCGGTGAAATAGGCGTTGCCGTGACTGGAGCGGCGGGAGCCGTCCATCACGAACACGCCGCTGGACTGGAACCCGGCCCGGGCCAGCAGGCGTTCGATGCGTTCCTTCAGGGACTGGTCGGCCAGGGGGGTGAACTTGTTGAACAAGGGCGCGATGAAGGTGGGGTAGACGGCCAGGATGAGCAGGTTGAAGGCCATCCACACGCCCCACACCCATAGCCACCAGGACGTGCCCATGACGCCCATGAGCCAGAGCACCAACAGGATCAGCGGCCCGCCCAGAAGGAGGCCCAACAGGGCCTGTTTCATCAGGTCGACGAAAAAGCCTGCCGGGGTCTGGCGGTTGAAGCCGAAACGGGCCTCCACCCGGAACTGGGCCAGGGCCGACAGAGGCAGTTCGGCCACGGCGCTGATGAGGAACAGGCCCAGCAGCAGGGCGGTGCCGGCCAGCAGGGGGCTGGCCACCTGGGCGGCGATCAGGTCGTGGAGGGCTTGCAGGCCTCCGCCCAGGGTGAAGTAGAGCAGCAAGCCCGCTTCCAGGGCCAGATGCAACAGGCCCAGGCGGGCCTTGGCCAGGGTGTAGGCGGCGGCCTTACGGTGTTCCTCCAGGGGGATGATGCCCAGGAAGGCTTCCGGCGGCGCATCCCGATGCAGCCAGACATGGCGCATCTGGCGCAACAGCAGCCAGAGCTTGAGGCCGAAAGCAATGCATAAGGCGGACAGAAAAATGCTTTGAAATGAAGGCATTAGCGGTGATTTGGTGCGGGGTCACGGGGATTATGCCACAATGCCGACCCTTCCCCGCTCCCCTGCCGAGAGGCCACGAATGGCACAGAACGACACGCATCTGGTCTGGGTGGACATGGAAATGTCCGGCCTGGATCCCGACAAGGACCGGGTCCTGGAAGTGGCCCTGGTGGTCACCGACAAGGATCTCAACCTGGTGGAGGAGGGACCGGTGCTGGTCGTCCACCAGGATGACGCCGTGCTGGATGGCATGGACAACTGGAACAAGAGCACCCACGGCAAATCGGGCCTCATCGACAAGGTCAAAGCCTCTACCCACAGCGAAGCCGACGTGGCCGAGCGGATGATCCAGTTCATGAAGCAGCACGTGGGCGAGCGCAAGAGCCCCATGTGCGGCAACTCCATCTGCCAGGACCGGCGCTTCATGGCCCGCCACCTGCCGACCCTGGAAGCCTACTTCCACTACCGCAACCTGGACGTCTCCACCCTCAAGGAACTGGCCGCCCGCTGGCGGCCGGACCTGAAGGACGGCTTCAAAAAGGCCAACAGCCACACCGCCCTGGCCGACATCCAGGAATCCATCGCGGAACTGAAGTACTACCGGGAAACGTTCATCAAGGTAGCCGGTAGCGTGTAGTCGGTAGTCTGTAGCTTCTAGCAAGCGCGCCAAAGGCGCGGAAACCCCAGCTACCGACTACCAACTACCGACTACAAGCTAGGAGAAGAAATGAAACCAGGCACTCCCTTCGTCATCGAGGTCAACCCCCGCATCCCCCGCCGCCTGGCTCGGCTTTCCGAGCTGGCGGAAAACCTGTGGTACGGCTGGGATCGGCCCACCCGCACCCTGTTCGCCCGGCTCCATCCGGGCCTGTGGGATGCGGTGAACCACAATCCCAAGGCCTTCCTGAAGCGGGTGGACGAAGAACGGCTCACCGAAGCGGCGGAAGACCACATCTTCCTGGGCAACTACAACCGGGTGCTGTCGGCCTTCGACACCTACATGAGCGAGCCCCTGCGCCGGGACATGCCCCTGGAGCTGAAGCCCGGGGACCTGATCGCCTACTTCTGCGCCGAGTTCGGCTTCCACGAAAGCTTTCCGGTCTATTCCGGCGGCCTGGGCATCCTGGCCGGGGACCACTGCAAGTCCGCCTCCGACATGCGCCTGCCCTTCGTCGCCGTGGGCCTGCTCTACCGCCAGGGCTACTTCTCCCAGCGCATCGACAACGACGGCAACCAGATCGCCACCTACACCGATTCCGAGTTCGAGGACCTGCCCATCCACCCGGCCCTGGACGAGGAAGGCCGGGAAATCCACATCCAGATCGAACTGCCCGGCCGCCGGGTGGAAGTGAAGGTGTGGGAGGCCCGCATCGGCCACGTGCGCCTCTGCCTGCTGGACACGGACCTGCCCGTCAACCGGGCCGAGGACCGCTACATCACCCACCAGCTCTACGGCGGAGACCGGCATACCCGCATCCAGCAGGAAATCGTGCTGGGCATCGGCGGCGTGCGGGCCCTGGAGGCCCTGGGGGTGAAGCCCACCGTCTATCACATCAACGAAGGCCATGCCGCCTTCCTGGTGCTGGAACGGGTGCGCCGCAAGGTGAAGGGGGGGCTGTCCTTCCAGGCCGCCCTGGAAGCGGTGGCAGTGAACACCGTGTTCACCACCCACACCCCCGTGCCCGCCGGCCACGACCACTTCGGCGAAGACATGATCTGGGACTACTTCTCCCAGTGCTGCAACGATCTGGGCGTGCAGCGGGAAGAGTTCATGCGTCTGGGGGGTGCCGGCCACGGCCAGGAATACAACATGACCAAGCTGGCCCTGAACGGCTCCCGCCACCACAACGGGGTGTCGCGCATCCATGGCGGCGTGTCCTCCCGCATCCTGTCGGACATGTGGCCCCAGGTGCGCCCGGAAGAGTCGCCCATGGACTACATCACCAACGGCGTCCACGTCTCCACCTTCCTGGCCCAGGAATGGCAGGACCTGTTCGACAGCAAGATGGGTTATGAGTGGCGCCGCCGCCTCACCGACGTGGCCTTTTGGGAAAAGCTCTCCAGCATCCCCGACCACCACTTCTGGTCGGTGCACCAGACCCTGAAGACCCAGATGCTCCATGCGGTGCACCACCGCATCACCCAGCAGCACCTGCGCAACCACGGTTCCGAGGCCCACCTGGAGCGCATGCTCAAGTACGCCAACCCCCTGGATCCCAACGTCCTCACCATCGGCTTCGCCCGCCGCTTCGCCACCTATAAACGGGCCACCTTGATGTTCGAGAACATGGACTGGATGCGGCAGATCATCAACGAGGCCGATCGGCCCGTGCTGTTCATCTTCGCCGGCAAGGCCCACCCGGCCGACAAGCCCGGCCAGGAACTGATCCGCCGCATCCACGAGATCTCCCGCTGGCCCGATTTCGAAGGCAAGCTGCTCATGGTGGAAGGCTACGACCTGGGCTTTGCCCGCCGCCTGGTGTCCGGCTGCGACGTGTGGCTCAACAACCCCATCTATCCCCTGGAAGCCTCCGGCACCTCGGGCATGAAGGCGGCCATGAACGGCGTGCTCAACCTGTCGGTCACCGACGGCTGGTGGGACGAAGGCTACGACGGCAGCAACGGCTGGGCCATCAAGCCGGCCCCCGAATATTTCGACGACGCCCGGCGCAACCGGGAAGACAGCCAGACCCTCTACGAATTGCTCCAGGACCAGGTGCTGCCCATGTATTACCGGCGCCACGAACTGGGCTTCTCCACCGAGTGGGTGCACATGGCCAAGCGCTCCATCGCCACCCTGCTGCCCCGCTTCAACTCCACCCGCATGGTCATGGAGTACGTGAACAAGTTCTACGGCCCCGCCTCCCGCCAGTGGCGGCGCTATGCCGAGGGCGGCTTCGCCGCCGCCCAGGGCCTGGCCGCCTGGAAGGCCAAGGTGCGCCAGGCCTGGAGCGGCGTCAGCCCCCGCCGCCTGGACGACCCCATCAAACGCATCAACTACGGCGAAAGCATGAACCTGCGGGTGGCCGTCAACCTGAACGGCCTGGCGCCCGAGGACGTGCGGGTGGAAATCCTCATGGGCCGGGCCTCCAAGCACGGCCAGGATCGGGACCTGCAAGCCGTGGCCATGAAACCCGCCGGCTGGGAGGGCCACGAGTCCCTGTTCGAACTGGAAGTCACCCCGGAAATCTGCGGCAAACTCCTGTACCGGGTCCGGGTTTATCCCTACCACGATCTGTTGACCCATCCGTTCGAGTCGGGGTTGATGGTGTGGTTGTAGGAGTCGGTAGAGGGTAGCCGGTAGTCTGTAGCATCTGCTCAGCGCGCCTCCGGCGCGGAAGCCTTAAGCTACCCGCTACCGACTACCGACTACCGACTACCGACTACCGACTACCGACTACCCGCTAAAGCATGTCCTCCTTCATCGCCATCGGCATCGGCGCCGCCTGCGGCGCCTGGCTGCGCTGGGGACTGGGGCTGTGGCTCAACCCCCTGTTCCCGACTCTGCCCTACGGCACCCTGACCGCCAACCTGCTGGGGGGCTACCTCATCGGCCTGGCCATCGCTTTCTTCGCCCAGCATCCCGGCCTGCCCCCCGAGTGGCGGCTCCTGGCCATCACCGGCTTCCTGGGCGGGCTCACCACCTTCTCCACCTTCTCCGCCGAGGTCTACACCCTGATCAGCCGGGGCCAACTGGCCTGGGCCCTGGCGGCGGCCACCGCCCACCTGTTCGGCTCCCTGGCGCTCACCGCCCTGGGTGTGTGGTCCTACAAGTTCCTGAGGGGATGACATGCAAACCGTCTGTGTCCGATTTTTCGTCCAGGAAGGCATGCGCCACCAACACCAGCCCATCCACGAATGGCTGTTCAAGGAAGCCCGGGACCTGGGCATCCCCGGCGGCACCGCCTTCCGGGCCGCCGCCGGCTTCGGCCGCCACGGCATCCTGGAAGACAGCTTCTTCGAACTGGCCGGCAAACTGCCGGAAACCCTGGAATTCTTCGCCGAAGCCGAACGCATCGACGCCCTCATCCGCCGGGTGGGAGAGGCGGGATTGAAACTGGTGTACGTCACCCACCAGGTCACCACGGGCATGACCGGCGGGTGAACTCCGTTCCCTGAACCTGAGCCGGCCGCGACGGATGCGCGCCATGTAGGTTGGCCTTCAAGCCACTCCTCAGGCTCGTCGAGCCCTGCCAAGGCGTTGCCCGGCTCAGCCATGCGGGCTTCTCCTGACCCATTTTTGTAACCTTCCCTCGCCAGAATCCTGCCGTCCCCGGGATCCCTTCCCGGCTCAATTCGACAGGAGAACCCATGAGCAGCAACCTGCACCCCGACGGCAAGCTGAATCCCGGCATTCAGGACGTCAACCAATCCGGCAACGAATCCATCCTCGACCTGATCGAGCAGCGCCAACTGTCCCGGCGCGGTTTCCTGAAGGGCTCCCTGGGCGCTACCGCCGTGGCCGTGCTGGGCAGCAACGTGGTGGATGGCATGAGCAACTATGCCAAGGCCGCCCCCGCGCCTCTGGGCGGCATCGGTTTCACCAGCGTGCCCGCCAACATCGTGCCCATGACCGATCAGGTCACCGTGCCCGCCGGCTACTCCGTGAAGCCCCTGGTGCTGTGGGGCGATTCCCTCACCGCCGATGCCCAGTGGGATCCCTCCGGTGCCATGACCGAGGAAATCCAGGTCCGCTCCTACGGCGCCCACACGGACGGCATGCACTTCTTCCCCTTCCCCAGCACCGGCGCCGATGGCGTGAGCAGCGAGCGGGGCCTGCTGGTTTCCAACAGCGAATATTGCGATCCGGGCCTGGTGTGCAACACCACCAGCTATGCCACCGATGCCATCACCCTGGAAATGGTGCGGGCCCAGCAGGCCGCCCATGGTGTCAACGTGGTGGAAGTGCAGAAGAAGAACGGGGCCTGGCAGGTGAACAAGGGTTCCCTGCTCAACCGCCGCATCACCGGCAACACTCCCTGCATCGTCAGCGGTCCCGCCGCCGGCAACGACCTGCTCAAGACCGCCGCCGATCCGGCCGGCAAGAGCGTGCTGGGCACCCTGAACAACTGCGCCCACGGTTACACCCCCTGGGGCACCTACCTGACCTGCGAAGAGAACTGGAACGGCTACTTCGGCAGCGCCGACGCCGCCTTCGTCACCACCACCGACGAGAACCGCTACGGCCTGTCCAAGGGCGGTTTCGGCTATCGCTGGCACGAAGCCGATGGCCGCTTCGATCTGGCCGCCAACCGCAACGAGCCCAACCGCTTCGGCTACGTGGTGGAGATCGATCCCTGGAACCCTGCCGCCACTCCCATCAAGCGTACCGCCCTGGGCCGCTTCAAGCATGAAAGCGCCGCCGTGGTGGTGGACAACAAGAACACCGTGGCCGTGTACATGGGCGACGACGAGCGCAACGAGTACCTGTACAAGTTCGTCTGTGCCAACAAGTACAACCCCAAGAACCGCCAGAAGAACCGCAACCTGCTGGACAGCGGCACCCTGTATGTCGCCAAGTTCAACGCCGACGGCAGCGGTACCTGGCTGCCCCTGGTGTGGGGCGAGAACGGCCTGACCGCCGAGAACGGCTTCGCCGATCAGGCCGCCGTGGTCATCCGCTGCCGCCAGGCCGCCGACCGGGTGGGCGCCACCATGATGGACCGACCCGAGTGGATCGCCACCCACCCCACCACCCGGGAGTGCTACCTGACTCTCACCAACAACAGCCGCCGGGGCAACACCCCGGTGTCCAGCAACAAGGTGGACGGCACCTCCGGCGCCGCCTCCGCCAACCCGGCCGTGGATGCCGCCAACCCCCGTCCGGACAACGATTTCGGCCACATCATCCGTTGGCGTGACGACCTGGGCAAAGCCGACGCCACCACGTTCGAGTGGGACATCTTCGTCCAATGCGGCGACAAGGCCACCACCAAGACCCTGGGCAGCAGCTACACCAAGGGGGAATTCGGCGGCCAGACCGTGGGCTACCAGGGCAACATCAACGGCGACGACTTCGGCGCCCCGGACGGCCTGTGGTTCGACAAGGACGGCCGGCTGTGGATCCAGACCGACCAGCCGGGCAATGCCACCGGCGACTGGGTGAACATCGGCGGCAACGTCATGATGTGCGCCGACCCCGCCACCGGCGCGACCAAGCGTTTCCTCACCAGCCCGAAGAACTGCGAAGTCACCGGCGTCATCGGTACCCCCGACGGCAAGACCCTGTTCGTGGGCATCCAGCACCCCGGTGAAGATTGGGTGGGCAGCTTCACCGCCAACTCCACCTGGCCCGACAGCGGCATCAACGGTCCCACCACCTGCAGCGGTCTGTCCGCCGTGTACAAGCCCCGCTCCGGCGTGGTGGTGATCACCAAGGACGATGCCGGCGTCATCGGCACCTGACCCCCTTTGATCCGCCCCTGCGGGGGCGGTTTTTTGATAGAAACGAAAGAGGAAATCCCATGAACTTGAAAGCTCTGATCCTGGCCAGCGCCGCCGCCCTGGCCCTGCCGGCCCACGCCGGCCTCACCAGCAACGTGGCCGACATCGGCAACGCCCTGACCATCACCTTCGAGGATTACGACGGCTACCTGACCGAAGGTCCCGAAGCCGTGGCCCCCGGCGTCACCTTCACCGGTACCGCCGGTTCCCAACTGGGTGCCTACATCGCCGACCTGGGCGACAACGGCCTGTGGGGCCTGGGCAACCACTTCGCCGCCACCGGCGTGGTCGGCAGCCTGCACTTCACCTTCGACGACGCCTACACCAGCGCCGCGGGTGCCTACCTGAACAGCTTCGACGGTTCCGCCATGGCCGTCATCGCCTACGGCGAGAACGACCAGATCCTGGAGTCCTACATCGTCAGCTTCGACGGCGACAACAGCGACTGGAACAACGGCCAGTTCTTCGGCATCACCCGGGATTCCGCCGACATCCGCGCCATCGCCTTCATGGGCATGGGCCTGGTGGCCGACGACATGACCTACGCCGCCCCCGTGCCGGAACCCGAGACCTACGCCATGATGCTGGCCGGCCTGGGCCTGTTGGGCTTCATGGCCAAGCGTCGCGCCAAGTAAGCCGGGCTGATTCAGCTGGAAAGCCGTCCCTCGGGGCGGCTTTTTTCGTTCGGCGTTTCCTCAAGCCTTGCCGGTAGGGCTGGCCTGGGGCCGCAACTCCTGCATGTGCTGGTGCAGATGGCGCAGCAGATGGCGCCGCTTGCCCCGGCCGCGCTGGCCGCCGTCGAGTTTGTCACCGTCGTCCAGGGGAAAGAACCAGGGATCCACGGCGATGACCCGCTGGAAAATGGATTTCCAGTGCTTGCGCAGGGTGTCCTGGGATAGCCCCAGGTCCCGGGCCAGTTCCTCGTCGCTGTCCCGCAGCAGGGCACACATCAGGAGCTTCCGTTCGGCCCGGGAGAAGCGGAAGCGGGCCGGCGCCGGTAGGAACATGAGGGACAGGGGACTGCCCAGGGGCATGTCTTCCCGCTGCACCGACAGCAGATAGGGCCGCTCCGTATCCGGCAGTGCGGCCAGTTCCGGGGCGGGCAGATCCCGGGCGTAATCGCAGGCCAGCTTCATGCCGGTGGATTGCATGAAGCGGCACAGGTTCAGGTTGACCACTTCCTTGATCACCCGTTTGACGCGGAACCCGGCATGCATGAGGCGGAACAGGTCCTGGGCGGCGGAAAGCACCGGCAGGACAGCCGGGTCTTCGATGTCCACGCTGGCGGTGCAGAAGTGCAGGGGCAGCAGGTTGAGGCCGTCCCCCTGGTTGGCCGCCGCGATGGCCTTGGCGTCCAGCAGGGGCGAGGAACCGGCCAGGATCATTTCGTGCAGGCGGTTGTTCAGATAGGGGACCGGATGGGCCAGGCAAGCCTCGGCGAAGGCGTCGCTGACGAAAACGCTGAGGCCCACCCCCAGGACCCGGGCCGAACCGTTGTTGCCCGATTCCAGTACGGCACTGGTGAGCTGCCCGGATTGCAGCAGCGCCCTCCAGATGTCCGGCAGGGCGGCGTGGACGGCGGGGCTGTAGCGGTAGGCCGGCGGCACGAAGGCCCGGGCGATGGGCAGGTCCTCGGGCTGGGTGAGACGGAAGTGCATGGCAACTCCTTGTCGCTGGACCGGCCCCCTTTTTGGGGAATGACGGGTTTTTACCCCATCCCTAACATGGTTGCCATCGGGAAACCCCCACCCGGCCCACTCAATAAAAGGATCCTCCCCATGTCCCCAGCCCGTCGCCGTTCCCTTCCTTCCTGTCTCACCCTGCCCCTGGCCCTGCTGCTTGCCGGCGGGAGCCTGCCCGCCCGGGCCGAAGCCGTGGTCGCCCTGGTGGACCGGGTTTCCGAGAACAACGTGATGTACAAGGGGCCCTACGACCCGGACTATACCTACGTGGGCACCACCGTCCCGGTCACCGCCCTCACCGGGGAATCCACCCTGGAACTGGTCGGCAGCGACACCCACACGGGGTCCAGTTTCGGCTACGAGTTCTGGACCTATACCGTGGGTTGGTCCCAGAGCCAGACCTTCTCCATCCTGGGCCAGACCAGCGCCCTGACCCAGATCCAGGCCCAGGGGGCCACCAACGTGTCGGTGAGTGATCTGCTCCAATGCCATGTGATCGAAGAGGTGGGTTGCAGCCAGCACTGGGCCACCATCACCGGCCTGAACAGCCAGAGCCTGACCTTCACGGTGTCGGAAGCGACGGATTACTCCATCAGTGGCGCCATCAGCGGCGGCGAGGCGGTGTTCCTGCAAGTCTGGGTGGAATCCGACAGCAAATTCCACAGCATCGAGCACTTCTTCGGCGGCGATAAGACCTTCAGCCTCACCGATACCCTGGACCCGGGCCTGTACCGGGTGATCAACAGCCTGGATAGTTTCGAGGCCGACACCGCACCCTGGTCCCAGAACGCCACCTGGTCCTACACCCTGACCTTCCCCAGTGCGGTGCCCGAAGCGGAAACCTGGGCCATGCTGCTGGCCGGCCTGGGCCTGCTGGGTCTGCGAGCCCGGCGTCGCTCCAAGTAAGATACGGCGATCCCTGGGCCATCCCGAGCCCCTGGTTTTCTCCCTCTCCCCTGGTGGGAGAGGGCAGGGGTGAGGGGGAGACCCGCAACGGGCGACCTCGCCTCCCTCCCCCAGCAGGCTCAGATGCGCTCCTCCAGCATCCGCGCATCGGCCTCCCGGGGGTCCTCCGACACCGTGAACTCATGGATCGCCACGGTGCGGCCCGCCTCCGTTTCCACGCTCACCTCCCAATCCCCCGGGGCCAGGTTCGTCTTGTAGGTGTAGCCCCGGTAGCCCCCCTGGCGGCCCCCGGCCAGGGCCAGGCCGATGCGCGAGCGGCTCACCCAGCCCTGGTCCGGGTCCTTGTAACGCCAGTGATGGTAGAGGCGGGTGTTGAGGCCCGTGGGGGCGAACACGGCGGCCAGGCAGTAGAGCCGTTCCCCGGGGAGCAAATGAACCTCGCTTTCCACTTCCCGCCAGAACACCCACCAGGGAGTCTTTTCGTGGTGGATCACGTAGTCGCCCCCCTGTTTGCCCAGGTCGTGGCCCACGGTGATGGCGCGCTTCACCAGGGGCACCGGCGGGATCACGTCCAGCAGCCAGGCCAGGATCAACGCGCCGGCCACGGCCCACACCGGGCGGATGCGGCCCGGCCGGCCCGGGGTCTTGTGGCGCAGAGTGTGGGCCAGGCCCGCCCCGGCCAGGGTGCTCAAGTAGAACCAGAAGGCCGACAGGCTGCCCAGGATGTGGGGGACGGCGAAATTGAGCAGCAGCATGGCGCACAGGCCGAACAGGGCCCAGGTGAGGGTGAAGCGCCGGTACTGGTCCTCCAGGAACTCGTTGGCCACCAGCAGGGCCCCCAGGCCCAGGGCCCAGAACAGGGCCAGCAGATGGCTGGAGCTCTTGAAGTAGAAGATGAACAGGGCCGAGAAGAGTCCGCCGAAGCAGAACTGGAGCAGCAGATAGGGCCCGGATTCCCGCCACCAGGGGCGGGGTGCCATGGGGGGCGTCGTTCCCTCCGGCGCCCCGGCGGCAGCGGCCTCCCGAGCCTGGCGGCGGCCCAGGAACCACAGGATGCCTGCCGCCAGGGCCAGATAGCCGGCCAGGATCCACAGGTCCATGGGCGCGACGTTGCGGCCCAGGGTCAGGGCATCCCACAGAAAGCCGCCGAAGAAGGCCAGGGCGGGCAGGGCCCGCTGGAGGCGGATCAGCCGGTCATGCAGTCGGGGAAAGCTCAGCGCAAAGGTGTCGGCAGCCATGGGCCCGGCCGGGAGGTAAAAGGGGCGTTCATTGTCCCTTTCCCGTCCTGCCCTGGACAAGGATGGGATGAGGGGGGCTTGATCGTGCTGGGCGGCGGCATACCCCCTTGCCCCCTATGTAAGGGGGAACCCCAGCTCTGCCACAACCTGTTCCCCCCCTTTCGTAAAGGGGGGGTAGGGGGGATTTACCAACGCAGGCATTCCAGATTCCGCCCGCCGTGAAAACAAGAACGGCGCACCCCGCCGGGGCGCGCCGTTCCAGAACCTGCCTGCTACGTGCTCAGCGCACCCGGCAGGACACCGTGTCCGATACCACGGTGAAGTCGCCGGACAGGATCTTGGCGGTGACGCTGCCGCCCTGGATGAAGTTCTTCGGGATTTCCACGGCCCCGGCGGCGATGTCGTTGGCCTTGCTGGAGAAGTCGAATTCCACTTCGTCGCCCACGGTGTCCATCAGGCCGGAACTGGCGCTGTTGGAGCCGGAGGTGACCATGGCGGTGTAGGCGCCGGGGGTCAGGTCCTTGCCGTCCACGGAGACAGTGGACGAGCGTGTTCCCCGCTGCTCACACTTGACCCGGATGGAAGCGGCGTCGGCGGCACTGGCGGCCAGGAAGCTGACGAGGGCGAGGGACAGGAAGGTGGTGGTGGCTTTCATTTGGCTGCTCCTTGGTGGTTGAGGGTGACCGGGCTGGATCGTTGCCCTGGCGTGTCCCTCTATGCGAGAGGCGTGCCAATCCGAGCCATCAGACCCGGCTGCGGGGTAAACCTTTGAATGGGAATGGAAAAAATTTACACGCCGCGATGTGGCAGGGTTTGCCCTACCGGAGAGGGGTGGGGCAAATGCCCGGGGCTTGGGGGAAACCCCCCACCCAATGGGCGGGGCGGAAATGAAAAACGCGCCTTGCGGCGCGTTTTCCGGGGAGTTCCAGGCATGGTCAGGTGGATCGGAAAATGAGTTCCTTCATGCGCTGCAACTTGGGCGAGACGACAGGGATGGTCAGCATGGTGCTGGCCACGGCCATGAGCAGCAGGGCGGTGAAGGTCTCGCTGGTGATGATTTCCTTGTCCAGCAGCACATTGGCAAAGATGATCATGATCAGGGCCTTGGTCTGCAGCAGCCAGCCGATGATGGAGGCTTCGCCGGGTTGCCACTTGAGGATTTTGCCGGCCAGTTGCAGGCCGGCCAGCTTGCCCACCACCGAGGCCACCAACAGGATGGCGGCGGCCACGAACACCGCCTCGCCGCCCATGGTCCAGTTGGTGCGCAGGCCGGTGCTGAGGAAGAACACCGGCATGACGGCCAGCAGGATGTTGTGGCGGAAGGCGTCCATCTTCTGCTGGTTGAACCAGGAACTGTCCATGATGGCGCCGGCCAGGAAGGCGCCCACCATGAAGTGCAGGCCGGCCCAGTCGGCGGCGAAGCCCACCATGGCCAGCCAGATGAGGCCGGCGTACCAGCGGTCGTTGTCCTTCAGTTTCCACATGATCTTGCGGAACAGGTAGCCGATGACGGCGTAGCCCACCAGAAAGCCTACCTGGCGGCCGATGCGTTCCCAGTCCAGCAGGATCAGGGCCAGCACGCCCCAGATGGCGATGTCGTCCATGCTGGCGTAGCGCAGGATGCGCTGGCCGATGGGCTGGCGGAGGATTTCCAGCTTTTCCATGAACAGCACCAGGATGGGCAGGGCGGTGACGGCGCAGGCCATGCCGATGCCGATGACGAACTGCCAGTCGTGGCCCTTGACGCCGATCCAGCCCGGCTGCCAGGCCAGCAGGAGCACGGCGGCGACGCAGCCCAGGGCCATGGGGGTGCCCAGGGCCAGGCCGGCGGTGATGCTGGTCTCGCCCCGGTGTTTCCAGGCCTGGATGAGGTCCAGTTCGATGCCGGCGATGAACACGAAGATCATCACCGCCCACCAGGCGATGCCGTTCAGGGATTGAATGACCTGGGGCGTGAAGACAAAGGTGTAATAGTCGGGGAAGACGGCGCCCAGGATGCCGGGGCCCAGCAGGATGCCGGTGATGATCTGCACCACCACCAGGGGGGCGTAATACTCCGTCCTGCCTACCCGCCAGATCAGGTAGGGGACGGTGAAGATGATCATCATGGCGATCAGGAAGATCTCCGTCGTGGTCATGGCGTGGGGCATGGCAAATCCTTTGTTCGAGCGGGTTTATGGATTGTGGCCGCGACTATGCCCCCGCCCGCAGGAGGGATCAATCCGGTTCAACCCGCCCGGGATATGGGGGTTTACCCTCACCCCCGGGCGTCACTCCTCCAGGGGGATCAGGCCCTGGGTCAGGGCGATACGGATCAGTTCCACCAGGTTGCGGGCGTTGAGCTTCTGCATCAGGTGGGTGCGGTGCCGTTCCACGGTCTTGATGCTGATGCCCAGGTCCTGGGCGATCTGGGCGTTGGTGCGGCCCTTGCCGATGAGCAGCAGCAGTTCCCGCTCCCGGGGGGTCAGGCGGCGGGGCTCCGGGGCGCCACCGGCCCTGGGCGGGGCCTCCGCCAGGGCGTCCTGGGAGACGGCGGGGCTCAGGTACACCGCCCCACGGGCGGCGGCGCGCAGGGCGAACAGCAGTTCCTCGGACACCGCCCCCTTGGGCAGGAAGCCCTTCACCCCGTTGTGCAGGGCCTGGCGCACCAGGGCCGGGTCAGAAAACATGGAGAGGATGACGACGCGGGTGGCGCAGCCTGCCCCATGCAGCCGTTCGGCGGCCTGGATGCCGTTGAGCCGGGGCATGGCGATGTCCATGAGCAGCACGTCCGGGGCCTGGGCCAGCACCAGGTCCACCGCCTCCTGGCCGTCCACCGCCTCGCCCACCACCTGGATGTCGCCGGCCTTCTCAAGCAAAGCGCGGATGCCTTCCCGCACCAGACTGTGGTCGTCGGCGATGACGATGCGGATCACGGGGACGACTCCAGGGGCAGGCTGGCGACGAGGCGCAGGCCCTTGCCCGGGCTGGATTTCACGGTGAGGCTGCCTTCCAGCAGTTCCAGCCGTTCGCGCATGCCCAGCAGGCCGATGCCGCCCTGGTCGGCCAGGTTGGCCGGGTCCAGGCCCCGGCCGTCGTCGCTCACCGTCAGCTTCACCAGCCCCGCGCCCTGGCGCAGGCTCACGTTCACCCGGCTGGCCCAGGCGTGCTTGGCCACGTTGGTGAGGGCCTCCTGGAGCACCCGGTAGAGGCAGATGCGCTTGGCGTCCGACAGGCCGGCCACCTCGCCGCCCTGGTAGCGCACGGCGATCTGGCTGCGCTGGGCGAAGTCCCGGCAGGTGGCCCGCAGGGTGGGGTCCAGGCCCAGGGTGTCCAGGGCCGGCGGGCGCAGGCCGTGGGCCAGCAGGCGCACCCGGTCCATGGTGGCATCGGCCAGGGCGATGGCCTCCTTCAGGTTGCGCTCCAGTTCCCCGGGGGCCCGGGGCGGGTCGGCGCGCAGTAGTTCCAGGCTGAGCTTGAGGGCGGTGAGGGACTGGCCCGCTTCGTCGTGGAGCTCCCGGGACAGGCGGCGGCGTTCCTCCTCCTGGGCGAACACCGTCTGCCGGGCCAGGCTGCGGATGGCCTTCTCGGCCCGCTTGCGCCGGGTGACCTCGTGCAGGTAGATGCGTAAGCGCAGGGGTTCGGCATCCTGGGCGAAACACACCTGGCGTTCAAAGGCCGCATCCCCCAGGCTCACCTCGTCGGCCCAGTAGGACTGGTTGTGTTCGCGCATTTCGGCATAGATATCATCCAGGCCCCGCAGCAGAGGGTGGGCCAGGCCGTCCCGGAGCAGGGTGGGAAAGCGGGCCTCGGCTACTTGGTTCATGTAGGTGACCCGGCCTTGGGGATCGGTGCCCACCAGGATGTCCGGGTTCTTCTCGGGAAAGTCGGCCAGCCGGGAAAGACGTGCCTCCGTGTCCCGGTACTGGGCCGATAGGGCGCGCAGCCGGGCCACCTCCAGTCGCAGGCTGGCAAGTTCATCGGCGGGGGCTTCGGCTGGGGTCGTGCGGGATCTCATGCCGCCGGGGCGGGTTGTGGCAACCCGCCTACGCTACCCATTCCTTCCCGCCGGGGCAATCTCCGCCGGAATCAGAAAGGCAGGTAGCTGCGCTCCCGGGTGTAGTGCATGTAGCCCACGCTGGCCCCGGCCCGCCAGCCCACGCCCAGGCGGATGGGGGCCAGGACGATCTCGTCCCGCTGCTGGTAGTTCATGCCCACGCCGGCCACCCAGTAGAGGCTGCCGTCCACACCGGGATAGCGCTGGAAGATGTCGTTCTTGTCCTTGAGGTGGTAGACCAGAACGAAGACTTTGGAGGCATTGAGACCCAGGTCGAAGCCCACCGACGGGCCCTGCCAGAACACCTTGCCGGTCTCACCGCTCTTCAACACCAGATCGCCCTTGCCGTAGCTGAGACCGACGGTGACTGCGGCGGAGACTTCCTCGCCCTTGATGTAGCCCACCGGGCGGCCCTTTTCCTGGAAGGCCTTCTCGATGACCTTGGCCAGGCCCTCGGTGGTGTCGCCAAAGAATTTCCGGGCTTCCTGGAGGACCGAGTCCTGGTCGTAGGTGGCGGTGTCATCGGCCCGGGCCGGGGGAGCCAGCAGCAGGGCGGCCGCCAGCAGCAACAGCAACAGAGGCAGGAATGGGGCGGGAAGGGTGGGGCACTGCGGGATGGACTTCATGGTCGGCTCCTGACGGGTGGTTGTCGTATCGCGACGGACCTTTCCTGGCGCTGCCGCGTTGCAGGTACGACTGTATCCCGCCGGGCGGGTTCCCGGGTCAGCCCAGTTCCGCCGTTTCCCCTTCCACCCGGAAGACCACTTGTTCGGCGATGTTGGTCACCCGATCCCCATAGCGTTCCAGGCTGTGGGTGATCCACAGGATGTGGGTGCCGCTGTCCACCAGGTCCGGGTTTTCGCGCATGCGTGTGAGGGTGCTGTCCACCAGGGCCTTGCGGCTGGCGTGGAGTTCCGTGTTGCGTGCCGCCACCCGGCGGGCCAGGGTGGCATCGCCGTTGCGATGGGACTGGGCCACCTGGTCCAGCATGTCGGTACACAGGCGGGCCATGTCCTGGATGTCGGCCAGACCCCGGTCATCCTTCGCCAGGCCCATGAGGGACAGGCTGTCCCTGGCGATGTCCCGGGCGTAGTCGCCCATGCGCTCCAGCTCACCGGCCACCCGCATGTCGGCCACCAGATCACGCAGATCGTGGGCCACCGGCTGCTGGGAAGCGATGGCCACCAGGCAATCCTGTTCGATCAGTCGGCGCTTCTCGTTCACACCGGCGTCGGCATTGATGAGCGCCTGGCAGTCCAGGGCGCTGGCCCCCAGAAGGCAGTTCATGGCCCCGCCGATGGCTTGTTTTACCTGGGCGAACAGGCTGGCCAGATTGGCTTCGATCTGCTGCTTCTTCACGTCGAGGATGAGGCGGTTTCCCAGCATGATGGTCTCGTTCGGCTCAAAACAGGCAGGCTATCGGGCCCATGTTACGGTTTTGTGTCCGTGTCACGGGAATGTCATGGTTTCGCGTGGGCCATGACGGACCCACAACCGGGCGCCCATGAAATGCCGGTCAAACCCCTTCGATGGTTGACCGGATTCCGGCAACAGGGTCATATAACGCCTTCACCAGGGAACAGACGATGATCGCCGGGTTGGCGATCGCCATTGAAGAACAGGGGAATTCCATGTTTCCACGTGCATTACCTTTGGCCCTCCTGGCGGCGGGCCTCTTTTTGCCCGGCGCATCCCGGGCCGCCGAGGACTGTTCCCAGATGTTCGTCTATTCGGTCAACCAGTTCTGCCGCACCCTGTCCAATGGCTTCAGCCAGTGCCAGCCGGTGGGACTGGTGGGGCCGGCGCCCAATTGCACTCCGCCGGGGGTGCCGCCGGTCATGCCCATGCCCCTCTCGCCGCCAGTGACGGGATTGACCCCGCCCTTCGGCTTCCAGCCCCCCTTCCCCAGCCCGGCCGTGCCGCCGGGTTACCCCCTGGTGCCGGTCATGCCCGCTGCTCCGGTGGCGGCACCTGCTCCGGTGGCGGCACCTGCGCCGGTGGCGGCACCTGCTCCGGTGGCGGCACCCGCTCCGGTGGCGGCACCCGCTCCGGTGGCGGC
>DYIY01000008.1:0-143814 GCA_020723405.1 Thiobacillus denitrificans | reverse complement strand
GCTCCGGTGGCGGCACCCGCTCCGGTGGCGGCACCCGCTCCGGTGGCGGCACCTGCTCCGGTGGCGGCACCTGCTCCGGTGGCGGCACCTGCTCCGGTGGCGGCACCTGCTCCGGTGGCGGCGCCTGCGCCGGTGGCGGCGCCTGCGCCGGTTGCCTCCCCCACCCCAGCGACGCCGTCGCTGGTTGAGAAGCCCAAGTCCCCGGCCCACTTCGTCCTCCAGGATGGTCTGGCCCACTTCGATTTCGACCGGTCCGATCTGTCCGATCAGGGCAAGGCGGAACTGGATGCCTGGCTGCAACACCCCCTGCCCAAGGGCACCAGTCTCCAGGTCACGGGCCACGCCGACCGGTTGGGTCCGGCCACCTACAACCTGAAGTTGTCCGGCAAGCGGGCCCAGACGGTGAAGAAGTACCTGCAGGGCAAGGGCGTGAACGGCAAGTCCATCCAGGTGGTGGCCAAAGGCGAAAGCGAGCCGGTGAAGCAGTGCCATGGCCGGCGCGGCAAGGGGGTGGTGGACTGCCTGGCGCCCAACCGGCGGGTGGAAATCGACGTCAAGTGATGCTCCGGGGCGGGCCGCCCCGGGTTGACAGAGCGGGGCCGGCGCCCTTGAATGGCGGGCCTGCCTTCCCTCGGAGCCTGATATGAGCCGTCCTCCCCAACCGCCGTCCTTCTGGATCGGCAACGCCCTGCTGGGCCTGTCCCTGGTCTTGCTGATGTTTCTGGGGAGCCTGTGGGAAGCTCTGGGCGCCGGGGCCATGGTCCTGTGGATGGCCGTGGCCGGGGTGGGCATGTATTTCCTGATGAAGGACAAGGGGCCCGGCTCCAACCTGCCGGATTGACGGGACGTGCCATGAGCGCCCCGCCCCCCCTGTCGCCCGTGGAGGCCCGCGTTCTCGGGGTGTTGCTGGAGAAGGCCCGCACCACGCCCGACGTGTATCCCCTCACCGTCAATGCCCTGACCGCCGGCTGCAACCAGAAGACCTCCCGGGAGCCGGTCATGAACCTGGCCGAGGCCGAGGTCCAGGCCGCCCTGGATGCCCTGCGCAGCCGGGTGCTGGTGCTGGAAACCTTCGGTGCTTCCGGCCGGGTTCTGCGCTACGCCCACAACTTTCCCAAGGTGTACGGGGTGCCGGCAGCGGCCGCCGATCTGCTGGCGGTGCTCATGTTGCGCGGGCCCCAGACGGCCAGTGAACTGCGGGCCAACGCCGAAAGGCTGCACCATTTCGCCGATGCCTCGGCGGTGGAAGGCTATCTGTACGAACTGGCGGAACGGCCGGACGGTCCCCTGGCCGTGTTGTTGCCCCGCCAGCCCGGCTCACGGGAATCCCGCTGGGCCCACCTGTTGTGTGGCCCGGCAGCCCTGCCGACTCCCGCCGCCGCTGGGCCGGCCGTGGCCCAGCCCGAAGGCGCCGATCTGGCCGCCCTGCTGGAGCGGATGGATCGGCTGGAAGCGGAAGTCCGGGAACTGCGCGTGCGCCTGGACGGGTCGTGACCGGCATCCTGCGGGTTTGCCTGGTGGTATTGCTGGCCGGGCTGCTGTCGGCCTGCGCCACACTCAAGACCGACGTGCCCCGGGTGGCCTCCCATGCCCGGGCACCGGATCCTGGGGTTCCCCTGGGACGCCTGGCGGACCGGCTGGCCGACCCCCCGGGGCCCCGGTTCCGTCTTCTGGAGTCGGGCCGGGCCGCCCTGGCGGCACGCATGGCCCTGGCCGAACAGGCCCGGCACACCCTGGATCTCCAGTATTACCTGTTCCACGACGACGTGTCCGGACGCCTGCTGGTGGATGCCCTGCTGCGGGCCGCCGACCGGGGCGTGCGGGTGCGGGTGCTGCTGGACGACGTGGACACGGCGGAGAACGAACTGGCCATCATCGGCCTGGACGCCCACAAGAACATCCAGATCCGCCTCTACAACCCCTTCACCGTGCGCGGCAACGCCCCCCTGGGGCGGGCCCTGGAGTTCCTGGGGGACAAGGACCGGCTCAACCGGCGCATGCACAACAAGTTGTTCCTGGCCGACAACCACTTCGGCATCGCCGGCGGCCGCAACATTGGCGACGAGTATTTCCAGGTGGAGCACGAGGTGGCCTTCCGGGACCTGGACGTGCTGGCCCTGGGAACCCCGGTGCGGGCCATGTCCAAGGCTTTCGACGCCTACTGGAATTCCGAGCACAGCGTGCCGGCCCGGGCCCTGCCCCACGATGGACCCCGCCGCTTCCTGCTGCGCGGCAACCGGGAGGCACTGGAGGCCCATCGCCGGGAAGTGGCGGGGCGCATGGCGGAATATCTCAGCCTGGATGCCCTGGGCCCGGCGCCGGCCCCGGGCCTGGGGCCCTGGACGGCGGGTGAGGCGGAGCTGCTGCTGGACGATCCGGACAAGACCGCCGGCCAGGCCGACGCAAAGGATCTGCCCCTGACCCGGCTGCTGCGCCTGGGGGATCAGGCCAGGAAGGAATTGCTCATCGCCTCCCCCTATTTCGTCCCCGGCCGGCTGGGGACGGACTTTCTCGCCCAACTTCGCCAGCGGGGGGTGCGGGTCCGCATCCTGACCAATTCCCTGGCCGCCAACGACGTGGCGGTGGTCCACGCCGGCTATGCCCGTTACCGTCCGCCCCTGCTTCTGGCCGGGGTGGAACTGCACGAACTGAAGCCGGTGAAACAGGCGCCCCTGGCCCGCTTCGTCAGCGTCAAGGGGTCCTCCCGGGCCAGCCTGCACAGCAAGGCCCTGGTGGTGGACCGGCAGGTGGCCTACGTGGGCTCCATGAACCTGGATCCCCGCTCCGCCCTGCTCAACACCGAATCGGGCCTGATCCTGCGCAGTCCGGAACTGGCTGAACAAGTGGCGCGCTACATCGAATCCGACATGGGCCCGACCCGCAGCTATCGGGTGAAACTGGACCCGGACAGCCCGCCGGAGGTGCGCGGCCTGCTCTGGCTGGACCAACGCCGGGACGGGGAAACGATCCACCGGGTTGAACCGGAGGTGGGTTTGACCCGCCGGCTGCTCATCGACGCCCTGGGCCTGTTGCCCATCGAAGGCGATCTCTGACTTCCCGGGGCGTCCCAGACCCTGATCCAGCCAGGGTTTTATGGGGCTTGAGCCGGCCTGGGGCGCGGGCTAGCATGCTGGCGTCGCCCTTCTCCACGTCTTGACAGAGGTCCGCCATGTCCGATTTCGAATACCAGCCGGAAGACAATGAAACCACCCGGGCCACCGTCCGTTCCAGCGTGCGGGTCACCCCGGAGGACCGGGAGGAAGTCCGTCTTCTGACCCTGGCCGTGGCGGAGCCCGCCGGGTATTTCCAGGAAGGCCAGAACGTGGGAGTGCTGATTCCCGGGCCCCACGCCTTCGGCAACAAGTACCATCACCGCTACTACACCATCGCCCAGGCCCGGCCGGCGGGGGACGGCACCGAACTGGAACTGCTGGTGCGGCGCTGCTTCTACATCGACGAGGTGTCCGGCGAGCAATACCCGGGCCTGGCCTCCAACCTGCTGTGCGATGCCCGGGAAGGGGACGCAATCACCCTCACCGGCCCCTACCGCAGCGCCTTCCGGGTGCCCGCCGATCCGGCCAGCAACCTGCTCATGCTCGGCACCGGCACCGGCGTGGCCCCCTTCCGCGCCTTCCTGCGCCGCATCTACGACGAACGCAAGAGCGAACAGCAGGGCTGGCAGGGCCAGGTGCGCCTTTACTACGGCGCCCGCAGCGGTGCCGACCTGCTCTACATGAACGACGAGAACCACGACCTGGACCAGTATTACGACCAGGCCACCTTCCAGGCCATCAAGGCCCTGCGCGCCGGCCTGCTCTCCGACGAAGCCGATGCCCTGGGGCAGGGCGTGGCGGACCACGCCGGGGAAATCCTCAAGCTCGTCCAGGACGGCCGCACCCACGTCTATCTGGCGGGCATGAAGAAGGTGGCGGACACCCTGGATCAGGTCATGGCCCGGGCCGCCGGCTCGGCCGCGGCCTGGCAGGACCTGAAACAGAAACTGGTGGAGGAACGGCGCTGGAGCGAGCTGACGTATCATTGAGTCCGCCCAGCGTCATTCCCTGGCAGGCATGGCGGTGGACCTGTCCAACCCACCCATTCCGGTGAACCGCCATGTCTGACGATAGCGCTGCCCGCTCCGCCTCCGGCCACGACCTTACTCCCCCCGGCCCGGAGGAGCGGGCCCGTCTCGAAGCCACCCTGGATGCCGAGGAAAGGCGGGTGATCCTCAATCAGGGCACCGAGCGGCCCTTCTGCGGGGGCTTGCTCAAGGAGAAGGGCGACGGGGTGTTCCACTGTCGGTTGTGCCACCTGCCCCTGTTCCGTTCCGATGCCAAGTTCGAATCGGGCAGCGGCTGGCCCAGCTTCTTTGCACCCTACGATCCCGAGCACATCCGCTACATCCGCGACATGAGCCACGGCATGGTGCGCACGGAAATCCGCTGCAAGCGTTGCGACGGGCACCTGGGCCACGTATTCGAGGATGGCCCCCAGCCCACCGGGCTGCGTTACTGCCTCAACTCCGTGTCCCTCCGTTTCACCCCGGGAGACTGAGGCCGGCTCCAGGACCCGCGTCATGGCACTGGGCCGCTACTTCCTGTTGGCCGTACTCCTGGCCGTAGCCTGGCTGCCCCGGGTGGCGCCGGCTGCCGCTCCCTATGCCTGGACCACGCCCCAGGCGGACGGGCCGCCCCAGGTCCACCTCTACTTCTTCTGGTCGGCCCGCTGCCCCCATTGCCTGGCGGCCAAGCCCCAGGTGGAGGCCATGGCCCGGGCGCACGGCTGGCTGGTGCTGCATTCCCTGGAATTGACCCGCCACCGGGAGAACGCGGAACGCTACATGGCCATGGCCGCCGACCTGGGCCAGCAGGCCCGGTCGGTGCCGGCCTTCCTTTACTGCGGGCAGATGCGGGTGGGCTGGGACGGGGAAGTGACGGGCCGGGAACTGCTGGCCGACCTGGAAGCCTGCCGGGCCGCGCCGGAGCGGGCCAGCCAGGGCTGGAGCGGCCAGTCGCCCGACACCACCCTGCATCTGCCCCTGCTGGGGGACCTGGAGGCCAGCCGCCTGTCCCTGCCCCTGCTCACCGTGCTCATCGCCGGCCTGGATGCCTTCAATCCCTGCGCCTTCTTCGTCCTGCTTTTCCTGCTCTCCCTGCTGGTCCACCAGAAGGACCGGCGCCGCATGCTGCTCATCGGCGGCGTGTTCGTGGCTTTCTCCGGGCTCATGTACTTCGCCTTCATGGCCGCCTGGCTGGGGCTTTTCCGGGTGATGGGCAGCCTGCCCTGGGTCACCGCCGCCGCCGGCGCCCTGGCGGCGGTGATGGGGGCCATCAACGTGAAGGACTTCTTCGCCTTCAAGGCCGGGCTGTCCCTGTCCATCCCCGAGTCCCGCAAGGCCGACATCTTCCGCCGGGGCCGGGAGATCCTGGCCGCCGGCAGCCTGCCGGCCATGCTGGCGGCCACGGTGTTGCTGGCCATCGCCGCCAATTTCTACGAACTGCTGTGCACGGCGGGCTTTCCCATGGTCTACACCCGGGTGCTGACCATGCAGGTGGACAGCCCGGCCAGGCACCTGCTCTACCTGGCCCTCTACAACGTCATCTACGTGCTGCCCCTGCTGCTCATCGTGCTGGCCTTCGTGCGCACCATGGGGGCCCGCAAGCTCAGCGAGCGGGAGGGCCGCCTGCTGAAGCTGCTGTCCGGCCTGATGATGCTGGGCCTGGGCCTGCTGCTGCTCCTGGCCCCGGACCGGTTGAACGACCTGCGCATCGCCCTGGCCCTCATGCTGGGGGCCGCAGCCCTGACCTGGCTGGCCGCCCGCTTCTCCCGGAACTGAAGGATCTCCCATGGCCTACGACACCGATCTGGAAGCCCGCATCGACCTGGCCTCCCTGAACTGGCCCGGCTTCGCCAAGAAGAAGATGTTCGGCGGCCTGGGCTACCTGCTCAACGGCAACATGGCCTTTGGCATCTGGAAAGACCATCTGGTGGTGCGCTGTGGCCCGGCCGCCCACGCTGCCTGCCTGGCCCGCCCCGGGGTCGGGGAGTTTGACGTGACGGGCCGGCCCATGGCCGGCTGGGTGCTGGTGGCCCCGGAAGGGTTTGCCGATGCCGCAGGGCTCCCGGCCTGGCTGGAGTTGGGCCGGGACTTCGCCGCCTGCCTGCCGGCCAAGGCAAGTTGATGTCCGCCAAGCCCCAGCCACCCTGTTTCCGGGATAATCCCCCTTCCATTCTTCTTCTACGGGTCTTCCCGCCGTGAAGTTCAAGAAGCGCCTCCTGCCTGTCCTCATCCTCGCCCTGGGCATCGGCGGTTTCGTGGCCCTCAAGGCCACCCGCCCCCAGCCCCCCACCGCGCCGCCCCAGGAACCCTACTGGCGGGTCAGCGCCGTGGCCGCCGAGCCCGCCGTGGCCAGCCCGGTGCTGGCCCTCAACGGCCGGGTGGAGAGCCCGGACCAGACCAAGGCGGCGGCCCCCGGCGTGGGCCGGGTGCTCCAGGTCAGGGTGCGGGAGGGTCAGCGGGTGGCCCGGGGCCAGGCCCTGCTGGAATTGGATCCCCGGGACTTCCAGCCCAAGGTGGAGCAGGCCCGGGGGGCGGTCCAGGAACTGGAAGCCGCCATCCGCGGCGAGAACCTGCGCTACCAGGCGGACCTGGACCAGTTGGCCCACGAGAAGCAGCTCCTGGACGCCGCCGCCGCCGACGTGGGCCGCTTCGAGGAATTGCAGAAGCAGAACTTCTATTCCCAGAGCGCCGTGGACCAGAGCCGATCCAACCTGGCCCGGCAGCGCATCAGCCTGCGCAGCCGGGAACTGGCCATCGCCGACCACGAGGCCCGCCTGCTGCAATTGCAGGCCCGCCTGGTCCAGGCCCGGGCCACCCTGGAACAGGCCGAGCTGGCCGCC
Source organism: Thiobacillus denitrificans (assembly GCA_020723405.1). Taxonomy (GTDB): domain Bacteria; phylum Pseudomonadota; class Gammaproteobacteria; order Burkholderiales; family Thiobacillaceae; genus PFJX01. The sequence goes on along the minus strand of DYIY01000008.1, from coordinate 136,914 downwards.
CTGCGGGCCCGGGTCACGGCCCCCTTCGACGGCCTGGTGTCCCAGGTGGCGGTGGCCGAAGGGGACCAGGTGAACACCGGCCAGACCCTGCTGAGCCTCTATCCCGTCGCCGGCCTGGAAGTGCGGGCCAAGCTGCCCGCGCCCCGCCAGGACGAATTCCTCGCCGCCCTGGCCGCCGGCCGGCCCCTGCCGGCCCGGGCCAGCGTGGGCGGCCAGTCCCTGCGCTTCCGCCTGGCCCGGGCCGCCGCCGCCGCCGACACCCGGGGCCTGGACGCCTTCTTCGTCCTGGAGGGCGGCGGCCCCCCCCTGCGGGTGGGGGAACTGGTCAGCCTGGAAGTGGAACAGACGCCTGCGGACAACGTGGTGCCCGTGCCCTACGCCGCCCTGTTCGGCGGCCGTCAGCTCTATCGCATCGAGGCCGGCCGCTTGAAGGCCCTGGACGTGGAGGTGCTGGGCGAGGCCGGCGGCCAGCCGCCCCGGCTGCTGGTGCGCAGCCCGGCCCTCAAGCGGGGAGACCTGCTGCTGGCCACCCACCTGCCCAATGCCGTCACCGGCCTGAAGGTGGAGGTGGTGAAGTGATCTTCCCGCCGCGCCGATCATGAAGCGCCAGGATCTGCTGGGCACCTTCGTCCACCATCCGGTGGCGGCCAACCTGTTCATGATCATCCTCATGCTGGGGGGCTTCTTCGCCGTCTCCAAGCTCAACGTGCAGTTCTTCCCCCAGTTCAGCCTGGACGTGGTGACTGTGCGGGTGCAATGGCGCGGCGCGGCGGCCGAGGACGTGGAGGAGGGCATCACCACCCCCCTGGAACAGAAGCTCAAGACCGTATCCAACCTGCGCCACCTGACCTCCACCGCCAGCCAGGGCGTGAGCACCCTGAGCCTGGAGTTCCGCGAGGGCACCGATCCGGTGAGCGCCGTGGACGAGGTGAAGCAGGCGGTGGAACAGTTCCGCAACCTGCCCACCGACGCGGAGCCGCCGGAGATCCAGCGGGTCATCGCCTACGAATCCATCGCCCGGGTGCTGCTGCTGGGTGACAGTCTGGAAGAACTGCGCCACCTGGCCCGGGGTTACGAGCAGGATCTGTTGTCCCGGGGGGTGGACCGGGTGGAGTTCGTGGGCCTGCCCGACGAGGAAGTGGCCATCACCGTGGCCGGCCGGGAACTGGAGCGGCTGGGCCTGACCCTGGACCAGGTGGCCGGCCGGCTGGCCCAGACCAACCGGGACCTGCCCGCCGGCAAGGTGGGCGATGCCGAGGTGCAGCGGGAAGTGCGCGGCGTGAACCTGCGCAAGGACCCCCGGGACTACCGGGACCTGCCCCTGGTCAGCGAGGCCGGCACCCGGGTGGAACTGGGCCAGGTGGCGGACATCGTCCGGGGCCCCCGGGACAACAGCGTGTTCCTGGAGGTGAACGGCAAGCCCGCCGTGGAAATGCTCCTCAAGCGGGCCGAACAGGGCAATTCCCTGAAATCCGCCGAGATCATGAACGCCTGGCTCAAGGAGGCCCGGGAGCGCTTGCCGCCCACGGTGCGCCTGGAGATCTACGACGAGCAGTGGAGCCTCATCGAGGACCGCATCGGCCTGCTGGTGAAGAACGGCCTCCAGGGCCTGGTCATCGTGGTTTTCATCCTGCTGCTGTTCCTCAATGGCCGGGTCACCACCTGGGTGGCCCTGGGCATTCCCACCGCCTTTCTGGCCACCCTGGCCGTGCTCTGGCTGGTGGGGGGGTCCATCAACATGATCAGCCTGTTCGCCCTGATCATGGCCCTGGGGGTCATCGTCGACGACGCCATCGTGGTGGGGGAGGACGCCTACGCCCACTACAAGATGGGCGAGCAGCCCATGTACGCCTCGGAAGGCGGCGCCCGACGCATGTTCTGGCCGGTGATCGCCTCCAGCCTCACCACCGTGGCCGCCTTCCTGCCCCTCATGCTGGTGTCCGGGCCCATGGGCAAGATCCTGGGGGACATCCCCTTCATCATGATCTGCGTGCTGTTCGCTTCCCTCATCGAGTGCTTCTTCATCCTGCCCGCCCACCTGCGCAACGCCTTCCTCCACGACACCGGCCACGCCGTGCGGCCCCTGCGGCAGAAACTGGATTCGGCCTTCGACCGGTTCCGCGACGGGCCTTTCCGACGGGCGGTGACGGCCTGCGTGGAATACCGGGGGGTGACCATCGCCGCCGGCCTGGTCATCCTCATCCTGGCCGTGGGCCTGCTGGCCGGCGGACGGGTCAAATTCAACTTCTTCCCCACCCCGGAACCCCGCGTCGTCTATGCCAACGCCACCTTTGCCAGCGGCACCCCCCGGGCCCAGGTGGACGCTTTCATCGACCATCTGCGCCAGGCCCTGACGGCCACCGAAAAGGGCTACGGCGAGCCGGTGGTGAGCCAGGCGGTGTTCCGCTCCGGCACCCTGTCCGGGGAGACCCCCCGCCAGGGCGATCAATTTGGTTCGGTGACGGTGGAACTCACCCCTTCGGAAGACCGTTCGGTGCGCACCGAAACCTTCATCCACGACTGGCAGTCCCGCATCCGGGTGCCGCCGGGCATGGAGAACTTCGTCCTGGTGCCCCGCCGCCAGGGACCCCCGGGGGGGGACCTGGTGGTGCGCCTGTCCGGACGGGACGCCCACACCCTCAAGCAGGCCTCCCTGGATCTGCAAGGCAGCCTGCGCCAGATACCCGGCATCTACGGCATCGAGGACGACATGCCCTTCGGCCGGGAGCAGGTGCTCTTCTCCCTCACTCCCGCCGGGGAGGCCCTGGGCCTGACCCTGGAAGACCTGTCCCGGCAGTTGCGCGCCAACCTGGACGGCCGTCTGGTGCAGATCTTCCAGGACGGCCCCGAGGAGGTGGAAGTGCGGGTGCGCCTGCCCGCCGCCGAACGGGCCAGCCTGGACCTGCTGGGACGCATGACCATCCGCGCCCCCAGCGGCGAATGGGTGCCCCTGGCCACCGTGGCCCGCTGGACCACCCGCCAGGGCTTCGAAGCCCTGCGCCACGCGGAGGGAGCCCTGGCGGTGGAAGTGCTGGCCGCCGTGGACAGCGCCCGGGCCAACACCAACGAGGTGCTGGCCGGCCTGGCGGAAGCCACCATGCCGGCCCTGGTGCAGAAATACGGCGTGCAATGGTCCTTCGAGGGCCGGGCTGCCGACCAGCGGGAGACCATGGCCGACATGCAGATGGGCCTCATGCTGGGCCTGGCCCTCATCTATCTGGTGCTGGCCTGGGTGTTCGGCCACTACGGCTGGCCCATCATCATCATGCTGGCCATCCCCTTCGGCCTGGTGGGGGCCATCACCGGCCACTGGCTCATGGGCATCGAACTGACCATCCTCTCCCTGTTCGGCCTGTTCGGCCTGTCCGGCATCGTGGTCAACGACTCCATCGTGCTGGTGGAGTTCTACCGCCACCAGCGGCAGAAGGGCATGGCCGTTAAGGAGGCCCTCGTCAACGCCGCCTGCCTGCGCCTGCGCGCCATCCTGCTCACCTCCCTGACCACCATCGGCGGCCTGTCCACCCTCATGGCGGAAACCTCCCTGCAAGCCCAGTTCCTCATCCCCATGGCCACCTCCATCACCTTCGGCCTGGCCTTCACCACCGTGCTGGCCCTGCTCTGGCTGCCGGCCATGCTGTCGGTGTACGAGTCGGGCCACGTGCGGCTGATGCGCCTCCTGGGCCGGCCCGTGGCGGCCTGAGGGAGAGGCCGTCACGCGCTTCCCGACCCCTTTGCCGACGACCATGCCCACCCACTCCGTCCGCTTCTTCGACACCCAGTTCCAGCGTCAGGTGAGCGCCGGCGAATACGTCCTCAACCCCTTCGAGCGGCTGGCCCTGCCCCACCTGTCCGGGGAGGTCCTGGACCTGGGCTGCGGTCTGGGCAACCTGGCCCTGGAAGCGGCCCGGGCCGGCTGCCGGGTCACCGCCCTGGACGGCAGCCCCACCGGCATCGCCCGCATCCGGGAGACCGCCCTGGCCGAGAACCTGCCCCTGGAAGCCCACGAAGCGGACCTGTCCTCCTGGACCATCGACCGGGACTACGATTGCATCGTCGCCATCGGCCTGCTCATGTTCTTTCCCCGCTCCCGGGCGGAAGCCCTGCTGGCCGACATCCTGGCCCGGGTGAAGCCGGGCGGGGTGGTGGTCCTCAACACCCTGGTGCAAGGCACCACCTTCCTGGGCATGTTTGAAGCGGACCATCACCACCTGTTCCCGGTGGGCGCCCTGGGGGCCGCCGTGGCCGGCTGGACGGTGCGGGCCGAATCCTTCGACAGCTTTCCCGCCCCCGGCGACACCCTCAAGGTGTTCGACACCCTCATCGCCCGCAAGCCGTGAAGTCCGTCCTCATCACCGGCTGCTCCTCGGGCATCGGCGCTGCTGCCGCCCGGGCGCTGCACCAGCAGGGTTGGCGGGTGTTCGCCACCGCCCGCAAGGACGAGGACGTGGACCGCCTCAAGGCCGAGGGCCTGGACAGCCTGGTGCTGGATCTGGACGACTCCGCCAGCATCCGGAACGCCGTGGCGGCGGTGCTGGAGCAGACCGGCGGCGGCCTGGACGCCCTCTTCCACAACGGCGGCTTCGGCCAGGTGGGCGCGGTGGAGGACCTGACCCGGGACGCCCTGCGGGCCCAGTTCGAGACCAACCTGTTCGGCTGGGTGGAACTGACCAACCTCGTCGTGCCCGCCATGCGCCGCCAGGGCCACGGCCGCATCGTCTTCAACAGCTCGGTGCTGGGCTACGCCGCCTTTCCCTACCGGGGCGCCTACAACGCCGTGAAATTCGCCGTGGAGGGCCTGGCCGACACCCTGCGCCTGGAACTGGCGGAGGCGGGCATCCAGGTGGTCCTCATCGAACCGGGTCCCATCGTCAGCCGCTTCCGGGAGAACTGCCTGCCCCACTTCGAGCAGCACATCGACTGGCAGCACAGCGTGCACCGGGCCCAGTACGAAGGCCAGTTGGCCCGCCTGCGCCAGCCGGGCCCCGCCGCGCCCTTCACCCTGGGCCCGGAGGCCGTGGTGGCCAAGCTGCTCCACGCCCTGGAAAGCCCCTACCCGGAGGCCCGCTACCCGGTCACCACCCCGGCCGTGGCCTTCTGGTGGCTGCGCCGCATCCTGCCGGTGAAGGCCATGGACTGGGTGCTCCGGCGGGCCTCGGGGGGGGGTAGGCGCTAGGAGCCTGCCGGACTTTGCGCGTCGCAAGCAGGTAGGGGACCCACTGGGGTCGAGCCGCGGGCCTGGGCGCCGGTATCTGCCTCGCCTCCGGTCTCCTTGGCCGTCCACTGCCTGATCAGGGCTGCCAACTCGCCAGCCGGCAGCGGGTGGCTGAAGTGGTAGCCCTGCATTTCGGAACAACCATGGCGCAACAGGAATTCCCGTTGCGCCACCGTTTCCACCCCTTCCGCGATCACCCCTTTGCGCAGGTGGCTGGCGATGCCGATGATGGCCCGCACGATGGCGGCATCCTCGTCGTTGTCCGGCAACTCCCGGACGAAGGATTGATCGATCTTGATCTTGTCGATGGGCAGGCGTTTCAGATAGCTCAAGCTGGAATAGCCGGTGCCGAAGTCGTCCATGGACAGGCGCACGCCCAGGGCCTTGAGGGCATCCAGGGTTTCCAGCACCCGCTGGGTGTCCTGCATCAGCACGCTTTCGGTGATTTCCAACTCCAGCCACTGGGGACTGATCCCCGCACTTGCCAGGGCGGCGGCCACCCCCTGGGCCAGTCTGCGCTGGCGGAACTGGGCGGCGGACAGGTTCACCGCCACCACCACCGGTGGCAGACCCTGGTCCATCCACGCGCGGCATTGCCGGCAGGCTTCCTGGAGGACCCATTCGCCGATGGGGCCGATGAGGCTGGTTTCTTCGGCGATGGGGATGAAGCGGCCCGGCAAGATTTCGCCAAGTTCCGGATGGCGCCAGCGGATCAGGGCTTCGACGCCCAGGATACGGCCGCTGACGGCATCCACCTGGGGCTGGTAGTGGAGCCGGAACTCCCGGTTCTGCAGGGCCCGGCGCAGGTTGGTTTCCAAAGCCATGCGTTCGAACACCCGGGCGTTCATCTCCGGGGCGAAGAACTGGTAGCTGCCCCGTTCTGCCGCCTTGGCCTGGTACATGGCGGTATCGGCGTTGCGCAACAGGGTGCCGAAGTCGGTGCCATCCTGGGGGTATACGCTGATGCCGATGCTGGCGGACACCAGCAACTCCCGTTCATCCACCTGGAAGGGCTGGGCGATGGCGTCGATGAGGCGCTGGGCGATGGCGGCCACCCGGGCCAGGCCGCTGCAATGCTGGAGCAGGATGGCGAATTCGTCGCCGCCCTGGCGGCTGACGGTGTCCCCGGCGTCCAGGTTGTTGCGCAGGCGCTGGGCCACCTGCTGGAGCAGGCGGTCACCCATTTCGTGGCCCAGGCTGTCGTTGATGTTTTTGAAGTGGTCCAGGTCCAGGAACATGATGGCGATCTGGGTGTCGTCGCCTGCCTCCCGGGCCAGGGCATGGGCCATGCGCTCCTGGAGCAGGGAGCGGTTGGGCAGGTCGGTGAGCTCGTCGTGGTCGGCCATGTGGCGGATGCGTTCCTGTTCCGCCCGGAGTTGGGTGATGTCCCGGGCCACACCCGCCACGCCCACCAGGACGCCTTTTTCATCCAGCACCGGCGTGGAAATGTACTCAAAGCTGCGGCTGCTGCCGTCCGCCACCGGCTGAACCCCTTCCCGGCGTTGCTGGCTCTGATGCACCAGGACGGCGGTGTCCTGGACCCGCAGGGTCCGGCTGGTTTCGGCCGGCCAGATCGTTTCCACCATCTGGCCGATGATCAGCTCCGGCGGGCGGCCGCAGGCCCGGACGTAGGCATCGTTCACCGCGATCATGCGGCCGTCCCTGTCCGACAGCCAGGCCGGGTCCGGCAGGCTGTCCAGCAGAGCGCGGGTCTGGCGCACCGTGGCCCCGTAGGCCTGGGTCATGCCCCGGGCCAGATTCTTGGCGTGGGCATAGGTATGCAGCCAGACGATGATCCAGCCCGCCAGCACCGCTGCCAGAACCAGGGCGCTGGCCACGCCGGCCCACACCTGCCGGTACCAGTTGGCCAACACGTCGTGGGTGGCGCGGCCCACCACCACGTAAAGGGGGTGCTGGCCGATGCGGCGCATGACGTACAGCCGTTCCACGCCGTCCACGCCGGAGCGGGCGGTATGGACGCCCTCGGTACGCTGGGCCGCCACCAGGGCCTTCAGCGCTTCGCTGGCCGCCTGTTTGCCCAGGCTGTCCGGCGCGGCGGGATAGCGGGCGATCAGGCGCAACTGGTCGTCATACAGGGCCACGCTCTGGGCCGGGCCCAGATTCAGCGAGGCGTAGAAATGCTGGAAGAAGTCTGCCTGGACCGCCGCCTGCACCAGACCCAGGAAGCCGCCATGTCCATCCTGGATGCGCCGGCTCAGGGTGATGACCCAGTTGTGGGTGATGCGTGCATGGATGGGTTCCGAGATCACCAGCCGGCCCCTGGCATCGTCCCGGTTGCGCTTGAAGTAGGCCCGGTCGGCGATGGTGGCGGGAAAGATCCGCCCCGAGGCATCGAACACGAAGCGGCCTTCGCTGTTGGCGATGCGCAGGCTCTGGGATTCGCCGATCAAAGCCAGATAGCGGGCCAGGTCGGCATTGACCCGGTCCGGCTCCCCGGCTTCGCCCGCCAGGGCCGGCCCCAGGTGCAGGCGGCTGGCGGTGAGCACGGTGTCGATCTTGTCCACCGTGGCCAGGGCATGCTGCTCCAGTACCTTGGCCAGGCTCTCCTGCCCCCGCCGGGCGAATTCGATCTCCCGCTCATGGGAGCTCCACAGATTGGCGGCGACGATGGCGAGGTAGGTGGCCATGGCCGCCAGACCGAGGGCCACCGTGGCCAGGGGGCGCCAGCGGTCGGCACGGGTAGGCTGGGACGCAGCCGGATGGAAGGGCAGATGGAAGGCCATGGGAGAAGGAATGGACGCGCCCCTAGGCCATGTGCCGACGGGGGTGAAGCCGGGGATTGCCGTAAGGTGGTTGCGCAAAAGCCGGATGACGCTCTATCGGCCTGGCCAGGTAAATCTGTAGTGCCGGCCATGCCCCGGAGCCGGCCCGGAGGAGCCGGAATGCCGGGCTCAGGGCACCATCAGGAAGGTTGTTTGATCCCCGGGGCCCACCACCCGTGCCCGGACCGCGCGCAGCACCCGCAGCAACCGGTCCCGCACCCGGGGCGATTTGAGCCGGGCCGGAAAACGGCTCAGCCAGTGGCCGTTGGGGCCGTAGGCCGCGCCGCGGCGGGACGACAACTGCCGGCTGGTGGGCAGGGGCTTGGCCGCCAGCACGGCGATGCAGTGATCGAGCTGGGCCGGGGAACTGAACAGCAGTTCGTGGGCCCCGAAGGCCACCCGCAGGAGCACATAGCCCTTGTGCGGAATGGGCCGTGGGGCAGGCGGTGCCCACTGCTCCGCCCGGCCCGGCACCGGCACGTGCACCCAGAAGGCCAGGGGCGCCAGGCGCCAGTCCCTTGCATAGGTGAAGCAGTAGGAGCCGTTGGCTGCCTGGGTCATGTCCATCCTTGTCAGTGTCTGCCTGCCCCCGGCTGGCAGGTGCCCCGCCGGCCTGGCCATTCTGCGCCAGCCGCTTCTGCAGCGCACTGCTCCGGTTGGGGCGCGGGGCGTCCCGACCTGCCCAGGTTTCCACACCGGGCCGGTACACCGCTTCGGACCCTCTGCGTGAAAAACGCTTCCTTGTGGTTGGATCCCAGCGCTGCCCGGCAAGCCAACATCCAGGCCGCTCTGGCCGACCTGAGACCGGGCCTGCGGGTGGAGGCATTGTCTGCTGGGGAGGATGCCGGCAAAGCCATCTGGTGCAAGGAGGAATCGCGCTGATCCAAGGGGATGAAGGTCGCTGGATCACAGGAAGCCGTGCAGGCCCCCCCCCTTCCCGTGCGGGGTGCCGGGTTACGGTGCGGGGCGTGGGGCCAGATCCGCCGCCAAGCCCGGGTGGGTGATCCGCCCGGCGCTCACGTTCAATCCAGCCAGGAACCCCGGGTCCCGTTCCAGGGCGGCCATGGGGTTGTCCGCCAGGCGCAGCAGGTAGGGCAGGGTGGCTTCGGCCAGGGCCAGGGTGGCGGTGCGGGCCACGGCGCCAGGCATGTTGGCCACGCAGTAGTGCACCACGCCTTCCTCCACGTAGAAGGGCGCGCTGTGGGTGGTGGGACGGGAGGTTTCGGCGATGCCGCCCTGGTCGATGGCCACGTCCACCAGGGCGGCGCCCCGGGGTAGGGCGCCCAGCAGGTCCCGGTTGATGAGGTGGGGCGCCCGGCGGCCGTGGACATAGGCGGCACCCACCACCAGGTCCGAACGGGCCAGAACTTCGCCGATGCTGGCCGGGTTGGAGAAGCGGGTCAGCAGGCGGCCGCCGTAGAGATCGTCGAAGTGGCGCAGGCGGGCGCCGTCCCGGTCAAGCAGGGTCACCTCGGCGCCCACCCCCAGGGCGATGCGGGCCGCGTTGGCGCCCACCACGCCGCCCCCCAGGATGGCCACCCTGCCCGGGGCCACGCCGGGCACCCCGGCCAGCAGCACGCCCCGGCCGCCGTGCTTCATTTCCAGGGCCTGCATGCCGGCCTGGATGGCCAGCCGGCCGGCGATCTCCGACATGGGGGCCAGCAGGGGGGTGTGGCCGGCCGGGTCCACAACGGTTTCGAAGGCCACCCCGTGGATGCCCTTGGCCAGCAGGGCCCGGGCCAGTTCCGGGGCCGGGGCCAGGTGCAGGTAGCAGAACAGCCACTGGCCGGGCTGCAAGCGTGCCACCTCCTCAGGCTGGGGCTCCTTCACCTTGAAGACCAGTTCGGCTGCGAACACCCCGGCCCCATCGGCCAGGGTGGCGCCTGCGGCCAGATACTCGGCATCGCTGAAGTCCACCGCCGTGCCGGCACCGCTTTCCACCAACACCTGATGGCCGGCGGCCACGGCCTGGGCCACCCCGGCCGGGGTGATGGCCACCCGGTATTCGTGGTTCTTGATTTCCTTCGGGATGCCGATGCGCATGAGGGTTTCCTTTGTGTTGTTGAACGAGCGATCACGGGTCCCGGTGGGGACGTGGGCATGCACCTGCAAGTTCCATGCCCCGGACCTGGGGCATACTGTCGGCCTGCTGCGAGCCGCTTGTCCGCACTCTCACAGTGGCTGGGCAGGGCAGGGATTTCAATGGATCCATTGGGGAGTTGTCATGCATGCCACCGTCATTCGTGTTGTGTTTGCGCTGTTGGCCCTCGGGTTCGGCTCCACCCTGGCCGCGTTGCCGCCGGTGCAGATCATCCGGGTGGGGGACCTGCTGGGCCTCATCGATGGCGACGGCAAGTTGTTGGCTCCCGCAGAATTCCTGGAACTCAAGCCGGGGGACCCGCTGATCCTGGTGAGCAAGGGCAATCGCACGGCTTATCTGGACTATGCCGGAAACATGGTGATCCCGCCCCAGACCGAGTTGACCCAGCCCTTCTCCGAAGGCCTGGCGCCCGTTCTGTTGAAGGATGGCCAGGGCAGGCTGAAATACGGCTACGTGGACGCCCAGCGGAAAACCGTCATCGAACCCCTCTTCGCCACGGCGGAAGCCTTCATCGACGGATTGGCCAGCGCCGGGGCCGAGGATGCCTGGGGCAGCCTCAAGTACGGCGTCATCGACCGGACGGGTCGTTGGGTGGTGCCGGCGGTCCACGACAAGGTGCTGCCCCATTCCGGCGGCGTGGTGCGGGTGGAGGACAAGGGCAAGACCCACCGGGTGTTCGATCGCCAGGGCCGGGACGTGACCCCGGCCGGGGTGGATTTCGTGGGCATCCAGTCGGAGGGCCTGGTGCGCATCTGGTCCGGGCGCAAACAGGGTTTCATGAATCTGGCCGGCGAAGTGGTGGTGGCGCCCCGCTACGACCAGGCCGGCGACTTCCGCGACGGCATGGCCCGGGTGTGGATCGACGGGCTGTACGGCTTCATCGACCGGACCGGCGTGCTGGCCGTGCCGGCCCGCTACGAAACGGCGGAGGACTTCTCCGACGGCCTGGCCCTGGTGAAGCTGGAAGGCAGGCAGCGCTACGTGGACAAGCAGGGGCGCGAGGTGCTGGTGCCCGACGCCGAACGGGCCTATGGGTTCAGCGAGGGCCTGGCAGTGGTCAAGCGGGGCGGCAAGTACGGCTACATCGACAAGTCCGGCCGCACGGTGATCGAACCGCGCTTCAATTTCGCCCGGGCCTTCCATCAGGGTCTGGGCTACGTTTCCCTGGGCAGGATGACCGGTTTCGTCCGGCGCGACGGAAGCTTCGCCTGGAAGAGTGAGCCCTGAGGGGGACTCAGGTGCCCAGGGCTTCCACGCAGTCCCGGACCAGTTCCGGGCCCCGGTAGATGAGGCCGGTGTAGATCTGGATGAGATCGGCGCCGGCATTGCGTTTCTCCCGGGCGTCGTCGCCGCTCATGATGCCCCCGGAGCCGATGAGCGGCACCTCCCCCCCCAGAGCCCGGTGGAAGGCGGCCAGCACCCGGGTGGATTTCTCGCGCAGGGGGCGGCCCGACAGGCCCCCCGCTTCCTTGCCGTGGCGCAGGTATTCCACCCCTTCCCGGGACAGGGTGGTGTTGGTGGCCATCACCGCGTCCACCCGGTGGCGGCGGAACAGGGCGGCCATGGCGTCGATCTGGGCGTCGTCCAGATCCGGGGCGATCTTCACCGCCACCGGCATGTAGCTGCCATGGCGCTGGGCCAGGTCCGCCTGGCGGGCCTTGATGGCACGGAGCAGCAGATCCAGTTCCTCGGTGCTTTGCAGGGCCCGCAGGTTCTTGGTGTTGGGCGAGGAAATATTCACCGTGACGAAACTGACCCGGCCATAGAGTTTGTCCAGCAGGATCAGGTAATCGTCGGCGGCCTTCTCGATGGGCGTGTCGAAGTTCTTGCCCAGGTTTACCCCCAGGATGCCCTTGTAGGCGGTCCGCTCCAGGTTGGCCAGCAGGTGGTGGACCCCCAGGTTGTTGAAGCCCATGCGGTTGATGATGGCCTTGGCCTGGGGCAGACGGAACATCCGCGGCCGGGGGTTGCCGGGCTGGGGCCGGGGCGTCACCGCCCCCACCTCGATGAAGCCGAAACCGAAGCGGGCCAGGGCGTCGATGGCCTCGCCGTTCTTGTCCAGACCTGCCGCCAGGCCCACCGGGTTGGGGAAGTCCAGGCCCATGACCCGCCTGGGCAGGGGCGGCACGTTGGGCATGAAGGGTTCCACCAGATCCAGCTTCTCCAGGAAGCGCAGCCCGGCCAGGGTCAGATTGTGGGCGGTTTCCGGGTCCAGGCGGAAAAGCAGGGGGCGGACCAGATCGTAGGTGCTCATCGGATGGAAATTAACCGGGCCGAGCCGCCCTGGGCAAGGGGAAAGCCGCGGGATTCACGCTGAAGCCCAGATTTCCAGCCGATCCCGGCCGTTTTCCTTGGCCCGGATGAGGGCCATGTCGGCCCAGGCGATGGATTCCTCCACGGGCTTGCGGGCATCCATTTCAGCCAGACCGAAGGAAGCGGTGATGCGCAGCGTTTCGCCGTTGGGCAGGCGGATGGGCAGATGGGACAGGCCCTCGCGGATGCGTTCCACCACCAGGGCGGCGTCCTTCATGGGGCTGCCCGGCAGGCAGATGAGGAATTCCTCGCCGCCGTAGCGGTAGATGGAGTCGTACTTGCGCAGGCTGCTGGTCACGTAGCGCATGCCCTGGCGCAACACCGCGTCACCGGCCGGGTGGCCCAGTTCGTCGTTGATGCGTTTGAAGCGGTCGAAATCCATGAGGCACAGGCAGCAGGGCCTTTGGATGCGGACAGCCCGTTCCTGCTCCTCCCGCAGCCGGCCCAGCATGCCCCGGCGGGTGGCGCAGCCGGTCAGACTGTCGGTGGTGAGCAGTTCGCCGATGGTTTCCAGTTGCAGGCGGCGCAGGCAGGTATTGAGCCGCAGGGCCAGGTCGATGCACTGGTCGTAGAGTTCCGGCTCCGGGCGGCGCTGGTCCATGATTTCCAGCAGGGCCAGCCGGGCGGCGTCGTGCATGGCCTGCTGGGTGGCGCCCAGATCCTTGAAGTCCAGGTTGTCTTCCAGGGGATGGGGTTCCCGGCTGTGGTACCACTGGCCGAAGGGGGAACGGAGATGGGCATCGTCGGCCAGATCGGTCCTGCTTACCGGACCCCCGCATACCAGGGTGCGGTTGAGTTGCTTGAACCAGGCCAGATGGGCCGCGATGATGACTTCCAGCTCCTCGGTCAGGGTCTGGATCTGTTCTCTTTCGAGGGGAAGTGCCATGGGCCATCCGTTGTTGGCGTTGTTGCGCCAATATCGGACGGGGCGGGCAAGTCTTTAGCCCGGGCCCCTGTCGGCACGGCACTCACACTCCCGGTTGCAGGGTCACCGGCACGTCCACCTTCCGGCCTTCCCGCAGCACGGTGATCTTCACCGTGTCGCCCACCTTGAAGTCGTCCAGGCGGCCCAGCAGGTCGGAGACGGATTTCACCGGGGTACCGTCCACGGCCAGGATGCTGTCGCCGGGCACCACGCCGCCGTCGCGGCTGATGTTGGCACCCTTGAGGCCCGCCTGGTCGGCGGCGGAGCCGGGCTGCACGCGCAGGATGACCACGCCCTCCTGGCCCCGGACTTCCGCCAGGCGCTGGTTGAGGCGTTCGTCGATCTCGATGCCCAGGGCCGGGCGGATGAACTTGCCGTCCTTGATGAGCTGGGGCACCACCTGGTTCACCGTGTCCACCGGCACGGCGAAACCGATGCCGGCCGAGGCGCCGCTGGGGCTGTAGATGGCGGTGTTGATGCCGATGAGCCGGCCGGCGGAATCCAGCAGGGGGCCGCCGGAGTTGCCCGGGTTGATGGCCGCGTCGGTCTGGATCAGATGGTCGATGGTGGCGCCGTTGCCCTCCCCCAGAGAGCGGTCAAGGGCCGAGACGATGCCGGTGGTGAGGGTCCAGTCCAGGCCGAAGGGGTTGCCGATGGCATAGACCTTCTGGCCCACCTTGAGGTTGTGGCTCTCCCCCAGGGGCACCGGGGGCGGCCGCTGGAAGCCCACGCCGATCTTCAGCACGGCGATGTCGTGGGCCGGCGAGGCGCCCACCAGGGCGGCCTTGTAGTCCCGGCCGTCGGACAGCTTCACGGTGGCCTCGCTGGCGTTCTCGATGACGTGGAAATTGGTGATCACGTGGCCCTGGTCGTCCCAGATGAAGCCGGAGCCGGTGCCCCGGGGCACGGTGAACACGTTGCGGGTCCAGAAGTCGCGCACCTGGGCCTTGGTGGTGATGTACACCACCGAGCCCCTGGCCTGCTCGAAGAGCTGGATGGTGCTCTGCTCGTCGGCGGCCAGGTCGCCCCGGGCCTGGACGGAGCGGGGGGTGGCGTCGGGTTTGTCGGCGAACCAGGAGGAGACATCCGGGGCACCCCGCCAGAGCAGGATGAGCAGGGCGGCGGCCAGGGTGAGCCAGAACAGTCGGGCGACGAAGCGGTCATGCATGATGGTGGGCTGGGGGTGGGTATCGGAGGGGTAAATTGGGCCGGCTCACTGCTTGTCAAGCAGTGAGCAGACCTGTTCATAGTCCCGCCGCAGCCGGGCAAGTTCCCGGCGGTAGGCCTCGGCGTCGCCGTGGTCCAGGAACTTGGGATAGTAATCGTGGGCGCCGCGCAGCCGCCGGGCGTGCTTGATGGGGCACCAGTACTGCTCGGTGCGGCCGGCCACTTCCCGGGCGTAGGCCACCACCCCGTTGCCGTAGGTGCAGTAGAAGCAATTGAAGCGCTCGATGAGGTTGAGATAGGGCAGCCGTTCCCGGTCGAAGACCAGGTAGTCGCCCCGCCGCACCCGGGGGATGCCATAGGCGCGGAAGCAGATCGCCTGGTAGACGGTGACGAACAGGTCCAGCAGCAGGAAGGGAATCCAGCCGGCGTAGATCAGCGGTGCGGTGAGCACCACCCGCAGCCGGGCCCCGGCCAGGTAGCGCAGCAGGCCCTGCTTGTAGGCCTGCTGCCGGCGCAGGAACTCTCCGGCCAGATCCTGGCGTTGCCGCTCCAGTTCCTCCCGGGCTTGGCGGTAGGCCTCCTCCACTTCCTCCTGGAGGGCGCGGATGCGGACCAGCAATTCTTCGAGGTGTTGGCGCATGGTGTGGAACCTTTCCCGAGCAATGGGGGGGCGGTGTGACAAGCGTGGGGCCGGCTTGGCTTCAGGACAAGGCCCGGATGGAGCGCTTCGCCCTGGTCGGCGGGTTCCTGCTGCCCTCCCCGGGAAGGACACGGAGTCCGTCAGCGCCAGCGCAGGGTGACGTAACGGCTGCGGCCGTTGTCGGCGATGCGCAGCACCACCGCGCCTTCGGCGTCGTTCAGGATGCGCGCCAGGTCCCGGGGCGTGGAGAGGGGCTGGCGGTTGGCTTCCAGGAGCACGCTGCCGGGGACGAGGCCCGCCCGTTCCCCCAGGGCGCCGGCTTCCACGGCGGTCACCAGCAGGCCCCGGCCGACGCCCAGGCGCTGGGCTTCGCTGGGCTCCAGGCCGCGCAGGACCACGCCCAGCAGGCGGGTGACCAGTTCCGGGCCGTCCTCGTCCAGGGTGCCCACCAGCACCGGCAGATCGAGGCGCTTTCCGTTCCGCAGCAGGCCCAGCACCACCTTGCTGCCGGGCCTGGCCAGGGCCGCCCGGTTGCGGTACTGGCCGCCGTCGTCCAGGGGATTGCCGTCCAGGCTCACCAGCACGTCGCCGGCCTTCAGCCCGGCCTCCTCGGCGGGGGAATCCTCGTTCACCTGGTTCACCAGCACGCCCCGGGTGTCCTTGAGTTTCATGGCCTCGGCGATGTCGGCGGTGAGGGGCTGCACGGCCAGGCCGATGTAACCCCGCACCACCCGGCCGTTGGCCAGCAATTGCTCGGCGATGGTGCGGGCCAGGTTGCTGGGAATGGCGAAGCCCACGCCCATGTAGCCGCCGCTGCGGGAGAAGATGGCGGTGTTCATGCCCACCACCTCGCCGTCCAGGTTGAGCAGGGGGCCGCCCGAGTTGCCCGGGTTGATGGCCGCGTCGGTCTGGATGAAATCCTCGTAGTCGTTGATGCCCAGGCTGCTGCGGCCCTTGGCGCTCACCACCCCGGTGGTCAGGGTGTGGGACAGGCCGAAGGGGTTGCCCAGGGCCACCACCCATTCGCCCACCTCCAGCCGTTCCGAATCCCCCCAGCGGAGGGGTGGAGGCGACGGGCCTTGCAGTTCCAGCACGGCCACGTCGGATTTGGCGTCGGCGCCCTTCAGCCGGGCATCGAGGACCCGGCCGTCCTGGAAACGCACCCGGATGCGCTCGGCGTTTTCCACCACGTGGTGGTTGGTGAGGACATACGCGGCATCGCCCTTTTGCGCGAAGACGAAGCCGGAACCCTGGCCCACGGACCGTTTGGGCTTGCGGGGCGGGCGCCGGGACAGGCCGGGGAAATCATCGCCGAAGAAGCGGCGGAACAGGTCATCCTGGAAGGGCCAGGCGCCCTGGGCATCGGTCTGTGCCTCATCCGGGCCCTCCACCTGGATGAAGGCCACAGAAGGCGCCACCTTGCGGGCCACGGCGGAGAAGGCCTTGCCGGTCTGGCGCAGGCTCTCGATGGCCTCGTCCTGGGCCGGGGCGGGGCGGGGGAGGGCGAGGAACAATGCGGTGATCAGGACGGAAATTCGCATCATGGCCGGCAGGGAACAAACACTGGCCAAGCATAAGGGGGATGGCCCCGCAGTGACCACCACCCCCGTCCGGATCGCCCCAAACGCCGGCCCCGCGCTACCATGGCGCACCCCTGTCCACGCGGAGCCCGTCCCATGCATCGCCTGCTGCCCTTCATGCTGGTCCTCGCCCTGCCCATCCTGCCCGCCGGCCCGGCCCTGGCCGAGGGGAACGATCCCCACGGCGCCGACCGGCAGGCCCTCATCCAGGTGTTCCACGAAATGGAAGCGGCCATCAACGCCCAGGACGTGGAGCGCATGGTGGCCCAGATGACCCCCGACGCCACGGTCACTTGGCTGAACGGGGAAATCTCCCGGGGCCACGACGAAATCCGTGCCTACTACCAGCGCATGGTCAAGGGCCCGGACCGCTACATCGACAAGTACACCACTGCCGCCCGGATCGGCGCCCATGCCCGCTTCTACGGCGACGTGGCGGTGGCCGACGGCAGCATGCGCGACAGCTTTTTCCCCGTGTCCCGGGCACCCTTCCAACTGGATTCCCGCTGGACATCCACTTCGGTGAAGGTGGACGGCCACTGGAAGGTGGCCTCCCTGCACCTGTCTTCCAACGTGTTCACCAACGACCTGATGAGCGAGGCCACCCAGGCTATCTGGAAGGTGGGTATCGGCGGTGCCCTGGCCGGGCTGCTGCTGGGGGGGCTGGTGACCTGGTGGCGGATGCGGGGTTGAAGGCCGCCAGGCTCAAGCCGCCAGGCTGAGCAGCAGATAGAACAGCGGCGCCGACAGGCACAGGGAGTCCAGCCGATCCAGCACGCCGCCGTGGCCGGGAATGCGGCTGCTCCAGTCCTTGATGCCGCGCCGCCGTTTCGCGGCGGACAGCAGGAGTCCGCCCAGCACGCCGGCCAGGGCGATCAGCAGGGCCGCGCCGGCCGCGCCCAGGGCCGTGAAGGGGGTGGTCCAGGCCAGGGCGGCCCCCAGGACGGTGGCACTGGCCACGCCACCCACCAGCCCCTCCACGGTCTTGCCGGGGGATATGGCCGGGGCCAGGGGACGGCGGCCCGCCAACTGGCCCCAGAGATACTGGAAAACATCGCCCAACTGGCTCACCAGGAGCAGGAACATGAGCAGGTAGGGGCCCCGCCCCGGCGGGGCCAGGGCCGGCAGGGCCGGGACGAAGGAGATCCCCAGCACGCAAAGCAGCAGGCCGGCCTGGAGGGGGGCGCTCCAGCGCCGGGCTGGTCCACGGGGCCATTGCAGCAGGACGACAGCGGCGGCAACGGGCAGCAGCAGCCAGAGGCCCCCGGCCGGGACAGCCAGGATGAACTGGAGCGGCAGCACCCCCCAGAAGGCCAGTCTCCGGGCCAGACGTTCAGACGGAGCACCCCTGCCGGCCGGCAGGTATTCCGTCAGGGCCAGCCAGGCCGCCAGGGCGAACAGGCCGGTGATGCCGGGGGGGCCGATCCAGAAGGCAAGGCCCACCAGCCCGGCCAGCAGCCACCAGGACTTCACCCGTTCGACGACGTTGTCGATGGTGGCATGGGGCTGGCCCCGGGCCACCCGGCGCTTGAGCCAGACCCCCCCCAGACTGCCCAGCGTGAGTACGGACAGGATGAGGACGGCCAGAATCAGGGCATCAGCCTGGGTCCCCGGGACGACTGGCAGGTTCAATTCAGAAGGTCAGGGCATCGCTGAGGGAGCGGACTTCCTCGGCAGACTCGGCCAGGATGACCGACAGGGCGTCTTCGCCAATGATGATGTCGATCCCGGTGCCGCCGCCCGGTGGCACCGGGGCCCCCAAGTCCGGCAGGGCATGGAGGGGGGAAGGCACGGGGGCCAGATCCTCGGCGATCATCAGGGTGTCGCCCAGGGACACGGGAGGGATGGCCAGGTAGCCGCCCCAGTAGGCTTCCACGGCCTGGACCACGATGTCCGGCACGGCCAGCACCTTGAGGATGGCCCGGCCCACCTCGGCCTCGCCTTCTTCCAGCCAGTCGCCGTAGTCCCCGTCCAGCAGTCCGGGGAATTCCTGGGCCCGGGAAAGGAGGTAGAAGCCCCCCACTTCGTGGAGAATGCCGGCAAAGAGGGCGGTTTCCGCATCCACGTGGGTGAAGCGGCGGGCGATGACGCTGCACAGGGCGGCCACGTGGGCGGTGTGCTCCCACAACTTGCCGGCCAGTTCCTGTTCGGCACCCTGGAGGCGGGCACCGGCCAGTTGTCGGGCCACCAGGGCGGTGGCCAGGGTCTGCACGGTGCGAAAACCCAGCCGCATGACGGCGGCCCGCACGTCGGTGATGGGCCGGCCGCCGGGGTTCAGCGTCACCGAGTTGGCCATGGCCACCACCCGGGCAGACAGCAGGGGCTCGGCCTGGACGAGCCGGGCCACGGTTTCCATGGGGCAATCCGGATCGGCCAGGGTCTGCCGCAGTTTCATGGCCACCCGGGCGCTGGTGGGAAACGCCAATTCGCCCTGGGCGGCGTCGGCGGCCAGACGGGAATGGATCGCGCGCTTGTCCATGCATGGATCATAGACGGCCTGGGGCCGCCTTGGGGCGCTCACTCGTGCAACAGGGCGCTCAGGCGGGTGCCATGGCCGAAATCCAGGTCATCCACCCGCCAGCCCCCGTCTTCCAGAACCAGATCGTAGGTGACCATGCGCTGGCCCCAGGCATCGGCGAAACGCACCGGCACCCGGGCCCGCTGCTTGCCCAGGCTGGCCACCCCCACGGCGAAGCGGGTGGGGTATTCCTGGCTGGCAGTGTAGGGGTCGCCGTTGATGGGGGGCACCTGGTCCGCCGTTCGGGGCCGGGCCAGGTAGTCGGCCACCATCTGGTTCAGGCGTTTGCTCTGGAAGGGCGCCTTGGCCGGGGCGGTGGCAGGGCCAAAGCCCATGTCGCCGCCGAAATGCCGTTCCAGCAAGCTTTCCACCCTGCCTGCCGGGCTGTTGGCCCTGACCTGGGTGCCCGGGGCCCGGGACAGGATCCATACCCGGTTGTCCAGCCCCAGCAGGAGGGTGTCGGGGTCGGCCCGGTGGAATTCGAATATCCCCTTGGCGCAGGTGGCCCGGATGCCGGAAACCGGAAACTGGCCCAGGCCCAATTGTCGGGCCTGCTGTTCGGCCGGGGCAGCCAGGTTGCCCTGGAACAGGCCCTGGGCCGGGTAGCGGGTCGGCTCCAGCTTGGGTGCGGCGCACGCCAGGGGTCCGGGACCGGCCATGGCCTGGCGGGATACCCGCAGGGTCTGGCCGGCCAGGTCGCTGCTGCCTGGCAGGGCCGCTCCCCAAGGAGCCGGCAGGGCGTGGGTGATGCGCCAGGTGCCCGCCAGGCCCGGGTCGGTCTGGTCGGCCAGGGCGGGCAGGGCCATGAGGGCGGCCATGAGCAGGATTGCCTGGTGCGGCAGGCCGGGTCCGACGGGGCGGGAGCAGGAGGCAGTGGACATGGCGGCGGCGCTGGAAGGGGAAGGCCGCAGTTTAACCACGCCCGGGGCGGGTGGGGCAGGATCGAGGAGAGGCCCGGCGGCGTTCCCCCTGACCCGATTCAGCCCAACTGGCTGTTCACCCAGGCCACGATGCTCCGGGCATCCATGGCCCCGGCCTGGCGGGCGATCTCCCGGCCTCCCTTGAACAGGGCCAGGGTGGGGATGCTGCGGATGCCATGGCGGGCGCCCAGGGCCTGTTCGGCCTCGGTGTCCACCTTGGCCACGCGCACCCGGGGTTCCAGGAGGCCGGCGGCCTGCTGGAACTGGGGGGCCATCATCTTGCAGGGTCCGCACCAGGGGGCCCAGAAGTCCACCAGCACGGGGATGTCGTTGCGCTGGATGTGCCGGTCGAAATCGGCCTGGGTGAGGGCCACCGGGTGGGCCTCGAACAGGGGTTCGTGGCACTGGCCGCACTGGGGGCTCTGGGCCAGCCGGGCGGCCGGCAGGCGGTTCACCGCCGCGCAATGGGGGCAGACCACGTGGAGGGCGTCACTCATGAAAAGCACCTTGCAGGGATGGAATTGCCGCCTATCTGGGGACGGCCCGGCGGAAGGACAAGGCCCGGTTAAGATAACGGCCATCGAATTCAGGGGAGGACGCCATGGGCGCCCAGTACCGCTATTCACTCACGCCCGCCCAGGTGCAGACCGCCGTGGCCCTGGGCAACCGGAAACTGTTTGCCGCCCTGGCGGCGGGGCGCGGCGGGTGGGCCACCGCCTGGATCAACTTCCTGGTGTGGATGGGGCTCACCGTGGCCGTCCTGACCCTGCTGGACCCCTTGGCGCCAGCCCAGGCCCTGGGGCTCCTGGCCCTGCTTCTGGGGGGGCTGGGGGTCATGGTCTGGCTGTCCAAGCGCACCCAGGCGGCGGCCTTCCACGCCATGGCCGAAGGCGTCCTCGCCCACAGCCGGGATTTTCATCTGGAGCAGGACGAGGACGGCCTGACGGTCTCCCATGTCCAGGGCTCCAGCCGGATCGCCTGGCGGGGCATCCGGGCCCTGCTGGACGGACCGGAGATGCTGATACTCCAGTTGCGCGGCTACGGGGTGCTGCCCATCCCCCTGAGCGCCTTTCCGGACGAGGCGGCCCTGGGGGCCTTCCGGGAAGCCGTGACCCGGGGGTTGGCCACGGTGGACGGGGAGACGCCAGTCGTCGCGCCTCCTGAGCAGGCGTCCCCGGCCCCGCTACCCGACAACGTGGCCGCCGCCGGCGTGGGGCCGGACCTGGCGGCCCATCTGCGACGGGGCGTCCGCCTGCTCTTCCTGTTGCCGGCCCAGGCCCCCGGACCCCGGGCCGGCTGGACGTCCCTCATCCTGCTGGCCCTGCTGAGCCTGGTGGTGCCGCCCCTGTCTTCCCTGTTGCAGAGCGGCTTCCAGGGGGAGTTCCAGACTTATCAGTTGCCGTCGGCCCTGTTCCATCTGCCGGTCTTTGTCCTGGCCGCCTGGGCCCTGGCGGCCCTGGCCCGGCAGACGGAACGGACCCTGGATCTGCTGCTGGCCCTGGTGGCCATGGCCATTCCCCTGGACGCGCTGGTGGGGCTGGGTTTTGCCCTGTTTCCCGACTGGTGGGAGGACAGCGAAATCGCCTATCAGTTGCCCAATTTCTGGCTGGCCCTGGCGGCGGCCCTGGCGGCGGGCCGCATGCTGGGTCTGCCCCGGCGGCTCGGCTTGGCCGCCGTGGCGGTTGCCGTGGCCACCGTGGCTCTGCCCCTGACCTCCATCTATCGGGACCGGGCCCTGTGGGAGGCGCCCGAGTCCCCCGAGGAACAGGCCGCCAACGAACGGCGCTGGAACGCCCTGGTGAATGAAGACAGCTTCTACCTGCAATCCCGCCTGCTGGATCGGGCCATGGAACAGGTCCGGCCGGGTCGGCCCGGGGTGCCGGAACTGTTCTTCGTGGGCCTGGCCGGGGACGCGAGCCAGGACGTGTTCATGAAGGAAGTGCGGGTGGTGGCGGATCTTTTCCGGGAGCGCTTCGGCACGGCGGGCCACAGTGTCACCCTCATCAACAATCCGGACAGCGTGGGGACCAGCCCCATCGCCACCGCCACCAGCCTGGAACGGACCCTGAACCGGATGGGCCAGCTCATGGATCGGGACGAGGACATCCTGTTTCTTTACCTGAGTTCCCACGGTGGCGAGGACCATCGCCTGGCCCTGGATTTCTGGCCCCTGCGTACCAAGCCCCTGCATCCCGCCAACCTGCGCGCCATGCTGGACCGGGCCGGCATCCAGCGCCGGGTGGTGGTGGTGTCGGCCTGCTATTCCGGCGGCTACATTGACGCCCTGAAGGACGAGCACACCCTGGTCATCACCGCCGCCGCCCCGGACCGACGCTCCTTCGGGTGTAGTGATCAGGCGGACTTCACCTACTTCGGCAAGGCCTATTTCGACGAAGCCCTGCGTCAGACCCGATCCTTCACCGAGGCCTTCGACATCGCCCGGGTGCGCATCGCCGAGCGGGAGCGGGCCGAGAACAGCACGCCCCCGTCCGAGCCCCGGATGTTCCTGGGCGAGGGGCTGCGCGGGCCCCTGGAGGAACTGGCCCGGGGCCCCGGGCCCCAGGCCGGGGAGACGCCGGCGGCGAAGGATGACCGCTATGACCGCTTGCTTGCCCTGCTGGGGCTGGACGAGATGGCCAGGGCGGCCCAACAGGCCTGTCTGAAGGAAGTGGAGGGGGTGGGGCCCGAGGTGTTGGTGGCCCGGACGCCGAACTACTTCGGCGGGGTGGCGCCCGGCCACGTGGCCTGGCCTTCCCTTTTGGCGGCCTGGCAGCGCTATGCCGATGCCGTCTGCGTGATGGGCAACGACCACGCCCTGTTCCGCCAGGCCTACCGGCAGGCCTGGCAGGCGCGCTTGCCCGGGGAGGAAGTGGAGTCGCTGAGCCGCTGGATGGGTTCACCCATGGGGCGGCGCTGGCTGGCCATGGCCCGAGGGGTGGATTCGGTGGCGGTCCTGGATCTGACCGAGGCCCGCAGGCAGCTCCTGACCGATGCCATGGGCCGCTATCAGGACGAGGTGGAAGGCTTGCTCCGGGCTCAGCAGAAGGCCCAGACGCGCAAAGGGGGGACCTGACGGAGGTGGTGGGCAGGCCGGGGCCAGTGGGCCCTTCAGCGCCCCAGCCACCGATTCAATACCTCCCTGAGCCGGTCCATCTCCACCGGCTTGGCCAGGTGGTCGTCCATGCCGGCGGCCAGGCAGGCGTCCCGGTCCTCGACCAGGGCGTTGGCGGTCATGGCCACCACGGGCACCGGTTTGCGGCCTTCTTCCCGTTCCCAGGCCCGCAGGGCCCGGGTAGCCTCGATGCCGTCCATTTCCGGCATCTGCATGTCCATGAGTACCAGGTCGAAGCGGCCGTTGCGCAGCATGGCCAGGGCCTGGAGCCCGTGTTCCGCCACCTGGTGGGTGACCCCCAGTTTGTCCAGCATGCGGCTGGCCACCATCTGGTTGATGCGGTTGTCTTCCACCAGCAGCAGGTGGGCCACATGGGGTGCGGCATCTTCAACCGTGGCCGGGGCCGCCGGGGCCGTGGCCGGCCGCTGGGCGACGGTGGCGACGGCATCCAGCAGACGGGTGTAGGTGAAGGGTTCCCGCAGCAGGCCGTCCACCCCCGGCGGGGGCGGCCCGTTGTCCTCGGCTTCGGGGATCAGCAGACGGATGTCCCGGGGGTGGCGGCCCAGATGACGCAGGCCCGCCAGTCCGGCCAGACAGCCGGCGCGGCCGATGAACACCCAGGGCCGGTCCGGGTCGTCGGCCATGGCCGCCTGGACCCCATCCAGGCCCGAGGCGGGCACGATCTGCGCCCCCAGGGCGGTCAGATGGGCGTCCAGCACCTCCACCTGATGGGCATCGCTACAGGAGAGCAGAGCCCGGTAGCCGGCCAGGGGCGCCGGGCGGGCGGGCGCGTCGGGGGCCGGGCGGCAGGGCAGGCAGAAGTGAAAATGGCTGCCCAGTCCCGGGGTGCTTTCCACCAGGATGTCGCCGCCCATGGCCCGCACCAGATCCCGGGAGATCATGAGCCCCAGGCCCGTGCCGCCGTATTTGCGGGTGGTGGATTCGTCGGCCTGGGCGAAGGGTTTGAACAGCCGTTCCAGGGTGGCCTGGTCCATGCCGATGCCTGTGTCCTGGACGCTGAAGCGGATGCATGCGCCCCCCTCGACGGGTTCCACCCGCAGGTCGATGCCGCCTGCGTGGGTGAACTTGACGGCATTGCCCATGAGGTTGATGAGCACCTGGCGCAGCCGGGTGGGATCGCCGAGCACCAGGCTGGGCAGTTCCGGCGAGGCGAAGAAGCGCAGGTTGAGGCCCTGGGCCCGGGCCCGCTCGGCCACCAGGGTGGCCACTTCGTCCATGGTCTTCATGAGGTCGAAGGGGATGTCCTCCAGAATCATGCCGCCGGCTTCGATCTTGGCCAGATCCAGCACCTGGTTGATGAGTTCCAGCAGGTGCACGCCGGCCCGGTTGATCTCCTTCACGAAGTCCCGTTGTTCGGAATTCAGGGCTTCCCCTTCCAACAGTTGGGCAAACCCCAGGATGGCGTTCATGGGGGTGCGCAACTCGTGGCTCATGCGCGAGACGAATTCCGACTTGGCCCGGCTGGCCCGCTCGGCCTCTTCCTTGGCGGTACGCATTTCCTCCCAGGCGTGGCGCAGGCGCTGGTTGGAGGCGCGGATCTTGCGGGCGAACAGGCCGCCGGCCACGGTGACCGTGACGATGACCAGGATCACCAGCAGGTTCTCCAGGCTCTGGTAGCGGTCCCGTTCCACTTGCAGGCGCTTTTCCAGTTCGGCCAGGCGTTCGCTGGAATCGAAGAACAACCGGTTGGCGTTTTCCTTGAGGCGCAGGAAATAGGGGGGCAGGTGTTTCAAGGCCAGGGTGATGCGCTGTTCCAGTTCGATCAGCCCCCGGCCCTTGCCTTGGTCCCGCAGGGCGCTACGCTGGGCCAGCAGACTGCGCAGTTCGGTGACCTTGCCGTCCAGTTGGTCGAGCAGGGGAGCGATCTCGATGAGCTCCAGCACGTAGCCGCCGCCTTCACTGGGCGGCTGGTAATGGAATTCCCGGACCATGCTGTCCCGGCCTTCCATGTTGAGTTCCAGTTCCCGGGTGACGATGCCGCCTTCCTTGAGCACCTTCAGGTCATTGCCCAGGCGGGCCACGTGCTCGCGGATTTCCTCCTGCATGCGGGCCTGGGCCGCCTCTCCGCCCAGGGTGGAGAGCAGGTAGACGTCCTTCTCGATCTCGTTGATGCTGCCGACGATGCCTTCGCCGATGGCCAGGCGGGCCCGTTCGTTGGCGCTGCGCTGGCCCAGTTCGTCGTTCAGGTGGGAGAAGAAGGCCTTCAGGCCCACCACCAGCAGCAGGCCGGCAAAGAACACGCCGATGAGCCAGAACAGCCGGGAGGCGGCCAGTTCCTGGGGCTGGTCCTCCAGAGGCAGATCCGGCCCGGGCCGGTCGGTCTGGCTCAATTCAGCGCCTTGTTGTCCAGGAAGCCCCATTTGCGGTAGATGGCCTGGCCTTCCTCACCGGCGGTGAAGGCCATGAAGCGCTTGGCCAGGTCCTTGTGTTCCGAGAAGGTGAGCAGGTTGAGGAGCAGGGCCTGGGGCTTGGCCAGTTTCGGGCTCAGATCCACCACGTCCACCGCTGCCACGTTGTCCGGGAAGAAGGCCGTGGCCCGCCAGTTGAGGATGACGTCGGCCTCGCCCTTCTTCATGGCGTTGTTCAGCACCCGGGAGTCGGGGGCCAGGTAGACGGCCACGTCCAGCACCTTCTGGTAAAGGCCGGCGCTTTCCAGCACGTCCTTGGTTTCCTTGCCCACGCTGCCCGAGTCGGCATTGCCGATGAGCACCGTCAGGTCAGCGCGCAAGAGTTCCTTCGGGTCGCCCTTCACCCGCTTGGGATTGCCCTTCTTCACCACGATGGCCAATTGGTTGTAGCCCACGGTGACCACGTCCCCGAGCAGGCCCTCATTCAGGTATTTGCTGCGATACGTGGGCTCGCCGGGCAGGTACAGGTCTCCCTGGTGGCTCTTCTTGAGCGCCTGGTACAGGTCTTCCGAGCCCCCCTGGGCCAGGGTGATCTTCACGTTCTCCTTCTGCTCGAAGGCCCGGGCGATCTCGGTCATGGGGCGGACCATGGTGATGCCGCAGTAGATGAGGATTTCGGGGCGGACCTGCTGGGCCAGGGCGGCGGCCGAGGACGACAGCGCAAGCAGGAAGGCGGCCATGCGGGCCAGGGTGGCAGGGACCATGAAAATACCCCTCGCAAAGGAAATCGGCATTGCTGCCCATATCGACCTTTTCGGCGAAAACTGAAGACGCCGGCCCGGGGGCCCGGGCCGGCTATTCGGTGCCGAACTTGGTCTCCACGCGGATGCCCATCTCCTTGAGCATGGGGGTGGGCAGCACGCCGCCGGCGCAGACGATGACGTAGTCGTTCTCCAGCATGACCGGCTCGCCGGCATGGTCCATGGACACCCAGTTCTCGTCGATGCGTCCCACCTGGGAATTCAACATGACCCGCAGGCGGCCCGCCTGCTCTGCTTCCGCCACCCGTTCCCGGTTCTTCTGCTTGACCCGGCCAAAGGACTCGCCGCGATAGGACAAAGCCACGCTGGTGTCCGCTTGTTCGGCCAGGGCCACGGCGGCCTCGATGGCGCTGTCGCCGCCGCCCACCACCAGCACCTTGCGGCCCCGGTACTGCTCCGGGTCGATGAGACGGTAGACCACCTTGGCGTGTTCTTCCCCGGGCACGCCCAGCTTGCGCGGCGTGCCGCGCCGGCCGATGGCGAGGAGCACGGATCGGGTCAGGTACTCGTGGTGCGGGGTGCGCACCCGGTAGCCGCCGTCCACCGGCTCGATCTTCTCCATGCGTTCGCTGAAGTTGATGGGGATGGAGAAGCGCGCCACCAGCCCCTGCCAGAACTCCAGGAGGCTTTCCTTGGAGATCTCGCCCAGGGGGACTTTGCCGGCCAGGGGCAGGACGACGGGTTGGGTCATGACGATCTTGTTGCGCGGATAGTGATAGACCGTGCCGCCCAGGGAGTCCTCCTGCTCCAGGGTGACGAAGCGCAGCTTCTTCTCCATGGCGGCCAGGGTGGCCGACAGGCCGGCGGGGCCGGCGCCGACGATGACCACGTCGAGCATGTCGGCCGCCCCCGGGCTGGCGGCGATGCCGTCCATGGCCTGGCGTCCCTGCTCGGCCGCTTTGCGGATGAGGCCCATGCCGCCCAGTTCGCCGGCGATGTAGATGCCCGGCACGTTGGTTTCGAAGTTGGGTTTCACGAAGGGAATGTCCACGCCCCGCTTGGCGGTGCCGAACACCAGGGTGATGGCGCCCAGGGGGCAGCTGGCGGCGCAGGCGCCGTGGCCGATGCAGACCGTGGGATTCACCAGGTGGGCCTTGCCGTTGATGATGCCCAGGGTGTGCTCCGGACAGGCCCGGGTACAGGCGCCGGACCCCACGCAGATGGCCGGATCGATGCGGGGATGCAGGCTGGCGGGCTCGGTGAGCCCGCTCTGGATGGATTTGTCGAGCACGGCCCGGGCCCGTGATTCCCGTCGGCGACGGGTGAACAGGTAGGCGGTGAAGGCGGCGGCCAGGGGGATGACGTAGATCGTCCAGAGGGGCAGCATCGTTTTCATGGTCCCGCCTTGGCCCCGTCCTTGCGGATCACCTTGCGCCAGTCGTCGGCCACGTGGCACTGGTCGCAGCGCAAGTCGTAGCTGCCGAAGTGCACGTCGTCGTCCTTGTGGCAGTCCAGACAGCGGCGGGTGCCCTTGCCCTGGTTCAAGGGGTCCTTGTGGCAGGCGGCACACTTGGCCTGGCGATGCTTGCCGGCGAGGGTGAAGGCCGTGTCCTTGTCATGATTGAAGCGGACGGTGATGAAGTCCTTCTCCACATGGCAGGTCTCGCACTTCTCCCCGAAGCGGCCCTTGTGGCCCTTCTCCATGTCGGTACGCTCGTGGCAGGCGAAGCAGCGGGTGCCCAGCTTGTCGAACAGGCTGGGCGTCTTGTGGCAATCGTCGCACTTCACCTGCCGGTGCTTGTCGCGGAGCAGGTAGCGGGTGTCCCGGTCATGCAGAAAGGTGGACGGCTTGAAAGCCTTCTCGTTGTGGCAGGTCTCGCATTTCTCCCCGTAACGGCCCTTGTGTCCCTTCTTCCGGTCGTCCTCGGCGTGGCAGTCGTGGCAGCGGTTGGGCAACTTGGCGCTGGCGGCGCCCGGTTTGTGGCAGCTCTCGCACTTGGCCGCGGCGTGCTTGTCGCGCAGGGGGAAGCGGGCATCCCGAGCGTGGTCGAAGCGGCCCTGCTTCCATTGGTTGGCGTTATGGCAGGACTCGCACTTCTCCCCCAGGCTGCCCTTGTGGACGTCGTCGGCCTTGTGACAGTCCACACAGCGGTTGGGCGTCTTCTTCTGGGTGATCGCTTGGGTATGGCATTTGGCACAGGCCACCTGGCGGTGTTTGTCCAACAGACGGAATCGGGTTTTACGATCATGGTCGAAGAAGGGCTGGTCCCACTGGGTCTCCCGGTGGCAGTCCTGGCAGCGGCCACCGAAGGTGCCCTTGTGTTCGTCATCCTTGCGGTGGCAGCTCAGGCAGTCGGTGGGGGTCTTGGCGAAGGTCAGGTCGGCATGGCATTTGTTGCAGGCCAGATCCTCGTGGCCGCCGCGCAGGGCGAAACGGGTCCGGCCATGATCGAAGCGGGCCTTCTTCCAGTCGGTTTCGTCATGGCAACTGGCGCATTTCGCACCCAGTGAGCCCTTGTGCTTGTCGTCGTCCCGGTGGCAGGCGACGCAATCCGACGGGGCCTTGCGGTGCTTGCTGCCGGCGGGATGGCATTCCTTGCAGGCGGCCTTGCCGTGTTTGCCGCGCAGGGCGAAATCGGTGCCGGCGTGATCGAAGATCTTCTCGTCCAGCTTGACCACCCGGGCATTGCGGCCCTTGTGATCGGTATGGCAGGAACGGCAGGGTTTCTCCTCCATGCGGCCATGAAACCCCTGGCCCGCCGCCACGTCCACCGCCACCGGCTTGTGGCAGTCGAGACAGAGCCGGTTCTGGGCGCCCCGGTCGAAGCGCACGTGGCAGTTGTCGCATTGATTTTCCAGCTTCGCGTGGCCGGCAACGACCTTGCCCGGCATCACGGCCGACTCCAGGCTCTGGGCACGGAGCGGGAAGGACGGGGCGACGAGGAGGAGGGCGAGTAGGACGGCCAGCAGAACCCGCCCGGACAGGCGCGCCGGGGCATCAATAGGCGTGGACTGCCAAAACGTGGACCAGCGCAGTGATGACCAGCATGCACAGAAAGGGAATGTGCACCGCATGCCAAAGGGAGAAAAGGCGTTCATAAGTGGAGAACTGGGCCGCCTGTTGGGCAGCCTTGAGGGTGAGATCGACATTTCGAATCAATTCTTCCATGGCCGCAAGGTCGGCGTCGGTGTCCCGGCCACCCTGGCGGGCCAGGGCGCGGCGGGCCCGCAGGCCCGCCAGGCGGCGCCGCAACCCCAGGGACAGGAAGTGCAGCATGCGTTCCCAGCGGCCTTCTGGAACCACGCCGACCAGATCGGCAAACTGGCTGATCTCCCGGGCGGTCTCCGGCAGCCCAGCCATCCGGGAAGCCAGATCGGCACGGTGCTGCTCCAGCGCCTTCTTCAGCTCATCCAGGGTGGCCCGGCGGCCGTACAGGCCCCGGTGGATGTGGCGGTAGATGAAGCGGCCGATGATGCCGCTCAGCGCCACCAGCAGCATGCTGCCCAGGGCCACCGCCGCGTTCAGGGATCGCACGTGGAAGGTGGAGTGGAACAGCACCAGCAAAGGCCCCAGCAGGCCGGCCAGCATGTGAAAGCGGAACCAGTGGCGCAACGCGCCCAGCCCGGACAGGCCGCGTACCCGCTTGCGCAGGGGATAGGCCAGAAGCGCAAGCATGAGGGTCCCGCCAACCACGCCAAGCCAGTAGGCAAAGTCTGAATTGGACTCGTAGTAAGCCTGGGTACGCACGGCCCAGGCCGCCGCCAGCAAGGCGATCACGGCCAGTCCCCGGGTCAGGTGGCCCAGCCGGGTGCGCAGCCGCACGCTCAAGGGGGAAACGGCTTCCTCAGCCGGTTGTTGGAGAGTGATTTCCGCGCTCATGGTGGGGG
The DNA here is from genome assembly GCA_020723405.1 of Thiobacillus denitrificans. GTDB lineage: Bacteria > Pseudomonadota > Gammaproteobacteria > Burkholderiales > Thiobacillaceae > PFJX01. Next base: position 106,625 of record DYIY01000008.1, on the reverse strand, counting down.
TCTCTATTCCGTATCGAGTTCCAGGAGGCACCGCAAACGGACCCCCGTGACGATTTCTTGACACTTTAGCATAGTGTGTGTAAAAAGCACACATATGACGAGTGCCGGGTCATTTCCAGACCGGCTGCAAGTCGTAGGTGTTGGTTAGAAAATCACAAATAAACAATGTAATGGAATCGGCGAAGGTGGTTTGTTTGTAAGAGTCTCAACCCGGAATGAGACATGCATGACGTGTGATGTCTTCACGCATCATGTGTTCAGGCCGGGCCGTTAATTTGATCTTGGAGGATCAGACATGAAACTGCAGCGCACTCTAGCCCCGGCCCTGATGCTCGGGGCCCTGCTGGCCAGCCTGCCGGCTACGGCCGGAACCATCACCGGATCGGCCCACGACTTCACGTCGTCGTCCTGGTCCGGTGGACGCATCTGCGTGGCCTGCCACACGCCCCACAAGTCCGACACCAGCGTGGCGGATGCGCCTCTGTGGAACCACGCCAGCACCACGGCAAGCTACACCCTCTACAGCAGCCCCACCCTGAAGGCCACCATCACCCAGCCGGGTGGCAGTTCAAAGCTGTGCCTGTCCTGCCACGACGGCACCGTGGCGGTGAACAGTTTCGGCGGCGTGACCGGCACCACCATGATTTCCACGGCCAGCAACCTGGGAACCAACCTGAAGTCCTCCCACCCCATCGGCTTCACCTACGACACCACCCTGTCGTCCCAGAACGGTTCCCTGCATGATCCGGCCACCAAGGTGGTGACCATCGGTTCCGGCACCCAGACCAAGACCGGGACCATCGGTTCGGTCCTCCTCTATGGCGGGAAACTGGAGTGCGGCTCCTGCCACGACGTGCACAACACCTTCACCGTGGGGGGCTCGGGTACCGGTTTGGTGAAGGTGGACCCTTCCGGCAGCAAGATCTGCCTGTCCTGCCATGACAAGTGAGCGTTCCGGCATGGCCAGTGCGGGGAAGGTCCTGCTGCGCCGGCTTCTGACGGGCTTTCTCCTGGCCGGCCAGTGCCTCGCCCCGTTTGCCTGGGCGGCCCAGGAGAAGGAAGACCCGGCGGCCCGGGAGGTCCTGTTCTTTCCGGCGCTGCCCGATCCGCCGCGCATCCAGCACCTGGTCACGTTCACCGGTGAAAAGGACATGCGCGCGCCGAGCAGCGCCTTCGCCCGCTTCGTCCTCGGTGAAGACGAGGCCGCCCAGCAACTGTCCCAGCCCTATGGTTCGGCCATGTACGATGGGCGCCTTTACGTCGTGGACACCGGAGCGGCGGCCGTGGCGGTGTTCGATCTGGCAAGGAAGACCTTTTCCTACCCCGCCAGCTTGTCCAACGGCCAGTTGCGGCGTCCCATCAACATCCGAATCGATGGGGACGGCACCAAGTACGTTGCTGATGCGGGCCGGGAGCAAGTGCTCGTCTACGATCGCGACGATCGTTACGTGACCGCCTACGGCAAGGCCGGCTTGTTCCGTCCGACCGATCTGGCCATCGTGGGCGACCGGCTGTACGTGACGGATGTGCTGCATCACCAGATCCACGTATTGGAAAAAGCCAGCGGGAAAACCCTCTTCGTCTTCGGCAAGGCAGGCTCGGGCGCGGGTGAACTGTTCCACCCGACGAACATCTCCCAGGGGCCGGATGGCGATCTGTACATCTCGGAAACGAGCAATTACCGCTTGCAGCGTTTCACCCTGGACGGCACGCCGGTTCGCACCTACGGAGAGGTGGGCGCCACCCCGGGCAGTTTCGCCCGGCCCAAGGGCGTGGCCGTGGATCATGCCGGACGGATCTACGTCAGCGACGCGGCGTTCGAGAACGTGCAGCTATTCGACGGCCAGGGCAAGCTGCTGCTGTTCTTCGGCCAGGCGGGCGACGCGGCCCGGCGCCTGCACCTGCCGGCGGGCATCAGCCTGGATTACGACAACGTGGCGTTGTTCAGCAAATACGCTGCGGCGGATTTCCAGATCGAATACCTGGTTTTCGTGGCGAGTCAGTTCGGCCCCAACAAGGTGGACGTGTTCGGCTTCGGCCGGATGGACGGCAGGGAGTATCCGGCTGAGTCGCCCCTGCCGGCCGTGGCAGGGCGTTGATGGCGGAAGGTGGGGAAGCATGGGCGCGGCATCCATTCCCAGGGCCGGCCTTCCGCGCGAAGGCCGTGGTCATGCTGGTGCTGGCCGTCACCCCGACGGGGCAGCAGGCCCGGGCGGAGGAAATCGCCTGGTTCAAGCTCACTGGTCTGTCTGGCCACCTGCTGGTGGATTTTCTGGGCGACGGACTGGATACGGCCCAGTCAGGCGTTCTCCTGCCTGGGGGGGCGACTCGCCAGGACCAGCGCAACCTGCGTGAGGAACTGTTCCTCATGACCCGCAGCTACGTCTACCACCCCAACCTGCTCAGCCTGGACGTCGGGGGGGGGCCCATCCTGCAGAACACCGTCGTGGACCAGGATGGGAACCGCACCAGCGCGGGCAAGGGACTCTTCAACTTCACGGGACGGGCCAGCATCCTGAAGGAGAAGTCCCTGCGGGGAAACGTCTTCTTCGATCATCTGAACCCGACCGTGACCGTTGCGCCGGGAGAAGTGATGGTCCAGGAAAGCGAGCGCTACGGATTCGATGCGGCCTACTCGGGCAAGGGGATCACGCTGCCCGTCCGTCTGGGTTTTACCCGCACCCATACCCAGGGCAGCGGGGCCGATCGGGTCCAGGACGATGACATGCGCCAGTTCCGCCTGGACCTCAGCCGCAACTATGGCGTACTGGGGTCCTCGACGCTTTACTACCAACTGGCCGATCAGGCATCCAGCAGCGGCAGCCTCAACCTGCCCATCCAGGCCACCACCTCACGCAGCCAGGGCATCAGCCTGGATACGCGGCTGCAATTCGGCAAAGAGGTGCCATACGACCTCAGCCACGCCCTGTTCCTGAACCGGCGCAGTTTCACGCTTGCCCAGGGCGAGTTGCCCAGCCAGGGGGATGCAGGCACCTACCTGGATTTCCACGTCCGTCCCTCGAAGCGCCTGAACGGCTTCGCCAACGTCCGTTACAGCACGAACGACCAGGGTGCCACCACCCTGGTCAATCAGGCCTTGAGCAGTGGCTTTACCTTCCTGCCCACGGCAGACCTGGAAACCGCGTTGTCGGTCCGGGCCGAGGGTAATGATGCGGACCAGTATGCAGTGAACAGCCGTGTCCTGGACGGCACGGTGCGCTACAAGACCCCGCTGCCCCTGGGCCAGCTCCAGACCAGCTACGGGGCCCGCTACGAAATGCGCGATCAGCAGGCCGCCAATCCCCTCGTCACGGTACTGGACGAACACGTCGTTCTCAGCGGCACCGGCCAGGTGGCCCTGTCCCGCAGCCACGTGGTGGGCGGCAGCGTGGTGGTCACCAACCTGGCCCAGAGCCAGACCTACGTGGAGAACGTGGATTACCTGGTGGTGCTGGTGGGCACCGAAACCCGCCTGCAACGCCTGGTGGGCGGTGCCATTCTGGATGGGGAGGAAGTGCTGGTGGACTACACCTATGACCTGGGAGGCACCTACGGATCCACCCAGATGGATCAGACCCTGGCGTTCAACTGGAACATGGGCCCCCATCTGGAAAGCTACCTGCGCTGGTCTGATTCGACGCCGGCCATCACCTCCGGACTGTCCACCTTTCCCCTGAATCCTTCGCGCACCTTCCTGGCCGGCATGCGGGGCGAGGTGCAGGCCGGCTTTGGCCTGCCCTTCACGTTCGGCGGAAGCTACGAACAGGAGACCCGGTCGGAAGTGATATCTCCGTACCGTCGCCAGGCGGCGGATCTGTTCGTGCAGAGCACGGAGCCCTGGCTCGGCGTGATCAACGGTCGGTTGACCGTGCGCCGGACCCGGGTCACCTACGATTTTTCCAGCGAGGACGTGGATCTGACGGGAGCGGAATTTCGCGTCTGGGGCCGGCGCATGGGGCTGGATCTGAGCGCGGTGGCGGGTTGGGAGCAGGACGTGGGGGGAACTTTGCCGCGCAGCCGCCGGGACTTTTCTCTCAACGGCCAGTGGCGGGAGCGCAAGCTCACCGTCACCACCAGCCTGGTCCGCTCCCGGGAGTCCCAGGGGGGGTATGAGCGGGACCACACCTCGTTCCGGCTGGTTCTCCGGCGGGATTTCTGAACATGGCCGGCTTCCGTCCATCCTTCTCCCGGCACCGCTTCCTCGGCTTTGCCGCCGGACTCGCCCTGGCGGGCTTCCTGGCCGGATGCGGCGGCAGTGCCGGGGTGCGCCCGGAAGCGCCGCCCCTGGTCTGGCCGGCGCCGCCGGAACCGCCCCGGGTGGCCTGGGTCAGCGCTTTTTCCCGCCCGGCCGATCTGGGCATTGAACGGAGTTTCCTGCAACGCCTGCGGGACTTCATCTTCGGCGAAGACGAGACCCGGATGGTGCGTCCCATGGCCGTGGTGGAAGCCGGCGGGACCCTGTTCGTGGCCGATCCGGGAATCAAGGGGGTGCACCGCTTCGACCGTAGCAAGGCGGACTACCAGTTGATCGGCGGCCCGGGCGAGAGCGCCTTGCCCTCGCCGGTCGGGCTGGCCCGGGGTGCCCGGGGCGAGATCTACGTGGCCGACTCCCGGTTGGCCCGGGTGCTGGTCATCGAACCCGGCGCCCGGGAAGCCCGGGCCCTGGATCTGGAAGGGGAACTGCTGCAACCCACCGGACTCGCCTACGACCTGTCCGGGCAGCGCCTGTTCGTGGTGGATACCCGGGCCCACCGCATCAACGTCTATGACGTCCAGGGGCGGCGCACCGCCGTCATCGGCGAGCGGGGCAGCGGACCCGGACAGTTCAACTATCCCACCATGATCAGCCTGGCCGGGCCGGATCGGATCTACGTGACCGACTCCCTCAACTACCGGGTGCAGATCCTCGACGGGAATGGCCGCTTCGCCGGGCAGTTCGGCCGCCTGGGCGACGGCACGGGGGATGCCGCCCGGCAGAAGGGCATTGCCACGGACCGGGACGGGCACGTCTACATCGTGGATTCCCTGTTCCATACCGTCCAGGTGTTCGACCCTGGGGGCCGCTACCTGCTCAGCCTGGGCAGCCAGGGCCAGGACCGGGGGGAATTCTGGCTGCCCACCGGCATCACCATCGGCGGCGACGACCTGATCTACGTGGCCGACGCTTACAACCGCAGGGTGCAGATCCTGCGCTACCTGGGAGAACGGGGATGACGCCCCTGCGCCGACTGGCCACGGGCATGCTGGCCCTGCTGTCCATCCTGCTGCCCGCCGGGGTCATCGCCCCGGCCCTGGCCGACGTGGCCGCCACCAAGCACAACCTGTCGGTGAGCGGAACGGGGACGATTCGTGCCAGCAGCGAGACCCAGATCTGCATCTTCTGCCACGCCCCCCATAATTCCACGCCCAGCGCACCTCTCTGGAACCGCCGGGATCCGGGGTCCAACTACGTGCCCTACAGCAGTTCCACCGCCAAGGCCCTGGCCGGCCAGCCCAACGGCGCTTCCCTGGCCTGCCTGAGCTGCCACGACGGTACCATCGCCCTGGGCGACCTGGTGAGCCGCACCAGCAAGGTGTCCATGGCCGGCGGGGTGGGCGCCATGCCGGCGGGCACCAGCAATCTGGGCACCGACCTGTCCGACGACCATCCCGTGTCCTTCACCTATTCCTCCAGCCTGCCTGCCCAGCGCAACGGCGAACTGGTGGACCCCAGCCTGCTGATCGGCAAGGTGCGCCTGGATTCATCGGGGCGCATGCAATGCACCTCCTGCCACGACCCCCACGACGACAGCAACGGCAAGTTCCTGGTGATCCCCAACACGGCCTCCGCCTTATGCACCACCTGCCACACCAAGTCGGACTGGAACGCCAGCAGCCACAAGCTGTCCGGCGCCGGCTGGAACGGTGCCGGCAGCGATCCCTGGCCCCACACCACGGCCGCCACGGTCTCGGCCAACGGTTGCGAGAACTGCCACCGGCCCCATTCCGCCGGGGGGCGCAAGTGGCTGCTCAACAGCGCTGCTGAGGAGGGAAACTGCTATCCCTGCCACAACGGCAACGTGGCCGCGAAGAACATCGAGAGCGAGTTCACCGGCAAGCCGTCCATTCACCCGGTGGCCCTCACCACGGGGGTGCACGACGCCGCTGAAGCCGGCATCGCCCAGAACCGGCACGTGGAGTGCCAGGATTGCCACAACCCCCACGCCACCAAGTCGGTCTCTGGAAATCTGCCCGGCTCCCTGACCGGCGTGCGCGGCATCAGCATCACCGGCGCCGAGGTGACGCCGGCCACCGCCGAGTACCAGATCTGTTTCCGCTGCCACGCCGACAGTACCGGCAAGCCGGCGCCCCATACGACCCGGCAGATCGCCCAGACCAATACGCGGCTGGAGTTCGACACCGCCAACCCGTCCTACCATCCCATCGCCGGGCCGGGCAAGAATCCCAACGTGCCCAGCCTCCTGTCGCCCTGGACCACCAGCAGCGTCGTCAAGTGCAGCGACTGCCACAGCAACAGTTCAGGGCCGGGAGCCGGCGGCACCGGCCCGAAGGGCCCCCACGGATCCCTCTATTCACCCCTGCTGGAGCGGCGCTACGTGACCACGGACAACACCACCGAAAGCGCCTCCAACTACGCCCTCTGCTACAAGTGCCATGACCGCAACGTCATCACCCAGGGCGGCGGCGGGTTCAGCGAGCACAAGAAGCACGTGGTGGAAGAGAAGACCCCCTGCAACGTCTGCCACGATCCCCACGGCGTCAGCGTCACCCAGGGCAGCACCGGCCACAACAGCAAGCTGATCAACTTCGACACCACGGTGGTCACGGCCAACTCCTCCGGCCGCCTCGAGTACACCTCCACGGGCACCGGCAGGGGCACCTGCTACCTGAAGTGCCACGGCGACAACCACAACCCGGAGAGCTACCCGGACAACTGAGCCCGGGCCCCCGGCGTGCCCCGCGTACTCGGGGGGAAGGCGACATCAGACCGCCGTCAGCCGGCCTGGCGAGCCTTAAACCCCAGGTCCCGGGCCATGGCCTCGTAGAGTTCCCTGGCCCGGGGGGTATCCGCCGGGGGCAGCACCACCTGCAGGCTGAGCAGGAGGTCGCCGGCCGGCTCGCCGGGGATGCCCTTGCCCCGCACCCGCAATTGCCGGCCGCTCTGGCTGTTGTCGGGGATGCGGACCTTCACCGGGCCGCCGGGAAGATCCACTTCCACCACAGCGCCCAGGGCGGCCTCCCAGGGAGCCACGGGCAGGGTGAGATGGAGATCCCGGCCCTCGACCCGGAAGCGGGGATGGGGGCGGAAAGCCACTTCCAGGAGCAGGTCGCCGGCCCGTCCCGGACCGGGCGATCCCTGGCCGGCCAGGCGGATCACCTGGCCTTCCCGCACCCCCTTGGGGATGCGCACGTTGAGGGTGCGGGTGGCCAGGCTCATGCGCCCCCGTTCGTCCAGGCCGGGCACCCGCAGGCTCACCTGCCGGGTGGCCCCGGTGAAGGCGTCCTCCAGATCCAACAGTACCTTGGCGTGATGGTCCTCGCCCTGGCTGCGGTAACCACCGCTGCGGGACGTACGGCCCAGGCCGCCGAACAGTTCGGCGAAAAAATCGGAGTAATCGGCGCCTTCGCCACCCCGGAAGCCCCCGCCGGAGAACTCGAAGCCCGCGTCCCAGCCCGGTGGCGGGCGGAACTCCTGGCCGGGCCGGTAGTGGCTGCCCAACTGGTCGTAGGCGGCCCGTTTTTCCGGGTCTGACAGTACGGCGTTGGCCTCGTTGATCTCCTTCATGCGGGCCTCCGCGTCCTTTTCCTTGGACACGTCGGGATGGTACTTGCGGGCCAGTTTGCGGTAGGCCTGCTTGATCTCGTCCGCCGAGGCGTCCCGGGCCACGCCCAGGGTCTGGTAGTAATCCTTGAATTGCATGCTGACTCCGGTGATTCCTGTCCACAGGATAAATGGCTTCCGGCTGTCCCGGATTCAAGATTTGCTGCGGGCCCTATTGAACTTGCCCGGCCCGTCCCTACGTTGCTGGCAAGGGCGCCCCTTTGGCCGCCCGCCCCCCAGTCAAGGAGGATCGAGCATGATGTATCGCACCATGTTTCCCCGCGACCTGTTCGCGGAACTGGACCGTCTGCAACGGGAGTTGCAGCACGGCTCCGACGCCACCCCCAGCATCCGCGGCCTGGCCCGGGGCTACCCGGCCATGAACGTGGGCGGCACCCCCAACTCGGTGGACATCTACGCCTTCGTGCCCGGCGTGGATCCGGCCAGCCTGGACGCCCAGATCGAGAAGGGCGTGCTCACCCTGTCCGGCGAACGCAAGGCCGAAACCGTGCCGGACAAGGCCGCCGTGCACATCGACGAGCGCTTTGCCGGGCGCTTCCGCCGGGTGGTGAGCCTGCCCGACGACATCGACGCCAACGCGGTCAGTGCCCAATACCGGGATGGCGTGCTGCACATCCACATCCCGCGCAAGGCGGCCGCCCAGCCCCGGCGCATCGCCATCCAGTGAGGAGAAGGCCATGAGCGAGACCAAGACCCCCGACGCCCCCCGTGCGGAGGCGGCCCTGCTGCCCCCCGTGGACGTCATCGAAGATGCCGGCGGCATCACCCTCTACGCCGACCTGCCCGGCGTGCCCAAGGACAAGCTGCACCTGCACGTGGACGCCGACACCCTGACCATCGAGGGCGAGATCCAGCTGGACATGCCCGAGGGCATGGATTCCAGCCACGCCGAGGTGAGCCTGCCCCGCTACCGCCGGGTGTTCACCCTGTCCAAGGAGCTGGACAGCGAACAGGTGGCCGCCGAATTCAACCAGGGGGTGCTGAAGCTGCGCATTCCCAAGGCTGCCCATCTGCAACCCAGGCGGGTCGAGATCCGGGTGGCCTGAGCCGGGGCCGGAGCGGATTTCAGGCGGACGCGCCGGCCATGGCGCGCTGCCGGCAATCCGGACAGCAGGCCATGAGCCGGGCCTGGTCGCCCTGGAACATGGGATGGTCGGCCATGAGGGCCCGGCTCCGTTCCACCAGGGCCCGGGGCGCGAAGGGTGCGCCACATTCGTTGCAGGCGAACAGCTCCGCCTCAGCCGCGATTCGGGGGGCCTGTCGGGCGGCGGCCGAGACCAGCAGGCGGGGCGTCAGGGTCACCGCCTTCTCCGGGCACACGTTGCGGCACAGGCCGCATTGCAGGCAGGGCTGTTCGGTGAAGGCGATGCGGGCCGTGGAGCCCGCGAATTCCAGGGCCCCCGAGGGGCAGATGCGCACGCAGGCGCCGCAAAGGGTGCAGGCGTCGGCGGCGATGGTCACGCCCCCCAGCGGAGCGGCGGCGGGCAGCGGGACGGCCACCGGTCCGCCGGCCCGTTCCGCGGCCAGGACATCCAGGGCGTGGAAGAGCAGGGCTCGCTTGTCGTCGCCAGCGGGCAACGGCGCCGCCATGGCCCGGGGCAGCGCCGGCAGCCGGTCCAGTTCCGCCGCCTCGTCCGCCATATCCAGGGCCCCGGGCCAACCCAGGCCCACCAGCAGGGCGCGGCCCATCGCCAGTTGTTGCGCCAGGGCCGCGCGGGTTTCTCCGGGCAGCCCGGTGCAGGCGACGGCCACGCGGACCGCACCGGTGGCCAGGGCGGTCAACCAGAATGCCAGGTCCAGGCTGGCGGGTTCGTCCACGGGGTGGGCCAGCCAGCCCGCCGGAACGGTCCCCGCCAGAGCCGGGGGGGCGATCCACAGCCCGGGCGGGGAGCCGCCGCTCCGGCGTTGCTCGGCCAAGGCGGCCTGCAGCCGGGCCAGGCTTTCCTCCGTCGTGGGCCGGATGTAGCGCACCGCGCCGGCGGGGCAATTCAGCACGCAGGTGCCGCATCCCCGGCACAGGTGGGGTTCGATCTCCACGCCGTCCTTGGCGCTGTGGATGGCCCCCGCCGGGCAGGACGACAGGCAGGCCTGGCAGCCGGGGATCTCCTGGCGGCGATGGGCGCAACGGCTGGCATCGAGCGCGACATGGCGGGGCTTGGCGTAGCCGCCCCGCAGTCGGCCGGCGATCTCCCGCAGGGCCAACTTCAAGGCAGAAAAGTCTTCTCCGTCCAGGCTGTAGTAGCCCGGCGGCGCATGCTGGGCCAGCGCCTGTCCGGTGAAGTCCAGCACCCAGTCGAAATGGCCGTCTGCATGGTAGGAAAGGGGGCCGATGTCCACGGGGCCGTCCATCGCCGGCAGGGTGGCGCGGAATGCGCCCAGCCAGCCGCGCACCCGGGCAGCCGGGCCCGCCAGGGCACGCAGGCCCCGGGGCAGGCCTGCCAACCCGGTCGGCCCGGTGCAGAGCAGGACCGGTCGCAGGCCGGCCAGATGTACCGCCTGCCGACGTTTGGACAGCAGGGGCGCTGGGCCAACCAGCAGGGCGACATCGCCGAAGGCGTAGCGCACACCGGCTTCGGGGCCGGTCCCGTTCATCGTGCCACGGCCTGGGCCGGCGGCAGCACGTCGTTTGCCTGATCCCCGCTGCATTCGAACAGGCTTTGCTCCAGGCCGACCACCAGGAGCCGGACCAGGGCCGGGTACAGGGGATGCCGGGCCTGTTCCGCCACGGCCCTCGCCCAGCGGGGTACCCAGACATTCACGTGTTCGGCGATGAAGTCCTGTTGCTGCTTGCCGCGCAGGACGGCGGCCTCCCGGTCGTTCCTTAGCCAGGCCTCCGCTTCCCGAAAGGCCAGGAGGGCCAGGAACTTGAGTTCCACGGCGACGTGGTCCTGGGGACCGGTGGCCGGTTCGATGTCGGCGAAGCCGGCCCGGCTGTAGGTCGCGATGACTTGGGCGGTGGTCTCGCCGATGAGGCGCTCTTCCCGCCACACCGATTCGAAGGGAGGAGGCGGTCCCAGGCCTTCCTGCAGGCCGGAGAACAGCCGGGTGAACTCCACGCCCAGGTGCTCCAGGGGCGGTGTGGACCCCGGGGCGGGCGCGCTGACGGCCAGGGCTTGCCAGGCCCGTCCCAGGCCGTCGGGCAGGTCCGCCGGGGTCCAGCCGTCGCTCGTGTCGGGCAGCGAGGCGAGCCTCTCCGGGTCGGGAGGAGCCAGGAACCATTCGGCTAGCCACCAGAAGAATCGGCTTCGCTCTTCGGCCGAAGCCGCCAGGGTGTCCGGGATCATGTGCAGTCTCGCTCGGGTCGTGTGGGGAGGCGGCCGGCGCCGGGGAACGGCGCCGGTTGCCCGGGCTATTTCCGGTTGTAGAAAACCGTGGCCACGTTGCCTTCCGAGTGGCAGCCGATGCATTTTGCCCGCTCCACCGCCTTTACCTTCTCGCCCTGGTACTGGTGCGGGAATTCAGGCTTGCGCAGGTAGAGGTAGTCGGCCGGATAGCTGTCGTTGGTGTGGCAGCCGCCGCACTTGATACCCAGGGTTTCGGTGTGGATCTGGTGGAAGCGGCCTTCCTCGGCCAGGTTGTAGGCCTTGCCCACGTTGACCGTGCCGGCGCGGATGCCCTCGGCGGTCTTGCGCAGGTTCATGGGCTTGTCCTCGGCCGTGGCGGCGGAGGCACAGACCAGCAGGGCGGTGGCCAGGATGGCCATGAGTTTGAGCTGTTTCATCTCAGTGATCTCCCCCGTTGAGGACGTAATAGACCTGCGGTTCGGTGCCGAACTCCTTCTTCACCTGGGTGGCCTTCTTCCTGGCGATGTAGGTGGAGACGGCGCTGGTGGGGTCGTCGATGTCGCCGAATACCCGGGCCTGGACCGGGCAGACCAGGTCGCAGGTGGGGGTGAAGTCCGGGGTCTTGCCGATCTCGCTGATCTTGCCCGCCGCGATGGCCTTCTCCAGCTTGTGCCAGCAGAAGGTGCACTTCTCCGCCGTGTTGGCCTTCTTGCGATGCAGGGGCGAGAGGTTGCCCATCTGCTCGTAGGCGGTCCTGTCGGCGCCGGGGTAAAGGCTGTCCACCTTGGCCCCGTTGAGCTGGGGCACCCCGTAGGGGCAGGTGGTGGCGCAGTAGCCGCAGCCGGTGCACTTCTCGTAGTCGATGAGCACCACGCCGAACTCGTTCTTGCTGATGGCCTTGAAGCCGGCCGCATCGCAGGCCGCCTTGCAGGACGGGTGCTCGCAGTGCATGCAGTTCATGGTGACGAAGTTGCGGGCCACGTTGGGAAAGTGGCCGCTTTCGTACTCGATCATCACGTTCCACGGCGACTCGGGCGTGAAGTGGTTCTCCACCGCGCAGGCCGCCACGCAGGAGCGGCAGCCGAAGCAGCGTTCAGTGTCGATGACGCGAACAAACTTTGCCATGGTGTCTTCTCCTCAGGCCTTGTAGAGCTTGACTTTGGTGTCGTTGAAGGAATTCATGCCGGAGATCTTGTCCGGATGCAGTTCCATGGCCTGGTTGATCCAGGTGCCCTTCCTGGCGTATTCCGGCGCCCCCAGGGACCAGTGGCCGTGGTGGTAGGAAATGGCGATGGTGTCCGGGCGGATGCCCTGGGTCAGCTTGACCGTGCCCCTGGCCTTGCCCACCCGGCTTTCCACTATCACCGCGTCGCCATCCTTCAGGCCCATGGCCTTGGCCGTGTCGGCGTTGATGGCGATGGCGTTCTCCTGGGTGTCGGCGCCGATGGCGAAGTTGAGGATGGGGTTGTGGGCGGTGTTGCCCGCCTGGTTGCGGTACATCCGCTTGTGGGTGATGAGGTACAGCGGATAGTCCTTGGCTTCCCGGTGGGGGGTGGGGAACGCATGCTCCTTCAGGGGGAGGGGCGAATAGGCCAGTTTGTAGCCCGCCAGGTCGATGTTGGCGATGTTGTTGGTCTTCACCGTTTTTTCCACCTTGGCGTAGCTTTCCACCAACTGATCGGCATAGAGCTTCATGCGCGGCTGCCCGGCACCCTTCATCTTGGCCTCCAGGCCGCTGAGGTAGCGGGCCTTGGCATCCACCTTCTTGCCGGTGAAGCCATTGTCCAGGGCGTACTGGAAGGGTTTGTGGGCCTTGTCCTCCCACAGCACTTCCACCATCTCCCGGGGGGTGTAGTCGCGGCCCTTCTCGAACAGCTTGTCCTTCAAGCCCCACTGCTTGTTCAGGTTCTCCACGTAGGCGTCGCGGATGCCCAGGCGCTTGGCCAGTTCCCAGAGGATGCTGGTGGCGTCGTGGGGGATGTTGTAGGCGTTGGTCATGGGCTGGCGGATGGCCGTGTGCTTGCGGTTGGGCGTCCAGCGGGTGGGGGAGAAGTGCCAGGCCTCCAGGTAGGTGAGGTCGGGCAGGACCAGATCGGCAAACTGGCAGGTCTCGGTGTTGACGATGTCGATGACCACGTTGAAGGTCTTCTTCATGCCATCCTGCTGCTTGAGGGCGTCGGAGGTGGAGAAGGGCCGGTTGGTGGCGAAGAAGATCTGCATCTCCGGCACGTAGGGCAGGCCGTAGGCCTTGGGATCGTTCACCGTGTATTGCACCTGCTGGCACACGTCATGGTGGCCATGGGGGAAGTACACGGTCTTGGCCAGGTCCACCCGCTTGGGCGGGTATTCGCACTTGGAAGCTTCCAGATAGGCCGGATTCTTCAACACGTCGTGGAGGTGCAGCCCGCCCACGGCGTCGGGGGAACCGATGAGCATGTTGAGGATCAGGGCTGCCCGGGAGTTCTGCACGCCGAACTCCTTGGCCGACAGGCCCCGGAAGGTGTAGGCCACCACGGGCCGGTAGCGGATGTACTGGCCTTCCAGATTCATCACCGAGCCGATGCTGGCGGCGGTGGCGATCTCCTGGGCCAGGCTCCTGATGCGGGCGGCGGGCACGCCGCTCACTTCCTCGGCGTATTCCGGGGTCACGTCCTTCAGGCTGTCCGTCAGGACCTGGAAGGCCGTTTTGTACATCTTCCCGTTTACTTCGAAGCTGCCGTTGAGGGCCGGATCGAGCATGCCGTCGTCATAACTGCGCGCAGAGGAATAGGTCTTGTCCCAGACCAGGGGCTTGCCTTCCGCGCTTTTCAGGATCAGGCCGTCCTCCCCCACCAGTTGGGCGGCGTTGGTGTAGGTGGTGAGGAAGCCTGTGTCGATGGTCTTGTTGTCGATGAGCTGCTTGCACAGGGCCAGGATCAGGGCCGCATCCTTGCCCGGGCGCACCGGGATCCACTCGTTGGCCTTGGCGGCAGCGTGGGAGAAGCGGGGTTCGATGACGATCATCTTCATGCCCCGTTCCTTGCCGTCCATGATGGCGTGGTCCAGCCAGCGGGACCATTGTTCACCCTCGAAGGGATTGGAGCCGAAGGACAGATAGAGCTTGGTGTATTCCAGGTCCGGCAGGTGGCCGTGATAGCCCCAGGTCAGTTCGTCCGCCACATGGCGGGAGGACTCGCAGGTGGTGGTGCGGTGGATGACGTTGGGCGTGCCGAAGGCGGCGCAGAAGGCCTTGGGGAACTGGTCGCCGATGGTGTACTTGCCGTGGCCGTGATGCCAGACCAGCTTGGAGGGGTTGTCGGCCTTGATCCTGCCCAGCCTGTCGGTGAGGGTCTGGAAGGCCTCGTCCCAGGAGATTTCCACCCATTTCGGGTCTTCGTTCATGCCCTTGTTGGGGTTGGTGCGTTTCATGGGCTTCTTCAGCCGGTAGGGGTTGTAGGTGTTGAACACCCCGGAGGCCCCCTTCGGGCAGATGCCCCAGTTGTAATAGTCGGAGCGGGCCTTGTCGGGGTAGATGGCGCGGATCACCCCGTCCGACACCCGGGCCTCGATGCCGCAGAAATTCACGCAATGGACACAGGTGGACTTGATCACCTGGTCCCCCAGGGCCGACTTGGCCACCGCTGCGGCTTCCGCCTTCTCGGCGGCCCGGGCGATGCCGGGAAGGTTGAAGCTGACCCCGGTGGCTCCCGCCACCGCGCCCATGCCCTTCATGAAACCCCTACGTGTCACGCTCATCATTCGTCTCCTTGATTTGAGGCAGGGATAAAGCCCGGCCACCCCCCTGGAGGGGATAGGGCGACCGGTAAACGGAGATCAACGGAAATCAGCGGCAATCAGGCGAAGGCATCCGCCATGATGTTTTTCAGCCAGCCGGTGGCGTATTCGGATTCCAGCTTGCGTTGCAGCCTGAGCTGGGCCGGGTCCTCGATGTTCACCGGGCTGATGCCGCCGGCCTCCTTGATGTAGACCAGCTTGCCGCCCTGGACCCGGTAGATGTGCACCACCGAGAAGCCCCAGTCCGGCGCCGTGATGCTGTAGCAGGTGTTGACGAAGAAGGGCTCCGGGGCCGGCAGGCCGTTCAGCTTGGCGATGATGGCGCCGGCCGCCACCTTGGCCTGGGTGGCCGCCGAGTGGGCCGACTTGGGTGCCGCGTAGACCGGCAGGTCACCGTGGACGCAGGCGTCGCCCACCACCCAGATGTCCTTCTGGATCGTGGATTCCATGGTCAGCATGTCCACCGGGCACCAGCCCTTGTCGTTGGTCAGGCCGGCGTTCCTGGCGATGGCCCCGGCATGGTGGGGCGGTATCACGTTCACCACGTCGCCCTTGAAATCGTTGAAGTCGCTGGAGGCCGTGTTGGTCCTGGCGTCGAACTTCACCACCTTGCCCCCGGCCGCCCCGGCAATCCACTCGATCATGCCCGGGTATTGCAGCTTCCAGGCCTGCTCGAACAGGCCCTTCTTGGAGAAGGAATCGTTGGCGTCGGCGATGATCACCTTGGACTTGTTCAGGCCGTGGTGCTTGAAGTAGCTGGCCACCTGGGAAGCCCGCTCATAGGGCCCGGGGGGGCAGCGGAAAGGACCGGGAGGCACGGTGAGGACGAAGGTCTGTCCGTCCTGCATGCCCTCCAGCTTCTTCTTCAGGGCCAGGGTCTGGGGGCCGGCCTTCCAGGCGTGGGGGTGGCTGGTGTTGGCCAGTTCCTCGCTGTAGCCGGCCACCCCGGCATAGTTGAAGTCGATGCCCGGGGACAGCACCAGGGCGTCGTAGTTCAGGGTCTTGCCCCCCTTCAGGCTGACGGTCTTCCTGGCGGCGTCGATGCCGGTGGCATCGTCGAAGATCACGTTGACGCCCCGCTTCTTCAGGCCGTCATAGCCCGCCTGCAGATCCTCGATCCGGCCATGGCCGGAGATGACCTCGTTGGACAGGGGGCAGGAGGTGTAGGTCTTCTGCCGCTCCACCAGGGTCACGTCCAGGGCCGGGTCCATCAGCTTCAGGTACTTGGCGGCGGTGGCGCCGCCGAAGCCGCCACCCACCACCACGACGGCTGCCTTCCTGCCGGCCCGGGCGGTTCCGGGCAGGGTCAGACAGGCAGAGGCGGGGGCGGCGGCGATGGCGGCCTTGATGAAGGCGCGGCGATTGAAATGGCTCATGAGTCGTCTCCTGGCTTACTTGGGCTGGGCGGCGTAATAGCGGGCGGCCTGGCCCACGTCGGCTTCATCCAGTTTCCTGGCGTTGTTGCGCATCTTCTTGTGGGGCATGTTGGCCGCTTCGGTGCGGTATTTCAGGAGTTCCAGCTCCATGTAGCCGGCCCACTGGCCATTGAGCCTGGGGGTCTCGGCATCGTCGGGCTCGCCGCCGGTGGCGCCGTGGCAGGTCTCGCAGCGCTCGGTGGCGGCCTTGCCGGCGGCCAGGGTCTTGTCGTCGGCCTTCTGCACCACGGGCACCCAGGGCAGCTTGCTGAAGTAGGCGGCCAGGGCGGCCAGTTCGTCATCGCTGTAGCCCTTGACGTGACGATCCATGGTGGCGGCGTAGCGCTCGCCCTTCTTCCATTGCAGCAGCAGGTTCTTCAGGTAGGTCTCGGGCAGGCCGCCGATGCTGGGCATGTTGGGGCCCGCGGACACGCCGTTCAGGCCGTGGCAGCCGTTGCAGGTCCGGGCCAGGTCATCGGTGGGGCCGGCGTGGGCCAGGGAGCCGGCCAGGGCCAGGCCGGCGGCGAGTAGCAAGGGATACCGGGCAATCATGGGTGTTGTCTCCTATCCATTTGTCTGGGGCCGATTTGACTGGGACCGGGCTCGCGGGTTGGGTTGGAATGGCCAGCCGGGAGCGCATCATGAACACAAAGGACCGCCGGACCGGGCTTTGCGTGAACTTCCATTGATTCCACTCAATGTGCCTGAGTAAATCACTCGGATAAGGCTTCCCCGGGGGGGCATTGCAGCCGGTTGATCTCGGCCAGTTTGTGGCTGTCCAGCACCCGGATGAGCCGGCCCTGGACCTGGATGGCCCCTTCCCGGCTCAGGTGCTGGAACATGCGCGACAGGGTCTCCTGGGTCAGGTTGAGCTTGGCGGCGATGTCCCGCTTGGTGGAGGTGAGCAGGATGTCGTAATCGCCCAGCCCGGATTCGGGCCGGTGCTGCAACAGGAAACAGCTCACCCGTTGCAGGCTGGAGCGGGGGGTGCAGCTTTCCAGGTCGTGCATCAGGTCCATGACCCGTTGCGACAGGTCGGTCATCAGGCATTCCGCCAGCAGACTGTCCTGGCGGGCCTGGCGGATCAGGGTCTGGCGATCCACCAGGAGCAGGTGGCTGTCGCTCTTGGCCATGGCGTGGGCGGCGTGGGGCAGGCCCAGCCACAGGGAGGCGATGCCGAAGCTCTGGCCGTGGTTCACCAGGGCCACCACCTTTTCGCTGCGGTTGGCCTGGGACAGGTAGAGCTTCACCTGGCCGCTCACCACCACGTAGAGCGCTTCGGCCGGGTCGCCCTTGTTGAACACGCTTTCCATGCGGCGCACGGTGATCTGCCGGGCACCCTGGGCCAGGTTGCGCAGGGTGGCCGGGCCCAGGTCGCGGAAGTAGCCCAGGCGGCTGAGAATGTCGCTGATCTGGGTGGGGCTGAGGGGGAAGGCGTTCATGGCGGCTTTTCTTGGCTGTGGCCAAGGTGTTGCAACCGTCATGCCAGGGGGAAAACGGCGGGTGGTAAGCGGGTTTCAGCAACCGTGGCCCGTTGACCGAAGCCAAATCCGGCGAGGCTTGCGGGGGTGTTGGGCGGGCCGTGGCCCCCCTCGGCCAGGGACGGGCAAGGCGGGCTGCCGCGTTACGCCAGGGTAACGCCGGGGCTGGTGCAGCCCCGGGGAGGTTACTCCGGGGTAACGGCCTCCGCGCCGGGGCGGCTGATCTCCAGCCGGCGCATCTTGTCCCACAGGGCCTTGCGGGTGATGCCCAGGTGGCCGGCGGTCTCGGTGATGCGCCAGCCGTTCTGTTCCAGCATCTGCACCAGGTAGGCCCGCTCGCACTTGGCCAGGTAGTCGGCCAGGCGCTCCGGGGTCGCGTCCTCGGGAACGCAGGCCAGTTCAGGGGCCAGTCCGCCGAACAGCAGTTCCGGGGTGAGGCTGGCCTGGGGCCCCAGGATGCAGGCCCGCTCCAGGCTGTGCTTCAGTTCCCGGATGTTGCCCGGCCAGGGGTAGGCGGTGAGGGTGCGCTCTTCCAGGGGATCCAGCTTGCGCGGCGGCAGGCCCTTGGCCTGGCACAGCTCGCTGGCGAAGCGGGCCGCCAGCCAGAGGATGTCCTCCTTGCGCTCGCGCAGGGGCGGCACGTGCAGGGCCATGACGTGGACCCGGTAGTAGAGGTCGTCGCGGAATTCCCCCTTCTGCACCATGTCCTTCAGATCCCGGTGGGTGGCGCAGACCAGCTTGATGGCGAAGCTGAGGGGTTTCTCGCCGCCCACCCGCACCACCGTGCGTTCCTGGATGGCGCGCAGCAGCTTCACCTGCATGGCCAGGGGCATGTCGCCGATTTCGTCGAGGAACAGGGTGCCCCCGTCGGCCTGCTCGAACACCCCGGGTTTGTCGCGGATGGCGCCGGTGAAGGCGCCCTTTACATGGCCGAACAGTTCCGATTCCAGCAGGTTGTCCGGGATGGCACCGCAGTTCACCGCCACGAAGGGTTTCCTGCCGGCGGGGTCGGACTGGCGGTGCAGGGCCCGGGCCACCCATTCCTTGCCCACCCCGGATTCACCGGTAATGAGCACGGTGTCCGCATGGAGCGCCAGGCGGGGCAGGGCGGCTTCGATGCGGCGCATGGCGGCAGACAGGCCCAGATCCCCGGGCTCCCCGACGGGGCCCCGGGCCCGAGCTGCCAGTTCCCTCACCTTGGCCAGCAGCACCGGGATGTCCAGGGGCTTGGTGAGGTAGTCCTCGGCCCCCAGCTTGAGCAGGCGCACGGCCTGGTCGATGGCGCCGTGGGCGGTGATGAACAGGAAGGGGGGGAGTGCCATGCCCTGGCTGCGCAGCCGTTCGAACAGGGCTTCGCCGCTCATGTCCGGCAGGCGGATGTCGCTCACCGCCACGGCGAAGCGCCGGCTGGCCAGGGCCTGGATGGCGGCGGCGCCGCTCTGGAACCAGTCGCAGGCATAGCCTTCCAGGTCCAGGCGCTCGGCCAGGGCCTCGCCCATGATGGGATCGTCCTCGATGAGGCAGATGCGGGTTTTCATGGTTTCTCCTCTCCCCGGGGCAGCCAGACTTCGAAGCGCACTTCGCCGCCGTTGCAGGTGGCGTCGATGCGCCCGCCCAGTTGCCGGACCATCTGGTAGGTGACCCACAGGCCCAGGCCGTGGCCCCCTTCCCGGCCGCTGACGAAGGGCTCGAACAGGTGTTCCATGTATTCCGGCGGGATGGGCGGGGCCTGGTTGCTCACCCGCAGGCGCAGGCCTCCCAGGTGGGGCTCCAGCAGGACCTGGATGCGATCCCCTTCGGCGGTGGCCTGGACCGCGTTGAGCAGCAGGTTGATGAGGATCTGCCGGCAGGCGGCGGCGGGCAGGTCCAGTCCGTTGGGCAGTTCCGTCTGCCAGTCCAGGACCTGGGATTTCTTCAGCACCTGGGGATGGATCAGGGTGCGCACGTCTTCCAGGTCCTGGCCGGTGAGGGTGCGGCGCTGGTCCCGGGTCTGCACCAGCAGGGCCGCCACGGTTTCCTGGATCTGCTTCAGGCCCCGTTCCAGGAGGCCCAGGGTCTTGCCCGCGTGGTCCGGCAGGCCGCCCCGCTCGCGCAGGGTGTCCAGGGACATGAGCATGCCCCCCAGGGGGTTGTTGACCTCGTGGGCGATGCCGGCGGCCAGGCGGCCGATGGCGGTGAGCCGCTCGGTCTGCAACAGTTCCTTCTCCAGCAGGGCCTTCTCGCGCATTTCCACCAGCATGTCGTCGTAGGCCTGGAACAACTGGCCCAGTTCGTCCCGGTAGGCATAGGTTTCCCGGGGCGGATCCTGGCGGCCGCCGTGGACCGCCTGGCCCATGCGCCGGGCCAGGTCCACCAGGGGCCGGGCCATGCGTTGCCCCCAGTACCAGTTGAGGGGCAGCAGCACCGCCAGCACCAGGCTGCCCACCAGGATGCCGTGCAGGGCCAGGCCCCGGAAGCGGGGCAGGAACACGTCCTTGGAATAGGCCAGCACCAGGGTGCCCACCCGGGCGCTTTCCTGCTGGATGGGGAAGGCGAAGAACACCCGTCCGGCCAGGTCGGGCTCGAAGCGCAGGAATCGTCCGGCCAGGGGTTCGTCTAGGCGCCGCACCAGTTCCGCGTAATCGCCGCCCAGGGTGTGCAGGTCGGCCAGCATGGGCAGTTCCGCCGGCGCCGTGGAGACGGTGACGTGGCCCACCGGGCTCACCACGAAGATCATTTCCGGCTGGATGGGGTTCTGGGTCCGCCCGCCGTGGAAGGTGGCGTTGACCAGCTCGAAGGCCCGCCACACGTCGTCGTGGAGCAGGGGGGCGAACAGGGTCTGGGTGAGGATGCCCCCCAGGCCCTCGGCGCTGATGCGCAGGTCCTCCTTCAGGTCTTCATAGGCCTTGAGCATCAGGGCCGCCGACACCGCCAGCACCGAGAGCAGGATCAGCATGCCGCCCCAGAGGGGGATCTTGTAGCGGAAGCTGAGGTTGAACAGGTGCATGGGGTGGCGCGCCAGGCGGGGGTCAGTGTTCGTCGAACACCCGCATCATCTCCGCCACCCCGTCGTAGAGATGGATGTCGCCGCGCACGAAGCCGTCCAGGTTGATGCGCTTGAGCAGGGCGGCCCCTTCCGGGTCCCGGTGCATGGTGAGCAGGAAGTTCTGCACCTGGCCGAACAGTTCCGGGTCCAGTTCCCGGTGGCCCACGAAGGGGGGGAAGCCGTATTCCGGGGAGCGCTGGATGATGCGGGTGCGCTGGGTGAGTTCCGGATGGATGCGGTCCAGGGTCTCCCAGATGTAGCTGTCCACCGCCCCCCCCTGGGCGAAGCCCATGGCCACGGCTTCCACCACCTTCTTGTGGGACCAGGTGAAGAAGGTCTTGCGGAAGTAGTCCTGGGGTTTGTCGCCCATCTTGTGGATGGCGAAGCGGGGATAGAGGTAGCCGGTGTTGGACAGGGGATCCGCGTAGGCGAACACCGTCTGCTTCAGGTCCTTCAGGCCCGTGGCTTTCTGATTGCCGACGGGCACGATGATGTAGGAACGGTACAGGGGCTGGCCCTTGTAGAGGGGCACGGCCATGAGCCGCACCAGATCCTTCAGGTGCAGGAAGGGGTAGTCGCAGACCCAGGCAAAATCCATCTGCTTCAGGCGCAGCAGGTCCATGGTTTCCCGGTAACTGTCCCGCTGCACGATCTCCACCTTCAGGCCCAGGCGTTTCTCCATGTACACCCGCCAGTCGGCCAGCAGGGCGTGCTGGTCGTGGACGAAGGCGGGGGTGAAGCCGATGCGGATGGTGTGCTTGGCGGGGCGGGCCAGGAGGGGGGCGGGCAACAGGCCCAGGGCGGCGGCGGAAAGGCCGCGCAGGAAATCACGGCGGCCGGGGGTCGACACGGAGACGTCCTGGGGCTGGGTCAAGGTCGCTGGTTTGGCGTTCATGGCTGGCACCGTAACTTCAGGGTAACGCGGCAAACCTAGCAGATTTGTCCAGGTGTGGAACCAGGTGCGCTTCGGATGGGCTGGCTTACCCGCCGGTCATGCTCATGAAGCGCAGCAGTTTTTCCGGCTGTTCGCTGAACTCGTGGCGCTCGGGCTTGAGGGCCATGGCCTGCTGGATGGCGGCCACCAGGTCGTCGTCCGTGGCGCCGCTGCGCAGCAGGCTGCGGAAGTCCATGCGTGCGTCCTGGCCCAGGCAGAGGTGCAGTTGCCCGTCCACGGTGAGGCGCACCCGGTTGCAGGTGGCGCAGAAATGCTGGGACAGGGGGGTGATGAAGCCCACGCTGAAACGGCCGTCCGCCGTGCCCAGGTAGCGGGCCGGGCCGCCGCCGGGGAAGAGGGTGTCCACCAGGCCGAATCGCCGTTGCAGGCGGCGCTTGATGGGTTGCAGGTCCACATAGCCCATGCGCCGGGCCGTGTCGCCCATGGGCATGAGTTCGATGAGACGCAGCACGTAGCCCTGTTCCAGGCAGAAATCCACCATGGCGTCCACTTCGCGGGCGTTGTCCTCCATGACCACCATGTTCAGCTTGATGGGGGCGAAGCCGGCGGCGCTGGCGGCTGCCAGGCCGGCCAGTACGTCGGCCAGCACGGGGCGGCCGTTGATGCGGGCGATGGTGGCCGGGTCCAGGGAATCCAGGCTCACGTTCAGGCGGCTGACGCCGGCGGCCTTCAGGTCCGCCGCCATGCGGCCCAACTGGGTGGCGTTGGTGGACAGGGAAATGTCCTCGATGCCGGGCAGGGCGGCCAGGCGCCGGGCCAGGCCGGTGATGTCCCGGCGCAACAGGGGTTCGCCGCCGGTGAGGCGGATGCGTTTCAGTCCCAGGCGGGCGAACAGGCCCAGCAGGCGTTCGATCTCGTCGAAGCCGAGCCAGTGGGCCGGCTCCTCGAAGCCCTTGAAACCCTCCGGGATGCAGTAGGCGCAGCGCAGGTCGCAGCGGTCGGTGACGGACAGCCGCAGGTATTCGATGGAACGTCCGAAATGATCGGTCAGCATGGCGGGTGCGGGTGGGGGCGGGGAAAGCAGTCAGTCAATCTACTCCCCGCCGGGCCGGAAGAAATCCGGTCCGCCACGGAGTCTTGATCGGGATCAAAGTGCGGGACCGGTAGGCCCGTGGACCGTCACCCCGGCGCACGCCGGGGCCCAGGAAGACAGGGCCACCCCCCTGGATGCCGGCTTGCGCCGGCATGACGGTTCACAACACCGGTTCCAGGCGTCAGGCCTTGTAATGCCGTGACTTGAAGCTCACCGTGGCCTTGTATTCCCCGCGGGTGACCTTGCGGAGGTTGGCCCAGGTGTGCTTGTAGTCGGGCAGCACGTTGCGGTCCACCGCCTCGGTCACCACATCACCCACCACGCCGTTGAAGTGGCCGAACTGCATGAACACCTGGTTGCGCTTGGCTTCCGGGGTGAGGTAGGCCATGGCGTAGGTGGCGCCGTAGTCGTTGAACAACTCCACGATGTCGCCGTTGCTGACCCCCAGTTCTTTGGCGTCGTCCGGGTTGATCTCCAGGGGCGCCATGGGCCAGCGTTCCTTCATGGTGGGGTTGTACTGGTCGTGGTAGCCGGTCTGCCAGATCTCGTTGATGCGGCCGTTGTTGACCCAGAAGCGATACTTGGCCCGCTGCCCTTCCACGGCCTTGAAGAAGCCCTTCCAGGGGGAAGCCTTGAAGTGGGCCAGGCCGTCGTCGGTGCCGAACTTGTCGGTGTAGAGCATCTCGGTGCCGATGAGCTTGCCGTTCTTCACTTCCTTGATGGGCAGTTGCACGCCGTTGTTGCCGGCGGCCTTGAGCAGGGCATAGGTGGCCAGATGGCCGGTGTCGCCGCCCTGGCTGTGGATCTCGCCGCCCACGTCCTTGGCGCCCATGAGGCGGAAGCCGTCGTTGAAGGCGTCCTCCTCGGTCTTCCACTCGAAGCCCTTGAAGCGGTCGGCCATCTTGGCGTTGCCCTCCTTCAGGTACAGGGCCTTCAGGGCGTTGGCGATGTCGGCGGAGATGAGGCAGTCCGGCTTGGCGGAACCGGGCGGGTCCATGAAGCGTTCGGACAGGCGCATGCGCCGCTCGCCGCTCATGGAAGTCAGGTTCATCTCCCCGGGATGCACCGCCGGCATCATCAGGTGGGCCACCTCGGCCATGGCCGTGGGATAGAGGTTGATGTGGGTGACGAACAGGCCGCCCTTGGTGGAAATGGCGTCGAAGATCACGTCGATCATCTCGGCCGTGGTGGCGCCCCGGGCCCCGCGCATGGCCTGCTTGACGATCTCGGCACGGCGCTGCACGGTTTCCCGGAAGGCTTCGGCGTTGAGGGTGGACTGGAAGGGGTTCACCGCCCAGGCGGTGTACATCATGGCCTTGCCATTGATGATCTCCTGGTCGTTGTAGAGCTTCTCGCCGGTGGGATGGGGGGGCCGGGCGTAGCCTTCCTGGTGGCCGCCCATGCGCACGCAGCCGGTGCCGCGCCGGCCGCCCACGTTGTGGGTGGCGATGGCCAGGTCGAGCAGGGATGACTGGATGGCGTAGTTGTCGTTGCCCCAGATGATGCCCTTCTCGTAGCCGTGCATGGTGCGCTTGAGCTTGCCGCCGGCCTTGGGCTTGTAGGCCCATTCCGCCGCCTGCCTGAGCTTGGCCACCGGGATGCCGGTGACCTGGGAACATTCGTCCAGGCTCATGGAGTTGGCCTTGGCGGCTTCCTCGAAACCCTTGGTGCGTTTGGCGATGAAGTCCCTGTCGATCCAGCCCTGCTCGATGACGTAGGTGAACAGGCCGTTGAACAGGGCCACGTCGGTGCCGGGCAGCAGGTCCAGGTGGATGACCCGGTCCGGCGCCGTGGCTTCGGCGATGGCGATGGAGGCGGTCTTGCGCGGATCCACGAAGATCACCTTGCCGTCGCCCACTTCCTCGCCGGGGAACCATTCCTTCTTCTTGTCCACGGTGATGCCCTGGATGTTGGGCAGCCAGTGGACCAGGAAGTAGTTGGTCTGGGTCTCGTAGGGGTTGCAGCCGATGGCCATGATGCAGTCGGCCACCTCGGCGTCCTCGTAGGAGTTGTTCAGCTCCATGATGCCCATCTCCCGGGTGGCGTGGCACTCGGAGTTGTAGGACGGCCGGTTGTGGATGCGCACCAGGGGCGTCTGCAGGGCGGTGAACATGAGCTTGCCCGCCCCCCAGGTGTTCTCGAAGCCGCCGCCGGCGCCGCCGTGGTCGGCGGAGTCGAAGCACAGTTCCCGGGGGCCCTTGGCGTCCAGCACCTTCTTGGTCACCCCGGCATAGAGGGCCAGGGCCTGGTCCCAGTCGGTCTCCAGCCACTGGTCGCCGGTATGCAGGCGCGGATGCTTCATGCGCTCTCCGGTCATGGAACCGTCGGCGTGCATGTAGCTGGCCATGTGCAGGCCGCGCACGGAGCCGCCGCCCTGGTTCACCACGCATTCCTTGTCGGGCACGATGAGGATGTTGTGCCGGCTGCCGTCATGGTCGGTGACCACGTTCTGCTGGGTGGTGGAGACGATGGTGGAGAAGGGCGGCAACTGCTTGCGGAAATCCAGGCCCAGGGCGTTCTGGTGGGGCGCCTTGCCGCCTTCCTGGGCTTCCGGCCACTTGTACACGTGGTAGCCGCATCCGACGATGCAGAAGTGGCAGGTCATGTTGGTCTTTTGCGCGTTGACCGGGGGCAGGACGATGCGATCGTTGGCCATGGTGTCTCTCCTTACAGCACGTTGGCCTGGCGGCCATAGATGAGGCCGTTGACGGCCACGGCGGCGATCATGTCGGTCTTGGCGTCGTATTCCAGGACGATCTGGGGCAGCTTGCTGGGGGCCTGGCCGCACACCATCTGGCCGCCCTTTTCCGCGTCGAAGATGGAGTAATGGCAGGGGCACTTGAAGCAGCGGTCGGTGGTGTCATAGACCGTGGGGCAGCCCTGGTGGGTGCACAGTACGCTGAAGGCCACGATGTCCCCGTCGGGACCCACGCCGCCGGGCACCGGGGCGCCCATCTTCACCGCCGAACAGGGGCTGGCCGCGTCGGGATAGTTGAAGGGCACCGGCTGGTTCACCTTCATGGTCTTCACCCGGGCCACGGTCTTGGGCTTGTAGGGCAGGGTCACGGCGGTGTTGGGCGCGGCCTCGGCGCTGGCCGGCGCCAGGCCGGTCACGGCCACCCCGGCTCCGGCGGCCAGGCCGCCACCCATCTTGAAAAAGTCCCGGCGGGACACGGTGGTCTGAGTCATGTGAGTCTCCTCGCTGCTTGGATTGGGCGCGATTGCGCCCCTGGACCATTGCGAGAAGCGTGCCAGGGCCTGGGGCCTGAAAGATCAAGGACTTGGGGGTGGGGGTGTTACCGGCTGGTAGCAAAGGACCAGAGGGAGGGGCGAGCGTATTTACCGTTTGGTAATGGTTCCGGGCCCCGCCAAGCTCGCCGCCACATCCCGGAAAGCCGCCAAGGCCGCTTCCAGGTGGTCGATGATCTCCTGCTGCAAGACATCCGGCGGAGGGAGCTCGTCCAGGTTGTCCAGGCTGTCGTCCTTCAGCCAGAAGACATCCAGGTTGGCCTTGTCCCTGGCCATCAATTCCTCGTAGCTGTAGTACTTGAAGCGCTCGGTTTCCTGGCGGTTGTGGCGGTTTTCCGGGTGATAGCAGTCGATGAAGTCGCGCAGGTCGTCATCTTTCAACTGGCGAGTCTTGAGGGTGAAGTGCTTGTTGGTGCGCAGGTCGTAGATCCATATCCCTTTGGTATGGACCTTGCCATCCTTGGGCCGGGCGTCGAAGAACAGCACGTTCGCCTTCACCCCCTGGGCGTAGAAGATGCCGGTGGGCAGGCGCAGCAAGGTATGCACGTCGCAGGTTTCCAGCAGCTTGCGGCGGATGCGCTCCCCCGCGCCTCCCTCGAATAGCACGTTGTCGGGCAGCACCACGGCGGCCTGGCCGGTGTCCTTGAGGATGGTGACAATGTGTTGCAGGAAATTGAGCTGCTTGTTCGATGTGGTTTCCCAGAAATCCTGGCGCTCATAGGTCAGCGCGTCCCGGTCTTCCTCGCCCTCCTCGTTGGTGATGGTCATACTGCTCTTCTTGCCGAAGGGCGGATTGGCCAGCACGTAGTCGAAGCGTATTCCAGGATCGGCGATCAGCGCGTCGGCCCGGTCCACGGCGGGTTCGCCATCCAGTTCGCCGATGTTGTGCAGGAACAGATTCATCAGGCACATGCGCCGGGTGCTGGGCACAATCTCGTTGCCGTGGAAGGTCTGGTCCCGTAGAAAGGCCTTCTGCCGCTTGTCCAGAGACTGGCCCGGCCGAGTGAGCCAGTGATAGGCACCCAGGAAAAAGCCGCCGGTGCCGCAGGCCGGGTCGGCGATGGTCTTCATCGGCTGTGGATTCACGCATTCCACCATGGCCGAAATCAGTGCCCGGGGCGTGAAGTACTGGCCGGCACCGCTCTTGGTGTCTTCCGCGTTCTTCTTCAGCAGGCCCTCGTACAGATCGCCCTTGATGTCCGAACCCAGGCTGATCCAGGCCTCCGCGTCGATCATCTGCACCAGGCGCGACAACTTGGCCGGATCCTGGATCTTGTTCTGGGCCTTGAAGAAGATGGCCCCCAACATGCCCGGCTCCTGACCCAGCTTGTGCAAGGTGGCCAGGTAATGGGCCTCCAGCGGCTCCCCCGTCTTGCCCCGCAAACTGGCCCAATCGCAACTGCGCGGAATGTGGGTGTTGCGGTTGTAGGGCGGTTGGGAATACTCGTGGGCCAGCTTGAGGAACAACAGGTAGGTGAGCTGTTCCAGGTAATCGCCGTAACCCACGCCATCATCCCGCAGGGTGTGGCAGAAGTTCCATATCTTTTGGACCAGGGTGGAGGCGTTCATGCGTAACCCCTCATTGCTCCGCTCCGGAATACCTGAACAGATAATAAACAAACGCGTAATTCGATGTTTTTAAATGACATTGTTTGATACCAAGGTTTATTATCTCGCCGACTGGATAATAAAAACGCGTCGCCGGCCCTCTGGGAAAAGCCTCATTCCGTTGCGCTGCCACGCGTGGCATTTTCTCTTGGTGTAACCGTATAGGCCTGGCGCGGGTCGTTGGGTCGGGGAAATGCTCTGCGTAGTGCTCGCTCTGCGACTAACGGGGTCAACGTCCTGCGAACCAAGTCGTTCGAATCCCGGCGCAGCAGGTGGGCCAGCACACGCACGCCTAGGTAATGCCTCTCGCAAAGCCTCAGCACGACCTCCCGCATCAAACCCGGGCTGGCACGTTTTCGACTGCTCGCCGGATAAGCAAGGCGTTCCAACTGGAGCATCTGCTCGGGTGGAACATCCGTCACCTCTACCCATAAAGGCGCACCCAGCTCCTGTGTTAACGGGCCGAACTCCTGTGTTAACGGCCCGAGCTCCTGTGTTAACGCATCGGGCTCCTGTGATAACGCCTCAGCCGCGTCACGCCCATACTCACCCGTAAAGCTGACCACATTGCTGGAAGACTGCCAGGGCAGGAAATACACCATGCCGCGCCCCACGCCATCCGAAATCAGCAAACCCTCCTTCACCAGATGGGCCAGCATTTTGGTGATGTCCGCTGGGTGCTCGGTCGAAATTTCCCTTAAACGGGCGTGGTTTACGACACCTTCCGTGGCCGCCGTAACCAAGGCCAGGCGTTCCAATTCTGGCAAGGATGAAAACTTGGAACCGAGATGGGCCTCCAGCTCCGCCAGGGTTTCCGCCGGCACAAGGCTGGTCATGCGCAATTCCATAAGGGTCTGTTCCGGGTCCGGCAATTCATAGAGCAAGGGGCGCCGCCAATGCTGGCCTTCCCAGTTGCGGTAAATTTTCGGTATCCCGGAACCGGCGTGGTCACCGTAACCCACCAACTGGAACATGGTTTGCAAGCGGCGGTTGCGGCAGTCGCTGTTGCCGCCCTGCACCGCCAAGGCAGGCGGCACCCGCATCAAGCCCGGGTTGCGGAAACCGAACATGTCCGGCCGCTTCACCACCAACACCGACACCCGGCCGGAAAAATCAGCGTGGATCAGCGTATTCACCAACGCCTCCCGCAGGGCCTCATGCACCGGCGTGTCCTCGATGCGCTGCCCGGCCTGCAACTGGAAAGGCACCTTCAGATCGGCCGTCAGCTTCTGATACACCCGCCGGAAGAAGTCATATAGGTTGCCAGACCAGGTGCCATCCGGCACCAGCCGGTCAATCCAGCGTTTTTCCGCCTTGGGTTCCGGGCGTTCCTGATAATCCACCATGTAGTGGGGCAGGGCATCGCGGATCACCTCCGCACGACCAAACATCAACAACCCCGCCAGACGCAAACCGGAATAGCTTTCCTCCCGGTTGCGACCATAGGCGCCGATACGCTCCGCGAACTCCGGCAAGGGCAAGTCCAGCCAGACGTGCCCCGGTTTCACGGCCGAAAAACGGTTGCGGTAGGCCGCCAGGGAATCCATATCCAGGTCGGCGAAATCAAAGCCCTTCAGCACGCGCTCATCGCGAGAATCCTCCACCCGCTCCGCCAGCATGCGCCGCACGGTTTCGTCGTCGGCCTGGTAGTCCCCCTCGTAACGGCGCAGATAGGTACCACCAAAGGGATTGGCACCCACGTGTACCGGCCGCTGGCGGCGGCTGGCGCGGGGCACTTCCACCCGTAACACCGTCTTGCCCGCCACCGTCACCGGCTGGATGTGTTGTTCCGTGAGCAGGTTCGCACTCACCTGCTTCGGGTTGTGTAGGTTGTCCCACAAGGCCTTGCGCACCTGCTCGAACCGGGCCAGACCCGCCACCTGGAAGGTGCCGCGCGGCTTTTCCTGGATGCCCAGCAGGACCACCCCGCCATCGCTGTTGGCCATGGCACTGTAGGTGGGCCAGAAATCGGCGGGGAGTTCCCCTTGCCCGTGACGGCCCTGTGCGGATTTGCACTCAAGTTCAACGGACTCCGCCAGGAGGGCGAGGTCGTCCAGTGTGTGAGTTTCAGTCACTTGCGTTGTTTCCCTGTTATACGCATTGCAACAAATCTTCAATCCATGGCCTATCCCTGTAGCCGTCGACTATCCGCCTGGCAAAGACCGAGAACTCGGCACCCTCTCCAAGCGCCCTGCATATGCTTTCCACGAAACGTGAAAAAGCACGCTCTTGGTTCGGTTCACCCTGGTCATCAGCTCTATAGATTGCATCGGCTCCATCGACCCATTCCTTGATCTCCAGGGCAAGTTGGCGCCTCGACTCCACGAGGTCAGGGTGGTCCAGGTGGTAGTAGTGAATCGACTGCTCAGCACGATCACAGCGCTTTTGTTGGTCCGGGTACTTGGCGCAAGGCTTTCCGTCTTCACGAAAATCCAGCAAACCTGGATCTGACCCTCTGCATGGATCAAGCAACACAACATCTTCGGCATTCAACAGCGCTGCTGTCGTTGCCCTGGCTCCGTTGTTGAAAAGCGGAAAGTGGTCACCTTTGCCGGCTGACTCGCCTGTCTCAGGATTCGTTCGGATGCTGTTGCAGAAGGTACAGGCATAACGGAAGTTGGCCAGCTCATAGGCGAGCCAGGGATAAATGCTCTTGGGACGGTAATGGTCCACCGCATTGTCTGCGCGCTCCTGGCGGGCTTCGCAGTACCAGCACTTGCCGTGCGAAACCTTCTTGAGCCGATCCTTCGCCTCAGACCAAACCGCTTTGCACTTTCCGATCGGCGTTCCTGCCAACACCTTTTCCTTCTCCGTATCGGCCTTGGCCTCCCACTGGGCATCCGGCGCGATCTTGTGTTGATCAATGCGACGCATCGGCAACACCCTCCTGCTCTGATTTCACCTTGGCGGCAACCTGTTGGATCAGCGCACGCGCTTTCTCCCGGCGTTCCTTACTGGGAAGCTGGGATAGTTTCTCGCCCTCTTGCCGCGCCTCGTCGAACTGGTAGCGGGCACGCAGATATTCCTCGAACAAAGGGTCTCGCGCCGAATAGCGGAAGCCATAGCCATCGAGTACCAGATTGATTCGCTCCAGGTCTTCACGCTCGGCGTCGGTCAATGGCCCGTCCTTCAAGGAAATCAGCCGTTTCCTCTCCAGCAAGTCCTGAGTATGGGTATCCAACGCGGCGGCCAAGCCAAACATGTCGCTGGTGACGATTCCTGCATACCCCATGCCCCTGGGGTCGAAGTCCGGCTGGCGCGCCATGATCTGGCGAACGCCCTCTCCTCGTTTGAGTATCTGCACCTGCCCCCGCACCAGCTCCGCGATGGCCAGCGGGTTATGGGTCGTGAATACAATGTGGCTGCTTTCCTGACTTGACGCATCCCTACCGACGAATTGCTTCAAGTAGGACAGGTAGTCCACACACCAACGCGGGTTCAGGTGGGTATCCGGCTCATCCAGCAGGAACAGGCTTTCCTCCTCCGACGTAAACCGCAGCAGGCCTAGCACGGTCAGCAACTGCTGCTCGCCTTCGCTCAGTTCACGGAAAGTGACGCTGCCATCGTTCTTTTTGAGACGGACGCGGATGCGGACCTCTTCGATCAACTCGGACACATAGGTGCTTTCCAAGTCACGGAAGAACTCGGCGGGTGATTGCGCCCCAACCAGCGCCCGTAAAGCGCCGATATCCTTCACGAACAGGTACTGAAATTCCAAGGACTTCTCGTTCCAAAGGGAAACCGGGACGCGACGGTTGATCTTGATGGGCGCCAAGGCAATGTCGTAGAGGCGCGCAAGAAATCCTCTCACCACCCCGCGTGCGTTCCAAAAGCGCGGGTCGCCATCCGGCGCCTTGGAATTCCAAGGGGGTTGTCGCAACACGAAGAGCACGGACTCGAGCCCCTCTTCCGGATCAAGCCCCAGGTGTTCATCCAGAAAGCTCTGCACAACATCGGTTTGCTGTATCAGAAATGCCAGCAACACGAATTGACTGTGCACGGGTAGCGCGAAGAACAACCGCTTCAACCCTGGGTCATCGCCATTGCGCAACTTGTTGTCATAGATTTCGAGATACGGGCGAAAAACCTCATGCATGCGAGTGCTCTCGCCCGAGTAATAGCTGAACACATAGCGCGGCAGATAGCGCACCTGCTCAGAGACGAAACTGGAGAACTTGATCTGGCTCCCGGGCGGGGACGGATTCGGGACCTCGAACACCAAGCGTGCCTGTTCCTCGGCCGCTTGCCGGACCTCGGCCGTGCTGGCCACATGGATGACGTAAGGCACCTTGGTGCGGTCCGGATCGGCGTCGATATGGATATGGCGGGAGTCATCACCCGTGCCCATGCGGTAAGCCAGGCGATAGGCGAATTCCGGTGCCTTCTTCTTGCCGATCAGGTCCCGGAAGATGATGGCCAGCGCCTCCAGAACGTTGGACTTGCCCGTGCCGTTCCAGCCAATCACCACCGTCACCCAATGGTCCTGGTCGAAGTCTATACAGACGTCCTTCAGGTTCTTGAATTGGTGGGTCGGGCTGTCCTTGGGGCTGCCTAGGGTGAGCTTGTCGAGGCGCATGCTCAGTCCCTCGTGCTCAGCTTCAAACGGTCATGCAGTTTTCGGCCATCGGCATCCCGCACCGGTTCTGCCACCAGCACCCCGGCCTTGTCCAGTTCCCGCAACTCGGCATAGAGCATTTCGATCCGATCCGTATCCACGCCATCGGCCACACCGCATCGGCGGAAGGCTTCTTGGGCGGGCAACCAGTCGCCCGCCTCGGCCAGTACATCTTTCAGTTTCTTCATGATGGATTTCACCTCCCGATGGCGAGACTGGGTTTTTTGTTCCTTGGGTTGCTTGGCCCGCGCCGCCCGCTCTGCGCGGATGCGTTCCAATAGCCTGCTGGCGGGTTCGTCGTTGGGGTCTTGGGGAACAAGTTGGCCGGAGAAAGCTGCTTTGAGCAGGTTTTTGCGTTGGGCTTCGGTTTGTTTCAAACCCAGCTCCGTCGCTTTCACTTGGCCATCCAGCGTCTCCAACTGTGCGACGAGGGTGGACAGAATCACTTCCTGTTCCGCCGTAGGAGCAAGCGGCACCGGGAAGCCTCGCAGGATCGCCATGTTAATGGAGGCGAGGTTCGTGGTTTGCTTGCCCGCCGTCTGGAACCAGGTCTTGCCGAAGGTATTGCCATGGTGAGAGACCAGTTCGGGAACGATTTCGGGCAGGTAGGGGCGCATTCTGAAGACGTGATTCTGGTGTATGCAATTGGCCACCTCGTCACGCCATACCCAGCCGCGTCCCAGCTTGTCCCGGTCGCCCCCCTCGTTGAAGAGAACGTCGCCATTCCTGAGGGCGAGTTCTTCGATATCCCGCTCGGTGGCGAGGATGGTTTTGACCTCCTTCAAGTCTAGATAACCGCGCTGGACGTTGGCGACTCGCAGATAAGGCACCTCACGAACGGCGATTTCAGGGTCCCGTTTCGTGCCCTTCGCCACCCCGGAAACGATTTCGCCCAACATATCCAGGCTCGCCCACACCCATCCCTCCGGCAAAGCCGGCAGGTCAGTGGTTTCGGGCTGGATCGGTTCAGGGTATTTGTCCTGCCAGCCCTGAGGCGGGGTCTTGCCTTGTTGCTGGAATTTGGCGAGTTGCTTTTCTTCCCAGCGGCGGCGGCGTTCGCTGAGGATACGGGCGAGGAGTTGGGCGCCAGTTTCCTGTTCGCCGGTGCACGCGGCGCGCCATTCGGCGGTGAGGGCGCCTTCCACCGCCGCTTTCAGCAGGGCTTGCCGGTACTGGGCCAGTTTCTTTTGCGCGGCCTTGAGTTCGGCCACGCCAGCATTTAGGTCGGATAGGAGTTCTTCGAGTTTTTCGACGATGCGGGTTTGTTCACCAAGAGGGCACAACCAGACTTTGAGAGAACGAATTTTTGTGAGGCTAACGCGAGGACGTGTTGTGCCTTTGGTTTGTTCTGTGAATTGCTCAACTACGTTTTCAGAATTGAGCTGGTAGCAAAGGAAGGGCGAGTTGACCCAGGCATGGGTTACTCGGGCACGCACAACGTCAGCAACTAGTACTCCGCGGTGTATCGAAAGAGGTGCAAGACAAACTTTGCCAAGTGGGTCACCTAGTTTCGTGATTAATAGGTCGCCAGGACAAAATGTGTGGCGGTCCAGTGCGTTCGCTTTATCTTCAGTGACATATTTGATGTTCTTAAAAACGAACCTATTGCGATCAATGTTCTGTAGACGTGCGATTGGGACGCCTTTTTCAACGTACTCGGATGCCTTTAGGTTTGAGCCAAAAGGTCCATCAACGATGTCATCGCCTGGAAGCGTAAATAGTTCTCCGAGATCAACCTCAATCCAGCTTGATGGGTAATGCCCTTTTCCGTTCACGCTACCAACTCCTCATTCATCTCCGCCATCAACCCATCCAGCTCCTCCCCGAACACCCCCCAGGCCTTTTGCAGCCCGCCCTGGTTGGCAAACTCGGCGTAGTCGAAATCCTCCCGGCTGATGCTGCAACTGCTGGCGATGTGGTCCTTGATCAGGCGCAGCCAGTCGGTCTGCTTGGGGGTGAAGGCGGTGCCGCGCTGGGCGTTGTGGCGGAAGATCCATTCCTGGAAGCGCAGGTTGACCTGCTCGGCGAAGGGCCTGAGTTCGCTGTCCAGGCCCAGGGCGAAACGCACCAGGGCGATGAGGTCGGTGAGCTGGCGCTTGATGTCGGTGCCCCTGACTTTGTTTGCCTCCCGGTTTTGCTGGATGCGGGCGTAGGCGCTCCACAGGCGTTCGCTGGTGAGCATGAGGGGCGGGCGGCTGAGGCGGTCGTGCAGGTCTGCGATCATGTCGAAGGTGAGCTGGCGGCGCTGGTAGGGCTGCTGGTAGAAGAAGGCCAGGGCGGCGATGTCGTCCTTGTGGGCGGCCAGGTAGTCGGTGAAGGTCTGGATGGTCTTGCGGGCCTGGTCCTCGGCCTGGGCGCTGTAGCCGGCGAAGGTGACCTGGTCCAGGTTGACGGTGTCGATGAGCTGTTCCCGTTCCCGGCGGGCGGCTTCAATGGCGTCGCGCAGTTCGGGTTGATCGAAGGGGGCGCAGGCGGCGGCAAGGTTTCTGTCCTTGGCCGCCGCCAGTTCCTCGTCGGTGAGGGTGTCTTCGGAACGGCTGATGCCTTGTTCCCTGGCCGTGGCCAAAGCTGTGGCGACGATGCGGTCCGGGTCCAGGGCGGTGAGCAGCCCCTTGCCCAGTTGGCTCAGGGGGATTCCGCCGGCCTGTTCGATGCGGGCCAGGGCTTTGTCATCCAGTTGCTTGGTGAGGCGCACCAGGCGGTTGGCCAGGCTGGTGACGGTGTCGTCGTCCCGGTGGCCGATGGCGATGCCTTGCAGCAGGTCTTTCAGGGCCAGGCCGGGCTTGCGTTCCAGGGGGCGGGATTCGGTTTTCAGGGACTTTTCCACGCCCACGGCGTCGATGAGGACGAAGCGGGTCTTGGCGCTGTCGGCGGAGTTGCTGACCCGGCGCAGGTCGTCGAAACCCAGGCTGCGCACGCCCCGGCCTTTCATCTGCTCGTAGTAGTTGCGGCTGCGCACGTCGCGCATGAAGAGCAGGATTTCCAGGGGTTTGACGTCGGTGCCGGTGGCGATCATGTCCACGGTGACGGCGATGCGCGGGTAGTGCTCGTTGCGGAAGTCGCTCAAGGTGCCGTCGGGGTTGTCGGCGCTGTAGGTGACCTTTCTGCAGAAGGCGTTGCCCTGGCCGTAGACGTCCCGGACGATCTGGATGATGTCGTCGGCGTGGCTGTCGGTCTTGGCAAAGATGAGGGTCTTGGGGACTTCCTTGCGGCTGGGGAAGATGTCAGTTTCCACCGCCGTCTTCATGGCCTGGATGACCTTGCGGATCTGGCTGGGGTTGACCACGGAGCGGTCCAGCTCCTTGCCGGTGTATGGGGTGTCCTCGTCCACCTGACTCCAACGCTTCTTGCGGGTGAGGCGGTCCCGGTGGTCCACCCATTCCCGGGCCTGGAGTTGGGCGCCCTTCTTGGTGATCTCGGTTTCGATCTCGTACACGTCGTAGCCCACGTTGACACCGTCGGCCACGGATTGCTCGTAGCTGTATTCGGCGACGACGTTTTCGTCGAAGAAGCCGAAGGTGCGCTGGTCCGGGGTGGCGGTGAGGCCGACGAGGAAGGCGTCGAAGTAGTCCAGCACCTGCTTCCACAGGTTGTAGATGGAGCGGTGGCACTCGTCGATGACGATGAAATCAAAGGTCTCCACCGGGATGGCGGGGTTGTAGCGAACCCACTTGGCCTGCTGTTCGATCTGGCGCACTTCGTTGAGGGAGACATCTTCGGCGGCGTCGTCGATGGGCTCGCCGGAGAGGATGGAATACATGCGCTGGATGGTGGAAATGCACACCTGGGCATGGGGGTCGATGCTGGGTGAGGCAAGCCGCTGAACGTTGTAGAGCTCGGTGAATTTGCGGCCGTCGTCCGGCGGGGTGTAAGCCATGAACTCCTGGTGGGCCTGCTTGCCCAGATTGCGGGTATCCACCAGGAAGAGGACGCGCTTTGCCCCCCCGAATTTCAGTAGACGGTAGACGGCGGTGATGGCGGTGAAGGTCTTGCCGGCACCGGTGGCCATCTGCACCAGGGCCCGGGGTTTGTTGAGGGCCAGGGATTGTTCCAGGCCGGTGACGGCACTTACCTGACACTCGCGCAGGTTTCGGGTGGGCAGGGTGGGCAGATGCGCCGTCAGACGGTGGCGCAGGCTTTCCGGTTGGGCCAGCCATTGGGCCAGGGTTTCGGGTTTGTAGAAGTGGAAGACTTCCCGGGATCGGGGAGCCGGGTCACGGCCATCGGTGAAGCGGGTGACCTGGCCTGTGCTCTCAAACAGGAAGGGCAGGGGAGCGGTCTTGATCCGCCATTTCAGGTTGCTGTGGGCGTAACGCTCCGTCTGGGATTCGACGAAAGTGAGGATGGTGTTGTCGGGCTTGGCTTCAATGACGCCGACGGGTTCACGGTTCACGAACAGCAGGTAATCGGCGGGTCCGGTGTCGGTGGGGTATTCCCGAACCGCGACGCCCATTGCGGCGCCGAGGTTGAGTTTTTTCATATCCTGAATGGCCCAGCCGGCCAGGGCCAGTTTCTGGTCGATGCTTTCCCGGGCCACGGCTTCCGGTGTCATGCCGGCTTTCCCCTGTTTGAACTGTTCGTGTCGTCGGTGAGCCTGAAAATCCCGCCAACCGATGGCGGCGCTGGTTTGGTTGCGGATTGTCCATCAGTCGGGCCTGGGGGCCAATGGTTTGGGCACGTGCCCGGTAAGGCCACATCGTGGGGGCGTGGGGATGGCAAGGGAGACCAAGGGAGTGATTGTTACCATCCGGTAATAATTTTCCCGCCCCTTGACCTTGGCCTATTACCGCCCGGTAACATGGGCCATGACCGACATGACCCGTCGTCGCCTCTTGTCCGCCCTGGCCCTGGCCGGCTTGCCCGGCCTGGTGCGGGCGTCCGGCCCGGAGCCCGGGGCCGGGTCGCCCCTGCTGTTCGGCACCACGCCGGTGATCCTGGACGAGCAGGCGGACTTCCTGGCCCGCTGGCGGGTGTACCTGGAGACCCAGTTGCGCCGGCCGGTGCGCTTCGTGCAGCGGGGCAGCTATCGGGAGATCCTGGTCATGCTGGCCGGCGGCAAGCTGGATTGCGCCTGGCTGTGCGGTTATCCCTTCGTGCGCATGAAGGACCGGCTGGACCTGGTGGCGGTGCCGGTCCACGGCGGGCAGACGGTGTACCGGTCCTATCTCATCGTGCCGGCCGGGGACGGGGCCACCCGCTCCATCCTGGACCTGCGCGGCAAGGTGTTCGCCTTTTCCGATCCGGATTCCAACTCGGGCTGGCTGGTGCCCCAGGTGGAGTTGAAGCGGGCCGGCCAGGACGCCAGCGGCTTCTTCAAGAAGAGCTTCTACACCTGGGGCCACCGCAAGGTCATCGAGGCGGTGGCGGCGGGGCTGGCCCAGGGCGGCGCGGTGGACGGCTACATCTGGGACAGCCTGGCCCGCCTGCATCCGGAGTTGACCGGGGCCACCCGGGTGGCCTGGCGCTCCGGTCCCTACGGCTTTCCGCCCATCGTGGCGCGGCGGGGAGCCGATGAAGGGCACCCCTTGCGCCAGGCCCTGCTCAACATGGCCCGCACCCCCCCGGGCCAGGCCCTGCTGGCCCGCCTCAACCTGGATGGCTTCGTGCCGGGGGATCCGTCCCTCTATGACGGCATCGAGGCCAACTGGCGTTTCCTGGGCGTGTAGCCCCGGTCTTCGGCCCACCCCCACCCATGCTGGCCAACCTGAGCTACCGCCACAAGACGCCCCTGGCCATGGGCCTGGTCATCGTGGTGGCGGCGGCGGTGGTGGCGGCGGCCCTGGTCTGGCAGGGCTATCGCCAGGCCCGGGCCGACTTCGTCACCCACAGCCAGGCCCTGGGCAAGACCCTGGCCCGCACGGTGCGCCCGGCCCTGCTCCACGATGACGTCTGGCAGGCCTACGAAATCCTGCTCACGCCCCTGGAACGCTCCGGCGACCCGGGCCGGGCCCTGGTCCTGCTGGACGCCCGGGGCCTGGTGTTCGCCGCCTCGGAGCCCCGCCAGTTCGCGGTGCTGGACGATTTCGTCCACGCCGCCGAGGAGCCGGCCATAGCCGCCGCCCTGGCCCGGCCGGAGGTCCGGGCCCAGGTCCAGGTGGAGGACGGGGCGGGGCGCTTCCTCTACATCCTCACCCCGGTGCTGGCCGAGGACGGCACCCTGCTGGGCCGGCTGGTGCAACGCTACGACCAGGCCCTGTTCGGCCCCCGCCTGGGGGAGGTGGCCACCGGCACGGTCTACGCCGCCCTGGCCGCCGTGCTGCTGCTCCTGCCCCTGGGCTGGCTGGCCGGCCACCGCCTGGCGGAACCCCTGTCCCATCTGGCCGACTGCCTGGCCCGGGTGGGCCGGGAGCTGCCGGAACCCATCCGCTGCGAATTCCCCCACGGCCGGGACGAGATCGGCCAACTGGCGGAACGCTTCCGGAACATGGTGGAGGAGCTGCGCAACAAGCAGGCCCTGGAGCGCCACCTGGCCCAGAGCGACCGGCTGGCCGCCGTGGGCCGCCTGTCCGCCGGCATCGCCCACGAGATCAACAACCCCCTGGGGGGCATGCTCAACAGCATCAGCAACTACCGCCGCCGGGGCGGCACGGATCCCCAGGCGGAGAAGACCCTGGCCCTCATCGAACGGGGCCTGGTCCAGATCCGCGACACGGTGTCCGCCCTGCTGGTGGAAACCAAGCTGGAGTCCCGGGCCCTGACCCCGGAGGACCTGGAGGACGCCCGCACCCTCATCCACGCCGACGCCCAGCACAAGGGCCTGACCCTGGACTGGCGCAACGGCGTGGCGGAAACCCTGCCCCTGCCCTCGGCCCAGGTGCGGCAGATCCTGCTCAACCTGCTGCTCAACGCCGTGGCCGCCAGCCCCGAAGGGGACGCGATGCTCTGCGTGATTGAACGATCCGGCGACACCCTGCGCCTGGCCGTGGGGAATGCCGGGCCGGCCATCCCGGAACGGCGCCGCCAGCACCTGTTCGAGCCCTATTTCGGCGAGGGGGAGGTGCACGGCCTGGGCTTGTGGGTGACCTACCAACTGGTGGCCCAGCTCCAGGGGGAGATCCGGGTGGACAGCGTGCCGGGGCATACCCGGTTCGAAGTGGTGTTGCCCCTGCATGGCGGGGTGGGGGGCTGAGATGGGAAAAGTTCCGCTTCGCCCTGGGGCATTGCCTTCTCCGGAGGTGGGAAGAACAACACATCTTCCCTTGACCGATACCGATTCCCCCCCTTTCTTAAAGGGGGGCCAGGGGGGATTTGGCGCCGGCCTGCTTGGCCCGCCCGGGTCAAATCCCCCTCAGTCCCCCTTCGCAAAAGGGGGAAGAACAGCATTGCCCCCTCGATGTCCCATTCCCAAGGGGAAAGTCAAACCCCCGTCACCGTCCCATCGCCCCCCATCATGAAACCTGACCTGCACATCCTGCTCATCGAGGACGACCCCATCATGGGCGAGTCCCTCATGGAGCGCTTCGAGCTGGAGGGCTTCCAGGCCCGCTGGGCGCGCACCGGCCAGGAAGGCCGCCACTGGCTGGCCCGGGGCGGGTTCGGGGTGGTGATCTCGGACCTGCGCCTGCCGGACATGGGCGGCGAAGCCCTGTTCCGGGAAGTGCTGGAGAGCCATCCCATCCTGCCCCCCTGGCTGTTCATCACCGGCTACGGGGCGGTGGACCAGGCGGTGCAGCTCCTCAAGCTGGGGGCGGCGGACTACCTGACCAAGCCCTTCGATCTGGACGCCCTGGTGGACAAGCTGA
Source organism: Thiobacillus denitrificans (assembly GCA_020723405.1). GTDB lineage: Bacteria > Pseudomonadota > Gammaproteobacteria > Burkholderiales > Thiobacillaceae > PFJX01. The sequence continues at coordinate 66,601 of DYIY01000008.1, read as the reverse complement.
AGCTCTACGCCCTGGCCCAGCCGCCGGCCCCGGCCGTGCCCGACGCGGCCCTGGGCATTTCTCCCGCCCTGCGCCGCATCGAGGCGCAACTGCCGCAACTGGCGGGCAAGGCCCGCACCCTGCTCATCACCGGCGAATCCGGGGTGGGCAAGGAGATGGTGGCCAAGGCTTTCCACACCCTCGCTCCAGAGGGGGCAGGGGCGCCCTTCGTGGCGGTGAACTGCGGCGCCTTTCCGGAAGGCCTGCTGGAAGCCGAACTGTTCGGCCACGAACGGGGCGCCTTCACCGGCGCCGTGCGCTCCCGCAAGGGGGTGTTCGAGCAGGCCGACGGGGGCACCCTGTTCCTCGACGAGATCGGCGACATGCCCTTCCCCATGCAGGTGAAGCTGCTGCGGGTGATCCAGGAGCGGCGGGTCACCCGGGTTGGAGGCGACAAGCCCGTGCCGGTGGACATCCGCCTCATCTCCGCCACCCACCAGGACCTGAAGAAGCGGGTCACCCAGGGCCTGTTCCGGGAGGACCTCTACTACCGGCTCAACGTCATCCAGATCCACATCCCGCCCCTGCGCCAGCGCCGGGAGGACATCCTCTGGCTGGCCCGCCGCTTCCTGGCCGAGGCGGCCCCGGACAAGCGCCTGTCCGAGGAGGCGGAGCAGGCCCTGCTCACCCACGACTGGTCCGGCAACGCCCGGGAGCTCAAGCACGCGGTGGAGCGGGGCGCCATCCTGGCCGGCGGTCCCGTGGTGGGGGTGGCGGCCCTGTTCGGCGACGAGGCGGTCACCCCGGAAAGCGCGCCGGCCTCCCTGGCGGATTTCGTGGCCCGCAGCGAGCGCCGCTACATCGCCAAGACCCTGGACGAGTGCAGCGGCCACCTGGGCCACACCGCCGAGGCCCTGGGCATCAGCCGCAAGAACCTGTGGGAGAAGATGAAGAAGCTGGGCCTGTCGGCGGACGGAGACGGGCAATGAAGCGCCGCCGCTGCCTCGCCGCCCTGGGCCTGCTGCCCTGGCTGGCGCTGTCGCCGCCCGGCGCCGCCGCCGGCCGGCCGGCGGTGTTCGTGGTGCATCCCTACGACACCCCCAGCCGCCTCTATGCCCGCTACCGGCCCCTGACCCTGTACCTGGGCGGCGTCCTGGGCCGGCCCATGAGCCTGGTCATCGCCGCCAGCTACGACGAGCAGATCGACATGCTGGCCGGCGGCCGGGCCGATTTCGCCTACATCGGCCCCACCCCCTACGTGCGCGCCCGGGCCCGGGCCCCGGTGGAGATCCTGGCCGGGGAGACGGAAGGGGGCCAGGCCTTCTACCAGAGCGCCCTGGTGGTGCGGGCCGACAGCCCCGTCCAGCGGGTGGCCGACCTGGCCGGCAAGCGGGTGGCCCTGGGGGCGGAAATCTCCATGTCCAGCGCCGTGGCGCCCAAGCAGATGCTGGCCCAGGCGGGCCTGGCCCGGGGCGACCTGGCCGGACTGGCCCACCTGGACCGCCACGAGCGGGTGGCCCTGGCCGTGCTCCACGGGGATTTCGACGCCGGCGGCCTGCGCCTGGACATTGCCAAGACCTACGTCCCCCGGGGGCTGCGCATCCTGGCCACCTCCCAGCCCCTGCCGCCCCACGTCATCGCGGCATCTCCCGGGGTTCCCCGGGGCCAGGCCGAAAAGGTGCGCCTGGCCCTGCTCCATCCCGACGCCAGCGGCCAGGAGGCCCTGCGCGCCCTGGGGCCCCAGACCGGCTTCACCGCCATCGAGGACGCCCATTTCCATGCCGTGCGGCGCATGGTCAAGGCCCTGGCGCAATGGTGAAGCGCCACTCCCTGGCCTTCCGCCTGACCGCCATCCTGGGGGTGGCCTGGCTGTTCTTCTTCCTGGTCCTGGGCGCCCTGCTCTGGCAGACCACCCTGCGCCTCATCGAGGAAGCCCAGGCCGACAAGGCCCGGGCCCTGGCCAGCCAGCTGGCCGCGGTGTCCCTGGACGCGGTGCTGCTGCGCGACTACGGCACCCTGGAGCGCTACCTGGCCGACCTGGCCGGCGGCGTGGCCTTCGTGGAGATCCGCCGGGCCGACGGCCAGGTGCTGGGCAGCGCCGGCCGGCGGGTCGCCGGCCTGCCCCTGCTGCGGGCCCCCATGCGGGTCGGCGGCCCGGCGGCCGAGGTGGTGGGGGAAGTCCTGGCCCAGTACGACCCGGAACCGGCCCGCCGGGCAGCCTGGCAACTGGCCGGCCTGCTGGCCCTGGGCCTGGCCCTGTTCGCCGGCCTGAGCTTCTGGGCCCTGCGCCGGCTGCTGCTGGCCCAGTTGATCCAGCCGGTGGCCGGGCTCATCGCCCGGGCAGACCCGGAGCGGGCGGCCCCTTCGGTGCCGGACCGGGCCCCGGCGGAGATCGCCGAACTGGCCGCCGCCATCGGCCACCTGCGGGAGCGCATCGGCCGGCACCTGGCCGAGGCCGAGGAGGCAGCCCAGAGCCGCAACGAGGCCCTGCGCCGGCTCTGCTCTGAACAGCGCCTGGCCGCCGTGGGGCAGATCGCCGGGGAAGTGGCCCACGAACTCAACACGCCCCTGTCCAACATCCTGGGCTATGCCCAAAGCGCCCTGCCCCTGGCGGCCGACGGGGAACTGCGGGAATCCCTGGAGACCATCCAGGACCAGGCCCGCCGCTCCGCCCAGATCGTGCGCGACATGCTCACCGCCGCCCGGGCCCCGGCCCCCAGCCTGCAGACCCTGGACCTGACCGCCCTGGGCGCCGCCTTCGTGCGCCTGGTCACGCCCCTGGCCCGCAAGCAGGGTTGCGCCATCGCTCTGGAAGCCGACGAGCCGGTGACGGTGCGGGCCGACCCGGCCCGGGTGGAGCAGATTCTCTTCAACCTGGTGTTCAACGCCGTCCAGGCCGGTGCCCGGGAAGTCCGCCTGGACACCCGGTCTGATCCGGTCCCCTGCCTGGAAGTGCGGGACGACGGGCCGGGCTTGCCGGACAGCGTGCGGGCCCGGCTCTTCGAACCCTTCGTCACCACCAAGCCCGCCGGCCAGGGCACCGGCCTGGGCCTGGCCATCAGCCTGCGCCTGGCCCGGGAAATGGGGGCGGAACTGGCCTGCGAACATCCCGGGCCGGGGTGTGTGTTTGCCGTGCGTTTCCCGGTGGCTTGACTGACTTATGCAATTTGAAGAAATATTCTTCAAATTGCATAAGTCCCACCTACTATCCAGGCCATGATTCCTCGCCAGATCACCCCCACCTTGCTGCGCGTTGCCGCCCAATATCCCGTGGTGACCCTGACCGGGCCCCGGCAAAGCGGCAAGACGACTTTGTGCCGGGCTGCCTTTCCCGACAAGGCGTACATCTCCCTGGAAGATCCGGACACCCGCCGGTTTGCCAGCGAAGATCCGCGCGGGTTTCTGAAGGGGGTGGAAGGCGGGGCCATTCTGGATGAAATCCAGCGGGCGCCGGAATTGCCCTCCTATCTCCAAGGCCTGGTGGATGCCGACCCGACGCCGGGGCGCTTCATCCTTACCGGCAGCCAGCAGTTCGAGTTGATGTCCCGGGTGAGTCAATCCTTGGCCGGGCGCACGGCCGTGCTGCGCCTGTTGCCCTTCAGCCTGGCCGAAGCCACCCGTCTGGCCGTTCCGGAAGGCTTGCCGGGGACGCTGTTGCGCGGCTTTTTTCCACGTATCCACGACCGCAAGCTCGATCCCGCCCAGGCCCTGGCCGATTACTTCGCCACCTATGTGGAGCGGGACCTGCGCCAGTTGGCCGCCGTGCACGACCTGCAACGGTTCGGCCGTTTCGTGCGCTTGTGTGCCGGACGGGTGGGCCAGATCCTCAACCTCAGCAGCCTGGGCAACGATGCCGGTGTCTCCCATGCCACCACCCGGGCCTGGATCGATCTCCTGCAGACCAGCTACATCGTCCATCTGCTGCCGCCCTGGTTCACCAACACCGGAAAGCGCCTGGTCAAAAGCCCGAAACTGTATTTCCACGACGTGGGCCTGGCCTGTTGGCTGCTGGGCTTGAGGGAGCCTGAACAGGTTGCCCGGGACCCCCTCCTGGGGGGGCTGTTCGAGAACTTCGTGGTGATGGAGGCGTTGAAAAACCGCTTCAACCGGGGGGAGACGGGGGAAATCTACTTCTACCGGGATACCAATGGCCAGGAAGTGGATCTGCTGCTCCCGAGTGGACGCCGCTTCGTGGCGGTGGAGGCCAAGGCGGGCGCCACCGTCAACCCGGACTACTTCCGTGGCCTGGCGGCCTGGTCCAGGCACTATCCGGAGGCCTGTGCGCAGGGATGTGTGGTGTTCGGCGGTGAAACGGGACAACGCCGCTCGGATTTTCCGGTGCTGGGCTGGCGCGATATCGAACGCGCTTTCAACCCGGAAACCAGCGCCCCATGAATTTCACCCTGCTCATCGCCGAAGACGACGCCCTCCAGGCCAAGCTCCTGGCGCGCATGGCCGCCGAGGCGGGTTTCCAGGCCCATGTGGCCGCCGACGGCGACACGGCCCTGGCGGAACTGCGGGCCAGCCCGCCCGACGCCCTGTTCACCGACCTGCGCCTGCCCGGGGCCGACGGCCTGGCCCTCATCGCCGCCGCCCGGGAGGTGGACCCGGCCATGCCGGTGATCCTGGCCACCGGCTACGCCACCGCCCACAACGCGGTGGAGGCCTTCCACCTGGGCGTCATGGACGTGCTGTTCAAGCCCCTGGAACTGGACGCCCTGCGCCTGACCATGAAGCGCCTGCGGGAGAGCCTGGCCCAGAGCCGGCGCATCGACCAGTTGTCGGCCCAGCTGGCGGGCCACGCCCCGCCGCCCCTCATGGCCAGCCAGGCCCCGGCCATGAAGCAGTGCCTGAACCTGGCCGGCCAGGTGGCCGACAAGGCCCTGCCGGTGTTGCTGGAAGGGGAGACCGGCGCCGGCAAGGGGGTGGTGGCCGCCCACATCCACGGCCTGTCCCCCCGCCGGGACGGCCCCTTCCTCACCCTCAACTGCGGCGCCCTGCCGGCCAGCCTGCTGGAGTCGGAACTGTTCGGCTTCGAGAAGGGCGCCTTCACCGGCGCCACCGCCCGCAAGCCCGGCCTGCTGGAACTGGCCCACGGCGGCACCCTGTTCCTGGACGAGATCAACAGCACCAGCCTGGACGCCCAGACCCGGCTGCTGCAATTCATCCAGGAGCAGCGCCTCAGGCGCCTGGGCGGCGTCAAGGCCATCGACGTGGACGTGCGCCTGATCCTGGCCAGCAACCGCCCCCTGAAGGAGGAAGTGGCGGCGGGCCGCTTCCGCCAGGACCTGTTTTTCCGCGTCAACGTCTTTCCCATCCCGGTGCCGGCCCTGCACCAGCGGCGGGAAGACATCCCCGCCCTGGCGGAATACTTCCTGGCCCGCCACGGCCGCGCCCTCAACCCCGCCGTGGGCGGGTTGGCCCCGGAGGCCCTGGCCCTGCTGGCCGGCCATGACTGGCCGGGTAACGTGCGGGAACTGGAAGGGGTGATCCAGCGGGCCCTGGTGCTGGCCGGCGGCGAAGTGATCACCCCGGCCGACCTGCCCGCCGAACTGCGCCCCGTCCTGGCCGGGGAGCGGCCGCCCCCCTGGCCGGCGGAAGCCACCCTGGAGGAGGTGGAGGCCTTCTGGATCCGCCGCGTGCTGGCGGCCTGCGGCGGCAACCGCAGCCAGGCGGCACGGCGCCTGGGCATCGACCCGTCCACCCTGTGGCGCAAATTGAAGGAGGATTGAGCCCCCTGGGCCGGTGGCTCAGGGGGACGGCGTGACGGCGGGCGGCGACGCCCGGCGCAGTTCCGCCCGCGCCGAGCCCATGACCCTCAGGGCCGAACGCAGCAGCAGGATCACCAGCGCGCCGGCCACCAGCAGATCGGGCCAGGCCGCGCCGGTCAGGGCCACGCCGGCGGCGGCGGCGAACACCGAGACGTTGGCGGCGATGTCGTTGCGCGAGCATTCCCAGACCGACGCCATGTTCACGTCTTCATGCCGGTGCCGCCACAGGAGCCAGAAGCACAGGCCGTTGGCCGCCAGGCCCAGCAGGCTGAAGGCGCCCATGATCTCGAACACCGGCAGGTCCGGGACCAGCAGGCGGTGGACGATCTGGGCCGCAACCGCCAGGGCCGCCAGCAGGATGAGGCCCCCCTTGAACAGGGCCACCCGGGCCTTGGTCGCCGTGTCCCGGGAAACGGCATAGAGGCTCAGGCCGTAGGTCAGGGCGTCCCCCAGGTTGTCCAGGCTGTCCGCCAGCAGGGCCGTGGAATCGCTGTAGAGGGCGGCGACGGCGATGACCAGGAACATGACCGCGTTGACGCCCAGGACGATGCGCAGGGTGGCCCGCTGCCGGGCTTGCAGGGCGGCGCTGGCGCAGTGGTTGTCGCAGGCACAGGGCATGAGGCGGCGGATCGGGTGGGGATGAGGGGACATTATCCTCCGGCCTGGCGCTGCCCGCCCAGCCGGGCAGCCCCGGGGGCAGGGGCATTGCATTTCGCAAGACCCGGGCGGAATGCAACGGGGCGCGCGGCGCTCCCGGCGGGACGCCCATCGTGGAATCAACGGGTTGCGCCCCGGGCGGCCGGGGGCCGGCCTGGCATCGGACTTGCTCCGTTCCGCCGGCTACATCCCCGACACCCACCGCGAGAGGAGACCACCATGCGTTGCATGATCCCCGGCCTGGCCATCTGCCTGAGCCTCGCCGCACCCGCCGCCCTGGCCGAGGCCAGCGTGGCCGAATACCGGGCCGCCCTGGCCGACAAGGATGCCAACCCGGGCAGCCTGATCATCGAAAAGGGTGAAATGCTGTTCAAGACCAAGCGGGGCGCCAAGGCCGAGACCCTGGAGAAATGCGACTTCGGTCTGGGCGCCGGCAAGCTGAAGGGCGCGGCGGCCCAGATGCCCCGCTATTTCAAGGACACGGACCGGGTCCAGGACGTGGAGTCCCGCCTGGTGAGCTGCATGGTCAGGCTGCAGGGCTTCGACGAGGCGGAAATCAAGAAGAAGCTCTACGCCGACCAGCGCTTCAACGAGGACAACACCCCCCTGGAAGCCATGGCCGCCTATGTCTATGCCCAGTCCGACGGCATGGCGCTCAATCCGCCGAAAAAGCACCCCAAGGAGAAGGAGGCGGTGAAGCTGGGCGAGGCCCTGTTCTGGCACCGCTACGGCCCCATGGACTTTTCCTGCGCCACCTGCCATGCCGAGGACGGCAAGCGGGTCCGCCTGCAGGCCCTGGTGAACCATTACAACAAGAAGGACATCCAGGCCACCGTGTCCACCTGGCCCACCTACCGGGTCTCCCACGGCGCCATGCGCAACATGCAGCACCGCATGTGGGACTGCCACTGGCAGATGCGCCTGCCGGACATCGACTACGGCTCACCGGCCGCCGTGGCCATCATCGCCTTCCAGGCCGACCAGGCCCGGGGCGTCAAGTTCGACCTGCCCGGCATGAAGCGCTGAAAGGAGCGACGCCATGAAAAGAACCCTCATCCTCGCCGTTCCCTTCCTGTTCGCCGCCCCGGCCGTCCAGGCCGATGCCGCGCTGGCCGCCCTGGTGGACAAGGCCATCGCCGCCAGTTTCCCGGCCGGCGAAGGCCAGGACCTGTCCCGCCTGGTCCAGGACGACACCCTGAAGACCTGCAGCCAGATGCGCAACAACCCCACCGAGAAGCAGGCCGCCGCCATCCTGGAGCGGGAGGCGAAGAACATGAAGCACCCGGAGGGCGGCAAGCTGCTGGGCGACTGGAAGAAGGGCGAGAAACTGTTCGCCGCCGGCTTCGGCATGCGCATCGGCGCCATCGAACCGGACAAGGCCGACAAGCAGAAGGGCGGCAACGGCGGCAACTGCTACGCCTGCCACGCGGCGGACCCCAAGGAAGTGGCGGCGGGCACCGTGGGCCCCAGCCTCACCGGCTACGGCAAGCTGCGCGGCGGCGGCGACGACATCGTCAAGTACACCTACGAGAAGATCTACAACGCCCAGGCCTTCACCGCCTGTTCCAACATGCCGCGCATCGGCCACAACGGCATCCTCAAGCCCGAGCAGATCGCCGACGTGACCGCTTACCTGATCTCGCCCGAGTCGCCGGTGAACAAGTAGGACACCGGACCGCCACTTCGTAGCGACCAGGCCGCCCATCCGGGGGGAGCGACAAGCACGCCCCGTCCGGAAGGGCGGTTTTCCTTGGCAGGCATGGGGTGCTGACGCCGCGCATTCCCGGGATCTCCCCCCTGCCAAACCAGGGGGAGATCCCGGTGGCGTGGAGGTGACAGCATGGGGTCTCGCCTCCAGAGGCAGGCCCTTCGCCGGCGCGGACCCCCAGCCGCTGCCGTGGCGAAAATGCCTGTTCGAAGCAATCGTCACGGTGGCTGGCCACCCGGCTGTTCCCCAGCGAGACCGACCTGGATTATCTTGACGCCCGTAGTGCCCGGGCAGGCCGGAGAAGCCTGCCGGGTTCAGTCTCCAGGGCCCCAAGGCCCGCTCCACATAACCAACAATTTTCGGGAACCCGCATGAAAATTCACTCGTTCTTCGCCCTCTCCTTGGCCGTGGCCGTACTCGCCGGCTGTGCCACGCCCCGCCAGCAACCCGTTTCCCTCAACCGGGACGCCATCGGCCCCCAAGCCGGGCGCATCGCGGTCGCCATGACCGAATTGCCAAAGCGGGAGATGCTCACCCCCGGGGCGGACTGCCTGCTGTGCCTGGCTTCCGCGCGGATGCTCAATTCCTCCCTGATCGACCATATCCGCTCCCTGCCCCTCGAGGATCTTCCCAACCTGCGCAACGAGGCTGCCGAACTGCTTCGCAAGCAGGGGGCCCGGGTCGTGGTGGTGGATGAGCCCCTGGATGTCTCGGCGCTGTCCGGTTGGGATGGCAAGGGCCAGGATCTGGCGGTCAAGGACTTTTCCCCCTTGCGGGAAAAATACGGCGCCGACCGCTTGCTGGTCTTCGACATCCAGGCCTTGGGGCTCATCCGCAACTATTCCGCCTACATCCCCACCGGCGATCCCCGGGCAAACCTGATCGGCACCGGCTACATGGTGGAACTGAACAGCAACCATTACGACTGGTACCTGCCGGTCACCATCACCCGCTCCACCGACCGGAACTGGGATGAATCCCCCGCATTTCCCGGCCTGACCAACGCTTATTTCCAGGTGCTCGAACTGGGCAGGGAGGAATTCCTCAAGCCCTTCGCCGCGGATGGCGTGCAGGCCGTGGCCAGCAGCGGCAATCCGGCGGGCGGAGCCCGTTGATGGCACGCCTCGGCCGCTGGCTGTGGCTGGCTGGGCTGTGGCTTATCTGGACGGGCATCCCTGGTGCTGCCGGTGCCGCCGAGACCGGCGGGCAACCCGTCAGGCTGGACCTGGATCGACAGTCCAGTTGGACCCTGCTATTGCCCGATGAGGGGCCGGTGGTGTTCCACGGCATGGTCGATCAGGACGATGGGGTGGGCGGGGCGCACAACGCGGTGATGTATCCCGGCAACAACGCAGGCACCTTCCTGGCGGCGGTGCTGACCCATGGCTTGCTGGTGGAAGCCAGCCGGAAGAACCAGCGCACGCGCATCCAGGAGGCCGCCGACCGGGTTCTTGATGATTATCGGCCCTCGCTGGCCGGCTTCACCTATGCCGACCTGATGACCAGGGCCCAGGGAATGACGGCCTGGGCCGGTAACGGGGTCGCTGCGGGCAGTGAAGTCGAAGGGCGACAGTGGCGGGTGGAGAGTCTCCCGGTTTTTACCCTGACCCAGGATCAGCGGGCCATCGTGCTGGACAACCCCGTCCTGTTGCGCAAGGCCGGAACCCAGGCGGATGAGGCCACCCTGATCCAGGTGCGGGTGGTCTCCCAGCCCAGGCCCGAAACGGAGCCCGGGCACTATTGGACTGCCGCCCAGGGACAGGCCCTCAGGGACGAAAGCATCCGGCTGGTGGCCCAATCCCTGGACATCGCCTTCGAGGTGGCCAGCCAGGATGCCGGACAATATCCCCAGAAAACCCTGCGCTACATGGAAGGGGGGGTGGAGAAGATCGAGCGGGCCCAGTTGCTGCGGGAACAATGCGGTCGCTTGTTGCTGCGCAATCTGCGCGGCGTCCTCATGTCCGTACCCGCCGCCCGGCGCAGCACGGTGTCCCCATCTGCCGGGAGTTGCGGCGCCCTGTCCCAAAGCGTGCAGCCGTCGGGTGGTTGATCCCCCGGGGCGTAGGGCCCTGGGGCGCGGTTTTTCTCTGATAATCCCCTTCTGCCCGGACAGACCGCCCGGTTTTTTGCATGGAGTGGACAGAAGACGTGTGCGCCAGGGTGTTCCCCACCGCTTCGTTGTGCCGCCTTGCCTTTGCTGCCGTATTGGCCAGCCTGTCCTGTGGGCTCGGTCTGGCGGCCGACGGGGGCGCGCCCGGGGCGGGGGGGATGGGGGGGCTGATCCCTTTGGCCTGCCTCGTGCTGGTGGTCCTGGGCGTGGGCTTGGGGTTCCGTGTCCGGACCCTGGCGCGGAAGGTGATCGGCCAGGCTGAGGATCTCCGCCGCCGGGAGCGGGAGGTGCAACGCAAGGATCAGGAACAGGCCCAAGTGGCCCGGCAATGGCGGGTGCTGGCCGACGGTTTGCCCGAGCCCATGGCGCGTTGCGACGTGGCCGGCCGGATAGCGTTCGCCAACGCAGCCCTGGCCGCATGGCTGGACGGAGCGCCGGAGAGCCTGTCCGGCAGGCGTCTGACGGAGGCGGGGGTCGTGGATGGCGATGCTCTGGATGGCCTGATCGGGCAAGTGGTCCGCCGTGGGAGCGTGGCGGTGGCATGGTTGGCGGGACCCGGGAAGGACGCCCCGGGAACCCGGGTCGTGGTGTTGCCGGAACGGGACGATGGGGGCCGGGTCGCCTTCGTGCAGGTGATCTTCGGCATCACCGAGGGGGCAGGGCAAGCCGGAGAGGATGGGCGGGTGGAACAGGCCCGCTGGCGGGAAGAGACCCTGTCCAGCACGGGCCATGCGTTGCGCAACCCCCTGAACGGCATTCTGGGGCATGCCCAGTTGCTGGCCCGTGATCCCGCGCTGGCCGCCTCCCATCAGGCCGGCATCGCCGCCATCCTTGCCAGCGGCCAGCAGCTTCTGGGGTTGGTGAACGGCTTGGGGCGTCCACAAGGGGAAGCCCCGTCTCGGGAAGAAGAGGGGCCTGTTCCAGCCGTCCGGGACCAATCCGCTACCGAGCCGTCGCTCCCTGGCGGCTGGCCCATCCCTCCCCCTTTGGCGGAGCTGCTGGCCCTGGGCGAGGCTGCCCGGGCGGGCAACATGCGCGCCCTCATCGCCGGCAGCCAGCGGGTGGTCGGCCTGGATCCCGCTTATCGGGCCTTCGCCGACCACTTGCGCGGGCTGGCCGAGACCTACCAATCCCGTTCCGCCTCCGCCTTCGTGCAACACTATCTGGATGAACATGGCCGCTGAGACCCTCCGGGATGCCCAGACCATCCTCATCGTCGATGACACGCCGCGCAACCTGGCGCCGGTGATCACGGTACTGGAGGAACGGGGCTACCAGGTGGCGGTGGCCCAGGACGGCGAGGAGGGGCTGGCCCGGGCCCGGCTGATCCAGCCCGACCTGATCCTGCTCGACATCCGCCTGCCCGGAGCCGATGGCTTCAGCGTCTGCCGGGAACTCAAGGCCGACCCGGCCACCCGGGACATCCCGGTGATCTTCATGACGGCCCTGAGCCACGGCGAGCACAAGGTCCAGGGTTTCGCCGCCGGGGGGGTGGACTACCTGACCAAGCCCCTGCACCTGGAGGAAGTGCTGGCCCGGGTGGCCACCCACCTGCGCCTGGGCGCCGCCCTGGCCGACCTGGAGAAGCGCAACGCCCAACTCGACCAGTCCCGCCTGGAGTTGGAGCGGCGGGTGGAGGAAAGCACCGCCCAGTTGCGCGACATGGCCGCCCAGCGGGAGCTGGCCCTGGACCTGGAGCGCAAGCGCATCGCCCGGGAAATCCACGATGAACTGGGGCAGATCCTCACCGCCCTCAAGCTGGGCATCTCCACCCTGCGCCTGCAATTCGGGGCCGCCAATCCGGGTCTGGGGGAGCGGGTGCGGGACCTGCTGGGCCTGGCCGACAAGAGCATCCAGGTGGTGCGCAACGTGGCTGGCAGCCTGCGCCCCGCCGCCCTGGACATGGGCATCTGCCCTGCCCTGGAATGGCTGGCCGAGCAGTTCGAGCGGCATGCCGGCATCCCCTGCCTGCTCAGTCTGCCGGCCCATCCGGAACCCCTGGACGAAAGCCGTGCCACCACCCTTTTCCGGGTGGCCCAGGAAGCCCTCACCAACGTGGCCCGCCATGCCCAGGCGGGCCAGGTGGAGATGGAACTGGCCGTGGAACCCAGCGGTGCCTGCCGGCTGGTGATCCACGATGACGGCCAGGGATTCGAACTCAGGCACGGGGCCCAGGGTTTCGGCCTGTTGGGCATGCGCGAGCGGGTCAACGGCCTGGGGGGACGGTTGGACATCGCCAGCCGCCACGGCGGGGGTACCCGCATCCAGGCCAGCCTGCCCGCCCCTGGCAACGGAGGAACCGGTTCATGATCCGCTTGTGCATCGCCGACGATCACACCCTCATGCGCGAGGGCCTGAAGCAACTGTTCGTCCTCATCCCGGATCTGGTGGTGGTCGCCGAGGCCACCCAGGGGGGCGACGTGCTGGATTGCCTGCGCCGGGAACGGGTGGATCTGCTTTTGCTGGACATGAGCATGCCGGGCATCAGTGGCGAGGATCTGATCGGCCGGGTGCGGTCCCACCACCCCCAACTGCCCATCCTCATCCTCAGCATGCACAACGAACCCCTGGTGGCCCAACGGGCTTTCAAGGCCGGGGCCAACGGCTACGTGAGCAAGGACGCCGATCCGGAGACCCTGGTGTCGGCCATGCGCCGGGTGGCGGGGGGGGGGCGCTACATCGAGCCGGGCATGGCCGAGCGCATGGCCTTCGCCTCGGCGGGGCTGGCCGCCGACGCCCGCCACGACAAGCTGTCCGACCGGGAACTCCAGGTGTTGCGTCTGCTGGCCCGGGGCCTGGGGGTCAACGACATCGCCGACCAACTGGCCATCAGCAACAAGACCGTGAGCACCCACAAGGCCCGCATGATGGAAAAGATGGGCTTTGCCAACAATGCCGACATGCTCCGCTACGCCATGACCCACGGGCTGGCGGACTGAGGAAATCCCTACCCGGCTTCAGCAGCGGCCGATGGAGCCGCTCCGGGGGATGGGGCAATCTGCCCCCTCCGTCATCCCCCCGCCGGCCCACCGGCGCCAGCACCATGATCCGCCTGCTCATTGCCGACGACCACACCCTCATGCGCGAGGGCCTCAAGCAACTGTTCGCCATGATCGGAGACATCCAACTGGCGGGGGAGGCCGTCAACGGCGCCCAGGCCCTGGAAAGGCTGGAACAAGGGGGCGTGGACCTGTTGCTGCTGGACATGAGCATGCCGGGTTTGAGCGGCCATGAACTGATCCTGCGCATCCGCCAGTCCCACCCCCGCCTGCCCATCCTGGTGCTGAGCATGCACAACGAGGCCCGGATCGCCGACCAGGCCCTGCGTGCCGGGGCCAACGGTTACTACACCAAGGACGGGGACCCGGATACCCTGATCCAGGCCATCCGCACCATTGCCGGCGGCGGACGATTCCTGGATCCCAACCTCAGCCAAATTCTGGCCATGGATTTCACCCGGGAGGAGGAGCGGCCCCGCCACGAGCGCCTGTCCCCCAGGGAGTGGCAGATCTTCATGCAGTTGGCCCAGGGCCGGGGAGTCAACGACATCGCCGACGAACTGGCCATCAGCAACAAGACCGTGAGCACCCACAAGTCCCGGCTCATGGACAAGATGGCCTTTGCCAACAATGCGGAACTGGTCCGCTACGCCCTGGTGCACGGGCTGGTGGGATGATGACGGCGATGTGGCGTGACCCGGAAGGTGAATTCAGGGCAGCCGCGTGTCGCTCAGTATGTCCACCGGCGTGCCGCTTGCCACCTGCTCGAACAGCGCGGCCAGGTCGGCGTTGCGCATGCGGATGCAGCCGTGGGAACGGGGCACCTGCTCGAAGTCTTCGTCCGGCGTGCCGTGGATGTAGATGTAGCGGGCCATGGTGTCGCAGGTGCCCAGTCGATTGAAGCCCCGTTCCTCGCCGCACAGCCAGAGGATGCGGGTGAGGATCCAGTCCCGTCCCGGCTGGGCGGCACCCAGTTCCGGCGTATAGATCTCCCCGCTGGGGCGCCGGGCCCGGAACACGCTGTTCAAGGGCAGCCCGGCGCCGATGCGGGCTCGCACCCGATGCCGGCCCCGGGGCGTGCAGAAACTGCCCGTCTCCTCGCCGGGGCCATTGGCCGCCGTGGAGACGGGATAGCGGGCGGTCACATTGCCCGCTCCGTCGCGGACCTCCAGTTCCTGCCGGGCCAGGCTCACCACCAGTCTCATTGACCTGCCTCCGTGGCGCGGCCGGCCTTGCTCCGCCGGGCAGCAAAGAAGCGCTTCAGCAAGGCGCCGCATTCCGCCGCCAACACCCCCCCGTCCACCCGGGCGTGGTGGTTGAGGCGGCTTTCGGCGAACAGATTCACCACGCTGCCCACGGCACCGGTCTTGGGGTCTTCCGCACCGAACACCACCCGGGCCACCCGGGCGTGCATCAGGGCGCCGGAACACATGGCGCAGGGCTCCAGGGTCACGTACAGGGTGCTGCCGGGCAGCCGGTAGTTGTCCAGCCGCCGGCCCGCGTCGCGCAGGCACATGATCTCGGCGTGAGCGCTGGGATCCCGGGCGGTGATGGGCTGGTTGAAGCCCCGGCCGACGATCTCTCCGTCCAGCACCAGCACCGCCCCCACCGGCACTTCCCCCAGAGCCTCGGCCTGGGCGGCCTGCTCCAGGGCGGCGCGCATGTAGGCGGCATCCTCGGGGCTGGGATCGATGGCTGGCGGGGTCGGCATGGGCATGGCCAGTGTAATGGCTTTGGCCCGGGACCGGCAGGCTTGCCAATATCCGACCATATAACTAAGGTAATAGCGCTGATCCGTTGATGCTGCACAAAAAAAGGAGACTTTCATGGACACCCAGCAAGTTGTGCCATTCCCCCGCCTGCCCGTCGCCCTGGCCCTGGCCCTGGGGCTGCTGCTGAATCCGCTTACGCCGGCCCAGGCTGCCAAGGCGGCGAAGAAACAGCCGGCCCCCCTGGAACTCAGCCAACCGGCCCATGCCGGCCCCTGGTCCCGCTATGCCGACTGGACCCAGGTGAGCTGGAAGGACTACAACACCCTGGCCAATCTGGCGTCCCCGCCCTACGCCCCGCCGCCCAAGCTGGACGGCCCCATCAGCGGCGACCCGAAGAAGGGTGAAAAGCTCGCCTACGACCGGGGCCGGGGCGGCAGTTGCCTGGCCTGCCACGCCCTGGGACCCACCACCCAATCCATGCCCGGGGCGGTGGGCCCCGACCTGTCCACCTATTCCCAGTGGGGCCGGGATGACCAGTGGATCTTCAACTACATCTACGATCCCCGCAGCGTGAATCCGGAGTCCGTCATGCCGCCCTGGGGCACCCACAAGGTCTTCACGGTGGAAGAGATCAAGGACCTGGTGGCCTTCCTGAAGACCCTCAACGGCGAGCCCAAGATCTACAGCAACCCCCTGGAAAATCCCGCCACCCGGCCCTTACCCAAGGAAGACCGGGACAACCTGGACCCCTTCGTGAACAGCGCCATGGACGGGGTGGAACGGGCCAAGGCCCTGTGGAACAAGGTCGGCCCCACGGGCAAGTCCTGCCAGTCCTGCCATGCCGACCCGGCCAAGGCCTTCAAGACCTGGGCCACCGGCATGCCCAGGTATGAGCCCCGCCTGAAGAAGGTCGTGGGCGTGCAGGAGTTCATCACCCGCCACGCCCGGGCCACCACCGGCGACGAATGGCCCATGCAGACCCCGGAGAACATGGACATGGGCATCTACCTGCACCATCTGGCCACCGGCAGCAAGTTCAACGTGGACACCCAATCCAAGGAGGCCAAGGCGGCCATCGCCCGGGGCAACGAGCTGTTCAAGCGCAAGATCGGCCAGCTCAACTTCGCCTGCCTGGATTGCCACGATCCCAGCCGGGGTGCCAACAAGTGGATCCGGGGACAGTACCTGGGCGAACTGAAGGGCCAGGTGGACCACTTCCCCCTGTGGCGCACCAGCCGCAGCGAGATCTGGGACATCCGCAAGCGCCTGCAATGGTGCAACGTGGCCGTGCGCGCCAACGAACTGCCCCCCGACGCGCCCCAGTACGATGACCTGGAACTGGCCCTCACCGCCATGAGCAAGGGCATGACCCTGTCCGCCCCCGGCATCCGCCACTGACCGGGTCAGGGCCCGTCTTCCCCCGGGAAGACGGGCTATGCTGGCAGCAGCGGAAGGGGAAACACACATGAAGCTGCTGACCTGGAACATCCAGTGGGGCCGGGGCCTGGACGGCCGGGTGGATCTGCCGCGCATTGCCGCCGAAATCCGCCGCCTGGGGGATGCCGACCTGATCTGCCTCCAGGAAGTGGCGGTCAACTTTCCCGGCCTGAAGGGCAACGACGGGGCGGACCAGATGGCCCGCCTGGCGGCCCTGCTGCCGGGCTACACGCCCGTGTACGCGCCGGCCACGGACCTCCCGGACGGACGGGGCGGCCGCAAGCGGTTCGGCAACGCCCTGTTCAGCCGGTTGCCCGTGGGCCAGGTGTGGCGCCACCTCCTGCCCTGGCCGGCGGACCCGGCGGTGCCCAGCATGCAGCGGGTGCTGCTGGAAGCGGTGGTGGAAGGGCCCTTCGGCCCCCTGCGGGTGATGACCACCCACCTGGAGTACTACTCGGCGGTCCAGCGTCTGGCCCAGATCGACGCCATCCGGGCCCTCCACGCCCAGGCCGGCGCCCACGGCCGGACTCCCCGTCGGGGCGAAGGGGAGGAGGGCGGCAGTTTCCAGGTGTACCCCCGCCCCCCTTCCGCCCTGCTCTGCGGCGACATGAACTTCCCCGCCACCGCCCCGGAACGGGCCCGGCTCCTGGCGCCCATTGATGACGGCAGTCCGGCCTTCCTGGACAGTTGGTCGGTCCTCCACCCCGGCGTGCCCCACGCCCCCACGGTGGGCATCCACCCCGTGGATTTCGTGGACGCCCCCGCCTGCTACGACTTCGTCTTCCTCACCGAGGACCTGGCGCCCCGCCTGCGGGACCACGGCGTGGACCCGGTGACCCGGGCTTCGGACCATCAGCCGGTGTGGGTGGAGTTGGGGTGAGGGATGGGGGATGGTGGTGATGGGCGGTTCCCCCCTTTCGTAAAGGGGGGCAGGGGGGATTTGCCACGGCCAGCCCACCCCACCGTCGTCCGATGGGACCGGACAGGCGCGTGGCAATGCAGCGATCCTTCCGATGCAGAAGCAGTCCGGCCGGCCGGATTTCACGACGATCCCCCCTTTCCCCCGTATACTCCGCGCCTCGCCGCGCACCCCACCAATCAGTTCGCGGTGTCTCGTCCATCACCGATCCAAGCGATCACCGTTCCGTCTGCCTCGATTGGTGCCGCATGCCGCGGCAGGCCGTCGCAGGAGTAGCTGTACCCATGTCATCCCCCGTTTCGTCCCAAGGCGCCACCCCGGCCGCCGCTGATGCCGCATCCCTGAAATTCACCGACCTGGGGCTCGCCGCGCCCCTGCTCAAGGCCGTGGCCGACACCGGCTACACCACCCCCACCCCCATCCAGGCCCAGGGCATTCCCCTGGTGCTCAAGGGCGGCGACCTGCTGGCCGCGGCCCAGACCGGCACCGGCAAGACCGCCGGTTTCACCCTGCCCATCCTGCACCGGCTCACCGAGAAACCCGTGACGCCGAAGAACGGCCGGCCCCGCTGCCTGATCCTGGTGCCCACCCGGGAACTGGCGGCCCAGGTGGAAGAATCCGTGCGCACCTACGGCAAGTACCTGAACCTGAAATCCATGGTCATGTTCGGCGGGGTCAACATCAATCCCCAGTTCGCCGCCCTGAGGGGCCGGGTGGACATCCTGGTGGCCACCCCCGGCCGCCTGCTGGACCACGTGGGCCAGCAGACCGTGGACCTGTCCGGGGTGGAAATCCTGGTGCTGGACGAGGCCGACCGCATGCTGGACATGGGCTTCATCCACGACATCAAGAAGGTGCTGTCCCGCCTGCCCAGGCAGCGCCAGACCCTGCTCTATTCGGCCACTTTCTCCGACGAGATCAAGACCCTGGCCAACGGGCTGCTCAACAACCCGGGCTGCATCGAGGTGGCCCGGCGCAACACCCCCACGGAACTGGTGCAGCAGTCGGTGCACCTGGTGCCCCAGATCCACAAGAAGGATCTGCTGGCCCACCTGATCCGCCAGCACAACTGGCAGCAGGTGCTGGTCTTCACCCGCACCAAGCACGGGGCCAACAAGCTGGCGGAAAAGCTGGTGAAGGACGGCATTCCCGCCGCCGCCATCCACGGCAACAAGAGCCAGGCGGCCCGCACCCGGGCCCTGGCCCAGTTCAAGGATTACAGCCTGCAGGTGCTGGTGGCCACCGACATCGCCGCCCGGGGCATCGACATCGACCAGTTGCCCCAGGTGGTCAACTTCGAGTTGCCCAACGTGCCCGAGGACTACGTGCACCGCATCGGCCGCACCGGCCGGGCGGGCAGCGCCGGGGCCGCCGTGTCCCTGGTGGACAGCGAGGAGATGGGTTACCTGCGCGACATCGAGCGGCTCATCAAGCGGGGCATCGCCCGGGTGGAAGTGGAAGGCTTCGTGCCCCCCGAACGGCCGGCCGGCGCCCTGATCGAGCGGGAAGAGCGTCCCCCCCGCCAGGGGCGTCCCGGTGGCGGTGGACAGAACCGGGGCCAGGGGCGCGGCCAACAGTCCGGCCGCCCCGGCAAGCCCACCGGTAGCGCGCCCCGTTCGGGGTCGGGCGGCGCCAAGCCCACCGGCCCCAAGCCGGCCGTGGCGAACCCCCGCGGGCCCCGCCCGGCCCCCGCCGCAGCCACCGGTGCCCCCACGCCCAACCGGCGCGAGTCCCACAATCGGCCGGCGGCCGCCTTGTTCAGCGCCAAGCCGGGCAAGGGCGAGCGCTGAATTTGAGCGTTAAGTTTGGACAAGTGGAACTTCCCCCTTTTGTAAAGGGGGATTGAGGGGGATTTGGGCGCCGGCAACTTGGCTCATGCCGCTGAATCCCCCCTAGCCCCCCTTTAGGAAAGGGGGGAATGTTGCAATGTTGCGCGCGGAGTGACCATGGATACCGCCAAACCCCTGTTTTCCTACCGGCCCTACTGGGCCAAACGCTTCGGCGTGGCGCCCTTCCTGCCCCTGTCCCGGGCCGAGATGGAGGCCCTGGGCTGGGACAGTTGCGACGTGATCCTGGTCACCGGCGACGCCTACATCGACCACCCCAGTTTCGGCATGGCCCTGGTGGGTCGGTTGCTGGAGGCCCAGGGCTTCCGGGTGGGCATCATCAGCCAGCCCGACTGGAAATCCGCCGACGCCTTCCGGGCCCTGGGCCGGCCCAACCTGTACTTCGGGGTGACGGCGGGCAACATGGATTCCATGGTCAACCGCTACACCTCGGACCGGAAGATCCGCTCCGACGACGCCTACACCCCGGACGGCGCCCCGGACCGCCGCCCGGACCGGGCCGCCACCGTCTATGCCCAGCGCTGCAAGGAGGCCTACAAGGACGTGGCCGTGGTGCTGGGGGGCATCGAGGCCTCCCTGCGCCGCATCGCCCACTACGACTACTGGTCCGACAAGGTGCGCCGCTCGCTGCTGCCGGATTCCAAGGCCGACCTGCTGCTGTTCGGCAACGCCGAGCGGGCTTTGGTGGAACTGACCCACCGCCTGGCCGCCGGGGAACCCATCGCCGCCATCCGCGACCTGCGCGGCAGCGCCT
The DNA here is from genome assembly GCA_020723405.1 of Thiobacillus denitrificans. Classification (GTDB taxonomy): domain Bacteria; phylum Pseudomonadota; class Gammaproteobacteria; order Burkholderiales; family Thiobacillaceae; genus PFJX01. The sequence continues at coordinate 46,708 of DYIY01000008.1, read as the reverse complement.
TCATGGCACCCCGGGGCTGGAAGCCGGCGGAGGACTGGAAGGAAGTGGATTCCCTGGCCATGGATACGCCGGGGGTGGTGGATCGGCACGTGGACCCCTACGCGATGAGTGTTCCCCCTTTGGAAAAGGGGGGGGCAGGGGGGATTTCGACGGGCGTGTCGGGCGGGGAAGCGTTGCTGAATCCCCCCCAGCCCCCCTTTTCCAAAGGGGGGGGTGAGGGGGTGCAGCCGCTCCGTTTTCTCCCCAGGGAGCAGCGCCGGGCGGCCCTGGCGGCCGTCCGCGCCCACACCGTGGTACGTCTGCCGGGCTTCGAGCAGGTGGAGAAGAACCCGGTACTCTACGCCCACGCCTCCCGGGTCTTCCACCTGGAGTCCAACCCGGGCAACGCCCGGGCCCTGGTGCAGGCCCACGGGGAACGGGACGTGTGGCTCAACCCGCCGCCCATCCCCCTGACCACCCCGGAGATGGATGGGGTATTCGATCTGCCCTACGCCCGGGCGCCCCACCCGGCCTACGGGGAACGCAAGATCCCCGCCTGGGAGATGATCCGTTTCTCGGTGAACATCATGCGCGGCTGCTTCGGCGGCTGCACCTTCTGCTCCATCACCGAGCACGAGGGGCGCATCATCCAGAGCCGTTCCGAGGAATCCATCCTGCACGAGATCGAGGCCATCCGCGACAAGACCCCGGGCTTCACCGGCATCATCTCCGACCTGGGCGGCCCCACCGCCAACATGTACCGGCTGGCCTGCAAGGACCCGGAGATCGAATCCGCCTGCCGGCGCCTGTCCTGCGTCTTCCCGGACATCTGCGAGAACATGTCCACGGACCACGGCCCCCTCATCCAGCTCTACCGCAAGGCCCGGGCCCTGCCGGGGGTGAAGAAGATCCTCATCGGCTCCGGGGTGCGTTACGACCTGGCGGTGAAGTCGCCGGAGTACGTGAAGGAACTGGTGAGCCACCATGTGGGCGGCTACCTGAAGATCGCTCCGGAACACACCGAGGAAGGGCCCCTGAGCCACATGATGAAGCCGGGCATGGGGGCCTACGAACGGTTCCGGCAACTGTTCGAGAAGTATTCCCGGGAAGCGGGCAAGGAACAGTACCTGATCCCCTACTTCATCGCCGCCCACCCGGGCACCACGGACGAGGACATGCTCAACCTGGCCCTCTGGCTCAAGCGCAACAAGTTCCGCCTGGACCAGGTGCAGACCTTCCTGCCCACGCCCATGGCCCTGGCCACGGCCATGTACCACACGGAACTCAACCCCCTGAAGAAAGTGCTGCGCGGTGGCCGGCCGGTGCCCGTGGTGAAGCAGGGACGCGTGCGCAGGCTGCACAAGGCCTTCCTGCGCTACCACGACCCGGAGAACTGGCCCCTGCTGCGGGACGCCCTGCGGGACATGGGCCGGGAGGACCTGATCGGCAACGGCAAGCAGCACCTGGTGCCCAGCTTCCAGCCCGCCGGCACGGGCAAGGGCTACGTGGAGAAGCGGGGTGAGGAGAAGGTTTCGGCGCCCGTTTCCCGGCAGGCGGAACGGCCCCGCCGGCCGGAACCGGCCCCCGTCGCCAAACCTCCTCGCCGGGGTGCCGGCCGGGGCCAGCCGCCGGCCGAGGCCCCCGCCCCGACACCCCCTGGCCGCCGGGGCCGTGCCCAGGGCAAGCCCAAGCGATGACAGGGGCTGCCCCGCGCGCCGCTTCCCCCTTTTGTAAAGTGCGTCCGGGGGGATTCCCGGGGCCATGACCTTCCAGCTCATCCACGCCGATCCCCATCTGCTGGTCCTTGATAAACCCGCCGGCCTGCTGGCCGTTCCCGGCCGGGGGCCGGACAAGCAGGATTGCCTGAGCGCCCGGGTCCAGGCGGTCCATCCCGACGCCCGGGTGGTGCATCGGCTGGACATGGCCACCTCGGGGCTGCTGCTCATGGCCCGGGGGGCGGAGGTGCAGCGAACCCTGGGCCTGGCCTTCGCCGAACGACGGGTGGACAAGCGCTACGTGGCGCTGGTGGCCGGCGCCATGGCGCCACCGCAAACCCCGGACGGCTGGGGCCTCATCGACCTGCCCCTCATCGTGGACTGGCCCAACCGGCCCCGCAGCAAGGTGGACTTCGGCATCGGCAAGCCCAGCCAGACCCGCTGGCGGGTGCTGGCCCGGTCAGACCTTCCCGGCCTGGGGCCCGCCACCCGTCTGGAACTGGCGCCCCTGACCGGCCGCTCCCACCAGCTCCGGGTGCATCTGTTGGCCCTGGGTCATCCCATCCTGGGGGATGACCTTTACGGTCCACCGGATCAGGCTGCTTCCCGCCTGCATCTGCATGCCAGTGAACTCCTCTTCGTCCATCCGGTCAGTGGGGATACACTGCGCTTCGCCAGTCCCGCGCCATTCTAAGAAAGCCAAAACGCGGGGCTGAAACACGGCCGGTGCACACTTGCCCCCCTTTCATTCCACGGACCCGACATGAAGATCCTGACGACCCTGCTCCTCGCCCTGTTCTCCCTGGCCGCCCTGGCCGACGAAGCCGAGATCCGCAAGACCCTCACCGAGCGCTACCAGAAGATGACCATCAACTCGGTGAAGGAAACCCCGGTGCCGGGTATTTACGAGGTCTACAGCAACGGCCAGATCGTCTATTCCGACGCCAAGGGTGAGCACCTGTTCATCGGCCCCCTGGTGAAGACCGCCACCCGCACCAACCTGACCCAGGAACGGCTCGCCGACCTGAACCGGGTGGACTTTTCCAAGTTGCCCATGGACAAGGCCTTCACGGTGGTCCACGGCAAGGGGGAACGGCACATCGCCGTGTTCTCCGATCCCGACTGCCCCCACTGCAAGAAACTGGAGCGGGAGTTGGGCAAGGTGGACAACCTCACCGTCCACGTGTTCCTCATGCCTCTCCAGGAACTGCACCCCGGCGCTCTGGAAATCTCCCGCAACGTCTGGTGTGCCGCCGACCGGGCCCAGGCCTGGAAAGCCTACATGCTGGAAGGCAAGAAGCCCGAGGCCGCCACCTGCGAAACCCCCGTGGACGCCATCGGCCAACTGGCCGGCGAACTGGGCATCGGCGGCACGCCGGCCATCATTCTGTCCGACGGCCGCCGCTTGAGCGGCGCCGTACCGGCCAAACAGATCGAGGAAATGCTGGGCGGGAGTTGATCCGCAAGACCGGCACGGGGCCGATCCCCGGGTCGGGCCTGCGCCGTCTGCTCGGCAGGGCTGTGGCAACGGGGTTAGCATTCCGATCATGCTCCCCAACCTGCAAAGCGCCCTCGGCATCCTGGCCTTCCTCGCCCTGGCCTGGGGCCTGGGCGAGGACCGCAGCCGCTTCCCCCGGCGCATCGTCCTGGGCGGCCTGGCCCTGCAACTGCTGCTGGCCCTGGCCCTGCTGAAGCTGCCCCTGTTCCAGACCCTGTTCCTGGCCCTCAACCAGGCCCTGGGCGCCCTGGAGCAGGCCACCGCGGCGGGCACGGGCTTCGTCTTCGGCTACCTGGGCGGCGGGCCGCTGCCCTTCACGGCGACGGACCCGGCCGCCACCTTCGTCCTGGCCTTCCGGGCCCTGCCCCTGGTGCTGGTGGTGAGCGCCCTGTCCTCCCTGCTGTTCTACTGGAAGCTGCTGCCCTGGCTGGTGCGCGGCGTGTCCCGCCTGCTGCGCCGGACCATGGGCATCGGCGGCGCCGTGGGCCTGTCGGCGGCGGCGGACATTTTCGTCGGCATGGTGGAAGCCCCCCTGCTGGTGCGGCCTTACCTGGCCGCCATGAGCCGGGGCGAACTGTTCTCGGTGATGACCTGCGGCATGGCCACCATCGCCGGCACGGTGATGGCCCTCTACGCCAGTTTCCTGGCCCCGGTGGTGCCCGGCGCCATGGGCCACATCCTCACCGCTTCCCTGGTGAGCACCCCCGGGGCCCTGCTCATCGCCGCCCTGATGGTGCCGGCCGGGCCGGGCGCCACGGCCGGCAGCCTGCAACCGGCAAGTCCGGCCCGCTCCAGCATGGATGCCGTCACCCAGGGCACCCTGGCCGGGGTGGAACTGCTGATCAACATCGTCGCCATGCTGCTGGTCTTCGTGGCCCTGGTGAGCCTGGCCAACCTGGGCCTGGGCCTGCTGCCGGACCTGCTTGGCCAGCCCCTCACCCTGCAACGCATCCTGGGCTGGCTCATGGCCCCCGTGGTCTGGCTCACGGGCATTCCCTGGGCCGAGGCCACCACCGCCGGGGCCCTGATGGGCACCAAGACCGTGCTCAACGAACTGGTGGCCTACCTGGACCTGGCCCGCCTGCCGGCCGACGCCCTGAGCCCCCGCAGCGACCTGATCATGACCTACACCCTGTGCGGCTTCGCCAACCTGGGCAGCCTGGGCATCCTGATCGGCGGCCTGGCCACCATGGTCCCGGAACGCCGGGCGGACATCGTCGCCCTGGCACCCAAGGCCATCGTTTCCGGCACCCTGGCCACCCTGCTCACCGGGGCGGTGGTGGGGGTGATCACGGGGTGAGGCGCTCGCCGGTCGTGTGCCTGGGGCGTAACGTACGGGTGCCTTTGCAGACAAGACTCGCACCTGTTCCGGATCCTGTTCCATGAAGGCTTGAGCCATGCACGCTCCGCAACCTCTGTTTCTCCCCCTCACGGGCATCTACGAACCTTCCGCCATCCAGCAGTTGCCCGACGGGCGCTTCCTGGTGGTGGAGGACGAGAAGGACCATCCCTTCAGCCTGGTGGACATCGGCCTGGATGGGCGGGTGGCCTGCACGCCCCTGCTGCCGCCCCTGGCCGGGGACGACGCCGTCTGGAAGCTGGATGACCTGGAGGCCCTGGCCCTGGATCCGGCGGGCCGGGTGTATGCCCTGACTTCCCATTCCCGCTCCGGATCGGGGGAGGAGAAGCGGGCCCGGGACAAACTGGTGCGTTTCCGCGTGGCGGACGGGCGCATGGTGGAAGCCGGCCTGGTGCGGGACCTGAAGCCGGCCCTGGCGGCGGCCCATCCGGTCCTGGCCGGGGCGGCGGCCGTCCTGGACGTGAAGGGGCTGGGGGGGCTCAACATCGAGGCCCTGGAGTGGAGCCCGGACGGCCACCTGCTGGTGGGTTTCCGCAGCCCCCTGCTGGCGGGGCGGGCCATCCTGGCCCGGGTGGAGAACCCGGGGGGCCTGTTCGATGCCGGGGAGGCGCCGTGCGTCGGCGCGGAACTGGTCACCCTGGACCTGGCAGGCTGCGGTCTGCGCGGCCTGGCCTGGGTCCCGTCCCTGGCGGGTTACCTGCTGATCGGCGGCCCGGTGGCCCGCCAGACGGTGCCTTTCCAGCTCTGGTTCTGGGGCGGCAGGGCAGGGGAGGAGCCCCGGCGGGTCCGGGTGGGCCCGCTGGAGGGTTTCGCCCATGCCGAAGGGGTGACGCCGGCCCTGATCCAGGGCCGGCCCCGCATCGTCATCGTCAGCGACGACGGCAGCCGGGCAGAAGGCCTGCCGGCCAGCTTCCTGCTGATCGATCCCGCCGACCTCCAGGTGGCGCCCTGACGTCGGGGTGGCCGGGCTATTGCCCGCCGTCGGGCACGAACTTCAGCACGTTGCCGTTGATGCAGTAGCGCTTGCCCGTGGGGGGCGGGCCGTCGTCGAAGACGTGGCCCAGGTGGATGCCGGAACTGGCGCTCCTCACTTCCACCCGGCGCATGCCGTGGCTGTTGTCCACATGGAGGGTCACGGAGCCTTCGGCGGGGCTGAAGAAGCTGGGCCAGCCGGTGCCGCTGTTGAACTTGGCGTCGCTGCGGAACAGGCGGGCGCCGCTGATGGGGTCCACGAACCAGCCGGGCCGCTTTTCGTCCAGGTGGGAGCCGGTGAAGGCCATTTCCGTGCCCTGCTCGAAGGCGATGCGCTGCTGGTCCGGGGTCAGCAGGCGGAAACCCAGCCATTTCCAGAAGCGGGCCTGTTCGCCGTTGTAGCCGGTGTAGCGGGACACCTCCCGTCCCCCTTCGAACAGCACGATGGTGGGCGTGGCGAACAGGCCCTTTTCCAGGGTCCAGCCCGTGGGCGGGTTGGGGTTCAGGGTGCGCACCACGGGCACCGGGGACTGCCAGTGGTCCAGCACCTCGGCTTTGAATTGCTTGCAGAAGGCGCAGTCCTCGGCTTCGAACACCACCAGTTGCCGGTCCAGTACCAGGGCCTTGCCATCCAGGCGGGGGGCCGCCTGGGCCGTGGCCGGGCTGGCGCCGGTGCCGGGGTATTTCACCCCCGTGCCGCCCAGGCCGCAATAGCCCTTGGGGTTCTTCACCAGGTAATCCTGGTGGTAGTCCTCGGCGGGGTAGTAGGCCTTCAGAGGGGCGATCTCGGTGGTGATGGTCCCCCGGCCGGCCTGGGCCAGGGCGGCCTGATAGGTGGACCGGGTCTTCAGGGCCACTTCCTGCTGGGCGGCGGAATGGGTGTAGATGGCGCTGCGGTAGTTGCTGCCCTCGTCATTGCCCTGGCGGTCTCCCTGGGTCGGGTCGTGGCTTTCCCAGAACCCGGCGAGCACGGCTTCCAGGGTGGTTTTCGCCGGGTCGTAGGTCACCTTCACCACTTCCGCGTGGTTGCGCTTGGCGCTGCGGCCCAGGCGCAGGGCCCGTTCATGGGCCAGGATGGCTTCGTAGCTGCCTTCCACGTCGCCGTTGGCGTAGCCGCTTTCCACGTCCACCACCCCGGGCAGCGCGGACATGCGCTTTTCCGCGCCCCAGAAACAGCCCATGCCCAGCACGATGCTGTCCACCTGGAGATGGGGATCCAGACGCACGGCCTGGGCTTTGGCGGCGGGTTTCTCTTCGGCGCAGGCGGTCACCAGAACGCTCAGGCCAAGGGCGGCAAGGAGGGTCTTGAGGAAATGGACGGGGAACATGGATGGGACTCCGGGACGTTGGGTGGCTGCAATGTTTCGGCTATCGTGGCATGGAGTGGCGCCGGCCGGCGGGAATTCCCCGGTACCGGCATTCGTTATGGTTTTGTTAGAACTTTCGTCCCGACCATGAAATTCCAACAGCTTCCCCTGGGTGCCCGGTTTGAATACGAGGGCAAGATCTACGTGAAGAGCGGACCCCTGACCGCCAGCAGTCAAACCGGCGGGCAGAAGATGATCCCGCGCTTCGCCGTGCTGCGGCCCCTGGACGGCCAGCCGCCGCCGCCTGCACCCCCCGCCCGGTGTCTGGAGGAGGTGGTGGTGCGCTCCGCCTTTGATGCGTTCTATGCCGATTGCCTGGGGCTGTGCCAGGACCAGGAAAGCGACGTGTTGCGGGCCCGTACCCGGCGGGCTTTGCTGGAAACGGCCCGGGAGCGCTTCTTCCAGGCCCTGGGCAAAGCGCCGGAGTGAGTCGTCGCCGTTGACAGGTCCCCGCTGTCGCGCCCACCATGGCTCCCCGCCCGTCCGAGGCGGAAACAACGATAGCAATACATGAGCAAGAGGAGACGTGGATGGACGATCGCATTGTCTTTGCACGCACCGAGCTGGGCCGCAACGAACTGCTGGGCAGTGCACACGCCCTCAAGCAGCGCCAGCGCCAGGTGCTGTTCCTCATCAATGACGCCATCAGCGTGGCGGAATTGCGCGCCAAACTGCCGGCCTGCCAGGAGTTGGACGCCATCCTGGAGCACCTCTGGGAAGGGGGCTTCGTGGGCCAGGTGAAGCGAGGGCCCATGGCGGAAAGCAGCATGGGCCTGAGCGAGGCCCTGAACATGCTTGGCCATTCCCGGCTGGAGGCGGCCAGGCAGCATGCACTGCGGGTGGTGGCTTCACTGGCCGGGGAGCAGTCGCCCGCCTATGCCCGTCTCAAGGCAGCCCAGGGTACGGCGGATTTCACCCAGGCGGTGGGGCTGGCCCGCAAGATGCTGGCCACCATCGCCTCGGCCCAGCAGGCCACGGCCTTCGAGAGTGGCGTGCTGGCCATCCTGCACCTGCCCCAGACGGATGAGTTGCCTCCCGCCAGCCCCAATCCCAATCCGGCCCGCATGAACGGCATCGAGTCGGCCAAGGCCCACGCCCTGGACGTGTTCCGGGTACTGGTGGGGGAGAAATCACCGGTCTATGCCAGGCTCAACGGCGCCCACAACCGGGCCGATTTCGCCGAGGCGGTGGCGGCGGGCAAGAAGGTCATCGCGGCGGTGGCCTCGTCCACCAAGGCCAGCGCCTTCGAAGCGGAAGTGCTGGCCCGCATGGACGAGCATTGACCCCCCGGGCGGGTCCGGACGACCCGCCCGGGGCCCACGCTCAACGGACCCGGCCTGCTTCGCTGGCCGCCGGTACTTCGTTCAGCATGCCGGTGCGCACGTCGTAGACGTAGCCGTAGATGGGGATGTCACGGGGCACCAGGGGGTGGTTGCGGATGCGCTCCACGTCGTCCACCACGCTTTGCTCCAGGTTGGCGATGGTCAGCCAACTGATGTGCTCCCCCTCGCGGGAACCGCCGCCACCGCCCGGATCGTGCCAGCCGCTGGCATCCACGCTGGCGGTCTTCAGGCTGCCGCGCAGCAGCTTGCGCATCACCTCGTCGGTGAAGGTTTCCATGCCGCAGTCCGTATGGTGGATCACGAACCATTCCCGGGTGCCCAGCAGTTTGTAGGAAATCACCAGGGAACGGATGGCGTCGTCGCTGGCCCGGCCGCCGGCATTGCGGATCACGTGGGCATCCCCTTCCGCCAGGCCGGCGTACTTGGCCGGGTCCAGGCGGGCATCCATGCAGGTGAGGATGGCGAAGTGCCGGCCGGGGGGCATGGGCAGTTTGCCCTTGTCGCCGAAATCGGCGGCATAGGCGTGGTTGGCGGTGAGGACTTCGTCCAGGATTTTGCTCATGACAGTCTCCTTCTCTCGATGTCGCGTGACATCGGCGCGGAGGCCGTCGCGACGGGGCACATTCCGCGCCGCCGTCTCTCCGGAGCCCAGGGTGGGGCGGGAGTCCGGTGATGGTGTATCCGCAGTATAGGAGGCAGGAACGCGACCATGACCCTGTTCACTTCCGGGATACCCTGGCGCCGCTGCCGAGCCTGGGGGAAGGACTGGGACTTGCGGCGAGCATGTCTGAGCTGGGACACACACTCACGACCACGATGCGGTTCGCTGCGCTCACCACATCCTACGCCAGCCCCACCGTAGGATGTGGTGAGCGCAGCGAACCGCATCAACCAAGGGCGCTGGAGCAGACCCGCACCCGCTGAGCGAAACCGCCCGGGCCCCGTACCCCCCCCGCCAGCCGGTGCTCCGGGAGGCCCTTCAGGGCCAGGTGGGGCGGCGCGCCAGGGCGCCTATCGACTCACTGAGCGCTGCTCTGGCCGGCTAGGCCATCGGCCAGGGCGGCTTCGTCCGGCGCGTGCTGGCGCACCAGTTGTGCGGCCTCGGCCAACAGGGCCGGCAGGTTGCGGGCCTGCAAAGGGGCTCCGCCCTTGAGTAGGGCGCTGCCGGTTTCGTGGCCGGCCCGGGCGGCCAGGTGGGCGGCCCGGCCCCGTTCATCGGCCAGGGTGCGGGCGGTGATGGTTTCCGGCAGGCGGGGGGTGCCGAACCAGATGTCCCCCCCGCTGGCCGGCAGGTTGTCCATGCCGGGCACCAGGGCCACAACGATGCCGGAGGGGTAGCCCACGTTGAGCCGCATGGCGGTCTGGTTGCCCACGTAGAGCACGGGTTCCGCCACCTGGCGGGGATAGACCAGGGCCGGATCCACTTTCACCACCAGCAGCATGCCGTCCCGAACCTGGGGTTGTTCCTGGCGCCACAGATGGGTGTAGGCCTCATCCAGGGTGAAGGGGCGGGCATAGAGCACTTCGGTCACCGCCGCCGGGGTGGCGGGAAGGGCGGGGGGCTCGGCGCCGACGGCGCCGCTGAGGCCGGCCAGGAGGAAGGCCAGGGGAAGCAGGTGTTTGTTCAGCATGATGGTTCCCTCAATCCTTGGTGAGTTCCAGGTCGTCCAGACCCAGTCGGGCAGGGCCCTGGCTGTCCGGGAAATCAAAGCGCACCTGGCGGATGTCGGCCAGGTTGAGGCGGGTGGCTCTGCCGTTGGCCCCGGCCAGGAAGTCCGCCAGGCGGATGCGCACGGTGCCGAACTCGTTCTGCCAGCCGGCACCGACGCCGGAGGCGGTGCGTTGATAGGGCTCCTGGATGCCCATGGCGTAGGCGGAGAAGTCGATCACGCTCTTCACCCCCCGGCCATCCACCAGGCTCACCTGCCAGGCATAGGGGCCGAGCACCGCCGTGGTGCTGGGGTGGCGGGTGCCCTGGGCGGCGCGGAAGGACAGGTATTGGTAGGGGCTCAGGTCGTAGGCTCCGGCAGGCAGACTCCAGATGATCGAGCCGGTCTTGCCGTCATTGTCCACCACGGTGAACACGGAGCCCCGGGTGGCGTCGCTGCTCATGGCCCGGGTCATGCCGTTGAAACGGTCAGTCGTGGTCCAGGTGAAGTCGGTGTTCGCGTCGTTGAGCAGGCCTTCCGCCAGGTCGGCGACCTTGACCTGGACGGTGCCGCCGGAACTGCTCAGGGTCTTGGAAGTCTGGGTCTGGTAGTCGTCGATGACGTATTTGCCGCCGGCCGGGCCTTCCTTGTATTCGCTCACCACCACGGTATTGGCCGACACGCCCATGGGCTTGAATTCTTCATAGGACCGCCAGAGGAAATCCTTGCCCGGCACGTTGCCTTCCACGTAATGCTGGATCACCGCCAGGTACACCCCCTTGGCCACCTGCTGGGCCTCCGGCCGGCCGATGGCCGTGCCCAGGGGGCCGGCGAAATCCTCGAAACCGCAGCAGTTGAAGTCGTTGTGGTCGGCACCGTGCACGTAGGTGGACTGCCGGTAGCCTTCTGCCCGCTCGTAGACGTGGAAGGCCTGGGCGATGTCGTTGTTGGCGTCGCCGGACACGTCGCCGTCGGCCGCGCCGTACAGGAAGTGATAGTTCACGCCGTGGGGATTGGCGCTGTTGGGGCCCAGGAAGTCCGTGGGGGCGATGCTGGACACCAGCACGATGTCCCCCAGGGCGTACTGGGTGGGCACCCAGGTGCCGTCGAAGATCCGGTCATAGGCCCGGGCCACGCCCTCGCCGCCCCGGCTGTGGCCGATCCAGACGATGCGGCTGGTGTCGATGTGGCCGTTGAGTACGCCGCCGCCGATGCTGGCCTGTTGGGCGATGAGGGCATCGGTGTGTTGCAAGGTGGTGGTGGAGGCGGTCTCGATGCCCGGCATGGTGTTGTTCTGGTGGCTCATGACGATGTAGCCATAGGACGCCAGATGCTGTTGCAGGTAGTCGTACCAGTTGTACTGATGGCCGTTGCCGTGGCTGATGACCACCAGGGGAAGCTGGCCCATGCCCGTGATGCCGGCGGGATACCAGATGCGTTCCCGGGTATAGCCTGCGGTGACCCCGGTGACCGTGGCCTCCAGGCTTGCCGTGGCCAGGGGACCGGCCAGGGTGGGATCGTCCACCACGTAGAAGCCGGCCTCCCCGTTGCCGCCGTCCACGTAGTCGCCGGCATCCAGGCGGCCGTTGCGGTTCACGTCGATGACCACGTCATAGCCCACGCCCAGGGTGGTGCCGCCAGCAGCAGACAATTCCCCGGCACCGGCCACCTGCACGACGTTGCCGGTGTAGCCGCCACTGGCGAAGGTATGGGTTTCCGGCCCCAGGCCCGCATCGGCCAGGGCATCGCCCAGCGTCCAGGCGCTCTGGGCGGCGGCCACGTAGATATCCACGGTCTTGCCGGCCAGATTGGCCTGACGGGTGGTGTCCACGCCCACCTGCACCGGAGCATCGGTGTTGAAGGCGCGCACGTATTGGAAACTGGGATAGGCGGGCAGGCTGTTGCCGGCCAACTGGGCGGGTTGGCCATCGGCCGGCGCGACGCCGCTCCAGGCGCATGCCAGCAGGGAGGGCAAGGCGAAGGCATACCAGGGGCGCATGAAAATCTCCTTGGCGGAAAGGGTGGTGGCGGGGGATGGGAGATCCACGGAAACAGGCTATAAGGATAGCCGATGCCTATACTGGAAGCGCGTGGAAATTACCCATGGACATGAAGCGAACCCTTTTCCCCCTGCTGCTGTGCCTGTCCCTGCTCGCCCGTGCCGAGGAAGCGCCACCCGTGCTGGACCGGCAGGGCGACATGCTGCTGGATGTCCTGGTCCTGCGTCCCCTGGGGCTCGTGGCCACGGGCCTGGGAGCGGGGGTGTTCGTCCTGACCCTGCCCTTCACCCTGCCCAGCGGCAGCATGGGCGACGCCGCCTGTGGCCTGGTGGCCGATCCCCTGGCCTACACCTTCTCCCGGCCTCTGGGGGATGTGGAGAACCGCACGGGGGCCCAGGGCTGCGGCCGCTGACGAGGCGGACGGGCGGGTCGTGCCTGACGCGCCGGGGGGGCGGGCTTACCGGCGTGGCGGATGGCTAGGCAGGGCCGGCAGGGGCCAGGGGTAAAATGACCGGCAAATCCATCAGGGAATAACCCCATGCACCCCGTTCTTCCGTCCCTTGCCGCCGGCTTGCTGCTGCTTGCCGGCCATACGACCGTCCAGGCCAGCCAGGTCAGTGACGGCAGCGTCGTCCTGCGCATGTGCAAGGGGGCGGACAAGGTCCGATCCCTGTCGGTGATGTGCCACAGCTATCTCAATGGCTATCTGGACGGGGCCCGCCATTACGCCCGGGACGGCAAGCTGTCCTTCTGCCTCGGGGAGGGCGACAAGGAGAAGGCCCCCGCCGCTCTGGTGGCGTGGATCATCGCCCACCCGGAAGTCCAGACCCAGCCGGCCGGCAGCGTCCTGCACAAGGCCCTGTCCGAGACCTTTCCCTGTCAGCGGGGCAGATGATGCGGGGTAGAATCCCCCCTTTTTCCACCCGCCCACATGACTGAAAGCGAAGAACTGCTGCGCGCCAAGCTCAATGCCGAAACGGGCAAGCTGGCCTGGCCCGAGCTGGAACGCCATTTCGCCCGGGGCGTGGTGATCAAGGTGCTCCCTGATCTGGATCTGCTGGACGTGGCCCTGGCCATGGCCCGGGATGACAAAGCCAGCGTGTCGCACTGGCTGGAGGAGGGCCGTCTGGCCCGGGCCGATGCCGAAGACGCCCGGCAGTGGCATGCCCAACAAAGCCTGTTCTGGGCCGTGGTGGCCGCCCCCTGGGTGTTGATCCAGGAAGTGGCCGCCCGCCAGGACGCCTGACCCCACCCACGCTATCCCTACCCCATGGCACTCAAAGCAACCATCTTCAAAGCCGAGCTCCAGATCGCCGACATGGACCGCAACCATTACGGTGATTACAGCCTCACCCTGGCCCGCCATCCCTCCGAAACCGACGAGCGCATGATGGTCCGCCTGCTGGCCTTCGCCCTCCACGCCGAGGAAGGCCTGGGTTTCGGCAAGGGACTGTGCGTGGATGACGAGCCCGACCTCTGGATCAAGGATCTGACCGGCGACATCCGCTTGTGGATCGACGTGGGCCTGCCCGACGAAAAGTGGATGCGCAAGGCCTGCAACCGGGCGGCCCGGGTGGTGGTGATCAGCTACGGCGGCCGCCAGGCCGACGTCTGGTGGGAGCAGATCCGGGGCAAGCTCAGCCGATCCGACAACCTCACCGTCCTCAACCTGCCCCAGGAGGCCAGCCAGGCCATGGCCCAACTGGCCAGCCGGACCATGCGCCTGCAATGCACCATCCAGGATGGCCAGGTCTGGCTGGGGGATGGGGAACGTACGGTGGCCACCGAACTGGCCCGCTGCTTCCCCGTGGCCGCCTGAGCTGGCGGATCGGCATGCGTACCCTCACCTTTCCCCTGCGTGGCGAATATGTGCCCCTGTGCGACCTGCTCAAGCTGGCGGGCCTGGCCGACAGCGGTGGCCAGGGCAAGGCCCTGGTGGCCAGCGGCGCCGTGCGGGTGGACGGCCTGCCGGAAACCCGCAAGACCGCCAAGATCCGGATCGGTCAGCAGGTGGAATGCGGCGGCGTGCGCATTCTGGTGCAGGCCGAAGGCACCTAAAACCACTGGGTCGGCGGGTTCCCGGACAGGGGCCTGGCCCGGGATGCGCGGATCACCCCCGACGCATCCCGGAAACAGGCGCAGGACTGCTCCCGTTCCCTGAGCAACTGCCGGTGGGCGTTGAGATAGCTTTGCCGGGCAGCCCCGGCGGGCAAGCGATTCAGGGTGGCCTGATGGTCCGCGCATTCCTGTTCGGTCAACAGCAGGTGGCAGGCCGGGTGGGCTTCCTCCCCGTTGCCTTGGGCCAGGACCGGATCGCCCAGCAGCAACAGACCGAGAAATACCAGCATATTCCGAGTTTTCATGGGGTCTCCTTCCATTCCCATTACGCGCCGGACCATGACAGAAACCCACCTGGCCGTCTTGGGCGCTTTTGTTACGGAAGGGATGTCGCAAGAACCATACCAATCAGGTCGGGATTGGAGGGAGGATGATTAATTCTGAATATTCAGCAAGTTATATGTTCCGTTGCGGCCATCGCCGGGCTTCGGGGGACAGGCTTCCCGCACCGTGGCCGGTCAGGGCAGGCCAAAGTGGTGCGGCCAGCGGCCCGTTCCGCAAACGCCGTGGGCGGACCATAATGGAACGTGTCGGGGAATGCCTCAGGGCATGAAGGGGTCGTCGCCTTGTTCCCTCGTGGCCTTTCCCCGTGCCCACGCGCCAGTCCGGCCCCCCGAGCCGGTCCCGGCAACCAGCCCAGCATGCATAAGGAACAAGACCATGTTCAGGAAACACCTGATCGCCCTGAGCTTCGCCGCTTTCGCCCAAGCCGCCCTGGCCGATGAGGACGCCTTCGACAAGGCCATCCACACATACGGTTGCGCGGACTATCCCAAGGCCTACGCCATGATCGTCCCCCTCGCCGAGTCGGGCCACCCCTTGGCCCAATACCAGCGTGGACTCATGCTGGAGCAGGGGCAGGGCACAGTCGCCAACCTGGCGGAAGCCTACACCTGGTACAAGAAAGCGGCGGAGCAGGGCATTGCCGATGCCTATTTCGCCCTGGGGCAGATCTATCACCGGGGCGTGGTGGTGGCCAAGGATGAGGTGCAGGCCTACGCGGCCTTCGATGTGGCCTCCCGCCTGGGCCATGCGGTGTCAGGCGATTGGCGGGGCCTGGTCTCCAACGCCCTCAATGAACTGGACCTGGCCAAGGCCCAGAAACTGGCTGGCGAATTGCTGGCCAAACGGCCCGCCGACGCACTGGACAGGTTGCGCTGAAAGCCACACGGACATGGACTGATCGCTTGGACGTGTAGGGGAAACCCTCGATTCGCTGGGCAGGGAGGTTACGATTGGGCCCTTCCCGAATTGCTGCACGCGGAGATGCTATTTGTGCGTTGTATTCCACTAAACCTGTGCCGGGACTACGCAACAAGTCATTTATATGACTGAAATAATTGGACTAATTGACAATATTAGAAAATTAGCACATTATAGTGCCCAGTCGCACGTCGCAGTTTGTCCAATACACCACCTCCCGGAGTTCAACATGAAGACCCTGCCTTTCGCCCTCGCCGCCCTCGCCGCCACCCTGTCCCTCTCCGCTGTTGCCGGCGACCCGGTCGCAGGCAAGCAGAAAGCCACCGCCTGCGTCGTCTGCCACGGCAGCGAGAACTTCGGCGGCATCTTCTACACCCTGCAACTGGCCGGCCGCAACGCCGACAAACTGGCCATCAAGACCAACAAATACAAGACCCTGAAGGTCCTCCACCCCATGATGAACATGGCCACCGCCTTCTATACCGAGAAGGAAATCGAGGACGTGTCCGCCTACTACCAGTCCATCGGCAAGCCCTTCCTGACCTCCCCCTTCTTCACCATCAAGGGTGACGAGGAAGCCCAGCCTGCCGCCGCCGCCCCCGTGGCTCCCGTTGCCGCCGCGCCCTACGCCGTGGCCACCAAGTAAGACGCCATGACCGGGCAGGCGCTGCTGCGGGAAAAGGTCTACGACCCCATCCTTCGGCTGCTCCATGCCTGGAATGGGCTGGCCATCCTGCTGCTGGTGTTCACCAGCCAGGCGGCCGAAGCCCTGGAATTCACGCCAGAGGCCGCCAGCCTCTGGCGTTTGCACGTCTGGACCGGCTACGCCCTGGTGCTGGGTCTGGTGGGCCGGCTGGCCTGGGGCCTCAACGGTCCCTGGTATGCCCGGCTGTCGGCCATGTGGCACTGGCGTGCCTGGCTGACCGCCCTCAGGACCCGGCGGCTGTTCACCGCTCCCCGGGGCTTCGGCCATCATCCCCTGGCTTCGGCCGCCTACCTGGGCTTCTACCTGGTCGTCCTGGTCATGGCCTTGACCGGCCTGGCCCTGGCTGCCATCGACCAGGGACGGGGACCCCTGTACCCCTGGCTGGGCCATGCCATCACCCTCAAGCATCTGTTCTCGGAACCCCACGAAATCCTGGAGAAGTTCGTCTGGGCTTTCATCCTGCTGCACATCGCCGCCCTGATCCTGCATGAAGCCCGCCACGGCGTCCCCCTGGCCCAGGCCATGGTGAGCGGCTACCAATATCGGAAGGAAGAGGAAGAATGAAGCGCTACCTGCCCCTGCTTGCCCTGTTTGCCGCCCTGCCTCTCCAGGCCGAAACCCCCCAACAGATCCTCGACGCCCTGGTGGCCCAGGCCGGACCCGCTTCGGCTGCCCGGGGTGAACAACTGTTCCGGGCCAAGTCGACTGCCGGCAAGACGGCCGATGCCTGCACCAGTTGCCATACCGACAACCCCAAGGCCCCGGGCCAGCACGTGAAGACCCACAAAACCATCGACCCCCTCGCTCCGGTGGCCCAGAAGGACCGTTTCACCGATCCGGCCAAGGTGGAAAAATGGTTCAAGCGCAACTGCAACGAAGTGCTGGCCCGGGCCTGCACAGCCCAGGAAAAGGCCGACTTCACGGCTTACATGATCTCCGTGAAGTGAGGCCGGCATGGACCACGCCGGCCTCAACTGGAAGAACCTGCTGACCCTGGCCCTGGCCGTGGGTGCCACCGCCTTCGCCATCGCCCGGGCGCCCGCCGACGACGAGGCCATCTTTCCCATGCCGGCGGGCAAGACCTACCTGAACGAATGCGGCAGTTGCCACACCGCCTTCGCTCCGGGCCTGTTGCCTGCCCGTTCCTGGCGGAAGATGCTGGCCGGGTTGACGGACCATTTCGGCGAGGATGCCAGCCTGGACGAACCCCAGCGGCTGGCAATCCTCAAGGACCTGGAAACCCTGGCCGCCGATACGCCCCAGGCCAATCTGCGCATGCGCCGCATCAACGGCGCCATCCCGGGCAACGCCGCTCCCCAGCGCATTACCGAGAGTGGATATTTCAAGTTCATGCACGACGAAGTGCCCCGGCACATCTGGCAACGCAAAAAGATCGGCACCCCGGGCAACTGCCTGGCCTGCCACACCCGGGCCAACGAAGGCCGCTATGGTGAAAGGGAAGTGCGCATTCCCCAGTAAGGACGCCTCAGTCCTGGCCGAACAGCTTGTCCAGATCGGAGCGCTGGCCCCCGGGGGCCGCTTCCGGTGCGGGGCCCCCGAACAGGGCATCCAGGGCCGCCCGGCTTCCTCCCGACGGCGAACTGCCCGAAACCGCCCCGGTCCTGGCCTGGAACCAGTCGCAGAAATTGGCCCGCGTCTTGTCGTTCACCTCATCTGCCGCCAGTTCCCGGCACTGCTTGGCCTTCGCCGTGTCGTAATGGCGGCATTGCCGGCAGACGTGCAGTTCCGCATTGCAGGCCGGGCACTCGGCCCGGCGTGACAGGGGCACCGGCAGGGCGGCCAGGCTGGCATGGCACTTCCAGCAGAAAAGCTCGTTGTCCATGGTGCCCTCCGGCGAGTGACAATGCGCACCATGATAAATCCAACAGGAGACCCATGATGGCCTTCGGCATCTTTGTCATCGGCGACGAGATACTGTCCGGCAGACGCCAGGACAAGCATTTCGCCAAGGCGCTGGAAATCCTCCACGCCCGGGGCCTGGCCCTGGCCTGGGCCAGCTACCTGGGCGACGAGCGGCCCCGGCTGGTGCGGGCCCTGCGCGACAGTTTGGCCGGAGACGACGTGGTGATCAGCTTCGGCGGCATCGGCGCCACCCCCGACGACCACACCCGCCAGGCCGCCGCCGAGGCCCTGGGGGTGCCCCTGGTGGAGCATCCCGAAGCCCAGGCCCTCATCGCCGCCCACATGGCCAGCATCGGTCAGCCCGTCACCCCGGAGCGGCGGCGCATGGGGGAATTGCCCCGGGGCGCGGAACTCATCCCCAATCCCTACAACCGCATCCCCGGCTTCAGCCTGGGCCGTCACCACTTCCTGCCCGGCTTTCCCATCATGGCCTGGCCCATGCTGGAGTGGCTGCTGGATACCCACTACCGGGACCTGTTCGGCAGCGGCACCGAGGCGGCCCGGGGCATGGTGGTCACCGGCCTCAACGAAGGCATGCTCACGCCCCTGCTGGATGCCGTGGAGCGGGAATTCCCCGGCGTGCGCACCTGGAGCCTGCCGCGCATCGAACCGGAGATCAGCTTCCATTATGAAATCGACCTGGGGGTGAAAGGGCCGGAGGGGCTCATCGACACCGCCTTCGCCCGGCTGCGGGAAGGGGTGCAGGCTCTGGGCGGGCAGATCAAGGGTTGACGGCGACGGGGTTCAGTGACCCCTCACCCCTCACCCGCCTCCGACACATACCGGCAATACGTCTCCCGCAGGGTAAACGCCGCCAACCATCCACCCAAGGCAAACCCCGCCAGCACCAGAATCCCCACCTGATAGTGGGCCAGCGCCAACGTGGAACCCCCTTCCCCGGCGGCCTGGTCGATGGCCCAGCCCACCAGGGGTTGCAGGATGGCAGCCCCCAGGAAGGCGCCGGTATTCACCAGGCTGGTGGCCATGCCCGACAGGGCGTGGCGGTTCACCTCCTTGGCGCAGGCCCAGGTCAGGGTGAAGCCGGCAGCCCCCAGGCCCATCAGGATGAACAGGCCGTGGCTGAAACCCGGACCCAGTTCCCAGCCCAGGGCCAGGGGTAACCAGCAGGCCACGTAGAGCCCGCAGGATGCCAGCACCACCGGCTTGCGCCGGCCCAAACGGTCCGACAGGCTGCCCATGAAGAAGGCCCCCAGGGCGAAGGCCGCCAGCAGCAGGGAAGTGTGGGCGGTGGCCGTGCTTCGCGCCCAACCGTGGCCCTGGGTGAGGAAGGGCACGGCCCACAGCCCGGCAAAGGCGAACAAGGTGCCCGATACGCCCAGATTGACGAAGAAGCCTGGCCAGGAGAGGCGGTTGCCGGCCACCTGACGCAGACCGTCGTACCAGTGGCCGTCGTGGGCCGGATGGGACGCCTTGCCCTCCAATTCCCGCAGGCTGGGCAGACCCATCAACACCGGGTTGTCCCGTACCAGCCACCAGGCCAGCCAGGCCAGCACCAGGGAGAGGATGCCCACCACCACGAACACCTCCCGCCAACTGGCGTAGGCCAGCACCCAGGCCAGGGGCGTGGCGGCCAGCACCGAGCCCAGATTGCCCAACAGGATGGTGAGCCCGGTAAGGGTGCCGAACACCCGCTCACTGAACCAGGCCGCATTGAGCTTCAGCAGGGCGATGAAGGTCACCGACACCCCCAGGCCCACCAGCAGGCGCCCGGCGCTGGCCAGTTCGAAGGACTCCGCCAGGCCGAAGAGCATGGAGCCCAGGCCCGCCACGACCCCCCCCGCAGCCACGATGCGCCGGGGCCCCAGGGTGTCGGCCAACACGCCGGTGGGAATCTGCATCACCGTATAGACGTAGAAATAGGTGGCCGCCAGGCTGCCCAGGGCCGTGGACTGGATGGCAAAGGCCGCCTTCAGGTCACTGGCGATGGCCGCCGGCGCGAAGCGATGGAAGAAGGACAGGACGAAGGCCAGCCCCACCACGATGAAGGCGGTCCAGCGCAGGCGTTGGAGTTGGCGGGTCTGGTAGGGGGTCAGCATGGGTGGTCAGGATGGGGGGTGAAATTGGGGGGTGAAATCCCCCCTATCTCCCCTTACCACAGGGGGAACAGGTGGGGCGGTTGGGTGAGCGGGGGGTGTTCTTCCCCCCTTCGCAAAGGGGGGTTGAAGGGGATTTGCAGGAGGCGGCGGGAGAGTTGCCGTCGCCCAATCCCCCCTGGCCCCCCTCTATGAAACGGGGGAAACAGGTAGGCGGGTGGCGAAGGGGCGATGCCTTGCCCGGACGCATCCCCATCACACCCGCCCGTCCACGTTGCGTTGCAGCCAATACTCCAGCAAGGCCAGGTGCCAGAGCTTGCTGCCCTGGATGCGGGTGTGGTGTTTTTCCGGCGCGGCCAGGAGCTTGTCCACATAGGGCCGCTGATACAAACCCCGCTCCCGGCAGGCCCGGGAATCCAGGATGCCGCGCATGAAATCCAGGAACTCGCCGCGCACGTACTTCAGGGCGGGCATGGGGAAGTAGCCCTTCTTCCGGTCGATCACCGGGTCGGGCAGCAGGCCCCGGCTGATGGCCTTGAGGATGTGCTTGCCGCCGGACGCAAGCTTCAACGCCGGCGGCATGCTGGCGGCCAGTTCCACCAGCTCGTGGTCCAGGAAGGGCACCCGGGCCTCCAGGCCCCAGGCCATGGTCATGTTGTCCACCCGCTTCACCGGGTCGTCGGTGATGAGGGTGGTGGCGTCCAGGCGCAGCACCTGGTCGATGAACTCGTCGGCGCCGGGCTCGCCCAGACGGCCGGCCACGTAGTCGGCCGAGTGGTCCGACCCGTGGAAGGCCGGGGCCACCATGGCCAGGAACTCCTCCTGGTCCCGGTCGAAGTAGTGGCGGCGGAAGCGTTCCACGGCGCTGCCCTCCGTCTCGGCGGACATGCGCGGATACCAGTAGTAGCCGCCGAACACCTCGTCGGCCCCCTGGCCGCTCTGCACCACCTTCACCGTCCTGGAGACCTGCTCCGACAGCAGGTAGAAGGCCACCGCATCCTGGCCCACCATGGGCTCGGCCATGGCGTCCACCGCCTCCGGCAGGCGGCGCAGCACCTGGTCGTTGGGGATATGGAACTGGTGGTGGCGGGTGGCGTAACGCTGGGCCACCGCGTCGGAATACTCGAACTCGTGGCCCCGTTCCTCGGGCTGGTCCTCGAAGCCCACCGAGAAGGTCATCAGATCCCGGACCCCCTGCTCGGCCAGCAGGGCCACCAGCAGGCTGGAATCCAGGCCCCCGGAGAGCAGCACCCCCACCTTCACGTCGGCAATGAGCAGCCGCTTCTTCACCGCCTCCCGCAGGGCGGCATGGATGGCCTCCTGCCACTCGCCCTCGCTCTTCGGCGTGGCCGGGCGGCGGGCTTCCAGTTGCCAGTAGCGGCTCAGAGTGGTGCGGCCGTCGGCCTCCACCACCAGGGTGTGGCCCGGCGCCAGCTTGCGGGCACCCTGGAGCAGGGTGCGGGGGGCGGGCACCACGGCGTGGAGGGTGAAATGGTGGTGCAGGGCCACCGGGTCGATGCGGGTGTCCAGCCCGCCCCCCGCCAGCAGGGCCTGGACGGAGGATGCGAAGCGCAGCCTGTGGCCGTCCTGGCTGAAGTAGAGGGGCTTGATGCCCAGCCGGTCCCGGGCCAGCAGCAGACGGCGGGTACGGGGGTCCCACAGGGCGAAGGCGAAGGCGCCATGGAGCCGGGCCACGCTGGCCTCACCCCATTCCGCATAGGCCCGCAGGATGACCTCGGTGTCGCCGTCGGACTGGAACGCGTGGCCCCGGCTGATGAGTTCCGCCCGCAACTGGGGGTAGTTGTAGATGGTGCCGTTGAACACCAGGGCCAGGCCGCTGGCGGCGTCCACCATGGGTTGCCGGGAGCGCTCGGTGAGATCGATGATGGCCAGCCGGCGATGGCCCAGGGCCACCGGGCCGTCCCGATGCAGGCCTTCCCCGTCCGGGCCCCGGCGGGCCAGGCGATCCACCATGGCCTGGAGGGTGGCGGGATCGGCAGGGGCGCCGTCAAAACGGAATTCACCGGCTATGCCGCACATGAGGGGGCTCCGTCAGGACAACAGGGGGCTTTTCTTGGAGGAAATCGTTGCGATGGGGGGTGGGGTTCTTCCCCCTTGTGCATATGGGGACAGAGGGGGATCCGCAGCGGACGGCGGGGATGTCGCCGTCGCTGAATCCCCCCTGGCCCCCCTTTGGAAAAGGGGGGGAATCGGTGGCGGGAGAGTGGGCGGAGGTGGGCAAGATTGCGGCGATCGGTGCCTGGCGGTTGGCCTGGCCACGGGGTTTCTTCCCCCTTTTGTAAAGGGGGGGTGAGGGGGATTTAGCGTCGGTTGCGGAAGGTCTTGGCGGGGCAAGTCCTTCCGGTCCACTCCTCAACTCGGCCACAGGGGTTCCTCCTGCATCAGGGCGATCTGTTCCCGCAGTTCCAGAATCCGCTCCTGCCAGTAGTGCTGGGTGTTGAACCAGGGGAAGGCGGCGGGGAAGGCCGGGTCGTCCCAGCGGCGGGCCAGCCAGGCGCTGTGGTGGATGAGGCGCAGGGTGCGCAGGGCTTCCACCAGATGCAGTTCCCGGGGATCGAATTCGCGGAAGTCCTCGTAACCGGCCAGCACGTCGGCCAGTTGCCGGACCTGGCTTTCCCGGTCGCCGGACAGCAGCATCCACAGGTCTTGCACCGCCGGGCCCATGCGGCTGTCGTCGAAGTCCACGAAATGGGGCCCTTCGTCCGTCCACAGCACGTTGCCGGCGTGGCAGTCGCCATGGAGGCGCAGCGTGGCGTAGTCGCCGGCCCGGGCGAAGCAGTGCTGGGCCAGTTCCAGGGCCTGGCCCACCACGCTCTTCCAGGCGGGGAGCAGGTCGGCGGGCAGCCAGCGGCCCTTGAGCAGGAACTCCCGGGATTCCACGCCGAAGCTTTGCACGTCCAGCTTCGGGCGGTGGCGGTAGGGCGCCCGGGCTCCCAGGGCGTGGATGCGGCCGATGAAGCGGCCCATCCACTCCAGGGTATCGGTGCGGTCGAATTCGGGCATGCGCCCGCCCCGGCGGGGGTAAAGGGCGAAGCGGTAGCCCTCGAATCGGGGCAGGGTGGTGCCGTCCATGGCCAGGGGCGCCACCACGGGGATTTCCGCCTCGGCCAATTCCCGGGTGAAGGCGTGTTCCTCCAGGATGGCGGCGTCGGACCAGCGGCCGGGCCGGTAGAACTTGGCCACCAGGGGCGGGCCCTCTTCCTGGCCCACCTGGTAAACCCGGTTCTCGTAACTGTTGAGCGCCAGCAGGCGGCCGTCGGTCAGGCGCCCCACACTGTCCAGGGCGGCCAGCACGGTGTCCGGCGTGAGCCGGGCGTAGGGGGGAGAGGCGGGGCTGGTGGGGGCGGCGGTCATGCCGCCATTGTAGGGGCGGGGCCCGTTCCGCCGCCTGGTAAATTCGGCCTCAGGCCTGGGCCAGGGCCCGCTGGGCTTCCGCTTCGGCGGCCCGGATGAGGGTCAATTCCCCTTTGGGGGGAACCTGATAGATGAGCACGTCCTTGCTGTCCAGCACCTTCATGACCCGGGTGCCCTGATCGTCCTCGAAGAGGATGTCGCCGCCACTGGGCGCTTCCACGGGCTGGGCAGCCGGACGGGACTGGACCTCATCGGCTTCCCGGGCATTCCGGGTTTCTTCCCGATTCGCCGCCGCCAGGGCGTCCCGCCGGGCCTGGCGGGCCTGAAGGGCATCCTCGGCCCGGGGCCGGTCGGCCGCCGCACGGGGCTCAGCCGCCTTCAGGGGGGCGTAGCTGGCGGAGTTGAGGCTGCCGATTTCCATGGTGTTTCAAAGGGGGCTGCGTTCTCACACCAATGAGGCCTGCTGGTAGTTTTGCAGGGCCTGGGTGATGGAGCGGGGGGTGTTGGCGGCGCGCAGGCGGGCCTGATCTTCCCGTTCCCGATCCTGGGCCCGGGCCTCGCCGCTGCGCTGGGTTTCGTCCTGGCGCTGGGACTGGTCCACCTGTTGCACGGCCAGATTGCGGGATTCCCGGCTCAGGGTGACCTGATCCACGGCCGGATTGGCCGGCTGGACTTCCTGGGGATCCTGGCGGGCGGTTTCCTCGACTTCCTCCGTCTGGCGGCGGGGCTGCTGCTGTTGCACGGAATAGGCCTGGATGGCGCTGCTGCGGGTGGCGACGGTGTTGATTTCCATGGTTGGTCTCCTGTTCGAGCGCCCTCCGCCTGGGCACTACCTGCGGCCAGGCACAGCGCTGCTCCATAATCGTTGCAGTTCCAGCATAGCTTGGAATATCAATAAGTTAAACCGGAAATCAGGGGACGATCGTACCACTCAGCAAGAGCCGGTCCCGGGCCCGCAGCATGGCCATCCGCCACAGGCCGGATTCAGGGGTGCCGACGGGGTTGGCAGGAAAACCGGCCAGGGCCAGCAGGGGGAACTCCAAGCCTTGGGCACCGTTCATGGAGAGGAGCTTCACCGTGTCCTGCCGGTCGTTGAAGCGGATGCCGTCCTGCCAGGTCATGGGAATGCCGGCCTGGCGGAACACTCCGTTGATGAGCTTGCCCTCGCGTTCCCAATCCCCGTAGAGGGCCCCCATGTGCCGCCAGGGCATGCCCGCCTGATGGGCTTCCAGAAGGCGGCCGGCCAGCCAGGCGGCCTCCTCCTTCAACGAGGCGTGGCGGGCCAGTTCCACGGCCGGTCCCGGGGGCCGGGGGGCGCGGCCCAAAGCGAAGTCCAGGATGTCCGGGTGGCTGCGATGGTTTTCCGTCAGGCGGAAGACCCGGTTACGGCAGCGGATGCCGGCCCCCTGAAAGGTGGCCAGGGCCGCCTGTTCCCCCCCGGGCAACTGCCCCGTATCGGCGGCCAGGGCCAGCACGTCGCTCAAGGGGTCCAGGAAACCCAGGGCCAGGGCCAGCCAGGCTTCGGGAAAGCCGTGGCCCTCGTCGATCAGCAGCGCGGCATACTGGGCCGGCGCGATGCGTTGTTTCTCCAGGCCCCGGGCCACCCGTTCCGCCAGGGCATCGGCATAGCCCGGGTCCGCGCCTTCACCGCCGGGCAGGCCGAGATGATGCTGGGTGAGCAGGCGGTGGCACCAGGCGGGAAAGGTGCCGATGTGCACCCGGTCCGCGACGCCCAAGCGGTGCAACTGATGGTCCAGGTGCCGGGCCAGGGCCCGGTTCAGGCAAAGGAACAGCACCGGCTTGGCGGGGGCCCGGGCGGGCAACTCCCCCGGCGAACGGCCGGCAAGCCGAGCCGCCGCGTGCAGCAGCAGGGTGGTCTTGCCGGTGCCGGATTCCCCCAGGATGACCTGGTGTCCCTCCGGGTGGCGGAATGCCCGCTCCTGGTCCACGTCCAGCACCCGGATAGGGGCGGACGCCTCCCCGGACAGGGCCAGACCGGGGAACAGCCGTAGGCGGATTCTGTCCAGTTGGGTCGGGGATATCTGGCCAAAGGGCGGGGTGGGAAACAGGGTCCCCAAGCGATCCGCCAGGGCCATGGCACCCTCCCGGCCCAGCTCGTCCTGGCAGATCACCCGCCGCGCCTCAAGATCCCCATCCGGACCGCCGGAGGGCAACTGCTCCCGCCGGATCTGGCTCAACAGCACGCCCCAGGACCAGGAGAAGCGCAGCCGGCCCGACATCCGGCCGCTGGAAAAGATCAGATGGGGATCCGACTCCAGCACGGCCACCAAAGCCTGGGCCCGGGCCAGGGCTTCCTCCAGGGGCGGCCGGGCCTGGCTCTCCAGACCCGGCAGACTGGCCTGGAAACGCTCCGGCCCCCAATCGCGCAGCGTCAGGCAGAGCAGACCCCGGCGCGGATGGAGCAGCAGGTAGTCCACCTGCTGCTCCGACCCAGGAATGGGTACGTCCCGCCAGATCCGGTACTCGTCGTCCAGACCCTCTTCCAGGGCACGCACGAACTCCCGCTCCCCGGCCCGGGGCGGGGGTGGAGGAAGAGTGGCGGGAATCAGGGTGGACATGGAAAAAGGCTCGCGGCGCCGGGGATTTTCGCATGCCCTGGTGGATTCGCGGTTGGCACAGGTGCCCTTCCCCTCAGGGAGGGCCGGGGAGCGGGATGCGATGCCGGCGGGGCCGGGATCGGTTAGATTACGCGGCTCATCGCATCGTCATCCCGCCCGCCCGCCCGTGCCGTCCATCCGAGTCTTCCTCATCCTGCTGCTGCTCGTTCTGGTTCTGCCGGCCCGGGCTGCGGTGGATGTGGCCATCCGCCTGCCTTCCGGGGCCGAGGTGGTGAGCCAGCGCTATCCGGCGGAGGGCAAAGTGCTGGCGGTGTGGCTCACCGGCCAGTACGGGCGCATCGAGGAAGAGCACAAGGCGGCTGCCGATCTGGCGGCCCGGGGGGTGGAAACCTGGCTGACGGATTTCTTCGCGCCCTATTTCCTGCCCCTGCTGCCCAGTTCCTGGAACCAGGTGCCCGACGGGGACCTGGCCGACTGGCTGCAAGCCCTGCATCGGCAGCACCCCGAGCGGCGCATCCTGCTGGTCAGCACCGGCCGGGCGGCGAGCCTGGCCCTGCGGGCGGTGAACAGTTGGCGGCAACGCTTCGGCAAGACCGGCGACGAGGCGGTGCAGGGCGCCCTGCTGCTTTATCCCTTGCTCTACCAGGAACTGGCCCCGGGTGAAGAACCGGAATACGACCCGGTGGTGAACGAGGCCCGTATGGATCTGGTCATCCTGCAACCCAAGTCCTCCGCCGGCTACTGGTGGCGGGAACGGCTCAAGGGCTTCCTGGAAGCCGCCGGCAGCCGGGTCTGGCTGGACGTGCTGCCGGGGCTGCGGGATGGTTTCTATCGCCGTTCCGACATCACCGAGCAGGAGGTCGCCGCCGGCCAGCGCCTGGGCCAGATCGTCCTGGACGGCATGCAACCCCTGCTGGAGAAATTCAAGCCATGAAGATCGGCCGCGCCGTCCGCAGTCTCGCCCTATTCGTTGCCCTGAGTGGCGCCCTGCCGGCCGGCCACCTGGCCGCGGCCGAACTCAAGAACCTGCCCCCCCGGCCCGCGCCGGCCCTCAGCCTGCCCGCCCTGGGGGGCGGCGCCCTGGGCCTGGAGCAGTTGCGGGGCAAGGTGGTACTGGTCAACTTCTGGGCCGTCTGGTGCCCGCCCTGCCGCAAGGAAATGCCTTCCATGGCCCGCCTGGCCGACAAACTGGCCGGCAAACCCTTCGCCATCCTGGGGGTCAACGTAGGCGAGAGTCCGGAGGAGATCCGGGGGTTTCTCGCCAAGGTGCCGGTCAATTTCCCCATCGTCATGGACAGCGAAGGGCAGCAGCTCAAGGCCTGGCAGGTCTTCGCCTTTCCCACCAGCTACGTGCTGGACCGCAAGGGCAACATCCGCATGGGCCTGTTCGGCTCGGTGGAATGGGACGCGCCGGAGGTGGTGGCGCGCCTTGAAGCCCTGTTGGCCGAAGTCGATTGACAGGGCTGGATTGAATTCACCATTGCGCGTGGCAACCGGCAGCGGGGACACTCCATCCGTGCCGCCCGCAAGGCCGGCAACCCTGGTGAAGGAGCCCCCATGCCCATTCGCTTGATCCGGTTGGTCCTGTTGTCCCTTCTGGCGAGTTTCCCCGTCCACTCGGCCAGCCTCAAGCCCGTCACTCCCCGGGCCGCTCCGGAGCAGCCTTTCAACCTCCTCAGCGGCAACCCTCTGGACATGGCCGTACTGCGGGGCAAGGTGGTGCTGGTGAACTTCTGGGCCACCTGGTGCCCGCCCTGCCGCAAGGAAATGCCATCCATGGACCGGCTGGACAAGATGTCCACCGGCCGGCCCTTCGCCATCGTGGCCGTCAACGTGAAGGAGGAGGCGGACCTGGTGGAACGTTACCTGGAGGAAATGCCCCTGGGCTTCCCCGTCGCCCTGGACCAGGAAGGCCACCTTGCCCGGGCCTGGAAAGCCTTCGTCTATCCCACCAGCTTCCTGGTGGACAAGGCCGGGCGGGTTCGCTACAGCCTGAACGGCACCCTGGAATGGGACGAACCGGAAGTGGTGGAGATCATCGAGCAGTTGATCCTGGAGTGATTGGAAAGGGGGAGGGGACATGAAACGATCCATCAAGGGCGCCCTGCTGTCGGGCCTGGTTCTGCCGGGCCTGGGCCAGGTGGTGCTCAAGGAATACGTGCGCGGCTACCTCATCATGGCCGTGGCCCTGGGCTGCATGGTGTGGTTCGTCAACGGGGCGGTGGAGGCGGCCATGCAATCCCTGGCCACCCTCACCAGCCTGGAACAGGCTCCCCCCGCCGCCCCTTCCGGGGCGGCCTTCTGGGCGCTGCTGCTGGTCTGGGCGGCGGCCGTGGTGGACGCTTACCGGATCGGCGCCCGCCAGGATCGCATGCCGGCTGACGGGCACTGAAACGCGCCATGCCAAGGCGGGCGGGCTTCCCACACCGGGCCGGCCGGGCGAACACGGGGACGAGGCCGGGCTTTGCCCGGAGAGGACTCCCTGGTATATAACTAAAGTAATAATTCATCAGAAAAAGCCTCAGGTAATCCTGTGTATGCGTAATCTCCAGGCCGGCGCTCTCGGCCGGATTTCTTTTTTCGGCCTGATCTGGCTGGCTGCGATGCTGTGGCCAGGGTGGCTGCTGGCCCAGCCGCCCGTCACCCTGGCGGTGCTGTCCTTCCGGCCCAAACCCGACATGTTGGCCCGCTGGCAGCCCACCGCCGACTACCTGTCCGCCCGCACGGGCCGGCAGTTCATCCTGGAGGCCCTCAACTACCCGGAACTGGAGGCGGCCATCAGCCAACGGCGGGTGGACTTCGTCCTCACCAACCCGGCCCACTACGTGTTGATGACCCGGCGCAGCGGTCTCACCTCACCCCTGGCCACCCTCATCCAGATCGAACACGGCCAGCCCCTCACCCAGTTCGGCGGCGTGGTGGTGACCCGGGCCGAACGCAGCGACATTGCCGAGCTGGCCGACCTGGGCGGTAAAAGCATCGCCACGCCCGACATCGGCTCCTTCGGCGGGTTCCAGATGCAGGCCTACGAGTTGTCCCGATTGGGCTTGTCCACCCGGCGCGACATGGACGTCGTGGTCACCGGCATGCCCCACGACACGGCCTTGCAAAGTCTGCTTGAGAACAAGGTCGATGCCGCCTTCGTGCGCACCGGCGTGATCGAAGCCCTGGCAGATGCCGGCAAGCTGGATATGGCCCGCGTCAAGGTGGTCGCCCGCCGCCAGGTGCCGGGCTTCCCCTTCCTGCTTTCCACCCGGCTCTACCCGGAATGGCCCATCGCCGCCATGCCCCAGACCAGCCAGGCCCTGGCCCAGCAGGTGGCCACCGCCCTGTTCGCCCTGCGCCCGGACCATCCCGCCACCCTGGCCGGCCATTACCACGGCTGGTCCGTACCCACCGACTACGAGCCGGTACGAGACCTCATGCTCGAACTGCGCCTGCCGCCCTTCGACGACGCGCCCAACTTCACCTGGCGCGACGTGGTGGCAAAGCACGGCACCCTGATCATGCTCACCACCCTGGCCGGACTGTCCGTGGTGGTGGCCCTCTATCTGCTGATGGTCCGGCAACGGGATCTGCACCGGCAGGACCACAAACTGGCCGAAGAGCGCAAGCAACTGCTGGCCGCCCTGGGCGAAGGGGTCTACGGCGTGGACATGACCGGTCGCTGCACCTTCATCAATCCCGCCGCCCTGTCCTTGCTGGGCTATGGGGAGGAGGAGATGCTGGGCCGGGAACAGCATGCCCTCATCCACCATCACCGGGCCGACGGCGCGGTCTACCCCGCTGCGGATTGCCCCATCTATCTCACCCTGACCGACGGCCGGCTGCGAAGCGGCGAAGAGTGGTTCATCCGCAAGGACGGCAGCGGTTTCCCCGTGGAAATGACCGTGGCCGCCACGGAGCGGGACGGCCACCGGAGCGGTGCCGTGGTGGTGTTCCACGACATCAGCGCCCGCCAGGAAGCCCAGGTGCGCGACCGGCTGCTGGTCTCCGCCCTGGAAGCCGTGGCCAACGGCATCGTCATCACCGATCCGGAAGCCCACATCGAATGGGTCAACCCCGCCTTCGAGGCCCTCACCGGCTACCGCAGGGAAGAAGCCACCGGCCGCAAGCCGGCGGAACTGGTCAAATCGGGTCTGCAAACCCAGGAATTCTACGAAGCCATGTGGAAGACCCTGCTCGCCGGCCAGACCTGGCGCGGCGAAGTGATCAACAAGAAGCGGGACGGCAGCTTCTACAACGAGGAACTCACCATCACCCCGGTTCTGGACGAAGCCGGGGGCATCCGCCATTTCGTCGGCATCAAGCAGGACATCAGCATCCGCAAGCGCATGGAAGCCGAACTGCACAACCTGGCCACCACCGACTCCCTCACCGGCCTGCCCAACCGCCGCCAGTTCCTGGCCCTGCTGGAACAGGAGAACGCCCGGGTCAAACGCTTCCCCGAGGACAATGCCGTCCTGCTCATGCTCGACCTGGACCACTTCAAGCTGATCAACGACCAGTACGGCCACGCCGCCGGTGACATGGTCCTGCGCAGCTTCGCCGTGCAGGTCCGCGACAACCTGCGCCGCTCCGACCTGGCCGGCCGCCTGGGCGGGGAGGAGTTCGCCATCCTGCTCATCGGCAGCGATCTGGACGGCGCCCGGGAATTTGCCGACCGCCTGCGCCAGGATTTCAGCGCCGATCAGACCCTCATCGAAGGCAAGCCCATCAACGCCACCGTCAGCATCGGCGTCACCAGCCTCCTCCCCACGGACGGCAACGCCGACGTCGCCCTGGCCCGGGCCGACCGGGCCCTCTACCGGGCCAAGGAAGCAGGCAGGAACCGGGTGGAAGTCGAAGCAGGGTAGGGCGAAGGGGGCGGGGTGGGTGAGCGGTCGGCCGGCGAAACCCCCCGCCCCCTTCCTCCGCTATCATTCCCGCCGCCCAGGCCCCCCGGGGGCCAGACCAACAACCACGGAGTCCCCATGCACATCCAACAACTCATGGAAACCAGCGGCGTCAAATTCGGCACCAGCGGCGCCCGGGGCCTGGCGGCCGACATGACCGCCCCGGTCTGCTACGCCTACGCCCGCGCCTTCCTGCAAGTCATCGGCGCCGCCCCCGGCGGCCAGGTGGCCCTGGCCATGGACCTGCGCCCCAGCAGCCCGGACATCACCCGGGCCTGCATGGCCGCCGCCCGGGACGCCGGCCTCAGCCCCGTCTTCTGCGGCGTCATCCCCACCCCCGCCCTGGCCTTCTTCGCCCAGCAGAAAGGCCTGCCGGCCATCATGATCACCGGCAGCCACATCCCCTTCGACCGCAACGGCATCAAGTTCTACCGGGCGGAAGGCGAGATCACCAAGGCCGACGAAGCCGGCATCGCCGCCGCCCACGTGGACGTGCCCGCCGACCTGGCCCTGCCCGACCTGCCCGCCCCCGACCTGGAAGCCCGCCAGCGCTACATCGCCCGTTACCTGGATTTCTTCCGCCCCGGCATCCTGGCCGGCGTGCGCCTGGGCTTCTACGAACACTCCAGCGTCGCCCGGGACATCCTGCGCGACATCCTGGAGGGCCTGGGCGGCGAAGTCATCTCCCTGGGGCGCACCGACCAGTTCGTCCCCATCGACACCGAAGCCGTTGCCGAAGCCGACGTGCAGCAGGCCCGGGCCTGGGCCGCCGAACACCAGTTCGACGCCATCCTCTCCACCGACGGCGACGCCGACCGCCCCCTGCTGGGCGACGAGAACGGCCACTGGTTCCGGGGCGACGTGGTGGGCATCCTCACCGCCCGCTACCTGGGGGTGCAGGCCCTGGCCACCCCGGTGAGCAGCAACACCGCCGTCGAGAAGTCCGGCGCCTTCCCCCGGGTGGCCCGCACCCGCATCGGCTCCCCCTACGTCATCGCCGCCATGGAAGACCTGGCCAACAGCGGCCCCGGCCCCGTGGCCGGCTTCGAAGCCAACGGCGGCTTCCTGCTGGGCAGCCCCGTGGACCGCCACGGCTTCGAGCTCGCCCCCCTGCCAACCCGGGATGCCGTCCTGCCCATCCTGGCCCTGCTGGCCATGGCCCGGGAGAAGGGCATCCCCGTCTCCCGCCTGCCCGCCGAACTGCCTGCCCGCTATACCGCCAGCGACCGCATCCAGAACTTCGCCACCGACAAGAGCCGGCAACTCATCGCCGACCTGGCCGGCAACCCCAGCGACCTGGCCAGCTTCCTCGCCCCCTTCGGCACCCCCGCCGGCCTGGACCAGACCGACGGCCTGCGCATCACCCTGGCCAGCGGCGACATCATCCACCTGCGCCCCTCCGGCAACGCCCCGGAACTGCGCTGCTACGCCGAAGCGGATGAGCAGGCAAAGGCCAACCGGCTCACCCGGGACGCCTTGGCCCGGGTGCGGGACGTGGCCGGGGGGTGAGGTGGTGGCCTGGGTTGGCCGGGCAAAATCCCCCCTGACCCCCCTTTACAAAAGGGGGGGAACCGGGTGGTTGGGGCTTTGATGGCCCCTGTCATGCCCACCTACGTCATCCCACCACCACCGTACTCCCCCCTTTCGCCACCACCGTACTCCCCCCTTTTGTAAAGGGGGGCTGGGGGGGGATTTAGCAACGCTAGCGCACCCGACCCGGCCCAGCAAAATCCCCCCCTTTACGAAAAGGGGAACCCGATGCGTCGGGGTGTAGGTACGTGTCAAGACCACCCCTCGGGACCCCCCCTCACGGCACCACCACCTCCATCCCCGCAAACCGTTGCCGCAGCAATGCCGCCAACGCCTGCTTCGCCCCCGCATCCCCATGCACCAGCCGCACCTGCCGTGGCTTCACCCGCATGCGCGCAACGAAATTCACCAGGTCGGATTGATCCGCATGGGCCGAGAACCCGCCCAGGGTATGCACGCCGGCCCGGATGTCATAACGCCGGCCATCCAGCTCCACCCACCCCCCCTTGGGGCCATGGGTCTGGATATCCCGCCCCGGCGTGCCGGCCGCCTGATAGCCGGTGAACAGCACGTCATGGCGCCCATCGCCCAGCATGGCCTTCAGATAGTTCACCACCCGGCCCCCGCTGCACATGCCGCTGGCCGCAATCACGATGGCCGGCCGACGTGTGCGCGCCAGGAAATCCACCATGCGCAGATGGGTCTCGTGGTCGCCGATGGTGGTCACCTGGGCAAAGTTCAGCGGATGCCTGCCCCGGGCCACCTTGCGCTTCGCCTCCGCATCCCAGTGGGCGGCCAGGCTCTGGTAACCCGCCGTGAAATCCGCCGCCAGGGGCGAATCCAGCACGATCTCCATGTCGCCCCACTTCACCCCCGGCGCCACCGCCCGTGCCTTGTGCTGGTGGATGATCTCCTCCAGTTCATAGAGCAGCTCCTGGGTCCGGCCGATGCTGAATGCCGGAATCAGCACCGTGCCTCCATTGGCCAGAGCGTGCTCCAGAATCGCCTGCAAGCGGGGCCGCCGCTCCCGGCGATCCTCATGTTCCCGATCCCCGTATGTGCTCTCCAGCACCACCACCTCCGCCCCGTAGGGTGGGCGGGGCGCCGGCAGCAGGGGGGTCCAGGGCGCCCCCAGGTCCCCGGAAAACAGCACCGAACGATGGACCGAGCCCATGCGGATGTCGAACTCCACGTAAGCCGAGCCCAAAATGTGGCCGGCCGGCGACAGGCGCATCCGCAAGGTGGGCCCGGCCGGCAAAACCGACCGGCCCCGGCCGTTGATCTCGCGCCACACCCCATAGGGCAGCGCCACCGTGCGGGAACGGACCAGATCCAGCACCCGGGCGATGAGCCCCTCGTCCCGGGTCACGCCCACCTTCAGAGCGTCCTCCAGCACCATGGGCAGCAAGCGTGCCGACGCCTCGCTACACAGGATGGGCCCGGCAAAGCCCGCCGCCAGCAAGTGGGGAATGCGCCCCACGTGATCCAGATGCACGTGGGTCACCACCAGGGCCTGGACGTTCGACACCGGAAACAACACCTCAAGCCGCCCCGCCCGGGCCCCGTCCCCGGCTGTCTCGGCGCCCTGGAACAAACCGCAATCCACCAGCACGGAACGGCCGTCGGCCAGACGCAACTCGTGGCAGGACCCGGTCACGCCCTCCACGGCGCCGTGATGGATGATTTCGAAAGCCAAGGGGTCGCCCATCGCCCTTCTCCCTGTTTTGTATTGGTGTTGGAAGTTTAGGGAGGAGGAGGGGATTCGTCACCCTTCCCCGGGGCTACACCGTTCATCCGCGCTGAGAATGCACCCCCCTGCGAACGAACCCCAGCCACACATCCATCAACCCCGAACCGGGCGTTGCCTCGCTTGGGCTTCAACCAGCCCGGCCAGCAACAGCGCGAACGGCAGGATGTTCCGGTGCGCGCTGGCCTGGTCAAGGGCGGCCATGTAATCGTTCCGCCGCTCCACGGGCACAATGGTCCAGGGATAACCGCCGGTGGTCAGCATCAGGTTCATCAGGAAACGGGCCAGGCGCCCGTTACCATCCATGTAGGGGTGGATGTAGACGAAGACGAGGTGGCCGAGCACCGCACGGACACCGGCGTGAGGCTCCTGCTCCAGGAGCTCGAACAGGACCGGCATGCAGTCGCGGACAGCCTCCTTCGGAATGGGGACATGGGTCGCGTTGGCAATGAAGACCTGATCGTTTCGGTAGCCCGCCAGATCGGCGGGCTTTACCAGGCCCGCCGCCACACTGGCACCCCACAGGGCCCGATACCAATCCGCCAGGCGGTTCCTGAACACCGTCCCGGCGTTGCCCCCCTCCCAGGCCTCCTTGATCGCCGCCTTGACCAGGTTGTGCACTTCGAAATAGCCCTTGGCGGCCATGGCATTGCGCTCCGGCCCGTCCGCGCCGTCCGGATCCCAGTCGCTACCCCGCACCCGTTCGATCAACTCGCTGGACACCCGATATCCCTCAATGGACAGGGAGTGATAGGCATCCGAGACGTAACGGGCCTCGATGTCTGCCAACAGACCCGCCAGATCCCGTGGGTTCACCACGGGCAACGGAAAACGGGCCATCACGGTTTCGCGCATGTTCGCCCACATCAGCCGGATGCGCTGGGCATGGGGAGACTCACCCCGGGCAGGCGGCCCCAGGATGGAAAGCCGGTGTGCGAAGGGATTGGACTCCCGAACGTCGTGGCCCGCGCTACGCATCGTATTCAGCAACCCATCGGCCAGACTGGTGCTCCCCGCAGCGCGCAAGGCGCCGGCCAGCCTGCCCGCGACGACAGGCTGGCTGGCCTCCAGCAGGACCCGGGCCAGATCGTCCACATAGCCAAGGCTGCTCAAGTTCAGTTGGGCCGCGAGGGGGTGCTGCCGGTAAAAGGACTCGCCAACCGCAGCCAGCGCGTTGACCCGCAGGACCAGACGCAGGCCCCCCTCGTCCCTGAATCTGGAAGCCGGCAACAGGGCGGGGGCCCGGTAGAGCACCAGAGAGGTGCCATGGGGCAGGGCGATCAGTTGATTGTTCGCCTTGGGGGCCCAGACGAATATCTGCCGAGGCAGCGACCTTTCGCCGCTAAGCAGCATGAGGGACAGCTCCGGACTGACATGCCAATCCTGGCCGAAGCGAATGTCGCAGTAACCCGCGATGAAGTCGCGCTGATGGGCATACCACGTCGTGCTGCTGCCCGCAGCCTCGTCCGGGCGTGAAGCGACGTACCAACCCTTGATCACCGGCACGATGAAGCCGGACTTGAGCAGCAACTCACGCACCATGCGGCCAAGCTGCTTGCTCTGGATGGCGTACACGCCCTTGTCCTGGAGCTGTTTCAGTTCGCCCAGGGCATCGGCGAGTTTCGTGGCGTGATGCTTCATGGATCGACGAGGGTGCTGTGCCAAATTTCTACTAACGTGTTGTATGTTATCCCTAGTATCGTGTTAGGACATCACCACATCCCTTCGCCCACCATGTGTCTGGGTAAATGGCCCTTAACGTTCTGGAACAGGTTAGGAAAACCCCTGCGGAAGACGCCGGGTGTTCTAGTGCACCGCAACGAAAAACCAGCCAGGGAAGCGTCAAACCGCAATGTCAGTGGTTTATCATCCCAAGTTGTCCGCTGCTTGAACTAAAGGGCAAAACAAGAACAAGACCGTGCCCAGTCATAGCAGAAGCATTGAAGCTACCCAGGGCCAGGCCCTGAGAACGCACAGAGGTAACCGCAACATGAGCCATGCAGCTGAACAACCCGTAACGGTGAGCCCTATCGGCATCGCGATCGCCATGGTCATGGCGGCGGCGCTAGCCGTCCTGCTCTCTCCCTCGCAGAAAGAGCAGTCCCTTCAGCCCACGTTTGAATTGGAAAGACTCATACCGATTGCATTCTCCGACTGGAAGGAAGAGCCACTGGTGACACCTTTAAAAGTTGCTCCGGACGTCCAGGCGAAACTCGACAAAATCTACAACCAGACACTGGCTCGCACCTATATCAACTCCAAGGGGGAACGGATCATGCTCTCGGTGGCATATGGGAGCAACCAAAGCGATGGTATGCAAGTGCACAAGCCTGAAGTCTGCTATCCGGCACAAGGGTTTCTTATTACCAGCAAGGGAAATGCGACTTTGGATTTCATGAAAGACAAGATTCCAGTTACCCGCTTGGTGGCACAAAACAAAAATCGCATTGAACCAATTACCTATTGGATTACTGTCGCGGGTAAAACATCAACTAGCAGGTTTGAGGCCAAGTTGGCAAAATTGGCATATACGATCACCGGCCGAGTTCCGGATGGGATTCTAGTGCGGGTGTCGAATATCGGCACGTCCGTCGAGGAATCCTATGCGCTTCATGAGTTATTTTTGAAAGACCTGCTGGGGTCTGTTGATGAGAAAAACAAAACACTTCTGATTGGTTCTGGGTCGTAAGCAATGAAACCGAATTTTATTGGTGTGGGGGCGCAAAAATGCGCGTCCAGCTGGATATACGATATTCTTAAAGATCACCCGCAAGTTGCTCTTTCAGAAAAAAAAGAACTGGATTTTTTCTCCTATTTTTACGAGCATGGATTTGATTGGTATGAACGCCATTTTGTTCATGCCAACGAAGCAGAGATTGTGGGCGAAATATCCCCCTCCTATTTTCATGACCCCCGGGCACCAGAACGAGTCAAGAGCTATAATCCCGCAGCAAAAATCGTGGTTACACTGCGCGACCCTGTCGAGAGGGCTTTGTCTCAACATAGGCATGAAGTCCGAGTAGGCGCCTATCTGGGACCCGATTTCAGTTTTGAGGCGGGTCTTGCACAAAATCCAACTTATATCGAACAGGGATTGTACGGCACCCATCTGGATCGTTGGCTCGATTGCTTTCCGCAAGAGCAGATTTTATGCGTCTTTCAGGAGGACATAAAAACCAATCCAGAAATGGTAGCCCAAACGGTTTACCGGTTTCTCGCGATTGATGTTGGCCATCAATCGGCAGCCCTGTACCAAAAATCAAATCCGAGTTACGCAATAAAAAATCGCCAACTTGATGACGGTATCCGTCATATAAGAAAGTTCATTCGCAAGAACGGCTTGGGATGGGTCTGGGGGCTTCTCGCGAAATCACCGTTGAAATCCTACTATCGAAGTGCCAACAGGACCACGAGTGAGACAGTCATACCCAAGCCGAAAGCCGAAACCATCAAGCATCTCAGAACTGTCTTCCGGTCCGAGATTGGCAGGCTGGAAGCGCTGACCGCAAAAGACCTGGCTTCTTGGCGAGAGGAAAATTAGACATGCCCAGCGGTATCACCATGCAACCCGGCCTTGAACGGACCAAGAACTTCGGCCTAGTCTTGTCGGCCGTCCTGCTTGGCGCATTGCTGGCGGTCTTCTCCGGACTGGTTCTAGCCACGAGCAACCTGATACTTTCCGGATTGCTGTTCGGGTTGCTCGCATTACCCATCCTTTTTTTCTTCCCAAGCCTGCTTCTCTGGACAGTTCTGATCGGCGGACTAGTCGTGTCCGGCGTCATCCTGATGTACGTTCCGAGCTTGCGCATCCTACGCTGGGTTATACCAATCTCTGCGATGCTTCTGCTCCTGTCGGTGCTCGTGCTTGCTGTGTTCTCAGCTTCCAGGAACAGCTCCCCAGCAAAAATGTCTGCTTCTGCCAAGGTTGGTTTCCTGTTTCTCGGTATCTGCGCGATGTCCGCCGTTTTGAACTGGCAAGGCGTCGGGATGGCCATATTCGGCGTCAAAAACTATTTTCAAGTCTTTACGTTGTATCTTGCCTTTTTGGTTATTCGCTGGCAACCCGGTCTGTTTAAGCAATTTACCTGGTTCATGATCATTGTTGCGGTAATCCAATTGCCGTTTGCCGTTCACCAGCTACTCTATTTTGTACCGATGCGTGAAGGCATCGGTCATGGGATTGTTGCGCAGGACATTATCGCCGGTACTTTTGGGGGCGACGTAGAGGGGGGGGGCTCAAACGGTGCCCTTTCAGCCTTTCTGTTTATTGCGCTGGCGCTGGTTCTGTCACTCTGGAAGACCGGGCTTCTTCGTGGTATCCATGTCGCGATTTTGGTGCCGGTATTTCTTGTCCCCGTGTTCTTCAACGAATCAAAAATCTCCCTGATATTTCTCGCCGTAGTCGTTGGCTTGATTTTCTTTAGAGAAATTGCCAGCCAGCCGGGTAGAGTCTTCATCGGCGCGGTGCTCAGTGCAGTTGTTGGCATAGGCATGCTTTACGTGTATTCAGCGCTTCACCCGTCTGCCCAGGCGAGTTCTCCCCTTGACCTGATCAAGTTGACTGTCGAGTTGAACACATCCGAGGACGTTGGCTACGGCGCCCTGGAATTGAACCGGCTCACCTCCCTTGAATTCTGGTGGCGCAAGCATGGGCTTGATGATCCACTTCATACCTTGATCGGCCACGGGCTCGGGGCCTCGCGCGATGCATCTGGCACGTTGGATCTTGCAACGACCCTCGCGATGCAGAAGTACTACGGCCTGGGTATCGGATTAACGGCAGTGTCCAGCCTTTTGTGGGATGTCGGAATTGTTGGGTTTGGCATCGTAGTCATGTGGTTCGTCGTGGCATTCATTGAGGCCAAGCGCCTGGCCGCGCACTATGCCAGCGAGCCCTTCAATCATGCCGTGTTCGTCGGATTTCAGGCTTCCATCGTCGTCATGCTTTTGAGTCTGATCCACAAGAACTTTTTTGTTTTCGATCAAAGCTACCAAGTTCTGGTTTTCTCCGTTCTAGGCTTTATTGCCTACGCGGCAAGAAATGCCCTGTCGAATTCCACAGTGGCCCAGAGCTAAGCCACGTCAGACGGTCGTAATCATGCGTCTTGTTCCCACTCTGCTGTTGTGTATGGCGACAGTGCTATCCGCATTCCCGTGTAATGCGGATAAAATGGTGTCCATTCGCGTTGACGACCAAAAAGTGCGCGCTGAGCTTCCAGCCACTTTTTTCAGCTTCAATGTCAATTACTTCAATTTTCAAAACGACTACGTTGATCCTCGCACAGGAAAGGTCGCACCTGCTGTCATAGATCTGCTACGTGAATTCAAAGGGTCGTATTACCGATATCCGGGCGGAACGATTGCCAATGATTTTGACTGGCGATCAGCCGTTGGCCCATATCAAGCGAGGCGTAGCGTCAAACCATTGAAATGGGCCCAAGCGCGGCCTGTCCGTTTTGGTCTTGAAGAATATCAAAGTTTTCTTGAAAGCGTAGGGGGGCGTCCCTGGTATGTTTTAAACCTGACTGGCTTCAATGAAAAGCAGGCGGAAGCCTTCGCTGAGGATGATCAGGTTGCAGCATCGAATGGCGAGCTTGCGCGTCTCTATTCAAAAATGTTTCCTGGAG
Organism: Thiobacillus denitrificans; assembly: GCA_020723405.1. Taxonomy (GTDB): domain Bacteria; phylum Pseudomonadota; class Gammaproteobacteria; order Burkholderiales; family Thiobacillaceae; genus PFJX01. Next base: position 7,068 of record DYIY01000008.1, on the reverse strand, counting down.
CCCACTACTATCAATTGGGAAATGAGTTGGATCGATCTCAATATGAGTGGCCCGTTGAACGCTACGTCTCCCGCTCAAAGGCAACGATGTCCGCGATATCCAAGGCGGATCCTGACGCAAAATTTGTCCCTTTTCTTCGCGACTTTGACTGGAAATATCGTACGCGACCGGGCAGCAGTCCCGGACCGGCCTTTTCTGCATCTGTCATGAAGCAGCTTGCCGAAGCACAGGATTTCTCGTTGCAGATTTATTACGATACACCCAGTGAAGAGGGCAGAAAATCAGATATTGCCTGGCGTGAAAGACTTATAAAGAAAACGATCTCCGCAGTTCAGGACGCCAGGAACAACAAGAAAACATCGGTTTGGATCACCGAGCACGCAAGGGCAAATCCCCGTCCGCAAACTGCTCATGATATTGAGCACACGAGCGGCATGGACGGTGCAATTTCGAGTGCAGACTTCATTCTGGCTATGGCACAAGTACCTGAGGTGCAAGGAATGTTCTGGCATGCTCTTGGAGGTGGGAAATGGCAACTCATACAACTACGAGAAGGAGGTGTTGCCATTCCGACTCCCATTTATTCGATGCTCAAGTTACTGCGTCAGCATTCCACAGGGGTGGTTCTTGATACCCGGTGCGGCCCTGAGAGTGACACTGCATACGAAGGTGGATACGACATTAGAGCAACAGCGTTCGATTCAGGTAATGGTCGCTTCGTGCTGTGGGTGGTCAATCGATCAGCGGATGCCAAGCAGTTGAATATTCGTAGAAAATCTGCCAGTGGGCTTTCTCTGAAAGGGACCAGGATGGTTCTCACACAGGGACGCGATGGTGCGCTTTCAGCGGATCTGAGGTCCGAGCAGCAGCGGGTTGATTTTGATGGCCAGGGAAGTGGATTTGTGACTATTCCGGGTAGGGCGGTTGCGGTTTTCACATTTATTTGACAGTTATTGATATTACGCTCAGTTTATGCAGCACTACGGTTTGACACGCATCAAAAAAAGTCTTGTGCATTTCCTTATCGGCAAGGGAATGACCGCTGTATCTTCAGTTGGCTTCATCCTGTTGCTTGCCAATCTTCTGAGCAAGTCTGATTACGCCGCGCTTGTGACCGTGCAAGCACTGGTTCTTGTTGCGGGCGTGCTGTTTTCCTTTGGCGTCAATCAGTCTTTGATACGTTTTGTCCCTGAATTGCGTGCTGCCAATAATAATGCCGCGCTATATCGATTCGTTAATGGAAGTGTGGCAAGCCGATTAGTAATCCTTGCCTGTGGAATGGCTGCTTTGGGAGCGCTATCTGCTCAAATCGCGCCCTTCCTGCGAATCGATACAGTGACCGATCTGCTTTGGCTATATATGGCGGTCGGTTGGTTCAGGATTTTGAACCTTTTTTTTGTCCGTGTATTGGAGGCCTTGCTGTGGCAAAAGATATCCCAATATGGGCTTGCCGCCGGGGCGGTCATCAAGTTGTCGGTGGCCTTCATGATATCCACCCGGCTGGAATCCGGAGTGAATTTGGATTTGATCGATGTGTTTTACATCGAGTTGCTGGCCGAGGCTTTCTCCTTTTTGGTCTTCATTGTGGGGTACTATGTTCAAAAAGCAAAGGATCCGGACAGGCTCAAGGGTGAAGTGTCCTGGATTAGCGAGAACATGGGCCGGATACGGCGCTATGGTTTCTGGGCTTTTCTAAATAGCCTTACCATGATTGCCTGGGGTTCGGGTCCGAACAGGCTGGTGGCGGCGAAACTCCTCCCAGCGGAACTGGTTGCCACCTACGGTTTTGCCGATGCGCTGGCCAGTCTTGCCAAGCGCATGATGCCGGCGACCATGTTGCACGGCATGATCCGGCCCATTCTTGTGGCACGCTTCTCCACCGATGGAAAATTTTCCAATATTGCCGAGCAGGGCAATTTGAATTTTCGGATTAATCTGGCCGTATTGGGTATTCCTATTCTGGTGATTGCCATCGGCGGCCAGTGGCTTTTCAACTGGGTGACCAGTGGAAACTACCCGGACGCGGGTCCACTGTTGGCGGCGATGATCGGTGTCGCGGTTCTGGATGGATTCAGAATGCAAACTGAGATGGCCTGCGATATCGTCGAATTGAATGACCGTTCCCTGCTTGGCAATCTGGTATTGGCATTGAGTCTGCTCCTTGCGATTGTGCTTGTGCCGGTCCTGGGTGTATGGGGAATGGTGGCAGCCTCATTTGCCGGAGAGATTGCGGCTATTATTTTAATGCTTGTTTTACTTTCGCGCTCCGGGCATGAATGGTCGCAGGATGTGAATTCTATGTTGCTGGTGTTGTATATGGTTGTGGCACTCTTGCTCGGGGTTGTTGTGGGAGATGTTTCATGGGGCACGTCCCTAGTGGCTGTCGTCGTGTCCGTCGTTACGTTCTTGATCCTTCTGGCCGTTCGCCCCCCTATCTCAGCCGACGAGAAATTGTTGTTTGGTAAATTGTTACGCAGATAACCAAGTGAAACAGCGTCCGGCCGCTACGGCGGGTTTTCGAATGAGGTGAGTGTTTCGAACATGAAGATAAGCATCATCATAAAAGCGCTGAACGAGGAGGCGCACATTGAGGGAGCAGTGACTTCTGCGCTGGCAGCCATCGAAGGACTCGATGGTGAGGTGATTCTGGCTGACAGTCTGTCTGATGACGCCACCGTCGCGATTGCTGCGCGCTATCCCATTGTGATTGTTCAGCTTGAGACCCGGTCCCACCGGTCCTGTGGTGTTGGGCCCCAATTGGGATACCAGGTTGCCCGGGGTGACTATGTCTACATCCTTGATGGGGACATGGAAATTCATCGACCGTTTCTCCTTGAAGCCATCGCCATGCTCGATGCTGACACCGAGCTTGCCGGGGTCGCTGGTGCCGTCGAGATGGTGGGCGGTGCGAGCTATGAGTTCAAAACCCGGCGCACGAAGCCGAACCGTTACAAGGCAACGGGTGACCAGCCCTGGTTGGTCGAGGGGGGGCTCTATCGGCGGGCCGCACTGGATGCAGTGGGGTACTTTTCCCACCGATATCTTCACGCGAATGAAGAAAAGGAACTGGGCCTTCGGTTGGGCGCAGGCGGCTGGCGGCTGACCCGCATCGGTACGCCGGCCATCGTGCATTACGTCCACAACGATGACAGCTCGGCAATGCTCGCACGGCGTTGGCGGAGCCACTATGTCGATGGTCCGGGAGAGCTGTTGCGCTCCGCAGTCGGCAAGCCCTATTTCCGGGCAGCGATCAAGTCATCCTGGAAGTCCATCGCTGTGCTTGGCTTCTGGGCCTGGCTTTTGATGACGATTTTGATGGCCCCTTGGTTGCCCACGTTGCTGATCTTTACCTTGCTTGGCGTTATGGGCTACTTCGTCATGTTGTGGGCCAGGAAAGGCGACTTCTGGGATGCGTGGTCCAGCATTTTGACCACACAGGTGTTTGCTGCTGGATTACTGCGCGGCTTCCTGATGGGCGGCGGCGATCCACGCGAAAAGATTCCTTACAAAATAATCAAAGCCGATGCATGGCAATAGGGCGTTTGCATGAACATCATATTTGTAGTGGGTGCGTCCCGCTCCGGGACAACGATGCTGAACCGGGTGTTGGGGAGCCACCACGAAATTCTCGGACTCAACGAGCTTCACTATTTTGGCGACCTGGTTGGGCAACGGCTTGATGCATCACTGTCCGAGCAGGAGGCAGTGGGGATTGCTTCCAGGCTTCTGTCCAGGCAGGACCGGGGCATTTGGGCGGAAAACGTCACCGAGAAGGACGCCGCCGTAGCAAAGGAGGTCGTCACCGGAATAGAAGGCGATCGCACACCGGCAAGCGTCTTTACCGGCTGCGTCAAATGGCTTGCCGAGCATGGGGGAAAGACCCATGTCAGTGAGCAAACACCGCGTAACGTCTATTACCTGGCAGGCTTGATCGAACACATTCCGAACGTGCGGATTCTTCATCTCGTTCGGGATCCAAGGTCGGTGGTCGCGTCGCAAAAGAACCGTTGGCGGCGCAAGAAACTGGGCGGGTCTGCCATGCCATGGCGGGAGGTGTTCAGGGTATGGATCAACTATCACCCCTTCACCATGGCCCGACTTTGGCTCAGGGCTGAGGAGGCTGGTCATCCATTCGGCTCGCGTACCGACTGCTATCGAAAGCTTGTGTTTGAGGAGTTGATCAGCCAGCCAGAAAAGTGCGTTCGGGAAATCTGTAACTTTGTCGATGTAGCGTTTGAGAGCCAGATGCTGGAGGTTCCCATGGTTGGTTCATCCCAGAGATCTGACAAGGGCGTGAAGGGATTTTCCACCGATGCGTTGCATGGATGGGAAAGCGTACTGAGCCAGACGGAAATATGGCTGATCCAGCGGGTGACCAGAAAGGCCATGGAAAAATATGGCTATGTCCCAAAGGCGGTAGGGCCGGGACTGGGTCTGCTTTATTTTTTTGCAATTTTCCCCCTTCATTTGGGTGGAATGTTGCTGGCCAATCCCAAGAGGCTGCTTATTCAGCTAAAGGGGATCATGTTCAGTAAGGGTGGTTAATCAGTCATGCCAAGGCTTTTGTCGTTAAATACCTACAATTATCGTCGGGGTGGTTCCGATGTGGTGTTTTTGGAACATGACGCAATGTTCCGCCAGCGGGGGTGGAGCACGGCCGTGATGACCATGCATCATCCAAAAAATGATCCCTCCGATTGGAGCCGGTATTTTGCCGATGAGATTGAATTTGGCCATTCCTATGGGCTACTCGACAGACTGGGGATGGCACTCAAGGTCATCTACTCCCTGGAGGCAAAGAAAAAAGTCGGTCAGTTGCTCGATGAATTTCCGGCCGATGTTGCCCATGCCCATTGTCTCTATCATCACCTGTCACCTTCGGTTCTGGTCGAATTGAAGCAACGCGGTGTGCCAACCGTCATGACTGCCCATGATCTCAAATTGGCATGCCCTGCCTACAAGATGCTGAATCGGAGTGGGGTGTGTGAAAAGTGCCGATCGGGAAATCTGGTGCATTTGGTCAAGAATCGTTGCGTGCGTGACTCTCTTGCCGTAAGTACATTGATCGCGGTGGAGTCGGGCGTGCATAAGTCCCTTGGCCTGTACCGCAACAATCTGGATCGGGTGGTGGTGCCGAGTCGATTCTATCTGCGCAAGCTGATTGAATGGGGCTGGCCGGAAAATCAGTTGGTCTATATCCCAAACTACGTTGTGGCCAAGCAGTACCGAGTCAACACGACACCGGGGAATTATTTCTTGTTTTTCGGCCGCCTTGCGCTTGAAAAAGGGGTCGAGACGCTTCTCCGGGCCGCTGCAAAGTCTGGGGTAAAACTGCGGGTAGCTGGTACGGGACCGGAGGACGCAACCCTGCGCGCCTTGGCCCAGGATCTGGGTGCAAATGTGGAGTTCTTGGGTTTTGTCAGCGGAGAACCTCTTTGGGAGTTGGTACGTGGCGCGCGTGCAGTCGTGCTCCCCTCCGAGTGGTACGAGAATGCGCCAATGAGTGTGCTTGAATCCTATGCATCGGGAAAACCGGTGATAGGAGCAAGGATCGGGGGGATTCCCGAGATGGTTCTGGAAGATGAAACGGGATTTCAGTTTGAAAGCGGAAACGTGGAAGCGCTGGCAGATGTTCTTGCAAGTGTGGCAGGTATGACAGGGGAACGATTGGCGGCCATGGGGGCGAGGGCGCGGGCTTATGTTGAGACCACCTTTACTTCAGATCGCTATTTCAGCGATACGACTGCGCTTTATGCGTCGCTTGGCGTGAAGAATGCAGCGGGGGTGCGTACGTGATTGCGCAACTTGATCGGGACTATCTCACCTACGGTATGGGCCGTAGTCTGCGGCGGGTGATGAGCTACGGATTTTATGAAGGGCGGCCGTTGACGACAAAAGGCCGTTTCATCAATCCGTTCGTGTTCGGCTGGTTGAAACTCCTGGCCGCGTTACCGGGAGTGCCCAACGTCGAAAGACCTGTATTCATCACGGGCCTGGGCAGATCCGGCACGACGATTCTTGGCATCCTGCTTTCCCTGCACAAGCAAGTTGGATATTTGAACGAGCCCAAGGCGTTGTGGCACGTTATTGATACCCGCCAGGATATCAACGGAAACTACTCTGATTGTGGCGCAAAATTCCGTTTGCTTGATTCTGATGTGCAACCCGGGCAGCGGATGGTTGCGCGTAGATTGTTTGCCCGTTACCTGAAGCTGGTAGGTGCAAACAGGGTGGTTGATAAATACCCTGAATTGATTTTTCGGGTGGAGTACGTATTGAATCTGTTTCCTGATGCGCGCTTCGTTTTCATTACCCGCAGCGGTGCAGACGCTGTTCCATCGGTCGTCAAATGGTCTGAACGCCTTGGAGTCAAATCCGGCGAGAATACCGATGACTGGTGGGGGCGGAACGATATTAAATGGCACTATTTGCGTGATCAACTCATCCTGCCTGACCCGGATTACACCTCGGTCCATGATTTTGTCCGAGGGGCAGTCGATCACCTGAACCGAGCCGCTTTGGAGTGGGTCGTGACCATGAGAGAAGGCCTAGCCCAGGAACAACGTTTTCCGCAGGCTGTTGTTCGGATTTCCTACGAGGACCTTCTCGCGGATCCCGTCGGTGAATTGACGCGTCTTCAGAGGGTATGTGGACTTGATGTCGATCCAACCGTATTCAGTTACGCAGAGAAACGCCTCTATGACAACCCGGCCAAGGGGTGGCCGGAACTTGAGCCGAACGTACACGTCCTGTTCCGGGACACCATGCTTCAGCTTGGATATCCCATTGTTTGAATTTCTAGTCATTTCGATAGGTACATCATGATTCTCGTCACCGGCGGCGCGGGCTTCATCGGCGCCAACTTCGTACTGGACTGGCTCAGGCAGCAAGACGAACCCGTCCTCAATCTGGACAAGCTCACCTACGCGGGCAACCTGGAGAACCTGGTTTCCCTGAACGGTGACCCGCGTCACGTCTTCGTCCAGGGCGACATCGGCGATCGGGCGTTGGTGGGCAGGCTGCTGGCCCAGCACCGCCCCCGGGCCATCGTCAACTTCGCCGCCGAAT
>DYIY01000028.1 GCA_020723405.1 Thiobacillus denitrificans | reverse complement strand
AACTGGGTGGACAACACCGGCGACAAGAACTCCGCCGAAGCCACCATCGGCTGATCATCAGCACTGAACGGCCGGAAACCGGTGCAGGGTTTCCGGCCCGCGTTATCCCTTTTTGGAGGACGGCATGAAGAAACTGCTTGTTGCCCTGGCTGGTCTGGGGGTTCTCATGGGTGCGGCCACCGTCAATGCCGCCCCCGAGGACGATCGCACGAAAATGGTGAACACCTTCAAGTCCAAGTACCCGGACGTGAAGATCGAGGACTACGTCTACGGCGCCCTGGCCTTCGACCCCGATTCCATGAGCCAGTACAAGAGCATCATGGAATTCCCCCCTTACTCCGGTGAGGTGGACAAGGGCGAGAAGCTCTGGAAGACCCCCATGAAGAGCGGCAAGACCTATGCCGACTGCCTGCCCAACGGCGGCAAGATGATCGCCGGCAACTACCCCATGTTCGACAACGCCAAGAACAAGGTGGTGACCCTGGAAGACGCCATCAACGATTGCCGTGTGGCCAACGGTGAGACTGCCTGGGAATACGGCGATGCCAAGACCATGGGCCTGCTGACCGCCTACATGCGCACCCTGTCCGACGGCATGAAGATGAACATCAAGGTGGAAGGCGAGGGGGCCATGAAGGCCTTCGAGGACGGCAAGAAGACCTACTACCAGCGCGCCGGCCAGTTCAACTTCTCCTGCGCCTCCTGCCACGTGGACGCCGCCGGCAACCGGCTGCGTTCCGAGATCCTGTCCCCGGTGGTGGGCCAGGCGACCCACTGGCCCGTGTTCCGCGGCGGCGACACCCTGGTCACCCTGCAAAAGCGCTACGAAGGCTGCTATCGCAACGTGCGCCACGTGCCGGACAAGCCCGGTTCCACCCGCTTCAACAATCTGGAGTATTTCCACTCCTATCTGAGCAACGGCCTGGAAATGCAGTCCACCGTGTTCCGCAAGTAAGGCAGCAGGCCCCGCAAGCACAACGGAGATCCGGGCGTCCAAGCCCGGATTTTCGTTTGGGGCCCCTGTTCCATCAACCAGATCGACTAGTCCGATAAGCCCGACCGTTTGGGCCATCGTTACCATTTACCGGCCTCGATGCGGCCGCAAGAATGCCGCCTACCCCGTGCCTACTCCAGGAGACCAACGAGATGTCCATGAACCGCCGCGAATTCCTCCAGATACTTGCCGCCGCCAGCGCCGCCGGCTTCGCCCTGGACAGCCGCCAGGCCCTGGCCGGCAATGCACCGAGCAACTATTACGACCTGCCCACCTTCGGCAACGTGTCGCTCATGCACATGACCGACTGCCACGCCCAACTGCTGCCCATCTACTTCCGTGAGCCCAACGTGAACCTGGGTGTGGCCGAAGCCGTGGGCAAGGTGCCCCATCTGGTGGGCGAGCACCTGCTCAAGCACTTCAAGATCAAGCCGGGCTCCATCGATGCCCACGCCTTCAGCTACATCGACTTTGAAGCGGCCTCCCGCACCTACGGCAAGGTGGGGGGCTTCGCCCACCTGAAGACCCTGGTGGACAAGGTGCGCGCCTCCCGTCCCGGCTCCCTGCTGCTGGACGGCGGCGACACCTGGCAAGGCTCCGCCACCGCCCTGTGGACCAATGCCCAGGACATGGTGGACGCCTGTATCGCCCTGGGTGTGGACGTCATGTGCCCCCACTGGGAAATGACCTACGGTGCCAAGCGGGTCCAGGAAATCGTCGAAGGCGACTTCAAGAAGGCCGGCGTGGATTTCGTGGCCCAGAACGTGGTGACCAACGATTTCGGCGACCAGGTTTTCAAGCCCTATGTCATCCGCACCATCAACGGCATCCAGGTGGCCATCATCGGCCAGGCCTTCCCCTACACCCCGGTGGCCAACCCCCGCTGGATGATCCCCGACTGGTCCTTCGGCATCCGTGACGACTCCATGCAGAAGTGGGTGGACGAGGCCCGGACCAAGGGCGCCCAGGTGGTGGTGGTGCTGTCCCACAACGGCATGGATGTGGACCTGAAGATGGCCAGCCGGGTCACCGGCATCGACGCCATCTTCGGCGGCCACACCCACGACGGCGTGCCCCATCCGGTGGAAGTGAAGAACGCTGGCGGCGTCACCCTGGTGACCAACGCCGGCTCCAACGGCAAGTACCTGGGCGTCATGGACTTCGACGTGAAGGGCGGCAAGGTCAAGGGCTGGAAGTATCGTCTGGTCCCCGTGTTCTCCAACCTGATCAAGGCCGACGCCAAGATGGAGACACTGATCAAGAAGATTCGCGCCCCCTTCGAAGCCAAGCTCAACGAGAAACTGGCCATCACCGAGGGCGTGCTGTACCGGCGCGGCAACTTCAACGGCACCTACGACCAGATGATCTGCGATGCCCTGATGAAGGTGAAAGGCGCCGACGCCGCCTTCTCCCCGGGCTTCCGCTGGGGTACCAGCCTGCTGTCCGGCGACGTGATCACCATGGAAAAGCTGATGGACCAGGTGGCCATCACCTATCCCCAGACCAGCCTGAACAACATGACCGGCGAGACCATCCACACCATCATGGAGGATGTCTGCGACAACCTGTTCAACTCCGACCCCTACTACCAGCAGGGCGGCGACATGGTGCGGGTGGGCGGCATCCAGTACACCATCGACCCCAACAAGACCATCGGCAAGCGCATCACCAACATGGTGCTGAACGGCAAGCCCGTGGAAGCCGGCAAGACCTACAAGGTGGCCGGCTGGGCTCCGGTGGCCGAAGGCGCCCAGGGCGCCCCCATCTGGGATGTGGTGGCCGAATATCTGCGCGACGTGAAGGTGGTCAAGCCCGTGAAGCTCAACCAACCCAAGGTGGTGGGCATGGAAGGCAACCCGGGGATGGTGCTGTAACAGTCTTCCTCACCCGGAAGAAGGGGGCTTCGGCCCCCATTTTTTATGGCGGGCTCAAGGAGACGCTGACTTCCAGGCTTCCCCCCTTTGCAAAAGGGGGAAGAAAGGGGGTGCCTATATGGGAAGTTGTTCACTCTGAACAAAATAGTAGTAATATCTACACATATGCAGATGTTGCTACTCATCCTTTCCCTGCCTACTGAAAACGCCACCGCCCGCATGCGCGCCTGGCGGGCCCTCAAGGCCAGCGGTGCCGCCGTGTTACGGGACGGGGTGTACCTGTTGCCCCAGAGCGAGGCCAACCAGGAGATCCTGTCTCAGGTGGCCGAGGACGTCACCCTGGCTGGGGGGCAGGCCCACCTGCTGGAATCGGCGTCCGAGGATCCGGCGCTGATGGCGCTGTTCGACCGGACGGCGGATTTCCAGCGCCTGAGCCAGGACATGGACGCCTGCCTGGCCGACGCCCCGGCCACGGCGGCAGCCGATCTGGCCCGGTTGGTTCGCAAGTTGCGCAAGGCCTTCGAGGCCCTGGTGGCCATCGATTTCTTCCCCGGCGAGGCCCAGCGTCAGGTGGCCGGTCGCCTGGAGGATCTGGAACGGGTGTTGCGCGCCAAGGATGCGCCTGACGAACCCGGCCCCCGGGCCCGGACCCCGGTCCGCCTGGATCGGGCCGAGTACCAGGGCAGGACCTGGGCCACCCGGCGGCGGCCCTGGGTGGATCGTTTGGCCAGTGCCTGGCTGATCCACCGCTTCATCGACCCGGCGGGCCGCTTCCTTTGGCTGGCGGCCCCGGCAGATTGCCCCGAGGATGCCCTGGGCTTCGACTTCGATGGGGCCGCTTTCAGCCACACCGCCGAGCTCGTCACCTTCGAGACCCTGGTGCACAGCTTTGCGCTGGAGGCGGACCCGGGTCTGGCCAGGATGGCCCGGCTGGTGCATTTCCTGGACGTGGGCGGCCTGCCGGTGGCCGAGGCGCCGGGCGTAGAAACCCTGCTGGCGGGCATGCGCAACAGCCTGACCGACGACGATGCCTTGCTGGCGGCGGCCAGCGGGGCCTTCGATTTTCTCTATGCGAATTTTCTGAACGGAGTGACAGGCAGTGAGTGAGCCAACCCAACGTCCCCCCCATCCTTCCTTCTGGGAGGCCTTCGTCTATTGGTTGAAGCTGGGTTTCATCAGCTTCGGCGGCCCGGCCGGGCAGATTGCCATCATGCACCAGGAGCTGGTGGAGAAGCGCCGCTGGATCTCCGAACACCGCTTCCTGCACGCCCTCAACTATTGCATGGTGCTGCCCGGCCCCGAGGCCCAGCAACTGGCCATCTACATCGGCTGGCTGCTGCACCGGACCTGGGGCGGCATCGTGGCCGGCACCCTGTTCGTGCTGCCTTCCCTGTTCATCCTCTCGGCCCTGACCTACGTCTATCTGGCCTTCGGCGACGTGACCTTCGTGCAGGGCCTCTTCAACGGCATCAAGCCGGCGGTGGTGGCCATCGTGGTGTTCGCCGCCTGGCGCATCGGCTCCCGGGCCCTGAAGAACAACCTGCTGTGGGCCCTGGCGGCCCTGTCCTTCATCGCCATCTTCGCCCTGAAGATTCCCTTCCCCTACATCGTGTTGGGCGCGGGTGTACTGGGTTTCCTGGGGGGCAAGGTCTGGCCTGACAAGTTCAAGGTGGGCGGTGGCCACGGCGCGTCCGACAAGGATTACGGCCCGGCCCTCATCGACGACGATACCCCGCCCCTGGCCCATACCCGCTTCCGGCCCGGCTATCTGGTGGTGCTTCTGCTCGTGGCGCTGGTTCTCTGGGCCCTGGCCATGCAGACCCTGGGCCACCCGGTGTTGGCGGACATGGGCGAGTTCTTCACCAAGGCGGCCCTGGTGACCTTCGGCGGCGCCTATGCGGTGCTGCCCTACGTGTACCAGGGCGGGGTGGAAACCTACGGCTGGCTCACCGGCACCCAGATGATCGACGGTCTGGCTCTGGGGGAGACCACCCCCGGACCCCTGATCATGGTGGTGGCCTTCGTGGGCTTCGTGGGCGCCTGGACCAAGGAGGTCTTCGGTCCCGAGGCCCTGCTGCTGGCGGGTTTTGCCGGGGCCTCGGTGGCTACCTTCTTCACTTTCCTGCCCAGCTTCGTGTTCATCCTGGCCGGTGCCCCCCTGGTGGAATCCACCCACGGGGACCTGAAGTTCACCGCGCCCCTCACCGGCATCACCGCTGCCGTGGTGGGGGTGATCCTCAACCTGGCCATCTTCTTCGGTTGGCACGTGATCTGGCCCCGGGCCACGGAAGCCGCCCCCTTCTCCGGGGGCTTCGAGTGGTTCTACGCCCTGATCTCCGTGGCCGCCTTCGTCGCCCTGTGGAAGTACAAGCAGGACATCATGAAGGTGATCGCCGCCTGCGCGGCCGTGGGCCTTGTTCATATCTACGTTGCGTGACCCGGTCACGCGCTGAATTGACCATTCCAGGCCACGGTTGGCGTGGCCTGCAAGCAAGCAGGAGTCAGAGCATGGAACGCACCGTCAAACCCGAGAACCTCAACCTACGCGACAAATATGTGCTGGACGTGCGGCGTGCCGACGACCGCAATGCTTCCCCCGAACAATTGGCCGGCGCCGAATGGAAGGACCCGGCCCTCCTGTCCGAGTGGGCTGACAACCTGCCCCGGGACCGGGAGATCGTCCTCTACTGCGTGCGCGGCGGCGGGGTGTCCAACAGCGTGGTGGATGCGCTCCAGGCCAAGGGCCTCAATGCCCGCTTCATCGAAGGCGGCATCGAGGGCTGGAAGGTGGCCGGCGGTGCGGTGGTGGCCAAGTGAACGCAACGATCCGGAGCCGGTTATGAAATGGGTCACCCGGGAACGTCCCAAGATCGACCGCATCGCCTGCCCCTGGCTCATCGCCCGTTTCATCGACCCGGCGCCGGAATTTTTGTACGTGCCCGGTCGTGAGGTGTTGCGGGTGGCTGGGGAGACCGGCGCCACGCCCTATGACATCCCCGGGGTGGATTACGGTCACCATGGCGACCGGTGCAGTTTCGACGCCTTCATCGACCGCCACGGGCTGACCGATCCAGCCTTGCACAAGCTGGCCCTCATCGTGCGCGGTGCCGACTGCGACGCCCCCCACCTGGCCCGGGAAGCGGCGGGTCTGCTGGCCATCTCCCGGGGTTTGTCCCTCAACTTCGAGGATGACCATGAGATGCTCAGGCACGGCATGGTGATCTATGACGCCCTCTACGCCTGGTGCGCTGATACGCCGCTGAAGAAGTTGGGGCGCCTGCTGGGCGGGCAATGATCCTGCCGGCCGGTGCGGCCCCCGAGGCCCGCCTTCTGCTCATGGCCAGGGCGTTGCGGGCCTTCGTGGACGGGTTCATCTGCATCCTGCTGCCGGCCTATCTGCTGGCGCTCGGGCTGGGAGCCTGGGAGGTGGGAGTGCTCAGCGCCGTCACCCTGTTGGGTTCGGCCGGTCTGACCCTGCTGCTGGGTGCCCAGGGCCATCGCTTTCACCATCGTCCCCTGCTGCTGGGCGGGGCCCTGCTCATGGTCGCCACCGGCCTGCTGTTCGCCGGGCTGTCCGGATTCTGGCCCCTGTTGTTGGTGGCCTTCATCGGCACCCTCAACCCCAGTTCCGGCGACGTGAGCGTGTTCCTGCCCCTGGAGCATGCCCGGCTTGCCGAAGCGGCCCAGGGCGAAGCCCGCACCCATCTATTTGCCCGCTACACCCTGGTGGGCAGCCTGTTCGCCGCCCTGGGCGCCCTGGTGGCGGGCCTGCCGGAGATATTGGCCGGTCTGGGCTGGGACCGGCTGGCATCCCTGCGTGCCATGTTCCTGCTCTATGCCCTGGCAGGACTGGGGGTCTGGCTGTTCTACCTGCGTCTGCCCGAGCCTGCCGTCCGGACTGCAACGACCCCCTCCGCACCCCTGGCCGCCTCCCGGGGGGTGGTGTTGCGCCTGGCGGCCCTCTTTTCCCTGGATGCCTTTGCCGGGGGCCTGGTGCTCAATGCCCTGCTGGCCCTGTGGCTGTTTGAACGGTTTGGCCTGTCACTGGCCGCGGCCGGCAGCTTTTTCTTCTGGGCGGGGTTGCTGTCCGCCTTCTCCCAGTTGGCCGCTCCCCTGGTCGCCAGGCGTATCGGGCTCATCAACACCATGGTGTTCACCCACATCCCCGCCAGCCTGTTCCTCATCCTGGCCGCGCTGGCCGACAGCCTTGGCTGGGCCATCGGGCTTCTGCTGGCTCGGGCGGCCCTGTCCCAGATGGATGTGCCGACCCGGTCGGCCTTCGTCATGGCGGTGGTGACCCCGGCGGAAAGGACGGCAGCAGCCAGTTACACCGCTGTGCCGCGCAGTCTGGCGGCGGCTGTCAGTCCCTCTCTGGGAGGGGCATTGTTCGCGGCTGGCTGGCTGGCAGCACCCCTGGTAGCCTGCGGGTTGCTGAAGATTGCCTACGATTTGTTGCTCTGGCGATCGTTTCGCCGACATGGGCAGAAGGAAGGGGGGGCACCCAGGGCTTGCACTGGGTGAACACTCAGGCGGCCTAAATCAACGCAACTTGCGTATATGCATGCCATGGGAGCTTTGTTCGTGAAACTGCCTGCCTTCTCCCGCTACCGCACCGTTATCTGGATGAAAGCTACCGCGCCCTGTATCCGAACTGATGGCACAAGCGGAGAAAGGGGAGGTTATCGAGGGCACCGGGGGCCTGCGTAAGCTTCAACGCCCGGACCCGAGGCCAGGCAAGGGCAAGCGGGGTGGACTCCGGCTGATTGATTTCTCGTGGGAAGCGGGCCGGCGGTTCTGTCTATTCACCCTGTACGACAAGGCTGAAATGGACGACCTGAGCGCCAAGGAAAAGGGCTTGCCCAGGGACATGCTGAAACGTGAACTGGTCCTGAGACGATGAAATATCGGAACCTGTTTGCCGAGCTTGTCGAGGGTTTCGATGCCCTGGCCAACGAGCGGGAAGGGAAGCGGACCCAGCGCACCCAGGAAGTGGGGACCAGACCTGTGCCAGAAGTCACGGCAGAGGAAATTGCTGCCCTGCGGGAACGCTTGCACCTGTCCCGCCCTGTGCTGGCCCATTACCTGTGCACCGATCCGCGTACCCTGGAGAATTGGGAGCAGGGCCGCGCCAAGCCTGATGCCCAAGCCGGGTTGCTGATTCGCCTGGTGGAACGCAATCGGGACACCGTGAAACGGCTGGCCACGATATGAGCTGAGACGGAAATGAAGCTGTACCAATGGGACGGCGCCGAACACCTGAAATCGCAGCAAGACATGGCAGCGTATCCGGACGCCAGAGCAATGTTTCCAGGCAGTCAAGGAAGGCATGCGGATTCATGTTTTCCTCCATGCGCTTACATGACGCCTGCACAATTTGCCGGGTTGGTTTGATGCCCCTTTGCCGTTATTGCAACTTGTTGTTTATGTTGGTGCCGCTTGTCCGACTCGAACGGACGACCTATCGCTTACAAGGCGATTGCTCTACCAACTGAGCTAAAGCGGCAGGGAGGTTACTTGACGACCCGGAGTTGGGGCTTGCCCCGGGGGGGCTGGGGAGGGTCGGTACGGTTTTCGGCAGGCTCGGGAGCGTCCTGGTCCCCGCTTGCCTCATCCAGTTCTTCTTCCTGCATGGGAAGCAGGCCCTCGAAGCTCATGCCTTCCCCGGTCTCCTTGGCGTAGATGGCCAGTACGTTGCCGACGGGGATGACGATGTCCTGGGACTGGCCGCCAAAGCGGGCGGAGAAAGTGACCCATTCGTTGTCCATGTGCAGGCTGCGTACCGCACTGGGGCCAACGTTGAGCACGATCTGCCCGTTTTTGACGTAACCCTGGGGCACCCGGGTGTGGTTATCCACACGGACGGTGATGTAGGGAGTCAGGCTGCTGTCCACGCACCACTCGTAGAGGGCGCGCAGGAAATACGGTTGCTGGGTGGGCCCGCGCACCGTTGGACTCACTTGCGCATGGCTTTTTCGATCGGGGTCAGGGCCTCGATGAAAGCCGGGCGGGAGAACAGGCGTTCCGCGTACTTCAACAGGGGCGTAGCCTGCTTGGGCAACTGGATGCCAAAGTGATCGAGCCGCCAGAGCAGAGGGGCGATGGCCACGTCCAACATGGAGTAGTCGTCGCCCAACATGTATTTCTGCTTGGCGAAGATGGGGGCGATCTGGGTCAGGTTGTCACGCACGCTGCCCCGGGCTTTCTCGGCAGCTTTCGCGTTGCCGTGGACGATGTCTCCCAAATGGGAGAACAGGTCGATCTCGAAGTTGTGCAGGAACAGCCGGGCCCGGGCACGCATGACCGGGTCGGCGGGCATCAACTGGGGATGGGGGAACCGTTCGTCGATGTACTCGTTGATGATGTTGGATTCATACAGGGTCAGGTCCCGCTCAACCAGGATGGGCACCCGGTTGTAGGGGTTCATGGCGGCGATTTCGTCGGACTTTTCCTGGAGGTCCACGTCCTTGATCTCGAAGTCCATGCCTTTTTCATGCAGGACGATGCGGCAGCGCTGGCTAAAGGGGCAGGAAGTCCCCGAATACAAAATCATCATTTAACGTTTGACCCTCGTGCTTCAGTGCACGTCCTTCCAGAATTCCTTCTTCAGGTAGAAGGCGACGATGTAGAAAATTCCCAGAAACAGGAGCACGGCCAGGCCGATGCCCATGCGCTGGGTCTTGGCGGGCTCGCCCATCCAAGCCAAGTAGTTTACCAGATCGCCCACCAAGGCATCGAATTCAGCCTGGGTGATCTTGCCGGGCTTCACCAGTTCCAGCTTTTCCAGCACCTGGTGATCATGCCCTTCGGCGGTTTTTTCCATCCGGAAGACGGGGGCCAGGTGGCCTTGCAATTCGTGCAGGACGTGGGGCATGCCCACCTTGTCGAAGACGGTGTTGTTCCAGCCGGTGGGGCGGGTGTCGTCCCGGTAGAAGCTGCGCAGGTAGGTATAGACCCAGTCGGCCCCCCGGGAGCGGGTGATGACGGACAGATCGGGCGGGGGGGCGCCAAACCAGTTTTTTGCATCCCTGGTCTGCATGGCGACCTTCATGAGTTCACCGGGCTTTTCGGCGGCGAACAGGAGGTTGTCCTTGATCTGCTGCTCGGAGAGGCCGAAATCCTGCATGCGGTTGTAGCGCATGTAGCCGGCGCCGTGGCAGTTCAGGCAGTAGTTGACGAACACCCGGGCGCCCCGTTGCAGGGATTCCTGGTCATCCGGATTGACCGGTGCCTTGTCCAGGTGGACGGCGGTGGAGGCCAGGGTGACGGTGGGCAGGGCTAGGAGCAGGAGAAGCAGCTTTTTCATTTGTCAGTCACCCTTTCCGGAACCGGCTTGACGGAATCGTTACTGGTATACCAGGGCATCAGGAAGAAGAAGGCGAAATACACCACCGACAGGACCCGGGCGATCCAGGTGTACAGGATGGTCACCGGGAGCACGCCCAGAATGCCCAGGCCGATGAAGGCGATGACGAACAGCGCCAGGGCGATCTTGAACTTGGGGCCCCGGTAGCGGATGGATTTGACCGGGGATTTGTCCAGCCAGGGCAGGGCGAAGAAGATCAGCACGGCCACGCCCATGGCGGCCACGCCGGGGAACTGGGAGCCCAGGATGGGGGGGACGGCGCGCAGGATGGCGTAGTAGGGGGTGAAGTACCACACCGGGGCGATGTGTTCGGGGGTCTTCAGGGGGTCGGCGGGAATGAAGTTGTTGGCTTCAAGGAAATAGCCGCCCATCTCCGGTGCAAAGAAGACGATGGCGGAGAACACCATAAGGAAGACCACCACGCCCAGGATGTCCTTGACGGTGTAGTAGGGGTGGAAGGGGATGCCGTCCAGGGGGTGGCCGTCTTCGCCCTTGAGCTTCTTGATCTCCACGCCGTCCGGGTTGTTGGAACCCACTTCATGGAGGGCCACCAGGTGGGCCGCCACCAGGCCCAGGAGAACCAGGGGCAGGGCGATGACGTGGAAGGCGAAGAAGCGGTTCAGGGTGGCGTCGCCGATGACGTAGTCGCCGCGGATCCACTCGGACAGGTCGCCGCCGATGAAGGGGACGGTGGCGAACAGGTTGACGATCACCTGGGCACCCCAGTAGGACATCTGGCCCCAGGGCAGCAGGTAGCCCATGAAGGCTTCGCCCATCAGCACCAGGTAGATGATCACGCCGAACAGCCAGATCAGTTCCCGGGGCTGCCGGTAGGAGCCGTAGATGAGGCCGCGGAACATGTGCAGGTAGACCACCACGAAGAACATGGAGGCGCCGGTGGAGTGGATGTAGCGGATCAGCCAGCCGTAGTCCACGTCGCGCATGATGTACTCGACGGAGGCGAAGGCCAGGGCCGCATCCGGTTTGTAGTGCATGGTGAGGAAGATGCCGGAGACGATCTGGATCACCAGCACCAGCAAGGCCAGGGAGCCAAAGAAGTACCAGAAGTTGAAGTTTCTGGGCGCGAAGTACTCGGACAGGTGCGCCTTGTAGGAGGCCGTGAGCGGGAAGCGCTCATCAACCCAGTTCAGCAGTTTTTCCATGCTTGTTGTCCCCTCTTCGAAATCAGGCCGCGCCCTGGTCTTCGCCGATCAGTACCTTGGTCTCGGACAGGTACTTGTGGGGCGGAATTTCCAGGTTGGTGGGAGCGGGAGAGCCGTTGAACACCCGTGCAGCCAGGTCGAAACGGGAACCGTGGCAGGGGCAGAACCAGCCGCCGGGCCAGTCGGCGCCCAAGTCGGCGGGGCCGATCTCCTTGCGGAAGGTGGGGGAGCAGCCCAGGTGGGTGCAGATACCCACCACGATCAGGTATTCCGGCTTGATGGAGCGGGTGGCGTTCTTGCAGTACTCGGGCTGCTGGCTCGTGGTGTCGGATGCCGGATCGGTCAGCTTGTCGTCGTTCTTGGTCAGCATGTCCAGCATTTCCTTGGTGCGGTTCACCACCCACACCGGCTTGCCACGCCATTCCACGGCCATCAGCATGCCCGGTTCCACCTTGGAAAGATCGACTTCCACGGGGGCGCCCGCAGCCTTGGCCCGGGCGCTGGGGTTCATGCTCAACACGAAGGGCACCGTCACGCCCAGGGCGGCTACGCCTCCCACGGCGGAACTCACGGTTACCAGAAAGCGGCGTTTGGAAGTGTCCACGCTTGTATCGCTCATAACGTCTTTCCTGCCTGAGAGAAGGATGGGGCGCCCGCCGCTGCCACATCAAATCGGTTATTCCGATCGGATATGCGCAGTTTGCCGGCTACAAAATCCCCGCATTCTACAGACAAAATGTCGCAGACTTAAAGCCTTGGTCTGAACATGGATTTCAGAAAAGGCCAGTGGGATAGAATTCAAGCGTTTCGTTAACCAACTCACGCATGCGCAAGGCCTGGTTGATTTTTGCCCAATCCGTCGCCGCCCTCGTCCTGGTGGGGGCGGCCCTGCTGGCGCTTGACCGGTTCATCCCGGGCCTGCTGCCCTTCGATGGCGGTCCGGTGACCATCCACGAAGTGGTGGCGGGTGGGAGGGCGGTCCAGGCTTCCACTTTTTCTGAAGCGGCCGCCCGATCCCGGCCCTCGGTGGTGAACATCTTCACCAGCAAGGAGATCCGTGCCCCGCGCAGCCCGTTCATGGATGACCCCATGTTCCGGCGCTTCTTCGGTGACCGCTTCCAGTTGAACAGCCGGCCCCAACGGGTTTCCAACCTGGGCTCCGGGGTCATCGTCAGCCAGGATGGATTCATTCTCACCAACCACCACGTGATCGAAGCTGCCGACGAGATCCAGGTGGCCCTGCCCGACGGCAAGGTGCTGGATGCCAAACTGGTGGGGACCGATCCGGAAACCGACCTGGCCATGCTCAAGGTGGAGTGGAAGGATCTGCCGGCCATCACCTTCGCCAAGGCCGAGACCCTGCAAGTGGGCGATGTGGTGCTGGCCATCGGCAACCCCTTCGGGGTGGGGCAGACGGTGACCATGGGCATCGTTTCCGCCTTGGGCCGCAATCATCTGGGCATCAACACCTTCGAGAACTACATCCAGACCGACGCCGCCATCAACCCGGGCAATTCCGGAGGGGCCCTGGTGGATGCGGCGGGCAATCTGGTGGGGGTGAACACGGCCATCTTTTCCCGTTCCGGGGGTAACCTGGGCATCGGTTTTGCCATTCCCGTGTCCATCGTCCGCCAGGTCATGGAACAGATCATTGCCCATGGGACGGTCACCCGGGGTTGGGTGGGCATCGAGGTGCAGGAGATCACCCCCGAGATCGCCGAGTCCTTCAGCCTGAAATCCACCGAGGGTGCCTTGATTGCGGGGGTGCTGCGCGGTGGGCCGGCCGACCGGGCCGGCATCCATCCAGGAGATGTGCTGGTGGCCGTGGGTGGCCGGCCGGTGCAGGATTCCTCCTCCCTGCTGAACCTCATTTCCGCTTTGCCGCCCGGCCGCCTGGCCCAGTTGAAGTTGGTGCGGGACCAGACGGAAATGCAGTTGATGGTGGCCGTGGAGAAGCGCCCCGCCTATCGCAAGACCAGCCAGGAATAGACCGCCTGGCTGTTAAAGTTTTCCCCGGTGGGCACCGTTATCCGCCCCATGATGCCGAGAGGAATCCATGCGGATCGCGATCGTTGACGACAATGCCGTGAACCTGAAGCTCATGGAGAGTCTGGTCAAGCGGGCCGGGGACTTCACCCCCCACCTGTTCCAGGATTCCGCTGCGGGTCTCGCGTGGTGTCTGGCCAACGAGCCGGATCTGATCATCGTCGATTTCATGATGCCGCCACCCGACGGTCTGGAATTCATTCGCCGTTACCGGGCGGTGGAGGCCAATGTCGATGTGCCCATGCTCATGATCACGGCAGACCATGAGAAGGAGACCCGCTACGCGGCCTTGGAGGCCGGGGCCAACGATTTCCTGACCAAGCCCATCGACAACGCCGAGTTCCGCGCCCGGCTGCGCAACATCCTATCCCTGCGGCGCAGCCAGAAGGCCCTGGCCGACCGGGCTGCCTGGCTGGCGGAGAAAGTGGCCGAAGCCACCCACGAGATCCTGGAGCGGGAACGGGAAATGGTCACCCGCCTGTCCCGGGCGGCGGAGTTTCGCGACCCGGAAACCGGTGCCCACATCCAGCGCATGGCCCATTATTCCCTGCTCATCGCCGAGCACCTGGACTTGCCCAGGGAAGACCGGGACATGCTGTTGGCCGCAGCCCCCATGCACGACGTGGGCAAGATTGCCATTCCCGACCACATCCTTCTCAAACCGGGCCGGCTGGACGATGCCGAACTGGCGGTGATGCGCACCCACGCCGAAAAGGGCTACGAAATCCTGCGTGACAGCAAATCGCGCATGCTGGATCTGGCGGCCCTGATCGCCTGGACCCACCACGAGAAATACGATGGCACCGGCTATCCCCGGGGTCTGGCGGGAGCCGACATCCCCCTGGCCGGGCGCATCGTGGCAGTGGCCGACGTATTCGATGCGCTTACCACCGAGCGGCCTTACAAGAAGGCTTGGGAGCTGGACAGGGCCCTGGACCTGTTGCGCGAGGGACGGGGCAGCCATTTCGATCCGGACTGTGTGGAGGCCTTCCTGGCCCGCCTGGATGCCGCCCTGGCAATCCAGGCCCGCTTCCAGGACGCGGTGCCGTCCAATGCCCACCTGTGACCATGGGCCGCGTTGCCGCTTTCCTGCTGCTGGCCGTCCTGGCCCTGTCTGGACCGACCGGCACGCGGGCAGGGGGCGTGTACACCCTGGCTGTGGTGCCCCAGTTCACCCCGGTGGACCTCGGTCTGCGCTGGACACCCTTGCTCAAACGGCTGCAGCGGGACACGGGCCTGGTGCTCCAGTTGCGCGTCATGGAGCGCATGCCGGCTTTTGAGGAGGATTTCCTGCGCGGCGGCCCCGATTTCGTCTATCTGAACCCCTATCACATGGTGCTGGCGGCAAGGCGTCAGGGCTATGTCCCCCTGGTCCGGGGTGGCCAGAATCTGTCCGGCATCCTGGTGGTGGATGCGCAGGGGCCGGTGAAATCCCTGGCGGACCTGCGCGATGCCCGGCTGGCCTTCCCCTCGCCCAATGCCTTCGGGGCCTCCCTGTACCTTCGCGCCTTGTTGACCGAAAAGGAAGGCATCCCGTTTTCCCCACTGTACGTGGGCACCCACCAGAACGTATATCGCCACGTGCTGCTGGCCCAGGCAGCGGCCGGTGGCGGGGTGTCGGCCACCCTGGACCGGGAACCGTCCAGCGTGCGCAGCCGCTTGCGCATCCTGTATCGCACTCCCCAGACACCCTCCCATCCCCTGGCCGCCCATCCCCGGGTACCCGGGGCTGATCGGGAGAAGCTTGCGGGTGCCCTGCTGGCGTTGAACCGGGAGCCTGCGGGCCGGCAACTGCTGGCGGCCGTGGAGCTGGATGAGGTCACCCCGGCTGATTTCGTCCGGGACTACCAACCCCTGCAAGCTTTGCGCCTGGATCGCTACCTGGTGCTGGACGGAAAGTAGGCATGGACTTCACCTGGTCACGCCGCGGGTTGCCCCGCTTGTTTGCCAGCCAACTGAGCCTGCTCATGGCCGGCCTGCTGGTGCTGAGCATCTGCGGCTATACCGCCTACTCCACCCTGGATCAGGCGGAAACCGAACAGGCCAGCCTCACCCGCCGGATGGACGGCATGCTGGACAACCTGGCCGTCTCCAGCGGCAACCACCTCCTCACCGGAAACTACGCCGGTGTGGAGCAACTGCTCCTGCTGGCGGCCCGCACCCAGCCGGAGGTGAGTGCCCTGCGGGTGTTCAGCGGCAACGGCCAGCTACTCAGCCAGGTGCTGCGCCAGCCCGGCGGCGAGCCCCTGCCTGTGTTCGACAACCTGAGTCTGGCCCCCCTTCCCGGCCCGGGTATCCGCCATGCCTGGCTGGACGGGCGGGAGCAACGGCTGGAAGGTGTTGCCGCCACCTGGCGGGCCGACAAGCTCGTCATCTGGTACTCCCTGGAAAATTTCGGGTTCCCCGGCCAGATCCAGTCCGAGGTGACCGTGGCGGCATTGCGTTCCCGGTTGGGCCAGATCGTCCGCAACGGTTTACTGGCGGCCTTGCTGTCCAGCGGCCTTGGAGTGGGCGTGCTGTTGCTCTACATGCGCCGTCCGGTGGCGGCCATCCGCGCTTCCTCCCGCTTTGCGGGCGAATTGACCCGCCACCTGGGCGAGCAGATGCCGGCCTATCGGGGGCCCCGGGAGATCGAGTCCCTGGTGGAAGCACTCAACGAAACCTCCCTGTGGCTCTATACCAAGGACATGTCGGCCACGGCAGCCCAGCAAAGGCTGGAGGCGGTCTTCGGCAACATCTCCGACGCGCTGTTCACCCTCAATGCCGACGGCATGATCGAAAGCGTCAACGCGGCAGCCACCCCCCTGTTCGGCTATCCGGCCCATGTCATCGTGGGCATGGGCATGGCGAGGCTCTTTCCGGACTGGCACGAACCGGAGGGCGCGGCGGCGTGTGACAAGGTTTCCGGGGAGACCCATGCCCAACGCCAGGATGGCAGCCGTTTCCCCTGCGACGTGATCCTGTCCCGCTTCACCCTGCATGGCCAGCCCTATCGCCTCCTGGCCGCCCGGGACATCGCCGCCCGCAAGCAGCAGGAGGAGGCCCTGCGCCAGGCCAAGGAAGCTGCGGAGGCCGCCAGCCGGATGAAAAGCGAATTCCTGGCCAACATGAGCCACGAGATTCGCACCCCCATGAACGGGGTCATCGGCATGACCGAACTGGCCCTGGAAACGGAGCTGAGCCCCGAGCAGCGGGAATACCTGGAATTGGTGCGATCCTCGGCGGAACACCTGCTGGCCATCATCAACGACATCCTGGATTTTTCCAAGATCGAAGCCGGCAAGCTGGACATCGCCACCACCGAGATCTCCCTGGCCCCCTATCTGGGCGAGGTCCTGCGTTCCCTGGAGGAGCGGGCCCGGCAGCGGGGGCTCGGCCTGTTTCTGGATCTGGCGCCGGGCTTGCCCACCCTGATCCAGGCCGACCCGGTCCGCCTGCGCCAAGTGCTGGTGAACCTCCTGGGCAACGCCATCAAATTCACCGAGACGGGCAGCGTCCGGCTGGAGGTGGCCGGGGAAGACCGGGAGGACGGCCGGTGTATCCGTTTGGCCGTGGTGGACACGGGCATCGGCATCCCCTTGGAGAAGCAAGCCACCATCTTCGAAGCCTTCACCCAGGCCGATGGTTCCATCACCCGCCGCTATGGCGGCACCGGCCTGGGGCTCACGATTTCCAGCAAGCTGGTCCGTTTGATGGGCGGCGAACTGGCCCTGGAAAGCACGCCTGGCAAGGGCACCCGGTTCCATTTCACCCTGCCTCTGCTGGAACCGCCGCCCGTTCCGGAGGCGGCTGCGTGGTCCGGCTCGCCCACCCCCGAGACGGTGGAAGCGGACCAGGAGGCGCCTGTCCCGGTCGCACTCCGGGTGCTGCTGGCGGAGGACAATCCGGTCAACCGCAAGCTGGCCGTGACCTTGCTGGAGAAGCTGGGCCACGGCGTGCGGGTGGCCGAGAACGGCAGGGAAGCCCTGGCGCTCTGGGCCGAAGGCCCCTACGACCTGATCCTGATGGACATCATGATGCCGGACATGGATGGCCTGACGGCCATCCGGCACATCAGGCAAACGGAGCGGGGGGGCGGCGTACCCATCATCGCCCTGACGGCCCATGCCATGCAGGGTGACCGGGAGCGATTCCTGGCCGGGGGGGCCGATGCATACGTGGCCAAGCCCATCAACTTTGCAGAACTCAAGCTGACCATCGACCGGGTGGCGGGGCGGGCGAATCAAGGAGAAACGGCATGAAAGGCATGGTGTTCACCGAATTTCTCGAAATGGTGGAAGCCACCTGGTCCCTGGACATGGTCGATGGAGTCATTGCCCGGGCCGGCGTAGGCGGTGCCTACACCGCCGTAGGCACCTATCCCCACGCCGAACTGGTTGCGCTGGTGACGGCTCTGGCAGAGATAACGGGGCAGCCCCCCCCCGTCCTCCTCCAGGTCTTCGGCAGACACCTGTTCGGCCGGTTCGTGCAGGCCTACGGCCGCTTTTTCGAAGGGGTGCCGGACAGCCTGACCTTCCTCGCCGGCATCGAGGACATCATCCATGCCGAAGTGCGCAAACTCTACCCCGATGCGGAACTGCCCAGCTTCGAGGTGGAGCGCCAGCCCGGCCGGCTGGTCATGACCTACTACTCCCGCCATCCCCAGCCGGATCTGGCCCTGGGGCTCATCGAGGGCTGTCTGGCCCACTTCAACGATGGCGCGGCCGTGCATCTGGAAGACCTTCCCCCGGGATCCGGGGCCCAGGCCCGGTTCGTGGTCGAAGCCGGGGAGGCACCATGAGTGACGCCATCTGGATGCAGCGTCTGGAGCGGGAAAGGCAGGCCCGCAAGGAAGCCGAGCGCATCCTGGAGGAGAAATCCCTGGATCTCTATAAAACCAACCAGAGTCTGCGCCGCCTGGCCTCCGAACTGGATGCCATGATCAAGACCCGCACCGAGGAACTGTCCCGGACCCTGAAAGAGGCCGAGGAGCAGAAAGCCGCCCTGTCCCGCCTCAACGGGGATCTGATCCAGGCCCGGGCCCAGGCCGAGGCGGCCAGCCGTCTGAAGGGGGAGTTCCTGGCCAACATGAGCCACGAGATCCGCACCCCCATGAACGGCATCCTGGGCATGGTGGATCTGGCCCTGGACACGGAATTGAATCGGGAGCAGCGGGAATATCTGAGCCTGGTCAAATCCTCCGCCGAACACCTGCTCACCATCATCAACGACATTCTCGACTTCTCCAAGATCGAGGCGGGCAAACTGGAACTCCTGGAATCGGATTTCGATCTCATCGACCTGATCGGCGATACCCTGAAAAGCCTGACCCCCCGGGCCGGCCTCAAGGAATTGGCCCTGACCTACGACCTGGACCGGAACACCCCCCGCTTCGTGCGGGGAGATCCCGCCCGTCTGCGGCAGATCTTCATCAACCTGCTGGGCAACGCCATCAAGTTCACCGAAACGGGGGAGGTGGGGCTCACGGTGACGGGATGCCTTCCAGGGGCCGGCCAGGGTGACATCCTGTGCCTGGAGTTCTGCGTCCGGGACACCGGCATCGGCATCCCCCAGGACAAGCAGGCTGACATCTTCTCGGCCTTTGCCCAAGCGGATGGACGGGTCACCCGGAAATATGGCGGCACCGGACTGGGCCTCACCATCACCCGGCAACTGGTGGAAATGATGGGGGGCGTGATCCGGGTGGAAAGCCGAGAGGGCCAGGGGTCCCGCTTCATCTTCCAGGTCCGGCTCAAGACCGCCGCCGTGCCGGAAGCGGTGCGCCGTCAGGAAGCCGTCCTGGCGGGGGGGCGGGTATTGGTGGTGAACCAGCGGGACGAGGGGTGTCGTTTGCTCAGCCAGCTTCTGGAACGGTTGGGCATGCATCCCGACAACGTCGTGGGCCGGGCCGAGGCCCTGGCACGGCTGGATGCGTCGGGCGGGACGGCCTATCGGACCCTGATCCTGGACGGCCGTCTGGCCAAAGGCGAAATCCGCGAACTGCTGGCCAGGGTGCATGCCGACACCAGCTCAGCGGGTCTTGCCGTACTGCTCATGGTGGATGCGGGCAGCCGTGGGGACAATCCGCTGCACCAGGAACTGGGGCCGGAAAGCTATCTGACCCGCCCTGTGACCCTGGCTGTCCTGCGCGATGCCCTGTGTGGGGCGTCGGCCCAGGTGGCCCCCGTCCCCGCCCATCCTGCCCGGACGGTGTCCGGTTGGTCCATCCTGCTGGCGGAGGACAATCCGGTGAACCAGAAACTGGCGGTGAAGCTGCTGGAGAAACAGGGCCACCGGGTGAGCGTGGCCGACAATGGACAACTGGCCCTCGACGCCTGGCGGACGGGGCGTTTCGACCTGGTTCTCATGGACATGATGATGCCCGAGATGGATGGCCTGGAAGCCACCCGGCGCATCCGTGCCGATGAGGCGGAGCGGGGCGGCCACATTCCCATCGTGGCCATGACAGCCAACGCCATGACGGGTGATCGGGAACGCTGCCTGGCGGCGGGTATGGACGGCTACGTGTCCAAGCCGGTGAAGCCGGAGGTACTGGCGGCCGAGATGCGCCGGGCCATGGGCGCGGGGGGGGCTGCCGGCGAGCCGGCGCCCGCCCCCCAGGACCCGGCCTTGCCGGTGTTCGACCGCCAGGATGCCCTGTCGCGCATCGCCGATGACGAGGACCTGCTCAATACCCTGCTGGACATGTTCGCCGCCGATGCCACCCAGTATCTGAACGACCTGGAGAGCGCCCTGGCCAAGGGGGACTGGCCGGCCCTGACCCACGCCGCCCATACCGTGAAAGGGGTGCTGGCCACCTTCTCGGCCCGGCGCTCGGAAGGGGCCGCCAGGGATCTGGAAATGGCGGCCAAAGCCGGGGACGGTGAGGCCTGTCGGCGCCTGGTGCCGCTGGCCAAGACCGAGATCGAAGGTTTCCTGGCTGCCTTGTCTCCCCCTCAGGCGTAAGTCTTCATGGCCCGCCGCCGGCCCGGTTTCTTCTTCATGATGACCACCCCCTTCACCACCTCCAGGCCCCGGATGGCCACATTGGGGTAGAGGGGATTGAGGGGTTTGAGCATCCAGCCATCCGGATGCTGCACCAATTGCCGGAAGATATGCCGCTCAGCCTCGTTGTCGATTTCCTCCAGGTAGGCGATGACGAAGGAGCCGTCCCGGGCCAGGCCCTCGGGTTCGATGACGATGATCTCCCCCTCCTCGAACTCGGGCAGCATGGAATCCCCCAGCACCATCAGGGCATAGGGCTCGCCGCTGGCGCAGGCGGAGGTGGCCAGGTCCTGCTCCGGCGCGTCATCGGCCGCCGGGACTACCGGGATGGGAAAGGGTTTCTGGGTCATCACTTGCCTCGCATGAAGAATTTGTCCAGGTCGGCCAGGGTGAGCTGGAACCAGGTGGGCCGGCCATGGTTGCATTGGTCCGCCCGCTCGGTGCGTTCCATGTCGCGCAACAGGGCGTTCATTTCCGGCAGGGTCAGGCGGCGGTGGGCGCGTACCGCGCCGTGGCAGGCCAGGGTGGCCAGCAACTGGTCCCGGCGGGCGGTCATGGCCCCGCTTATGCCGTATTCCCGGATGTCTTTCAACACCTGCCGGGCCAGGGTTTCCCCGTCGGCGTCCTTGAGCAGGGCGGGCAGGGCCCGCAGGGCCAGGTGGGTGGGGGAGACGGGGGCCAGTTCGAAGCCCATCTCGGCCAGGCCCTCCCGGGCCTCCTCCGCCGTGGCCATTTCCAGGGCTGTGGCCTGGAACACCACGGGAATCAACAGGGGCTGGCTGGCCAGGCGCCGTTCCGCCAGGGCGGTCTTGAGGCCCTCGTAAAGGATGCGCTCGTGGGCGGCGTGCATGTCCACCACCACCAGGCCTGTGCTGTTTTCCGCCAGCACATAGATGCCGGCCACCTGGCCCAGGGCGTAGCCCAGGGGCGGCGATTCCTGCTGCGCCGGTGAGGAACGGGGGGCTGGAATGTCCGTGGCGCTGTCCAGGGCTTCAGCCACCATGCCGAAGTAGCGGGCCGGCTGTTCCGCCAGGGCCAGGCCCGACTGGCGCCAGGTCTCCCCCCGGGGAGCGAAGCCGGATCTGGGAAAAGGCGTGGTCCCGGGTACAGGCGGGGCGGATTCCTGTGCCGGGGCAAACGGGGGGGCTGCTTCCCGCCGTCCCCCGGCCAGGTTCCGTTCCAGGGCGTGGAACACGAACTGGTGCACCGACCGCCCTTCCCGGAAACGCACCTCGGTCTTGGCCGGGTGCACGTTCACGTCCACCCCTTCCGGGGGCAGTTCCAGGAACAGCACATAGGCCGGGTGCCGCTCGTGGTGCAGCACGTCCCGGTAGGCTTCGCGGATGGCGTGGCCCAGCAATTTGTCCCTGACGAAGCGGCCGTTGACGAACAGGTACTGGGCATCCCGTCCTGCCCGGGAGTAGGCCGGCAGGCCTGCCAGTCCGTACAGGCGCAGGGGGCCGGCCTGCTCGTCCAGGGTGCGGGCGGCCCCGGCGAATTCCTCCCCCAGCACTTCCAGGGCCCGGGCCTGCCAGTCTCCGGCGTTGAAGCGGCGGGCGGTCCGGCCGTTGTGGCCCAGGGTGAAGGCACAGGCGGGATGGGCCAGGGCCAGGCGGATGAGGCTCTCGTCGCAATGGCCGTATTCCGTGGCCGGGGTCTTGAGGAACTTGCGCCGGGCCGGGGTGTTGAAGAACAGGTCCCGGGCCTCGATGACCGTGCCCCGTCCCAGGGCCGCCGGCTCCACCCCGCCCAGCCGGCCGTCCAGGGCGCCGATCTTCCAGGCGTGGGGCAGGGCCGCACGGCGGCTCACCAGGCTGACCCGGGCCACGCTGGCGATGCTGGCCAGGGCCTCGCCGCGAAAGCCCAGGCTGGCCACCCGCTCCAGATCCTCCAGGCTGGCGATCTTGCTGGTGGCGTGGCGGGTGAGGGCCAGGGGCAGGTCATCCGGGGCCATGCCGGCGCCATCGTCGGCCACCCGGATCAGCTTGATGCCGCCTTCTTCCAGGTCCACGCGGATGTCCCGGGCCCCGGCGTCCAGGCTGTTTTCCAGCAATTCCTTGAGGGCCGAGGCGGGGCGCTCCACCACCTCGCCGGCGGCGATCTGGGAGACGAGGAGGTCGGGAAGGGGGCGGATGGCGGACATGGCCGGCATTTTACCCGGCCCGGGTCCGCCGGCTCAGGCGACGGCGGGCAACCGGATGTGCTGGCGGGCGGATTGCAACAGCCGGCCCAGGCCCAGGGGCATGTTGCGGGCCAGTTCGTCCCAGTCCACCGCATCCAGCAGGTTCTTCATGGTGAGGCCCAGGTTGGTGTCCCCCTCGATGGCCAGGCGGCGGTTGAAGAACAGGGTGTCCGGATCCTCCAGGCGCAGGGCCAGGCGCAGGAAATCCTCGGCGCTGGCGGTGTAGCTCACGTCCACCGGACCGGCCCGTTCCGCCTTCAGTCCCCGGTCGCCCACCGACAGATAAATGGACAGGCCCATGTCCCGCACGTGGACGCGGAAACGCCGGCCCCGGGCCGGGCTCCAGTCCAGTTCCCGCAGGGTGGGCCAGGCCGTGCGGTTGCAGGCGGCGGCGAAGGCCAGTGAGGGGGGCAGGGCGGGCAGGCGGGCCACCAGCCGGGCCAGGGGGCGGGGGAAGGACTGGGGCAGGGGCAGGGCGATCATGGGGGCTCCGGTCAAGGTGTCAGGCGGAAAGGGAGGAAGCCATGCCGGCCTGGCCGGACCAGTAACCGTCGCAGGACGGGGCGGCGCGGCAGGCGGCCAGGCTGGCGGGGGAGTCGGCGGGGGCCAGGTGACCGTCCAGCAGGGCCCGGTGGATGGCCACCACGCGCGCCATGTGCCGGGACTGGGGGGACAGGCGCAGGCCCGTCACCCCGGCGTGGTGCAGTTCGTCGAGCCGGTGGGCCAATTGCATCACCTTGGCGGACTGGGTCTGGATGCCGTTGATGGCCAGGAAATCCTCGCCTTCCCTGGAGCGCAGCACCAGGCCGTCGGGATGGTCCAGGCAGCGGAACTGGCAGTCGTCCTTCTGCAGGTTGTAGTGGCGGGCGGTGAAACAGCGGGCCGAGAAGGCCAGGGGCAGGCGGCCCCAGGCGAAGACTTCGGTCTCCATGCCGGCCGGCACGGCCATGGGGCCCAGCATGGTACGGGGCATCTCCACCGGCGGCACCCAGCGCACGGCCCCCATTTCCGCCAGCAGGGCCAGGGTGTCCGGGTTGTAGACGTTGAGGGTGGGCCCGGCCACGAAGGGCAATCCAGCTTCTGCCAGCAGGCGTACCGCACCCCACTCATTGGCTTCCACCAGGAACCGGTGGGAGCGGCCCGCCTCCGCCCCGGCCCAGGACACCAGCTTGCGCAAAGCCTTCAGGTCCGATTCCGATTCGATGAGGGTCTGGCTGGACAGCACCACCTGCTTGCCGGCGTCGGCCAGTTTCCCGGCCAGTTCCAGCCAGTCGGGCAGGCGCAGCAGATGCCGCCGGGAACAGACCGTCTCCCCCAGGTAGACGCTGTCCACCGGCCAGTTGGCGGCTTGGCCGTAGAAGTCCAGGGTGTCTTCCCGGGACCAGTAGTAGAGGAGGGGGCCGAGGGCGAGGAGCATTGTTGAGTCGGTAGCTGGTAGTCGTTGGTCGTTAGTCGGTAGCTGGTGGCGGCTCTTGCTGCCGACTACCCGCATCTTCACTTCCACGGGCGGTAATAGGCTCCCAAGGTGTTCATGCTGCCTTCCGAGACCTTGGCCAGTTCGGCCATCCAGGCGGGGTTGGGGCGGAAGGTGTCGGGGTGGGCTTTGACGGCGTCGATGGCGGCGCGCCAGACCCGGGTCACCTGGGCCACGTAGGCGGGGCTGCGCTGGCGGCCTTCGATCTTGATGGCGGCGATGCCCAGACGGGCCATGTCGGGCAGCATTTCCAGACTGTTCAGGCTGGTGGGTTCTTCCAGGGCGTAGTAAGTCTCGCCCTGGACTTCGAAGCGGCCTTTGCACAACGTGGGGTAACCGGCCTTTTCGTCGTCGGCGTAGCGGTCGATGAGCACGCCGTTCAGGCGGGTTTCCATGCCCTGGGGCGTCTGGTCCCAGCGCACCGCGTGGCCCGGGGAGCAAGCGCCGAAGGTGTTGGGGGAGTCGCCGCAGGCGTAGGAGGAGAGCAGGCAGCGGCCTTCCACCATGACGCACAGGCCGCCGAAGCCGAACAGTTCGATTTCCACCGGGGTGTTGGCCACCACGTTTTCCACCTGGGCCAGGGACAGCACCCGGGGCAGCACCGCCCGCTGGATGCCGAAGCGTTCCCGGTAGAAATTGATGGCTTCGTAGCTGGTGGCGGAACCCTGTACCGACAGGTGCAAGCGGAGTTCCGGATGGGTCTTGCGGGCGTAGGCCATGAGCCCGGGATCGGCCAGGATGACCGCGTCCACCCCCAGGCTGGCGGCGGTGTCCACCGCCCGGTGCCAGCGCGGCAAGGTGTCGGGCTGGGGGTAGGTGTTGAGGGCCATCAGCACCTTGCGCCGCTTGCCCTGGGCGTAACGGATGCCTTCCTTGAGGCTCTTCTCGTCGAAATTGAGGCCGGCGAAGTTGCGGGCGTTGGTGTTGTCCTTGAGGCCCAGGTAAACGCCGTCGGCGCCCTGGTCCACGGCGGTTTTCAGGGCGGGCAGGCTGCCGGCGGGACAGATCAGTTCCAGGAGGGGGGTGTCAGGATTCATCGGAGTTAAACACACCTTCTTGTCCGGAATTATGCCGTAAAAATACCTGCCCCTGTCGGCTGCCGCGCTTCTTCAGTTCGGCGACGATGGCGTTGACCACCGGCCACTTGCCGGCGCACCAGCCGGGTGCCAGCAGCAGGTTGGCGGGGGCGGTGCCGGTGATCCGGTGGTAGACGATGTCCCAGGGAGTGCGTTCGATCATGTCGGCGGCCACGGCCACGTAGTCGGTCAGGGCCAGGGGCTGGTACTCGCCCTTCCGCCACTGGTTGGCCAGTTGGGTGCCCTTGACCACGTGGAGGGGATGCAGTTTCAACCCGTCGGTGCCGATGTCCAGCACGATGTCCAGGCTGTTCAGCGCTTCGCCTGGATCTTCGCCGGGCAGGCCGACGATCAGGTGGGTGCAGACCGGCAGGCCCCGTTGGCGGGCGGCCAGGGTGGCGGTGATGTATTCCTTCAGGCCGTGGCCCCGGTTGACCCGTGCCAGGCTGGCGTCGAAGGCCGATTGCAAGCCCAGTTCCAGCCAGACTTCCATGCCCCGGTCCCGGTACTCGGCCAGCAGATCCAGCACCCGGTCCGGTACGCAGTCCGGCCGGGTGCCCACCGACAGGCCCACCATGCCGTCCACGGCCAGGGCCTGGTCATAGAGGGCCCGCAGTTGGTCCACCTGGGCATAGGTGTTGGTATAGGCCTGGAAGTAGGCCAGGTACTTGCTGGCCCGGGTCCGCCGGGCGATGCCCCGGCGGCCGGAAGCAAGCTGTTCGGCCAGGGGAGCCGATTTCCGGTCGTTGGGGCTGAAGGAGTGGTTGTTGCAGAAGGTACAGCCGCCGATGCCTTTGCTGCCGTCCCGGTTGGGACAGGTGAAGCCGGCGTCCAGGGCGATCTTGTGTACCCGCTCGCCGTGTTTGTTCAGCAGGTATTGGCCGAAGGTGTGGACCCGTTGGGAGAGCATTCAGTCGGTATCGCGGTAGAGCCAGAAGCCGAACACGATGCCGAACCAGGCCAGAGCGGTCAAGGCGGGCATGCCGGCACAGCGGTAGCCCAGCAGGGGCAGGAGAATGGCGGCCAGGAAGAGCAGGGCGCGCAGGCCGTTCCAGCGGGTCAGGCGGGCCCGGTCCTGGGCATGGCGAAGTGCCGGACGGCCCGTGCCCACCCATACCGGTGCCAGTTGGCCGGCGGCGCCACTGACCAGGGGCATGAGAAAGCCGGGCAGGAACAAGGCCAGGGGGCCCCCCTCCACCCAACCACCCAGATGGGCGGTGAGGGCGGCGGCGAAACCCAGGGTGGCCACGGCCAGCAGGGGTTCCGCCCCATGCCAGGCCAGGATGCGCTTGCGGTGCCGGCGCCACCAGGCGGTGAGAAGGCGCAACAGGGTCCAGCCCCAGCCCAGGGCACCCAACCAGGCCAGGAGCGGCAGGCCGGAAGCCTGTCCGCCGGCCAGCAGCAGGCTGCCAGCCAGGGCCCACTTCAGATCCTGGCGCAGACGCGAAGCAGCGTCCGGGTCCGCCTGGCCGGCAGCCGTGGGCATCAGGACCTGCAAGGTACCCACGGCGGTGAGGCCCACGAAACCATAGAGATTGATGTGCAGGTGAAAAGCCCGCAGGGGCCCATGCCATTGGGGAAAAAAGGGCAGGAGAAGGGCGGCGAACAGTCCCAGAGCCAGGCAGCCCATGGCCGCCACGTACCAGTGCAGGCCGGGATGGGGGGTGCCCAGGGTCCGGCGACCCAGATTCACCATCCATGCCAGCATGGCCAACCCGACCGCCAGGGCCAGGCCCGCAGCCACGGAAAGCCAAGCATATCCTGGCCCGCCCGCGAACACCGCCACGGCCAGCGTCCCGGCCAGGAACATCAGCCCGGGCAGGCGGGCGATCCATGGGCCTGGCGATCTGCCCCGGGTGAGAACGGGAGCGAAGTGCTGCATGGCGGCCGTGATCAACGTCATGACCCCCAGGGCCAGGGGGACGTGGGCCCAGAAAGCCGGTGCGGCGGCAAACACCCGGGGCAGGGTCTGGCCGGCCAGGAAAGCAAGCAGGGTGGCAGCGATGAGGGCAATCAGCATGGACGCGGAACGTGGCGCTTTCAGACTGTGGGCATCATCCCCGGTCTGCCAGGAGAAGCCTTGATGAAGATCATTCAAACTGGGCCGGGATGCTCCCGGTTGGGCCAGAACGGGAACCCACGCCGCCGGGCTGTCAAAAACTTGACACTGGGGGGGTGGGCAGTAAACATAGACCGGTCTTTACATAATTTTTCATTTCGCTTGCATCAGGGTCGGCTGCCGGACATTCATTTACTGGCCTGGTCAACCGGGCAGACCCAGACAAGAAGGCAAACATCAAGGAGGTTGTCATGCGAGACAAAACATTATCAGCCGTTCTGACGGCCCTGGCGCTGGCGGGTCCGGTTGTGGCCCACGGAGCGCCGAACCTGAACATCAACGGCCTGACCATCGAGACGGGGACGGGCAAGACGCTGGGGACCCTGAGCAGCCAGGGGGGCATGGACGAATTCACGAAGCTGCAAAAGGAACTGGTGCTGACGGTGATCAAGCAATTGGGGATTGACCTGGAGACCCTGCCGCCGGCCGTGCGGGGGCAGATCGAGAAGCCCCAGACGAGCAATCCCCAGGCCTTGCAGGCTTTTGCGAAGGGCCTGGACCTGGCGGACAAGGGTCAGTTCAAGGATGCGGCGGCGGCCTTCAAGGAAGCCGCGCGGCATGACCCGGGCTTCGGCCTGGCGGCGGGGATGGCGCGGCTGATGCCGAACGTGAACGTGGGAGCCGGCGGCGGCGGCAACGAGCTGCGGGCCATGCGCCGGACGGCCCGGGAGGAAGGGCAGCGGCACGCGGACCGGCAGTTGCAGCGGATGAACCAGGGCGGCGGCCGGATGAAGGACCTGGGCCTGAGCGACGGCCGGGGCGGCAAGGACAAGGAAGCCCGGATGGACCCGGTGGAACTGGCCGATGACCTGACGGACGGCAGCGGCGGGAATCCGGGCAATGGCAACGGCGAGCAGAATCTGCTGGCCCTCAACCAAGTCCCGAACAACCAGGAGGACACTCAGCGCCGGGACATTGAAGAGGTCATACCGGATTCTGGGGGCGGCGAGCCCTTGCCGGAGGACTACCAGGGATTTTCCGCCGGCATCTTCGAGTGGTGTCCGGATGGCTGTCTGGCACAGGAAATCATGGTGGAAGGCAGCAGCGACAGCGTGTTGCTCCATTTTCGCCCGAGCGAATTCCAGGTCGATGCCGCGTTGAACCTCTTTGGCGACATGTTGTTCGGCAATTCGGAGCCCGGCACGGCCTTCAGTTTGACCTCCGCATGCAGCATTTCTGACGAAGGATGCAGCTATTACACGGAAGAAGTCGGGGTGTACAGCGAATATCTCGACAAGAACAACTTCGCGGTCTTCCTGGATGACTGGAACAATGGCGTCTTCCGGTTTTTCTGGACCTCCGAGCTCGAGACGGATTCCAGTCAGTTCGACTACAGCGCCTGGGGCTACTGGTATGACTTCAACGGCGACACCGGGGAGTATTTCGAGGGGTACTGGGTCGCCGGGCAGTTGACCCCGGCCGCCAACATACCCGCCAGCGGATCGGCCGCCTATACGGGCGGAGTCGTCGGCATCACCGAGAATTTCGCCTATCTGGAAGGCTCCATGAACTGGACCGTGAATTTCGCCAGCAGGACCGTTTCCGGCACCTTTGACAATCTGGTCTATGCCGGAACCGACTCCGTCTGGCTCTCCCAGGTGGACGCCAACGGAGGATGGTCGGCGGGCAGCAATGCCGTGTCGGCCACCCTGAGCGGAGCCAACGTCGTCTCGGGCACGGCCAAGGGGGCATTCTATGGCCCCAACGCCGAAGAATTTGGGGGGGCGTGGCAAATCAAGAAGTCCAGCGGCGACGGCTACGAAAATGCCGCCGGAATTTTTCTCAGCAAGCCAGGGGGCACGGCGTTTTATGATTGCAATGCGCGCGGTTGCTATGGCCGGCAATCAGCCCGCTAGTTTTTTTGCATTTCATCCATGCCAACTTCCATTTGCCGATCCAGAATGGTGGTGTGGTGGGATGAAAATCGATATAACCCAATCGACAACTTGGCAATGTAGAGGTTAACCATGAAGGTCTATCACCTACCCCGGCGCATCCCCGCCCTGTCCCTGCTCACCCTGATCCTGAGTGGGTTGGCCCATGGCGGGCTCCCCGAGCAACCCCAGGGTGTGGATCTGGGCCAGGCCAAGGCGGCCCGGAGCGGAGGCGAAGGCCTGGGGGCGGTGGAATTGCTGGTCGGTCAGGCGGCGGTGAAGGATGGCGAAGGACTCTGGAAGGTGGATGACGGCCTGGCCATCCGGGCCGGTGATGTGCTGGCCACCGGACCCGACACCCGGCTGCGCATCCAACTGAAGAACGGAGATGCCCTGCACCTGGGGGCAGGGGTGGTGGCCCAGGTGGTCAGCGTGGAGCGGTTCCGCGTCTGGACCGGCCAGGCGGCCATCTACGTCCAACCGGTCGAAGGCAATCGGACCGCCCTGATGGTGGAAGCCCCCGGCGGCGAACTGGAAGCCACGGGCGGCAAGCTGGGCCTTGAAGCCCGGAGCACGGGCAGCACGGTCATGGCCTTCAACAACTGGGACGCCTGGCGGGACAGCGACCGCTACGACGCGGGTGATGCCACCCGGGACTGGCGGATGCTGGCCCGCTGGCAAGCGGAGGGGGGGAAGGCGATTCCCCTGGCGGCGGGCCTCAAGCACAGCAGCGGTCCGCTGAACGCAATCCGCAATGGCGAGGAAGTGGACTTCACCCTGGCCACCAGCCCGGAAGCCCCGGCCATGAAGGCGGCGTTGGGCGCCCTGGCCCAGGGTGACGCCCAGGCCAAGCCCCTGTTGACCCGGCTGCAGAACGCCTTCCCCGGCAATGCCCAGGCCGCCTACCACCTGGGGCGCATCGCCCTGGATGCGGAAGACAACGTGGAAGCCCTGCGCCAGTGGCAATTGTTCAGCCGTCTGGACCCTGCTGGCGCGGAAGCCCTGCAGGTGGGCCCCAAGATGACCCTGCTGATCCACGAAACCCTGAAGGACGAGATCAAGCGTGCGGTGGCGGCCGAAGCGGCTCTCTCCGCCGCTCCCCCCGAGCCGGGCACGGTGGCGGTGCTGCCCTTCGTCAACCGGGGGGATGCGGCCCAGGCGGTGCTGTCCAAGGGCCTGACCGCCATGGTGATCTCGGACCTGTCCAAGGTGCCCGGCATCAAGGTGCTGGAGCGGGCCAAGCTGCAAAAGCTGATCGAGGAAATGCAACTTTCCGAAAGCGGCCTGGTGGACGAAAAGAGCGCCATCCGGGCCGGCAAGCTGATGAAGGCGGAAAAGATCATGCTGGGCGACTACCAGCTCAAGACTGACAAGTGAAGGACCGGATCATGAGCGCAACGCGAATCTCCCTGCTGGCCGGCACCCTGGCGCTGGCGGCAAGCGCCGTGCAAGGCGCGCCGAACCTGAACATCAACGGCCTGACCATCGAGACGGGGACGGGCAAGACGCTGGGGACCCTGAGCAGCCAGGGGGGCATGGACGAATTCACGAAGCTGCAAAAGGAACTGGTGCTGACGGTGATCAAGCAATTGGGGATTGACCTGGAGACCCTGCCGCCGGCCGTGCGGGGGCAGATCGAGAAGCCCCAGACGAGCAATCCCCAGGCCTTGCAGGCTTTTGCGAAGGGCCTGGACCTGGCGGACAAGGGTCAGTTCAAGGATGCGGCGGCGGCCTTCAAGGAAGCCGCGCGGCATGACCCGGGCTTCGGCCTGGCGGCGGGGATGGCGCGGCTGATGCCGAACGTGAACGTGGGAGCCGGCGGCGGCGGCAACGAGCTGCGGGCCATGCG
This sequence comes from Thiobacillus denitrificans, assembly GCA_020723405.1. Classification (GTDB taxonomy): domain Bacteria; phylum Pseudomonadota; class Gammaproteobacteria; order Burkholderiales; family Thiobacillaceae; genus PFJX01. The sequence goes on along the minus strand of DYIY01000028.1, from coordinate 3,054 downwards.
CCGGACGGCCCGGGAGGAAGGGCAGCGGCACGCGGACCGGCAGTTGCAGCGGATGAACCAGGGCGGCGGCCGGATGAAGGACCTGGGCCTGAGCGACGGCCGGGGCGGCAAGGACAAGGAAGCCCGGATGGATCCGGTGGAGTTGGTTGTCGATGAGACAGATTCCGGGAGATCTGATTTGCTTGAAAGTGCAAGGGAGAACACCGGGGTGGGTGACTCCAAGAAGTCTATCGAAGATGTACAACGCGACATAATCGACGAAATTGCCGGCCACGATATCGTGGCTTCGCTCAGTGGCTTCGCGGCGGGATATGTGGACAGGTGTGACTATTACCAGGATTCCTGTATCCAGCAAGTCATTGCATCGGATAGTCCAACCAGTGCACAACTTGGCTTCAGAGTGATGGAAGATGAGGGGCTCACCAAGGTTTACATAGACGCATCCATTTTCATAGATGGTGATATGTTTGCAGGGGGGGCGGGCCCCATTGTTGATATGGTGAACATATCAACATGTGATGCTTTTACCGAGTCATGCTATGGCTCGGACTATAGCGTAAGTTATTACGATGGGACAGAGTATTTTTATACACACCAGAGTACGACTTCAGATGGAATTGATGATTACCACGGGGTGGGATATTCGCTGGAAGGATATTATGATTCTGTGAACCAGTTTTCCTATTCTACTTGGGGGTCTTGGGTTTCCTACGGATACCAGAGTGTTGGTGAGAGTACCGACATGGAATATGATGATGAGGGTTTCTGGGTTGCCGGCGAGTTAACCAGCCCAGCCCAGATGCCGCTATCTGGTGTTGTCAGTTACACTGGCGGAATGATTGGCTATACCCAGGACAAGTCCTTGCTGTTGGGGGAAATGAATTGGAATGTCAACTTCGGGAGCCGGACCGTTACCGGATCGTTTGATAATATAATGAAAAATGGTTTGACTTGGCTGAGTTCCGTAACAGTCAACGGTGGCTGGAGTGCTGGCCATAATCTAGTTTCTGCCGATTTGGGCAATGGAAGCTCGGTGACAGGGGTGGCAAAGGGGGTTTTCTTCGGGCCGAGTGCCCAGGAACTGGGAGGTAGTTGGCGAATAAATCACGGTGAAGATACCGGCGCTGGTATATTCCTTGGAAAGCATGGCGGTGTACCCTTTGATCAATATGTTGGTGGGGATCTGTCCTCAAGCAGAACGGTAAAATCGAAATAAACCCAATCAGGTGGATAGTCCATGAACCGATACATTCGACCCGCAATATTGGCAGTTCAATTGTTGGCTTGCCTCTTGATGGCTTTTCCTGTTCAAGCGCAGCAAACCCCCTCGGTAGTTTTCAAACCCGGTGCGAAGCCCGCCATCCCCGCCTACAAGCGCCAGGCCATCGGCCACATGAATGCCGGCCGCTTCCAGGAGGCCTACGACATCCTCAAGGCCAACCTGGAGGCCAACCAGGGGGACATCGACACCCGCTTCATGCTGGGCCAGTGCGCCTCCCGCATCAACAAACCGGATGAGGCCCTGGCCCTGTATCAGGGCATCCTGGCCGAGAATGCCGACCTGCCCCGGGTGCGCCTGGAAATGGCCCGGGCCTACATGGCTCTGGGCCAGAACGATAAGGCCCGGGAAGCCTTCGAGGCGGTCCAGGCCACCAACCCGCCCCCGGTGGTGGGCGAGAACATCCAGCGCTTCCTGGACAGCATCGCCGCCCAGCGGCCCTGGCAGGCCCGCCTGGCTTTGAGTTACGTGGTGGACACCAACGTCAACACAGGCCCCAGTTGTGAGCAGGTTGGTTGTCCAACATTTCAGGGGGTTACAGGACGTCGAGATACAGCTTGGGGTATGAATGGCGGATTCTCCTACACCCATGCCCTCAATCAGAACATGGCCCTGCAATTCGAATTCAACGCCTTCAGCCTGGATTACCAGAGCGAAAACGACAGCGATCAACTGGTTGCTTCCGTGTCCGCCGGGCCCACCTGGAAGGTGGATGATTTTGTCGTCTCCCTGCCGGCCATCCTGGACCATACCGAAGTCGGCCACGACTACTACAGCCATACCTACGGTCTGGCTCCCCAGGTGCGCTACAACCTGAACCGTGACCAGAGTATTAACGGGACGGTCACCGTCTCGCGCAGGCAGCACAGATCCCTATCCCCGGATCGGGATGGCTATGCCTTCGGTTTGAACCTGGCCTTCCGCCAGCAGTTGGGCAACGGTTCCTTCCTGCAACCCGGCCTACGCCTGGGCCGGGAAGTGACCCAGGTCAACTGGTTCGACACGAACAGTGCGGCGGTGAGCCTGGGCTGGTTCACCAGGTTGCCCTGGGATATGAGCCTTTACGTGCAGCCTTCCATCGGCCGCATCGTCAAGACCGAGCCCGATCCCTTGTATGCCGGCCTGTGCTCGGGCTGCGACAACTCCCAGATGGACTGGCAGTACCAATTGACGGCCAACCTGAACAAGCCCCTGGACAAGAAGGGTACCAACCTGTCCGTCGGCGCCACCCTGACCCGCAACGATTCCACCGTTGCCCTGACCGACTACCACAAGGCCATGCTGACGGTCATGCTGTCCAGTCGCTTCTGATCCGGGCTGAAGGGCCTCACCGTCCGGCTTTTTTCAGCCGGGCGGTGAACCAGAAGGTGCTGCCTACACCGGGTGTGCTTTCCACACCCACTTTGCCCTCCATCAAACCCGCCAGCCGTTGGGTGACGGCGAGCCCCAGTGCAAGCCCCAGGCCGTCGCCCTGGGTTCGTTGCCAGGCAGGATGACCGGTCGGTTCCTGGAGACTGAAGATACCTGATCGATGCTCCGGCAAAATGCCAGGGCCGGTGTCCACCACCTCGAAACGAATCAGGCTGTCGTCCATCCCATCCTCCAGCAGTTGGGCGCGCAGGGATACGGTCCCGCGTTCGGTGAATTTGGCCGCGTTGGCGGCGTAATTGCCCAGAGCCTGGCGCAACCGTGCCGGGTCGCCGAGATAGTCTGCGGGGAAGTAAGCGTCCAGCCCACCCACCTCCCCCCAACGCCCAGGATCAGGTATTTACGCC